>CAMYXF010000071.1 GCA_947303185.1 uncultured Clostridia bacterium | reverse complement strand
ATGAATGTGAATACGATGTTTGTGTTTGCGAGAAATGTTCCGAAAGGATCTGCTCCGAAGCACTGGACAAAGCTTGTGATGCCGAATACGGCACCGAGAAGCGCACCGGCCCAGGGACCTACTGCGATTGCTCCGACTGCAACGGGGATCATGAGGAATGAGATCGACACTGCACCAACTTTAAGATAACCGACAGGCGTAAAAGCCATTACTAAGGTGAGTGCGATGAGAATGCCCAAGACTGCTATGGTCTTGATTGTTTTTTTACGGTTTTGATCTGTCATGCAAAACCCTCCTTTGTTATTATTCCCAAACGGGATATAGTTACCGGGCTTACACTCCCCTTTTCCGGACCCTCCGTCAGATTCGTCAAGATATCTGCGATACGAGGCATCTTTATGAAAAGTGTCATGTTACCCACGAGGATTATACAATAAAATCGTCAGCTGATTTTATTGATTAATCAGCTAATGTTTCTCATTCAGTTTCGATCTTATAGTTCACAATCGATAAATGCCCTGATCTCAGAAGCAATTCTTTCAGGTTCAAAATAGTGGACATAGTGTCCGCAGCCAAGTTCGATCACCTTTGCATTTGTGAGCTCTTCAGCATAATCATAATGATTGCCGACCCAGTCACTGCCTTTGGTTTCTTTACCGTCAGAGATAAACATTATCATCGGAACGTCAGGCTTGGGCTTGCTGTCTATTATTTCAACAGCATCTGTAATTGCCCGGCCCTCATTAATAATATCGACATTACAGGTATTTCTTGAAGCTATGGCACGATAGAGATCTTTTTCTTCCTGCGTCAGTGTATCAGGCAGAAAACTGTCTGAATAATAGAATCTCAGGATTCCGATATCTCTTGCAAACGTAATACATTTTTCGAGTTTCAGGGTACCTTCGATATCAAAATTGTCGTATGTTCTCGGGAGAACATTATCAAGTCCCACGATTGCTTCAACTTCGTCAGGATAATCCTGTGCCCACATGATCGCTTCCAAGCCTGACATCGAATGCGGACAAAGGATAAAAGGTCCTTCAATACCTGTCTTTTCTAAGGCCTCCCTGTCCTGTCTTAAGATCGTTGTAAAAGATCTCTCTGAATCGACTATATCGCTGAAACCATAGCCGTACTTTTCGATAACAACGATCCTATAATCGTCATCCAAAAGTGAATACAGACTCTTGAAATCAAGGATAGGTGCAGGCGTTCCGGAACCGGACAAAAACAGCAATGTGTGCTCCCCTTCACCTTCCGAATACACGCACATGTTGTGTCCGTCTACTTCAACCAGCTGTCCAATCGGGTTTTCGAGCAAAGGTTCTTCCTGCTTTAACATTGTCCTGTGATAAATGAAGCAGGCTGCAAGCAAAATAGCAACAACCAAAACCAGAGCAAGGATGATTATCCCCAATGATTTAAAAACTTTTTTCATAAACAAAACTCTATCCCAAATAAAAATTCCTGCCTGAATAACTCAGGCAGGAACATTATAACACTGCTTTTAATTCCGAAATTACTTCGCGAAAGCTGCGCCTCTGTCAAATGCTTCCATGTTGATCGGAATGAGGTTGTGCTTTCTCTCAGGAAGGATCTCATAGAGTGACTTCTCGAAAGAATCTCTTGTGAAACAGCCTGTAGCTGTAGCCATGCAACCGAGCATTGTGATAGGAGCGAACATCATCTTACCGAGCTCGGAAGCGATATCAGAAGCTTCCATAGCGATAACCTTGATGTCTGTTCTTGTAGGTCTTGTCTTGATGAGTGAAGAGTCGAGGATCATGAGAGCACCGGGCTTCAACTGCTTCTCGAACTTCTCCATTGAAGGCTGGTTGAGGCAGATAACAACGTCTGCATCGTTAACTACGGGAGATCCGATAGGCTCGTCTGAGAATACTACGGAGCAGTTAGCTGTACCGCCACGCATCTCAGGTCCGTATGACGGGAACCACGAAACTTCCTTACCTTCATAAAGAGCAGCTTCTGCTGCCATCTTGCCTGCGGAGAGGATTCCCTGACCGCCGAATCCGGCAAAAATTACAGAGAAATCAATCATTTCTTCACCTCCCCAACATTAACGCAGTTGTTAGCTGTTGCAGGAATTGCACCAGAAACATACTTACCTTCTGCATCGAATGTGATGTCAGCGCCCTTGTAGCATCCGAGAGGATACTGCTTCTCCATGTTCTCCTTGAGCCAGTCCATAGCTGCGAGAGGCTCCTTACCCCAGTTTGTAGGGCATGTGGAGAGAACTTCTACGAGAGAGAAGCCGAGCTTGTTCTTCTGAACGTTGAATGCCTTCTGGATAGCCTTCTTAGCGTTCTGGATGTTCTTGAAGTCTGTTACGCAAACACGCTCAACATAAGCAGCGCCTGCGAGGTTAGACAAGAACTCTGATACGTTAATAGGATAACCCTGGTAAGAAGGATCACGTCCCCAAGGTGATGTTGTTGTAACCTGGCCTACGAGTGTTGTAGGAGCCATCTGACCTGAAGTCATACCGTAAACTGCGTTGTTTACGAAGATTACTGTGATGTTCTCGCTTCTTGCAGCAGCATGAACGATCTCAGCTGTACCGATGGAAGCAAGGTCACCGTCTCCCTGATATGTGAAGACGAAGCTGTCCTT
>CAMYXF010000070.1 GCA_947303185.1 uncultured Clostridia bacterium | reverse complement strand
ATCGCGATGCACATCCTGGCCGACACCTGGGCGCACTATAATTTTGCGGGTACGCCTTCGCTGGTAATAAACAACACGGACAATAACTTCTCTGAGATCATGGAAGACGGCAGCGTGAGGCCGATCTCATTCAAGCACAGCCCCGGCGCTTCCGACGACATCGAAAACGCCGTCTTTAACAGCACCGTCTTCAACTTAGGTGAGACCAACATCCTGAATCTTGGACACGGCCACGCCGGTCACCTGCCCGATTACAGCTACATACGCTATAAATATATGCCCGCATGGGACAACTACAGGGAATGCCTCAAGGACAATCCCTCCGATTACCGCAAGGCTTTCTGCCAGATGATCTATGCGATGAAGTATTTAAGGGGTGAAGTGGAAGTTTTCGAGCTCAACACATACGACGAGGAAGCCATCGCGCCTTATGAAGATAGAATAATGAGCATCCTCACCAAGCGTCAGATGGATGCCTCAGCTGACTGGAAAGCGTTTGGCGAAGAGCTTTCAGGCCAGACGATTCCTGATTTTGACGTTAACACCCACGTGGATCAGTATAAGAACGCACTGCCCGAAGACCGAGACAATACGTTCTTAGGAAAATACATAATCGCGTCTTTGTCGCAGAAGAGCATGATCACCAACAAGATCTACCGCTCCGGCAACCGCCTTGCGGGGTTCTCGATCGAATATAGCAAAAAGGGCTTTGCGGGCATCAGGGACTACTTCAAGATCGTCAGGGAAAGCAGAGGTGTGAAGCATGAGTAAGACAAGACGCGTGTGGAACATAATACTGGCTGTGCTTAATATCCAGGGCGCGCTGATCCTGATGCTGGTTCCGGATATAGCCTTCCTGCTCATAGCGATCTTTGTAGGTTTTTTGCTCATGGGACGCGGATTGAAGTATCTCTTCTACTACATGACCCAGGCAAACCACATGGTCGGCGGCAAGCGCGTGCTTTTAGTAGGCCTCTTCCTTTTCGACTTCGGTGTTTTCGTGACCATGCTGGTAGATGAACCGCAGGCGATAATGATCGTCTACGTCGTCGCGATACACCTGGTGGCAGCGGTAGTAAACATAATAAGGACCGTGGGCAACAAGAAAGACGGCAATCCCGGCTGGAAGACAGACTTTGCCCAGTTCTTCGGAAATCTTGCACAGGTCGTTTTGTGCCTTGTATTCATCGGGCACGTTGAGATACCTGTCTACATCTATTGTATCGGTGAAATATACGGGTCGATCCTGAAGATAATCTCTTCATGTAAAAAGACGGCGATAGTTTACGTTCAGTGAGGTGAGCCTACCCAGCCTTCATCATATTCCAGATTTGTTCCGTTTACGTCGTACATCCTGTAATACCATTCGGCGCCTCCGAATGAAGCAAGGGGCGAGATAAAGAACATCGTGCCGTCGTCCATGAGGCCTAAGGGCATATTTTCGTTGATATTTTCCTCGCTGAAGGAATTGGCAACCGGCTCGTACATATAGTCGAAAGCAGTCGATACGACCTCATAGTTCTCAACCGTCATCATGCCCGTATTGTTGTAATAAGCCTGCGCACCGTCAATGGCGGCCGTTCTTATGTCGGAAATGCCCGCAAGTCGTGCCAGCTTCCTGTTATCAACCTTATCGCCCGTGGTAACGTCGAAGTTCCAGATGTGATAGATATCGTCATCCCATTCGCCGCCCTCAACGAAAACTACCGTGAGGATACCGTTGTCCGTGAGGAAAGCGATGTATTTGGTGTACCAGTAGTGACTGTTTCCGACGCTTGAGATCTCGAATGCATATTCGCTGAAGAGGTCATGGATCTCCTGTCTCATTTCCTCGGCATAAGGCGTATCGAAAATGACCTCCGGCACATGATATTCACCGTCGATCTCAAGATATTTATATGTGTCGCGGATGTCCTGTACATAGTCTTCCGCTGTTCCGAAGCCGGCTGCGGGCGCAGTTGCCGAAGTGGTTGCTTCCGTTGTGGCTTCGGTGGTCTCCTCTGTCGTTTCCTCCGTCGTTTCGGAAGGAGCTTCGGTCTCAGTGGGTTCTACGATAACCGGATACGTTTCTTCCGTGCCACCGAGTTCTCTTTTCGTGCCGTCTACCACTTCGATGTCACGGTGACCTGACGGCTTTTTGGACGTGCATGAAGCCATCGAAAGCACCATCGCAGATGCGAGCAAAACAGATAAGATCTTTTTCATGATTACCGTATCTCCCCTTCAAAATCCGTGTAATTTATGGCTCCATTATACCTCATGTCTCATGGGACATGTCGTGTCCCATTCAGTGTTTTCAAGGGTTTGAGACAGTCCGTGTCCTTTAAACCGGGGTTTCCGGAGGGTACCATCAGGACATGACAAACCGCAAAGGAGAACACACAAAATGAAAACAACAAAGGTTATCTACATCGTAACAGAGAGCGTACTTGCTATTACAGCATTCACATTCCTTGCCATCTCAATGTTCGGAAACTGGGATTCAAATCTTCCCCTCAACATCGCACTTGGCTGCTCCGGACTGGCAGGAATCCTGACATTTTTATATCAGATCAAGAAAACCAAGGAAGAAAAGCAGGTTAAGGAATGAAGTGAACCCCTGAAGTTGGACGGCATTAAAATGAGTATAAGGACTGATTCCT
>CAMYXF010000069.1 GCA_947303185.1 uncultured Clostridia bacterium | reverse complement strand
CCCATCTTCCGTTGCCGTCCATTATTACACCCAAAGATACGGGGACCTTAAGGTCACCCGTATCATAAGTCTTTTCTTTTTTGTTTCCGAGTAAAGCCATCTGTCAGATTTCCATAAGTTCCTTATTCTTGGCTTCGCAGACCTTGTCTACTTCTGCTGTGAACTTATCTGTGATCTTCTGGACCTTCTCTTCGAACTCCTTGAGGAGATCATCTGTAAGTTCCTTCTTCTTATTAGCGGAACGCATCTTATCGATGCAGTCACGGCGGTTATTACGGATAACTACCTTTGTCTCATCGCCGTATACCTTAACCTGCTTAACGAGATCCTTACGTCTTTCCTCTGTGAGCATAGGGAAAACGAGTCTGATCATCTTACCGTCATTTGTAGGATTGATTCCAAGGTCAGAAGCCTGGATAGCATGCTCGATTTCTTTAAGCATCTTCGGATCCCAGGGAGTAAGAGTGATCATTCTTGCTTCCGGAACCTGAATGTTAGCTACTGCATTAAGAGGAGAAGGTGCACCATAGTAATCTACGGTAATCTTATCCAAAACGTGAGGATTAGCACGTCCTGCACGGATTGTGTTGAGGTTCTCCTGAAGGTTATCGATGCACTTCTGCATTTTTGCTTCGATATCATCGTAATCTTTCTTTGTAATCTCGATCATAGCCATAATTAAAGCCTCCTCTTAATGTATTTATTCAACTATTGTTCCTAATTCTTCGCCCTTAGCGATCCTTACGATGTTCTCCGGATCCTTCATGGAGAATACAAGGATCTTTGTATGGTTATCACGGCAAAGAGCAGCTGCTGTGGCATCCATAACCTTAAGGTTAAGTCTTAATACCTCATCGTGAGATACTTTGTCATACTTCTTGGCGTCAGAATATACATGGGGATCCTTGTCATAAACACCGTCAACCATAGTAGCCTTAAGGAATACGTCAGCACCGATCTCGGTAGCTCTTAACGCAGCACCTGTATCTGTGGAGAAGTAAGGGTTGCCTGTGCCACATGCAAAGATTACGATCCTTCCCTTCTCCAGGTGTCTTACGGCTCTCTTTCTGATATATGGTTCAGCCATCTGTCTTACTTCAACAGCTGACAAAACTCTTGTAACGGCACCCTGCTGCTCAAGTGCATCAGAGAGTGCCAGTGAATTCATGAGTGTAGCGAGCATTCCCATGTGATCTGCAGTTACTCTGTCCATTTTCTCGGAAGATCTTCCACGCCAGAAATTGCCGCCGCCTACGACGATGGCTACCTGAACGCCCAGATCTGCAACTGCCTTGATGTTTGCGGAAATCTCTTTAAGAACTTCATCATTAATGCCTACCTTGGCATCACCGGCCAAAGCTTCTCCTGAAATCTTCAGAAGCACGCGCTTGTATTTTGTATCACCCATTAATAAGTTCCTCCGGAAAAATATCTTCACTAGATTTTATCAATAATGCGACTTTATTAAAAGAAAAAAATTAAATTAAATAGGGTTGCCTCAATTTGAGACAACCCTATAAGTTAATTCAGTTAATTGGTAATTAAGCTGACAGTCTATTAGAGACCAGCCTGCTTTCTTACTTCCTCAGCGAAATCGTCAACCTTCTTCTCGATACCTTCGCCAAGACCGAAACGTGTGAAACGTACAACGGAAACGTTAGCGCCGATAGCCTTGATTGACTGATCAATGTACTGGGAGATTGTGAGATCGTCATCTCTGAAGAACTCCTGGTCAACGAGGCAGTTGAGCTTGTAGAAGTTCTTGATCTGGCCGGGAACGATTCTCTCCATAACGATCTTCTCAGGCTTACCCTCTTCGAGAGCCTTATTCTTGATGATCTCAACTTCCTTGTCGAGCTCGCCCTGGGGAACGTCCTTCTCTTCAACCCAGTTAGGTCTCATAGAAGCAACCTGCATGCCTATGTTCTTAGCGAAATCAGCAAACTCAGGCTTGTTGATAACAGAATCATCGTCTGTTGTAACTTCAACAAATACGCCTACCTTACCACCCATGTGGATGTATGCTGCAACAGCACCGTTGCCCTCTACTTCGTAAACAACGAATCTTCTGATAGATGTGTTCTCACCGATATCAGCGATAGCTTCCTTCTGGAAGATCTCAACTGTCTTGGACTCATCGTTGTAGAGAGGCTGAGCCATAAGCTCTTCAATGTTAGCAGGCTTCTTAGCAAGAATGTGTGTAGCAACAGCATCTGTGAAAGCCTTGAACTTATCTGTGTTAGCAGCAAAGTCTGTCTCGATGTTGATCTCAACCAAAACGCCTGACTTCTTGTCATCAGCAATCTTAGCTACAACTGCACCCTCTGCAGCGATTCTAGCGGACTTCTTCTCAGCCTTAGCCATACCCTTCTCACGAAGCCAAGCCTTAGCCTTCTCGATATCACCATCGCACTCGATAAGTGCCTTCTTACAATCCATGATTCCGCAATCTGTAAGTTCACGGAGTTCTTTTACCTGTTGAGCTGTAACTGCCATATATATTCTCCTTTGCGTTTTTAGTTAAGAATTAGATTAAGACTCAGAAGCAATCTCTTCGATAGACTTATCTTCAGCAGCCTCTGCAGCCTGCTCCTCAGCAACCTCTGCTGTAGCAGCCTTAGCGTCAGCTGAATCAAGATCCATACCCTCAGATGTAGCATCCTCACCCTGATGAGCTTCGATAA
>CAMYXF010000068.1 GCA_947303185.1 uncultured Clostridia bacterium | reverse complement strand
AATTAAAAGTTTATAGACAAAGGGCCTTCCTCTGTCATAGTTATTATATCATGCGTATTTATACAACTTGCGAGATATCGGTACCCGCATTATAATCTAACTGCAAAATAAATTAAAAGAGGACTTCATATGGCACGATTCACATTACCTCGGGATATTTATCACGGCAAAGGCGCTCTTGAGGCATTGAAGGATTTCAAGGGAAAGAAGGCGATGATCTGCGTCGGAGGCGGATCTATGAAACGCTTTGGGTTCCTCGATAAGGCAGAAAGCTACCTAAAAGAAGCCGGCATGGAAGTCGAGATCTTCGACGGTATCGAGCCGGATCCGTCTGTCGAGACAGTCATGAAGGGCGCAGATGCGATGCTGAAGTTTGAACCGGACTGGATCGTAGCCATCGGTGGTGGTTCTCCTATTGATGCAGCTAAGGCAATGTGGATCAAGTATGAGTATCCGGATTGCACTTTCGAAGATATGTGCAAGGTTTTCGGTATTCCGGAACTTCGTAAGAAGGCACACTTCTGTGCGGTTTCCTCCACATCTGGAACAGCTACGGAAGTTACTGCTTTCTCGATCATCACTGATTACTCCAAGGGTATCAAGTATCCGATCGCTGACTTTGAGATCACACCTGACGTGGCGATCGTAGATCCGGAACTTGCCGAGACTATGCCGAAAAAGCTCGTGGCTCACACGGGTATGGATGCCATGACGCATGCAGTGGAAGCATATGTTTCTACCGCGAACAGTGACTATACAGATCCTCTTGCAATCCATGCGATCGAGATGATCAGAAACGACCTTGTCGCTTCCTATAACGGCGATATGGCAGCAAGAGACAGAATGCATAATGCCCAGTGTCTGGCCGGTATGGCATTTTCCAATGCTCTTCTTGGTATCGTTCACTCTATGGCACATAAGACCGGTGCTGCTTTTGCAGATTACGGCGCACACATCATCCACGGCGCAGCAAACGCAATGTATCTTCCGAAGGTAATTGCTTTTAATGCCAAGGATGAAACAGCCAAGAAGCGCTACGGCGTGATCGTGGACTACATGGGTATCGCCGACGAAAATGCATCTGATGATGATAAGGTTTCTGCCCTCATAGCTTACCTCAGAAAAATGAACGATGACCTCAATATCCCTCATGGAATCGGTACCTATGGTGCAGACAGCTACCCGACAGAAAAGGGTTTTGTACCAGAGGAAGTATTCCTCGAAAGACTCCACGACATCGCCGTGAATGCGATCGCGGACGCCTGCACGGGATCGAACCCGCGTCAGCCGTCTGTTGAGGAGATGGAGAAACTTCTCAAGTGTTGCTACTACGATACGGAAGTAGATTTTTAAGCCCTGATATCTTTCTAACACCCTGATAAAAAGGGGTTGTCTCAAAACATGAGGCAACCCTCTTCTATTATCTGAGAAAAAGGCAATAAAAAAGAGCTCCGAAGAGCTCGCGAATTGTTAGAATATACTTGTGAAAACCATTCAACTCTTGTGTTTTGCTCCATACCTCTTCTTTTGTGGTAACTGCTATATCTGCAGATATATGACCATATTTGATTCCGTCTGAGGGTATCCTATTTATTATGATTCCCGGTCTGATATAGTACTGATCAGAACCATAAACACTCCCCTGAATATAAAACCTGTATGTAAAACTCTCGGTCGTTTTCAACCATGCGCTACCCTTTTTCTTAAACCCGTATTCTTTAAGCAGGGGGCTTATATATTCTATTAGTTCATTTTTGGTAACCATATCTGATTAAGACCCAAGATTAAAATTTTATGTTCAACGACTTTATTATACCAAGGCTTCGGCATTACAGGTCATCAATTAACTTACTAATCCAGTTGATCCTTCTTAAAAGCGACTCTTTGACCAAATTGCTTTCGAGGGCCACTTCAAATCCATGACAGGCATTATTCACTTCATGTAATTCTATTTTTGTTCCCTCAGTTTTCAGTCTTTCTGCAAATGCAATGCCATCATCATGAAGGCAGTCAAATTCTGCGACCTCTATGTATGTTTCCGGAAAACCTTCCAGCGTTTCGGCTTCCATAGGCGAAGCATATTCGATGTGTTCGGGTTGCGTATCAGCTAAATATGCACCCCAGAATATTCTTGCTAGATTTGCATCAAATACAGGAGTATCCGTAAATTTTCTCATAGATTCTGTATTCATTCGCCTGTCCAGTACCGGATATGACATAAGCACTCCAAGGGGTGAGGTAACTGCTCTGTCTCTTGCCATTAACGTTACGGCAGCCGCAAGATTTGCACCTGCGCTGTCTCCGGTAAGGATAACCTTATTCTTGTCTACTCCTAATTCATCTGCACTATTGATAACCCAATCATACACACCGTAGCAATCTTCAACAGCATATGGGAATCTGTATTTTGGAACTAATCTGTAGTCAGGGAAAACAACTTTACACTTCGCTTTTTCCGCATACCATTTTGCAAATTGATAATGCGACTTTGCCGCTTTTAACATCAATCCTCCCCCATGGAAAAAGATAATACACGGCACTTTGGACAGACAATTTCTCGGCTCAATTACAAGAGTTGAAAGTATTTGGCCCTTATAACCGGGAACAGAACATTTTCTTACAGCTACTTTCTCATCCGATCTGCAAGTGTTCAACCCCATAAAGAGATTCACAAAGGGATATACATAAATATTAGGGAAGAGTTTTATCTTTTCAAGTTTTTTCAGTTCTATATCAATTGGATATCTATTCTTTCCCATACTTCACAAAGCATCTAGTATTAGAATTTAAAGTTAAAAT
>CAMYXF010000067.1 GCA_947303185.1 uncultured Clostridia bacterium | reverse complement strand
ACTGTATTTCATATATAAACCCCCGAAGTTTGTTCAACTTCAGGGGTTCACTTCAATTCGGGCAGACCTTAATTGTTGTGCTGAGTTGTACAGCAAATGTACGGCAGCGCCGTACATTTGCTATGATTTTTGACGCATGAACACCGTTTTTTCACTGCATTTGTACGGCGGTGCCGTACAGTTTGCCGTACTTTTCGATGCTTGAATACGCGTTTTGTTACTACACTTGTTAGGCAGAGCCGAACAACTGCTGTAAAAATATGTGTTTTAAGAGAGCTTTTTTACTACTTTTGTTCGGCTGTGCCGAACATATGCCGAACAAATGAGATCAGAAAGTCACACCTCGAAAAGAGGGAGGATTAAATACTCCAGTTTTCTCTCGGCGGATCGTTGATCACGATGAACACGTCCTTGGGGTCGACCTTAAGATTGCTGCTCAGCTGATTCTTTATCGCGGCGATCGCTCCCTGCTTCTGCTCGGCAGTTCTGCCGGGGAAGATTGTGAGTTCGATGATCATGAAGTTGTCTGACTTGAAGTCAGGGAATTCAAAGTCAGCCTTGTCATACTCAATGATGCGCTGGAAGCGGTCCCAGTCTTCGACACCAAGGCCTTCGACTATCCCGGCGTGGACTGACTCGAGAAGTGTTTTCTTGTATTCGGCGCTCTTGCCTTTGAGTATTTCGATCCTGACTAACGGCATATGACAAACCTTTCTGCTTCTAGGTTTTCGCTAATTATAGCAAATAATATACCCCCGCTTCTCAGAGTAAAGCGGGGGCGTTATTTCAGTTAGAACTGAAAAGGAGGGCTTAATAGGAGATGGTACCCACGACGGGCTGAAGGTAGTAATCCGATCCGGATTCCACGGGTTCGTAGCGGGTGCCGGAGTAACTGTCGCTCCAGCCGTTGTCAGCATAGTAGACGTCACCTGTCTCGGTATCGTAAACACGCTCTCTGCCGAGTGTCGCGTCGCTGTATTCCTGGGATGTGATGTCGCTTGAGCGGTTGCTGTTTTCCCAGCTGTCCATGATCATGTCGCTTGTCTGGTTTGCGTTGTACATGATGTAGTTGGATGTCTGGAAAGTCTGCTCCCAGACGATGTTGCGGTCAGTGTAGTAGGCGTCGGTGAAGCTGAGAGATGCATAGATCTGAAGCATTACTCCGAGCCAGTCAGTGAACTGCTCGACGGGAAGCATAATGCATGTCGTGCCGGCTGCGAGGTCCCAGTCCATCTGCTGATAGTACATGGGGGTGTCAACGAGGGAGGATGTGAAAATGCCTTCGTAATTGCGGCCGTTGTTCATGTCCTTGACGTTGGCCTGGAGGAAATAGTCGCCGTAACCGTTTTCGCCGAGGACATCGATAAGTTCGAAATCAGTGTATCCGAAGCGGTCTCCGGAGTTCTCGAAAAGCGATATCGCGGTTGCTTCAGGACTGATGTATCCGTAGTCAGATGTCGGGAGTCCGTAGGATGCGGTTACGTCCATCCAGTAATCGAAATTCTCCTCTGAAGGGAAGCTTACGAATGAGGTGCCGAAATAGAAGAACTTCTCGGCGTTGGTGTCATAGACAATGACCTCATAGCTTATAACGTCGTAATCGTTGTAGATTACGTTCCAGCCCTGAGGCACGCTGATCGTGAAATAGCCGTCAGGGGAAGTATATTTTGTCCAGTTGATGTTGGCATTTTCTGTCGGTTTTATGCTGACCGGAGTCTCGGTCGGAACGGGGGAAGGGGTAGGAGTCGGATCCTGGCGTGCCGTAGTCTCGCGGGTTGCGCGGGTAGGCTCGGTATCATCGTCGTCATCGTCATCATCATCGTCGTCGTCCGCTTCTGCCTTGGTGTCAGAGTCACTGGAGCTTCTGCCACTGCCCTTTTTCGATGAGGTGCTGCATGCGGAAAATGAAGTCATTGCGAGGCAAAGAGCCAGAATAAGCGCGATTTTCTTTTTCATAATGTTGCCTCCTTAGGGGAAATCTATATCTAAAGATTAGCAAGCACCTGTGAAGCCGGTATTTAACAGGATTGAAGTTTGTGTGTCCCGAAAGTTAACAAAGAATATTAAATATATTTATAGGATGAATGTGCTATAATTGGCGCGGCAAAAACGATTAGAGGTGTTGAAGATGGCACTGCCCAAAGATCCGTTCATGCTTTTGAGCTACATAAACACGCAGCTTAGGGACAACTTTTCGAGCTTGTCGGAACTGGCTGCGTCTCTTGGCGAGAATGAAGAACAGATCAGGACAACACTTGCGGGTGCAGGATTCATCTACGACGAAGGACTCAACCGGTTTGTCACCAAAGAATAATTTAAACAAAGGAGAATATTATGAAACGCAGACCTGTAGTACTTATGGTTCTTGACGGTTTCGGACTTTCCGAAAACAAGGAATACAATGCCATCGAGATGGCTAAGACTCCCGTTATCGACAAGCTTATGGCTGAGTGCCCTTTCGTTAAGGGTTACGCTTCCGGACTTGCAGTCGGACTTCCCGACGGTCAGATGGGCAACTCTGAGGTAGGCCACATGAACATCGGTTCAGGCAGAATCATCTACCAGGACCTCACACTCATCACAAAATACATTGAGGACGGCGTCTTCTTCAAGAATGAGGACCTCCTCCGCGCAATCAACAACTGCAAAGAGAAGAATTCAGACCTCCACGTTTGGGGTCTCCTTTCTGACGGCGGCGTTCACTCACACAACACACACCTTTATGCGATCCTTGAGCTCTGCAAGAAGGAAGGCTTCGACAGAGTTTATGTTCATCCTTTCTTCGACGGACGTGACACACCTCCGGCATCAGGTAAGGATTACCTCCAGGCATTTGTAGACAAGATGGCTGAGATCGGTGTTGGTAAGGTTGCTTCAATGTCCGGCCGTTACTATGCAATGGACAGAGACAATAACTGGG
>CAMYXF010000066.1 GCA_947303185.1 uncultured Clostridia bacterium | reverse complement strand
GCGATGGATTACATCGATGAGATCATCGCAATCATCAGATCATCACGTACCGAGGCTGAAGCTAAGGTCCGTATGTGCGAGAGATTCGGCCTTACAGACAAGCAGGCTCAGCACATCGTTGATATGAGACTCGGACGTCTTACAGGACTTGAGAGAGAAAAGCTCGAAGCAGAGATCAAGGCTCTCACGGAAGAGATCGAATACTTCCACAGAGTTCTTTCCGACAAGACATTGCTCGACGACATCATCAAGGATGAGATGACCGAGATCAAGAACAAGTTCGCTACTCCGAGAGTTTCAGAGATCATCAACGGTTCCTTCGAGGATATCGACGACGAGTCTTTGATCGCAGAAGAGAACATCGTTGTAACTCTCACACACTTCGGTTACATCAAGCGTCAGAGAGTTGATACATACAAGGCTCAGCACAGAGGCGGAAGAGGAATCTCCGGCCAGTCCACAAGAGAAGAGGACTATGTCGAGAAGATCATCACGACCACGACGCACAAGTTCCTCTTGTGCTTCACCAACACAGGCCGTGTATTCAAGATCAAGGGCTATAAGATCCCTGAGACAACGTCACGTTCTGCAAGAGGAACGGCGCTCGTTAACTTGTTGAACCTTAACGAAGGCGAGACGATCAGGAACATCATCCCGATCGACAGCTTCGAAGAGGAAGATCTTTACCTCACAACAGTTACCAAGTTCGGTGTCATCAAGAAGACTTCGATCGATAAGTATACAAACATCAACAAGAACGGTCTTATCGCTACAAAGATCCGTGAAGGAGACAGCGTTGTTGCAGTCCAGCTCACAAGAGCAGGACAGGAAGTCATCGTTGTATCCGCTGCAGGTAAGTCAGTCAGATTCAATTCCGACGATGCACGTGACATGGGCCGTGGCGCTACGGGCGTCAGAGCAATGAGACTTGCTGATGACGATGAAGTCGTAGGTATGGAGCCTGTTGATCCTGAGCGCGAGATCCTCGTTATCTCCGAGAAGGGTTACGGTAAGAGATCCAAGATCGACGACTACCGTGTCCAGAGCAGAGGCGGTAAGGGTATCATCACATACAAGGTCAACGAGAAGACCGGCAGACTCTGCGGTACTGTTTCCGTTACTGACGATGACGATCTCCTTATCATCACAAGCCAGGGTGTCATCATCAGAGTAAGGGCAAATGAGATCCCTACTCTCTCAAGAGCGACATCAGGCGTTAAGCTTATCAAGGCAAACAATGCAAGCGTAGTAGACTTTGCGCTTACAGACAGGGAAGAGGATGAGCCTGAAGAGGGCGAAGAAGGAACTGAAGTTTCTGAAGGTTCCGAAGCAACAGCTGTTACTGAAGACGGCCTCAGCCCCAACGCAGCAAAGGTAGCTGAACTTGCAGATACACTTGCAGCAGAGATCGAAGCTGACGGTATTGCAGCTTCAGAAGATGCTGAAGACGAAGGCAAAGACGGAGACGACGATATCTGATGAATATCATTAAGGGTTCAAAATCACTGATCAAGACCGCAGCGGCTTTTGTTGCTGCGGTATTCGTCATTTGTTACCTGGCATTGTTTGGTATTCCCGCAACGAAGGTAAATGCCGATGTCGGCCAGCCCGACATTCCGGTACCCGCATTAAGTGACGTTCACTGCGCTTCATACTGCGTATACGATAAGACCACTGGTTACATCGTTATCAGCATGAATCCCGATGACCGCATTTATCCTGCGTCCATGACGAAGATAATGACATGTCTTTTGAGCCTTGAGCTTCTTGATACTTCCGTAAAGCTTGAAGTAAGTCCTTCAGCTCTTGCTGGACTTGATGCAGATTCATCTTTGATGGGAGTTCTTGAAGGAGAGAAGGTAAAGGTAAGTGAGCTTTTGTACGGTCTCATGCTTCCTTCCGGTAATGACGCTGCAAACGTTCTCGGTGAAGGATGCATCGATGCTTTCTTCGAGAAGTATCCTGCAGGCGGTGCGAATGTTAATGCTGACGGCGTTAATGCTCAGTACCTCCTTGATACCATGCACGATACAAAGGACCATATCCTTTCATCACGTAAGCTTGAAGCATTTGCGCTTCTAATGAACCTCCGTGCAGATACGTTGGGATGCAAAGGCACACACTTCGTTAATGCGTGCGGTCTTCCTGACGATAACCACTACACGACAGCTTACGATCTTACGCTCATAATGGCAGCAGCTTCCGAGATTGATGATTTCAATACTCTCATCAGCGCTCCTTCACACGTATTCGTAGGAACCAACAGACACAAGGCTGATGCATGGAGCTACGTTAAGAATTCAAACTATCTCTTATACGATCCCTGGCTCGCATCGAAAACAGCCAACGGTACTGACTCACATCTGTCTGCAGTAATCGGCGGAAAGACCGGTACAACATCACAGGCAGGTAAGGGACTTACCATCTATACGGTAAACGAGAACGGCCACGAGCTCATGATCTCCATCTGCGGAATTCCGCAGGACTATTATTTCTATACTACTATGTATCTTGCTTCTGTAACCGCATACGGTAACCTCGCATGCTGGGAATCAGATCCGGTTACAAGAGTATATGGAACGACAGGTGACTACAGATGGGTAAATGCTCCCGAGTCAGAGCAGCCTGTATTCGATCCTCTTATCAATCCCGGTGACGAACCCAAAGGATATGATCTGGTAACACAGACTCCTTCTCCGACACCTGTACCTGACGATGCAGTTCCGGAAGAGGAAGTGGAGACAGGAGATAACTTAGAGCTCTTCATCAAACACAATCCTGTGGTATCCGGAGTTATCGGCGGACTAATACTTCTTATATCTGTACTTAATATAGTCTTATGGGTGCGTATCAACCGCATAAAACACTCGGCGGTAAGAAGAGCCAAGAAGCTTGAGACTAAGAAGAATTAAATACTATATATAACGGGGGCTTAGGCCCTCGTTATTACTCTTATAAGAACGCTGTTTCAGGCAGGCCTGTAATTTAATCAAATAAAGGGTTTTGCGACTTTTGAAAAAATTTTTAAAAACAGCGAAAAAAGTTCTTGACATCCCAGTTCCTGTGGTATATCCTTTACAAGCACTTTGACGGAGGCA
>CAMYXF010000065.1 GCA_947303185.1 uncultured Clostridia bacterium | reverse complement strand
TGTGGTGGAAAGAATCACCCTTTCTTCCGCATGCAGCCCAAGGCTTTTCAACCTTCTCAACAGGCTCCTCGTCACGGAAAGCAACAGGCTCCATCATCTGACCCAAAGTACCGTCACCTACGATCATGCAGGTCATTCTGTACTTGTCAGCGAGATTGAAAGCTTCAACAACGAGCTCATAAAGCTCCTGAACGGAAGCAGGTGCGATAACTATGTTTCTGTAGTCACCGTGTCCGCCGCCCTTTGTAGCCTGGAAGTAGTCACCCTGTGCAGGCTGAATACCGCCCAAACCCGGGCCTGCTCTAACGATATTAACTACAACTGCAGGAAGCTCAGCACCTGCAATGTATGAGATACCTTCCTGCTTGAGGGAAATTCCCGGAGAGGAAGAAGATGTCATTACTCTGAATCCGGCTGCTGCTGCACCATAAACCATGTTAATGGCTGCAACCTCAGACTCTGCCTGAACGAAGTTACCGCCGACCTGAACCATCTTCTTAGCCATGTAGTGCATGACTTCTGTCTGAGGTGTAATCGGGTATCCGAAATAGTTGCGGCAGCCTGCTCTGATTGCTGCCTCGGCAATTACTTCATTGCCTTTCATCAATACTCTTTTCTGTGCCATAATACTCCCTCCTGATCAGAAACGCTCAACAGTGATTACAACATCCGGGCACTGAGTAGCGCAGAAAGCGCATCCGATACACTCATCGGGATTTACACAGGTTGCGGGATGATAACCCTTAGCGTTAAGCCTTGTCTTGTCAAGTTCGAGGATTTTCTTAGGACAAGCTGCAACACAAAGTCCGCAGCCCTTGCACAGATTCTCGTTAAAAGTTAACTTACCTTTTGCCACGAAAAACCAACCTCCTGAAACCTCGCGCTATAATTTACCGCGATAAAATATTCGAATATTATAAACTTGATTGTTTTTATACGCAAATGTTTTCGTGATGTATTTTCGCAGAGTTATGTGACATGTCCTAAATCACCTGAAATGTTGTCTTAATGAGGTTTCCCTCGATAAAAATGCGGCTATTTATACGGCTATAGCCGCACTTTTAGCCATACTTTTCTTCATTTGTGAACAAAAATGCGGGTAATAATACGGCTACAGCCGCACTTTTAGCCGCATTTTCTAGAACAGCCATCCTAGGAACATGGAAAATACCCGGTAAACACTATGTTTCAATACCCGAAAACAAAAATGAGGCCATCCAAACAGGACAGCCTCATATAAAAACAAGTTTTTAAAAGACTTATTTAGCTGCAGCAACTACTGCATCAGAGATAGCAGCCTCATCACCGATAACTACTACGTTCGGGTGGAGCTGGAGGATAGATGCAGGTACATAAGGTGTAACGGGGCCGCAGAAAGCCTTCTCAACGATATCTCTCTTGCCTGCGCCTGTAGCCATGAGGATAACTGTTGTTGACTTCATGATGTAGCCGATACCCATTGTATAAGCCTGTGTAGGAACAGCTGCAAGGTCGCCGTTAAAGAACAGTCTTGCATTGTCCTTGATCGTCTGCTCTTCGAGATCGATGCACTGTGTGTTTACGCAGAAAGCATCTGCAGGCTCATTGAAACCGATGTGACCGTCGCCGCCGATACCAAGGAGCTGGATATCAAGATGTCCGAGGGATTCGAGGATTGCATCGTACTCTTTGCAAGCCTTCTCAGCATCAGCCTCAAGACCGTTAGGTACATATGTCTTGTTCTTGTCGATATTTACATGATCGAAAAGGTTTGTGTTCATGAAATATCTGTAAGACTGATCGTGGTCTCCGCCCAATCCTCTGTACTCATCGAGGTTTGCGGATGTTACCTTGGAGAAATCAAGGCTGCCAGCCTTATACATGTCTACGAGATCCTTGTATGTGCCAACAGGTGTTGATCCTGTAGCAAGACCGATCTTGCAGTCAGGCTTGAGTCTTATCTGTGAAGCGATAAGCTCTGCGCATGCCATTGAAGCTTCTTCATAGTTGCTCTTTCTAATGACTCTCATATTTTTCTCCCAACTTTTTTAATGTATATAAAACGGCTCCACGCCTTAATGGCGCAGAGCCGCTATACCCAAATTTAATCTGCTGTTAAGCCTTGTTCCTTAATGACTGCAATGAGCTTATCAACGTACTCTTCACAGATCTCGTCAGTCTTTGCTTCGACCATTACACGGATCTTAGGCTCAGTACCTGATGCACGGAGGAGCATTCTTCCGTCGCCTGCGAGAGCCTTGTTGACCTCTTCAACGCCCTTAAGGACTGCAGGATTCTTCTGAGCTTCTTCCTTGTCCTTAACAACGACGTTCTTGAGGCACTGGGGATACATCTTCATCTCACCTGCAAGCATTGAGAGAGGAAGCTTCTTCTCGAGCATAGTCATCATGACCATGAGTGAAGTAAGGATTCCGTCACCTGTTGTAGCGTACTTAGCGAAAATGATGTGTCCGGACTGCTCGCCGCCGATCATGAAGCCGTTAGCCATCATGTTCTCAGCAACATATTTGTCGCCGACGTTTGTCTTCTCTGTACGGATGCCGATAGCCTCGCAAGCCTTGTAAAGACCCATGTTGCTCATGATAGTAGTAACGATCGTGTTACCGTCGAGACGGCCTGTCTCCTTCATGTACTTACCGCAGAGGAACATAATCTGGTCACCGTTGACCTCATTACCAAGCTCATCTACTGCAAGACATCTGTCAGCATCGCCGTCATAAGCGAAACCTACGTTGAGGCCGTTATCAAGAACGAACTTCTTAAGGTTATCGATGTGTGTGGAACCGCAGTTCGTATTGATGTTAAGTCCGTCAGGCTGGTTGTTGATGATATAAACCTTTGCGCCCAAGGCTTCGAAAACTGATCTTGCGATGTTCCAGGAAGCGCCGTTAGCGCAGTCAAGACCTACCTTCATGCCGTTGAATGCTCTTGTAGGGATTGTCATGAGATAACCGATGTATCTGTTACGTCCTGAAGCATAGTCAACTACGTTACCGATTGCTTCACGCTCTGCGAGCGGGATCTCTTCAACCTCGCCGTCGATATAAGCTTCGATCTTCTCTTCGATCTCAGCCTCGATCTTCTGTCCGTTGGCACGCATGATCTTGATGCCGTTATCATAGAAAGGATTGTGTGATGCGGAGATCATGATACCGCAGTCAAAACCGTCTGTTCTGCAGCAGTATGAAACTGAAGGAGTTGTTGTTACGTGAAGGAGATAAGCATCGGAACCTGAAGATGTGATGCCGGCAGTAAGTGCTGCCTCGAGCATGTAAGAACTTCTTCTTGTGTCCTTGCCGATGATGATCCTTGCTCTTCCGTCATCGTGCTGCTGACCATAGTACCAGCCGATGTATCTTCCTACCTGGAATGCCTTTTGTGCGGTGAGTGCTTTGTTAGCTTCGCCTCTGAAGCCGTCGGTGCCGAAGTATTTACCCATAGATAAAACCACCTTTTTACATAATTAGAAATTTTACCATAAAAGTCGATTTATCAATCAATTATATGAGGCAAAGATTAAAAAAGAGGCTGCCTCTTTCGAGACAGCCTCCGAATGGATTTATTTAAGAACCGATGGATCTTATTCGATCTTTGTACCGCACTCAGGGCAGAACTTAGGCATATTGCCGTCAGCGGGCTT
>CAMYXF010000064.1 GCA_947303185.1 uncultured Clostridia bacterium | reverse complement strand
GCAAGATCGAAAATACTCATCTGCTCGTATTTTTCTTCTCTTGGAATGTCTTCCTCACTTATGACATTGCATGCCGCGATGCCCAAACGTCTTGATAAAAGATCAGGATCTGCGATGGCGTCGAAAAGCTTCATTACGGCTTCGGTGATTATCTTCGTAGATGAGGTATGCTTATCGAGATTGATGGTGCCGTGTGCGTGCTTCGGCACTTCCCTGCCGTAGTAATCCACAACGACATCGCCCATGTATTTGCCGCTCGAAAGACTCTCTTTGTCGTAACCGATCGTGATCACGAGCTGGTTCGTGACCACGCCCTTTTCGACCAGGTCAAGTGACAGGGCATCTGCCATCTCCCACATTATGAGTCTTGTCGTATCGTAGTCCGTGGGCTCTTTCAGGACCTGTCCCGTTGATATGCTGTTGTTGTCGGGACTGTATTCTTTAACGTCGGCAATTGTAGTCGGCTCTATGCCCCACGCATGGTCTATCAGAAGTTCGGCATTCTTGCCCAGCACTTTGTAAAGCTGCCCTATGTGCTGCCTGTTCATGGAACACTTTGCAATGTCACCCATCGTGTATAGTCCTAACTTTTCTATCCTTGAGGCAGTGCCTCTTCCTACTCTCCAGAAATCAGTTATTGGCGTGTGCGACCACAGCTCTTCCCTGTAGGACTGCTCAGTAAGTTCGGCGACCCTTACGCCGTCGTTATCTGCAGGAATGTGCTTGGCAACGATGTCCATCGCGACCTTGCAGAGGAACATGTTTGGGCCGATGCCTGCCGTCGCGGTAATGCCCGTAGTGTGCAGGACGTCTTTTATCAGCATCCTCGCAAAATCATGTGAATTGACGTTATAGAGATTTAAGTAATTCGTCGCGTCTATGAAGACCTCGTCGATCGAATAAGCGAAGATGTCTTCGGGTGCTACATACTTGAGATAAATGCCGTAAATCTTCGCGCTGACCTTCATGTACTTGGCCATCTGCGGAGGTGCGATGATGAAATCGACTGCAACTTCAGGGTGATTATTAAGCTCAGTGCTCCAGTAGCTCTTGCCCGTGAGCCTTCTGCCGGGAGCCTTATAGCGCCTGTCGTTATTTACCTGCTCGACCTTCTGGTTAACTTCAAAAAGTCTCGCTCTTCCGGGAATGCCGTAGCTTTTAAGTGACGGCGATACCGCAAGACAGATGGTCTTGTCTGTCCTCGTGGGGTCTGCAACGACAAGGTTTACGCTCAATGGGTCAAGCTTTCTTTCCACGCACTCAACGCTTGCGTAGAAAGATTTAAGATCGATCGCAACGTAGACCCTGTCCATCAAGTAACACTCCGGATATTTTTTCACCTTTAAGTCTATCAGAATGCCGCTTCTGTTATGGGGACAATATTTCAGGATAAATCTGTTAAGATATCTGCTGATAAATCGAGTGAATCTGATGACAGACAAAGGAGACAAAATGTATTTCGAAGATTTTAACATTGGAATGTCCGCAGACATTGAGCCCGTTACGATAGAAAAAGATAAGATGATCGCATTTGCAAAAGAATACGACAACATCCCTCTTCACACCGATGAGGAATATGCAAAGACCACACCTTTCGGGCAGCTTATCGCGCCCGGCGTAATGAGCTTCATGGCAGTGTGGGCAAACTACCTCAAGATTGATTTTTTCGCTGACGAACTGATCGCAGGAAAGTCTACGAAAATGGAATGGTTCAAACCCGTTTTCGCAGGTGACGTACTGACAGGAAAAGCAACCATCACGAACGTTGTAGAGAGAAACGCAAGAAACGGAATGGTTGAACTCACAATCGACATATATAACCAGAACGGTGACCTCGTTATTAGCGACGTCACCGAATCTGTGGTTAAAAAGAAGAATTAAGTGAGGATGGACCTCTGATGATGTGCTCAGGAGTTGGGGCTGATCTTCTCAGCCCCTTACACTCCCGAAGCTCTCTTTATGACATGAATGCATGAGATGATCACGGTCTTAAGCGGCTTAAAGGAAAATCTTTCCTTAATTTCATTTTCCCCGCCGGCTCCTCCTGCGACCTTCTCCAGGTCGTCTAATGCCAGCTCATGCATTACATACTGAGTTTTTGTATCCCCACTCTTCTTGATTGGTCTGTTCATTTTTCTTTTCCTTTATCTCTATATTTTCGAGAAAACATATTAGTCTGTTAAACCTTTACCCCTCTGCCGCTACTCTGCAGTTTTCGCGGCCGGGCCATTTGGCTTCAGCTTATATCAGAACTGATCGTAAAACGGTCAGATGAGGGCGGCTCCCATGATCAGGATCGAAGCTTCAGTCTTTGCGTTTTCGAAAATGCCGAGCAAAGCTTCACTCTTTGTATTTCCGGTCTCAAAGCCGTGTCTTCCGATGTCAGGAAATACACTCTTCTCTGAGGCAGATAAGTCGTGCTTATCGCAAACTATGATCCAGGGAAACTTCGGAGATGTTCCGCCGGTTACGTTATCAAGCTGGTCAAGGTTTATAGCGTTCATCTTGTTGGTTGTCATTGTCATGTCCTCCTCAAAAGGTCTGATGTTTTGTTTGACGGCCTCATTATCATCTGCAGCTGCCCTCCAAACAATCTTCAATGTTTAACCGATTTGTCGCTAAAACAACACATTAAGGTGTTAGTGTCGATTTAGAGTATAATTTCTGTAATTCAATTGGAGATTTGGCACTTGGTTAATGAGAATGTCCTGGCAAACGACCGGGAATCAGTAAAGTACAGAAGAAACTGCAATACACTCGTTGTTTTCGGAACGGGCGTTATTCTGTACGGCTTCTGGAGCATCATCAAGCTTGCGATGTGCCTGATCTTCGAAGTCGAGATCTTCAATAAAGAAGATCTGGAAGAATTCGGACCCATAGGCATCTCTATCGTGCTGGTCATTGTGGTCATCATAATGGCGGTAGACGTCCTCATAAGGCTGCGCACGGGACTTCGCGCGCGGTACGAAGGAGCGGGCAAAAAGGCCGGCAAGAGCTATCTTTTCTGGTGCATCTGGCTCATCCTGGAATCTACGATCTCAATAATCATCGTCGTACCTGACGTCATAAACATGCAGGACGATTTCATCGACACGTACCTGTCAGTATTCATGGAACTTACCTCGCTTGCCATGACCATCGAAGTTTTCATGGCCGGAATAAGCGTCAGAAAATACAGGAAGAAACTTCAGGAGGCTAAGCAGAGTGCAGGCTGATTTCCACTACTATGCGACATACTGCGCGGCTTACCTTGCTGGCTACTCTCACAAAGAGGCGCTCGACCTGTGCTACAGCGCGCAGATGGTCGACTGCTTCACCAAGACTTTTCTTAAGTCGATATCAGCTACCGTCCATGCCGCAACGAGCCAGTCACAGGCTGAGCTTGTCGACATGAAATCAGACATAACCGCCATCCAGGACATCACGAGGATCTGGTCTTCGTTCCACTTCCTGCCCAAGGACCTTTATGTCGAAGTGCCCCACTCCACAAGGATGTACAGGAGCAAGTACCGCCTTATCTGCGGCCCCAACGGCAAGCTTTTAAAAGACACCGTCGAGCTTGCTAAGGACAGGAGCATACAGGCGGCAGGTATCGCGATGCACATCCTGGCCGACACCTGGGCGCACTATAATTTTGCGGGTACGC
>CAMYXF010000063.1 GCA_947303185.1 uncultured Clostridia bacterium | reverse complement strand
GTTTATAAGGATAAGTTTTCTTTTGAGGATGCAGACAACATCATGATGGAAAGCTTCGGAAAGCACTTCGATAAGAGGCTTGAGCGTTATTACGTATCTGCAAAACCGCGTCTCGAGGAGTATTATAAAAGCATGGGCGACTGACGATGTCCTGATCTTTCAGACTGATTGGCCGCACCGATCAATATGGAGGATATATCTATGTCCGCTGAAAGAACATTCAGTCTGCTTTTCCCGAGAGGAACAAAAGTAAACTTTAAAAAGTTAGAAGATTCGGCCTTTCACGATCTGGGTCTTGATGTAATAACCAAAGAAGTAACTTCCGAACCCAAGGAGCAGGTGATCGTATCTGAGATCCTGTCCAATCTTACTGCCGATCCTGCGGTCACGAATTACAGGCAGGATGTTTTCGAGGACCTCAAAAACCTTCCTGATGTATGCACAAAACTTCAGGAGCTTTTTGATAAGATCGACTTCAACAAGAATTTCGGCGCTATCAGAAAGTCCAAAGACGAAGTCGAGGGACTCTGGTATCTTATGCACCGCTTAAACCAGTACCGCGATTACATCACATGCGTTGATGCGCTCAAGGACTGTCTGAGCGATGAGAGGATCAAGTCAGAAGGACTTAAGGGTTTTAAGGCGTATATTGATGAAGTATACTCTGATGCGCATTTCCATGAACTCAAAAAAGATCTCGAAAAGATCACGACAGATGCATCGGAGATCCAGAGCGTTACCATCGGAATCAATGTAAACTCAAGACTTGAAGCGACCAGCATGGGCCTGATCTCCGTTAACAACAAGCCATTTAAAAAGTCCAATATCGTAAGCAATATCGCAGACAGCCTGTCTTCAGGCGATAAGATAAATGACGGCAACGAATGGAACGGCGACATGCATTACCGTCAGGTTGATGCGAACAAAGACGGCGGCGTTCTTGCCCAGTTTGAAAACCTGGCAAAATTCCAGGCTGCATCTTCAAGCAGTAATTTCCTGATCCGCAACCAGACAGTGTCTTCTATAGTTTCAGGTGACGGCATTGCGAATTCAACATTCTATCTGGATAACATCCTGAATAAGATGCTCGACACGCTCTCAAAAAATCTGAGAAGGACACTTGATAAGTATTCAGATATGGCGATCAGCATAATTGCCGATATCATCCCCGAATTTGTTTACTACATAAGATTTGCGGAGTTCATGAAAAAGCTCGAAGCAAAGGGCTTTAAGCTTACCAAGGCACATGCCGTTAAGGGCAGCAGTCTTGCGATGGATGCAAAGGGCTTTTATAACTTCAAGCTTGCAGTAAATCTTGCAAATCCGAAAGAGCTCGTCGTGAACGATCTCGTTTTTGATGATGAACACAGGATCTATATCCTCACAGGTGCCAACAGAGGCGGTAAGACCACTGCGACGCAGGGTATCGGACTGCTCTTTGCTCTTGCACAGGGTGGTGTTTACGTGCCCGCTGATTCATTTGAATTCGCACCTGCAGACTGCATTTACACGCACTTCCCGGCAGACGAGGACAAGACGATGGACCTCGGCCGTCTTGGCGAAGAATGTGTCAGGTTCAAAGAGATATTCACTGAGTCCACAAGCGACAGCTTAGTTCTCATGAACGAGACATTCTCGACCACGTCTTTTGAAGAAGGCTATTACATTGCATGTGATTCCATTAAGGCTCTTCTTACAAAGAATGTAAGGACTATCTACAATACGCATATGCACAAGCTCGGCATCGATTGTGCCGGTTTTTCAGATTCTTCAGTAAAGGCAGCTTCGCTCATTGTTAAGAGTGACGGCGGCAACCGTTCATTCAAGCTCGAGATCGCGCCGCCGGAAGGTTCTTCCTACGCTGCTGATATTGCCAGAAAGTATGGAGTAACGTTCGAGATGCTTACGGGCGGAGCCGGCAAAAAGACTGCCGGAGATGAAGCATGAACATAATCGATATAACCCGCGCGGACGATACATCGATAGACGTCTATGTATCCTGCTCGGAGCCTCAGCTCCGTCACTACAGGGATCCTGAAGGCGGAGTGTTCATTGCCGAGAGCTGCAAGGTCATTGGCCGTGCCTTGGACGGTGGCATGAGGCCCGAATCCGTTCTCGTAAGTGCAGCTGTTTTCGATAAGGAAGAAGTAGCTTCTCTGTTGGCGCGCGTAGGAGATGTGCCGGTTTACCGCGCACCTTCTGATGTAATGGAGAAGATTACCGGATACCATTTAACAGGCGGCATCCTCTGCTCAATGACAAGGCCGGAACTTCCGTCGGCATCTTCGATACTTGATGCATCTGCTCCGCGCTCACGCATTGCAGTTCTTGAGAACATAGTCAATCCCACAAACGTCGGCGCAGTATTCAGAAGCGCCGCTGCATTCAACATTGATGCAGTGCTTTTGACCGAAGGCACATGTGATCCTCTGGAAAGAAGAGCGATGCGTGTCGGCATGGGCACGATGTTCCAGTTGCCGTGGACATTCATAAGTAAAGATGATGTTTGTGGAACTTTGAAATCACTCGGATATAAGACTGCCGCTCTGGCACTGGTCGACGATTCACTCACGCTCGACAACTCCGTTCTTAAAGACGAGCCGCGCCTTGCAGTCCTTATCGGCAACGAAGGCAACGGACTTACAGAAACGACTATCTCGAGCGCTGATTATAAAGTAATTATCCCTATGTCACATGAGGTTGATTCACTTAATGCGGCCGCCGCAAGTGCAGTTGCTTTCTGGGAACTTGCTGGGAGGCCGTGATTAAGCTGGAATCAGACTGAGCAAAAAAAGTCGGGATTTTCGAGAGGGGCATAGGATACTATTAGCTCACGAAGGAGGTGAGCAGATGGACGAACAAAGAGCAGCCGTACGCAGGATGCAGGATTATATAAGCGAGCATATCAACGAAGATATCGATATTGCTGATCTTGCGAAGGCGGCCTCTTTCTCACCCTGGTACGCAAGGAAACTCTTCATTAAGCATCTCGACATGACACCGGCCGTTTATATCAGGCGCCTTAAGCTGTCGAAGTCTGCTTTGAGACTGCGTGATGAAGACTGTCAGATCCTTGACGTTGCCATGGATATGGGATTCGGAAGTGTCGACGGATACCAGCGCGCATTCAGACGTGAATTCGGCGTTAATCCGAAAGAGTACTCCACAAGTCCGGCCCCCATCTGGCTCTTTACTCCTGATTTCATCATCGATAACGAAAGGAAAGTGAGCAATATGAGTGATATCAGAAACGTATTTATCCAGGTAGTCGAAAAGCCTGCAAGAAAAGTAATCATCAAGAGAGGCGTTAAAGCCACAGAATACTGGAGCTACTGCAAGGAGGTAGGCTGCGACGTATGGGGACTTCTTACCAGCATCAAGTCAATAAGCGGCGAGCCCGTCTGCCTCTGGCTTCCCGAACACCTCCGTAAGCCCGTTACAAACGAGTATGTCCAGGGTGTTGAAGTGGAGACTGATTATTCCGGAAAGGTTCCCGAAGGTTTCGAAGTGATCGATCTTCCCGCTGCGACATATCTTCTTTTCAGAGGTGAACCCTTCGCTGAGGAGAATTACGAGTCCGCTATCGGTGAGATCTGGGAAGCTGAGAAGAAGTACAATCCCGAATTCATTGGTTACACCTGGGATGACAAGAACCCCAGAATCCAGCTTGAGCCTGTAGGTGAGAGGGGATACATCGAGCTTGTTCCGGTTAAGAAGATCAGCTGATTTCAGCTTGAATTAATAGATTAAGGTCTGTCCATTTGAAGTGAACCCCTGAAGTTGGACGGCATTAAAATGAGTATAAGGACTGATTCCT
>CAMYXF010000062.1 GCA_947303185.1 uncultured Clostridia bacterium | reverse complement strand
AAATTAACAAAAACCCTGCCCCAAGTGCGGCAGATAAAAATATAAATCCGTATGAAAAAGATCTTTATAATCATTGTCAACATAATCATCACAGCTGCCATATTAGGCTTCGTGGTTTTCTACTCCGGATATTCTGACAAGGAATCTTACCAAAGGCAGATAGAGCACTTTGAGAACACAACGGTCACCATGGAGAAGGTTACGCAGAATTATCTCGAAGGCGAGCAGCGAATCTGTGATGTATGGGCACGCTATATTAACAACCAGACAATGACAATAGAGGAGGCCACCGAATATATTCGCTCCTCTCATGTGCTCGCAAACACTTCCGCACATCTGGTTTTCCTAGACAGTCTTACGGGCCTTTCCACCCGTTCCAGACAGGGTACGGCCGATGACTATGAGGTCTCATATGAACGTGTTGACGTTCTGAAAAACATGGACTGGGAAAATGAGATCGGGAACTCGATCAATATCACCCGGGCTTACACCAACCCCATGAACGGAGAACAGTCACTGGCTTTCTGCAATACGATCACTCTTTATGATCCGGAAAGTGAAGCTTCAAGAGATGCGATCCTGATGCGTATAATTCCCATCGCGGAGCTTGAACAGAAATGGGTCTTCCCGCAGTCAGAACTCGTTAATGCCGAACTATCCATGATCGATGCCGACGGTGATTATATTCTTAAGGGACCGAATTTTAAGAACTCTAATTTTTTCGAATTCTACAAATCCTATAATACGACGAACCCAGAATCGGCAAATGAACTTTTCGATACGATCACTTCATCGACGGGCACTGTCTCTATGCTCAATTCACACGGCGAAGAGAGCATCCTTGCCTTCACCCCTGTGGAAGCAACCTCCGGATGGACACTGCTGGGATTCGTTCCTGCGGATGACCTTAATGTGGACAAAGAGAACAATTGGCTCCTGTTCGTAGTCGTTTCCGTCGGTCTGCTCTTACTGTTCGTCTTCGACTTATTCCACGTGCTCTTCCTTAACAAGAGGCTTCAGGTTACGGCAAGGGAAGCCGAATCCGCGAACAAGGCAAAAACGGATTTCCTCTCCACGATGTCCCACGACATCAGAACTCCTATGAACGCGATCATAGGCCTTACGGCCATTGCAGAGAAAAATCTCGGAGACGTCGAGTCCACTGAGGAAAGCCTCCGGAAGATCAGTCTTGCCGGCAACCACCTGCTGACACTGATCAACGATATCCTGGATATTTCAAAGGTGGAGAGCGGAAAACTAAAGCTCAGTCCCCTGACCTTCTCCATTGTTGAAACGGTAGAGAACCTCGTAAACATTTCGCAGCCGATGATCAAGGAAAAGAATCTGGAATTCTTTTTCCATATCAACCAGATGGAAAAAGAATACCTGTATGCGGACCAGCTTCGTCTGAACCAGATCTATATCAATATCCTCTCCAATGCCATCAAGTACACTGAACCCGGCGGGCAGATCAGTGTTGATATGAGCGAAGAAGAGAGCCCTAAAGCCGGCTGCGTAAGGCTGACTTATGTCGTGACAGATACGGGCATCGGTATGAGTCCGGAATTCATCGAGAACATGTACCAGCCTTTCTCCCGTCAGGTAGACAGCCGTGTAAACAGCATTCAGGGAACCGGTCTGGGTCTGGCCATAACAAAGCAGATGGTCGAACTGATGGGCGGCACGATCGATTGTCAGAGCGAACAGGGCAAAGGAACAACATTCACCGTCGTACTGGATATCCCCGTAGCTGAGAGACAGCGCGAAGATATGAAGCTCGACCCTGTTGACGTCCTGATTGTTGATGACGATGAGATCATGCTCAAGACGGCATTAGATACCCTCGAATCCCTGGGTGCTTCGACTGAGCAGGCCGGAAGCGGCCTCGAAGCCCTCGGCATGATCGAGCACAGACATCTTTCTGGAAAGGATTACGATGTCATCATAGTCGACTGGAAAATGCCTGATATCGACGGTATCGGAACCATTAACCGCATACGCTCGGAGATAGACACCAAAACTCCGATCCTGCTTATCTCCGCTTACGACTGGTCGGATATTGAGGAGAAAGCAAAAGAAGCAGGTGCGAACGGGTTTGTCAGCAAGCCTCTTTTCCGCTCCACTCTCTACGACAAGATCAATGATCTTATCGGAAAAGAGTCCACATCGATTGAGCCTGAGGATGACTATTCCGATCTGAAGGGCCTGAACATCCTTGTGGCTGAAGATAATGACATCAACTGGGAAATAGTCTCAGCCATGCTTTCCATGTTCGGTATCACTTCCGAACGTGCCGAGAACGGACGCGTCTGTGTGGACAAGATGAGCTCGGCAAAAGAAGGCTATTACGAGCTGATATTCATGGACGTACAGATGCCTGAAATGAACGGCATCGATGCGACTAAGGCAATCAGGAAACTGCCGGAACCATGGGCTGCCTCCATCCCTATCATTGCATTGACGGCAGATGCATTCTCCGAGAACGTCACGGAATGCCTGAATGCCGGAATGAACGGACATATAGCAAAACCCATCGATATCAAACTTGTTATCAATGAGATCCGAAGGATCCGGGAAGGAAGGAAACAATCATGAAAAAGATAATATGTTCGCTTTTATCTGCGCTGATGGTCATAGAACTTACCGCATGCGGTGCAGCAAAACAGAAGCCGTCGGCAGAAGAAGGCTTTAAACCCTCTCTGGATAAATCCACCAGCTGCCAGATCAACGTTGCAGGCGGATACGATAATTTCGAGGCATTGGAAGCCGAATTCGACCGTTTCAACGAGTACTATCCCAATGTGGAACTGACATACACTAAGATCGACGACTATAACAACATGATCGGCACGGTCCTGAACGGAAACGATGCGCCTGACATCTATGTCAATTATTCATGGATGTACGGCCGTGAACAATATAAATCTTCCTTAGATCATGCCGAGAATCTGGCAGACCCTTCACTGGGACTCAATATGGACTGCATCCGCGGCAATATCATCCTGAAAACAGATGACGGCTCACTCCCGATGGTCCCGGTATTCTCAAACACATACGGAATGCTAGTAAATAACGACCTTTTCGAGAAGGCCGGTCTTAAAGTCCCGACGACCTATAAGGAACTGGTGGACGTGTGCAATGCTTTTCGCGAGATGGGTTATGAGAACCCGCTGATGGGATTTTCCAGAGAAGAAAAAACATCGCTTTTCACCTTGTCGATATATCCTTATTTCTGCGGAACCGTGGCTAAGGATGCAGAGGCTGTCAGAAAACTCAACGCCCTTGATCCTTCCGCAGGCGAGTATATGAGGCCTTCCCTTGAGAAAATCGTACAGTTCATGGATGACGGCTGTGTAAACCTTGATGCCTGCAATGAGATCGAGAACAACTACGACGCCGTGATCCTCCGCTTTTTCGAAGGCGACGTGCCGATGATGACCGCCTCAGGAGATACCGTCTCAGGAACGCAGAAACGCGAGAGCCGCTCTGAGGCATTTATCGCCTCTCCCTTCAAATACACTTTTGTCCCGATACCCATGTCAGATGACGGTGCCAACTTCCTAGACATGCCGAACCTGCAGTTCTCCGTCAACAAAGACAGCAAGAATCTGAAAATGGCAAACGAGTTTATGCGCTTCCTGATCACGTCAACGGAATTGAACAACATGGCTCAGAAAAAAGGCCTTATGTCACCGACCAAAGACCTCTCTTTCAACAGCATGTACGCTGCATTCGGAGCCGTTCCCGAATCCCGCATCCTGTCACCAGAAGAGTTCGGTCTGACAGATGATGCAGTAACGCAGCTGAGACTTGCATCTTATGCGGTCGCCACCGGTTCAATGACCGTCGATGAGGCCGTCACCGGGTACGGAACGTTCGGGCAGTAGTGAATAAAAACTTCTTAT
>CAMYXF010000061.1 GCA_947303185.1 uncultured Clostridia bacterium | reverse complement strand
TCGTAAATGCCCAGGTTTACGAGGTTGTTGAGCATTGAACGGCCTTCAAGGAACTCTGCCGAGAAGTAGTGAGCCTGACGGCCCTGGTTGTACTTGTGTCTTGTTGCCATCCAGTTCTCGGAGATGAGCTCAACGATACTCTTCGAGAGTGCTGTCCAGTAATCGCGGGGTGTTGCCTGCTCGAGGCTCATGCCTGTCTCTGCCTTAACGTGAGACTGCATCATCTGTTCGAGGGCTTTTGCTGTGATTGTTGCCATTCTTCCAGTCTTCGGTGCTTTTCCTTACCCTGAAAAGACACCTACTTCCTCCAAAATAATTACGTCTGATTATATCGATATATGGTTGTGTTCGCAATTTTTTGAAATAAGTTCGATTATTTAGCCAAAAACAGCCCGAAAAGCCCTATTTGCAGGTGTTTTTCTGACAACGGATTTCACCGGAAACTGACAAAAATGTCTGAAATTTACTTAATCTTTACAGAAAGGTCATTTGGCACGGATTATTGCTTTGAAAACGCATCGCGATACGGCGAAAGTACGGCAAAAGTACGGCTATAGCCGTATAAAAAGCCGTATTTTAGGGTCAGAATATGCTGAAAGTACGGCTAAAAATGCGGCTGCAGCCGTACTTTTAGCCGTATTTTTCGAAGGATGTAGACTTCGTGGCGTGGCGAAAAGCTGGAACGCCGTATTTTTCGAAGGGTGTGGACTTCGCGGAACAGCGAAAATAGAGACTTTATATATATTTGTATTTTTCTGCGCGGTATATTAAACTTCTAACAGTTATGAATGATGTACTTTATTATGGCATTGCCATTGCGGCAGGAGTGCTCGCGGGCGCGCTTATAACATATCTGTTCGGCAAGTTTCCGGACGAATGGCTCCAGGATTACGGCGTAACGCCCCAAGACCCTGATTACAGGCCGTCCAAGAGAATGAGACCTTTTCCGGAAGGCCTTATTGCATGTGCTTTTTGTGCCGGCTGTTACTGCATAACTGTATTTTTCTGCAAAGCCCAATATATTACTGCTTTCAGACCGATTCACCTTGCGGTTATCTGGCTTGCGATTCCGGTTCTGATGCTGGTAATGATGGCAGATAAGCTCAACAGGATCATTCCTGACCAGTTCTCGATCTTTATCGCCGGATGCGGCGTTCTTTCAGTACTTGCTGATCTTTTCGAAGGTTCCGTATGGTTCTCGGGTGACGCAAAGTGGTGGGTTCCCGTGCTCAACAAGGTAATTGCTTCCGTTGTCGGAGGCGGCGTTATCTGGCTCATCGGATTCTTATCGATCACATTCCTCGGCAAAGAGGGAATGGGCATGGGCGACATGAGACTTCTCTTCGCCACAGGCCTTATCACAGGATGTTACGGACTACTGGTCCTTATCTACGTATCGATTTTCTCAGCTCTGCTCTTTGCAGTTCCGCTCCTCATCAGAAAGATGAAGAGAATTTCCAAGGAGAAGAAGAGAATCGCCGAAGCCGAAGACCCGAGGGCCGAGAAGCTCAAGATACAAAGGGAAAAAGCGGCCATACACTTTGCGGAAGACCCGGATTACATGGCTTTCGGACCTTTCCTCGCACTGGGCTGCGCAGTATTCATGATCATGGAGCCTTTCTTCTTTGAGAAGATGTACCAGACCATGACCCTGTTTGGAGTGTACTTCTGATGGACGCTCTGAGGTCTTTCAGAGACCAGATATTAAAAGCTTTCAAGTTTCCGAATCCGTACAACTGGGGATATCCGGTGTTTTACGGTGCATTGGGATTCATCGCATCTTATTTCCTTTTGAAGCTGCTGTTTTCAGGCACGTTCTTGTTCTCATCGACATCTCTTATCGGATGCGCAATCATCGTTATCTTCATCGTGATGTTCGCATTCGTCGCGCCTTCCGTCATAATCGCTGAGAAGTGCGGACTCTACATCACCGGCAGATACACAGGCATCGGTGCGCTCATACTGTCATTCTTGTCAGGCGCGCCTTTGTATCTCATTAAGGCTTCATTCCACAATCTTTCACTGGCTTTGTGGCTCAGGTACGGCGGTTCGGTAATATTCCCGGCAGTCTTCTACTCAGTCGGCGAAGTATCAGGACCGTTGCTTTTGTTGGAAGTCCTTGTTGATACCATCATTCCGGCGTTCGGATTTTCGCTGTTCTTCTTAGGCGCAATCTGGCAGGGTTTCCCCGAAAAGAACAAGCGCCTTGCTTTCATAATCGTTCCGATACTGATTGCGCTTTTCTCATTTGATTTCATGAACCTGCCCGCCATCCTCATTATCGGCTGGTGGCTCTGCGTCGTCAGAAATCACACCGAGAACATCTACGGACCGATCCTTGCCCTCATCGGCTCGCGCCTCACGGGCATTCTGGTAGGCAGCATTGTTAATGAATTGGACCTCACCACGATCAGAGTCTACAGTGACATTCCGACCACGATCTATTTCGCATCGATCCCGGCGCTCGTCGTAGCCCTGATCCTTCTCGGATTCTTCAGAAAAACTCTTGGAGAATTCCATTTCACATACAGCGCCGACATTTACGGCGACAACAGACAGCCTGACGTCAAAGACGGCGGAAAAGCAGGCGGTCTCATGAAAGGAATAAACGTTACTTTGGTCCTTGGACTTATGATCCTGGTAATCCTCTGGATGGTACTGCTCAAGGGCGTCAGAATCTGATATTGCCGCGCCGGTTGGGGAACCTGCCGCGGTCAGTTTGAATGGAAGGAAAAGAAAATGGATAAGAAAGATAGAAAGCTTACGGACCTTGAGAGATACCAGCGTGACCGCGCGTCGGTCATGGCGATGCTCAAGTTCATTCTCACGGTGGTTATCGTCGCCGCGTTCTGCTACGCCGGCAAGATCGTCGCAGTTATCCTCGTACCGTTCCTAATCGGCTTCCTGCTCTCGAAAACATCAATGATCATCGCAAAGCCCTTATCCAAGCTTTTCGATAAGGACGCCTCGAAAATAAAACCCGGACGTAAGAAGTCCACGCACACCAAAGTCGCGCTGGTCGTCTACGTCATCCTCAACATCTTTGTAATCATCTTCATAATCCTCGTCTGCATCGGCCTCGTATATCAGGCAAACAGCATGCTCGTCTCCATTGCCGAAGCAGCGAAAACATTTAAGCCAGCTGAACTCATCAACGTTCAGCTTCTTGAGCGCTACAGCGTTGAAAACGGCGGCTTCCTTACGACCGACATGATCGACTCCCTCAAGGAAAACGTCGCCAACATGGGCCAGACAGTCGTAAAGAGCATTCCCCAGGTCGTAAGCTCGGCCCTCTCTTCCGTCTGGAAAATGGTCGGAAACCTCCCTTATGCAGTATTCTTTGTAATCAGCATCATCTTAAGCGGTTTCTACTTCATCAACGACGGCCCTGCCGTAATGAAGTTCTTCGTTAAGAACACGCCCAGCCGCAAATTTAGAAACAGGGTAATGACTCTTCTTAACGAGCTCGCGCTCCTCGTCTTCCGTGTACTTGGCGGTTACTTCGCACTCTTCATTATCACGGCAGCAGAGTCCTTTATCGTATTCCTCGCAGCAGGCCTTCGCGAATACGCGATCGTCCTCGCCATCGTAACAGCCCTGATCGACTTCCTGCCCGTACTCGGTATCAGCGTCACCATGCTCCCGATGTTCATCTATCTCATCGCCCAGGGTGACTATGTCGCAGCAGCAATAATCGCAATCGGCTATATCATCATGACGATCATCCGCCGCTTCATCGAACCACCGATCCTCGGCAAATCTATGCATCTGCACCCCCTCATCACACTGCTCTCAATGGCAGCGGGCGTATACATCTGGGGCGCTCCCGGATTCCTTTTGGGACCTGTCCTTGCGATCATCATCATCCAGGCACTCAAGGTCTTTGAGATCGACCAGAAAGCCGGCACATA
>CAMYXF010000060.1 GCA_947303185.1 uncultured Clostridia bacterium | reverse complement strand
CCGCCCAAGCATGTGGCAGCACCACCGAAAGGTTCGATCTCAGTAGGATGGTTATGTGTCTCGTTCTTGAACATGAAGATATAATCTTCAGGCTTTCCGTCAACTTCGATCCTTACCTTGATGGAGCAAGCATTGATCTCTTCTGACTCATCAAGATCGTCGAGCTTTCCGTCTTTCTTGAGCTTCTTGCCAGCAAGAGTAGCAATGTCCATGAGACAAACGGGCTTTTTGGAGATTCTGTCTCCGTAAACTTCCTCTCTGTCGGAGAGATAGCCCTCATAAGCAGCCTTGATCTCTGCCGTGAGTTCATCATCACCTTCGAACTTGATATCTGTAAGGTTAGTAAGGAATGTTGTATGACGGCAGTGGTCAGACCAGTATGTATCAAGAACCCTGATCTCTGTAACTGTGGGAACTCTTCCCTGCTCTTTGAAGAAATCCTGAACGAACTTGATGTCAGCAAAGCTCATTGCAAGGCCCATAGTCTTTCTCAAAGCTTCAAGCTCATCATCGGACATTTCAAGGAATCCTTCAACATTGGCAACTTTTGTAGGAATATCATATTTATCGATAAGAGTGGAAGGCTTTTCAGCAGAAGCTTCTCTGGCTTCAACGGGGTTGATAAGGTAACCCTTGATCTTCTCCTTCTCTTCTTCTGATACAGAACCATAGAATGCAATGATCCTTGCGCACTTTACGATAGGTCTTTCCTTAGCAGTCATGAACTGGATACACTGAGCTGCTGAATCTGCTCTCTGGTCGTACTGACCGGGTAAAGACTCGACGATGAGCACGTAAGCTGCATCACTTAAGTCAACAGTCTCATCGTAGAGGATATCGACCGGCGGTTCACTGAATACAACTGTTTTCGCGTTGTCGAATTCCTCATCTGTTACACCTGATACGTCGTAACGGTTGATAACACGGACCTTTTCGATGCCGGATACGTTAAGATCGTATTTAACATCGTGAAGGATTCCGCCGGCTTCAACGTTGAAGCCTTCTTTCTTTTCGGACAGTACTCGTCTTACATCATTTTCGTTCATAAGGTTTCTCCTTGTGAAATTTAATTACAGATTGTCAGCGCTCTTGGAGAGCAATTCGGTGTTGTACTTGAGGAATCTCTCAAGGCCTTCGCTGTCGAGAGATCCGTGTGCAAGCTTTGCCTGATCGTAAATGTGCTGTGCCAGGCGGTCAGCCTCTTCTTTCTTGGTGCCCATTGATTCAAGAGCCTCAAGCTTTGTGATGAGCGGGCTGTCGGTATTAACGACGAGCTCTTCTGTCTCAGGGAACATGTCGTTTAACTGTTCTTCAGTCATGGTACCCATCTGTGACATCATTCTCTCATACTGGGCACGCATTTCCTTCATTCTTCTGTTGTGCTCAGCTTCACGGATCAATGCAGGGAGATTGTCTTTTCCCATCTCCTGCGCGAAAACAATAAGCTTCTCATCACCTACTGCGCTTCTGAAGAAGTCCTTGAGCTTGTTCTTTGTCGCTTCATCAGATTCCTTACCGGAAAGCTCGGAGTCTACTCTCTTGAAGCTGTAATCAGGCTTCTTCATCTCGAGATAAGACATGAAGTTATTGTCGATCTCTTCATCCATGACGATGACTTCGAATCCGTCATTCTTGCTCATCTCAACATAAGCAGCCTGGGCCTTGGGATCAGTTGTATATCTGATCGTCTTTCTGTCTTCAGATGTAAGCTCTTCAATGGTTTTGAAAGCACCGTCAACTGTCTTAAAGAGGCAGATGCCGTCAACCTTCTCGTAGAACTTCTCTTCCTTCATCATGCCGTACTTAACGAATACGGAGATATCAGACCAGTACTTCTCAAAGTCTTCTCTCTGCTTCTTGAAGAGTTCGTTGAGCTTATCGGATACCTTCTTGATGATGTGTCCTGAAAGCTTCTTAACGTATTCATCCTGCTGGAGTGCGGAACGTGATACGTTGAGCGGGAGATCAGAACAATCGAGGCATCCCTGTAAAAGGAATAAGAAATCAGGAATGATCTCTTCGATGTTATCAGCTACGAAGATCTGGTGATTATAGATCTTGATTCTTCCCTCAAGTGACTGATAGATATTGTCTGTCTTAGGGAAATAAAGGATACCCTGAAGTGTGAAAGGATAATCCATGTTGAGGTGGATCCAGAACAAAGGATCCCTGCCGTCGTTAAATACGCTGTGATAGAACTGCTTATATTCAGATTCAGTGCACTCTGAAGGCTTCTTTGTCCAGAGAGGTGCTTTGTTGTTTACGGGAACATAAGATACCGGTGAAGGTGTATATGTCTCGCCCTTCTCCTCTGCTTCCTTCTTGCGCTTCTGCTCAGCTTCCTCATGGAGTCTGTCAGATTTGGTATCTACGAAATAGATATCTGCAGGTGCGAAGTAGCAGTACTTGCGGATAGTCATTCTGATAGTTGCGGAATCGAAGATCTTGATTGCATCTTCAGAAAGTTTCAGGGTGATGATCGTACCTCTGTTTTGCTTGTCTGAAGGAAGGATCTCATAATCCATACCGTCATTGGACTTCCAGATGACAGGCTCTGCATCTGCCATGAAGCTCTTTGTGTTGATCGTAACTTCATCGGCAACCATGAATGCAGAATAGAAACCGAGACCGAAGTGACCGATGATGCCGGTCTTATCTGTTGATTCCTGCTGGTACTTGGTAACGAAATCAAGCGCGCCTGAGAATGCGATCTGGTTGATGTACTTCTCAACCTCATTCTCTGTCATGCCGATACCGTTATCCTCAAATGAAATAGTCTTGTTATCGTCATCGTATACGACTCTGATCGAATAGTCGGCATCGTCTTTTTCTGCCTTGCCCAATTCAACGAGTCTTCTGTGCTTGGCGATAGCATCTGCACAGTTTGATACTAATTCTCTGATGAAGATGTCCTTATCTTCATAGAGCCATTGTCTGATGACCGGAAAAATATTCTCGGTAGTTACCGATATCTTTCCTGATTTAGATTCCATTTATACCACCTCCAAATAGTTAGCCGTTCAAAGCGCGCTTTTCAGCGCCGATATATTCAGATGTATATTCCTGATACATCTTGGAAATCATCTGCAGGATTTCATTATCAGCAGATTTGAATTCGTAATCGTCGATATACCTTACAGGCAGAATGTCGAAAGGCGTGCTTGATACAAAGATTGCATCGCGTGAAGGATCAAGCTCTTCAGGTCTGAATGTGCCGATCTGAAGCTCAAGTCCTGATCTGTTAAGAGCTTCCATGACTCTTTTACGGGTAATGCCTATAAGGATCTTATCGTCAGGTGCCGAATAAACCTGGCCGTCTCTAATGACGAACAGATTGGACATCGAACCTTCGTAAAGCTTGCCTTCGTTATCTGCAAGTACAAGCTCAAAAGGAAGTCCGTGGGAATTCTCCTGCTTGAACTTCTCATTAACAGTAGTCTTGTAGTCGCCTCTGAATATCTTTAAGTTGGGTGTCTGTCTTTCCCAGTTAAGCAGGCTTGTATTTATTCCCTGCTCGAAAAGTTCCTTGCCGGGCAATGTGATGTCAGCCTGATGAATAAGAAGACTTTCTTTAGTAAGTACGATTCTTATAGATCCGTCCGTGATCTTTTCGAGATCGACAAGGCTGTAACTTTCAGAAAGGATCCCGGTAATATCAACCGGAAAGTTCTCCAAGCCCTTAACGGATTTAACAAGTCTTGCCAGATGATCTTCTGCAAACAAAAGAACTCCGTCTTTTACACGGATGGTCTCATAATATGTTCTGATATCTACGGGTTTCTGGAGAGACTCACAAAGCTCTGAACTTACCCTGTAATACTTGCCGCAAAATAAAAAGCCGTTACCGGTAAGATGTTCCATCAACGGATAAGCCATTGGTATCAAAGTTCCCCTTGAGAATTATTCATGCATATAATGCCACATATGATTTTATACAAAAGGCCCGGCTTTTACAAAATGATAGGTATAAAAACATGCACAAAAAATTAAATTTTTTTCTTACTTGTTTTAATATAGCGACGTTATTAAAATCTTTGTGTTGACTTAAATGG
>CAMYXF010000059.1 GCA_947303185.1 uncultured Clostridia bacterium | reverse complement strand
TGATCTTCAGAGAGCAATCTCCATGATCCTCCGCATGAGGATACCTGACGATCTGAAATATGAATCACATGAAGAGAATGCCGTAAACGAATCCGGAGAAAGCGCTCCGGAGGAGGTGTCTAATGAAGACTGAAAAGATAGTATCAGTCAGAGAGAACCAGTCTCCCGGCATAAGCTCGGTAATTACTTCTGTCATTACCACAATGTGCATCAGTTCAGGACTCATGCTGATGGTCGGAACGGCATTTGAACTTGATTTCGACTGGATATCGGCTCTGGCCATATCTTTCGTGACTTCGCTTGCGTTTGCATCCGTATTCTATCTGAACAAAAAGAAAGTCAGCATGTGTGCTTTTATTGCCGCGCCATCGATATTGGCTCTTCTGCTCATAACCGACCTGTTCAAAGTACGGACCGGTCTTCTCGGATTCTGCTATTACATCAGGCTCTACGCTTTCTACTGGTTCCCCGGAACGTATGACGAATTTGCAGGTGAAAAAACCGCGATCTTCGCATTCCTCGCCGCATATAATCTGATCGCTACATGCTGCACGACGTATTTCCTGATGAAGTGGAGACTGATACCAATAGGTCTTCTTGCACATCTTCCGGTATTCGTATGCGCTGTTGCCAATATCGTAATGGTTCCAAAGATAATTCCCTGTCTTATTGCCGGAACCGGAATAATACTGCTTTTGTTCGCACATGCTTTCCGCAACAAGAGCCGTGCAGTATCCGAAAGAGCCCTGCTGATACTGACAATTCCGGTAATCATGTTCACGGTACTATTGGGCATTATCTTCCCCGAAGAGAAATACAAACAGGATGAACTCGCAACCCGTATTCTCATCTCAATGCAGGAGAAAGTCGACCAGAGCTTTGGCAGCGGCAGCAAGCTCAGCATGATGCTCGACAACGCGATAAACGGCTTTAAGAATCCTTATTACGAAGAGACCTACGACATGTTCTCCCCTCTTTATGCGTCAAGCACAAACTTGGACCGCATCGGACCGTTCAATCCTACTTCAGAACCGGTCCTTAAGGTACACAGAAAGCGCAACCTTAATTACAACGGATCGCTTGTCATGGGCCATTCCATTTATCTTAAAGTTGAGTCATTCGATACTTACGAAAACAATACACTTAAGTCATCAAGAGTACCGAATAAGGTTTATAAAGACGACTACTGGGTATTCTATCAGGAAGCTCCGTGCACGATTGAAGTAACTCCGTTAGAATACTCTTCCATCGACATAGTGCCTTACTACAACGACTTCTATGTCGAAGATTCAACAGAATATTCCGATGTAAATCCTTTCAACAATACGCACCAGAACCAGACCGTCTTCGCTGCTTCGCCGCTGCCTGTACAGACGGGCAACATCTATTCCGAGCAGTATCTTAATACTTATGTTTACAGAACGTGTCTCAAGGTTCCTTACGGCACACAGAGAGATCTCATCGATAGCGGCGTTCTGCCCGACTGGTACCTGGACTTATACCACGGATATACCGAGATGTCCGATGTCGAAAAAGTCAGAAGGGTAACTGAATTTGTAAGCCAGCTTCACCCTTACGACAGGGATACGGAATATCCGCCTGAAGACGTTGACTTCGTTGCATGGTTCGTAAGCGATGCCGAGACCGGAATCTGCGTTCATTACGCAACAACAACCATGGTCCTCTTAAGAATGATCGGCGTCCCAACAAGATACGTCAGAGGCTATGTCGACAACAACTCTTATAACGATGGCACGAGCATTGTCACAGCCGAGCAGGCACATGCCTGGTTCGAATTCTTCATTCCCGAATACGGATGGGTAATGGGCGATTCAACACCGGGTTGCGCTTCCGATGCAAGTTACTACAGTATCGACGCGCTCGCTGAATATCATCCTGAGATCGAGAATCCGGATCTTGCAAATAACACAGATCCCACAGAACCTTCCCAGAGTTCTGAGTCTGAAGCTTCTGAGACAGACACAGAAGAAACTACAGAGACTGAAGATGTATCTGAAACAACTGAGACAGACGAGACGACTGAAGCCGGCGCAACGCCTACACCGTCTACTGCTCCTACGACACCTGACGGCGAGACTATCCCTTCAGTAGAAATTGAATACGTAGGCACAGAACCTACAGACGTTATCGCCGAGTATGTTTCACCTGCTGAAGAGAAGGCCAAGGAAGTTGAAAGGGTTACTCTTAAAGTAATTCTCATCATCCTGATTGTCCTGGTATCAATAGTCGTACTCGTATTGCTCTTAAGGGTCGCATACTACATCTTCTGGTACGGAAAATTCAATTCCGACAAGAACGATGAAAAGGCTGTCGCATACTATCACTACTATTGCTTCATGGGACGCGTATTGAAATTCACGATCCCGAGAAAGGCCGTTGAGATCGCAGAAAAGGCTGCGTTTGCAGAAGATTCGTTATCAGATGCGGAAATAAAAATGCTCCATACATTATGTAGGGAGCATATGGTTGAATGTTCTAAGAGTTATACCAGATTAAAGAAGCTCCTGTTCAGACTGCTGCTTATAAATATCTGATATCACAGATAAGTAACTTTATCAGTCACATGTATAACCGGGCTTCTTGTATAAGCTGTCCTTCTCAGGTGCGATCAGTGTATCCCAGACCTTTGACTTCCAGTCGTCCTTATCAATCTCTTTTATTGCGATGGATACGCTTGATACATCGCACCCCATTGTTTCTGCAATTGCCTTAGCTACCTCTTCGGCGCACTTTGTCTTTACTTCTTCCGTTCTGCCCGGAAAGCATTTGATCTCTACATGCGGCATTTTTATATACCTCCGAAAATTGTTATAACCCATTATACCAATATGTTATTCGCTTAGGTTGAGGCATTTTTATGCATTTCACAACGCATTTTTGCATCTTACCTTTACAGCCATTGAGCTACAGAAATCAGTTAACTATACTCGCCTCAAAACAGGCAAAGGCAGGTATTGTTATGGAATATTTACTACTCATTTTAATGTCGTTGACAGAAATCGGATTTCTGATCGCAGACCAGATAAAAAAGTCTTCCAAAAAGACATGGTCAGTAAAAAGACTCATCGTTGACTTAGGACAGGCAGTGCTCTTCGCGCTCATGCTCCTCCTCCCCGGAATCGATACAAGTTTCAGGTTCATGGGACTTATTATCCTTCTTGTTATAAGACTTGTTTTCGCAGGATTGGGAGTGCTCATCAACAAGAATAAGACAACTTCAAAGAAACTCTCAGGAAAGATCGCAAGCCTTATCTTGAGCGTCCTTCTTATCGCCGGTTCAATGGTACCTTCATTCGTATTTACTGACTACGAAGGCCTTCCCACGCACGGCCCATATGAAGTAAAGCAGAGCAACGCGATCCTCGTTGATAAGAACAGGATCGAAGAGTATGAAAGCGACGGCTCTTACAGGGAAGTTCCCGTTTATTTCTTCTATCCGGATAACGCATCTGAAGGTGACAAGTTCCCTCTCGTGGTTTTCTCACACGGCGCTTTCGGATACTGGCAGAGCAATGCTTCAACTTATCTCGAGCTTGCAAGCCAGGGCTATGTCGTCGTAAGCCTCGATCACCCTTATCACTCGTTCTTCACAAAAGACACAAACGGAAAGACGATTACCGTTGATCCTGATTTCATGAACAGTGTAATGAACGCCAACGGAGATATGACCGAAGAGAAGATCTACGAAGAATCTTCAAAGTGGATGAAGCTCCGTGTTGGTGACATGAACTTCGTGCTCGACGAACTCAAGAAAGGAGCGGATGAAAACGACATCGAAGCATATTGGTTTGAAAATGAATCGTCAAAGCAAGATTCTCTAGAAGCACTGGACTTAATAGATACAGATAAGATCGGTGTCATGGGCCACTCAATGGGCGGCGCGACAGCTGTAGAGATTGGTAAAGAAAGAGATGACATCAGTGCAGTAATCGACCTTGACGGCACGATGCTCGGCTCAATTATCGGTGCGGAAAACGGCAAATACATCGTTGAAGACGTCGAGTATCACGTGCCTCTTTTCGAGTTCAAAAATGCAGAGAGCCACTATGAAATGATCGAGCTCGAGAAGATGGATTATCCTTATCCGAACTTTGTTATCAGGGACAATGCGGACATTATCTACTGCACATATTTCGAAGGTTCGCTTCACATGGATTACACGGACCTCCCGTTGTTCTCACCTTTCCTCGGAAAACTCTTAGGTTCAGGCAACGTCGACAACGCTTACATGATGGACCAGGTGAACTCACTTGCGGTCGAATTCTTTGATTGCTATCTTAAAGGAGAAGGTCAGTTCTCTGTGAACGATTCTTATCCCGGAGTCAGATAATGAACATTAACGTTAAGAAGATCGGCGAGACCGA
>CAMYXF010000058.1 GCA_947303185.1 uncultured Clostridia bacterium | reverse complement strand
TCTGTTGATCAGCTCATCAACATCTGACCTACCTGCCGAAATGGTCATGCTCCCATCTTCATTTTCAACAACGGTATTATCATGATTGATCTGGAGCTGCTCAAGTATCTCAAATTTCTCTTTTTCAGTAGAATACTTTATTACTTCTCCGGTGGGTGCCATAATCGTTATTTCATCAAAGGGGGCGCTTGCTGTTTTCTTGGGCTCATAATATTTTGAGGTATTTTCTTTAGAAGTCTCATTTTCTTTTTTCAGTTCTTCGTATTCCGTATGGATTTTTTGGATGAACAGCAGATGCATCACCTGTATGAGAAGTTCATCCTGGAATACTACAATACGGAATATAAGCATCTAAAGGTTAAAGCCGCTGCTTCTATGATGGATTGGCAGGTAGATGATGGCTTTAGGGATCTTCTTCCAAAAATGAAGACGGATATCACACTGACCTGCGGCGAACGGACGCTCAATATAGATGCAAAATATTACGAGCGGAATCGAAGGGGGTCAAGGCGCTTAAACACTAGAAGAATAGGAGGTTATTGGACCACTCAAATTCCTCGGACCACCCTTTGGACTACTTTTTCGAACCGCAATAATCGCTATTGTTTTTTCAAGGTTTAATAGATGGTGTGGCGAACCGCATCTTTACACTGCAGACCCACACCTTGTATCATTATAATACACTTTTTATTTAGAAAATGATAGAATTTTTAAAAAACAGCCATTCTGAAACTTAATTCTATAAATCCTATCGTTTTTTCAATTCTTTTTCAATCTCTTCAAAACAGCGTATTGCGCCAGTACATTATCCTTCGTCCGGCATATAAGCAATCCTACGCTCTGTTTCAGATATTTAGGGAAATAAATCATTCTATTCCAACCCCCAAAAACTTATAACTGATAAAGGAGCTTTGTGAAAATGTTACAAAGTTTCGGAAACGTTTCTTGTCAATAATTACCTGAAAAAAGTGCTTGCATTGGAAACGTTTCCATGATATTCTTTCTGCATCGGAAACGTTTCCGATATTTTCATGAAATCAAATGATTAAGGAGGAAGATCATGAAAAAGAAGTTACTTAGTGTATTTTTATGTGCGGCAATGACAATGTCATTATTCGCAGGCTGCGGCGGTAGCGGTAGCGCAGCTACAGGCACCGATGCAGGAAGCACTGACGCATCAGGTGATGCAGAGGCTGTTACAGAGACAGCAGCAAGCGGAGAGGGTTCCGTATACTGGCTCAACTTCAAGCCCGAGCTTGATGAGACCATCCAGGAGCTGGGCAAGAAGTACACAGAGACCACAGGCGTTCCGGTTAAGATCGTAACCGCAGCTTCAGGTACTTACAGTCAGACACTTCAGTCCGAGATGGACAAGTCTGAGGCTCCTACACTTTTCGTAGTAGGTAACGCAGCAGGCGTTAAGGATTGGGCTGATTACGCTATCGACCTTACAGGCACAAAGATCGCTGATGAGCTTTCAACAGACGCATACAACCTCTATGATGAGACAGGAAAGCTCGTTTCTATCGGTTACTGCTATGAGTGCTACGGCATCATCGTTAACCCCGATCTGATCGAGAAGGCTGGTCACAGCATGGACGAGATCAAGAACTTTGAAGGTCTCAAGACAGTAGCTGAGGATATCCACAAGAATGCTGATACTCTTGGTTTCGATGCATTCTCATCTTCCGATATGGATGATTCTTCTTCCTGGAGATTCACAGGACACCTTGCTAACCTTGAGTACTTCTATGAGGAGAAGGAGTCAGGTGCTAAGTGGGAAGAGTGCCCCGCATCTCTTACAGGTAAGTACATGGAGAACTACAAGAACCTCTATGACCTCATCATCAACAACAGCCTTACAGACCCCAAGGATCTTGCAAACGGCGGACATGACGCTGAGGCAGAGTTCAAAGAGGGCAAGGCAGCATTCTTCGTAAACGGTTCCTGGGAGTATGCAGCAGTATCCGGCGATGTTCCGAACGCTACAATGATCCCTTACTACTGTGGTGTTGCAGGCGAGGAGAAGGCTGGTCTTAACTGCGGTACAGAGAACTGCTGGGCAGTTAATGCAAACGCTTCCGAGGCAGATCAGCAGGCTACCATCGACTTCATGGTATGGCTCGTATCTGATCCTGATGCAAGCAAGGCTATGGTTGAGCAGCTTGGTATCATGCCTTACAAGAACGCAGCTGAGTCTTCAAACGGCTTCCTTAACGATGCAGCTAAGTACACTGCTGACGGCTGCTACGTAATGGATTGGGCTACAAACTATCAGCCTAACGTAGATGACTATCGTGCAGCACTTGTTGCAGCACTTAACCAGTACAACGCTGATCAGAGCGATGCTAACTGGGATCTCGTAAAGGCAGCATTCGTTGACGGCTGGGCTACACAGTACGGACTTGCAAACGCTGACTGATAAAGCCTCACGATCTGCATATTAGACTTATCAGAGAGGCGGGTGACACAAATTGCTCGCCTCTCTTTTTAGGAGGTTTCGTATGAACAAAACACGATCCAAAACCCCGAAGGAATCAATCAAAAAACATTTTCTGTTATTTATGGGGCCGGTTTTAGCGGCATTTATCATCGGCTTTGTATGGCCGTTCATCCAGGGAATATATCTTTCATTTTGTAAATTTCGATTGATAAAGGATGCTGAGTTTATCGGCTTTTCGAACTACGGCAAAGCCTTTTCGGATGCCAGCTTCAGATATTCCTTTGATTATACAGCTGTTTTTGCGGTAGTAAGTCTTGTACTTATAAATGTTCTGGCTTTCACGGTTGCATACATCCTGACTCAGAACATAAAGGGAAGCAATCTTTTCAGAACGGTATTCTTTATGCCGAACCTTATCGGCGGTATCGTTTTGGGATACATCTGGGCGATGATCTTTGACGGTATTCTTTCCAGATACAGTACATCCATCCTTTTGGAGACAAAGTACGGCTTCTGGGGACTGATCATACTGATGATCTGGCAGCAGGTCGGATATATGATGATCATCTATATCGCAGGACTTCAGGCAGTTCCGGACGATATGATCGAGGCTGCCAGCATAGACGGAGCAAGTCGCAGCCAGATCCTTTTCAGGATCACGATCCCGAATGTCATGCCTTCGATAACGATCTGCTCATTCCTCGGACTTACCAATGGGTTCAAGCTTTTCGATCAGAACCTTGCACTGACAGGCGGACAGCCTTTCATCATCCAGTCCGACGGATCGGCGATCAAGACAACAGAGATGATGGCATTAAATATCTTTAATACATTCTACGGTTCCAACAAGTCAGCTACAGGCGTGGCTCAGGCAAAGGCGGTATTGTTCTTCATCCTGGTTGCCGGACTTGGACTGTTACAGCTTGCTTATACCAGAAAGAGGGAGGTGCAGCAGTAATGAAGAAAGATATAATAAGAAAAACGATCTACTCAGTCGTTCTTGCTTTCGTATGTATCATATGGGTGCTCCCGGTTCTGGCAGTTGTGATCAATTCTTTTAAGGTAAATACATTTGTTAAGACAAATACTTTTGATCTGCCTACGGGTGAGATGAACGCAGGATTCTCCAACTTTGTAAAGGGTATGACCTTCGGAAACTATCCTTTTTTCAAGAGCGTTATGTACAGCGTTGTGATCACCGTCCTTTCAGTCGGACTGATCCTTCTCTTTACATCCATGGCTGCATGGTATATCGCAAGAGTTGATAATATGATCTGCAAGATCGTATATTTCCTTTGCGTATTCTCAATGGTAGTTCCTTTCCAGATGGTAATGTTCACGCTTTCAAAGACAGCGGACAAGCTCAAGCTCAACACGCCCTTTACGATTCCGATCGTATACCTGGGCTTCGGTGCAGGATTGGCGATCTTTATGTTTGTGGGATTTGTAAAGAGCATTCCTCTGGAGATAGAGGAGGCGGCAGCGATCGATGGTTGCGGACCTATCGGTACATACTTTATGGTAGTTGTCCCCATGCTTAAGCCTACGCTTATCTCAGTCGGCATCCTGGAGCTTATGTGGGTATGGAACGACTATCTGCTCCCTTATCTTGTTTTGGATATCAACGAGTACAGGACCATACCGATACATATCCAGTATCTTAAGGGAAGCTACGGAACGGTTGACCTCGGTGCTACGATGGCATTGATCCTGTTATCCATCATTCCGGTAATCATATTCTATCTTGCCTGCCAGAAGTACATCATCAAGGGCGTTGCGGCAGGTGCAGTTAAGGGATAAGAATGAGCGAAAATATCACCATAAAAGACATTGCCAGGATCTGCGGAGTGGGTGTTTCCACTGTTTCGCGTGCGATAAATGATGATCCGGGCATCAATGAAAAGACAAAAGAGAGGATACTTGAGACCGTAAGGAAGTTCAGATACGTTCCCAATACGAGTGCAAGGAATCTCAAGATGACGGAGTCCAACACCATAGCATTGATAG
>CAMYXF010000057.1 GCA_947303185.1 uncultured Clostridia bacterium | reverse complement strand
CAATAGATTTTGCATTGCATTCAAGCGTTTCTTCTTTTACAAGCTTGAACCCGTTATCAATATAGAAAGCCACGTTATTTTTAGAATTGGTGGTAACGGTGATCAGATTTCCACCATTGGATCTTACCAAAGGGATAAGAAAATCCTGTATCGCGCCCGATCCGATGCCCCGCTTCTGATATCCCGGATCAACTGCCAAGAAATACAAATGCCAACGGGGTTCAGGGATGCTTCTTACGACGATTTCCGTTCTATCTGACATTTCCATAAATCTAAGCGTGTCTCTAATCCCGATCCTCGCTATGATACCTGCCATTCCGCTTACAGCATAATCCCAAAAACCGACCGGTTTGTCTGATGGTTTCTCTACGATTACAATAACTTTAACCTTTCCGTCCGCAATACCCATATAGCAGTCATCTTTGCGGACAGTAGCTCTGAATATCCCCTTCATCAGACGCTCATAAAAACTGCGCAGCTCTGTCTCTGACTTGAACCGGTCCTCGAAAACTCCCCAAAAAAGAGGATAGTTAACAAATGATTCCGTGAAGACCTTTAACACCTCGTCTTCATAAGATCTGTCATAACGCTTATACTCAACCATAAGATCAGTTTTCCCCGTTCTGCCTATGTCTCATCAGATATCTATCCATACGGAAATCACTCATCTTCAAAGGGAATTTGCCGCTTGAGATCCATACAATGACCAGATTCAGAATAAATGCCGCAAACTCTCCAACAGCTCCTCCCATACAAAAGCCGGCAACACCAAAGATCTCTCCGAGAAGGATCTTGGCTCCAAGCGGAAATAACAATGCTTCTGCCAAAAACAGAACATGAGCCTGAATATAGGCACCGATGATCTTGTAATAGCAGACCAGTTCCGAATTAAGCAGATAGAATACGAATCCGAGAGCACAGGATACGGTAAGCAAAACAGCACTCCCGGCAGCTGCAGGATCGTCATCTGTAAGGAACAGGGCTGTTGCGGGTCTTGCTGTAACGATAAGAAAAGCTGCTGTCACAACGGCACCTGTTAGGGCTCCTAATGTCAGTTTCTTTGCTTCCTTATCTAAGATCTCCTCTGCTTTTCTGATACTTGTTTCCGACGATGCGGCTTTATGCTTTCCGACGCATGTTCCCAGACAGGCGGTCACAAGGAAAGAAAAGCCTACGCAGATGATCTCCGGCAGATTATCTATTGCCTCAAATACCCCCAGACCGGCTATGACCGATTCTGAGAAGCGGCGAAGGATATAGAGATTTTCAACAAGATACAATACTGACACAAATGCGTATTCCATAAAATCAGGAAGTCCCGTAAAGAAAGATTCCCTTATATCGGAAATCCGGAAACTTATAGCCGTAAAAGCTGCCTTTGAGCTCTTTCTGCGGATGATGAAACATGAAATAACGATATAAATATCCGCTGCCATAATGCTGACCAGATTAACTAAAATATATCCCGTCATTGATGGCCCAGTTGCAGTCACAAAACCGCATCCCGCAAACATCAGAGTATAAAGGATAATGTTAATGATCAGGAGCTGAATCTTTTCTTCAAAGAAAAAAAGACAGCAGGCAATACTGAAAATGCTCTGAGGCACAAAGCATAAAAGGAACATAGAATAACACTCACGGCTGAGTATCGCGAGAGTGTTGCTTCCGTCATTAGCTCCCAGCAGATCAAGTATCGGAACCTTGAATATGGCAAACACCAATGTCAGCACAGCCGTTGCGACCAGCAGCCATGTATATCCCGCATTTCTGTGACGCTCAAAAGCTTCGTGGTCATTTGAGCCATAATCCTTTGCACAGACAGCCTGTATACCATTATATCCCAGGGCAACAAAGGCAGAAACGACCATGACACACGGCATGACCAGCTCATATGCTGCAATGCCTTCAGAACCAAGATTCCGACTAACATAAAAGATGTTGATCAGATTCTTGACCACCAGATCCATCTCAGCAATGAGTGCAATTATAGGCGTTATTATCTGTTTCTTACTCATGATGTCTGTTTCCGCAAATTTCAGTCTTGGTCCTTATAGAAACGTATCATATTACGGTTATACCCTGTTGTGGTTTGATATGCCTTTTCTTTATGCGATTCCATAAGTCCGCTCATGATAAAGCTGCTCAAGCCGTCGATCTTAATATCAGGATCGGTAATGTCAAAGACTTTACCTGCGTCACGTTCGACCAAAAGAACGGATGTTTTCTCGAACATCAACGAGATCTCCACTAATACAGCATGCTTGCTGTCTTTGTTTTTCTCAAGGATAGTCCGTCCGATCTCTTCAACAAACAGCGCCGCCTTCATAGAATGCTTCTTGGAGTATTCATGTTCGAGCATGATCTTCTGCACCTGTTCGGAGAGTTCCGAACACTTATCAAGTGAAAGGATGTCTTCGAGCACAGTGATATCCGTGTGCTTCGGTATGAGCAGATCAGGGAATTGTGCTTTACCGTAATGCCGGCGGATAAAGATCATTGCGATTATCAGAGCCACAACCGGAGCTACAGCAAAAGCTGCCCACATTCCGTTCTTTCCGAGAACAAGTGAACCCAATACAGGGAGCACGGAGTATAATAACCCGTCTTTAAGGAATGTAATACCCACAGCCAGCCCGACACGGTCAACAAGCATATAGTATGATGTCATCAGCGATATCATGCTGCAAAATATCAATCCGAGTGAGACTATCCTTACAGCCAGTATGGTCGGTTCGAGTGCGTTGCCGCCTCTAATGCCGAACAGTCCGCAAAACTGTTTGGCAAATATCAGTATCAGGATGTTAGCAATACCGCCTTCCACTGCTGCTGCAGCCTTGGCAGCATTCATAAGACGTTTGATCATGACATTGTTATTCTCGCCCAGATATGTCCCGAGCAGAGGCTGAACGGCAAGTCCGACACCGTCCATAACGACACCGAATTCAAGAAGGCTGATAACCACAGCCAGAGAGATAAGGCCGTTTTCGCCGTAGCGTCCGGAGACATGTGCTATCAGAACATAGTCAGCTATGGCCCAGCAGATATAGATAACCGCATCGACAGCACTAAATCTTACTGCCTGCATAATGTCTTTTACCGACAGATGCCATGTAAAGTGAAGAGTATTGCACTTGCGCATAAAGTGGACAAGTGCAGGTATAAGTCCGAGAACATTTCCGGTAATAGTACCGAGGATTATTCCCTGCATTCCCAGAGGTCTTACAAGTATTATCGAGACCGCTATGTTTCCGATGATCTGAAGAACATATGATATGTTGGTACAGGTCTCATCTCCGTCTGTGTATACCATCTGGCCGATGTATGAATTTAAGATCGTAAATACGGCACAGAGCGGTGTCCATTTATAGTAATCCGAAGCGAGAATATAAATGTCTCCGGTAACACCGTTAACTGAAAAATACAGTTCCTTTCCAATCAGCAGCATAACTGCGCAAAACAAAGAAACAACCACGGAAAGGATCAATCCCTGTCCGTAAAGCTCATCAGCGTGTTTCTTGTTCATGGCACCTATGGCCCTACTGTACAGTATGCCGGTACCGATCGTGATAATGTTGGCGAAAAAAGTGGTTATTCCCGTGACCGGTGTTATGGCATTTATGGCAGCGACACCGGTCTCGCCGATAAACATACCGGCAATGATACTGTCACAAAGAAGCATCAGATAGATTATTGCCATCGTAAAAGTACCGGACAGCAGCATCGATCTGAACTTATTCTCACAAAAACCGTTTCTCACCATGTTTCAAGTGCTCACCCGTGCATCATACTGTATATTTTTCCCGGAGCCGTTCCAAGTCCGGTTCTGTAAGTCCGAGTTCTTCCGTCAGATATCCGCGTATGCAGCCATATTTGTTTTCCAGCGTATCCATCGCATGTGTCATGTAGTGCTCGAAAACACCGCCGGAAGCGAACTGCAGCGCCTCGATCTTATCCTTAGGCATACCTAATGATTCACAGTCCTTATGGATCTTCCCGAGCTTCTCTTCCTTGCCTGAATTTGACATAAGATAATCTTCAAGGATGGTCTGTTTGTCAGTACCGAGTGCACTGAGAAGAAGCATCGCGGCAAGACCTGCCCGGTCTTTGCCGTCAACACAGTGCCAGAGGACTGCACCTCCGCCGGGATCTGTTCTGAGCAGTATCCGGAAAAACTCCGCATATGCTTTCTTTCCCCTGTCGCCAAGGAGGAAGATATCATACATATCCTGGCTCAAAAGGCCGCTCTCATATGCCAGGTCGATCATGGCTCTCTGGTCTGCATTGCCTGACATAAACTGCTTTGCCATCTTAAGGTCCTTAACCATGGCCAGATAGTCTTCCATCTCGACGACCGGCAGCCTGATGTACCCGGCACCCGGGATCTCTTTGTCGGGAGCACCGCCACGCACACCGCTCATGCGGAAGTCAACAACAGTCTGCACACGGTATTCAGCACTTAGGATGTCTATTGCTCCGGGTTCGGCTTTATCAAGAACTCCGCTCCTTATGAGAACGCCGCTCCGGACGGTTCTGTTCCCTGCGGGATAACCTCCGAGCTCTCTTGCGTTTAATACACCGGGAAGCTTGATCACGTTGACTTTCATTTTCAATCTCCTGAAGAGGTTACAATTC
>CAMYXF010000056.1 GCA_947303185.1 uncultured Clostridia bacterium | reverse complement strand
AGTACCTTTTGGTACCCAATCTCACAACAGAGAAGAACACACCTGATCAGGTAGACTTGTCCGCACCTATCGCAAAGTACAGAAAGGGACAGGAAGAGTCACGCCTTAAGATCAATATCCCTATGGTATCTGCGGTAATGCAGGCAGTAAGTGACGACGGTATGGCAATCGCGCTCGCAAGATGCGGCGGTCTCTCATTCGTCTTCCAGTCACAGTCAATCGAATCACAGTGCGAGATGATCCGCCGTGTTAAGAAGTACAAGGCAGGTATCGTTGAGTCAGATTCAAACCTCTCACCTGAGGACACACTCGAGAGAGTTATCGAACTGCATGAGCAGACAGGACACGGTACAGCAGCCGTTACTGAAGACGGTTCACCTGAAGGCAGACTCTTAGGTCTCGTTACAACACGTGATTACCGTGTAAGCAGACTTTCACCTGATACCAAGGTTAAAGAGTTCATGACTCCTATCGAAAAGCTCGTTACAGCACCTGAGGGCACATCCCTTAAGGAAGCTAACGACATCATCTGGGACAACAAGATCAACCAGCTCCCTATCGTAAATTCCGAAGGAAGACTCGTTGGTCTCGTTTTCCGTAAGGACTACGAATTCCACAAGGCTAACCCGCACGAGCTCCTCGACTCCGAGAAGAAGCTCATCGTTGGTGCCGGAATCAATACAAGAGACTATCAGGAGAGAATCCCCGCCCTTCTCGAAGCAGGCGCTGATGTTCTCTGCCTTGATTCATCCGACGGTTTCTCCGTATGGCAGGAAAGAGCACTCAAGTGGTGCAAGGAAAACTATCCTGATGCCATCATCGGTGCCGGCAACGTTGTAGACGCAGAAGGCTTCAAGTTCCTCGCTGACTGCGGCGCAGACTTCATCAAGATCGGTATCGGCGGCGGTTCCATCTGCATCACACGTGAGCAGAAGGGTATCGGCTGCGGCCAGGCTTCCGCAGTTCTCGCAGTAGCTAAGGCACGTGACGAATACTTCAAGGAGACAGGCTGGTACATTCCTCTCTGCTCTGACGGCGGTATCGTACACGATTACCACATGGCATTGGCTCTCGCTATGGGCGCTGATTTCATGATGCTCGGCCGTTACTTCGCAAGATTCGACGAGTCCCCTACGAGAAAGCTCCTTGTAGGCGGCACATACGTTAAGGAATACTGGGGCGAAGGTTCCAACCGTGCACGTAACTGGCAGCGTTACGACGACGGCGGCAAGGGCGGCAAGATGGCTTTCGAGGAAGGCGTTGACTCTTACGTTCCTTATGCAGGTAACCTCAAGGACGGTCTTGATGTTTCCCTTGCAAAGGTTAAGGCAACAATGTGCTCATGCGGTTCATCTTCCATCGAAGAGTTCCAGCAGAAGGCTCGCCTGGTTGTAGTATCCTCTACATCCATCATCGAGGGCGGCGCTCACGACGTTATCCAGAAGGAAAACGACAGAACAGCTAGATAATTGAAATATCGATATAAATCTATACATTACGAGGAGACAGACAAAAATGGCTGACGAAATCATCAAGAAGCAAATTACCAAGGAAGGTTACGACGAATTACAGAACGAGCTTTCCGAGCGTAAGACATCCAAGAGAAGCGAGATCGCTAAGAGAATCGAAGACGCTAAGGCTCAGGGCGACCTTTCAGAGAACTCCGAGTACGATGAAGCGAGAGCTGAACAGGCTGAGAACGAGACACGTATCGAAGAGCTCGAAGCAATCCTCAAGTCCGTTGAAGTTGTTGACGATTCCAACCTTTCCACAGATAAGGTTTCCCTCGGTTCAAAGGTAACGCTTCAGAATACAGCTACAAAGCAGGAGTACACATATAAGCTCGTTGGTGAATCCGAGATCGACTTCAAGAAGAAGAGAATCTCCGAGAACTCACCTGTAGGCAGAGCTATCTCCAACCAGAAGAAGGGCAAGACAGTTTCTGTTTCCACACCTTCCGGCATCATCAAGTACAAGATCATCAAGATCGAGAAGTAATTCTAAACGTACTAAACAATTCGAAAACTAAAAGAACAAGAGAGTAACTATGGGAAAGAAATTTGTACCTCAGACAGAACCGTTAAGCGCAGAAGAGATCCAGGAACAGACAAGATTCCGTGTGGAGAAGCTTAAGGCCCTCCAGGCAGAAGGCAAGGATCCTTACGAAGAACTTACATACGACGTCACAAACCACTCAACAGAGATCACCGGTGACTACGATTCATTCGCCGGCAAGACAGTAAGAGTTGCAGGACGTCTTATGTCCAAGCGAGGCATGGGTAAGGTATCTTTCTGCGACCTTTACGACAGAAGGGGCAAGATCCAGATCTTCACAAAGATCGACAACCTCCCCGAAGAAGAGTACAAGGCATGGCAGAACCTCGACATCGGCGACCTCGTTGGCGTTGAGGGTGAGGTTTACATGACCGAAAAGGGCGAGGTATCCATCCTCACCAAGTCCTATAAGCTCCTTGCAAAGTGCCTCCATCCCCTTCCGAACAAGTATCAGGGATTGAAGGATACAGACGTACGTTACCGTCAGAGATATCTCGATCTCATCGTTAACCCTCAGGTTAAGGAGACATTCGAGAAGAGATCCAAGGTCATCAAGGAGATCCGTAACTTCCTGGCAGACAGAGACTTCATGGAAGTTGAGACTCCCCTGCTCGTTACAAACGCAGGCGGCGCTGCTGCAAGACCGTTCACAACACACTTCAACGCTCTTGATATCGACTTGAAGCTCCGTATCTCATTGGAGCTCTACCTCAAGAGACTTCTTGTAGGCGGCTTCGAAAGAGTTTTCGAGATCGGCAGAGTATTCCGTAACGAAGGTATGGATACACGCCATAACCCTGAGTTCACGCTCATGGAGCTCTACCAGGCATACACAGACTACAACGGCATGATGGAGCTCACAGAGTCCATGTTCCGTTATGTAGCTGAGAAGGTATGCGGCACAACACTCATCAAGTACGGCGACCTCGAGATTGACTTCGGTAAGCCTTTCGAGAGACTTACAATGACAGACGCCATCAAGAAGTATGCAGGCATCGATTTCGATACTGTAAACGGCGACGAGGCAGCGAAAAAGCTTGCCGACGAGCACCACATCGAATATGAGACATGGCACACCAAGGGTGACATCGTAAACCTCTTCTTCGAGGAATACTGCGAGAAGAACCTTCTCCAGCCTACATTCATCATGGACCACCCTATCGCCATCTCCCCTCTTACAAAGAAAAAGAAGGGCGAACCCGAGAAGGTAGAAAGATTCGAGCTCTTCATCAACACATGGGAAATGTGCAACGCTTACTCAGAGCTCAACGATCCTATCGACCAGCGTGAGAGATTCGCTGCTCAGGACGCTACAGCTGAAGCAGGCAACGACGAAGCAGACCACACAGATGAGGACTTCCTCAATGCCCTCGAGCTCGGTATGCCTCCTACGGGCGGTATCGGCTATGGCATTGACCGTCTCGTAATGCTCCTTACTGACAGCCCGAGCATAAGAGACGTGCTCCTCTTCCCGACCATGCGTCCCTTGGACTAATTTGATGCCCTGAAACCCTTGATTTTATTGGGTTTGTGGATTTGAAGGATGCCGCTTAGGATGCCAAAAGGATGCCAATGGGGTGCCAATACTCCCAAACCCTTGTAAAATCGCACATTTGCAAAAAGTGCTTTTCCATATGTCACGAGGAAATAAGCCTCGTGACATATTTTTTGTAAGCTTTTGTGTGGGTTATGTCAATTATAGTAAGGATTTGTTAGACCAAGTCTCGTTTACTCGGCGATTTTTCAGCTTTCAATCGCACATTGGTAATTATCTGTCTGGCTCCGTATTCTTAATTTGAGAATGGGAGGTTAAGAATATGACTATTATTTGGGGTGGCACCCTAGCACTAATTCTAGCCAAGCTCAGAAGAAAACTGTTCCGAGTGGATAAGCAAAGATACAGCGTCGAGGATCAGATAAAGAGAATCGGCGTCTACTATATGTGTATCGACGATCTTCCGATATGAAGCGAAAGTCACTGGCGGAAGAAAGACCGGACCTTCTGACTCAGTGGTCTCCTGATAATGAAATATCACCTTCTGATGTTTCCTGTGGATCTCACAAGAAGGTTCTGTGGATATGTGAGAAAGGTCACACTTGGGCTGCGACTGTTAAAAACAGAGCTCTAAAAGGAAGCAAATGCCCATACTGTGAGCATAGATCTGTCTTAGAAGGCTATAACGACCTTCAGACGCTCTTTCCTGAGATTGCCAAGACATGGTCCCCTAAGAATAAGCAGAGTCCTTCTAAGGTATCTTCACGCTCAAATGCTGAAGTCCTTTGGATATGTGAGAATGAACATGAATGGAAAGCTCGTGTTGCTGACAGGACCGAAGGCCACGGCTGCCCTTATTGTGCGGGTCAACGAGTCTGGAAAGGATTCAACGACCTTGCTACGACTCACCCTGATCTGATATCTGAATGGTCAGATAAGAATAAAGGGATATCTCCTGAGACAATTACATATAAGAACCGCTCCAATGTTTGGTGGCATTGCAGCAAGTGCGGAAATGAATACCAGGCCGTTGTTAATGCTAGAGCCAAAGGACGCATATGTCCTTTTTGCATAGCTCAAAAGATAAAAGAACTGCGTGAACAAAGACTTGTTAACAAGAAGCTCGCCAAGGACTTTTGGTATCTTCTACCGCAACTGGCTACCATTTACTATGCAGGGAAACAGGGACTTAGAGTAATAACAGACTCAGAGGAGCCGGTAGGAATCCCTATAACAGCCTTGGTTCCTGATATTGGTCTGGCGATCGATGTATGCTGCTCCAGCAAGGTTCTTTCA
>CAMYXF010000055.1 GCA_947303185.1 uncultured Clostridia bacterium | reverse complement strand
CGTTGTTGAGCGTTTCATGAAGGGAAAAGATCCCAAGGTTAAGACTGTAAACCAGTTTAACTGGGGACATGCCATTGCAATCGGATTGTTCCAGCTTTTGGCTGCTGTTTTCCCGGGCGCTTCAAGATCAGGTTCTACTATCGTTGGTTCAATTGCCATCGGAATCAAGAGGGAAGCAGCTGCAAAGTTTACTTTCTTTCTTGCAATCCCCGTTATGCTCGGCGCGAGCCTTCTTAAGATCCTGAAATACGACGGATCAGTTACAGGTCATGAGATCGGACTTCTTCTTGTAGGCATGGTTACTGCTTTTGGTGTCAGCCTTCTTGTAATCAACAGACTCATGGCTTTCATCAGAAAGCATTCTTTCACCGTATTCGGCTGGTACCGTATTGCTCTTGGCGTTATCGTACTGATCCTTGGCGCTGCAGGCGTTATCGGCGGCGGTATGCTTCAGGGTGCTGCCTGATTGTTAAGTTTTTAATTGAATTTTCCACTTCATCAAGTGAAATTGTTTTTTTTGGCAATCAAATACGGCTTCTAATACGGCATAGCCGTAGTTTCAGCCGTATTTGAACTGTGTTTTTACCATAAAATGCGGCTGATAGTACGGCGATGACCGTACTTTTGCCGTATATACCATTTTTGTGAAGAAATAATATGCCATAACGGGATTTTGCCCTAAACCTCTTTTATTTTTAATAAGTATATTAGCGACTTTATGCTATAATCCATACTGATTTATTATGCGAGATTATGCGGATAGGAGATTCTTTTGCGCAAATATATATACAACAGCCGTGATGTAGCGGCTTACTTCAAATATTTCTCGGTTCCGAGCTATCTTGAAGTTTCTTATATGCAATACATCTTCAATCTCGGCAACAAGGTTCTTGCTGAGCCTCTGACCCGCGATTTTGAAGGTTTTAAGAAGGAAGTCTACAGGGAACTCTATTTCCTGTGGGCAAACGGCTTCGAGAATGAGAAGGCCGACATTTCCAAGATGACATCCGAAGGCGAGTTTACGCTTATCTGTGACCAGGAGTGCATTTGTCTTGAGTCATACATGAAGCTTATCTGCCTTCACCTTATTTTCTCCAGCAATCTTCCTTATATCACTTTGAATTTCACAGGCCTCATGACACAGCTCGGCATTAAGTGCGGAGTTGAGCTCTATGAGGAAAACTGCAGAAAGGTATGCGAATCCTTACAGCTCGAAGTAAAGGATTCATTTGGCAAGCCTTTTGATCTTTCACTTGGTATTCCTGATGAGCTCTTAAGAGTCTCACTTGGCACTGAGTTCAAGCAAAGCCTTGATACAAGGAATTTCAAGGAAACATTAAGAAACGAGCAGATGAACTGGCTTAAGGACCTTAAGGACAAGTCCTTTAAGCTTTTCGGTTCAATTCCTGCCCGTAAGAAAACAACTAAGAGCCGTCAGTCCGGTTCATCAAATAAGAACCACATGAATTCGGGTAATAATGTGGTCCGTAATTCGGCACAGCCCAAGGGCACGCCGAAAACTAACAGATAAGAGCGTGGAGGTTAAGTAATGGGCAAGGTATACAAGCTTGGTCTTGATATCGGATCTACAACAATTAAGGTGGTTCTTCTCGACGGTGAGAAGATCATCCACAGTGACTATCAGAGACACCATTCTGATGTATCAGGTCTTTTAAACGATCTTTTCGAAGATCTCAATAATAAGTTCCCCGGAATCGACGTAGATGTCGTAATTACAGGTTCAGGCGGACTTTCCGTTGCAAACTGGCTCGGCTTCAAGTTCACACAGGAAGTTATGGCTGAAACACAGGCAATCAAGACATATCACCCTGAGACAGACGTAATCATCGAGCTCGGCGGTGAGGATGCCAAGATCACTTACATGCATCCTGTTCTTGAGCAGCGAATGAACGGTACATGCGCAGGCGGTACGGGTTCATTCATCGACCAGATGGCATCGCTTTTGCAGACTGATGCTGATGGTCTCAATAACTTTGCAAAAGACTACAGATCACTTTATACCATTGCAAGCCGTTGTGGTGTTTTCGCGAAGTCAGACCTTCAGCCTCTCATTAATGAGGGTGCTGCAAAAGAAGACCTTGCTGCTTCCATTTATCAGTCAGTTGTTAACCAGACGATCTCAGGTCTTGCATGCGGCAGACCTATCAAGGGTAACGTTACTTTCTTAGGCGGTCCGTTGTTCTTCAATTCAGAGCTCCGTAATGCATTCGAGCGTACATTGAAGGATAAGGTTGATTCATTCTGGATGCCTGAAGAAGCACAGATCTATGTTGCTCTCGGCGCTGCTCTGTCAGCTGACGGCAAGAATCCCGTTAATCTATCAGAACTTCTTGTAAAGCTTAAGAACAGGGAAGGATTCGTTCCTGATATCATCAGAATTGACCCTATCTTCAAGAGCAAAGAAGATAAGGAAGCTTTCGACGAGCGTCACAAGAAAGACCAGATCCCCGTACTTGACATCAAGGACCAGAAGGGTGAGCTTTATCTTGGTGTTGATGCAGGTTCCACAACCACAAAGGCCGTAGTAATCAACAAGAAGGGCGAACTCGTTTACACATACTATGCATCCAACAAGGGTAACCCTGTAATGAGTGCTGTAACCATCATGAAGGACATCTATTCCAAGATGCCTGAAGATTGCTATCTTGCTCATTCATGCGTAACAGGTTACGGTGAGAACATCATCAAGGCTGCTCTTAATATCGATATCGGCGAGATCGAGACAATGGCTCACTTCCAGTCTGCCAAGTTCTTCTGCCCGGACGTTGATTTCATCATCGACATCGGCGGCCAGGACATGAAGTGCATGAAGATCAGAAACGGCGTTATCGATTCAATCATGCTCAACGAAGCATGCTCTTCAGGATGCGGTTCATTCATCCAGACATTCGCGCAGACATTGGGTCTTACAACACCTGAGTTTGCTGAAGCTGCATTAAGTTCTACAAAGCCTGTAGATCTTGGTACACGCTGTACCGTATTCATGAATTCAAAGGTTAAGCAGGCACAGAAGGAAGGCGCTTCTGTAGGTGATATCTCTGCAGGTCTTTCTTATTCAGTTGTACGTAATGCGCTTTATAAAGTTATCAAGATCCGTGATACAGAACAGCTCGGTAAGAACATCGTCGTTCAGGGCGGTACATTCCTTAACGATGCAATTTTGAGATGTTTTGAGCTTGTATCCGGTAGAGACGTTATCAGACCTAACGTAGCAGGATTGATGGGCGCTTTCGGAGCTGCTCTCATCGCTCAGAAGAGATGCAAGGAAGGCGATAAGTCTGCAGTTCTCGGCAAGAACGAACTCGATTCATTCACAATGGATACTGAGAATACACAGTGCCAGGGTTGTACAAACCACTGCCGTCTTACTGTTGCTACATTCTCCAACGGAACTAAGTTCGTATCAGGTAACCGTTGTGAGAGAGGTGAGGACCTTGCTTTGGACAGAGAGCCTGCAAATGCAAAGGAGAAGCTCCCCAACCTTTTCGATTACAAGTATTCAAGAACATTCAGCTACTACAAGCCGTTAAAACTTGAGGATGCTCCGCGTGGCGAGATCGGTATCCCCAGAGTTCTTAACCAGTATGAGAACTATCCTTTCTGGTTTACGGTTCTTACAAAGCTCGGATTCAGAGTTCTCGTATCCGCAAGATCTTCACACAAGATCTACGAAGGCGGTATGGAGACAATTCCTTCAGAGTCTGTTTGCTATCCGGCAAAGCTTGCTCACGGACACATCGAAAACCTCATCGAGCGTGGAATTACTACTATCTTCTATCCTGATATTCCTTACGAGAATATTGAGAACAGCAATTCCAACAACCACTATAACTGCCCGATCGTATGCTCTTATCCGGAAGTTATCCGCAACAACGTAGAAAACCTTCTTGAGAAGAACATCAGATACTTAAATCCTTTCATGCCTTTGGACAACCTTGATAACGTAGCTCTGCATCTTACAGAGTGTTTCGATTATCTCGGAGTATCTGCTGAGGAAGCTAAGCAGGCTGTCCAGGCAGGTGCCGAAGAATACTTCAAGTACAAGGAAGACATCAAGGCAAAGGGCAGGGAGATCCTCAAGGAGATGGAAGAAAAGGGCCTCAAGGGTATCGTCCTTGCAGGAAGACCTTATCACTGCGATCCTGAGATCAACCACGGTATCCCTCAGATGATCAACTCTTTGGGACTTGCTGTTCTTACTGAAGACGCAGTCGCAAAGCCGGGCGTATTAAAGCGTCCTATCAGAGTTATCGACCAGTGGATGTATCACACAAGACTTTACGAGGCAGCTGCATTCGTAATCACAAGACCTGATCTTGAACTTGTACAGCTTACAAGCTTCGGCTGCGGTCTTGATGCCGTTACATCCGACCAGGTTCAGGAGATCCTTGAATCTTCAGGCAAGCTCTATACGCTCCTTAAGATCGACGAAGTAAGTAACCTCGGTGCCGCAAGAATCAGAATGAGATCTCTTGTTGTTGCAATGAACGAGCGTCTCGAGCTTGAAGCACAGAACGGCACTGTTAATGTTGCATATGCTGATTCCGATGATGCTCCTTACATTGTAAAGAGAGTTGAGTTCACTAAGGAGCACAAGAAGAATCACACGATCCTTGCTCCTCAGATGGCTCCTATCCAGTTTGAGTTCGTTGAGTCCGTATTTCATAAGCACGGATATAAGCTTAAGCTCTTGAAGCAGGCAACACGTGAAGATATCGAGTGCGGTCTTAAGTACGTTAACAACGACGCATGCTTCCCGACTCTTATCGTTGTCGGCCAGATGATCAACGCTATCTTGAAGGGCGACATCGATCCTAACAATACAACGCTTGCAATCACTCAGACAGGCGGCGGATGCCGTGCTACAAACTATGTTGCATTCTTAAGAAAAGCTCTTAAGGAAGCAGGTTATCCGCAGATTCCTGTTATTACGATTTCCGCACAGAGATTCGAGAAGAATGAAGGCTTCGAATATAAGGCTTCATTCCTTCTTGATGCGATCAAGGCTTTGTGTGCAGGCGACATGGTATCAACACTTCTTTTGAGAGTAAGACCTTACGAGAAGGTTCCGGGATCAGCTAATGCTTTGTATTCATACATCAACAGAATCGGTAGAAAGCTGTTTAACCTTACTGACCTTAACGACGATCTTACTGAAAGATACGATGTCATGATGCCCAACAGCTACTTCTCAAGATCAATCGAAGAGAAGAAGGCTATCAGAGATTGTCTGTTGTCCATCGGTGTTGATCTTGATAATCCTCCGGTCATCAAGAAGTATAAGGAATTCGTTAAGTTTGCAGTAGCTAAATTCGATGCTCTGCCTCTTGCTGATATCCCCAGAAAGCCCCGTGTCGGACTTGTTGGTGAGATCCTTGTTAAGTTCCAGCCTGACGCTAACAACAACGCAATCGACGTTATCGAAGCTGAAGGATGCGAGGCTGTATTGCCCGGTGTATTGGACTTCTTCCTTTACTGCGCATATAACCCGCTCTGGCAGGC
>CAMYXF010000054.1 GCA_947303185.1 uncultured Clostridia bacterium | reverse complement strand
CAGGACCGTATGCGTCAGGACATCATCCTCATGAAGCGTGCAGGCATCAACGGCGTTATCGCTGATGGTATGCCTTTATCTGATGAGTTCTTAAATCTCTGCGACCAGTACGGTATGTATGTCATTGCAACTTCTGCAGACTTCTACATGAGAGATTATGTTGAAGCATGCATGAATCACCCGTCAGTAGTAATGTGGGGATTCCAGAAATATAACTTCGAACCAGAGACAGCTCAGCGCGTAAAGCACGAGTGCCAGCTTATCGACGATACCAGACCCTGGTACTGCGAAGTTGTAAGAACAACTGCAGGTAACGGCAAGAAGGCCAGACCTCAGGGCAAGATCTCAGACATGAGACCGATGCCTTCTGATGCAGGCGCAGTATTCGGACCCTGGGAAGATCTCTGTCTCGACAGAAAGAAGATCTTCTCACTCAACAGAACAGGAAGAAATCTTTTCGAGACCATTCCCGGAAGAACAAGATTTACTGATGATGACACGATGTACAAGTGGATCCATCATGCAGATCTCGTCGGCGGAAAGCAGAAAGAGAATTCATGTATCGGTCAGGGTATCGTAGACGCAGAGCGTAATCCGCACCCGATCTATCTTGATATCAAGAAGCAGTGCCAGACTATCGCTATCTTCGCATCTGCAGGAGACCCTGCAAACCTTACGATGCGTAACTCTAACCAGTTCGGTTATACGGAAGAATTAGACCTTGAGTGGAAGATACTTCTTGGCGGAAGAACGATCATGTCAGGCAGAGGAATGATCCCTGAGATCGAACCATTCGGTTCAAGAACTCTCAGATTCCCGTTCTCCACGGAAGTGTTCACCACACCCGGATGGGCACAGGGCAAGGCAGAATTCATCGAGATGTACATGAACGCTCTTTCCAAAGAGCTCGTTTTCGATATCACGTTAAAGCTTCACAAAGATACCTATTACGCCAAGGCAGGCTATGAGGTAGCTTTCTATCAGGATGTTCTTACGGACAATATCGCAAGCCCCGTAGGCCCTGTATCTGAATCTTCAACAGGACTTGGCTCAGGCCAGAAGCCCGTAGTAGATGAATCAAGACAGCTTGGTTCAGGTAAGCCCGGCGCATCAGCAATTCCGGGTCTCGGTTCAGGCTATGACAGCGACCTTCCTGAGATAATCGAAGACCAGTCACTTCTTACCGAAGAAGACAGCGGCAGGGTAGAGCGTATGAACGACAACGCGCAGCTTGCCAACTTCAATGAGGTGTATGCAGCAGGCGATGCACCTGTCGAAGAGATGATCGCCGATGTTATCACACATAATACAGTAAGCACGGTGCCTCACTCATTGTTCGTAGGTAAGGGCAGCTTAAGGTTCGGTTTCTCGAGAGACCCCGGAAGCCTTGAGAGCCTTGAGATTGCAGGATACAACTTCCTTAAGGGACCTCTTGCACCGAGTTTCTACCGTTGCCCGTCCAACATTGACAGAACGGACAGAAGCTTTATCCTTGCCAGAACCGTATTCTCAAAGGAGAGCGACTACGAGCATATCCAGGAATCTATAAAGTACATCGGATCCGAATACAGCAGCAGAGACGGTGAGTTCACCATGATCTCAAGATACAAGTCTTTTGCTATGCATGGTGAGGTCATTCTTTTCTATGAAGTTCCCCAGGCAGATATCTTAAGAGTTACTCTTGATTTCAAGCCTAAGTACGACATGGTCAGATATGGAATCAGATTCCCGATCGTAAGAGATGACTGCGTATGTTCCTGGTACGGAAGAGGACCTGGCGAATCTTATGTTGACCGTAAGAATGCTGCAAGACTCGGTGTTTATTCTGCAGGTGCAGGTAAGATCTATCATCCTTACGCAAGACCTGCCGAGAACTCTTCACATACGGATACACAGATCGTTAAGATCACGAATGGAGACGGAGATTCAGTTGAGATCAGAAGAATCGGACATAACCCGAAGTTTGATTTCACCGTTCTTCCTTACACACCTGAGCAGATGAATGAATTCCTGCATGAAGAACAGCTCATGAATAATGATTTCTGTGAGTTCTTCTGTGACTTTGCTTCGAAAGAAATCGAGAGAACAAGGGATAACATCACTACCCAGCCTGTTAAGAAGGACGTAAGATACCGCGAGACATTCGAACTCCGTCTTGTTCCCAGACAGGGTTACATCGAAGAGACTTAATACTTTTCTTAATATTTTGTTTTTCTTTTAGGCAAGATTAACCTCAGCCGAAAGTGATAGAATTATCAATATAAGTTTATCATTTTGAACCTGAAGGGAGTTTTCCGTCGATGGAAGAGAAGAAGACAGACAGAAGAACACTTAAGACAAGAAAAGCTATTTGCGATGCGCTCATGGGTTTCCTTACAGAAAAGGAACTGAGCAAGGTAACTGTCCAGGAGATCTCCGATAAGGCAGATATCAACCGCGCGACTTTCTATAAGCATTATCTTGATGTTTACGATCTTTACGATAAGCTCGAGCAGGACATCCTGATCGAGTGGGGTATGCTCGTTTTAAAACTCCAGGAATTTAGAACGGAAGATTTCTTCAAAAAGCTTGTCGATTACGTCGACAAGAACCGTCTCATGTTCAAGATGGTATTCAGTGAGAAGTCACCGGGAGAATTAAGAGCGAAGTTCCAGAAGATCCTTGAAGGTCTTCTTCAGAAGATCGAAGCTGAGAAGATCGGAACTACCATTAAGGACATCAAACTTTCATATCAGACATCTTACCGTGCACAGGGCTGTATCGCAGTTCTGTCCAGATGGATTTTCGAGGGCAATGACCAGCCTAAGGAATTCATAATCAAGGTTCTTTCAGAACTCGACGCAAACACCGAGAAGATCATGAAGCACTGATTTAACGGAGGCCAGTCTTGGAAGAGAAGAATAAACAGCAGAATCTGTTCCGTGAGAAGACCATAGAGCGCATCTCATCACCTGAGAAGCTTACGGACTATCTCCGTGTAACGAGCCCCGGTATCTGGGCTGTGCTTGGTGCGGTGATTATTCTTCTTGGAGGACTCTTCATCTGGGCAAGTATCGGAACGCTTGAGACAAAAGTAGACGTTAAAGTAATGGTTGCTGATCACACGGCAGTTATCGTTGCAGACGGCGCGACAGCTCTTGCAGAAGGAATGCCGGTTAAGATTGCAACAGAAGACTGTGTTATTGCTTCCACTGACAGTGACGAATACGGAAGAACCTATGGTATTACCGAGGTATCACTTCCCGACGGTACATATGACGGTACAGCCGTAATTGAACAGATAAGGCCGATCGATTTCCTACTTGAAAGCAGGTAACATCCATGGCTGCAGCACACTCCAAAAAGCCAATAAAGAAAGGTGTTGCAAAGGTACCGGTTGTAATGCAGCTGGAAGCGCTTGAGTGCGGCGCTGCATCTCTTGCCATGGTAATGGCTTATTACGGCAAATGGGTACCATTGGAGCAGGTGCGTCTTGACTGCGGAGTCTCTCGTGACGGCTCAAAAGCAAAGAATATTTATCTGGCAGCAGAGCATTACGGTTTTGAAGTAAAAGCATTTCGAATGGATCCCGAGAGCTTAAAAGAGCAGGGAACTTTCCCGTGCATAATTCACTGGAACATGAATCACTTCGTAGTATTAAACGGCTTCAAGGGAAAGCACGTTTATATAAACGATCCTGCAAGAGGAACAGTAAAGGTATCCTGGGATGAGTTTGATAAAGCGTTTACAGGCGTCGTATTAACTCCGGTTCCTTCCAAAGATTTCGTTCCGGGCGGCAAGCGTAAGAGCACTTTGGAGTTTGCTTCAAAAAGACTTGCAGGTGCCGGCGCTGCTATCGTTTTCGTAATGCTTACGACAGCGATAAGTTATCTTTTCGGAATCGCGAATTCGGTTACGTCCAGAATCTACATCGACCGCCTTCTGACGGGCCTTAATAAAGACTGGCTTTATCCGTTCATTCTTATAATGATCGCACTTGCCCTGATAGAACTGACGGTATCATGGGCGCAGACGATCTATTCGTTGAGGATCAACGGAAAGATGTCCGTAATCGGCAATACGACTTACATGTGGAAAGTCCTTCATCTTCCGATGGAGTTCTTCTCCCAAAGACTTGCAGGCGATATCCAGTCGCGGGCTTCGATGAATGCTTCGATAGCAGGAACACTTGTAAATACTTTTGCTCCTCTGATGCTCAATACTGCGATGATGATCTTTTATCTTGTGCTGATGATCAAGCAGAGTCCGCTTCTTACCCTGATCGGTTTTGCGACACTAATAGTGAATATCGTCATGGCGCGCATCATCTCAAACCGCCGCATTAATATTACCCGTGTCCAGTTAAGGGATGCCTCAAAGCTCTCATCCACAACGGCAAGCGGTATCCAGATGATCGAGACGATAAAAGCAAGCGGTGCCGAGAGCGGATTCTTCCAGAAGTGGGCAGGATACCAGGCTTCGGTTAATGCGCAGGAAGTTAAGGCGGCCAAAGACCAGAGCTTCCTCGGAGTTATTCCGACATTTTTATCAACGGTTGCAAACTATGCCGTTCTTATCACAGGCGTTTATCTTACGATGAACGGTACTTTCACGCTCGGTTCCGTGCTGATGTTCCAGGGATTCTTAGGCGCTTTCATGTCACCTGCGATGACACTTATCTCGGCAGGCCAGTCCATCCAGGAAATGCGTACGCAGATGGAACGTGTGGAAGACGTTATGGAATATCCTGATGATCCTGCCATAACTGTTGATCCGACGATCACAAAGCTTGAGAAGCTTCGTGGAAATATTGAGATAAACAACTTAACTTTCGGTTATTCGCGTCTCGAAAAACCTGTTATAGAGAATTTCTCGATGAAGCTCAAGACTGGCGACCGTGTTGCTATAGTAGGTTCTTCCGGAAGCGGAAAATCAACAATGTCCAAACTTATCTCTGGTCTTTATCAGCCGTGGAGCGGAGAGATCTTCTTTGACGGTCACAAAAGGGAAGAATACCCCAGGGAAGTAATTACGGGTTCTATCGCAGTCGTCGATCAGGACATAATTCTTTTCGAGGACACGATAGCTAACAACATTAAGATGTGGGATACGTCCATTCAGGATTTTGAGATGATCCTTGCAGCAAGAGATGCAAGTCTTCATGACGATATCATTAAGATGCCCGGAGGTTATCAGCATAAGCTCGTAAGCGGAGGCAAGAACCTCTCGGGCGGACAGCGCCAGCGTATGGAGATCGCGCGTGTCCTTGCCCAGGATCCTTCGATAATCATTCTTGATGAAGCGACAAGCGCTCTGGACGCAAAGACTGAGTATGACGTTATCAACAGCATCCACGAACGCGGAATCACATGCATAGTAATTGCACACCGCCTTTCCACGGTAAGGGACTGCGACGAGATAATCGTGCTTGACCACGGCGTGATTGCCGAGCGCGGCACACACGAAGAACTTATGGCCGGTGGCGGAATATATGCCGACCTCGTATCAAACGAATAAGGAGCCGGAATAAGTGGGACACTTCGAAAACCAGATTGAAGAAAGGCGCAATGCCGAGCAGCAGCTCCTCGAAGACTCGTTCGTTAAGATCGCGGGTATCGTCATGGGCCGCAAATC
>CAMYXF010000053.1 GCA_947303185.1 uncultured Clostridia bacterium | reverse complement strand
ACCCAACCCCAGATCATACAGCTACACAGTACCTAAGAAGATCAAGAGACTTGCTTTGAAGTCAGCTCTCTCTTCCAAGGTTGCTTCAGATAAGATGATCGTTATCGAGAACATGGATCTTGATGAAGTAAAGACAGCTACAGTTGCCAAGGCTCTCAAGGCTATCGGCGCAGGTGAATCTTCACTTATCGTTCTCGAAGGCGTTAACAGAAACGCAGAGCTTTCTGCAAGAAATATCAAGGATGTTAAGACAGCACTCGTTAACACGATCAATGTTATGGACATCCTCAAGTATGACAGCCTCGTAGCTACTAAGGCTGCAGTTGAGAAGATCGAGGAGGTGTACAAGTAATGAAGTCACCCTATGATGTAATCATTAAGCCCATCATCACAGAGAAGACGATGGCTATCACAGAAGAGGGCAAGTACACATTCGTAGTTGCAGCTGACGCTGAAAAGCCTGAGATCAAGGCTGCAGCTGAGAAGCTCTTCGGTGTAAAGGTAGTTTCCGTTAACGTTGCTAACTATGACGGCAAGGTTAAGAGACTTAGAAACAAGCCCGGCAAGACAGCTGCTTACAAGAAGGCAGTAGTTACTATCGCTACAGATTCTGTTGAGGGTACATACCTCGGCAAGGGCGGTAAGGCAGTTAAGACCGGAACAAAGAACAAGACATCAATCGAAGAATTCGGTTTTGGTCAGTAATGTAATCAAGGAGAGATAAAAAATGGCAGTAAAAACATTTAAACCTACTTCTCCGGCAGTGCGTGGAATGGCCATAGCTGACTATTCCAAGTTAACAAAGAAGGACCCGGAGAAGAGCCTTCTTAAGTCAAGGAAGAAGACAGGCGGCCGTAACTCTTATGGTCGTATCACGGTTCGTCATATCGGCGGCGGTAACCGTACAAAGCTCAGAGTAATCGATTGGAAGCGTGACAGAGTAGGTATCCCTGCTACAGTCAAGGCAATCGAGTACGATCCTAACAGAACAGCTTACTTGGCACTCATCCAGTATGTTGATGGTGTTAAGTCCTACATCCTCGCTCCCGAGGGCCTCAAGGTAGGTCACAAGGTTGAGAGCGGCCCGGATGCAGATATCCTTAACGGCAACGTTCTTCCTATTTCCTCTATCCCGGTAGGTACAGTTATCTGCTGCGTAGAGATGAATCCCGGCAAGGGCGCTCAGCTCGTAAGAACAGCAGGTGCTTCCGCACAGCTCATGGCTAAGGAGAATGGTTTCGCTCAGATCCGTCTTCCTTCCGGCGAAGTTCGTATGGTTCCTGAGAAGTGCCGCGCAATGATCGGTTCTGTCGGCAACGCAGAGCACGAGAACGTTAAGCTCGGTAAAGCAGGTAAGTCCAGACATGCTGGTGTCAGACCTTCCGTTAGAGGTGTCGTAATGAACCCTAATGACCACCCTCACGGCGGTGGTGAAGGTAAGTCTCCTATCGGTCTTCCCGGCCCTGTTACACCTTGGGGTGTTCCTACATTGGGTAAGAAGACACGTAATAAGAAGAAGCAGTCCAGCAAGTATATTGTTAAGTCGAGAAAGGCATAAGGAGGCAGTTCAATGAGTAGATCAACCAAAAAGGGCTATTACGTTCAGGACGCTCTCATGAAGAAGGTCGAGGCGTTGAATGCAGCCAACGACAAGAAGATCATCCAGACTTGGTCTAGAGCTTCTACGATTTTCCCTGAATTCGTCGGCCACACAATCGCAGTATACGACGGTCACAAGCATGTTCCGGTATACGTTACTGAGGACATGGTAGGACATAAGCTTGGCGAGTTCGCACCTACACGTAAGTTCGGCGGCCACACAAGCAACGAGAAGTCCGCTTCTAACTGATAAGGAGGGTAAGATCTGTGGAAAAGATTATTTTAAGCAGAGACAATATTGAGAAGAACCGCGAGAAGATCCTCGAAGCTTATGCGGCTCCTTCCAAGTCTTCAAATAAGCTCCCCACTCCTACAAAGAAGCAGAGAAAGCTTCTCGGAATGGGAAGAGACAGAGGAACAGCAACAGCTAAGTACATTAGAATTGCTCCCCGTAAGGTAAGAGTAGTTGCTAATCTCATCAAGGGTAAGTCTTTAGATGATGCTTACGCTATCCTCACATACACTCCCAAGGCAGCATCTCCTGTCATCGCTAAGGTTTTGAAGTCTGCTGAAGCTAACGCTGTCAACAACTTCGATCTTTCCAGAGACAAGCTCTATGTTGCTGAGTGCATTTCCAACCCCGGCCCCGTGCTCAAGAGATACATCCCCAGAGCAAGAGGTTCGGCTAGTTCGATCAAGAAGAGAACAAGTCACGTTACTGTAGTTCTCAAGGAAAGGGTATAAGGAGGTTTAAGCATGGGTCAGAAAGTTAACCCTAATGGACTTAGAGTTGGTGTTATCGATGACTGGAGCTCACACTGGTATGCCGACAAGAATACCTTTTCCGAGTGTCTTGTCGAAGATCAGAAGATCCGTGAGTTTGTAATGAAGGCAGTTGAGCCTATCGCAAGAGGCAACGCTAAGAAGCCTGTTGACGAGAATCGTACAAATGTTGCCGGCGTTTCCAAGGTAATCATCGATCGTAAGGGCACAGACAGAATCAACGTAATCGTTAAGACAGCTCGTCCTTCACTCGTAGGTGGAGACAAGGGTTCAGGAAGAATGGCTCTTAAGGATGCTCTTGAGAAGGAATTCAACAAGAACGTATCCAAGGATAAGAAGAGAGCATTCACTGTTGATATCGAAGTTATCAAGAACAGTGATACAGATGCACTCCTCGTTGCTCAGAACATCGCTTCTCAGCTCGAGAACCGTGCAAGCTTCAGAAGAGCAATGAAGAGAGCAATGCAGATGGCTATGAAGCAGCCCGGCGTTCTCGGAATCAAGACAAAGTGCTCCGGCCGTTTGGGCGGTGCCGAGATCGCAAGATCCGAGACATATCACGAGGGCACCATCCCGCTTCAGACACTCCGTGCTGATATCGATTACGGTTTTGCTGAAGCAAAGACAACATACGGTATCATCGGCGTTAAAGTCTGGATCTACAAGGGTGAAGTATTCGGCCAGAAGAGCCAGTCAAAGAAGTCTGAAGGAGGAAAAGCTTAATGTTACTTCCTAAGAGAACAAAGTATAGAAAGCAGCAGAGAGGCCGTATGAAGGGCCAGGCTCACCGCGGCAACTTCGTAGCTTACGGTGATTACGGACTTCAGGCACTTGAACCCTGCTGGATCAAGTCAAATCAGATCGAAGCAGCACGTATCGCAATCAACAGATACATAAAGCGTGGCGGTAAGGTATGGATCAAGATCTTCCCTGATAAGCCGGTATCAAAGAAGCCTGCACAGGTCCGAATGGGTTCAGGTAAGGCAGCAAACGAGTACTGGTGCGCAGTAGTAAGACCCGGAAGAGTTCTTTTCGAGATCTCAGGTGTTACTGAAGAGCAGGCTAGAGAAGCCATGAGACTTGCAGGACACAAGCTCCCTTGCAAGACAAAGTTTATCGCAAAGGTAAAGGAGGAAAGCACAAATGAAGGTTGAAGAAATCCGCAAGATGTCTGACGAAGAGCTTTCAACTGAGCTCGCCTCTTTGAAGGAAGAACTCTTCAAGCTCCGCTTCCAGCATGCAACAAACCAGCTCGACAATACAGCTCAGATTGCACAGGTTAAGCGTGATATCGCTAGAGTAATGACAATTCAGCGCGAGAAGCAGCTCGCTGCTAATAAGTAAGGAGGAGACGACAAATGGCTGAAAGAAACTTAAGAAAAACCAGAGTCGGTCTCGTTACATCTGACAAGATGGATAAGACGATCACAGTTTCCGTCGTAGAGCACGTTAAGCACCCTCTTTACGGAAAGATCATGAAGAGAACCTACAAGCTTAAGGCACACGATGAGAACAATGATGCTCACATCGGCGATAAGGTTGAGGTTATGGAGACACGCCCTATTTCCAAGGATAAGCGTTGGAGACTCGTAAGTGTCGTTGAGAAGGCTAAGTAAGGCGATTAAAGGAGGATATATCAGATGATTCAGGTTGAATCCAGACTCAGATCTGCCGACAACACCGGAGCAAAAGAGCTTCTCTGCATCAAAGTTTTGGGTGGCTCTTGGAGAAAGTATGCCAACATTGGCGACGTTATCGTTTGCTCCGTAAAGAGCGCTGCTCCCGGCGGCATGGTCAAGAAGGGTGATGTTGTTAAAGCCGTTGTAGTACGTTCCAAGCAGGGCGTAAGACGTAATGACGGTTCTTATATCAAGTTCGACGAGAATGCGGCTGTCATCATTAAGGAAGACAAGAATCCCCGCGGAACTCGTATCTTTGGACCCATAGCAAGAGAGTTAAGAGATAAGGACTACATGAAGATCCTGTCTCTCGCTCCGGAAGTTCTTTAAGGAGGAATAGACACATGGCTAAGAGTAGTGTTCATGTAAAGAAAGACGACCAGGTCATTGTCATTTCCGGCAAGGACAAGGGCGCAAAGGGTAAGGTTCTCATGGTAGATGAGAAGAAGGGCAGAGTTTACGTAGAAGGCGTAAACATGGTCAAGAAGCATCAGAAGGCCAGATCACAGACAGCTCCTTCAGGAATTGTTGAGCGTGAAGGTTCTATCGATGCATCAAACGTAATGCTCGTTGACCCCAAGACAGGCAAGCCCACAAGAGTTGGCTACCGTATTAACGAAGACGGTTCTAAGTCCAGGATCGCTAAGAGATCCGGCGAGGTCATCGATACGGTTTCTAAGGCTAAGAAGGGGGAGTAATCAATGACCAGATTAAAAGATAAGTACATTTCCGAAGTAGCACCCGCACTTCAGGAGAAGTTCAAGTACAGCTCACCTATGCAGATCCCGAAGGTCGACAAGATCGTCCTCAACATGGGTGTTGGTGAAGTTAAGGATAACCCGAAGGCTCTTGAGAGCGCTATGCGCGACATGGGCATCATTGCAGGTCAGAAGCCTGTAGCAACGGTATCCACAAAGTCAATCGCAGCCTTCAAGCTCAGAGAGGGCATGAAGATCGGATGCAAGGTTACTTTGAGAGGCGATAATATGTATTACTTCCTCGATAAGCTCGTTAGCCTTGCTCTTCCCCGTGTACGTGACTTCCGCGGAATCAGTCCTAATTCCTTCGACGGACACGGCAACTATGCGATGGGTATCAAGGAGCAGCTTATGTTCCCTGAAATCGACTACGATAAGATTGACAAGATTCGCGGTATGGACATCATCATTGTTACTACTGCCGGAACAGACGAAGAGGCATTCGAGCTCCTGAAGCTCATGGGCATGCCTTTCCGCAAGTAATTTGGAGGAGAATATCACATGGCAAAGAAGTCAATGATTCTTAAGTCTCAGAGGACACCCAAGTTTTCCACACAGCAGCATAACCGTTGCAAGATCTGCGGAAGACCTCATGCCTATATCCGTAAGTACGGCATTTGCCGTCTCTGCTTCCGTGATTTGGCATACAAGGGAGAGATTCCGGGCGTAAGAAAGGCAAGCTGGTAACAGTTTTCTTTCTTAAGAATTAGAACTGTCCATATTTAACAGGAGGAAGAATTATGCAGATTACAGATGCAATCGCAGATATGCTTACAAGAATCCGCAATGCCGGTACTGCAGGACACGCCACAGTTGACGTTCCCCAGTCCAACATGAAGAAGGC
>CAMYXF010000052.1 GCA_947303185.1 uncultured Clostridia bacterium | reverse complement strand
AGTTACGGGGAAAGGTTTACATCTTTCCCCGTTCTCTTTAAAATGTTGCTACTAATGATTAAATGTGGGGATTAACAAGTTGCCTGAGGACCCGAACAGCATAGTTATCAAGGACGTAAAGTTCTCTTACGACATTTCGGAAGAGGACTCTGAAAAAGCGCCAAGACTTGCTCTTGACGGTATATCCGTCACCATCGAAAAGGGTTCTTATACTGCTATCTTAGGAAGCAACGGTTCAGGCAAATCAACACTTGCAAAGATCATAGACATTCTTGAAGTTCCCGACAGCGGCAAAGTCGTTATTTTCGGCAAGGACGCAGCAAACGATGATCTTTTCTGGGACATAAGGGCTCACTGCTGCTGCGTATTCCAGAATCCCGATAACCAGATCGTAGGAACGATAGTAGAAGAAGACGTCGCTTTCGGACCTGAGAATCTGGGCGTACCCAATCCCGAATTAAGAGAAAGAGTAGACCAGGCATTAAAAGATGTCGGTCTTTATGAATACAGGCACAGAGAGACGACCGCTTTATCAGGCGGCCAGAAGCAGAAGCTTGCCATTGCAGGCGCTCTTGCAATGCAGCCTGACATCCTCATCCTTGATGAAGCTACGGCAATGCTTGATCCTTCGAGCAGGGACGATTTCCTCACGCTCGTTGAGAAGATGCGCGTAGAAAAGGGACTTACCCTTATCACCATCACGCACGACATGACCGAAGCTTTAAGATGCGACAAGCTCGTTATCGTAAACAAGGGCAAAGCAGTTATGGAAGGCAAGCCTGAAGAGATCTTCCTCTCTGATAAGCTCTGGGATTACGGACTTAAAAGACCGGTTAAGTTTAACTTTGCATTTGAGATTGCAAAGCTTACAGGAAGCACACTTACAAAAGAAGACTTAAGATCTGACGAATCACTTATCGCAGCTCTTACAGCCATGCTTAAAAAGCCCGGTATCAAAGCTCCGGAAGTATCAGAAGATACAAATACCACTGACGATAAAGACATCATCATGTCCGTAAAAGGTCTTTCTTATACCTACGACGGAAGTGATGTCAAAGCTATAGAAGACATCAATCTCGACATCAGAAGAGGAGAAGTATTAGGCATCGTAGGTGAGAGCGGCTGCGGTAAGACAACGCTCATCTCACACATGAATGCTATCTTCAGACCATCTGTCGGAGACATAATCATACATACAAAAGACGGCGACCTGTCATGCAGGAACAAGAAAGATACCATGAAGATAAGACAGAATGTCGGTCTTGTTTTCCAGTATCCTGAGTATCAGCTTTTTGAAGAAACCGTATTTAAGGATATCTGTTACGGTCTCAAAAAGATGGGCATCGAGAAAGCCAAGATGCACAAGATGGCACACGACGCGGCCATCATGGTAGGCCTTTCAAATGATGAGGTTAACTCAAGCCCGTTCGAATTATCAGGCGGTCAGAAGAGACGTGCCGCAATGGCAGGAGTCCTTGCAATGAAGCCCGGAATCCTTGTCCTTGATGAGCCTGCAAGCGGTCTTGACCCGAGAGGCAGACAGGAGATGTTTGCCATCATCAAGAAACTCCGTGACAGCGGAACGACCATCATTCTCGTATCACACAACATGGATGAAGCAGCAGTCAACTGCGACCGCATCTGCCTCATTGATCACGGAAAGATAAAGGCCGTCGGAACTCCTAAAGAGCTGTTCGTAAAAGAAAGAGCAGAAGAACTCGGAATCCAGAGACCGAGAATTTCAAGATTCTCAGGTCTTCTCCAGGAAAGCCTCAAAAAGGAATTCCCGGGCATTGTTTTCGAAGGCATGAACTTCAGTCCTGACAAGGAAGCACAGTCTGTCGTAAGAAGCGTGTGCAGAGCAGGAGGCGCCGATGTTCAGTAAGGTAAGCCTCGGCAGATACTATCCTGCAAACTCATTTCTTCATGAGACAGATCCGAGAGTAAAGACAATCCTTTACGCGGTTTATCTCGTTGCGATTTTCATCATTAAGGAGCCCATTGCTATCGGCATTTTGGGAGGCATAATCATCCTCCAGCTGATCCTTGCAAAGATCACTCCGGGTATCCTCTGGTCCACAGTAAAGCCCATGATCCCTCTGGCTCTGTTTATCTTCGTAATCAATATATTTACGATCAAGCAGGGTAATGTACTATTCTCATGGAAGATAATCACGATAACGGATTACGGCATCGGCAAAGCGGTTATCATGGCGGTAAGACTCATATTCCTTATCGTCTCGACGAGCATACTCCTGACGCTTACGACGACGCCTTTGAAGATGAGTGACGCACTGGAAAAGCTTTTCGCGCCGTTGTCACTGATAAAGATCCCTGTCCATGAGATGGCCATGATGATGTCCATCGCTTTAAGATTCATCCCGACTCTTGCAGCTGAGACTGACAAGATCATGAAAGCGCAGCAGTCGAGAGGTGCCGATTACGATACGGGAAGCTTTATCAACAAGGTAAAGGGATACATCACTGTATTGATTCCGCTGTTCGTATCGAGCTTCAGAAGAGCTGACGAACTGGCTGTCGCGATGGACGCGAGATGCTACAGGGGAGGCAAGGGAAGGACCAAGCTCAATCCTTTGCATCTGACGGCAAAAGACGTTCTTTGCGGAATCATGTTCACACTCTTTGCAGTGCTTGTGGTTGTCATAGATTTCTCTTTGAGATAAGCTCCGCGCTGTGATAGAATTCATTCGTTGTAAAACATAATCGAAAGGTTGGAATATAGATGAGTTATTATTGCGGAATTGACCTCGGTGGTACCAACATCAAGGCCGGTATAGTTGACGGAGAAGGAAAGCTTCTTAACAAGTTGTCTATCAAGACAAGAGCTGAGAGAGCTATGGAAGAGATCATCCACGACATGGGACAGCTTGCTGTTGATGCCATTAAGGATGCAGGTCTCGAAGTAAAGGATATCGCATGCATCGGTATCGGTTCTCCCGGAACACCCGACAACGACGAAGGATTGCTCGTTTATTCCAGCAACCTTCCTTTCAATAAAGCTCCCATGAGAAAGCTTATCAGGGAAGTAGTTGACCTCCCTGTTTATATCGATAACGACGCTAACTGTGCAGCAATGGCTGAGGCTGTTGCAGGTGCAGGCAAGGGCGCTAAGGATTCCGTTACCATCACATTGGGAACAGGTGTAGGCGCAGGCGTTATCATCAACGGAAGAATCTTCTCCGGTTTTAACCAGGCAGGTTCCGAGTTCGGTCATACCGTTCTCGTATCAGGCGGCGTTCAGTGCGGATGCGGCAGAAAGGGCTGCTTCGAGCAGTATGCTTCTGCTTCAGCTCTCGCAAGAATGACAAGAGAAGCTGCTGAGGCAAATCCTGATTCACTCCTTAACAAGGTCAAGGAACAGGAAGGCGAGTGGAATGCCCGTATCGCATTCATCGCAATGCGTGAAGGCGACAAGGTTGCAGAGCAGGTAGTTGACCAGTATACAGACTATCTTGCAGACGGTCTTGCAAATGCGATCAACACATTCATGCCTGAGGTTCTTGTTGTAGGCGGCGGTGTATGCGGCGAGGGCGATCCTCTCCTCATCCCTATGCGTGAGAAGACAATGAGCCGTCCTTACTTCGGACCCGGAGTTCCGAAGACACGTATCGAGCTTGCCCAGATGGGTAACGATGCAGGTATCGTAGGCGCTGCCATGATGGGTAAGTCCTGCGTTGACGACGGTAAAAACGGCAAGTAATCTTCTATGCCGAGAATAGCCTTCATTACTGAATTTGACGGCACTGATTTTGCGGGATTCCAGTCACAGGAGAACGCAAGGGCTGTTCAGGATGTAATCGAAAAGGCTTTAGAAGAACTTTATAAGACAAAGATCAGACTTACGGGGTGCTCACGCACTGACGCAGGTGTACATGCCAAATGCCACCTGAGCCATGCGGACGTCCCGTTTGTTATTCCTGAAGATAAATTCCCGCTGGCGATGAATGCGCTGCTTCCTGATGACGTTGCAGTGAAGAAGTCTTTTTACGTAAGCGACGACTTCTCTGCGCGTTTCGACATCAAGGGCAAGAGATACATTTACCGCATCTATTCTTCGCCGACAAGAAGCCCGTTGCTCGACCGCAACGCTTACTATTGTCCGATCAAGCCTGACATCGCGAAAATGCAGAAGGCTGCTGAATGCTTTGCAGGCGAGCATGATTTCGCGGCATTCTGCGCTACCGGCGGATCACAGAAGACTACCGTAAGAAGGCTCTTCGGAGTAAAGGTTTTCGAGAAGGGTGAAGAGCCCTGCCAGATCGAGATCGAAGTATCCGGAGAGGCATTCCTCTACAATATGGTTCGCATAATCGCAGGCACACTGCTTTATGTCGGACAGGGCAAGATTGAGCCTGATGAAGTGAAAGATATCATCGCTAACTGCGACCGCAGCATGGCAGGCAAAACGCTGCCGGCTAAGGGGCTTACGCTCGAAGAAGTTTTCCTACCTGATTAAGGGACAATTGACTCCTATTTATATTAATAAAAAATATCTAAGGTGATATAATTATTGAAATGCGGGCCGGAATACCCGCATTAATTTAAAAAGGGAGGATTAAAGAAATGGTCAGCATGTGGGTTATATGGCTCGCCATTGCTGTCGTAATGTTCATCATTGAAGCTGTGACAACAGGTCTTGCAACTTTGTGGTTCGGTATAGGCGCTTTAGTTGCGATGATCATGGATCTCTGCGGAGCATCGGTTCCGGCGCAGGTGATAGTGATGGCAATCGTGTCCATAGTTTGTTTTGTCCTTTGCATGATCTGGGTAAGGCCGAAGCTCGAATCTCTTCGCAAGAAGAACGTTCAGCGTACGAATGCCGACAGACTCATCGGAAGAGAAGGCGTGGTAATCGTGCCTTTGAACAATACAGAGGGCAAGGGACAGGTAAAAGTAGACGGACAGATCTGGAGTGCCAAGGCAGAAGCGGATATCGCGGAAGGCATCAGGGTTACCGTCAAAGCAATTGAAGGTGTTAAGCTCGTAGTCGAGGTCGCACCGTAATCAAGGGAGGATAATAGTTATGTTTACAGTAGCAGCAATTTCAGCAGGCGGAGTAGTAGGAGTAGCAATCGGAATCATCGTTGTTCTTTTGCTCATCCTGCCTAATATCAAGATCGTTCCCCAGGCAACAACTTTCATCATCGAGCGTCTGGGAACATACAGAACAACATGGGAGACAGGTTTCCACATGAAGGTTCCTTTCATCGACCGTGTTGCAAAGAAGATCTCATTGAAGGAAAAGGTTGCAGACTTTGCACCTCAGGCCGTTATCACAAAGGATAACGTTACAATGCAGATCGATACGGTCCTTTTCTATCAGATCGTAGATCCTAAGCTTTATACTTACGGAATCGAGCGTCCTATCGTAGCTATCGAGAATCTTTCAGCTACAACGCTCCGTAACATCATCGGTGATTTGGAGCTCGACCAGACACTCACATCAAGAGACATCATCAACACAAGAATGAGAGAGATCCTTGATGAAGCTACAGACCCTTGGGGAATCAAGGTCAACCGCGTTGAGCTCAAGAACATCATCCCGCCTAAGGAGATCCAGGCAGCGATGGAGAAGCAGATGAAGGCTGAGCGTGAGAAGAGAGAAAAGATCCTCATCGCAGAAGGTGAGAAGGAATCTGCAATCAGAGTAGCTGAAGGTGAAAAGGAAGCAGCAATCCTCAGAGCTGAAGCTAAGAAGCAGGCAGCAATAAGAGAAGCTGAAGGTCAGGCTCAGGCTATCCTTGCAGTACAGGAAGCTACAGCTAAGGGTCTCCAGATGGTTAAGGACGTCGGAGCCGATGACGGACTTATCGCCATCAAGGGTCTTGAGGCTTTGGAGAAGGTAGGACAGGGTGCATCCACAAAGATCATCATCCCTTCAGATCTTCAGGGCATCGCAGGACTTACAACAACGATCAAAGAAATAGCAAAATCATAATTAAGACTAAACGTCTTACGGAGGTGGATTCTTATGGATTACGGTATGTGGAATGACAGAACCAACATGAGTATGCTCACAGACTTCTATGAGCTTACTATGGCAAACGGTTATCTGAACAGCGGAA
>CAMYXF010000051.1 GCA_947303185.1 uncultured Clostridia bacterium | reverse complement strand
GGGGAATTGTGATAAAATACCTCCGAAAACAGATTTGAGGGAATAATATGGACACGATTAAGATAGGTAACTTTCTTCGGGAGCTTCGCAAAGAGAAAAATCTGACTCAGGAACAACTGGCAGACATCTTCAATGTTTCTGCCCGCACGGTCTCCAGATGGGAGACCGGAAGCAACATGCCCGATATCAGCATCTTGGTTGAGATTGCCGATTACTATAATCTGGATGTTAGAGAAATCCTGAACGGTGAACGGAGCAACAAAATCCAGGCTGACAGTTCCGCTATCAAAGATATTGCTGAATATGCCGACAAGGAAAAAGAGAAACTCGCAACCAAAACAAGACTTTACGCGATCGCAGGAATCATAGGCATTGTTACTTATCTTTGTCTTAGGGCTTTCGGCAATCCTGACAATATCATCATTAATATAATAGCCTCAATAGCACTCATATCAGTCTATGCCGCCTTGACTTCAAGCCTTATTTTTACGACAAACCGGCTTCAGACACTTCAGCGGAAATTGAAAATGAAGCTTAAGAAGAATCTGTTATTCATCATTGCTACATTGGTAATTGGTATTATTCTGCTGTTATTGATCGTACCGATGCTTATAATCAGTTCGATTTAACGTCTTTTTATACGTTTCTCTTAAAACAAAACTGACAAAGCATGCGCTCTGTCAGTTTCAATTATGCACTATGCTTTGTCGGCATTATTGCGATTAATTCTACACAGATTCCTAGTCAGTTTAATTCCTGAATTAAAATTCTTGTGATATAAAAAGGAATAGATCACTCATCTCCCGGGCGGACAAAAACGGATCGGAAATGACAGGAGATGTCTGTTTCCTGAAGTTATACTGACATCATCAAGGAAGGAGGAACGCCTCATGGAATGGCTTACGGGTATAAGAACAGCAATAAGCTTTATCGAGGATAACCTGAAAGAAGACATCAGTGTACAGGATGTCGCCGGCAAGGTTTTCATCTCTCCGATCTTTCTTCAGCGCGGCTTCTCACTCATGACAGGTTATAACGTCTGCGAGTATATAAGAAACCGCAGATTGTATCAGGCAGCGCTCGATCTGAGAAGCACGGAAGATCCGGTGATTGATATCGCTTACCGTTACTGTTATGAGACACCCGAAAGCTTTACAAAGGCATTCTCGCGATTTCACGGAGTGACGCCTTCACAGGTCCGAGCAGGCTCTCCGTTCAATTCATTCCTTCCCTTAAAGATCAATCTGACTATTCAAGGAGGAGACAAAATGGATTACAAAATTACAAGAATGGAAAACTTTAAGGTCATCGGATTTCAGAAGATCTTTAACAGCGAGACTTCATATACTGATATCCCTAAGTTCTGGACTGAGATAACAGAAAAGTTCTCAAATGTCTACGCCGGAAAAGTGCCGGTAGATGATTACGAGAATACAATACGTGACAACAATATCGGCGAGTTCGGCATCTGCATTGATGACATCGGTGGTACAAAGTTCAGATATCTTATCGCAGGAAGATATAACGGCGGTAATGTTCCTGAAGGAATGGTGCTTTACGAGCTTCCTGACTGTGACTGGGCAGTATTCGATATCACCGGTCCTTGTCCCGGAGCTTTGCAGTCAGTCAACACAAAGATCTTCAAAGAATGGCTTCCCGGTAATCCCGACTATGAGATCTCAGGCAATGCAACTGTCGAGTGGTACGCCGAAGGAGATCCCGCAGCTGCTGACTACAGAAGCGCGCTCTGGATTCCGGTTATGAAGAAATAAGTTTAGACCGATCTGCATTTAAGGGAGTTGTCTCAAAACATAATGAGACAGCTCTCTTAATATTCCCGGTTACTGAGGATTGTTAAAATCTGACACTCTGAGGGGACTGAAAGGGTTGGAAAGATGCTAATTCAGAGAGATTACAAGCCTCTTCGGAATACAAACTTTGTTAACTATCAGTTTTCACGGAATTCATCCTGCAGATAATAGTTCCATTGACTGATTATTCTCTTGACTAAGGGATCACTCCATCAGACAAGATAATTATATCATCCGGGTAAAGTACGATTAGATGCTGATGAGAATATAACCAGCTATGCATTTTTCGCCGTAGTCCAATTATGAAATTCCGAAGTTATCCGGTTCGTTATCTTATTAGATCTTTCTGCAGATAATGGTATCCATGCAGTGATAATGAGGTATCCCACCGCTGTTATCTTCGAAGATCACTTCATCAATGCGCTCAACTTTCCAGTCTGCAAAATATGTGAAGAGCTCGCCTGACTTCCACATCTTCTCTTCCATATCCCAATCCGGAGGTAATTCCAGGAACGGCTTCTCTACAAATACATTGATATAAACGATTCCGTTCTTCTTTGTGATCTTATTAATCTTATCAAAGAAACCTTTTTTGTTTTCCTCGAAAAGATACTGAACAGTTCCCGTTGAATAGATTATGTCAAACTGTTCATCTGTGCTGAAGGTATTGATGTCATCAACATATGCTCTGATATTAACGTTTCTCTTCTTAGCCAAAGAGGATGTCTTCCTGATACCTTTCTCAGTCAGATCAAATGCAGTAACGTCGTAGCCCTTCTGAGCCATGTACACGGCATCTTTACCTTCACCGCAACCTATGTCCAGAACCTTTTTATCAGCAGAAGGCGGACACAGTCCTATTAATTCTTCAAGAAAGTCCCCGGGTTCCAGCCCCCAGTAATAAGTGTCTCCTTCATACCATTTCTCGTAATTTGTTCTTGTGCTCATTTTATTCCTTACAGACTTAAAAACTGCTGATTAATCCTGCTATTATTCTATCGTAAAACTTTCTGTCTCAAGATCACAGTAGTATCTTCCGCTTTCTGCAGTAAATCTCAAAACACAGTAATCAGGGTCTGTTACACCGCCCTTATAAAACATCGTGTCGCCTTTGCGCCAGATCATGTCTTTCGTCTTTTGGTCAGTCAGTACTTCCATCGTGCCCTTAAGCATTACACCCGTGTATTTGATCAGTCCCTTATGATAGAAATAGATACATGCATTCGGGTTATTCATATACTGTTTTACTCTCATAGAAGAAGTGTTTGTCGAAAAATAGAACTGACGTAACCCGTCGATCTTTCTCGGCTTGAGCATCGCTTTTACATTGGGATACCCTGTCTCATCAACAGAGCATATAAATGCCACATTTTGTTTTCTGATAAAACTCTCTATTCTGCTGTTATCCATTTATCCTTATCCCACCATACTGCTGATTATCCGGACTAACCTCTGTTACAGATCCTTTTCCTCATATGTTTTATCCCAGGAGCCAATCTCTATCAGGTTACCTTCAGGATCTGCAATATAGCATGTTCTCTGCCCCCATGGCTCTGTAGTCGGTTCAAGTATCGGCGTGGCTCCACTCTCAGTCACACGCTTAAACGTACTGTCAACTTCTTCAAAAGAATCCACATAAAGAGCAAGTTCAAAGTGACCGATAGGTCCCTTCAAATAATCGTATTTGCGTCTGGTCATCTTCTCAAAATCCTTACGGCCGTACAGAAGAAATAAAGTTCCGTCTTTCACAAGATAGACATTAGACGTATCTTCGTTTTCCTTAATCTCAAAGCCAAGCACATCCCTGTAGAACCTGATCATACCGGCCATATCTTCAACAAATAGTCCAAATCCATCCAGATGCACAGTTTTTCTCCTTTGTATTTTGTCCTGCTGATTTTACATTTCATCCGGTTTCTGTCCGTCATGTGCTTTCCATAAACAGTCTGTCATCATAAAGTCAGTAAACACTGCTTTAAAGCTTGAATCTTCCGGACTGCAGGCATATATTCCGAATCGGATCTTTCCTGAGCCTTTCCACATATGGCAGATTCTCATCTGAGTAAAGCTCTTTCCATCATATGAACACTCGATACAATAGTCTTCTTCTCTCCGGCTGAATCTATACCACATTCTATTAACATCAGACGGGATGGCTGTAGTAGCCCAATCGGAATAACCGTTATTAGTTACCACAGAACCCAAATGCTGGAACTCGTCATTCTCGTATTCAACTGAAGCCTTAAGCCAGTTATCCGAATCAAGATACATAACGATCCCGCATTGATCAAAACGGTGATGACTGTCGGTGAAATCCGTCTTTACAATAAAAGAAAAAAATCTCTCTTCCGTCTCCAATTGAATAACAGGAGCGTTGTCATTGCGAAAATGATAATAGGTTCTTTGCCACAGATCAGTATGCGGATCAGTAACTATCTCTATACGATCCTCATTTATCAGGTATACCGACGGCTCTCGAGTCCACTTCATTTCACTTGTTTTCATAGTTTTCTTTCCTGATTATTTTCTTGACTAAGGGATCACTCCCTCAGACAAGGTAATTATATCATCCGGGTAAAGTTCTCTTGATATCTTTTTATGCTACAGATCCGTTAATTGAATATGGTTCTGCTACTATCCCCAAAATATATGAGTTCAAAATTTAGTGGCTTTTTGGTGGCTTTAAAAAATGAAATGCCCTATTTTAGGGCATTTCCAGCGTTTTTTCATTATTCAAGCTCTCTATTGGTGTCTGTATGTTGAGATATATCTTATTTAGAAACACAATATGTTGTATAAAAAATCCACGTATTCTATCGTTTCTAGGACGTTTTTGAACCTGTTATTGTCTTTTTGTTGTCCTTATATATTTTCTCGGTTTGCTTTTTGCAAAATGAAACAGTTATTATAAATGGGCCTCCTTGATATAAATAATTATCAAAGAAGACCCATTAATTCTAGCTTAAAACTTTACCGCAATAAGGACATGTTCCTTTTCCAACGGCATGGAACATTGCTTCTTCTTGATTCTTATAATTCCCGGCCACAGTACCATCATCATTATATACAACATATCCTCCTTCGCTATCGTCATAGTAAATCTTTCCACCAGCAACTTTTCCCATTTCCTCGTCTGTTAATTCTTTCTTTTCATCACTCATAGCATACCTACCTTTCTCAATTATATTTTGCAACCTAACCTATTATTATTTCGCCTGTAGGGATTCCCTGGTCGTTTTCTGATGGTGCGCAACCTCCAACAACTTTTTCCAGTTCGCTTTCGTTTATTGCTTCTCCAAGTCCTTAGTATGTTATATTCGTGATTTTCCGCTCCAAGGACTTACCTTGGATAAAATCTTTATAGCATGATTAATCAATCACATCAACATATTCCCATGTGCTGTTTGCTCGTGCCAATCAAGTGCTCCTTCTGAATAGAATATTGCACCACAATCTGGACAAGTATGAGTAGTAACATTTTCTATCGTTCCGTCAGGACGTAAAAAACCATCAACAATATAACCACCGTTTACTTTTTCTAACTCATCAAGATTGATATCTCTTTTATCTTCTGACATAGTCTTATCCTCCTACTCTGCAGTTTATAAGTGGATATTATCACAGCGAAAAGCGGAAAGGATGGATTTCACAGATTCATAACAGATTGTTTCGTTTTGTTAACGGGATATTAGATCATAATGCTGCTGATTATCTATACCAAGGAATTACTCCCTCAGACAAGATAATTATTTCATCCAGGTAAAGAACTCTTGATGGTTTTTGAGCTGCAGAAGCAACCTTGAAAAGCAGATATGTACCAGTCCCTATAATAACAGGGTTCTGTTTTCTGTTGTCTTTTTGTTGTCCTAAAAAACTGAAACGCCCTGTTTACGGGCGTTTCCAGCGTTTTGCAATTATTCGAGTTCTTTGCAGACTCCCATATCTTGTGGTCGGTATGTTCCGAAAATCACAATATCTTGTGGTATTTTTCTTCCTATTCCACCAGTTCTATGGCTTTTCAGGAGCAGCAAGTGGCTTTTTAGTGGCTTTATTCTTCTGCTCTGACAGCGCCATCACCAAAGTCATCATCATCATAAAAAGAATTGATCGTATGTATTCTTCCAGAATCAATATTGTTTATTATACACTCAGCCCATTCGCCTGCTTCGATTTTGTTAAATAAACCTTTTCCTTTTTTCCATTTATTCCAATCACGATACATATCTTTAATTTCACGAGATTCAAAAGAATGATCATTCATAGGAATAGAAATGGTGTCTCCTACTTTGATGCATTCAGTATTATGCAGAGTTACAAAGACAAAGTTATTAAATCATCCGTGTAAAGA
>CAMYXF010000050.1 GCA_947303185.1 uncultured Clostridia bacterium | reverse complement strand
GCGTATTCCAGGCAGTCGAATCCGGACTTTGCAAGTTCGGCATCCTCCCTATCGAAAACAGTTCTTTCGGCTCAGTAACCCAGGTCTATGACCTCATGGTCGGCCACAAATTCCACATCGTAAGAGATTACAAGTTAAGGATCAGCCACAAGCTCCTCGCTAACCACGGCACAAGATTCGAAGACATCCGTGAAGTATATTCACACAACCAGGCTATCGGCCAGTGCAGTAAGTTCCTCAAAGAGCATCCGGACATCAAGGTCAACATCGTTGAGAACACAGCCGTTGCCGCAAAGAGCGTTGCCGATTCAGGCCGTAAGGACGTCGCTGCCATCTCTTCTGCTGACTGCCAGCAGCTCTACGGATTGGAAGCAATCAAGGATGACATCCAGAACACAGATAACAACTACACAAGATTCATCTGCATCACAAAAGAGCTCATGATCTTCCCCGGCGCATCAAAGACATCTGTAATGCTCGCTTTGGGCCACACACCCGGTGCACTCGCAGATACACTCGCTAAGTTCTCTGCACTCGGACTGAACCTCACTAAGATCGAGTCACGCCCCATCGCAGGAAGAGACTTCGAATTCATGTTCTACCTTGACTTCGAAGCATCCGCATATTCCGAAGAAGTCATCTCGCTTCTCTGCGAACTTGATGCTGAACCTACTGAGTTCGCTTATCTGGGAACATATATCTGATTTTGAAGTTTTAATTGGTTAATGAATGGCTGTCCCGATTTAGTGCGGGACAGCCTTTTTTGTTTGTACCGACTAAAGCATTGTTTTTCGCAATTTAGTCGGTAGTTTTCTCGCTTATACGGATGCGAAAAGTCCTCTTCTACCGACTAAAACTTTATTTTCTGCAAGTTAGTCGGTTATTTTTCGATGTTATGGAGCTGTTTTGGCCGTCAGCAACCGACTAAACTTCAATTTTCGATAGTTTAGTCGGTATTTAAGTTGAAACAACGTGTGTGAAACGCTCTTTTTTACCGACTAAATCATCGATTTTAGAGATTTAGTCGGTCGCAACGCTGCAAAAAAAGGATGCCCCTGTTTGAGACATCCTTTTCGTTTGTGTTTGTGATCAAATTAGAAATTCAAACCCGTAGCCAGAGCGAATATCATAGCGACGAACCAGAATATCACGAAGAACAAATAAATGCCCCAGACGATCGTGCATCCGATTCCGCTATACATTCCTGCGCGGAGAAGTGCGGAGCTGACCTTGATTCTGGGTGAGTGAAGGCCGCCCTTCTCGAGGAATTCCAGAAGCTGCTTTCTGTATTTTTTAGCCATGAAGATAGCAATGATGCTTCCTATGGGAAGGCCTGAGATACAGCAGGAAATGATCGCGTTCTTGAGATACTCGTTGGCAGTAGCAAGATAAACAGGATCGTTAGGCTGAACATATACGTACTGCTGCTGGCCCGGCTGCTGATAATACTGCTGTTGCTGCTGATAATTCGGCTGCTGTGCATTATAGTTTTGGTTTTCCATATATTTTTCCTCCATTATTAATCTATCACGTATTCCAAACGCTCTTATTATTTTATCAAGATTATATGGAGTTGGTAATATATTTCGGTGCGATTCACCAGCCAGTACGAAGTTTATACTTATTCAATTAGTCCGCCATGGAAATAACACTCATAGATCATTTTGCCTTTGAGTGTGATAATCTCTTTGCCCTGAAACCATTCGTAGTCGCCGTCAATGGTGCACTTATATGTATAATCGCCGTTGGTATATTCATCAGGTCCTCTGAAGGGTTTTTCTTCAGGAACGAGGAGTAATGCTTCCTTAAGAAAATCACCGCTGAAGTTATCGCCTGTTACTCTGCCGGTATAGTTCATGCTCCAGTAAGGGACTTCTGATATCCAAAGTGCTTCTTCACCTGCAAACTTATTTCCTCCGAGATAAGTGTCGTAATACATGTATTCGCCGTCTTTATATATAAGATCGTGTGACTTAACGCGTGAAGATGCCGTCTCGGCACCCTTACCTGCATAAGTTGCCTTCTTTGCAGCAATCAAAAAATCTACTAACTTCTTATCCATGTTTATACTTATTCTCTGACGATCAGTCCGCCGCCGACAACGCAGCCGTTTTCATCATAGAACACTGCAGACTGTCCGGGTGATACTCCCTTTACCTCTTCGTCGAGAGTTACCTTAACGCGGCCGTCTTCTAACATCTCGAGAGTTGCGGGGCGCTCTGTCTGATGGTAACGTGCCTTGGCAAGACATCTAACCTTATCGCCTGCATTCATCTCAGGAATGCCAAGGAAATTAACTTCTCTGCAGAGGAACGTGTCGCACATAAGAGCAGCTTCAGTGCCCAATACGACAGTGTTGTTTTTCGTATCGATCTTTGTTACGAACGCAGGATAGCCGAGTGCAATTCCGAGACCTTTTCGCTGGCCTACGGTGTACTGGTATATGCCTTTGTGCTTACCTAAAACGTTGCCGTCTTCATCTACGAAGTTTCCTTCTGCCGGGATCGGCTTGTCTGTGTTCTCGCAAATGAAATCGGAATATCTTCCCTCAGTTACGAAGCAGATCTCCTGAGAGTCTTCTTTGTGCGCACAGGGAAGTCCTGCTTCTTCGGCAATCTTTCTGACTTCATCTTTGGTGTATTTTCCGAGAGGCATCAGCGTGCGTGAAAGCTGCTCCTGGGAAAGCTTATAGAGCATGTAAGTCTGGTCTTTTGCGATGTGTGCAGCCTTGCGGACAGAGTATCTTCCGTTGGGCAATTTCTCGATGAACGCATAGTGGCCTGTCGCCACATACTCAGCTTCGAAAATATCGGCAAGCTCCATGAGCTTTGCCCACTTAACATGGCGGTTGCACTCGATGCAGGGATTGGGTGTAAGGCCTTCAAGGTAAGCATCAACAAAAGGAGTAACTACCTTCTGCTTGAAAAGCGATGTGCAGTTATGCGGATGGTATCTGATGTCTAAGATCTCACAGATGCGTCTTGCCTCGTCGATCTCGCAGCACCTGCTGTCGCCCTCTTCTTCAGAGCCCCAGGTGCGGAGAGTAACGCCAATAACTTCATAGCCCTGCTGCTTTAAAAGTAAAGCTGCAACAGCGCTGTCAACTCCGCCAGACATTCCGACAATAACTTTAGTCACCGGCCACACTCTTTCCTTAAAGATTTATCGCCTGTTATACTCTCACATTTATCGGGATAGTTCAAACCTTTTGGTAATCGAGTCTTACGAGAGCCTTGCCGTTGGGAAGCATCTCGCTGCTCTGCAAAATAAGAGAATATCCGATATCTTTCATGGCATCAGACAAAGCATTCTCTTCCATCTGGTGATGAACTTCATCAAGTCTGTCGAACGCATGAAGATAAGGAGAATCTGATACCCATTGGTTCTCATCAGTATTGATCTGGATAACACAGGAAACATACTTTGGATCAATCTTCGTTACTGCGTTTTTGAAAGCATCGTAACCTATATATTCGATAAGAAGATTTGCGATAACAAGTTCTGCATGAGGAAGCTTATCCGCATCGTTAATGAGGTCGATGCAAAGACATTCAAGCACACCGGATAGATCAGCATAACGCTCAGATACAACGCGGAGATAATCTTCATTTATGTCGACACCATAGACGGTCTCATACTTATCTTTGCTGACGTGTTCAAGTCCGTTTCCGCCGGCGATGCCAAGCACCATCGCAGAAGAAACCGGATAATCTCCGAACTGTTTTTTCATCATGGAATTCATCGTCTGAAGCTGCATGACTGTATCGAGCTTCATGTGATTCTCGTAGTCTGCAAGATCAATTTCTTTCCACGGATTATTCATATCAGAATGTGATTCCTTTAAGCCATTCCCTGATCTCATCTTCGGTTGCATCGGCCGCAAATCTCTGGCCTTCAAGCCATCTGCCGCTGCCTGCATTTGCAGCAAGAATCTCGGCGCTCTGACCGATTCCGCTGCTGCCTGATGTGCAGAAAGGAATGACTACTGCATCACCGAAATCGTAGCACTCAACAAAAGTATCCATTATTCTCGGAGCCTGTGAAAACCAGATCGGGTAACCGATGAATATAACGGAGTATCCTTCAAGTGAAATAGGATCGCCGCTTATCTGGGGTCTGAAATTAGGATCGTTCTGTTCGATAGAACTTCTGCTGTTTGAATCAGTCCAGTCAATGTCTTCTTCCGTATAAGGTTCGAAAGGAAGTATCTCATAGAAATCTGCTCCGGTCATGGAGACGATCTGTTCAGCGATTGCTTTGGTGGTTCCGGTGCATGAGAAAACTACTACAAGCGTATCTGAATGAGCAACATATTCAGTGGTTGTTACAGAAGTTGATGCTTCTGTATTTTCTTCAGAGACAGTCTCTGATTCTACAGTTGTATCTTCAACAGTAGCTTCATCAACTACAGCCTTCGCCTCAGCAGACATTTCTGCTGTTGCGCATGAAGCCAAAGCTACACACAAAGCCAGTGAACATATCATCAAAAACAGACGCTTAACCATACATACCCCCAAGCAAAAACACGCAAAATTATTATAACGGCTCGAAAACAAAAATATAAGGCGGAATCGCTAAAAACTAACGATTCCGCCTAAATATTTAGTTCTCTGAATCTCCTAAAAACAATTTAAGTTTTTGCCGGATTTTCGATGATGAATTGTCGTAATAAATTACTTGATGTTCTCTCTCCAAGTTGCAGGCTTGAACTCATCGAGCAAAGGAAGGAGACGCTTATCTACGTCGATCTTGAATACTGCGTTGAAGTTGTTTGTCGCGATCATCTGACCTGCGAATCCGACGATGACAACGAGCTCCTGATCGTTGAAGAATTTTCTAAGCTTATCGAAAAGTTCATCCGATACTGCTGTAGGATTCTTAACATACTGTTCAGCGAGTTCAGCAAGTACTGTTTCCTTCTCATCGTAAACGAGGTTAGCGGGATCCAGACCAAGACCCTTAACGTCGCTGATAAAGAAGAGTGAGCAGAGCTGGCATGAATTTGTTGTTGAGATCTTGTGAGCATAAAGGATAGCATCCTTCTCGCCGATTACTTCAACAAGGCGCTTCCATGATGTGTACCAAGCCATATATGCATCGTATGTAGCAGCATCGTTAAGAAGACCCTTCTTCATGTTTGTTACTGCGTTTCTTCCTGCGAGTTCGTCGTAGCGCTCCTTCTCTGCGCCTGTTGCTTCGTTCTGTTCTACAAGTTTGATTCTAGCCATTTTGTGTTTCTCCTTTTGCAATTATTTCTCTCGGTTATTTTTTATAGTGCGATCTTTAAGATCTCTACTATCTTTTGTGAATCGAGCGGAACATAGTGTCCGACGTTGCCGCCCTTTGTTGCGCGCTTCGCCATTACTTCGAAGTCCTTGTCATCGATTCCGAGTTCGGAAAGATGAGTCTTGATTCCGAGTTTCTTAAAAAGCTTCTCCAATTCTTCAGATAACAGAAGCGCGCGTTCTTTCTCTGAATAGTCGTACGGATCTTTGCCGTAGACTCTGCTTGCAAGGAGTGCAAGTCTCCAGGGCTTGATGTCAGCAATATACTTAGTCCATGCCGTGAAGACGATCGCCATTCCTTCTCCGTGTGTGATGTTGTATTGTGCAGAGAGTTCGTGCTCGATACGGTGTGAACCCCAGTCTGCCGATCTTCCGGCATCAAGGAAATTGTTATGGGCTACTGATGCGAGCCACTGTATCTCTGCTCTTGCGTTGATGTTTGTAGGATCTTCTATAAGTCTGTCTGCGTTTACGAGCAATGCTCTTACGGCACCTTCGATAAGGTAGTCTGTTGTGTCGGAATTCTTTTCGTCAGAGAAGTATCTTTCGAGAAGGTGTGACAACACGTCTGCAATTCCTACGAAGGTCTGATATGAAGGAAGGTTTACCGTGTACTTCGGGTTCATGATCGCGAACTTGGGGATGATGCGGTCATCTTCAAAACCTTTCTTCCACTCACCGTATGAGAGGATAGCGCAGTTGGACGTCTCGGAACCGCTCGATGCCGTTGTCGCGATTACTCCGATTCCAAGGACCTGCTCGGGAGTAACACCCTTGTCGAAGAAATCCCAGACATCGCCATCGTACGGTATACCGAGAGCTATCGCCTTTGCAGTGTCGATGGAGCTTCCACCGCCGACTGCCAGAACGAAATCAACTTTGTCTTCCTTGCCCTGTGCGACAAGTTTTCTTACAAGCTCGATGGACGGATTGGGTACTACTTCACCGCTCTCCGAGAACCTGATACCGAGTTCTTTTACTGCATCGGTGATGACGTCGTAAATGCCGAGTGTTTTGATGAAGTCTCCGCTGTATACCAATAGGAGTGAACTGACTTTGTGCTGCGATAAAAGAGACTTCAATTTCTTTTCGCTGTCCTCGCCGAAAACTATTTTCG
>CAMYXF010000049.1 GCA_947303185.1 uncultured Clostridia bacterium | reverse complement strand
ACTTCATCATCAGTTGCAACGATGAGAGATCCGGAAAGATCAGTTTCCTGAGCCTGATAAAGAAGAACATTTACCATGTTCTCATATTCTTCATCTGTATTTATCCAAACGTTTCCTTCAACATTCTGAAGTTGTGAGATCTCGTTTTCGACATTAGTTATCGTCTTTATGTTTTTCTTGCAGGACGTTACTCCCAACACCATAACTGCCGTCATGAAGGCAGCTATTATCTTTTTCATTCCTTAATGCCCCCTACCGTAAGTCCTGTTACGAACCATTTTTGGAAAAACGGATAAATTATGATCATCGGAACAGCAGTAAGGATACAACCCGCCGCAATTACCGGAGTGTTACAACGGGTAGGAGCACAGGTTTGCACGTTAATAAGAGTGTCACTCACTATCCTCTTCATCAGTTCATACATTATGGTTGTGTACTGCTGGTCAAATCTGTTATATACAAGCGTATCAAACCATGAATTCCAATGATAAGCAGCCATGAAAAGAGCCGTTGCGGCATATACAGGTTTGCATAATGGCATGATGATACTTATGAAGATCCTCATGTAACCTGCGCCTTCAAGCTGAGCCGATTCCTCAAGCGAATCAGGAATGCTCTTCATGTAAGTTCTTATGATCATTACGTTCAGCACGCTTACCAGGCACGGAATGATATACACCCAGAAAGTCCGACACATATATATCTTTCTATAGAGCACCATCGTCGGAACAAGTCCTGCCTGGGCATACATCGTGATCGTCCAGAAAACAGAAAGTCCCTTCTTGAACATGAACTTCTTGCGGCTTAGAACAAACGCGAGCAAGGAACTGCACATAACGCCGGTAAAGGTTCCTATCACCACTCTTAAAACAGAAATGATCAGGCCCTGGATGGTATTATCGTTATCGAAAAATTCCTTGTAATTATTCGATGACCAATGAGGGTAGTAATAAATCCTCGTCAATATATAATCCATCCGTTCACTAAAAGAAATCGCGAGTATTCTTATCAGAGGATAGACAGTTACCACTATGAACAGCAGGAAAAAGGTATAAAGGATCACATAGAAGATCTTGTCTTTTGCAGACATCTTTTTCCTTCGTCTGATCTTTTTCAAAGATACGCTTTCAGATATTGCCATGATCTTATCCTCCCCAAGATTTGACCGGCTGTTCTTAAATCCTACTTGGCAACTTGAACATTTTTAGAATAGCACGTTGAACAGAATGAACAAGCGGACAAAGTCTGACATTATTCCTGATAAACTGCGAGCGTTTTGCCTGCTCACAAAAAATATCGTTTATTCCGCAACAAACATAATTACTGAACTGTATTTAAGTCAAAGAGACAAATACGGGAGGGCACATTATGGAACAGCAAAAGAAGAAAAAGACCGGATTGATTATCGCTTTATGCTCAGCTGCCTTTGTTCTGGTGTTGGGAGCATCCATTACCCTTCCCCTTATCTTTGCAAATTCAGGATCCAAATCTTTTCAACTGTTTGAGAAAAAATACGTATCAGAATATGACCTCGATTACGGAGAAACTGCATATAAGGTTTATACAAAATGGAACGTCAGAAAGTATAAACCCAACAATGGTTCAAAGTATCTCGATGTGTGGTATTCCGGTGAAAAGAGCACTGCCCGTGAACATCTAAGATTCAGAGTTTTCGATTCATCTTCACAGGCTAAAAGAGCTTACAAGAATATGTATGAGAGTTATGAAGACTACAGAGGCATTGATGAAGAAGACGACAACTGGTTTGCAGGCTGGGAACCCGGAGTTTGTGATGCCTCGATATACAACATGGTTTATATCGAAGACAATGTACTCATAATGGCAGAACTCGAGATCGTCAGCGAGTGGCCTGTATCTATTGATGATGACACCGAAATTACTCCAGAGCCCGTCAGGTCAGGTTTCGACAGAAGCACTCTCAAAGACTATGTCATTAAGCATTCTGAAGATTTAAAAAACTTCGTATTGGATAAGGTTTTGGCCGCTTAATTATTTTGCCTTTTCCAGAAAGTCCAGTGAAAGCCTTCACCAAACCCGATCTTTTCATAAAAAGGATTCTCACCACCGGTCATGTGTGTGGCGCCTAACGCTTTCATTCTGCGGTAATGTTTTGTAAGCGCAGCGGCAGCCAGACCCTTATGGCGGTGCTCAGGAGATGTGCAAAGAGGCTCCATGTACGCAAGCATATTTTCGGGTATCCACCACATGCCGGAAAAGCAGACGTATTCTTCATTCTCATCTGCAATAACAACGGAATATTCCTGTGTCGAATGAGGGGACGGTGCCATGAAATCTCCTATAACATCCTTATGTGATTTTGCAGGTGTCCACTCGAGCGAATCGTCGTACTTATCGTAATCTTTGAACTCACCATTCTCGCCGTGTCCGAAGCCGTACCAGCAAAGCTTTGAAAGCTTTAACGCATCAATATCACCTTCAACAAAGTGATAACCTTCAGGCAGTTCGTAATTGAGTTCATTCTCAAAATCCAAGATGCGGTCTGTGAATTCATAAACCTGTTTAAATCCGCGTTTTGCCGCTGCTTCTTTGAGATAATCCTGACCTGCGAAAAAGATCAGCTGCTGGTTGTTATCGAAGTTCGGCATAGTCGACATTGCGTATTCGATAAGCTCATCAGCAAGGAATTCATATCCCTGACGGACATTGAAATAGATATCCGTTACCGGAGCTTCGTAGAAAACAAAAGCAACGACCTTATCTCCGTCAAACCATAATCTGTCGAGATAAGAATAAGATGAATCCATCCACGAAGCCTTGATCGCATGTTCAAAGAAAGGAGCAGCAACACCGTTTTCTTTCTTGTATTCATATACGTCAACAAGAAAATCCCATACGAGATTTATGTCTGTTAATTTCTGAAATTGTTTTGTTGTAATAGCCATGATCATCCGACCTTTCCGCCGCATACGTTGTTCTGCGCAAAATGAATCTTCAGATTTCTGTGTGCGATATAAAGATACATAAATGAATCCTCTGTTACTATTCTTAACCGCAATATGCAACGGCATCAACCTGGAAATGCAGGCCGTCAGATCCGCCAACATGAGCGAAATTTGTCTCGATGGATTTTCTTGCAGGATAGTGTCCTTTGAATCTTTCTTTGATCACTTTTTCCATAACCGGAATGTTGTATACATCTCTGAAAAGACAATCCATCTGAACGACGTTTTCGAGCGTTAATCCTACCATCGCCAAACGCTCTTCCATGTTATCGAAAGCGCCGTTTATCTGCTCTTCTATCGTTCCTCCGATATTGCCTACGCAATAACTTAAGAAGCAGTAATCACCTGCTTTAACGATACCTGAATGTGCCCACTGCTCATTCACTTCATATCTTTCTATGGCACTCATTCTGTTATCCCCCCGGTCTTTTGAAATCCTAATATAATGTCTCTTAATCTGTCAGCTTTTGCAATGCCTTCACGGGCAACGCCCGATGTAACTATTATATTATTTCCGGTCGTATATGTCGGCACTCTCGTTCTTTTTCCTTTGTATCTGAACTGGAAATAAATATACCTTGTCGTATCTAAAGGACCCCTCTTATAACTTGAGATCACATCAGTAAGTTCATCAGCATTTGCCATCTGAAAATTGAAAGGATTCTGGTAAGAAACATATGCAAGTCTGCCTGTTTCTTCATCGATCTTTAGTATCGTTCCCACGGTTCCCAGATCCTTGTTGATATGCGTAAAAGACTTGCCGAAATGCTGCTCCTCGCAATTTTCTTCCATCGTCTTTTTCGCGATCATTCCCGTAATAAGATTGGATAAACCAAAGAAGTATAACAGCGCAAAAAGAGGCAGCGAAATAGGGAGCCAGAGTGTAAGACTTGAAACGGGAATATTATCATTACGCACAAGAAAACCTAAACCCATTGCAATGAGCCAGCTGACAAGGATTACAGCCACTATCTGGATCAGGATAAAAACAAAACTATATTTCTTCATTATTCTTTTTTCAGTCTGCTGAGTTTCTTTGCGGTATATTCTTCTATCTGCTTTCCCAAACGGCCAAGCTGCTTCTTATGAACGCAGAGTTTTTCCGTGCAGTTGGCGCACTCAAGATATTTGTTCGTGTTCTCGGAGAAACGCTCGGGATATTTAAAGAACGTGATCTCCCATCTGACGAGCAGAGCTACAGCCAGGAACAGAAGGCTCCAAGTTAATATGCCTCTGACAAAGAACAAAGGAGTAAACATCATCGCATAATCCCAATTATATATTCTGCAGGAACCGCAGCATTTGTTCTTCAGAAGCCAGGATTGGAACGGACAGAAAAACAGTATGCATATCATGTCACAGACTGAATACGCGAGGCAGAGAAGGAACATAATGCCCTTGTCGAAAATATCGAGCATGTAAAGCGCACCGAATACGGCATTGAAAACTACCCATATCAGTGCAACGAGAATCGTAGCATTGTTATCGGCGATCTTTATGTCTGTTCTTCCCGATTTAATGTAATTGCGCTTAAACTGCTTCTGGCATCCGGGGCTCTCATATTTCGAAGGGAAAAACCTGAAGGTCATCTCCACGGCAAAGACGATCCAGATGAGCAGAGAAACCAAGGTCTGTTTGCCTATACCGGGTTCAGGGAATACATTGCCGCTGACACGGTAAAGAATGTATTCGATCAGAAGCAGAACGAAAAGAACAGACCTGTAAACCAGTCTGAAATAGTGGATCGTACTTATGATCGAAATCTTCTGCCGTTTCTTCTTACCTTCCATAGAAAAATTATATCACCTCTCTTAAAACGCAGAAAAAACAGTGTGTAAACGATGTCAGGAAGTAATTAGAACTGCATAAAGACCAGCATGGAATTGATACCGGCAATTCCCACTTTAACAAAGATTCCTACCAGAGAACCGGCTGCAACGCTGATGATACTTCCCCATTTTACAGGTGATGCTGCAGAGTCTTTTTCGAGATAAAACTTCTTTCGAAGAAAGAAATCGGCAATGATAACCACTACGAGAGGGCGCTTGCTTATTCTAACGCATTACTTGATCAATTCGACATCACTGTCATACATAAGTTTTCGATTACCGTCATGATCATCATATGTAATATAAGATCTATTATCCGTAGATGATTCAAAATTTGTTGCCAGATCAACTAAATCCGGACAACCGCTTATATCCAAAGAAGTTATCTTGTTTTCCGAGCAGATAAACCAGCCAAGAGCGGGACACCCACTGATATTGACAGACGTCAATTCATTTTCGTAAACAAGCGCAGTCGTGAGGTTTTTCTGCGTTCCAATCACAAGATTTTTCAACCCGTTACCTATACAGTTGAGGTACTTAAGATTAGGACAACAGCTTACATCAAGATCGGTCAGATTATTGTGATCACAACCCAATGTCTCAAGTTCAGGGCAAACACTCAGATCCAACGAAGTTAAGTTATTCTCATCACAGGTCAGGTGAATTATCGAAGGACAGAAGATCAGATCCAACGAGGTAAGCTTGTTATCTAAACAGCAAAGACTTGTAAGATTTGAACACCCGCTCAGGTCCAGTTCCGTTAATACATTGTTTGCGCAATCTATTTCGGAAAGATTCGGACAACCGCTGATCTTCAATTGGCTAAGCTGATTCCTGAAGCAGGTCAGCTTCGTAAGACTGGGACAATCCTCGATCTTCAGACTGGTTGTCTGACCAGAACAGAAATAGATCTCGTTAAGTAAGTCATATCCTGAAATCTCAAACTCATTCAAAAGAGTATTTGAGCAACTAATCATCTTTAATGGCTTGCTTTGAGGCAGGATCAGTTCCTCAAGGATGGCATTATTATTCTGATAATAAGTGAACTCTTCCAGATTATCGTTTTTACTCAGATCGATCTTTTTGAACGGATTAGAACCTATCACATATAAGTATTTAAGGCTTTGCAAACTGCCAAAATCAAAATCCGACACATAACAATTCGCTATCTCAAGATGAGAAATATTAGGAAACAGTTCCAGGCCTTTAAAATCACTGACATTTTCCAGTCTCATTGAATCAACAGCTTCGCATTCTGCCTGACTTAGTTTTCCGTCGTTATCGGAATCAAAAGTCATTACATAATCTGCAAAGACAGTGTCCGGGAAATTTCTTTTGTTAATACCGGCATCGCTTTTACACCCTGCCAGCGACAACATAATGGAGCTCACCAATAGTACTGATAAGATTTTTCTATTCACTCTACAATCCCCCGTTATCACTCGAACCGATACAACTATTTATTATATCAGTTACATAATAATGAGAACATTTCAAAACACTGCGTCATTCTCTGGTTTTTGTGCGTTCCATGCCAGGCACGTTTTATACTTGAACACGCGAAAAATGCCCTCTCAAGTATAAAAATCCGGAAATTTTATACTTGAGGACACGATTTTCGGGGTGCGAAGTACAAAATGCCAAAGCGTTAATACTGAGTATTTTCAGAAATAAAAAGAGGGCATCTCAGTTTTGAGACACCCTCTTCATTTAGCTTGATATTATTCCGTTATCAGCCCTTGTGCTTGATTGCAGCCTGTGCTGAGGCCCGCTATTTAGGGGAGTATCCGGT
>CAMYXF010000048.1 GCA_947303185.1 uncultured Clostridia bacterium | reverse complement strand
TCTTATGGAGCCATTTGTGGGACTCGAACCCACGACCTGCTGATTACAAATGTCGGTTTTTGCTTCCTGCAAGTTCACATTACCTCTCGCGAAACTCAATAAAATCAAGGGTTTGCGGGTTTTTCCCAAACATATGTTCACGCAAATTTTTATACCTTTTTGCGCCAGGTGTTACCATTTTGTTACCATTTTTCACCTGCTGATTACTCTGCTGATTTCTTCTTTTTCTTCTTTTTGGGATCGTAAATACTATCAAGATTATCAATCGCTCTTTTCTTAGCTTCATTCTGTGGATTTGCATACACATTCATAACCAATGAAGGTGAACTCTGACCTAAAAGTGCTGCAGCTGTTCTTGGATCTGTACCATTTGCTATCAATATACTTGCAAAAGTATGCCTTAATCCATGAACAGAAACATGTGGCGCATCACACCACGCCAAGAACTTATTCAGCCAGCTTCTGAAAGTACTGTCAAACACAGGTGCACCTTCCCAAGTCGTGAACAACCTTGCCTCTTCGCCTGTTTTGCCTTGATAGAATTCTCCCAGTTTAGCTATCTCTTTGTCTTGCCATCTTTTATATTTTTTTAGTTCAGCTATGAGCTTATCTGATATCGGTATAGATCTAACAGACGAAACGCTCTTGGGAGTGCTTTCGATCATACCCGTTCCGGGAATATATTGAGATGTCCTTGTTATCGATATCAGGTGCTTATCATAATCAATATCTTGCCATTCAAGACCTGCAGCTTCTCCCTCCCGGATACCCGTATTCAATACCAGCAAAATAAACATTCTTGCTCGCTGATCATGGTATTTAGGGAGCTTGGTAATAATCTTCTGCACATCTTCGAGTTGCAGAGCGTTAACATCTGAATGAGATTTGGCTGGACTCTTGATTCGCTTACAAGGGTTTTCATCTATGATTTCCCATTCGTATGCTTTGCCAAGAATAGCTGACAAAGTACGGAACCAACTGCCGGATGTATTTCGAGAAAGTTCTTCATCCCGACCATCCCTACGGTCAAGACTTGATAACCATCCTCGGATATCTAAGGGAGTAATATTCTTGATCAGCATATCTCCAAAATACGGCATCAATCTCTTTTCAATTACGATTTTATAACCGCTCGCAGTTTTGGGTTTAAGTGAATTTATATGGTTTTTGTAATATAACTCATTGCAAAATCGCCTGAACGTCATATTCGTATAATTTATAGTAATTCCGCCTCTTACCTTGCGTTCAAAAGATTCAGCGAATTCAGTGACCGCCTTTTGTTCCTGTCTTGGAGTTAATCCTTTAGGAGGTTTGAATGTAGCTGTACGGAATTTCCGGACTCCATCATCAAAGCCAGCACTTACCATAATTCGATAAGAGTCTTTCCTTTTCTGTATATGCACCTTCAGCCCTCCTTTCTAAATAAGTCAAATCGCAATATATGCAGTGTTAATTTTGCAATCCAACTTGCAACCCAAGAACATTTTAATACGGTATTCGTTCTATTAATGGGACAATTTAATCAGTTTGAACATATGTACGAGTTTTCGAGCATGCATACTATACAGCTGTGCCCAGCCTTCTCTCTCCATTATCTATCCATTTCTAACGTCTGTGAGTCTCCTATAAGCTTAGCAAAAAGAAAAACCGCGCAGGCGGGCCATAGCCTGCGTTCCATACACTTAAACCCTGATCCCGCCAGCCGCGACTTGAGAGGTAACGTCCTCTCAAGTTGTGGGTGGCAATCCAAGCGGTAGCGCGGAAGAATAGAAACGCGCACTAAAGTAGATTTGTTAAAGCTATTATTCTTTACTCGTAATGACAGATCTCATTATTCTGTGACGACTGTGACGATGTGACGACAATTTTCATATAGGTTTACTTTTTGTCACTGATCAACTTCTTTGCTAAAGACACGGCTGCTTTATCGGCTACTTCTGCGCTTTCAGGTATTTTACTGAACTCTATCACAATATACTTGGGTGCATTATTCTTCATGATTACAGCTGCACCCTTCTCATCTACAAGCCTGGCAACCTTTGAGAAATTCTGATTTGCTTCCGTTATTGATATTAAAGTATCGGTACTGATCATCATATTAATCACCTCCCTGCTTAGATATTATAGTCAGATTATAGCTATAATTCAACCTATTATTCGTGTTTTGGCATTTAAAAACTCCCGATTATCTCGGGAGCTTAGTCGGTTATATTCCTGATTTTTACGGTTCTTTAGATGAGTACTTTTCTTTTGTATAATGATTTCAAATATGAACACAGTATAAGGATAATACTGAATCCAGGCTTGGATCCTGACGGGTAAACGGAGCGTAGAGTGCCTGAAAACAACGGGTTTTCTGAAGTAAACGATGCATCGGTTGAATCCATCAGACGGACGGGGTTAAGGTACAGTCGGAGGTGAGATAAATGGATGCGAACAAATTCGGTTGCTTTGTAGCTGATCGCCGTAAAGAACTTAATATGACTCAAAGGGATCTGGCTGCAAAAATCCACGTGACCGACAAAGCTGTCAGCAGATGGGAAAGAGGTCTGGGTTTTCCGGACATTAATACGATCGAAGAATTAGCTGAAGCTTTGAATGTTTCCATAACAGAATTAATGACATCGGAAAAGACTGATTCCGGAAAGACGGATGCAGTCGTAAATGATGTTATCCACATAGCAAAAGAAGATATCAATGAGAGGCAGAAGACTATTCTTTATACTTTTGCCGCCACAACAGCTTTTCTGTCTGTTCTGCAGGTCCTTTTTACTATTGATTGGAACTCAAAAGGGATAAGAATGTATTTTGAGTTTCCGACGATAGCGGTTATTCCCGGAGTTGCCCTGATCCTGAACGGTATCATCAGTCTTATAAAAGGCCGGAAGATAAAGGACATGATACCTATCGGTCTGATCCTGGTGATATTGCCTGCGGTAGTCAGCTGTACGGTTTATCTAATCTGCGGAATAGTGAACGGCTGAAATCAAATTAAGGAGCCAATATAAATGAAAGAAATCTATGAAGCTTCCTCCGGCATGGGGGAGGTGAGTGAAAGTACACTCAAATTTTCAGGAAAAGGAAAAATAAAGAATAACAATCTATTCACATCAATAAGCAAAGCGTTCGGATTATTCTTTGCGTCTCAGATGGTGTCAATGATCCTGATAACAGTGTACCTGGTGCATACGAATTTTACTAAAGAAGAAACGGCCGAGGGTGTCGGCTATAATTTCAGTCTGGGAATGTCTGAAATATTTAGCACTAACAGCATCTTGATCCTTCTGTTATCTGAGATATTCATGATAGCGATTTTCGTGTTATATGCCAGATTCAAAGATAACTTGAGCTTGCAATCTCTAGGATTCGTCCGGAAAAATATGCCCGTGTCTTATCTGGCCGGCGGAGCAGGAGCGGCATTGAGCATGCTCGTACTGGCACTGATATGCAAGGCAACGGGGGCAATGGTGTTTACACATGATGCCGCAAATGTTCCCCTCCTGATTCTGTTTGCCGTGGGATTCGTAATACAGGGACTGGCCGAAGAAGTAATGTGCAGAGGTTATCTTATTGCACATATCACCAGACGTTATTCCGTAAAGACAGCAGTTATTGCAAGCAGCATCCTTTTTGCGCTGCTCCATGCTTTTAATCCTTCAGGCATTTCCTTTTTGGCACTGATTAATCTGTTCCTTTTCGGTGTGTTTGCTTCACTGATGTTCCTGTACAGCGAAAACATCTGGCTATGTGCCGGATTCCACACGGTATGGAATTTCGTACAGGGAAATGTCATCGGCGTGCCTGTAAGCGGCATTCCTATTCCGTCAATCTTCAAGATGAATGCCAATGAGAACATGTCTATCATCAACGGCGGGGTCTTCGGCCTGGAAGGCGGTATCCCTGTAACAGTCATATTGGTTACAGGCTGCGTAATTCTCTATTTCCTTATCAAGAGAAAAGACCGCTAAGAAACCGTTCAGTGAAGGGGTCTCTGCAAACTCAATAAAATAAAGCACTTCAGCCCACCAAGACCTTGATCTTGATGGGCTTTTTCATGAAACTTACTCAACCGAAATGTTTAATACTCTTGAACGGCCCTACGAGAATAGCAGATTATTCATTGTATCCTTATATCGGTTACTTATACTGCTGATTTAATCGACCATTACGTTAACTTTCTTTTAGAATAATTGTACTAATCAACTCTTTCTTGATTTTGATGAATCCATGATAATTCACTTTGATATAATAAACTCATCCAAGGATATCCCTGAATGAGTTCATTATAACATTCTTACTCTGACACCTCTCAGATTGTATTATTTCAATTCCGGTGTCTTTTCCTTTCTCATGATAAATACTGCGATTCCAATAAAGATGGGAATCATAAGGAGACTGCTGAGCTTTAGGTCATTGATCGAGCTGACTTGTGTTCCTCCCCAGAGCATGCCGCCGCTTATGAAGCTTGAACCGTCAATGAGCGCATGGATGAAAACCATAGGCCAGATGCTTCCGCCGGATCTGTACTTGATCGCTGCCAGGAGCAGACCAAGAGCCATTGCGGAAACTACCTGGACTACTACTGCCTTGACGGAGATTCCGGGAGCCATGAGGTTTGTAAGATGGCAAAGACCGAAAATAACGGAAGAAACAAGGATCGTCAGATATACGCCCTTTCGGGATGAAGAACCGAAGATGTCTGAACAAAGTTCGTATACTACACCTCTGAAAACGCTCTCTTCTGCTATTCCGATCAGGAACCATTCAAGAACTACGCAAACGATCTCGATTGCCGGGATGAGCTGTTTGCCCGGAAGGTCCGTAAGAGAGCCGAGCAGGAGCACCATATATGTTATTATCAGCGGCAATCCCGTAAAGAAACCTTCTTTCAATACTTTGCCGTTGAACTTATAGATATTTGTCTTATGGAACATTAATACACTGACAGTAGCCAGCAAAGCCGTTATAACCTGTGCAACAAACGAATGGATATTCGGATTGGGAATCAGGGCCATTAGCTGTGTCTTGAACGATAAACTGATGATTATAAAAAGAAAATTTCCTATAAAGAGTGCAGTAATGATCGATAATATCTTCTTCATTGTTTGTTTTGTGTTCATTTGTGTCATCTCCTTGTTGTTTGATGACCGAAGACTAGCAAAACGTCCCGTATGATTACACGACACAATGCGACGGAAGAGGGTTATCTGCAGCCGGACAAGCTTGTCCGGTCCGGAGAAACCCATTGTTTTAGGCACATTTGGGGAATTGTGATAAAATACCTCCGAAAACAGATTTGAGGGAATAATATGGACACTATCAAAATCGGAAATTTTCTCCGGGAACTTCGCAAAGAGAAAAATCTGACTCAGGAACAACTGGCAGACGTCTTTAACGTGTCAGCCCGGACAGTCTCCAGGTGGGAGACCGGAAGCAATATGCCCGACATCAGCATTCTCGTCGAGATAGCCGATTACTATGATCTGGATGTCAGAGAGATTCTGAACGGCGAAAGAAGCAATGCCCTTCCGGCTGGCAGTTCATCTATCAAAGATATTGCCGAATATGCTGACAAGGACAAAGAAAAACTCGCAGTCAAGACAAGACTGTATGCTATTGCGGGAATCATAGGCATTATTACTTATCTTTGCCTTAGAGTCTTCGGTAATCCGGATAGTATCATAATCAATCTGATAGCTTCATTATCACTCGTCGCTGTCTACGCCGCCCTGGCCTCAAGTCTGATATACACATCAAACCGTCTTCAGACACTTCAGCGAAAGCTTAAGATGAAGCTCAAAAAGAATCTGTTACTCATTATACTAACCCTGGTAATCGGTATTATCCTGCTGTTATTGATCGTACCGCTGCTTTTGATCGGTTCAATTTGATAAAAATACTCTTTATTTGGTAGTTGTAATAAAGAACATTGGTATATCTTATTCCTGATTAAACCGTCCTATTATGATTATTATACTTCTTTATTGGTTATCACATTAAAACCGGTATTATTACCATATCCCCAGTACTCACCCGGGTTGGCATCTTCATAACGGAGCACCTCAACATATTGTATTCCAATCTGTGATGTGTCATTTACATTATCCGCGACCCATCCTATATGCAGAAGATATTTTGTGTCATCACCTTCCAGTTTGAACTCGTATCCTATTAGATACATTAGATAATGCCCTGAATAGTTAGAAGTTTCTGTCAGGTCCACTGTCCCTTTTAAATCACTGGCTTCAAAAGAGCAAAACTCACAGAATTGATTAAACTGTTCTTCCAGATCAGGCGTGTTTTCTCGAGCATAATTAGAAAACAGCACCTCGACACGACTGAAATCTGCTTCTCTGGCAGCTTGAAACACTTCGGCAATGATTTCTTCTGCAATTTCACTAGCGATCTCGGGTCTGTAGTGATTCTGATACAGATCGTCCACTAGATCCCCGGAGCGTTTATATATAAGACCTTTCAGACAGCCTGTACACAGGAACATGGTCATAACCAATGCAATAGTAGTTATCTTTCTTTTCCACATATCCTTATTTCCCAAATTGGTTTTGCTGATGATTTACTTATCGTATTTACTGATTATGTAATCAGGTCTTACTGCATCATCATTGATACTCCAAACATCATCAACCATACCATAACATTTTATTCCTATATCTCCTGACTGAATCCACAAGTTATAACTATCAGTTTCCCAGCAGATGCCCCAAAAATCAGACTTTCTGCATGGTTCAAAACTGAATATCTCATTATCATCGCTGGAATAGAGGGTTATAACGATCATCTGCTCGTCTTCAGATATAAGAGCATAATACTTTCCGTCATAACTGGAAGACTTGTCTACTGTAAAACTGCCATATTGTGTCTTCGAGTCAGATGAAGAATTCCTTGTTCCAAATGAACAAGAACACATGGCCAAAATCAACATCATACACAATAAAGTTGAAACTATTTTCCTCATACCTATTATCTCACCTTAGTCCATTTTACTGTTAATTATTCAAACCAATTTGTTTCCATATATCTTGATAACACTTATCACTATTGTTAATAATATTACCCCGATCATAAAATACATGGGCCATGACGGAAATCCAGAGTATATACACATAAAACCGGCAAAAGCACAAATAAGTATTATTGCTATCTTAAGAATGCCAAACATCATATAACAAGTTTTCAACACGTTTTCTTCATTATCTTCTATTACCTCAGCCGGTATATTCCATATCTTAGGGAAAGTCTCTACGACAGCCAAAAGCAGAAATAATCCGATCATTGCTGCCGGATCAATAAGAAGCGAACTCTTAGGCCCAAAATTGTCTGCGACCCCGGAAGCATTAAAATGAGTAGGCAGCTCTGAAGGAAAGCTGCTCCATCCGATCACTAAAAATGCAATATACAGCAATATCAGAACTATGCTGATTATGTTTGTTGCTTTTCTCATATCTATCCCCAAAACAAAAAGCAGTCAATGCAATTCCCAATCCGGGAGACATCCCGAATAATAAAATTATATCACGATTTATCTATTGGTGTTTGTTTATTATGCTGCCAATTTGTCTGACTAACAATCAAACACTGACTGCATCCATTTTACTCTTCTTTTCAC
>CAMYXF010000047.1 GCA_947303185.1 uncultured Clostridia bacterium | reverse complement strand
GGAGGATTACAAAATGGAACAGTACATCTATAACGAGCAAATCGGTCTTTGGTATGAGCAGCGGGGCGATTATTATATCCCCTGCTTGGAATTACCAGCCGAAAAAGCAGAACGGTCTATCGGCGTATGGGGGCAGCGGCATTTGCAGTATATCCGTGAGCATAAAAAGGCGTTTTATACCAGCCTTTTGACAAGCGGCAAGCTGCAATCCTATCTTGCCGATGTTGAGGAACAGGCGCAGGAGCTGTTTGACCGTCTTATGAAGCAGCGGGTGGAGTGTGAGGGCATTACCGAAACGCTGAAAGCCGACAATCAAATGGAATGGGTGCAGAGAATGAATGCCCTGTGGGCGGCGGTTACGGAAACCGTCAATGCAGAGGTGATCTTCGTATGAGAAAGAAGAAATACCACCTTTATTTGACGGCAGAAGAAAGACGGTATGTTTTTAATGCCCTGCTTGCGTACCGCAATAAGCTGCTGGCACAGGGCAGATATACAGACCTTATAGACGAGGTAATGATAAAGCTGCAAAAATGAGCCTGTAACTCTTTCAGACGCAAAATTGAGGGGCAAGGTAGAACACCTTGCCCCTCAAAGTTTATGCTCGAAAAACGGCTTAAAATCACGCTTTTTTGACCTCTAACTATCCACATATCGAGGTGGATAGTTTGATTGGAATACCGTTTTTAGCATGACAGTTGTGACGTCGAAAACAAGCAGTGCAACACTTACCGGAACAGGTGAAAACAAATCGCACCCATTTTCTTACTTAATCTTTTTCATCAGTACAACTATCCTTTTTCTCACTCTTTTTGCTTTCCGCCCGTAATTGCTTTTCCAGTGCCGACTGCTTGGCGAGGATCGCGTTTACCTTGTCGTACAGATCCTCGATCATAATTTCAGTTTTCAGGTTGACCTTGTAATCGTTTTCGGCTCTTTGGCGATCCTTTTCCTCCTGCCGGTTCTGGCTCATCATAATAAGGGGCGCCTGAATTGCCGCCACGCAGGAGAGAACCAGATTCAGCAAAATGAAAGGATACGGGTCAAACGCTTTAGCTGCCAGAATGACATTGACGACCATCCAAAGAACAAGCACTCCTGTAAAGGAGAAGATGAATGCCCAACTGCCGGCAAATTTTGCAATGGTATCGGCGGCGCGCTGTCCTAATGTATACTTTTCCTTTCTGCTTTCCGGCTTGACCGAAATTTTGCTGTCCGCCAACAAATTCAGCACTTCCTCATCGGTCATATCATGGCGGATATCGTTTAATATTTCTCTTAACAGTTTTCTGTTTTCTTTCAAAATCATTGTCCCTCTCTATCATTGTTATCTATGGTATGCAGAAAGAAATCCGGTCCCTTCTCTTTAAACAACAGCAGCGAAACGCCGACCAGCAAATCGGCGTGTACGGCGGGCTCATCCAAAGGAATGACAAAATCGTCCTCTATTCTGCGGATACGGTAAAGCACCGTATTTCGATGGGTAAAAAGGGCATCGCAGGTCTTCTTCAGAGATCGGCAGCAGGTCAGATAATGATAAAGCGTTTCGCAATACTGTGTGTCCTTTTTTTTATCGTGTGCGGCAAGCTCCCGGATTTCTTTTGCAATCAAGTCGCTTCGCCCCTCCAATTCTTTCAGCAGAAGCGGCGTGCGGAGTTGCGCCACCGTGCAGACATTTCCGCCGTGAAAGCAGCGATCCATCATCAGCTCCAGCGCTTCGCGCGCTGTGCGATAGAGGGTGGGCAATTCAAACAGGTCGTCAATCCCGTCCGATATCACCACTCTTAATTCGAATTTGAATTACTCTCTAACAAGTGCATACATTTTCATATCAACGATATTGCCACATTTCACAGCATTAATCCTTCGGTACTCTGTAGAATCTCCCACTGATTCTTTCGGACTTGAATACATTGATAAATGCGTCCGGCTCCGCATCTCTTATTGCTGTTACAATCTTGTTGACCTCATTACTCGAAACTATTGAATACACAACCTTCTTTTCATCGTGTTCATAAGATCCTTCTCCATCAATGATGGTGGCGCCATGATGTGAGCGATTAAATATGATCTCAGTTACAAGGACCGGTTCCTTCGTGACAACAAATATTGTCGATTGCTGGTATTTTCTATATAGAACACGGATAGTCATAGTGGATACATACTGGAAAATGATGGAATACAGAGCCTTATCCCATGAGAACAAAAATCCGGCGATAGTCAGGATGATTACATTGACTATTAGCACAACATTAAAAGAATCAATTCCGTTTTTCTCAGAAAGATATATGGCAACAAAATCTGTTCCTCCGCTCGTTGCGTCAGCAAGAAGGCACAAACTGATGGCCACGCCGTTGATCAGTCCGCCAAAGATACATATCAGAAGTATATCTTTGGTCAGCGTATATGACGGTATAAGATCTGTCAGGATACCGGTAAGAAGTACGACAACACAGGACAGGGCGGTGAATTTCTTACCTATAAATTTGAAACCTATATATATGGGTATTGCATTGATAAGTATATTTACCGGTGTGTAGGGGATACTAACGGAAAAGAATTTGTCAAAAATCTCCTGTATCAGGAGCGTAAGTCCTGTTGCCCCTCCCGGAATCAAACCGCCCGTATGCACAAAGGTTTTGATATTTACGGCAAATATGAACGAGGCAATGACTATCACAAAGACTCGGGCAGCTATATTTGTTTCCTTTTTCGGAAAATTATCCTGTTCGTTCTTCTGCATATTTTCTCCTGCGTTTGCCACTGTTTTCATTTTATCACATATCTCTATAAACAATTCACGAATTCGCTGCTCATCTTCCGGTTGAACACGCTAACACTTCAGCCCGACAAACTGCGATTTGTTATCGTCTATATAACTGCTAATTATCCTACTAACTGATGATTATAATATGGTGGAGTGCGTCAACTCAAATTCAAAGACTGACAATTCATTGAAGCCGTCACCTTTTTCAAAAGAAGAAATGATGGATTACTATTCATTGCTTGAAAAAGAACTGACAAAGACATTCGGCAATCCGACGTCTTCCCAACCGCTGGATAAGGAGAAAGGCGGGATGGCATTTTTTGAATACAAGATCGATGAGGAATGCACGTTCAGAGTTGAAATCCGTAATTCTGCAGGCAGCAAATATGTATCGCTCATATGCACAAACAGTGCTGAGAGAAAGCATTACCTGATACATGAAGATAAAGGCGGTTCTGATTCTGATTTTGAAAAAGACAATTACTACAAACCTGCAAGTAAGGACGACATTGTCAGAGATTCCAAGACAGGTTATGTTTATGTCAAGAATCAACTGCTTGTCAGCTTTAAGCTGGGTACTCCAAATGACATGGAGAAGATGAACGCGATCTGTAATGAGATCGGTGCCAAGGTTGTCGGATACCTAAAGCTTTCAGGCGATTTCCAGATCGAATTCGACCGTGACTTAACGTGTGAAGAGCTCCTTAAGATCGCCGAAGAACTTAAGGAAAAATATTACTTTGTAAGCTATGTCGGCCTGAATTTGGCTACAGAAGGCGATGGTTTAGATTAAGCGGGATCCGCATCCCTGCCAATTTGTTAAATATTTTTGCTTTCACCCCGAGATGTAGGTATAATTAGGGTATTAAACAATTGGGGTACCGTCGGATGCTGGAACAACACGTAGTCAACAGGATAGACGATGCGATCGCCAACGGTTGGATCAAAGTCTATTATCAACCCGTTATCCGAACGCTCACTGGCGAGCTTTGCGGCTTTGAGTCGCTGGCGCGCTGGGTAGATCCTGAATATGGATTTCTTTCTCCGGCACAATTCATCACTTCGCTTGAAGAGGCTGAACTCATATACAAACTCGACATCTTCATGATTGAGAAGGTCTGCAGTGACATCCATGACAGGCTAATAGCCGATCTGGACATGGTTCCGGTATCCATAAATTTCTCAAGACTCGATTTCCTGACCTGCGACATGCTCGAAGTGCTCGAGAATGCAGTAAACAAGTACGACATCCCGCGTGATTACATACATGTTGAGATCACTGAGAGCATGATGATTACCGACGGTGATTTCATGCAGGAAGTGATCGAAGGCTTCCGCGAAAAAGGTTTCGCCGTCTGGATGGACGATTTCGGAAGCGGGTATTCATCACTGAACCTGCTCAAGGATTTCAACGTAGACGTCATCAAGCTTGACATGAGTTTCCTTTCTTCCATGAACGTCAAGTCAAAGGCTATTTTGAAGTCTCTTATTACGATGGCTAAGGATATAGGGATCAAGACGCTCGCGGAAGGCGTTGAGACGGAAGAAGAAAAAGACTTCCTTCATGAGATCGGCTGCGGAAGACTTCAGGGATACTTTTACGGAAAGCCGCTGCCACTCGAAGAAGCTTTTGCCAACGTAAGCGGAAAAGGCATAAAGACAGAGGCACGCAAATGGACTGCTTTCTACGACAGTGCCGAATACCATGTTAGGAGTACTGACGCACCGCTTGAACTCATAGTCTATGACGGAACTGACTTCAGAACGCTCTTCATGAATGATGCATACAAACTGCAGATCTTTGACGAGCTTCCGAGTAACATAGAAGCTGACGGGAAGATCTATATGCCGGGATCCCCGCTCCTTAACCCGTATCGTACCTTTGCGGAGCTTTTGGCCAAGACCAAGAAACAGGAAGAATTTTACTATTCCGCAGGTGGACATTATCTGAGACTTGTCGCACGCGAAGTTGCGGAGAATGACGGAAGCCACATGATCAAGGCTTCCATCTATAACATCTCGGTCAGTAAGGAACGGGAGAAGACGGAGGAACTGGATTACAGGCTACGTGAGCTTTCCCATCTCTTTGTGGTAGTTCTGCTGTTTTGCCCCGAAGAGCAGAGGGTTACGCCGATACTCGGCAAGTTCAGGTTCTTCCAGGGACCTGAGAAGATGGACATGCACAAGTCCACTGAGATGATGGCAAACAGGAGCATTCATCCCAATGACAGAGCGCGCTACATTGAATTCATGGATTTCTCGACTTTCGGCGACAGGATCAAGAAGAGTCCGGTCGGTTTCATCGAGGAGGCTTTCAGGTTCAAGGACGAAGAAGGAAACTTCCATTGGGTGACGGCCACGATCCTTATGCAGCCCGGTTCAAACGGTAAGGAATTTCTGTATTGCATCAAGCCTTTGTCCGAAGTTTCATCAAAGACCATCCTTGAGAAAGGTGCTTCGGTCGGAAACATGATCAATTCCGAGGAGAATTCTCTGCTCTGGTATAACATTTTGTGGGGATCGAACATCAAGTTCTTCTGGAAGGACAAGGAACGCAGGTTCATCGGTGCGAGCAAAGCTTTTCTTGACTATTTCAGGCTTGATTCCGCGGACGAGATAATCGGCAAACGCGGCGAAGACATGAAATGGCATTTGACTGACAGCGCATACGACGATAGTGAAAATGATATCCTGAATCACGGGAGCAGTATTTTTGTAAGACCGTGCGAGTGCATAATCTACGGGGTTACGCATAGCACGGCTGTTACAAAGTTTCCCGTCTATCGTGATGGTGAGATAGTCGGAATAATGGGTTACCTGATCGATATGGATGAAGCCAAAAAGAATCTCGGCGAGTTCGGAACGGCTCCCGAGGTCGATGAAGTTACAGGCGTAAAGAATACATACTCATTTATTAAAGCAATTTCGGAATTTTCCAATCAGTATCACTCCTTCAATAGGGATTACGGACTGATCCTGTTAAAGAACACGAAGAGCGACCGTATCCTTAAAGATTACGGCAAAGAATTCTCTGACAGTGTTCTCCAGAGGATCGTTGATGAGATAGTCGATGAAGTTGGCGATACGGGCATTGTCGCAAGACCGAACGACTCGGTATTGGCAGTGGTCACTTACGCCGATTCGCGCGATTCTATCAAAGCTGTCGCCGAAAAGCTGAAAGAGCAGATAGAATCAATAATATCGGTCGATGATAAGAGCATTACCATAAAGATCGCTTATTCGTTCAGGCTCAGAAGCGAAGAGGGAATGACCGACGAGCACATGTACGTTGATGCATTGGACGAACTCCGCGGTAATTAAGTTTTAGATCTTTTCCAATAAATAACAGTCACAGTTTAGTGGAAGCCGTTAATTCCATTTGAAAAAATAGCTGGTCTATAATCTAGCTACTGTACACAGTAGTGTGACTTAAAGGGGGATCTATAATTATGTTAAAGCGTTTATTGGCGTTTTCTGTCAGCATGGCTCTGATCGTCGGAATGGTTCCGGCTATCGTGTTAGCGGACGAGACAGTTCAGCAGCCTGAAGAGTCTGCGACCGAAGCAACTGAAGAAAAAGAAGCAGACTGTTGCTCGTGCAAAAGTCATGAACGTCAGCAACGCTCAGGGTAAAGTGACATATAAGCTTACGGGCGTAAAGCGCGGCAAGTCCAAGAAATATAAGAAGTATTTCAAGATCAATGCCACAACCCTTAAAAGTAGAGATATATACAGGAAAAGTGAGCTTCTGTTACAGGACGTAAATAGTGTCCCGACGTAACCCCTACTTAAGGTTGGTAATCATGTTATTTCTTTGTCGGTTATATTTGGGATATAACACGCCAACTTCAGCCCGACAAACTCGAATTTGCCGTTATTTGTTTCCTATGCCCAGATCGCCATCGCCAAAGTGCCGACAACGATCAGAATCAACCCGGCAAGCGCCTTTCTGCTCAACTTTTCTTTGAATACGAAATAGGAAAAAGCGACGGAAACGATAATGCTGAGCTTATCGATCGGTACGACAACGCTGACGACGCCGTTCTGTATGGAGTAATAGTAACAGAGCCATGATGCGCCTGTGGCAATCCCGGACAGAGCTATGAATACAAGTTCTTTGGAATCAGTATTTTTCAGTTCAGCACCTTTGCCTTTAACGAAGACGATCAGCCAAGCCATAACAAGAACAACACCTGTACGGATCGCCGTCCCGAGATTTGATTCTACATCCGTTATGCCGATCTTTCCCAGAATAGAGGTCAGGGCAGCAAAAACAGCGGAACCGATCGCGTAGGGCAGCCACGTGCGCTTTGTGTCCTTTGCTTCAGTTTTCTTCTTTTCGATCATCAGAAACACGCCTGCCGCAAGAAGTGCAGTACCGATCAGCTTGACCGCCAGATGTTCTGTCTCACTGAAAAGGATGATTGCGAGAAGCACTGTCAGAACCGTGCTGGATTTATCGACGGGAACGACCTTGTTCACATCGCCGACGGACAGGGCTTTAAAATAGCAGATCCACGAGGCTCCTGTCGCAAGGCCGGACAGAATTAAGAAGATGATAGATTTTGCCGATATTTCCGTGATCGTTCCGGCAGAGCCAACGATAAACACCATGATCCAGGCAAAAAGGAGTACAACGACCGTCCGCAGAGCAGTCGCCACGTCTGAATCAGTCTTTTTGATCCCGCATTTCGCAAGTATCGCCGTAAGTCCGGCAAAGAGCGCGGACAAAGCCGCCATGATCAGCCACATATCTTCCCCTTATTCATTGTCATATATTCTGGTAATTCTCGTCCATCAATTATCTCTAAGATAAATCCCGATTTGTCTTAGTCTATTATCCTGATGATTATCTATACTAACACTTCAACAGCCATATATCATTCCCTTTCAGGTATATTCCGTAAAAGTACCAAGAGCCCGGATCACTCCGGGCCCCTGTCACTTAATCGCTCAATTCACGAGACACCACTTCACAGTAATACCAAAACTACACTGTATAGCTTTAATATCCTGCTCCAGCAGATATCACTGGAACATGGTTATTATATCATAGCCACG
>CAMYXF010000046.1 GCA_947303185.1 uncultured Clostridia bacterium | reverse complement strand
TTGGAATCGATAATCTGATATCTGAAATTAGCCATCTGATATTTCCCTCCTTATTAAAATTTTCTTTAATTCCGCTTGGATCAGGCAAACTCCAAGTCGCCGAACAACGGGCTCTGTGTCTGACCTGAGTTGTTAATAAAGCGCTTAAGATCTTCAGGCATTCTGCATCTCTGAAGAGCAGTGTCTCTAGTGATCATATTTCGCTTAACAAGCTCTGCGAGATAGAAATCAAGAGGGCACATTCCCTGCTGAAGGCTGGTAGCGATAGCACTGTCTATCTGATACGTCTTACCTTCACGGATATTATTTCTGATAGCGTCATTTGCGATCATAATCTCAAATGCAGCACATCTTCCGCCGCCGATTCTCTGTACGAGTGTCTGACAGATAACTGCAACAAGAACAGTAGCGAGCTGAACTCTGATCTGATCCTGCTGGTGCGGAGGATATACGTCGATGATACGGTTAACTGTATCAGCTGATGATGACGTATGGAGTGTTGAGAGAACGAGGTGTCCCGTCTCGGCTGCTGTAATAGCGGTACTGATTGTATCGAGGTCACGCATTTCTCCGACGAGGATGATATCAGGGTCTTCACGGAGAGCAGCTCTGAGTGCGTTAGCGAATGAAAGTGTATCCTCGTGAACCTCTCTCTGGTTGATCATTGCTTCACCATGCATATGGAGATACTCGATAGGTTCCTCCAATGTAAGGATGTGACACTTCTTGCTCATGTTAACGTGACCGATCATAGCAGCAAGTGTTGTTGACTTACCTGAACCCGTAGGGCCGGTAACAAGGATGAGTCCACGGGGTTTCATAACCAATTCCTTGAAAATGTTAGGCAGACCGAGCTGCTCACATGTAGGAATCTCATTTGTAATCGTTCTTGCAGCAAGTGCATAAGTACCACGCTGCTTGAAGACATTACATCTGAAACGGCTGAAGTTCTCAACAATGTAAGAGAAGTCGATCTCACCTCTCTCGTTCAGATACTGCTGTCTTGACTTGTCGATCATCGACTTGCAAAGATACTCGGTATCTGCAGCTGTAAGCGGCTGATTTCCCAACGGCATCAACATACCGTCTACACGAATCATCGGCGGCAATCCTACAGTAATATGGGTATCGGATGCCCCCATTTTTACCGATTCAGCCAAGATTGATTCAATCGATAAACTAAATCCTTCCACGTTAAAAAACCTCCTTATCAGTCAATCGTGTAAGCAACTCTGTTAAGTTCTTCGACCGTCGTAATACCTTCAAGTACGAGGTCTCTTGCCGAATCCTGGAGCATCTGTGTTCCTTCTTCGACAGCAAGAACGCGCATTTCGTCTTCGCTTGCTCTCTTCTCAAGCAAAGTCTTCATCTTTCTTGTAATAGTTACAATCTCGTGAATAGCAATACGTCCCTTATATCCCTTTTCGTTGCATTCCGTGCATCCCTTACCACGATATAACTTCTGACCGGCATCAAGTCTGAGATACTCTCTGTCATACTCATCCGGGTCAAAAGACTCTCTGCAGTTTGTGCAGATACGGCGGACAAGACGCTGGGAGATAACGCCGACCAGGGCTGATGAAACCATGTAAGGCTCAAGGCCCATATCGATAAGACGGTTGATTGAAGAAACCGCGTCGTTTGTATGGATAGTACTGAAAACCAAGTGTCCGGTGATTGCAGCTCTCATAGCGATCTCAGCAGTCTCACCGTCACGGATCTCACCGACGAGACAGATATCAGGGTCCTGACGCAAAACGGATCTGAGACCGCTGGCGAATGTCATACCTGCCTTTGAGTTAACCTGTACCTGGTTCAATCCGGGGATCTTAATTTCTACAGGGTCCTCAATCGTGATGATATTAACTTCATCTGTATTCTTCTCTGAAAGGAGAGTATAAAGCGTTGTTGTCTTACCAGAACCCGTAGGACCTGAAATAAGGATGATTCCCTGAGGAATCTTGATCATTCTGTCGATCATCTCGTTGTTACGGGCGCTGATACCAAGATATGATCTGTTAAGGTTTGCGTCGTTCTTGGCAAGAATACGGATAACCGTCTTTTCACCTGTAACGCAAGGAAGGATGGATACACGCATGTCGACCGGCTCGCCGTTGATGACTGTTGTGATACGGCCGTCCTGCGGGATACGCTTCTCTGCGATGTTCATACCGCCGAGAATCTTAATTCTTGTTGTGATGGCGTCTTTTGCGGAAATCGGGTTGCTCATTACTTCCTGCATGACACCGTCGATACGGATACGGACTCTTACGCGGTCTTCAAGAGGCTCGATATGGATATCGGATGAGCCTGCTCTGATAGCGTAATCGATCATGGAGTTTACGAGCTTAACTACCGGCGCACTGTTAACTGCCTCAGAAAGTTCTGAGTTTTCATCAAGGCTGTCCTGCTCGAAACTTGCACCAAGTTCCTCAGCTGCCTTGTTGGCGCTCTCTTTACCATAATTAACTTTAATAGCATCAACGATTGATGAATGTGTTGCAAGCATCAGGGATACCTGGTATCCGGTCTGGAACTGCAACTCGTCCTCAATCGTAATATTCATCGGGTCATCGATAGCAACGACCAGATTGTCATTATCAAAACCTATCGGGAATACAATGTTCTCTTCGCAGAACTTCTGTGTAAGTAATGCAGTAGCTTTGGGGTCTACATCAATACCCGCAAGATCAATGATCGGATAATTGTACTGACTTGAAACCGCTCTTAAGATGTCAAACTCTGACATCAAGCCGCTCTCTACGATAACCTCACCAAGACGTTTACCGGTTTCCTTCTGAACACTAAGTACTTCTGCAAGTTCGGTAGCATTTAGGAAGCCACTTTCGACCAGAATATCACCTAATCTCTTCATCGAACCCTCCCGACAATCCTATAAAAATTCACACTCAAGTTATGCACACAAAACAAACAGGCGCACTTCGCCCAAGCATAGATGTTAGAACTATACAACAGAATGAGATAAATAACAAGGTAAAAAGACAATCTGCACAAAAAATATATTTGACAATCGTATGTCGGCAATATTACACGATTTAAACCGCTTCGCCTTATTTATATATCAGTGCAAAAACTGTATAATATATTGGTTTTATTATAATACGAAATTCAACTTGGAGGAACACCAATGTCAGGTCATTCAAAATGGAGCAATATCCGCAGAAAGAAGGAAGCGTCTGATGCAGCAAAGGGCGCTGTATTCACAAAATTTGCCAAAGAGATAGCAGTAGCAGTCAAGGCAGGCGGTCCTGATCCCAACAGTAATTCCAGGCTGAAAGTAGTTGTTGCCAAGGCAAAAGCTGCAAATATGCCCAACGACAACATCAACCGTGCAATCAAGAAGGCTGCTGAAGCAGGCGAAGGCGATGATTATGAAGAGATCACATACGAGGGTTATGGTCCCGCAGGTGTCGCAATCATGGTCAAGACACTTACCAATAACCGTAACCGTACAGCAGCTGATCTCAGACACATTTTCGATAAGAACGGCGGTAATCTCGGTGTAGACGGTTCCGTCTCTTTCCTTTTCAACGAGAAGGGTACGATCCTCATCTCAAAAGAAGAATACGAGGATGAAGATCAGGTTATGGGTGATGCACTCGACTGCGGAGCTGCAGATTTTGACAGCGACGACGAATTCTACATCATCTCCACTTCCACTACTGACTACTACGAAGTCAGAGATGCTCTTGAAGCCAAGAACTACGTTATCGCAGACTCAACTCTCGGTCCTGTTGCAATGACAACAGCCGAAGTTACAGATCCCGATGCCATCGCACAGCTCGAGAAGATGCTCGACATGATGGATGAGAACGAAGATATCCAGGAAGTGTTCCATAACTGGAACGGCTAAAGGACATTAAGTTTTGGACAACCGCGAAGAATCAAGACAGGAACAAAATTCAGTCAAGAGCGCTCCTGTAGCGCGAAAGACTCTCTTGTCTGAATTTCGCGGTACTCTAAAGCGTTTTGACCGTTCGGGAGCTTCAACGAATAATCCAAATTCTGATTATTCATCGCAGAGTATTGAGCGAAGCATAGAGCTCGTTCTCTCCAACGAACAGTTGACGCGTGAGGTCCTTTCCAATATAGCTGTAATCGCATTTGTCGGTCCGTCCGGTACGGGCAAGAGTACACGTGCCATTAAAGTTGCCAGAGATAACAACATCCATTACATAATCGATGACGGACTGCTCATTAACGGAAGCCGTATCGTTGCCGGAACCTCTGCCAAAAAGGCTCCGACAAAAATGGAATCCGTAAGACAGGCCATCTTTGTCGATCCGACAAGATCATCCGTAATGCGCCGTGCGCTGGTTGAATCCATGCCGCGTGCCTTGATGATCCTCGGAACTTCCGATTCGATGCTGGAAAAGATCACTACCAATCTCTGGCTTAACAAACCTGCCATGCTCATCAGGATCGAGGATGTCTCTACCGAAGAAGAGAGACGAATGGCCCGCAACACCCGTATGAATGAGGGTATGCATACCATCCCGGTTCCGAGCATGGAAATCAAACACGAATTCTCAGGTTACTTCTCGGATCCTTTCAGTAAACTCAGACAGAGGTTTGACCGTGAGCGCGGCGTCGCCCCTCTCGCACCTGATTCAGACAGAACAGTCGTAAGACCTACCTTCTCTTCCCTGGGTTCATACTCAATATCTGATGAAGCAATTCTTGACCTCATCAAGATAGTTCTTAAAGATGTGCCGGGATTTGCAGAAGTAACTTCATTCAAAACCGAGAAACAGACATTCGGCGTTATGATCAGTCTTGATCTGGCTCTCTACTATGGATACGATGCCCAGAAGGTGCTTGTTAAAGCACAGCAGCGTGTCGGAAGCGCTGTCGAGGAATTTACGTCAATTACCATGAACAGCGTTAATGTCAGAGCCAGCCGCCTGATACATATGCCAAGGAATACAGATTCGGAGGAATCCTGATGGAAAAAATATACATGATCCCTGTTAACGATGCCTACAACGAGTCATGCGGTTGTCCGATATGCAGACTCCGCGACAAGGCTGAATATAATTATCTCGAATACTATCTCGGACCTTCACTGATGGAACCGGATACGAGAAAGATCACCAATAAGACGGGATTCTGCCCTGTTCATATGGGCAAGCTGAATCAGGCTGTAACTAACCGTTTGGGGCTTGGCCTTGTCATGCACACCCATCTTAAGGATTTCCACGAAGAACTTGATCCTAAGATCAAGGCTTCGATCCCTGCTAAAGCAGGTCTGCTTAAGGGAAGAAATTCGGATTATAAGCAGAAGCTTAACTCTGTTGCTGACCTCATAGATAAAAGGATCGGCAGCTGTCCCATATGTGACAACCTTAATGAGGCAATGGGACACTACATCGAGGTCATCTGCTGGATGTTTTCCCACGATCATGAGTTTAAGGAGAAATTCATGAATGCGGAGTTCCATTGCCTTCCGCATACTTCCCTGCTGCTCAGACAGGCAGCAAAACTCTCGCAAAACGAAGCATCAGACTTTGTTGATGCTCTATATAATAACAACTCCAAAACTTTCGATGCTCTGATATCAGATGTTGAGTATTTCACTCTGAAATTTGATTACAGGAACACAGACAAACCCTGGGGTACAAGCAAAGACTCAATCCAGCGTTCGATGCGCTTCCTTTCTTCTGACAGGAGGGATTTTGATGTACAACAAACCAAAAAACAGTCTTGAGTATTCTGAGCCGGTTATTGAGCAGTATTCCGATAACGTTGTTTTAGAGGTAATGCAGCAGAAAACGGATGAGGATACATCTTCCAAATATGTTCTGATCAAACACGACTTTTATTCTTCTGATTCAGAACATGGAAGAGATATGCTTAAGACAATTTTCAATGTTCTGGCTAATTCCGAATATAAAAACCTCATCATCTATCTGGTCGATAAGGGAACTTTGCTTCTGGACAATAGCAATCCTTTGTCCGGGAGTTTCCAAACATTAATATCGAAATCTGAAATGATAATAGTTGATGATGAGAGTTTAACTAAGTATCAGGTCAGTTGCGATCTGGATTCGAAGATTACAATACAGTCTTTCAGTTCCATTGCAGAAGATATTCTTTTCTTATCAGATATCCTGATCCTCGAATAATTTTTCTAAATCTATTCAAAAAAATAAGGCTTCTTTCGAAGCCTTATTTTGTTTTGTTTTGATTTCGGTCAACCTACTTATGTGCCCTCCGGGATACCGGTGCCATAGTAGTATGTGATTGCTGCTACCTTATACTTTGTCTCAGCAGGTCTCTCGTCCGGAAGAGGCTCTGTATTGTTTGCCGGGCCGGGACAATAAGGCATGTAGTAGTGGTGGCAAGATGTATTGTAGTTATCTACGTTATATGTCTCGATTCTTCCGTAGATCCATACGTTGTAGTTACCATCCTTAGTGCTAAGGTAAGAGTTCTCACCATACATTCCGATATAGCACTCAAATATCGCGTTGGTTGCACCCCATTCAATGTTGGTTTCACTACCGCCAGAGAAAGAAGAACCAAACAGATATGCACTAGGCTTAACTTTACTGTCATAGTACTTTGAGAATGCATACTGGTCAGTACCACCGTCAATCTCAACATCCATTTTCGTTCCCTGAATATAGCTTCCGAGATCAGAAGCTGATCCAAGACCACGATCAATGGAAATAATACCTGTTGTACAAAGAGCAGAAGTATCAGCCCACTTGTTATCAATTCCACCCCAGTTTACCTTTGCTCCGGGTTCGAGAATGAAGATTACAGGTTCGAGATTGCTCGGATTGTAGATAGCGAATACGCAGCAATTCAATTCAAATGTCTTGCCTGCCTGGAAGTAGAAACGGTACTCACCACCACGGCTTCCGTCAATCGCAATTACATAAGGCTTTGTTCCGTAGCTGTCATCATTCTTATCGTTGAGCGTTCTTCCGCCATCGTTTACGCCAGGTGTGAGATAGTAATATCCGGGAGCAAGATTAATAATTCTGTCTGTACCATCTGCAGCATCAAGAGAGCCCAAGCTATTCTTACCTGCAGCTGCTGTTCTGGACATTACGATTGTATTAGCGTCAAGGATCTTATTATCTGAATCCTTCTTATAATCCGGATAATACTGTGTCAGCGGGTTAACAACATACTTTTCGCCTTCAGGAATCTTAGCAGTATGATAATAAACCTTTGTTCCATCAGCAGAGAAAGTATCATAGCTAAGCTGAGTATTCTCACCTGCGACCATTACCTGTCCGTCAGGATTCATCTTCATGAATACTTCACTAACGATATCTGTCGGGAAAACATTACCGGTTGATGAATAGTCATAAGCAACTGCAGTATCGTACTTCTTCTGTAATGCTTCAGTCAGAGCACCGTTGCTTTTATTAGTAACGTCAAATGCTGTGCCTGAATCAGACTTTGCAACGCCAGTAACAGTACCGGTGTTTACGCCTACAAAGTAACAATTTGTACCACTGATAACACCTTTAACCTTATCTTCATGGTCGTCTTCTACAACTGTTCTTCCATCGAAGACGATGTTAGCGGGTTTGAAACTGCCCCACAGGTTAGCCCACATGCCATTTGTAGATGCATTAAGCTTGAAGCCAGGCTTATTAGTGCCGCCCAAGAAGAATACATTTCCAGTAAATTCTTTGTCGAGTGTCTTCTGGCTCTGAACATATGAATTGTCGAGGAAGATCATATCACCATAATATCCTGCAGAGTCACCATTCCAAACTGAATCACCAGCAAATACAATATCAGAATAGAACTTACCGCCTGATGCTGTAGTTGTTGAGTTACCATTACGCAGAAGGACTGTGTTATCTGTAGGTGTAACTTCAGCATTTCTTACAGCTCCAATACCGCCTTCGAAGAAGAATCTTGAGTCGCCTGCAGCCTGATACTGGTCGATCTGGTTAGAGAAACGGTCACTGGGCTTTGACTCATCCTGAGGCTGGATGCTGAGCTCGACTCTGACATTCTCAACCTGACTGCCGATTGTAGTTGTGAAATCACAATAAACTACATTAGGTTTACTTGTCTTATCAGGATAGTAAATATTCAAAACAGTGCAGTTATCAGGATCTTTGGTCATTCCAGGAACGCCATCGAGGAGCATGTACATCTGACCGTCGGCCTTCGTAGGTGACTCTGAAAGGAAGCCGTCCATCTGCTTATCGGTAATTTCCTGAGTCTGAAGAGCCTCAAGGAAAACCTCGGCTGCAGAAGTAACAGTCAGACGAGCCTGGCTGGACATTGCGTTCTCATAGAGACGGTTTCTTGTAGCCTTAGTAAGAAGCATAGCCATTGAAATGAAGATCATTGCAAGAGCCAAAATGAGTACAACGATTACAAGTATTGCACCCTGCTTTTTCTTCTTAGCTTTACCTAATCTTTTAATCATAAGAAGCACCTTCCTTCATTATGGTACTGATATAACTTTAATTATAAGCCCGGCGAGAATACCCCGCACAGTTTTCCTTTTTAGTTATGCCTATTTTAAGTTATCTGAATTCAAATTTCAACAGAAAATTCGAATTTTGCTAACTTTTTTTACATAGTTTGT
>CAMYXF010000045.1 GCA_947303185.1 uncultured Clostridia bacterium | reverse complement strand
CGTTATAGAAATAGAAGATTCTTGAATGCTCAAGGAAACGTCCTGTGATCGAACGGACTGTGATGTTCTCGCTCATGCCCGGAATTCCTGCTCTTAAGCAGCAGATACCTCTTACGATAAGTTCGATCTTAACGCCTGCATTTGAAGCAGTATAAAGAGCCTTGATGACGGTCTCGTCAACAAGCGAATTGATCTTTGCGATGATGTGCGCAGGCTTTCCGGCCTTTGCATTTTCGGCCTCTCTCCTGATCCTGGCAATGAAATAATCCTTCATCCATAGAGGCGCGGGAATGAGTCTTCTCCAGGACTGCGGGATAGAGAATCCGGAGAGCATGTTGAAGAACTCGGAAGCATCCTCACCGAAGGATTCGTTAGCCGTAAACAGACCAAGGTCGGTATAGATCTTGGCAGTTACATCGTTATAGTTACCTGTTGCAAGGTGCAGATATCTTCTGATTCCGTCCTCTTCCTTGCGAACGACAAGAGTGATCTTACTGTGTGTCTTAAGGCCGACAAGACCGTAGATAACATGGCATCCGGCATTCTCGAGTTTCTTTGCCCAGTTGATGTTGTTCTCCTCATCGAATCTGGCCTTGAGCTCAACAAGTACCATTACCTGCTTACCGTTCTGTGCAGCTTCAAGGAGCGATGCAATGATCGGTGATCTATCGGATACACGGTAGAGAGTCTGCTTAATGGCAAGGACATTGGGATCTCTTGCTGCCTGCTTTACGAATTCAAGGACAGGTTCAAACGTCTCATAAGGATGGTGAACGATCCTGTCTTTTTCTCTTATCTGCTCGAAAATATCAAGCTCGCTTACAGGGCCGTCGAAAGATGCCGCCTCGGCAGGATCGTGGGCCTTGTAGCACAATTCAGGATGCTTGCCCTTGCATGCGGATGTTAGCTTTGAAAGAAATGTGAGGTCGATAGGGCCGTTAACGCTGAAGATATCAGCTTCATCGACTTCCAATTCATCAACGATGTAATGGAGAAGATCCGAATCGATATCATCCTGAACTTCAAGTCTTATGATCTCACCGAATCTTCTGCGTCTTACCTGTGTCTCGATCTCCTTGAGAAGGTCTTCTGCCTCGTCCTCGTCGATATCAAGGTCGGCATTACGCATTACGCGGTAGAAAGCAGTTGCAAGAACCGTCTGGCCGTCGAAGAGCATATCGGTGTTGGCTCTAATGATCTGCTCTACAGGAACGAAGATATCACCTTCATCTGTAGGGATCTGATAAAGTCTCTTTACGACCGTAGGGATCTGAACAGTCGCATACATATATTTTTCTTCGTTGACGGATTTCTTTTCCTTATCGCTCTTAAGACCGAAAGTCGCTCTCTCCTGGAGCTTTACATTCTTAGGCTCGTTCTTGAGCATGACGCACATGTTGAGCATGCGGTTATAAATCAGCGGGAACGGTCTTGAAGAGTCGACAGCCATGGGCGTAAGGATCGGATAAAGAACCGCCTTAAAGTAAGAATCCGCAATGGCCTTAAGCTGGTCGCTTAATTCATCGTAATTTTTCAGGAAGATCTTTTCCTGAGCAAGAGACGGAACAAGAGATCTTGTGTATGTGGAATACATGAGAGCCATTGTTCTTCTTGTCTTCTGATCGATCCTCTCGAGCTGTTCATCGATCGAGAAACCTGCGATGTCACGCTCTGCAAAATCGATACTCTGCATGTCTCTTAATGAAGCAACTCTGACGATATAGAATTCGTCGAGATTCGATGCAGTAATTGAAAGGAAGTTAAGTCTTTCAAGAAGCGGATTCTTGGAATCTCTTGCCTCGTGAAGAATACGGTCATCGAATTCGAGCCAGGAAAGCTCACGGTTATAAAAGCAGTCGTTTCCGCTTAAGAAAGAAGCGGTTGCTTCAGAATATCCGCTGTCCAAAACTTCGGGAGAAGCAACGAAAGAAGATGACTTCTTGGGTGCAGTCTTCTTCGGTTCAGCCTTCTTGGCCGGAGTTTTCTTTGCTGCCGGCTTTTTGGCAGGAGCCTTCTTTGCTTCTGTCTTCTTCGCTGCCTCCTTCTTAGTTTCAGTCTTTTTAGCAGCAGGCTTCTTAGCTGCTGTTATCTTTACGGGTGTTCCCGCTTTGCCTGTTGATGTATTTGCCTTGCGCGAAGCTGCGCTCTTCTTAACTGCCATTAGCCTTCCCTCCTGGTCTTGAGAACCGGCTTGATTCCCATAACGTCTTCAAACATGACACTTCTGTTCTCGAATGCCCACTTCTCAAAGGACATGTCTTCGGAAGCATCACAGGTGATAACAAACTCGTTATCCTTTATCTTGCAAGAGATTTTCTTAGCTTTCTCCTTGTGTGAAGCATCGACTGCATCAGCGATCTTGAGAATGGATGCGAGCTTTGACACGATGACCTTCTGGTCTGAAGGAAGTATCGAATAGTAGTAGCTGTCGTAAGGCTTGTTTCTCGGATAAAGTCTTACGATCATGGCAACCATATTGATCTCATCGTGATCAAGTCCCATCAGATTTGTATTCTTGATGATTGAATAAGCAGCGTCACTGTGGTTTCTTGCGTGAACGAACTTACCTATCTCGTGGAGGATTACCGCAACCTGCAAAAGCAGTCTGTCACGGCTTCCAAGGCCGCTTATCTTCTTTGTCTCATCGAAAAACTGAAGCGCCGTTTTCTCAACAAATTCAACATGCTTCTTGCTTGAACGGTAACGCTTTGCGATATGTCTGGAAGCAGAGATAAGATAACTGTCAGGTGAAATCTCAGTCTTAAGACCCTGCGAGTAAACGCAATAGTAGTAAATGATTCCGTCTGACAAAGATGCATGCGGCATGCAGATAGTATCAACGCCCGTATAATCAAGCATATTCTTGACTGTCAGAGCCGTAGGCAGAAGCAACGGGGCGATCATCGAAGGGATGTTCTTTTCGAGTGTAAGATCGGTAGGTCTTACCTTGAGAAGATAGTTATAAACCTTAAGGAATTCGTCCTTTGTGATCGTAACGGAAGACATTGCGCCATATCCTGCAAGCTGCTTGATATAGCCCATCTCACCTGAGAATGCTATGAGATTCTTATAGATGATTCCCTTGGGTTCCATTGCGTGATAGTCATCAAGGTCCTGTCCGATGAACTCCTGGATAACCTCATCGTAATGGGCGGTCCTGCTCTGAAGGTCATTGAGCATGCCTGCGATTCTTAAAGATCCGAGCAGAAGGTTCTGGCTGAATACGAATTCTGATTTATCGTAAACGGAAGCCTGGATGGAACCTGAACCGATATCCAGCATCATGGTTCCTGATGAGATGATCTTCGCAAAATCAGGATAGATAGCCTGTACGGCCAGCGTCTGATAATAACGCTCCATCGAGTTGTCTAAGACCTTGATCTTGAAACCCGTTCTGGTCCTTACCTTCTCGATTACGACTTCAGAGTTTGAAGCATCTCTGAAAGCCGATGTTGCTACGCAGAATACACGTGCAACGCCGTATTCCCTGCACTTCTCGTCAAACATCTTAAGACACTTGCAGAGCTCTTCAACCTGTGCGGGCTGAATGATTCCGGAACTGTAGGATTTAGTGCCGAGTCCCATAAACTTACGGACTGCCTCTATCTCCTTGGGCTTGCCCTTGGAACCTATCTCAAATATCTTAAGTCTCGCTGTGAGCGAACCGATGTCGATTACTGCGACAAGCTTTTTTGCCATCGCTGATTCCTCTTTTCTTTATCGTCAGAGATTGTCGATAACAGCTTTTGTTATCTCTTTCGTTCCGACGAGTTTTATATTTTTTCCTTCATCGTCGAAGGTTATGTCACTTGTTCTAAAACCGCTTGAAAGGGTCTTCTTTACGGCATTCTCGATTTCAGATGCTATCTCATCTTCACCCAGAGTTCTCATCATCATCGCTACGGAAAGCATCGTTGCGAAAGGATTAGCCTTATCCTGACCTGCGATGTCGGGTGCCGATCCGTGTATGGGTTCGAAAAGTCCGGGCACGCCGTTTGCACCGAGCGAAGCAGACGGAAGCATTCCGATGGAGCCTGCGATCTGTCCTGCCTCATCGGATAAGATATCCCCGAAGAGATTGCTTGTTACGATAACGTCAAAGCTTGAAGGCCTGCCGATAAGCTGCATTGCGGCATTATCCACATAAAGAGTTTCAAACTCGACTTCGGGATAATCAGAACTCATCTGGCTTGCCAAAGATCTCCACATTCTGCTGGTTACAAGGACGTTGGCCTTATCAACAAGTGTGACCTTCTTTCTTCTCTTCATAGCAAGCTCGAATGCGATCTTCAATATCCTGTTGATCTCGCCTTCAGAATAGCTCTCTGTATCAAATGCGACCTGGCCCTTAACCGTTCCGTCAGGAAGCTTGTCGCCACTCTGATACGTACCGTTCTTGCCGAAATAGATTCCGCCCGTAAGCTCTCTTACGATAATGAAATCAATATGTCCGGGGTTCTTCAGAGGTGAAGCATCCTTAAGCTCATCGAAAACGATTACGGGTCTGATGTTTGCATATAAGCCGAGTCCTGATCTCAATCCGAGAAGCGCTTTTTCAGGTCTTATCTCAGGCTCGACTTTATCCCACTTAGGGCCGCCGACTGCGCCTAAAAGTACGGCATCACTTTCCTTTGCAGAATCGATAGTCTCCTGCGGAAGCGGAATTCCGAATGCATCAATTGCAGCTCCGCCAGCCTTGAGTTCTTTTGTGAAGATCTCAATATCTTTTCTGGAAGCAGCAGCCTCCAATACTTCAATTGCAGCTGTTGTGATCTCAGGACCGATTCCGTCACCGGGAATTACTGCGATATTGTACTTTTTTCCCATCTTCTCTGTCCTTAATCCTTTAGTTCAGACTCCGTATAACCTACGAGTCCTCCATTTGCCATAATGTTCTTTATAAACTCCGGGAAAGGCTTTGAAGCAAAGCTCTCGCCCGTAGTCTTATCAGTAATGATTCCCGTATCGAAGTCTGCTTCGACCTCATCACCGTCATTGATCTTCTGAGCTGCTTCCGGACACTCAAGAATCGGAAGTCCTACATTGATCGAATTGCGGTAGAAGATCCTTGCAAAATCATCAGCAATGACAAGGGATATTCCGCTTGCCTTTATCGCAACGGGAGCATGTTCTCTTGAAGAACCGCATCCGAAATTCTTTCCTGCGACCATGATATCGCCTGACTTTACACGGTCCTTAAAAGAAAGGTCTATGTCTTCCATGCAGTGTTCTTTAAGATGCTCGGGATCTGCAGAAGTGAGATATCTTGCAGGAATAATGACATCCGTATCGATGTTGTCGCCGTACTTAAAAACTTTTCCGCTGACTTTCATGCAGATCCTCCTCCCTTACAGTTCATCCGGTGTTCCGACACGTCCCAAAACAGCGGATGCGGCTGCAACGGGAACACCGCTCAATATAACTTCGGATTCAGGATCGCCCATTCGTCCGACAAAGTTTCTGTTTGTTGTGGATACACATCTCTCGCCCTTGGCAAGAACGCCCATGTGGCCGCCCAGACAAGGTCCGCATGTAGGTGTGGAGATAACGCATCCGGCATCATCAAGATCTCTAAGCCATCCGTTATCCAGAGCTTGTCTAAATACTTTCTGCGAGCCCGGAATAACAATACATCTGACATTCTCATTGACCTTACGTCCCTTAAGAATGCTGACTGCAGCTTCTATATCTTCAAGTCTTCCGTTCGTGCATGAGCCGATTACGACCTGGTCGATCTTCATGTCAGTGCATTCAGAAGCTTTCTTCGTGTTTGAAGGCAGATGAGGAAGAGCAACCGTTAAGTCAATGTCATCAAGATTGATATCCAGTACCTGACTGTATTCAGCGTCTTCATCAGCTGTATAAACCTTGTATCCGTTCTTTGCAAATCTGCCGGGATTTGTTTTGGAAATATACTTCAGCGTGATGTCATCTACAGGGAAAATTCCGTTCTTTGCGCCGCACTCGATCGCCATGTTGCATACGGTAAGTCTTCCGTCCATCGAAAGAGCCCTTATGCCTTCTCCGCCAAATTCCAGAGACTTGTAAAGCGCACCGTCAACACCGATCTTACCGATGATGCTAAGGATAAGATCTTTGCCCGTAACGAACTTTTTGAGATTTCCTGTGAGGTTTACCCTGATAGCTTCAGGAATCTTAAACCATGTAACGCCTCTTGCCATCGCGCATGCTAGATCGGTAGATCCTACGCCTGTCGAGAATGAACCGAGAGCACCGTATGTACAAGTATGTGAATCAGCGCCAATAACAAGATCGCCCGGAAGCACGATGCCGTTATCAGGAAGGATGACATGTTCGATTCCCATCTCCTTACGGCCGAGTTCATAGTAATGAGTGATCTCATGCTCACGTGCAAAGCAGCGCATGGTCTTATTGAGTTCAGCTGATTTGATATCTTTATTCGGAGTGAAGTGATCCTGGATCATGAGCACTCTGTCTTTATCAAAGACATCTTTTACGCCGAGCTTCTCGAAAACTTTTATCGCCGGCGGAGTGGTAACGTCATTACCAAGGACATAATCCAGTTTAGCTTCGATAAGATCACCGGGGGCAACGCTGTCCAGCCCTGCATGATCAGCAAGAATCTTCTGAGTCATGGTCATTGGCATACGAGTGTACCTCCGAGAACAATATAGTTTATTTTACTATATTATTAAGACTCAAAAAAGCATTAGATTATAAATCGTTAATCCTCATTCAATTCGAAATACTCGTCGTAAAGTGCCGCAAGTTTATTGGCATTCTCTTCGTAACGCTTAAGATCTTCACTGCTGCACGAACCGCCGAACTTGGCCTCAAGTTCTTTCTGTTCAGCTTCAAGCTTAGTTGTCTCTTTCTCTATATCAGATATTCTCTGACGGCGCTTGGCAGCTTCTTTTCTTCCCTGCGCACGGTTGGCATTGCGAACCGTATTCTCATTTTCCTGCTTGGGTTCTTCGACAACGACCGCAGCTGAAGAATCAGCAAGAACAGCCTTACGGTAGAAATAATATGAATCGTAGAGCTCTGCCTTTTTATCTTTGAAGCCGAGTATCTTATCTGCACATTTATCAATGAAGAATCTGTCGTGGCTGACGCATACAACGGCACCGCTGTATTCCTTAATGGCATCCTCCAGGATTTCTCTCGAATTGATATCCAGGTGATTTGTAGGCTCGTCCAAGAAAAGGATATCCGGATTTTCTTTAAGCAGACAGCAGAGATATAATCTCGATCTCTCACCGCCTGAGAGCATCGATATCTTCTTGAAAGCATCTTCGCCCCTGAATCCGAATCTGGCAAGAAGGCTTCTTGCTTCAGTAGTTCCTATATCGCTTCTTGATACGAGTTCGTCAAAACAGCTTAAGTCTTCATCATCGAACGGAACGAACTGCTCCATGTATCCCATTGACTGTGCCGAACCGATGAGAACGGTTCCTGATGAACCCTTAAGTTTTTCTCCTGCATGTCCTGACAAAAGCTTTAACAGAGTTGTCTTGCCGCATCCGTTGGGACCTGCAAGGAACAGCTTTTCATCAGCGGTAACTTCAAATGACAAAGCATCGAAAAGATTAGATTCGCTGTCTTCAAACTTCATCGCAAGCTCTTTTGCCTGAAGGATGATCCTGTCAGATCTTCCCGTACGCTCAAGGGGCTGCGCGTTAAAACTCATTTTCGCATAGCCGGAAGGAAGCTTTGACCTTGCTTCCTCAAGCTTGTCTTCAAGCTTGGCTACCATCTTTTCTCTCTGATGGTAACCGCTGATATTACGGTGTGAGAGCATCGTCTGCTTAACATCGAGCTGATGTGCAAGCTCTTCTTCAAGTGCCTTGGTTACAAGGCTTTGCGACTTGATGAAGTGTTCCTTCTGCTCTTTGTAGTCTGTATAACCGCCTTTGTATTCGGTGATGTGTCCGCCATCAAGTTCGATTACTTTTGTAGCGACCTGGTCGATGAAATGTCTGTCGTGAGTGATTACGAAAACAGCTCCGCCATAAGATGAGAGGAACTTCTCGAGCCATTCTACAGCTTCCATGTCGAGATGGTTAGTAGGCTCGTCGAGGAGAAGGATGTCAGGTCTGTCGACGATAAGTCTTGCAAGGCAGACTCTCATCTTCTCTCCTCCTGAGAGATCAGTAAAATCATCTCTGTCGTGAATACTGGAAAGACCTAAACCTGCAAGCGCATCTTTAAGTCTGTATTCGTAATCGTAACCGCCTGCAGCTTCATACTGCGACTGAAGTTTTGATAACTCTTCAACCAATGCAGTGGTATCCGTCTCTTCTTCTGATGCACGTGAGATCTTTCCTGATACTGATTCGATCTTAAGTTCAAGATCCAGAAGATTCGAAGGTTTTAATGAAGCGCCGGAAAGATCCTGTTCATCCATGTTCTGAGAAAGATAACCTGCGATCGTATTACCGTGAAGAATTACTTCACCGTCATCAGGAGTAAGTACTCCCTTAATGATCTTGAACAGTGTTGATTTGCCTGCTCCGTTATCACCGATGAATGCGATCCTGTCGCCTTTATTCACACGGAAAGAAACACCGTCCAATATGCGGCGTTGTCCGTAATTCATCGTAATGTTGTTAAGTGTAAGAAGCGGCATTATCTTTCCTTCTTCTGTTTCTGATTTGTCACGGCACTCATTTTAACACAGACAAACAAAAAGGGTTGCCTCATTTGAGACAACCCTGATTTGTTCTAATCGTTTGACTAAAATTAGAAGAGGTCTACACCGTTACCATCAACGTCGTAAGCCTTCTTCTCGTTAGCTACAACATAGATCTTGCCAGCCTTGG
>CAMYXF010000044.1 GCA_947303185.1 uncultured Clostridia bacterium | reverse complement strand
TCATCATCATCCAGGCACTCAAGGTCTTTGAGATCGACCAGAAAGCCGGCACATATTTCTCCGGCGTTCTCGATAACCTCATGAGCGACAAAGACGAAAAGGACAGCAAGAAATCCAAGTCTGACAATTCTGAAGAAGAGGATGAGGACAGCGGCGAAGAAGTTAAGAAATCATCTAAAAAGGGCGCTGCAAAGGGCGACGCAAAGGATGCTTCAAAGGGCGCTGCAGCTGAAAAATCCTGATTGCGACTGATAATTTGTATGTTTCATTTACAGGGCCTGCCGTCTTATGACAACGGGCCTTGTTTTGTGCCGATCATAGTCCCGTATATTGCGGTGTTTATTTTCGCTGATACGAATCTTATGTCGAAAGGAATCTCTTCCACATCGTGAGTAAAGATGACATCTAATTCCGGAACCAAACCGGCATTAGTATAGTTGTAATACTTGGTGTTCGTGATTTTGAGATACCTGGCGGAGTCCTTCATTCCAAAGTGTTCATGGAATTTGCAGTTGTCCAGCTCAGGTATGTATATGACGAAATCAGGATTAATCGCTGTCGGTATTCCTTTAATCGTTATTGCCGGTTCGTACTTGAAGGGAATGCCCATCTCTGTGTAGAAGATTGCAATCTCACGCTCAGCGGCCGAGCGGTAGTAAATACCGTCAAAAGGATAATCTTTCGGTTTGGGATGGTGCCTGTTTGCATCGTTTTCGAGGCTGTCAAAGTATGCTTTGTTCATGATCACCCGGTTGTTGGTATCGGTGTATAGAGTTCTTTGGACCTTGTGAGGTTCGCATTCGGATAGAACGTCTCCTTTGAAATTTGCTTCCCAGATGGATTCGTAGAGCTTGAGCTGTCGCTCCAATTCATTGCGGACATTAAATATCTGCATATACTTTGTGCCTGATACTGAATCAGGGTTATATCTGTGATCATCTACAAACAGCCTTTTGGTTGGCACACCTGCCAGGTTGTGTATTTGCAGCTTTATTTTTGGCAACAAATCAAGTTGTTGTCTGCAGTAGTTGATTTTGAGAGCCAGATACTCTCTGGGGATAGATTTGCATGTGTATTTCATGCGCTGATTATAGAACGCCAGCATGGCAAAAAGATCCGACAAATACCGACAATTACCGACAAAAACCGACAAGGAAAAATGCCGAAAAATGCGTTTTCGAGTGGTAAAGAAAAAAGAAATAAAAAACTACAATAAGGTTATCGCCATTTAATTTTTCAGCAGAATTTCAATAATCACCTCATTTCTGAAGCTGTACTGAAAAATTGAGCGTTTTTTCAGAATTCTTACCTAAAATGGATACATTTCTGGAAGAATTTTGAAATGACCAAGTTAATCTCCGCATTTAATACGAGTAGCGCGAAAAAAGGCTGCCACCGGAGTGACAGCCTTCAATTAAGTAAATATTTCAGCCTTACAGTACTACGTTCTTGTCCTTGAGATCGAGTGAAGCGAACGGTCCCGGAATAATAGCACTACGCTTATTTCCGAAGTAGTCGGTATCGAAAACAATGTCGTTACCGTCTGCGTCTTCGAAGCGCTGGTTCGGCTCGAATACTCTGCCGAGTGTGTCTGTCTCAACGAGAGAAGCGGTGAAGGAACCCATAGCATCAGCGAGGTTCGTATCAAGGTAAACGTCGTCGCCTTCTTCGCGGATGTTAACGTAAACGTCTGTCTTGTCGTCGAATAAGAAGTTCTCTTCCTTGCAGAAGTGGAGGGCGCCGCCGAGGTACGCATTGCCTTCGATCCAGACGGGGAGCTTGTCGAAGTGTGCGCGTGCGATGAGCATCATGTCGGGTGTCTCATTATCGAGATCGAACTGCTTGATCCAGTCTTCGTAGATCGGGTAGTGGTCCCATACGTGTGTACCGACTACGCGCTCTTCCTCTTCGATTCGGCCGCTCGGGAAGCGGGAAACGAGAGAAGCCTTTGTCTGTCTCTGGAAGAAGATGTTGTTATAGAACCTGTCGTCACCGTGAAGGATGGTCATGAAGCCCATGACTTCCGTTCTGTGCGGGAAGTGATAAGGTGTGTAACGCCAGTCTGTGCCTGCGCCTACGGATGTGAATGCGCCGCAGATCAAGTTGTGGACCATAGCGACACCCTGTGTGGCGATACGGAGTGAGACATCGGAGAGCAGGATATTGTTGTCGATGAGAGTAGGACCATGTCCGACCTCAACGAAAATATCCTCGCTGCCCATTGCGCCGTCCAGAGGTGTAGCGAATTCAGGTCGCTGGTTGTCGTGCAGAAGGTTCTGCGTGATACGTGTGCCCTGTGCTTCCCAGTCTGTCCAGATACCCATTGTGGAATGGTGGATGTGGTTGCGTCTCATGACGACGTCGATAGCTGCGTGGAGCTTGATGCCTGCAACTTCAGCACCGCCAAGTTCCATCATGTTGTTGATGTGATGGATGTGGTTGTCTTCGATGATGGAGAATACTGCACCCATACGGCCGATGATGCCGCCCTGCTCACAGTGGTGGATGTTGTTGCGGCGGACGATGTGGCTGCCGATGTTTTCCTTGAGCCAGCCGTGATACTGGCCGCGGCATACTGCGTCACGCTCCATCTGCGTAGGGCTCTTGAGCTTCTTATATGTAAAGTAGTGGTTGTTCTCGGGATCAAGATATTTTCCGAGACCGATACCGGAACACTTTGCGAAGTAGACTTCGTTGTCTTCAATGATCCAGCCCTTTGACCAGTGAGGTCCGATCATGCCTTCCTGCCATGCAGCCGGAGGTGCCCAGTTTGTAGCAGCTTTGCAGATCTTGAATCCTCTTACGGTGATGTAGTTTCTTCCTGTCTCAGCAGGGAAGAAGCACATTCTTCTTGCGTTGATCTCAGCCATTTCCTCGTTCGGGTTGAGGCCGGAGAAGTTTGCGTAGATGGTAGTTGTGTCGCCATTTACTTCTGCGTACCACTTGTAAGATGCTTCTTCGGGTACCCAGGAATGAGGCCAGGGCTTTGCTTCGATTACTTCTTCAACGGAAGCTGCCTCATAGAGACGGCGGTCGTTGATGTATACGCAGCCGACATGCTTTTCGCGCTTGGCAAAATACCAGTCGCCGTAAACGTATGTTGAATAAGGATTATATTCGGGATCGAACATTGAGTTATCAACCTTTGCAACCCAGATGTCACCCTGGTACTGTTCCCAGTTGGTGATGCGCTCTGCGCCGGTGATAGTTGCTCCGAGAGGTTCGTCGCTTACGTATGTGATGCGAGCATCTTCGGTACCGCCGTTCTTGGGCGAGACGTATTCACGGTATACGCCGGGTGCCACATGGACAGTATCGCCGGGATTTGCAATCGCTGCTGCTTCCGAGATAGTTCCGAACGGCTTTTCTTTTGAGCCGTCGCCTGAGTTATTAAGGGCCTTGATGTCTACATAGATGTCCATGGCAGTACCTCTTTTCGCGGGAGATTTTAGATATAAATTAAATATATCAACGCGCAAAATATATGTATATAACAATTCGGGATAATAGTGTCGTAGTTCTTCGGGAACAAGTGAAGATCGGCATTCCCGGAGATATTTCGAAATTAGTTGTTGACAGCTAAAAGGGGCGGTGTTATAGTTACTACGACAGACATAGTACGACAGTCATAGCAACGGCACTCGTAGTACGCCTGACGTAATAAAAGGGAAGGAGATAGATTATGGCAGAGATCAGCAGTGATGTTATCAGAGGATATAACGACATCATTATTTTGTTCTTGCTTCTCAACAGCCCGTCATACGGATACGAGATCTCAAAGCAGATCAGAACCTTATCTGAGGATAAGTACATCATCAAGGAAACAACGCTCTACTCCGCGTTCACAAGAATGGAGAAGAACGGATTCATCGAATCATTCGTTGATGAAGACATGGCAGGAGGCAAGAAGAGAACCTACTATCGTTTAACTGAGGCCGGCAGGGAGCATTACCGCGCTAAGTGCGAAGAATGGAAACTCACTAAGGAAGTAATCGAAAAGTTTATCGCGGATGAGGGGGCACTTTTATGAACGCAATAAGAAACTATCTGGACAATATGTTCCGCAATCTTCCGAACACGGAAGAAGTAAGAAGAGCCAAGACAGAGCTCCTCGAGATGATGGAAGATAAGTACGAAGAACTTATCAAGGAAGGCAAGACAGAGAACGAAGCAGTCGGTATCGTAATCTCAGAATTCGGTAACCTCGACGAGCTCGCAGATTCACTCGGAATCTCAGAAGCAGTTGCAGAGAATCCCGACGAGAACAAGCCGATGCTCTCACTCGACAGAGTTAAGGAATACCTGGGCATGATGAGCCAGCATTCTGTACTCGTTCCTCTCGCGATCGCACTTTGCATTTTCTCTGTTGCATTCAACATCATTGCAGATGCAATTCCGGGATTCCCTGAGGTTTTCGGTGTAGTCCTCATGTTCCTTTCAATCGGTGTAGCAGTCGGACTCTTCATCTATGAAGGAATCAGAAAGAATGAATATAAAGAAGTATATACAAAAGAATGCTCGCTCAGCATTGAATCAGCAGAGTATGTAAGAGGAATCAGAAAGAGCTACAAGTCAACATACGGACTCATGAGCTCATTCGGTATCTGCCTTTGTATCCTGAGCGTCTTAAACCCGATGATCATCGGAAACATTCCTTTCATCAACGATAATTTCGGCGCAGTATTGTTCTTCCTGTTCATTGCTCTCGGTGTCTTCCTCATTACATCAGCAAACATCAGAATGAACGGCTACGACAGACTTCTTGAGCTTAACGAAGCAGGCAGTATGAGCGAGGAATTTGTTCCCAAGTCAGACCGCAAGGTCAACAAAACACCCATCATCATCTGTGCTGTTGTAGCACTCTGCGTTGCATTTACATTCGGAGGAATCAGCGTATTCAAGACACTCATGTCAGGCGTAATCATTAAGAGTGATTATGTATCCGAGACCATGAACACAACATATGATAATGTCGCTGAAAATGCCGGTGAAGAATTAAAGACTATAAAGGTTGATGCAGAGGCTCTCGAAGTAAGCATCCAGAGAGGCAATGGCGAAGGACTTATAAGCGTTGATTATTCAGGTCCCGCAAACATTAAGCCGGAAGTAACTTTTGAAAACGGTAAGCTCGTTGTTAAGCAGCGCGGAAGCGGATTTAGTTTCGGTGCAAATAACTTCAACGGCCCTTCATTGGAGATCGTTATCGGTGAAGATGTTGAACTCGAGGATTTCGAGATGAAGATTAATGCAGGCAACATCAAGATCAACGGCGTTACTATAGATTATGTATACGGTGAGATCGACGCAGGCAACATTGAGATCAATGACAGCGTTCTCAAGAAAGTTGATTTCGACATCGATGCAGGTAACTACAACATTAAGGATTCTGAGATCGGCAAGCTCAACATCGATACAGATGCAGGCAACATCGAGATCAAGGATACAAAGCTCACGGACGTTGAGATCGTAGCAGATTTCGGCAGCGTTGATATCGAAGGCCTGGATGACATTGATTCATATGAAATCGAGTGCGATGTTGATGCAGGCGTTGTATGCGTAGGCAGCACAGAGACTCTCGGACACTACAAGTCACAGGGATCCGGCGATGGTTCCATCAAGATCACTGTTGATGCAGGTAACATCGAAATCGATGACTGATACTCAGGCGCAGGATAAGGAATAGTATAGTAACTCACCTTACTATAAAGGCAAGGCAGACCAAGAAGGAGGAAAGAAGAATGACCGACAAGAATGTGATTTCCAGTCTTTGCCAAAAGGCAATCGACATGAGATCTGAAAGTTATGCTCCATATTCGGATTTTCTTGTAGGCAGCGCAGTGCTCTTAAGTGACGGAACCGTATACACCGGTTGCAATATCGAGAACAGCGCATTCGGCCCCTCCATATGTGCTGAACGGACTGCAATATTTAAAGCGGTGACGGAAGGCCGCAAAGACTTCGTTGCCATAGCGATAGCAGGCGGCAAAAGGGATGGAGAATTACAGTATTGTGCACCGTGCGGCGTTTGCAGGCAGGTGATGAGAGAATTTTGCGATTCGTCTTTTAAGATCTGCCTTGCCAAAAGCGCTGAGGACTACAAGGAATTCACATTGGGTGAGCTCCTTCCGGAAAGTTTTGGTCCGGACAATTTAAGTTAAAACTTCGGAGGTGTTTGCATATGTCCCCGAACGTAGGATTTGGAAGCGTTTTCGGGGGCGCCCGCAGATTACCCCCGAAAATCGGAAATAGAGAATAAGGATAGAGATATAACAGTTGCCGGGCGCTGGTCGTCCGGCAGCTGTTTTTTTTATGGAAGGGATGGTTTTAAGTTATGAAGAAAGCATTGAAAATCACAGGGAGAATATTACTTGGAATTGTTAGTGTCATTATAGTAGCGCTGCTCGGTTCTTTCGTTTACAACAAGATCTGTATGGCTTCTGAAAAGGACCTTCTCGAAAACCAGATCTACGGTCAGAAGGTTGAAGTTTACGGCAATGAGATGAGCATTTATGTTGCAGGCAAAGGCGAGCACACTCTCGTGTTTATGGCAGGCGCAGGAGATGTTGCTCCGATCCTCGGTTACAAGAAGTTTATAGATCGTTTTGAAAACGAATATAAGGTTGTTGTCATCGAGAAATTCGGATACGGTTACAGCGATGCTTTTGACGGTTCAAGAGACGTTGAGACCCGTGTGAAGCAGGATCGTGAAGCGCTTAAGAAAGCAGGTGTTGAAGGACCGTATATCCTTTGCCCTCATTCTTATTCGGGTCTTGAAACTGTATATTGGGCACAGAACTTTCCTGATGAGGTGGAAGCTATAGTCGGCTTGGATATGGCAGTCCCCGGTGCTTACGATCACTATGATGAGAAACAGATCGAATCAGAAGTAACTACGTATTTCTGGTATAGCGCGGCAAGAGAAGCAGGAATCCTGAGATTCTTTGTTAAGGGCGCGATTCCTGACGGCTATTCGGATGATGAAATCAGAAGTTATACGGCTCTTGTCTGCAGCAGATTTTGCAATAAGACATTTGAACACGAGTCGGATTACGTTATTCAGGACCGCACTCTGATCGAGAGCCAAAAGATGCCTGATGTTCCGACTCTTCTCATATTATCCGATGGAACACTCGAAGAAGGCTGGATAGATTATGCGAACGGATATGCTTCATGTGTTACTGATGTTGACATCGTACAGCTGGACTGCGGCCATAGCGTATATCTCTATGAGCCTGATGCCTGCGAAGATGCAATGAGAGAGTTCCTTAGAGGACTTGATTAATATACAAATAATTAAAAATTCTGAACAGATTTACATGTCTGTTTGATGTTAAAATTTTAAAAGTTGGAAATGTGTTTCCGGCGTGTCAGATGGAGCGAAAAAAAGTGACTATGCCGGAGATGATTTCCATTATAGCGGAGGGGTAAGGCCGTGGCATTATATTACGAGTTGTTATTCGGATTGTCTGTGCTCTTGACGTTGATTTATATCGCGATCTGGCACAAGCATTTTGATGTGCATATCTCGCTTATTTTCACTTTAATTCCAATTGCAAATCTTGCTTATGCAGTGCTTGCGCATACCAGAAATCTCGATGCTGCATTAACGGCAACAAAGTTTACTTACATCGGCGGATGTTTTCTGACTTTATTTATCACGCAAAGTATCTTCGGATTGTGCCACATCAAGATCAAGAGCTGGATGAGCGCGATCATGACGATCATGTGCCTGGCAAGCTTTTCGTTTGTCCTTACGATCGGCAATTCACCGATCTTTTATAAGACAGTTTCATTCGATATTTACAAGGGAATCGGAAGACTCACGAAGACATACGGCTGGGGTCACACGCTGACCTATGTCATAATCACGATGTTCGTAATCGTCAGCACGATCGCGCTGATCTACAGCATTGTGAAAAAGAAGGACGTGTCCAACAAAACGAGCATCCTTCTGATGTTCCCTATGACAATTTCTTTCATTAGCTATTTCGTAAGAACGTTTTTGCCTGAAGGCATGGACGCGATGCCGCTGTCTTATTGTTTCGCGCAGGTCATATACCTCATCATCGTGCACAGGTTATCGCTCTACGACGTTACCGAACTTGGTGTTGATACGCTCGTAAACAAGGGCGATACCGGATTCATGTCATTCGATTTTGATGACAATTATCTGGGCTCAAACGAGATGGCGAGAAAAGTTTTCCCGATGCTTAATGACATCAACGTCGACTCTTATGCGGGCAGATATATCCAGATCAAAAGAACGATCCTCGCGTGGCTCGATGACTTCAAAAAAGACGAGCGCAAGAACCGCGTTTACTATGAGATCGACGATAAGATCTATCTCATCACGATCAGCTATCTTTACGACGGAAAGCACACGGTCGGCTATCAGTTCCTGATCACGGACGACACCGATTCGCGTGCGTACATGAAGCTTCTTACGAACTATAACGACCAGCTGTCAGCTGAGGTTTCAGAGAAGACCGAGCACATCGTCCAGATGCATAACCGCCTCATTCTCGGCATGGCAACCATGGTTGAAAGCCGCGACAATTCAACGGGCGGTCACATCAGACGTACAAGCGATGTCGTAAGAATTCTTATCGACGAGATCAAGAAAGACACCGCCGACAAGAAGAATATGCTGTTGCTCTTCGGCATGGACGGCCTCACGGAAGAGTTCTGCAAGAACGTCATCCAGGCTGCGCCGATGCATGACCTTGGAAAGATCGCAGTCGATGACGCTGTGCTCAGAAAGCCCGGTAAGTTTACCGATGAGGAATACACGAAAATGAAAGCCCACGCTGCAGAAGGCGCGCGCATTGTTGATTCCATTCTCGAAGGCACCGACAACGAAGCATTCCACAAGGTTGCAAGAAACGTTGCGCACTACCATCACGAGAGATGGGATGGCTCAGGTTATCCTGAAGGACTTAAGGGTGAGGAGATTCCGATCGAAGCGCGCATCATGGCAATCGCCGATGTTTACGATGCGCTTGTCAGCAAACGCGTTTATAAGGATAAGTTTTCTTTTGAGGATGCAGACAACATCATGATGGAAAGCT
>CAMYXF010000043.1 GCA_947303185.1 uncultured Clostridia bacterium | reverse complement strand
GAATCGTTTATAGCGACGATACAGACAAGAAGATTTCTGGTGGCGATACGGATACTGTAGATGTTAACAATAAGTACACACAGAGCACCTCGCCGACATCAAGCTACATTAATATCACCAAGACATTCGGTGGTAATGTTACTGTTAGTGATTTCGTAAATCTCGAATTTGATATTTATGAAGTTGATGGAACAAGCATTACACTTTATAAGTCGTATCAGTTCGGACAGGATTTCGAGGAAACTGCAGCAGGTAGTGGTGTATATGAACTTAAAGTAAAGCCTACAGCTGATACTTCCAAGAAGTATTATGTTGTAGAGAAGAACTATGACGTTAGCAAATATGAGACTGTCAGCGTTGGATATGTTCTTTCAGACAACTCTTCCGATACTGTTCAGAATCCTTCAGGAGATATCAAGACACCTGAGTTTACCGTTGGTGCATCCAGCACTTTCGTTGCTGCTTTCACAAACACATATAAGGAGATTGGTTCTCTTGTTATCAGCAAGACAATAAAGCTTCCGGATAACGCTCAGAACAGTGATATTGGAACAATTACGTTCACTATTTATGAGAGTGATAAGACAACAGTTGTTGACACAATAACTCTTAATCCTTCAACAGCATTAGCAGATGGTTGGACTTTAGATACAAGCACCAATACTTTCGAATATACCTATACACCTGTGACACCGGGTGAGAATTATTATGTTGAAGAAACATGTAATACAGCTTCAACTAACTATTCGGCTTCTTCATCCGCACCTGGACAGACTCAAGTTCTTATATCTGCTCAAACCACAGTAGGTACCGTATCTTATACAAATACTTACTCGACCGTTACTGTTTATACAGGTTCTCTTGTAATCGAGAAGACGATCGATCTTCCTTCAGGAGCATCCATGAGCGATATCGGTGACATTACATTTACTATCGTTCCTGATATTGCAGGTGTTTCAACGATCGTTCTTGATCCTGATAATCCGGGTACCGGTTGGGTAGTAAACGGAAATGTATTCACATATACATTCGATAACCTGGTACAGGGTGTTGCTTACACAGTAGAAGAGACAGTTGACGGTTCAACTTCAAGCTATTCCGTAACGGCTGCGTCTGCCGGTAAGACTCAAGTTACTATCCCGACTGACTCAACCGGTAATACTTCTGTTTCTGCAGGATTTACAAACACATACCTGCCTACTTCGGGCTACATCGAATTCACCAAGACATTCGGCGGCGATGTAACTGAGGCTGAAGCAGCTGGTTGCGGTCTGTACTTTGTAATCACGAACGATGCAGGTGAGTATCTTGATCTTGACGGTAATATCTCTTCTGATGAGGTCCGTATTACACTGAAGGATATGGATCACACAGACGGAACGCTGGTATGGACCAAGACCATCACGGATGTTCCTTTCGATACTTACTATGTAACAGAACACAATGAAGTAATCTACATTAACGGAGGTAAGGTCCCTTACACATTTGAGAAGACGACTTCCGTTACAACGGACCACACAACATTGTGGAACACTTCTGAGGACGGTTATTTCGATCTTGAGAACTACTACACGCATCCCGGATTTGATGTAACCATCTCCAAGGAGGACATTGCCGGTAATGAGATCGCTCAGGCTCAGCTCAAGTTCACGAGTGTTGACGGTTACGATCTTTCCAATGTTATTGTTACTCAGGGAGGTAAGCCGATAAGCTACACGCTCTCTGATAACAATTCGTCTATTACATTCGTTACCGTTGAGGGTTATCCGTCAATTATCCAGGGACTCTTTGCCGGTACATATGAACTTGAGGAGACAGTAACACCTGAGGCTTATCTGACAGCTGAGAAGATTACCTTCAAGCTTAACGCTGATGGTACAGTTACAGACGGTGAGGGCAAGGTATCTGTTTACGGTTCACCTATCGTCATGATCGACAAGGCTGACCCGACATACAATACAGAGGTTATTTCTGCTAACCGTACACCTAACCCGATTCCTGCAACAGGTGAACAGTCCAACTATATTGCAATAGTAGGAATTGCGCTCGTTGGTCTGTGCTCAGCAGCATTGGCTGGTCTTGGTGTATATCGTAAGAAGAGAAACGAATACTGATATAAACCGGATTAACTGAAACAAAAAGCAGCTTCACTTATGTGGAGCTGCTTATTTTTTGGGGACAATAATTTACTTTGCCATAGAACATAAGTTCTGAAAATTAAAAAATATGTGAGGGTGTTAGCCACCGACAAAAGACGGTTACCTCTATCCCTCTTTGGAGAGAGGAGGTGGTGCCAATGAGAGACTACGAAATTCTTATTGTGGTATTCACAGTAATGGCAATTATTGTAAGTTTAATCATTGAGTACATAAAAAAAGTAGCCGTCCTCTACCAAAGACACGGCTACTAAGTTAGCAACTCTGAGGTAACCGTTTGTGGTTAACACTCTTAACTAAATTATACAGTTCGGAATACTGATTTCAAGTTAGCTTTTAGGGACAGTTTTTCAAAAGAAAATAATAAAGGTTGCCTCAATGAGACAACCTTTTGTGTGGTGCGGCCGACGAGACTTGAACTCGTATGAAGTTACTCACACGCCCCTCAAACGTGCGCGTCTGCCAGTTCCGCCACGGCCGCATTTATACCGCTTTGTTAGCAAGCCTTGTAATTATAAGGTTTGATATATTTTGTGTCAAGAGCCAAATACAAAATATTTTTCTTAGCTTATTAAGGTGTCTTTTCTGCGCTCGTAATAGAACATGAACTGCTGCATTATCCCTGCGGTTTCAGGGTAAGGAGTGCAGTCGAAGTGGCCGTTATAGTATTTGTCTTCAATCCTTTGTATCCAGACGTCCACAGGAAAGCGTCCTGTTCTTGCGAAAGCAAAGAGCATTATGCAGTTGGCTACCTTGGTGCCTACGCCGTACATGGCCGTCAGGGCCTTGTAGAGGTCATCGTCTGATAACTGGGCCAATGCGTCAGGGGAGAGCTTGCCGGTCTTGAATTCCTCTGCTGCTCTCGCGATATAGGGAGCCCTGTAGCCCACGCCGGTGTTCTCCAGTTCGCTGAAAGGCAGCTTACAAAGCTCTTCAGGGGAGGGGAAGGCGTAGTATTCCTTTTCGAGCGGTGCGACGAAAGGTTCTTCGAGTTTGGGAGCCTTTATCTTTTTGCCGCAGAGCTTTGAGATACGCTCAACTGATGTCGTGATGGACGGGATGGAGCGTCTCTGGGAGATTATGTAGCTGATGGTCGTCTCGAAAATATCCTGCTTTAATATCCTTATGCCATAGCCGAATTCGGATGCCTTAAGAAGATAGTCGTCGTTTTTATCGATGGACTTAACAATCTTTTTGTAATCGCGGTCGAGATCGAAATATGTTTTCCATATGGTATTGAACTCTTCTTCGGTGCAGGAGAAAGCAAAAGTATCCTTGCCGGTCTTTGCCACCTGAAGATATCTGCCATAGGCAACCAGCTCAATGTGGGAATCGTCTATAACCTTGATTCTGAAAGCCTGGCCTGAATCAGCGACCTTGGCAAGATCCAAAAAGGGTATCTTAATGCTTACCATTGTTCTTGTCGCCCAGTTTGAAGTAATTGCTTAATGTGCACACGATATTGCCGTTGTAGAGCTTTACGCGCTTGTCAGGCCTGTATCCCGTAGCATCTTCGAAAGCGTTCTCAGGAGTGATTACAGAAAGTCTCAGGCCCTTCTTGCAGAAGCCGTCCCTTGTAAGGTAGGTGTGGCCGATGAGTCTGTATATCTTATCTGCTTCCTCAGGCGTCATGAGACGGCCGCCGTAAGGCGGATTCGTGATGACGAGCTGTCTGGGAAGGGAAGTGAGCTTTTCCAGGTATTCGGGAGACATCTTGGCTGCATCGCAGATCCTGAATCTGGTAAGCTTGCCGACGCCTGCTGCTTCAGCATTGCGCTTTGCAGATTCAACTGCCTGGGGATCAATATCAGAACCGAAGAAGTAACAATCGTCCATGGGTTCGGTATCTTCATTGTCGAGTGCTTCCTGGAGAGCTCTCTGGTAAGGAGCCTTTCCGATGTAGGGAAGAGCTTCGTAAGCGAAGTGGCGGTCTCTGCCGGGAGCGATGCCGCATGCTGTTCTTGCTGCTTCGATAACGATCGTTCCTGAGCCGCAGAACGGGTCTACAAGGGCTTCGTTGCCGTAGGGACGGTATTTGGCGTATGTGAGCATTCCCGATGCGAGAGTCTCTCTTATAGGGGCTTCATGCGTAAGGGGCCTGTAGCCGCGCTTATGAAGTCCTGCGCCTGATGTATCTACCATGAATCGGCATGTATCGTTTACGATGCCGAACTGGATCTTAACGGTACCCATTTCCTCGTTTTCGCTGATCTTGGTATCAGAAGATAAGCCTCTTGAGATGGCAAGGCTTTCGGCGATAGCTTTCTTTGCGAGTTTCTGGAGGGCGGGAATACCGTAAAGTTTTGATTTTCTCGAAAAGCCGTTAACTACAAATGCCCAGCCCGCAGGAATGAATTCACACCACTTGATAGCGCGGCATCCTTCGAAAAAGGCATTGAAGTTTGTGTCAGCATCATCTGAACTTCCGCAGTCAAATTCGCCGGCTTCAAAGAATATGCGCTCGGCATGCTTGACCCACATGTTGGCGCGGGCAACGTCATAAAAATCTCCTTCGAGGGTAACAACACCGTCGTTGACAGTGATTCTGTCCTTGTCGTAGCCCCTGTCGAGAAGGTCGCCTTTGGTGGGAGATTCAAGCCCGAATAATGTAGTTATTATTATTTTCATAGGCATGAGTATACCAAAATTGAGGTCATATTACTTGCCTAAAGATAGCAATAATTTGAATATCAAAACTGTTTTAGGGGCGTCAAAAATGCTTTCTAACTATCTACAAAAATGTTCATAATGTGCATAACTTTGTCGATAACTATAAAAACAAACAATTCAAATTCAAAAGTGCCGAAACCCCCGATATTCATTGTGTTTAACAATTTATTACCGTTTGTTGACAAAACAATTACAGCGTGGTAGCAAAAGTTTGAAAGTCAATGAATTAAGGCTTTTTGAGGTTTTTTGAATCTTTGTTCGAAAATAGGTGTCCACGAGAGAAATACACCTAAAAATCAAAATTGCTACTTGACAAGGCTTTTTGATACAGAAATGAAATTAGCAATTTTTGTATACCTTTTTTGATGTCACGCTTTACGTATTTTGTGTTCGCCAGTGGCATAAAATTTGCTATAATCTTTTTCTATAAATAAGTAAGGGAGAGCTCTTATGTCTGAACTCCATGATATAGCTAAGTGTGCCAGAGAAGCGTCATATGTAATGGCGTCTTTGAGCAGCGACGTAAAAAACCAGGCACTTGCCAATGTTGCGTCTTATCTCAAGTCAGCTAAGGAAGATATCTTTGCTGCCAACAAGACAGATCTTGAAGAAGCTGAGAAGAATAATCTTGAGACACCACTTATCAAGAGACTTAAGTTTAACGATGACAAGCTTACGGATGTTGTATCAGGCATCGAGAGTCTTATCGGTCTTAACGATCCGGTAGGCAGGATCACTTTGAGAACAACTCTTGATGACGGTCTTGAGCTTACTCGTGTTACATGCCCTATCGGCGTTATCGGAGTTATTTTCGAGAGCAGACCTGACGCACTGGTCCAGATCGCATCTCTTTGCATCAAGAGTGGCAATGCCGTTTTCCTTAAGGGCGGATCTGAGGCCATCAACACAAATAAGGCTCTTGCTTCAGTTATCAGCAAGGCCGGTATTGACGCCGGACTTCCTGAAGGATGGCTCAATCTTCTTACTACACGTTCTGAGATTGCCGACATGCTCAAGCTCGATGAGTATATCGATCTGATCATTCCGAGAGGATCCAATTCTTTCGTACAGTACATCATGCAGAATACCAATATTGCTGTTTTGGGACATGCTGACGGTGTATGCCACACATACATTGATGCTGATGCAGATCCTTCAACGGCTCTTAAGGTTGCTCTTGATGCGAAGACACAGTATGTATCTGTCTGCAATGCGACTGAGACATTCCTTGTAAATGAAGAAGTAAAGGAAACTATTCTTCCCAGACTCGTTAAGGCTCTTCAGGATGCAGGCGTTGAGATTTTCGGTGACGATTACGTTGCTGAGACTTTCGGTGTAGGCAAGGCAGAGGAGTGGCATCACGAGTATCTCGCAATGAAGTGTTCAGTTAAGGTCGTAAAGGATGTTGATGAGGCTATCTCTCATATCAACCACTATGGTTCAGGACATACTGACGCGATCATTACGGAGAACAAGACGACAGCCGAGCGTTTCATGACCATGGTCGACTCCGGCAGCGTCCTTGTTAACTGCTCTACAAGATTTGCAGACGGCTTCCGTTACGGCTTCGGCGCAGAAGTAGGTATCGCAACTTCCAAGATCCATGCAAGAGGTCCTGTAGGCCTTGAGGGACTTGTATCTTATAAGTACAGACTTATAGGTGACGGCGACATTGTAGCTCCTTACTGCGACGGCACAAAGAAGTTCAAGCACATTCATCACGATAAATAATTTAGAAAAGAGGCATATATCATGATCGTATCCATTGCATCAGATCACGCAGGTTATGAATTAAGACAGAAGGTTATTAAGCATCTTCAGGAGAAGGGTTTTGAAGTTCTTGACGGCGGCGCTCCGAACGGAACAGATTCCTATTCATATGTTGATGCAGGCGTAAAGGTTGCAGAAGACGTAACAAGCGGCAGAGCTGACAGAGGTATTGCTATCTGCGGTACCGGTATCGGCATCTCACTTGTCTGCAATAAGTACAAGGGAATAAGATGCGCTCTCTGCAGCAATGAGTTCATGGCCAAGATGTGCAGACAGCATAACGATGCAAACATTCTTGCCTTCGGTGAGAGAGTCGTTGGCCTGGGCGTAGCACTCGGAATGGTAGATGCTTTCTTCGAAGAAGAGTTCGCTGGCGGAAGACATGCAGTACGTGTAGACGGCATCAAGGAGATCGAGGAGCGTCACTTCAAGTAATATTTCGTTCCATTCTTTGTTTGATTTTTGTTAGAGGCTCCGGTTCATCCGGAGCCTTTTTGCTGCTTGAAAACTAATGAATTAAGGCGTTCTGTGTTATTTCGCGAACTCAAAAACGCTCAAAAATAACCATACTTAAAACGCATAGTTATCCTCAAACTATTCGTATTTTATTTGTTAAGCCCTTAGCGATACAATCTGACTTGAAATCAAATAACGATATTCAAAAAGCATTGAAACATAATATCAATACTTTTTGAGAATGACTATGATTTACAAGAATTATTAAGGGGGGAACGAAAATGCAACGACAAGAAAGAATGCCAGCGGCCCGGTATCTGCAACAAAGGTTCAGTTAGAGCTAAGCAGAAACAAACCAAAACTTTATGAAGGAGAAAAGATATGGACACTAATTTAATTAGCAGTTTAATAGACGAGAAAGTCTTCGGCGTCTGGTTCCTGATCGGCGCGGCATTGGTTTTCTGGATGCAGGCAGGATTTGCGATGGTTGAGTGCGGCTTTGCAAGAGCTAAGAACGCAGGAAACATCATCATGAAGAACCTTATGGACTTCTGCATCGGTACAGTAGTATTTATCGCAATCGGTTTCGGTTTATTCCTCGGTGAAGATATGCTTATGGGTTTCATGGGCAAGCCGAACATCGATATCTTAACAAATTACGCAACATTTGATTGGTCTAACTTCGTATTCAATCTCGTATTCTGTGCCACAACAGCTACAATCGTTTCAGGTGCTATGGCAGAGAGAACAAGATTCCTTTCTTACTGTGTATATTCCGCAGTTATCTCAGCAGTCATCTATCCTATCGAAGCTCACTGGACATGGGGCGGCGGCTGGCTCGCAGCAATGGGATTCCACGATTTCGCAGGTTCTAACTGCATCCACATGGTAGGTGGTATCTCAGCTTTGATCGGTGCTGCTATCCTCGGACCCCGTATCGGTAAGTTCGTAAAGGATAAGAAGGGTAAGGTTACTAAAGTTAATGCTTTCCCCGGCCATAACATCCCCATGGGTGCTCTCGGTGTATTCATCCTCTGGCTCGGCTGGTACGGATTCAACGGCGCTGCCTGCACAGATATGGCACAGCTCGGTTCTGTTTTCGTAACAACTACAATCGCTCCTGCGATCGCAACAGTTGTCTGCATGATCTTTACCTGGGTCAAGTATGGTAAGCCTGATGTTTCCATGTGTCTCAACGCTTCACTTGCAGGTCTCGTAGCAATCACAGCTCCCTGCGACGTAACAGACGCTCTCGGCGCAACGATCATCGGTGCAGTTTCCGGCGTACTCGTAGTATTCGGTGTATGGTTCCTTGATAACGTATTAAGAGTTGACGACCCTGTCGGTGCAGTTGCAGTTCATATGTTTAACGGTATCTGGGGTACGATCGCAGTTGGTCTCTTCGCTACCAATACTGCTCCCGCATACTCTATCGCTGATGCAGCAGGCAATGAGATGGTTGGTTTGTTCTATGGCGGTGGCTTTAAGCTCCTCGGAATCCAGCTTTTAGGTATGGGCGCTACAGCAGCATGGACAGCAATCACTATCACAATTACATTCCTTATCATCAAGGCTATCTTCGGTCTCAGAGCTTCTGAGGAAGAAGAGCTCACAGGTCTTGACGTTACAGAGCACGGTCTCGCAAGCGCTTACTCCGGTTTCTCACTCATGGACGTTTCCGGCGCTATGATGGAAGAGAACGAGAACACAGATCTTGGTACAGCTGAATATGCTGAAGCTTCTGAAGCTCAGAAGAATGCTGCAATCAAGGTTGCAGTTGCTCCCGAACTCGATACAGGTATGCATAAGGTTGTTATCATCGCTAAGCTTTCACGTTACGACAAGCTCAGAAAGGCCATGAACGATCTCGGTGTAACCGGTATGACAGTTACTCAGGTCATGGGCTGCGGCATCCAGAAGGGTGCAGGCGAGAAGTACAGAGGTGTCGAGGTTGACGCTACACTCCTTCCTAAGATCAAGGTTGAAGTTGTCGTATCCAAGATCCCTGTAGATAAGGTTATCGAAAAGGCTAAGGAAGTTCTTTACACAGGACATATCGGTGACGGTAAGATCTTCGTATACAACGTAGGCAAGGTCGTTA
>CAMYXF010000042.1 GCA_947303185.1 uncultured Clostridia bacterium | reverse complement strand
ATTCATCCTCAGCCGTAAGAAGTTCCTCTTCAAGTCCGGTATGTCACTCTTCTGGGTCATCACAATGTACGCTTCAGGCGGTATGATCCCGGTACTCGTACTCTTCAGATATCTCCACCTCACATCCAGCTTCTGGGTATACATCATCCCCGGTATGGTCAGTGCATTCAACGTAATGGTCATGAGAACATACATGGCAGGTATCCCTGATTCACTCGAAGAAGCTGCTCAGCTCGAAGGTGCAGGATACATGAGAGTATTCATAAGTATCATCACTCCTTTGTGCAAACCGGTTTACGCAACAATCGCTCTGTTCGTAGCTGTATATCACTGGAACTCATGGTTCGATGCTATGCTCTACAACAGATTCGATCCTCAGTACACCACACTGCAGTACGAGCTTATGAAACTCCTCGACTCCGTATCTGCTACAACAGGTACAACATCAGGAGCTCAGATGTCTCAGTCAGCTGCAGCTGCAACGATTACACCTATTACGGTTAGAGCTGCTGCCACAATCGCAACAATGGCACCTATCATCGCCCTCTATCCGTTCCTCCAGAGATACTTCGTTACAGGTCTTACGATCGGCGGCGTTAAGGAATAAGGTTTATCGTTTAAAATCAGATATAAGCTTGGGCTGTCTCAATCGGGGCAGCCCTTCTTATATAAAGAAACAAAGATTTGGTTTTGGTGATAAAATATAACGGCTGCAGCGGAAGAACGCATGCAGCATAAAGAATAATCAGGTAGAGAATTATTAAATGAACATATTAAAGCCAGACAGTCCAGTGATGGATTTTATAAGTACGATCGCAGATCTTATCATCCTCGATCTTCTCTTCATAATCTGCAGCATTCCGGTAGTTACCATCGGTGCAGCTTATTCAGCCAAGTATTATGTTGCCATGAAAAAGATCAGGGGAGAGGAGACCGGTACCATCGTTCCTTTCTTCAAAGCTTTCAAGCGCAATTTCAAGCAGTCGACCATCGTCTGGGCGATATTGCTCGTGGCTTATGCACTTATCGGACTTGACTGGCAGTGGATCCTTTACAATGGATGGGCTGAGACACCTCTGATCTACAAGATCGGTGTCATCGCTTTCAGCGTTATCGCGCTTCTTATGACGATCTGTATCTTCCCGACTATCGCAAGATACGAGATGAAGACAACAGAACTCTTCAAGGCGGCTTTTATTCTTATCATCATTAAGTTTATCCCGCTAATACTTATCCTCGCATTTTCGATCGGTTCTGTTGTCGCATGCCTCTGGTATGCCCAGTGGTTCCCTCTTATCTATGTATTCTGCTCGACGACCATCACATACTTCCTTTGCATAGTCTTTATCAAGCAGTTCGATAAGCTCGAAAAGAACCAGGCCGAGAAGCTCAAGGCCCTTCAGGACTCTATCGACTACGATCCCGAGACTGATGCCGCAGGCAATATCTCACTTGCTGCAGGCAAGAAGGATATCAAGGAGCTTGAGAAGGATCTCGAAAAGCCCGGCGAGGCTGAAGACAAGACAGGCAACAAGATAACCAGATTTTTCAAAACAGAGAAAAAGAAACTCAAAGGTCTTTCAGCCAAGCAGAAGGTTGTTTATCTTGCTCAGTATTATCTGCCCGGTACGGTTCTTATTCTCCTTCTTATCGGTGCGGTCGTATGGTATTCGATCGATGTTTATAAGGACAAGATGCGTGTCCTGGGCGGCGGAACAGTCAACTGCTATATAACTGACGAAGGCCGCGCTTATGCCACGGACGGCTTCCTTGCATGGGGCGGATATCCCGCATCCAGGACTTCAGCTCTTATCGAAGCTGACGATCTCAGTTTCGCAAGCGATTCAGAATACGATCAGAAGTATCTTGAAGTATCCTTCAGAGCTGCGATCCTTACCGGAACATACGATTATCTGATCCTCAGGGAAGATGCAGTCTATAACTACGCAACACCTGACTATTTCCAGGATATGTCCGATCTGGTCAACATGGATAACTTCTCCGAAGACGATTTCTATTACTATGTCGCAACGGATGAGGAGAAGGCGAGAAACTCACAGGGTATTTCATTCAGGGATATCTTTAACGGCGGCGAAGAGGAAGATGAGGATAAGCCCGTTCCTGTCGCACTTAAGCTGACTGATGAGACCGAAAGAAGACTCGGACTTGATGAATCGTACGATTATTACATCGGATTTGCATACTCCACAACGCCCAAGGGCAATGATGATTACGCAAAGTTTATCGAGTATCTGTTCGGAAAGTGCTGATCTGCTTGACAATAACAGCACGCCCTAATATAATTTTCAGGTTAAATTAAGATTGTCGTATTATGCGCTGCCGCCAGAAACGCGGGTGTGCAATTTAAAGAAACAACGATCCGGAGGATTTATATTATGGCAAAAATGACATTCCAGCCCAAGAAGAGACAGAGGGCAAAGGTTCACGGCTTCAGAGCAAGAATGGAAACAGCTAACGGCCGTAAGGTTCTTGCAGCTAGAAGAGCTAAGGGCAGAAAGAGACTTGCGGTCTGATTAAGACAGCAATCGCAATCTCGCTTTGAAATCGGTAGCGCTCAGATTCAATTTTGAATTCAACAGGGTTTACCGGTATGGGAAATTCGCAACCGGCAGATACCTGTCGGTTCACGTGCTTAAAAGACGACAGGGAACCACTCAAAGCGGCTATAAAGTAGATCCTGCATTAAGACGGACCGGCTTTTGCGCAAACAAGAAAGAACTTGGCGCAGTCGGAAGAAACCGTGCAAGGAGACTGATGAGAGAGTCTTACAGGCAACTGGAAGACAGACTTCCCACAGGTTACGATTACGTATTTACTTTAAAGTCCAAGGGAGGAATCCCGGATTTTCACGAATTAAGCACAGATATGGGGAAGTGCCTGTCCAGGCTTGATCTTATTGACGGAGTATCCGTATGATTTCCAAAGCCTTAATAGGAATTGTTCGCTGGTATCAAAAGCATATTTCTCCTGCTATAGGGCCCCACTGTAAGTATCAACCTACTTGTTCGCAGTACATGATCGACGCGGTAACCAAGTATGGTGCCTTTAAAGGCGGACTTATGGGAATATGGCGAATTTTGCGGTGCAATCCTTTTTCGAAGGGCGGATACGATCCAGTCAGGTAAGCAAATCATTCATTAGAACCGGAGACCAATAATGGGAGACTTTATAGTTCAGTTATCTATTCTCGACCCGCTTTACACATTGTTTGGCTGGCTTACGAGAGTTTTATATGAATTCTTCGGCAATTACGGTTTGGCTATTATCTTCCTTACCGTAATTATCAGAGGAGCTCTTATCCCGCTTAATATCAGATCACAGAAGTCCATGCTCAAGATGCAGGCTTTAAGCGGCAAGCAGGCAGAACTTCAGCGCCAGTATGGTGATGATAAGGAAGGCTATCAGGAAGCTTTCATGAAGCTGCAGAAGGAGAACGGCGCAGGCGGACTTTCCGGATGCCTTCTTCCTTTCCTTCAGTTGTTCTTCATCTGGCCTATCTACCGTATCGTCAGCGGACCTTTGATCTACCTTTCACAGGTAAGCAAAGATAATGTCCAGTCCATGATCGATCTCGGAAACAGATTCGGCGGAACAGGCTTATTTGACGGCAGGATCAGTGTTGATATCCACATCGGACTCATCAAGGCGTTGAATGAGAATGCACAGTTCCTCAAGGAATGTATCGACCAGGGACTTATCAGACTCGATCAGATGGTCGACCTCCACTTCCTCGGAATGGATCTTACAGTTACACCCGCGTGGAATCCTTTTGAGATCGCAAAAGATCCCAAGACATATCTCCCCATGCTCCTTATCCCGATCATCGTTGTTCTTGTTAACATCGCAACAATGCAGTTGACAAAGATCATGAAGCCCGGCTGGAAGGAAGAGGAAGAGGCTAAGAAGCGCGCCAAGAAGAATCCTGCAAGAGCAGGTCAGACCGGTGACGGCAAGGGCGCTGAGGATATGGCTCAGAACTCAATGAAGATGATGAACTGGATGATGCCTGTCCTTATGCTCGTAACAACATTCACAATGCCTGCAGCAATGGGTCTTTACTGGATCATCTCAGGTCTTATGAGCATCATCACAAGCGTTATCGTATACTTCATGTTCACAAAGCCTTACGAACTCAAGAAGGCTGAGATCGAAGCCAAGAAGGACGCCGTTTTCAAGAAGGGCGCAAAGGCTGCTCTCGCTGGTGTTGACGGTGACGTTAAGGCTGAAGGTTCCAAGAAGAACGGTAAGAAAAAGAAGAATTAATTTTGGCTCGAAGGAGGCCTTGTACATATGGAGAAGACAGTAATCAAGACAGGCAAGACGGTTGATGAAGCAATTGAGGCAGCTCTTTCCGAGCTCGGTTGTACAAAAGAACAGGCTACTATCGAGGTAGTTGAAGAAGGAACAGAAGGCGGTTTTCTCGGTTTAGGCAGAAAGGACGCTGAAGTTAAGGTTACATTTAATTCTGAAGAGTCTGGCGAAGCTGCTCCTGCAGCAGAGGCTGATGACGATACATATTTCGGTGATGACGAGAACTTTGAAGGCGACGCAGTAAGCGAAGCTGAAGATGCAGCTGCTAACTTCGTAGCAGAAGTTCTTTCAGGCATCGGCATTCATGGCAACATGGATTCTTACAGAGAAGACGATACAATCTACATCTCTGTTACAGGTTCTGACTGCGGAGCTGCTATCGGACGTCACGGTGAGACACTCGAAGCTATCTCTTACATGACAAACCTCATTGCTAACAAGCACAGCGAGCAGAGAGTTCATGTTTACCTCGACGTTGGCGGATACAGAAAGCACAGAGAGCAGGTCATCAAGGGCCTCGCTGACAAGGCAGTATCCAGAGTAAGACGTTCAGGACGCAAGGTAACAATGGAGGCTATGAGCCCCGCTGAGAGAAGAATCGTTCACTCTTATCTCCAGGACGTTAACGGCGTAACAACTCACAGTGAGGGTGTTGAACCCAACAGATGTGTTGTCGTAACACCTGAAGAGAAGAAGTAATTCCATTTAGAACTTCAATCAGATTAATCGATGTATTCGTATGATGACGAACCTATCTGCGCCTGCTCAACGCCGGCCGGAATATCAGGCATAGCGGTTATCCGCATATCGGGTAACGGCTGTGGAAAACTTGCCGATAAATGTTCAGTCATCTTAAGAAGCAGCGGTGATTATTCCAGGTTATCCGAACTCCCGGGTTACACCTGTGCATTCGGATACGTAAAAGATCCTTCGAACGACATTAAAGTAGACGAAGTTATCTTCACTCACTTTGAAGCACCCCATTCTTATACCGGCGAAGAGATGGTTGAGATCTCTTCACACGGTTCAGGTGCGGTAAAGCAGGAGATATTAAAGTGTCTCGGCATGTCCGGAATAAGAATGGCTTATCCCGGAGAGTTCTCCAGAAGAGCATTCATTAACGGTAAGATGAGTCTTGCTTCGGCAGAAGCAGTTATGGACGTCATCAATTCTGAGACTGAGAGACAGCTTGAGGCTGCAGGAAGCCTTATGTCAGGCAAGCTCGCAGAAGAGATCGATTACATAGAGCGTAATCTATATGATCAGGCAGCAATGCTTGAGACATTTACAGAGTTTGATACAGAAGATCCCGAAGAAGAGGAATCAAAGCTTGAGACAGTCAAGGACAATCTCAGTGACTGCCACGACAGACTGACTACACTCTGCAAAGGTTACGGTAAGGGAAGGATCCTTTCCGAGCGCCTGCGCGTAGCTCTTCTGGGACTTCCCAACAGCGGCAAGAGTACGCTTCTTAATACTCTTACGGGTTTTGACAGGGCAATCGTTACAGAGGTTGCCGGAACCACAAGAGACACCATTGAAGTCCAGCTTAATATCAACGGCATTCCCGTTACATTGATCGATACGGCAGGCATCCGTGAGACTGATGACATCATCGAGTCTATGGGCATAGGCAAGGCCTATGAGGCAGGCAGAGGTTCAGACATGATCTTCTACATGATCCCGCCCGACATGACTGCAGACGAAGCATATTCGGGAGTTAAGAGCATCATTGAAGACTGTGAGTCTGTTACCGCGGTCTTTTCGAAAAGTGATGCAGGCGAGAATCCCGACAGGGAAGAGATAGAGACCAAGCTTAAGACTTTGGGCATTGAGAGCTTTATCTCGATCAGCGCTGAAGAAGATCTTAACATCGACAAGCTCGAAGATGTCATCATCGACTACTATAACGAACTTGGCGGCGGAGCTTCCGAAGGACTTCTCATTACCAACAGCAGACACTATTCCAAATTCCTGAAGGCATCCAAGAAGCTTGCACTTGCTCTTGATGCGCTTGATAATAATCTCGGTACAGAGGTATGCGCATCTGCATTGAGAGCATGCCTGGATGAGATCGGCGAGGTAACAGGCAAGACCGTATCGGCTACATTGGCTGATACCATCTTCTCAAGATTCTGCATAGGTAAATAAATGACTATCCGTGAGGCTTTAGAGTTAGAAAGAAGCTTTGAAGCGGGAACATTTGATGTTGCCGTTGTAGGAGCAGGCCATGCCGGATGTGAAGCTGCGCATGCGTGCGCCAAGTTAGGTCTCGACACGATCCTTTTCACGCTTTCACTGGACAGCCTTGCAAACCTTCCATGTAATCCTTCTATCGGAGGAACTTCCAAAGGACAGCTCGTAAGAGAGATCGATGCTTTGGGCGGCATCATGGGAATAATGGCCGACAAGTGTGCGGTACAGATGCGAATGCTCAACCGTTCCAAAGGACCTGCAGTTTATTCTCCGAGAGCCCAGGAAGACCGCGCGATGTATTCGGTCGAGATGAAGCATTATCTCGAAAATCTCCCTAACCTTACATTAAAGCAGGCTCATATAACCGAACTTCTTGTAGATGACGAAGGCAAAGCTGCCGGCGTCATGACCGAAGGCAAGGCAATATATAGGGCACGTGCCGTAGTTATCTGTTCCGGCACATATATGGAAGCCAGAATAATCAGAGGCGAAGTAATCGTTGAGAGCGGTCCGGACGGACTTCCGAGATCAGTCGGTCTTTCTTCATCTCTTAACGCACTCGGCGTTCCGCTCTTAAGATTCAAGACAGGTACGCCCGTAAGAGTTAATTCCAACTCAGTCGATTTCTCACAGATGACGAGACAGGATGGTGAGGACGATGTTCCGCCTTTCTCATACAGAAACGAGATGGAAGGAAAGCTTCCCGCGCCTTCTGAAGAGCAGATCCCCTGCTGGTCCATCTGGACAACGGAAGAGACACGTAAAGTAATCGCAGAAAACATGGACAGATCGCCTCTTTACAGCGGTGAGATCAAAGGCATCGGCCCGAGATACTGTCCTTCGATTGAAGATAAATTCATGAGGTTCAAGGATAAGATAAGACACCAGATCTTCGTCGAACCCATGGGCCGTCATACGAACGAGATGTACCTTCAGGGATTCTCCACAAGCCTTCCCGAAGAGATACAGGAGAAGATGGTTAAGTCCCTGCCCGGTCTTTCAAATGCAAAGATCCAGAGAGCGGCTTATGCCATCGAATACGATCTCGTAGATCCGCTCTCCATCAAGGCGAGCCTGGAATCAAAGGTTGTTCCCGGTCTTTTCACTGCAGGCCAGATCAACGGTTCTTCCGGATATGAGGAAGCAGCCGCACAGGGAATCGTTGCAGGCATCAATGCTGCAATGGGATGCCTTGGAAGGGATGCTGTCATCATCGACAGATCACAGGGCTACATTGGCGTACTGATCGATGACCTTGTTACCAAGGGAACCAACGAGCCTTACCGCATGATGACTTCACGCGCAGAGTACAGACTCTTCTTAAGACAGGATAATGCCGACGAGAGACTTACTCCAATTGGACATGAGATCGGTCTTATCAGCGATGAGGTTTTCGATAAGTTCGAGAAGAAGGTAGAAGCGATCGCAGCAGAGACCGAGAGACTTAAGAAGACTTATGTAGCTCCTACTGATGAACTGAAAGTCCTGCTTGAATCAGTCAACCAGACATTGCCCAAATCAGGTGAGAGCCTTGCAGATCTTATCAAGCGCCCGGACGTCACTTACGATCTCCTGGCACCCATCGATAAGAAGAGAAAGCCGCTGGCACGTAACATTACTTTCGCGTGCGAGACCAACATCAAATACGAAGGATACTTGTCACTCGAGAAAGAGAAAATCGAGAAGTTCAAAAATCTCGAGAAGATAAGGATACCTGAAGACATAGATTATTCGCTGATAAAAGGACTCAGGATAGAGGCTACGCAGAAGCTTTCAAAGATGAAGCCCGAGAGCGTAGGCAGAGCTTCAAGAATCTCAGGAGTATCTCCTGCAGACTGCGAAGTGCTTCTCGTATATCTTGAACAGCTCAGAAGGAGACACGATAATGGCTGACGGTTTGTTCCCCAAAAGAAAACCTCTTACCAAAGACGACATAAAGCGTTTGAGAGAAAGCCTTCCCAAGAAGGTTGAGATTAATAGCGAGGGAACAAAGATCACAGAGCACGACGAAGAGCCTGCTGATGTCGCTCCCATCCTTGAATCGCATTCTGAAGAGATAAGCGTTCCGCTTTCAGCAGAAGAGATCCGTGCCTTCCAGGTCTACGCTACCATGCTCAAAGAGAAGAATAAGGTAATGAACCTGACCGCCGTTGATGACGATAAGGGAATAGCCATGAAGCACTTTATAGACTCACTTACCCTCTGCCCTTACATCAGGGAAGAAGAGGAGAAGAAAAAGAGTTCCAAGGCGCTTACCTTTGTCGACGTAGGAACAGGAGCAGGTTTTCCCGGCCTTCCGGTAAAGATATCCTGTCCCGAATTGTCCGTAACCCTCATGGATTCGCTTGAGAAGCGTCTCAAGTTCTTGGATGAGGTCATTACCACATTAGACCTCAAGGACTGCACTACGGTGCATTCAAGGGCCGAAGACGCGGGCAGAAACAAGAAATTCCGTGAGAAGTACGACATAGTTACCGCAAGAGCCGTCGCAAAGCTCTCCGTGCTCGCAGAATATTGTCTCCCTCTGGTTAAAGTCGGAGGCGTATTCCTTGCCATGAAAGCACATTCCGAAGAAGAGGAAGCAGAGGGCGCAAAAGCAATCGCCCTTCTTGGCGGCACCATCGAAAAGACGGATACATTTAAGCTCCCCGGCACTGACATGGAGAGAACCATCATCGTCGTAAGGAAGATCCGTCCGACTCCCGCAAGATTTCCCAGGAAAGCGGGCACACCCTCCAAAACACCCATAGCCTGATATGAGGACATTTGTGCGCTATATTATAATTATATACGCGCGCACGCGTTTACTTATGGTATAATACTTTAGTTTGTAGAATTATATCTATTAACTAAAGTATTCTAATTACCCGTGAATAGTGCTTTCCACGGGCGGAGGCGACAAATGGCAGACAGCGACGACAAGAAACAGGCCAGGCTTCAACAGGAAGCCGAGATGGACGAGGTATTCAAGTCAGAACAAACAACAATAGTTCCGGTTGACTTAGACGGCGAGATGAAGAAGTCCTTCATCGACTACGCAATGTCGGTTATTTCCGACCGTGCTCTTCCGGATATCAGAGACGGACTTAAGCCGGTTCACAGAAGAATCCTTTATTCAATGTTTACTCAGGGTTTTACACCCGATAAACCGTTCCGTAAGTGCGCTACCACGATCGGTGACGTTTTGGGACGTTTCCACCCCCATGGCGACGCATCTGTTTACGATGCTCTCGTAAGACTTGCACAGGATTTCTCTTTGAGACATCCTCTGGTCGACGGTCATGGTAACTTCGGTTCACTGGATGGAGACCCGCCGGCAGCTTACCGTTATACGGAGGCAAGACTCGAGAAGATCGCATTGGAGATGATGAGAG
>CAMYXF010000041.1 GCA_947303185.1 uncultured Clostridia bacterium | reverse complement strand
CCGCTCTTTGTTGTCTCTTCAGCCTGAAGTTTCTTTACTACTACCTTATCTGCTAAGGGCTTAATTGTCATAAAAAAGACCTCCAATACAATGAAATTGTGGTTAGCACTCTATTGCCTTAAGTGCTAACCACAACAAAATATAATTCTTAATCACCAGACTGTCAATACGAAAATCAAAAAAAGTCAAAAACTCTAATGGACCAGATCCTCAAGCGGAATATCGGTATCGCAGTCATCTAAATCAGGCGCATATCTTGGTATTGGAACTTCATCAAAATCAGCGGTTTTACCATAGAAGAATTCCTGAACATATGGCACGATAGCGTTCCAATTAATACGCATGCTCCACTCATCGCCATACATACCTTCGTTATAACAACCCGAGATGGGAAGCTGGAGATACTGGATTTCCGGATCCGTCAAAGACGGCAGGAATTCCAAAGCCATCTTCTCGATCTCTGCCTGATCGATATCGGTAACAATAGATTCAAGTACGACTTCTATAGCCGCCAATTTGTCTGTTGTAGACAGATTCATAAACTGATCAAGAATGCTTTGGAGAACTTCTGTCTGACGTTCCTGACGTTCATAAACACCGTTACCTACGTGTCTTACACGGGCATATGCAACAGCCTGTGTACCGTCAAGCCAGACATGTTCACCATAATCATAAATATAGTCTGAACTACCGACTTCCTGAATGGAAATGTTGGCATCACTGGCCTCACCGGGAGTAACGTCACAATATACACCGCCGACAGCATCAACAATGTCAGCCATATAGTTGAAGTTTACATAGGCATAGCCTTCGATATCGATTCTTAAAATACTTTCAACAGTCTCAAGCAGGAGATCAGGTCCGTTCCATGACATGGAAGCATTGATCTTATAGAAGTGCTCATATCCCGGGAACAATGCATAAGCATCTCTGGGGATTGATACAAGCTTCAAAGTACCGTTTGTCTTGTCAACGGAAAGAACGCAGATAACGTCAGAACGCTCGCCTGTGCCGGATTCGTTATAATATCTGGATCTGCTGTCGATACCTATCAGGAGATAATTCTTGACGGGTTCAGCCTTGATATATTCATATCTTGTAGTCTGCGTAACTGCGTGAAGAGCTACCGTCTCACCGCGCTCGTTTACGATAGTGATGACTGCATCAGGTTCTTTGGTCTGATATGTGATCTTGCCGAGAAGGTAATTCTTGTACCAGATACCAAAGCATACGACACCAACCAAAACACCGACGAGTGCTGCAACAACTCCGAAGATAACGCGGTATTTCTTGTGATTGAATCTCTTTTTGGAAGAATTCGCTTTCTTCTGCTGTTTTGCTGCTTCTTTGGCAAATCCGTACTGAAAAGCTTCTTCACTCTCAGCACTTAACTTCTGATCCTTCTTCTGTTTTGCGAGTTCTGCTGACAGATCCGTAAATTCAGAATTGTCGAAGACAGAAGTCTCGGTAGTAGGAACATACTTCCTGATCTTGTTGTTATTATCCATATTATCTTCCTTTGTTTAGTCCTTAAGACCTTCCGGATTCATGGTCTGCCATTTCCAGCAGGATGAACACATCTCATCAATTCCGTACTGAGCCTTAAATCCCAGAACCTCTTCGGCCTTCTTGGTAGAAGCATAGCTGACGGCAATGTCACCCGGTCTTCTAGGACCATAAACATGATTGATCTCATGTCCGCATGCCTTGGCAAATGCTTCAACGGCTTCCTTTACGGAAGTTCCCTTACCTGTGCCGATGTTGAACACACTGACTGATTCGTCCGTATGCTCAAGGAATTTTATCGCTTTTACATGACCGATAGCAAGGTCAACGACATGTATATAATCACGAATACAAGTTCCGTCGGGCGTATCATAATCGTCACCGAACACAGTGAGACAGTCGAGTGTTCCGCCTGCAACCTTTGAAATATAAGGGAACAGATTATTGGGGATTCCCTTTGGATCTTCACCGATAAGTCCGCTCTCGTGAGCTCCTACCGGATTGAAATATCTTAAAAGACATACCTTCTTGCCGGGATTTGCCTTTGCATAATCTCTTAAGATCTGCTCAAGCATCCATTTTGTCCAGCCGTAAGGATTGGTGCATACACCGAGAGGGCTCTCTTCCGTAAAAGGAACATCATCGCTCTCTCCATATACTGTCGCAGATGAACTGAATACTAGATTATTAACACCGAATTCAGTCATAAGCTTGCAGACAGAAAGCATGCTGTTAATGTTATTGGAATAGTATTCAAGAGGCATTCTGACAGATTCACCTACTGCCTTAAGGCCAGCGAAATGAATTACGCTGTCGATCTTATTCTCTTCGAAAACTTTTCTTAATGCATCTATATCGCAGCAATCTACGTTATAGAACTTGAATCTCTTACCAGTGATCTTTTCGAGACGGTTCTGGACTTCCATCTTACTGTTAGCAAGATTATCGGCGATCACTACATCATAGTTATTCTCAAACAATGAAATAACAGTGTGTGAACCTATATAACCGTTACCGCCTGTTACTAATACTGTAGGCATAATGATTCCCCTGTAAGTTTAATTTTGCAAAATCATTAAAACACACTTCAAATCAAAATTAAACTAATTCCACATATTTGCACCATTTTGCAACCACTGGGAATATCTTTTCAGTTAAAATAGGGATGTTACGTATAAAAACAAATTTGGAGACAATGATGAACAAGTTAATTTACATTGCAGACGACGATGATAATATTAGAAATCTACTTAAGACATTCCTCGAAAGAGAAGGATTTCATGTAACCGGATTTCCTACAGGCGACAAGCTTTTTGAAGTATTTTCCAACTCACCTGCAGACCTTATCATTCTTGATGTTATGATGCCCGGTCACGACGGTTTCTTTATCCTTAAAGAGATCCGCAAGACTTCAAACGTTCCGATCATAATGCTCACTGCAAAGGACAGTGACTCTGATTATATCCAGGGTCTTGATATGGGCAGCGATGATTATTTCACCAAGCCCTTCTCCCCTGTTAAGCTCGTATCAAAAGTTAAGTCTATTCTTAAGAGACAGGAAGAGATCACCGGCAAGACCGGAGACAAACCCGATAATGATGCTGTATATGAATTTGCTGATATCGTTATCAACAGAAAGACAAAAGAGACAACAATGCAGGGCAAGCCTCTTCCTCTTACTCCCAATGAGTATCAGTTGTTAACATATCTCATCTCCAACAGAGACAGAGCTGTATCAAGAGCTGAGCTCCTTGATAAGATCTGGGGTTATGAGACTCAGGTTGAGACCCGTGTTGCTGATGATACCGTTAAGAGATTGAGAAAAAAGATCAGTAAATCTGATGCTAAGATCTCTACCATCTGGGGTTATGGCTTCAGACTCGTAGACAGAACTGAAGAAGATACTGAAGATGACGATGACGGAGATATTCAGGACTAATGACTGAAAAGACCGAACAAACACGGTTAAACAAGACTAAGAAACCTATAAGAAATAAATCGGCAATCAGAATTCCCATCTCACTGCACTTCTATGCAGTTGAGATCGTGGTTATCATTCTGGTTGTCTTTATTATCAATATCTATATCCAGTCCATCGTTAAAAACTACATCGCCAACGAGTGTAATTCGCGTCTGGACATCGCCGTTAACTCCACACAGAACTTCGCCGATGCGTTCACTTCACAGATAACCGCATCTGACGAGAGGACAGAAGAAAACATCAGAGCTTATCTTACAAACACTATCGTTACTTCTGCTGACCTTTCAAACCAGGCCAGTATCGCTCTTTATACTTTCGACGAGAAGACCGGCAAACATCTTGTACTCTGGCCGACTGCCTATTATTCAACTTCTTATGCCAATAACGCCAACAACGTAATCACACAGGTAATCGAAGAAGAAGGTTATAAGACACTTAACAAGACACAGACTACCGATATTGACGGCAACATTATCTACTACAGAACCTTGAAGTTTGAGCTTGTAACAACAGTTGTTGAAGGTGACGTTCAATTCGATCCCGACGGCAATCCGATCATTTCGCCTCCGCCGTCAGTTACCACTTCTACCAGTACCATGATAAATGGTAAAAACATTGATCTTGATAACTACTATCTCTGTATTTATATCAACTCAAGATCCTACTATTCATTCATGGCATCAATGACCCTTGCTCTCGTTCAGGCAGCCATGCTCGCCATCGTAATTGCAGGTCTTTTGAGTATCATGATGACCTACCCTCTTATCTTCTCCACGCAGAAGCTTTCGAAGTTTGCCAAGAGAATCGCAAAAGGTGACTTAAGACCTGTAAGAGGTCACATTGTCAGTAAAGAGCTCTCGGAACTTGGTGACGTAATGAACCAGATGGCATATAAGCTCGAAGAATCCGACATCGAGCAAAAGACCTTCTTCCAGAATGCTTCACATGAATTAAGAACCCCGCTCATGTCAATTCAGGGTTATGCGGAAGGCTTAAAGTATGGTGTATTTGAATCTGACGAAGACAGGGATAACGCCATCAACGTCATCATCGATGAGACAGGAAGACTCTCCAGCCTCGTTGAAAACCTCCTCTCCATTTCCAAGATGGATATGAGCCGCAGCGGTAATTTCGAGGTCAAAAAACAGAATATCGATATTTCCAAACTCTACGATACGATCATTGACCGTGTCAGAGGCAACTTCATTCACAACGACAAATCCATTATTAACGATTTCAATGCCAAGAATGTTTATGTTTACGGCAACGAGAACGATCTTTTAAGATGTATCGAAAACATTTTCTCGAACTGTCTGAGATACTGTAAGACTGCAGTTACCTTCAAGTGCAACACAGATAAATCAGGCAGGAACGTTATTTTCGAGATATCTGATGACGGCCCCGGTATTGCTCCCGAAGTTCAGGAACACTTATTCGAGCGTTTCTCCAAGGGTGCTGACGGTAAGCACGGTATCGGTCTTGCACTTGCTTTATCGATTGCCGAAGAACACGAAGGAACCGTTAATGCCTATAACAAGGAAGACGGCGGTGCATGCTTTGAGGTCATCCTCCCTGTAATCAAACACAGAGATCAGCTCACCAAGATCAATAACGACAGTACAACATAAATGAAAAAGACCTGCCTTGTAAAAGACAGGTCTTATTAGTTCAGAAGATAAATCCCTTTATCTGAGATCAAGATATCTAACGGCATTGAAGAAAGCGGGTGTTCCGTTAAATCTTGCTGCAGTATCCTGCTGAAACTGTGCCTTAGCCTGATTGATCCTCATATAAGTATTATGTACTGAAAGCAAAGCATTGATTGCGTTTCCGATGGTTACGCATCTGCCTGAAATGATAAGTGACTGAAGCTTGAAAAGGATTCTGGGGTCAGTAAATTCAGGCGGAAGAATGCAGTTGCTGAAACCGTTATAAAGAAGGTTCAGCTGATTGGAAAGTTCACCAAGCTGAGTATAAAGTTCTTCAATCTTTTTCTTGTTATGTACTTTCTTCAAAGCGTATAACAAAATAAGTCCTGCACCGGCAAGAATGAAAATACCTGCGGCAATGCTGTAACCGATAATGTTGTCCTTGTAATTTGCAGTAATTGCAGAAAAAACAAGACTCAATCCGATAATGCTAACAATGATACCCCAGACAAGAGGAGCAACGCTGCTTCTGGAATATCTTACGATATCAGTCTTGCACTTCTCATAGTCCTGATAAAGGTCAACCTTGGGCGAAAAGTGGTTGATCATGCGGGCGCATTCATTAAGATTCTTTTCCCTCTCAGCACCATAATCAGCTGTTCTGTACTGAATGGGCTGCTGCTGCGTAGCATAGCTGTAACCTGTCATGGGACCGCCGACAGCAACAGGAGCCTGATACATAGGCTGTCCCGGCATAGGCTGATATACAGGTGTTCCGGCTATGGGCTGCTGATAAACAGGCTGACCCATAGGCTGGGCTACGGGCTGTGCCATAGGCTGTACAGGCATCTGGGGAGCTGCGGGCTGCGGAGCAGGCTGGAATGCCTGAACCGGCTGTGCAGGAGCCTGGACCTGATGAGGCTGTACATCGGGAGTAGCAGGATCACTTGAACCGCTTATCTGCCAATTATCATCAAAATCACTCATTCTTCTTCTCCTATTCCATAAAACTAAAACCAATTTTAGTATACTTACATTAGTTTTTCCAATATTTCAATTGCATAAATAACAAGGCCGCCCAGATGAGCGGCCTCGTAAATAATAACTTAATCAGTTGATCAGAACTTCGGGCACTGAGCGAGTGACTTAGCGATGTCGTCATCTGTAGGAATGTAGTCGCTCATCTCACCGTCGTTGAACTTCTGATATGCAACGAGGTCGAAGTAACCAGTACCTGTAAGACCGAATACGATATTCTTAGCCTCACCTGTCTCCTTGCACTTAAGAGCCTCATCGATAGCAACTCTGATTGCATGTGAGCTCTCAGGAGCAGGAAGGATTCCTTCAACTCTTGCGAACTGCTCAGCTGCAGCAAATACGTCTGTCTGCTTAACTGATGTAGCCTTCATGTATCCGTCAGCATAGAGCTGTGAGAGGATAGAGCTCATACCGTGATATCTCAAACCACCTGCATGGTTAGGAGCAGGCATGAAGTTGCTGCCCAATGTGTACATCTTAGCGAGAGGGCAAACACGGCCTGTATCGCAGAAGTCATATACATAAGAACCTCTTGTGAATGAAGGGCAAGAAGCAGGCTCAACAGCGATGATCTCATACTGGTTCTCGCCTCTGAGCATCTCGCCTACGAAGGGTGAGATAAGACCGCCGAGGTTGGATCCGCCGCCTGCGCAGCCGATGATCATGTCAGCCTTAACGCCTACCTTATCAAGAGCAGCCTTTGTCTCAAGACCGATAACTGACTGATGGAGCAATACCTGGTTCAAAACTGAACCCAATACATATCTGTAACCTTCCTGGGATGTAGCAGCTTCTACAGCCTCAGAGATAGCGCATCCCAAAGAACCGTCTGTTCCGGGGAACTGCTCGTTGATCTTGCGGCCAACGTTTGTTGTCATTGAAGGAGAAGGTGTAACTGTAGCACCGTATGTTCTCATGACTTCACGTCTGAAAGGCTTCTGCTCATAAGAAACCTTAACCATGTATACCTGGCAGTCAAGTCCGAAGTATGCTGTAGCCATAGAAAGAGCTGTACCCCACTGGCCTGCACCGGTCTCTGTTGTAACACCCTTGAGGCCCTGCTTCTTAGCATAGTATGCCTGAGCGATAGCTGAGTTGAGCTTGTGTGAACCTGAAGTGTTGTTACCTTCGAATTTATAGTAGATGTGAGCAGGTGTTCCGAGTGCCTTCTCCAAGCAATAAGCTCTTACGAGCGGAGAAGGTCTGTACATCTTATAGAAATCAAGGACTTCACCAGGGATATCGATCCACTTGTCGTCATTGTTCATTTCCTGCTTGCAGAGCTCTTCACAGAAGATGGGCATAAGATCTTCAGCCTTAAGAGCCTCACCTGTTCCGGGATTGAGAAGCGGAGCGGGTTTATTCTTCATATCAGCACGGACGTTATACCATGCTGAAGGAATCTCGTTCTCTGATAAGTATACTTTGTAAGGAATATCGGACATAAATTGTCTCCCTTCGAAAAAATCTAACTAATTTTACAACAAAAGTCGAAAATTTGCATAAAAACTATTAGAAATATAATTAGAATGACTTCTTCGTATTTTCGAGAGTCAGAATGACCTTATCGCACCACTTGTCGAACTCAGGATCTTCCTTCATGCATTCCTTATGGTTAAGGATGTATTCCAAAGCGATCCTTACCCCCTTATGCAAAGGAATATTGGTCTTAAGATCAGGTGCAAGTCTCTTTATCTTTGAATTATCGAAAACAACAGAGACTGCTTTGTCTCCCGTAAGACTACCCTCAAAATCGTAATCAGGTCCGAATGCCGTAAGAAGCTCAGATGATACATGATAAGCCTTAAGCTCAACACCAAGAGCGTCAGCAATAGTCTGATAGATCTGGTTCCAGGTAAGAACTTCATCGCCTGTGATCTGGAAAGCCTCGCCTATCGCATGACGGTTACCCATAAGAGCCGTGTATCCGATTGCAAAATCCTCGTTAAACGTGAGATGCCACAGGGACTCTCCGTCACCGTGGATGATTACAGGTCTGCCATCCATCATTCTCTTGATAACCTGCCATGAACCGTTCTTGCCGTGAACGCCCAACGGTATACTTCTTTCATCGTATGTATGGCTGGGTCTTACAATGGTAACCGGGAATCCGTCTTCCCTGTATCTTTCCATCAGGTATTTCTCACATGCAATCTTGTTTCTTGAATATTCCCAATGAGGGTTTGCAAGCGTTGTTCCTTCAGTGATCACATAGCTTGCTGCAGGCTTATTGTAAGCAGATGCAGAGCTTATGTAGATATACTGCCTGGTCCTGTCTTTAAAAAGCCTGTAATCTCTTTCGACCTGATCTACCGTAAATCCGATGAATTCACCTACCACATCGAAGTTCATGTTACCTATTGCCTTGGTAACAGCATCTTCATCGTTGATGTCACATACTATCTGATGGACATTCTCAGGCACAGTATCTGCCCTGTTTCCTCTGTTGATAAGCCAGACTTCCCATGTCTTGTCCTGGGATAATCTTCTTACAATTGCGCTGCTGATAGTTCCCGTACCGCCGACGAATAATGCTTTCATGGCAAATCTCCTTTTCGAGGTCATTTGGACCGGTTAAAAGGATTTTAACAAACTAAAGAAAAGCATAATATCAAAAACAATATGTATTTAACGCATTTTCTTGCATATTGTGTTAAACTTCTGTCGAAATATTTATATATAAAGGCGAAAACATGAAAACTTCTGATTTCTATTACGATTTACCTGAAAGACTGATCGCGCAGGTTCCCACTGAGGACCGCCTTGCATCACGTCTTCTGGTGCTTGATAAAAAGACCGGCAAAGTTATCGACGGTCATTTTCCTGATATCAGAAATTACCTTCATAAAGGCGATGTACTCGTCATCAATAATACTAGAGTTATTCCCGCCAGACTTTTAGGCGTACGTTCAGATACACAGAGCCCTGTTGAATTGCTCCTTTTAAAAAGGATCGACGAGAACCATTGGGAAACTTTGGCTCGTCCAGGCAAGAAAGTAAGAGAAGGCAAACGCATGACCTTCATTCCCGGTGAACTCGAAGCCGAGTGCGAGCAGGTTCTTGAGAGCGGCAACCGTATCATCAGATTTGAATTCAAAGGCGTATGGGAAGAAGTTCTCGATAAGGCAGGAACTATTCCGCTTCCACCCTACATTCATGAGAAGCTTGATGACCCTGAGCGTTATCAGACCGTATATTCAAAAGACTCAGGTTCTGCAGCAGCTCCTACGGCAGGTCTTCACTTTACGAAGGAACTTCTTGCTGAGCTTAAGGACATGGGTGTAGAGATTGCCGAGCTTACTCTTCATGTTGGTCTTGGCACATTCAGACCCGTTAAGGTCGATACGATTGAAGAACACGAGATGCATTCCGAATGGTATGACTTCCCCAAGGAAGCTTCAGATATCATCCGCAAAGCAAGAGCTGAAGGCAGACGCATCATCTCCGTAGGTACCACTTCTACAAGAACACTTGAAACAGTAGCTTCCAACGATCCTGACATGATGCCCGCTTCAGGATATACGCAGATATTCATCTATCCCGGATATGAGTTTAAGTGCGTTAACTCGCTCATAACTAATTTCCATCTTCCGGAGTCTACACTCATCATGCTCGTATCTGCTCTTGCAGGAAGAGAGAATGTATTAAACGCATATAAGCATGCCGTAGAAGAAGAATACAGATTCTTCTCATTTGGTGACGCAATGTTCATTACAGATTTGGAGAACTGATATGTCTAACTATCCCGTATGGTACGAACACATTCATACATGCGCTCAGACCGGTGCAAGACTCGGTAAGGTCCACACTCCCCACGGGACTTTCATGACACCTGCCTTTATGCCTGTCGGTACACAGGCATCAGTTAAAGGCATGAGCCCTGAAGAAGTTTACGGCATGGGCGCAGGCATCATGCTCTCAAATACATATCACCTCTGGCTCAGACCCGGCAGCGACATCGTTGCCAAGGCCGGCGGTCTTCACAAGTTCATGAACTGGAAAGGTGCCATCCTTACAGACAGCGGCGGATTCCAGGTTTTCTCACTTGCCAAGCCCAAGGACGTTAAAGAGGACGGCGTTAAGTTCAGTTCCCACATCGACGGCAGAAAGTTATTCCTTACACCTGAGATATCCATGCAGGTCCAGAATGATCTTGGCGCAGATATCATCATGGCTTTCGATGAGTGCTGCCCTTACCCCTGCGATCATGCATACGCAGACAGATCACAGGCTAAAACAACTAGATGGCTTGAGCGCTGCATCGAAGCTCACAAGAGACCTGATGAACAGGCTTTGTTCGGTATCATCCAGGGTTCCATGTATCCCGACCTCCGTAAGAAGAGCGCTGATGCCATTACTTCGTTTGATCTTCCCGGCTTTGCTATCGGAGGTATCTCAGTCGGCGAGCCTAAGAATCTCTTCCTCGACATGATCGACTGCACAGTTCCTCTCATGCCTGAAGA
>CAMYXF010000040.1 GCA_947303185.1 uncultured Clostridia bacterium | reverse complement strand
AATTCAAATTTCAACAGAAAATTCGAATTTTGCTAACTTTTTTTACATAGTTTGTTAACATTTCGTTTACAAATTACGTTACATTTTCTTCAGTTTCGTTTTTTTCGGCGGGTTTACCCTTCTCGCCGTACTTGTCAAACTCCTCTTTTTTAGAGGCTACGAGCCAGTAATCGTTTTGAGTAGCAAAACGCATTACTGATGCCGCATAGTAATTTCCTGCCTTGTTTTTCTTTACTCTCGTACGTGAAAACAGCTCACCGTGCTCCCTGCACTCCAGCAGAGCATACTGGGATTTGCGGATCCTGAATGACGGGATCTTTACGGAAAGCTTCTTTCCGCAAAGAGGACAGTCCTTCATAAAACTTACGGATGTCGCAAAAGCACTTGTACCGTCAAGGCACTCAGGACCTACAAAGCTGAAATCAGACGGAACATCCGGATCAATGGAAGAGCTGGATATTGCTGATATTACAGCTGAGGGTTTGTTATGTTTAAATATCTCTTCAAATACAGCACCTGTGTAATGGGCATCTGCCGTAGCGCTGTGGAAGAACTCATTTTTATCAATATTATAGAAATCAACAGCTGCTTCTACGCTGCGCTGTGTTCCCTGAAGGCCCGCAAAAAGTGAGAAGATCGGCTGGAGATCAAGGAAGAACAGGTTGAGCTTGGAATCCATGCCGAAGAATTCGAGATTCATCTTGAGCATGGAAGGATCTGAACTGCCCCACCCTACCAGGATCGCATCACCGCAGAAATCCCTGAATTGTGCATAAGCATCCTTGAACGGGATACCGTTTAAAAGATCTGCGTTCTTCTTATGGGTAACTTTCTTAACGTGATAATGGAGCTTGGTGTACTTTACCGGAACGATATCTGTGGAGAACGAATCCTTATATATCAGCTCGCCATTATCGTAAACATACTTGAATGCGCCAATCTCAATGATCTCGCCGGTAAGTTTGCTGACCTCAAAAGGATACTCCTTGCCCGGCATCGGCTGGTTCCATTCCATGTCAAAAACTACAAATTCCGTGCCGTCTGTTATTTTCCTGCTAAGCATTGCTGTCGGTCCCTTCACCGGTTACTTTCTTCTTTTCATTATACATATGGGTAAGCGGAATTGCGATAAGGCAGGCAGCCGCAAAGACGCTTACAAGGATTCCGGGGATTATGCCGGTATCTTTATGCTCTACGGAAACCTCCATAAGGCCGTTATTGTTACTTGCGAAAACAGCAGCAAGCTTACCGCAGTATTCGAACGTGTCACAGGTAATGCCGTCGACTCTGATTGTGGTGTCATCGTAAACATAAGGCAGGACAATGGTGCACATTCCGTCAACATTTGAGACGTCGATCATGAATCTGGAACCGCTTGCAGTACCTGACAACGCCTTCATTGACTCAAAAGCTTCGTTGTTAAGCTTGAAGATAGAGATCCTGCAGGCGTCATCACCTTCTGAAGCGATCATGAACTCGAGTGACACTTCACCGGATGTCTGTGTGATCTCCGTGAAGAAAGGACCAGTAAATGCCCTTACGGACTCACCGCTGTCAGAAGAGAAAGTTACGGAAGCGCCGTTAACCGCATTGCAGTATATGAACAGTCTTTCTCCGTCTTTCTTTTCGAAGGGGCTGAAAGACAGGGTGTTGCCGCCCTCCCTTAACAGATAAGTGTTGGGGCCTTCCTGTCTTAATTCCTTCTTATCGGAAGCCTTAAGGAAGATCTCGTCAAAGAGCATAGCTCCGGAAATTCTTAAAGATGCGTAGTTAATATCATCCAAAGCCGTATCTCCGGCCATAAAATTGCTGAGGTCACCGGGTATTATCTGGTATTGGTCACCGCCGTTTACTGCAGGAAGATCAAAATCGCTGTCATAGATCAGGTTCTCGGAAGAACTGTCGCCGTAGCTTAATTTGAAATACTCGTCAACAGCGTTCTTCTGAAGCGTATTGTTGAAGTAAATGAATGCCGTATTAATGCCGACAAAGGCGAAGATGATGAAAAGAACGGCATATTTGCCCTTTTCGGTGATCTTATCCTGGGCCAGTGCGTAAACAATGCAGCCTTCAACGATTATTCCGATGAATGTGGAAATAACGATCGGGCTTGCAAAAGAAGTGCCTGCCGTGGAAGTACCGGACATGAGAAGGAAGAACAATGGAATGAGACATGAAGCGATGAATCCGCCGCGTTCCAGGCTCTTAACATTACGAAGTCCTACTGCCGCAATAAAGAAAAGCACTACCTCAAGGCAGATAAATCTTGAAGAATTTAGAAGCGCCGAAGTCCCGAAAACACTAACCGTCTCGTTCACAAAAGATGAACTGCAGATGATGTGGATAATGACTGCAATAAGGCCTGAAGCGACCTTAAGCCTTACGGGGATCATCTCGTTAAGGGCAAATGTCATTACGGCAACAAGTGTAAGTATGCCGATATAGAACAGAGGTGAATTGGTCTGGTAAATGCCGCCCGAGCGCAGAAGGAATGTGCCTCTGATCATCTCGAAAACAGTATAGTTTACCTTTGCATTCTTGAAGCTCTCTTCTACATTAACGCTTAATTCCATCGACATAAGGCCGGGAACCGCAAAAGCCGCGGACATGATAAGACCCGTTACTATGCCGCCCAAGAGCTTGAGCCAGGAAGTAACGGCCATCTTGAATGTGCTGTAGAGGCTGATGCTCATGAGAAGAGCCATCACGATAATGAAAGGAATACCCGAAATGAGTCCGTATCCGCCTGATACCGCAACACCAAATGATGTAAGGCATACGAGGATAAAAGATTTCCATGTTCTCTTCTGAAGATATGAATCAAAGGCAGACATTGTCATGGGGATCATGAGTGCCATGTTCATAAGCGAAGCATGCTGGGCGGTAAGTACGATCTGAGATGAGAACGTATACATTACGCCCAAGAGAGCGGCCGGAAGTCTGGAGAGCTTAATATGCGTGGCCATGAAGTAATACATGGCGGAGCAGCAAAGACCGAATCTCAAATAGTATCCGATGAGAAGGATCGTTCTGGCAGCCTTGGGAATAAGCAGGGCCAGGTAGAAAAACAGATCCAGATGGACAAATGTCAGAAGTCTCCAAAGATCAGATGAAGCCTTTCCGGATGTGATAAGTTCCACATCTTCAACTGCAAGATCGATTCCGCGGAGAATATTGGCGCTCATATCGCCGTTGCGCATGGAAAGACCCGTAGGAAGGATCTTTCCGGGTTCTACAACAAGTCCGGTGTTATAAGCAACAGCTGCAATTATTACCGATGCTATAAAGCAGAATACCAAGCCGTCGTATGTCTTGAGCTTTCCAGCCGCAGCCTTAATCATTAGCGTCCTCCGGCTTTTCTGCGGGTTCTTCCTGCTCTGAATCTTCAGACGGCTCTTCAGCTTCTTCGTTCTGTTCTGTATCGTCAGCAGGTTCTTCAGCCTTTTCATCCTGTCCTATGACTTCAGAGACAGGAACTTCTTCGATCGCAGTTTCAGGAGCATCGGCGCCTTCTGCCGCAACAGCTGCAACCGGCTTATTCTTCTTTTTGAACTTTTCCGAAACAACAGGAACTATGAAGAGTAAAGCAATGAAGAATACGGAGACCGCACTGATCATTATGCCTTCCTTGAAGCCTGCAGGTGTGTACTTGATCGTTACGTCGTGGCTTCCCTTTTCGAGCTTGATTCCCATAAGGGCATCCTGGACGGAAACGACCTCGGCGGGCTTGCCGTCTACTACTGCAGACCATCCTTCTGCATAAGGGATAGACATGAACATAAGGCCGTCTTCCTTAACGTCGATGTGTCCTGTGAGTGAAGTCGAATCGTAAGATGCCACCTCAAGCTGTTCATCGGCAAATGTCTCGACCATCCGGGCATATCCTGCCTGGTCAAGCTGATATCCGTATACGAAGATGGAGGCACCCGGATTGTCACTGTACTTAACGTTAAGCTCGATCGGTGAACCCTCATAAACTCCGAGGCAGATGATCTGATAGCTTCTGAGCTCAAACTTCAATGTCTTGCCATTGTTGATAACTGTGGCATTTCCACCCTTCTTGGCATTTACATAGACGTAAATATCAGAGCCGATGTCTGCTTCATCTACTGTGATGGTGAATGAATATCCGTCCTTCGGAGTAGAACCTGCAGCACTGTAAACCAGAACATCCTCATGCTTGTCCGTAGTGGAAAGGCCGCTTGAAGTAACGGTCGTGAGCATTACGGGCTTATAAACATCCGGCGCGCCCATGCTGTTGAGCCACTCGTTTGTCTTATCGAAAACATCAAGATTCTTATCGTAATCAGGAGCATAGTCGATTACCGCCGTATCGGTCATGAATCCTACGCTCAAAGCATCGGGATTTGCCCAGGAAGTAATTATTCCGTCCTTGTACTCCTGCTCAAACAGAGCCGGAACACTCTGGCCCTTATCAGTCTCGACCAGGTTCCTGACGCCGAGAACGGTAGCAGTAACACGTGTGAGACCTGCATTGCGCAGACCGTTGATGCCGTTGTTGTGGAAACCGTAGTTTCTCATGTATTTAACGAAGCTTTCTCTTGTCGTGGAAGAGAAAATGGACATACCCTTAACGTTATAAAGGGACTGGAGATCGCATACGTTGTTCGGATAGAGCTCGGTACGCTCGAAGTTCATGTGTCCTTCGGTTCCCTCTACTTCCTGAGCATAAGCTGATACTTCCTGCCAGTTCTTGCCGTAAGCAGTATATCCGGTAAATCCTTCGTGATAAGCAACAAGTCCGATCGTTGTCAGTGATGCGGCAAACATCTCCACCATCATCGTAACCGTGAGCAGAGTCTCGCAGAAGAACTCGCTCTTGCCGGCTCTGATATTGCTTACCGTGTGGAGTGCGGCACCCTGGATGATGAGGAAAGCCAGTGTCGAACCGATCTGGATGTAACCTTCATTGCCTGAGCCGAACTTTTCGAAAAGGATAAGGAAAGCGGCAGAGCTCAAGATGGCGCCGGTGATGTATTTTGAACCAAGGCTCCTGATGCGTCTTATCGTTAAGAATCCGATAAATACGAGCAGGAAGCTCATGAGAAACGATTCTCTGAAAGGGATCTGGTTCGGGAAATGGAATCCGTGCCAGATGAAGTTGAGCGTACGGTTGGTAAAGCTTAAATACATTATGCCCAGGAGCGAACCGAATACGATCTTGTGCTTGAGCTTGATTCCCGTTCTTGCAGGAAGCAGGAAGAACAAAGGAAGCAGAAGAGCGATTACGAGGCCGCTGTAAACATTTGCCATACCGTCTCTGATATTAGGGTTGGCAGATACCATCAGTCTTCCGAAGAAATCAAACAGATCGTTCTGAAGGACATAGTCCATCTTCAGTTCATCGCCCGTAGCAGAGCAGTTCCTGAGGATCAGATATGTAGGTATCGATAAAGCAGCCGAGGTGCCTGCGGCAATAAAGCTTGATACGGCAAAACGGAAAGCGCAGCCGATAAATGTCTTGAAGCAGAGCCTTCTGTGATCTCCCTTTTCTTTCTCACGGGAATAAAGGCAGATATAGTAGGCCGGTGCGAAAAGCACGAGGAAAATGCAGAGGAAGTATCCGGAATAGTAGTTGCTGATGATGGCTATCGCAAGAGTTACAGCATAAAGGCCGCACTTTTTCTCGAGAAGGAGTATTCGAAGGCCGAGCATTATCAGCGGGAGAAGTACGACGGCGTCGCACCACATAATGTTCCAGAAAAAAGATATGAACCATCCGCAAAGAGCGTAGGATGAGCTGAATACAACGGTAATGTTATCGATTCTCTTGTTGTCATTGGCAGAGAGGAACAAAACCATGAAGACCGATGAAAGGCCGGCACGGAGGCATGTTACGAACTCGATAAAGATGGGCATCGTCTTTGCGGTAAAGAACAGCGCAAAGATATTGAGCGGGCTTGCCGCATAATTGGCATAAGCTGCATAGTATTCCTGGCCCAGACCGTCATTCCAGGTATAGAAAAGCGACTCTCCGGACAGAACTTTGTTTCTGAACGCCACAAGGAAAGGACAATATTGGTGATAAAGGTCGACCGTAAGCATCGTCCTGTCACCGAACGGGTAACAACCTGTTACCGCAAAAGCTGCGAGCACAGTAAGCGTGGGGAACAAAAATGCCAGAAGAAATTGGGGCCAATATTCCTTAAGCACACCTAAAGTGCCACTCTTTTCTCTCAGTATTGGACTATTTTTTCCCACATAATACCCCTGGTATTTATTATTCTTAGATTACAAACGTGTTAATAATAGCACACTTTACCTTATATGTTTCTTCTTTTATGGTAAAGTGTCTTTAACCTGTAACTAAATGAAGGGGATTTTTGATGAAGGGTAAAAACAGACAAAATAGAAATGACGATAAAAAAGCTCGTAAGCCGGTGGTTGACGAGAACGCTTTGACCACAGAGGTTCTTGCTTCTTCAGAGGGCGATCCGACAAACGATTTCATGGATTCTCCCGTTGAAGAACCCAAGAAGAGCGTCACATTAAACGATCTCGCTGAGATCGATCCCGAACTTTTGACCGGTAAGCCCGCTGATACAGCCAAAGTTCCTGACCTGCCTTCCCTGCCCGACAGCAAGAACAGCAAGGCAAAGGATACGCCCAAGGAAGAGGAGATCCCTACTGAGATCAACCTCGATAGAAACGAAGATGCACTTGAGCACGGCAAGCAGAAAAGAAATGCCGGTATCCTCTTTGTCCTTTTGGGACTCTTAATGGTTGTAGGAATCGCCATTCTTTCTTTTGCACTCGATACGGGCATGGATGAATCATTCAAGAGCCCGCTTACAATTAACGGCAGAGACATCTCAAGCGGTGAGTTCAGCTTCATGTACCACTATGAACTCCTGAATGAAGGTGTCGACCTTTTCGCTGCTGACACAGAGAAAATGCTCTCATCCCCTTACCTTGACGATGAGAACTTCCAGACTTACAGAGATTACTTCAGATATGTAACCGCCCAGGACCTCCAGAAGATCGAGATCCTCTACGACGACGCTACCGCACAGGGATTCGTTATCGAGAAGGCACACTACGACAGAGCAAACGCTTACATCAACTGGCTCAAGGGCAAGGCTGACGAACTTGGCGTTCCTCTCGACACATACATCAAGGGTGTATTCGGAAGCCAGGTCGATGAGCAGATAATCATCAACACGCTTGCGAAAAAATACTTCACAGAGGACTATGCAGAGGGCGAGAAGCTCATCCAGCTCTCTGCTTCAGACGAGCAGGCCGAGCATGCATATAACCAGTCCAGAACAATTTACGACCTCGTAAGCTACAAGATCTTGAGAATCACATACGAGCAGAGAGACCAGGCATTTATCGATACTGCAAACCTCCATGCCGAGAAGATCATTGACGCAATGAACGGCGATCCTTCAAAGTTCGAGTCATGCGCAGCCAAGTACTTCTCAGGAGTTGCAGCTAACACGCTTTCACAGCCTGACTCCACTCTCATCGCAAACAGCCGTTTTGAGGACGTAACACATGTTGAGTTCAGAAGATGGCTCTTTGACGAGACAAGACAGGTCGGCGATGCGACGATCATTCCTGACGAAGACGGCTTCCCCATCATTCTCGTATTCGTATCAAGAGACCGTATGTCAGAGCATCTCCGCAACTGCTACATCATTACTGCTAACCAGCAGATGAATGAGAACATGCAGCCCGACATCGCAGCTACACAGGCATTGGGCCAGGAGATCTTCGACTACATCGAAGACGCTGACAGCTGCAACGAGGTTGAGAACCTTTATAACGACTATATCCTCGCCGGCGAACTCTCGATAGTTCACGACAGCCAGATATATCAGGCTAAATATACAGGAGCAATGGCTGAATGGATGTTCTCCCCTGACCGTAAGCTCGGTGACAAGACCATGATCGAGGTGGGCGGAACATTCTACATAATCTACTTCATATCGGAATCACCCAATCCCGAATGGTATGACAGGGTAAACAGCTTCCTTAGAATGAACAACTATCAGCAGTTCATCAGCGGAAAAGCTTCAGAATACGTTTGGGAATTCCACGAAGACGGATTGGCTCAGATAAAGGACGTACCGTAAGGTAGAGGGGTTATCCCCTTTATCTTACATGCCCAGTGAAAACTGCTGGACCAGTACAACGACGATAGCGAAAACAAATGTCAGGAGCATAGCTCCGATCAATATCCAAGCCAAAACCTTGGTTCCGATTTTCTTTGTGTTTCCGCTGCTCATATAATCAACATCCTTAATTTTTTAGTTTGCGCTTAAACCGGGAAATCGGCACTGTCTGCTATCGTAAGTGACAGTGTCATTTCTTTGCCGTCACGTTCGACTACGACTTCAATCGTATCGCCGACCTTATGTGAATCGCGCACCTTAATAATATCACCGGTCTCTTTTATTTCAACACCGCCCATGGATATGAGTTTGTCTCCGAGCTTGAAGCCGGCGTTGTAAGCAGGACCGTTCATTACTATCTCTTCTACGAATACTCCGCCTTCGGCGCCATAGTAAGAACCTGCAGGAACATATCTTACGGACACGCCGAGATAAGGACGGTCTACAACCTTGCCGTAGTTGATGAGGTCTTCGATTACCTTCTTAACGGCATTGATCGGAATTGCAAATCCGACGTTCTCTGATGTGGATGTAATAATCTTGGAATTTGTGATGCCGACTACTTCACCATATGAATTGATGAGCGGTCCGCCGCTGCTTCCCGGGTTAACCGAAGCATCTGTCTGGATTACCTCAACACGGTAACCGCCGCGGTTGATCTCTCTTGAAGGAGACGAGATGACGCCGACCGTAACTGAATCGTCCAAAGAACCCAGCGCATTTCCGATTACCACTGCAAGCTCGCCTGCCTGGAGAAGATCTGAGTCGCCCAGTGTGACACAGGGAAGTTTTTTATCAGTATCAACTTTAAGAACAGCAATATCCGTCTGCACATCGCTTCCGACTACCTCTGCCCTGACGGGAAGATCTTCGCCCGGCAATACAACTGTTACGTAATATGTGCTTACTGCATCTTCGGCAAGAACGACTACATGCTGGTTTGTAACGATATATCCGTCATCCGTGATTATGAATCCCGTGCCTGATCCTATTACCGTCTCGATATCGTCATCGACACCTACGACAGTCAGCGACACTGTGGCAGGGCTTACCTGCTTTGCAATCTCGACGGTCGTCATCCTGGTCTTGTCAGCTGAAGCAACGTAAGCCGCATCTTCTAATGAGAACCAGGGCTCGGGACGCTCTTCAGCAGGCTGCTCTTCTGTTTCTTCAGTAACATCACTTGTCTCTGAAGTATTTGAAGCAGTTCTTGTATATGAGAGTACGCCTTCACGGCCGCTGTTAAGCTTGAAGATATAGAAGGACTGGAAACCTGAGAACAGTACGCATGCCAAAAGGATCACTGATAAAACGAATATAATCTGGCGGTAGGTCTTTTCCTTAGAGTTCTGAGGAATGCGCTCCGGTCTGTTATTCATTTCCTTATTGTCGTTTTCCATGCGTGATTTACGTCTCCCTTATCAGTCAGGTGATATTCTACCCCTGACGCCTCACATATTTTGGGCGATTTTGGTCCAAATCGCAAGTCAGGAAACGGAAGCTTTCTCTCCCATCATGAGAAGGCTCTCTGAATCCCCAAGCACGAGCGCGCCTCCCGACAGGTCAAGGCACACCCTCCTAAGCTCATTCTCACTTTCCACCGGAACGATGATATCGAATGCAACGTCCTGGCCGTATTCGACGTTTTCGAGAGCCCAGCCGGACTGGGCTGCTTTTCTGGACAGCATCTCGAAAACAGAATAAGAACAGTTCTGTCTCCATTTAAGGGCCGGGATCAGTGTAACGGGCTCGCCTGCTTCAAGCGCTTCCCTGCCGCTGTCGGTGTAGGCTCTCTTAAGTCCGCCCTTACCTAAAAGCGTACCTCCGAAATATCTGGTAACGCAGATGAGCGAATCCGTAAAACCGTTTGAGGTCAGGAGCTCAAGCAAAGGCTGGCCTGCCGTACCCTGGGGCTCGCCGTCGTCGCTGGATTTCTGGCGTGACACTTCGCCGCCCAATACCCACGCATAACAAAGATGCCTTGCATCCGGATACTTCTTGCGCTCTTCGGCAAGATAGTTATTTGCTTCTTCGGGTGATGATATATGAAAGCTCTTTCCGATAAAGACCGACTTCTTGACTTCGATCTTTGAATCACCGGTTTTGCTGAGAGTTACGCTGGAGCTCAAGCCTTCATGCTCTCCCTATACTTCTGATAAGCCATCATGAGGAGAGATTTATCCTGACTGTATGTAATCTCATTAAGAGCAACGGCAACGCCTACGAACTTGCAGGTTACCGTTCCTGTTTCCGGATCGGCACAGCATGCTTCACTGTCTGCCTTCATTACAAACCAGGAGATATTGTTATGGACAGGCTTTCTTCTTGAGATTGAATAGTACTCGTAATTCGTCTTGCCGCAGGGAGCTATTACCTTGGCGTCTACGGATGTTTCTGTCTTTACGCGGTTCTTTGCAAATTCAGACAAACTCAGATCGCTGTCCGTCTTAACGGAGCCTTTGGGGAAACCCCATTCCTCCTTGTCATTAGCAACAAGAAGTACTTTGTCCCCTGTAAATACTATTCCGCCGGCACAATTACGAACTATCATTTCCAACCTGCTAAAAGTCAAATATTTATAATCAGATTTTATCACAGGTTGGTACTCTTTGCGCACGTGTCCCTTTTCCAATTGTTCTTTTGGGGACAGGTCTGTATAATTGTCCTATGCTTAATAATAGTAATTTAAATACTAATACTAATGACAACGAGATCCAGAAACTCAAAAAGATCATCACGATCCTTTTATCCGTTTCCGCACTTCTTGCAGTTATTCTTATCACTTTGGGCATAACCAAGATCATTAACTATGCCAGAACTGCTGAGACTTCAGACAGCACGCCTGTCTTCGCGACTCTCGTATCAACTGAAGCTACTTTCACAGAACCCACCGTTTACCACTCCGAACTGCTTGAGGCTACTCCTCTTGCCGATTCTTACTGGCGTCCGCTCCCCGAGCTTCCCGAAGATCAGGTGAAGACTCCCGAGCATTTCGAAGTAAAGGGCTTATACATCGGTTCCGGTTCTGCATTAGACAAGGCAATCGACCTCTGCAACAACAGCGAACTTAATACGATAGTAATCGACCTTAAGAACGAGTACGGTCTTCCCTACATGTCCAAGGTCCCCACGGCAAACGAGATTGGCTACGTATGGGATGCATACGATCTTGATGCAGTCATCGAAAAGTGCCACGCCAACAACATCAGGGTCATCGGAAGAATCGTATCCTTCAACGACCAGGTTGCTGCCCAGCACTTCCCCGAAAGAGCCATCCAGGA
>CAMYXF010000039.1 GCA_947303185.1 uncultured Clostridia bacterium | reverse complement strand
ACAGGACATATCGGTGACGGTAAGATCTTCGTATACAACGTAGGCAAGGTCGTTAAGATCCGTACAGGTGAAGAGAACTACGCAGCATTACAGGATGTAGAGTAAACAATTAGTTGTATTTCTCATATTCCACCCAACTTGATATTAGGGATGTCTCAATGTTGTGGCATCCCTTTTATCAATTAAAAGTTCAGTTAGTTTTTCAGTAAGTAACGGAACTTTGAACTGAACTTTTTCGCAAAACCAGCGAAAATTCAGTTTGTTTTTCAGTAAGCAACGGAACTTTAAACTGAACTTTTTAAGGAAAACTTGTTTCGAGACAGAGTTTGAACGAGGAAGGATCAAGAAAATGATTTCGTTAAATGACTATTTATATTCCGGAGATACGGTGCTGAAAATACTTCTCAAGTATTCGTCAGACCTTAGAAATGAGGCTATTGGGACACATAATTCCATAGATCTAGCGCACAGTAATTTTCTGGTGCAGATAATTGAACTTCTTGAACATACGGACTTTCTTACGTCACAGTCCAACCGGATCAAGGACTTTTATCACTACATGACACAGAAGTATCCGTTCCTTGCATTTACTTTTAAGGGACGAATCAAGTCGCTTATAAGAGCGGAAGAGAAGTTTAACGGTTATATATTGGAATATATCTACAACTATTACAAAGAAAACGGCAGTTTCCCAAGTGAAGCACAGATCAAGACCAATCTTAACTGTTTCAGGGATCTCATCGCGTACAGGATTGTGATATCTCTTCCTGTATGTCATGTCTCATGTGGGGATGATCTTGAAGCTCAGGAGATAGATTTTCTTTATGACATAGCAAACGTACTGCCGGAATTTCTTGAGGAAAGAGGCTTTACGCCAGAATTGTCCGGATATCAGGATGAAGGTGACACTTCAGAACTCGATGAGAATGTAAGGCTCTACTACAGGGATTATGTACAGAACCCAAGGCCTTCGGGATACAGATCGATGCATATTACCCTTTATGACAATCAGGCAAGGTGTTATACCGAGATGCAGCTTAGGACCAAGACAATGGATGATTATGCAGAAATAGGCGAAGCAAATCATTTCGGATACGAGAAGAGCCAGGAGGAGAACCGCAGTAAAAGGGATATTATCCTTCCGGGTGAGTGCAGGATCTTCGACGAAGCATACGAACGCCTCATAAAGCTTCAGGAACTTGATCTTTCACAGGTTAACGTGAACATGTTTAAAGCCTATAACAACCAGCTTATAAATGACGGCTGCGGGCTTTTCAGGGGAAGGCAGATACTTCCTTTCGAGCATCTTTCGCGTTTCCAGTATGATGAAATCAGATAGTTTTTTTAGACAAATGACTGGTTTTGTCTATATATATATAATTATAATTTGATGACAACTCAGGCATTTAGGGTTAAAATAGGCTTTATCTATAAGAAGGGAGCTGGAGGGAAAAGATGACTATAGTATCGTTTCTTCTGGCAGGCTCATGGTTTTCCGAGTTCTGGGCTGCTTTTGTTGAGCAACTTACTCAAAGACTGTTTGGCCATAAGGATATTGGAGAAGAGATAAGCGAAGCCATCATGCAGGTGCAGATGAGCTTTTCTGCAGGCGATCATACGCTCATCATTACGGATTCGGTCATAGTAACCTGGATTGCTGTTGCTATTATGCTGATCGTTGTCGCCATTTTGCTTGGCAAACCCACAAAAGACCATAAGCTCACCAAGGGCCAGACAATTCTCGTTTCTTTAACAGAGCTTGTTATCAGTACTGCCATGAGTTTCGGCATGAACCGTAAGCAGGCCGAAGAAGTTGCACCTATGGCCATGACATTCGGTCTTGTCCTTATTGCCTGTAACTCCATCTCATATTTCCATCTTCCGCCGCCGGCGAAGAATATTGCATTCCCTGTAGGATGCGCCATCGTTGCGATCATCTATGTAATCGTCATGACGTTCAAGTTCATAGGAATCAAGGGATTCTGGATCTCGCTTACACAGCCGATCATAATCATGCTTCCTTTCAGGCTTTTGGACTATGTCATTAAGCCCTTGTCTCTTGCGTTGAGACTTTTCGGTAACGTTTTCGCGGCATTCGTATTCATGGAGTTCTTATCTGTCTCTTTACCGGTAATCGTACCGGGAATTGCAGGTCTCTGGTTCGATATCATCGACGGACTTATCCAGGCTGTAGTATTTGCTTATCTGACAATGAACTACATCGGTGAGAACATTGAAACTTACAACGAGTACATGGAACATCCCGAAGAACACCAAAAAAAGAAAAAATCCAAGAAGAGTAAATCTGAAGCTGTAGCAGCTTAAGTGGATATTTAAACAGATAATAATTTAGGAGGCCAAATATATGACAAACATTATTCTCGCAGCATTACCTATCATAGCTGCACTTGAGACAAAGGGAATCGCAGCAATAGCAGCAGCGATCGCAATCTCTTGTGGTGCTATCGGATCTACTGCAGCCATGGGAAAAGCGACAAGTTCAGCTCTTGAAGCAGGCGCAAGACAGCCTGAGATCATCTCAAAACTTCAGACACTGCTCCTTATCGCTATCGTATTCATGGAGTCAATCGGAATCTATGCACTCGTTGTCGCATTCCTTTTGATCTTCACAGTAGGATAAGATTTCCGAGAATTAATGGAGCTAAACAGTATGACATATTTACCGGAGCTGTTATTTGAGGCAGGAGAATCCAATCTCTTTTCGCCCGATCAGTTTGCAGGATACGCTGTAACTGCCGTTATCACGATATTCAATGTCTTATTGGTATTCGTGGTGTTCAGGCTATTTGCGTATAAGAAGATCCTTAAGTTGATTCATTCACGCCAGGAAGCGCTTGACGCTGAGCTTGAAGAAGCTAAGAAGGCAAGGGAAGAAGCACAGGCAATCGTTGATTCTTCCAAGGAGACCATCGATGACGCAAAGCGAAAGGGTTCTGCGATCATGGAAGAGGCCAAGGCCAATGCCGACAAGCAGAGCAAAGCTGTTATCGAACAGGCGAATGAAGAGGCTCAGCAGATCATTGTCAGAGCAGAAGAAGATGCTGCAAGGATGAAGCGTAATGCTTTCGAGTCCATGAAGGACGATATCGCGGATCTTTCCGTTCAGATAGCTGGTCATATTATCGGCGACGCGGTATCCAAGGATGAACTGCGCAAGTCCGCTGCTAAGCACACAGAAGAGATCCTCGACAAAGAGGTAGCTAAGAGTGAGTAATAATCCGTCAGACAATAATGATATTAAGGCTGCCGGCAAAGCCAAGTCCAGAGGACCGTCTCTCCGTATAGAGACAGCAGGTGACATTCCTGAAGAAAAACTTACCAGGGTTGCCGCCAAGTTTGCCGAAATAAATGAGATCGAAGATTACCGCCTCTCTATTGAGCAGCGTGATAATCTCATCGGAGGTTTTATTATCTATTTCCAGGGAAGCCGTTACGACTATTCCGTTAAGGGACAGCTCGACAGAGTTGGTGCCTTCATCAAGCGTACACGTTCCATCGACGGCTATGAAGATGGAATCGCTGCACAGAGAAAGGCACTTACGGAAGAAGATTTCCCTGCAACCAAAATAAAAGAAGATTTGGAGAAAGCTCTTGAGCAGTTCCCCGAATCCAATGAGTTAAGTATTGATAATGTCGAGATCTTTGAACTAACGGATGAAGAACTCGACAAGCGTGTGGAGAATGCGTTTTCATCACGTGAGCACAAGGATGAAATCGGCCGAGTATCAGCCATCTCGGACGGCGTTGCTTCAGTTACAGGCCTTCGTAACTGCATGCTCAACGAGCTTATTTATTTCTCATCAGGCGCTACGGGAATTGCCATGAACCTTGAGAAGACCAAGGTAGGTGTCGTTCTCCTTACCGGTGAAGATACCGTTGTCGAGAGCATGACATGTAAGCGTACCATGACGACATGTTCCGTGCCTGTAGGCATGGGCCTTTTGGGAAGAGTAGTAGACGCTTTGGGCCATCCGATAGATGGCAAGGGTGTCATCAGATATACGGAAGAGCGTCCTGTTGAGTCGCCCGCGCCTTCAATCATCGACAGAGCTCCGGTCGACACGCCTCTGTTTACCGGAATCACGGCAATCGATGCGCTGACTCCTATCGGCAGAGGCCAGAGAGAGCTCATCATCGGTGACCGTCAGACAGGAAAGACTTCCATTGCTCTTGATACGATCATCAACCAGAAGAATGAGAATGTCATCTGCGTTTATGTTCCTATCGGACAGAAGATGGCAAATATCGTTGCAACTGCGTCCCTTCTCGAAAAGCGCGGCGCTTTGGATTATACGGTCATAGTTGCCGCTTCCGCTTCAGAGTCAGCCGCAATGCAGTATATTGCGCCTTTCTCCGCATGCGCGATCGCTGAGAAGTTCATGTACGACTACCATAAAGACGTGCTCATCGTTTACGATGACCTTTCAAAGCACGCCCAGGCATACAGAGCAATTTCACTGCTCCTCAGAAGACCTCCGGGAAGAGAAGCTTATCCGGGCGATGTCTTCTATCTGCATTCAAGACTTTTGGAGAGATCCGCAAAGCTTTCAGATGAGTTGGGCGGAGGTTCGATCACGGCACTTCCTATCGTTGAGACACAGGGTAACGATATCTCGGCATATATCCCGACGAACGTTATCTCAATTACAGACGGTCAGATCTATCTGTCGCCTGAACTGTTCTTTTCAGGTCAGAGACCTGCCGTAAACGTAGGTCTTTCCGTATCCCGTGTAGGCGGTGCGGCTCAGACCAAGGCAGTCAAGAAAGTTGCCGGACCTTTGAGAATCTCACTGGCCCAGGCGCGTGAAATGGCTTCATTCTCGCAGTTCGGTTCAGACCTCGATGAGAATACACAGCTTCAGATCAAGAGAGGTGTCGTTCTTAATGAAGTATTGAAGCAGGAGAGATTCTCTCCTCTTACGATGGCTTCAGAAGTCATCCTGCTGTACTGCGCAACTTCGGATAAGTTCAACTTCCTTGCTACTGAAGACATTAATGAGTTCTATACGGCACTTTTCGCAGACATCAGAATGCGTCATCCGAATATCTTTGAAGAGATAACGGACGGCAAGGTGTTTACTGACGAGATAAAGTCAGAGATCGATTCGGCATACGAGGAGTTCAAGGAAACATTCCTTGCCGAGCACGAGGAGTACGTCGAGGACTACTGATCTTATGGAAAGCTTTTCTGCAATAAAGAAGAGAATGAAGAGCGTCAATGACATTAGTCAGATGACTAATGCCATGCAGCTTGTATCGAGTGCGAAAATGCGCCGCTCGCAGCTTCTGCATGACTCCATGTATCCGTTCTTCCTATTCTGCGTTGAGAGCATGCAGGAAATGATCCGCAACAACGAACACCTGGACAATCCTTTCTTCGTTCTTGACCAGAAGAATGAAGGTGATACCTGGAAGATAGGATATTACGTTCTTTCCGGAGACCAGGGCCTTGCAGGCGCTTACAATAACAACATGGTAAAGATCACCGAAGATCACATAAGACAGAAGATAATGGAAAATTCCCAGAAGAATATGTCCACTGTTTATGAACTCAACGTTTTCGGACGCTTGGCAAGAGAAAAACTTGCAAGATTCGGATATAACGTAAATGAAGATTTCTCGTTCCCGATCTCGGAACCGACATATGTAGATGCAAGACAGGTTAGCGCGATCATGAGAAACCGCTTCCTGAAAGACGACTACGACCTTGTTTACCTTCTTTATACGAGAATGGATTCTCCGGTAAAGATGGAACCCGTTGCATTAAGACTTTTACCGGTAGATACCAAGTCTATCTCACGACTTCTGCCTAAGGATCTTGAAGATGCCGGAATGGCAGTTCAAAAAGGCGATGATCTTGAGTATTTCCCTAATTCAGATGCGGTATTCAACTACCTTATCGATTCTTATACAAATGCAATGGTTTACGGCGCAATGGTAGATGCTTATGCAAGTGAGCAGACAGCAAGACTTACCGCGATGGAGAATGCGACAGAAAACGCTGAAGAAATGATGAAAAAGCTCGAGCTTATGAGTAACCGTGCCCGTCAGGCAAAGATCACGACGGAGCTGACGGAGATCGTCAACGGTGCCCAGCAGGCAGAGAAGATGTGAGGATAAAGATATGGCATACGGCAAAGTTGTACAGATAATCGGACCTGTAATCGACTGCGAATTCGGTAAAAACGAGATTCCGAAGATCAATGAAGCTGTCAGGATCATGAGAAAAGCTCCGTCCGTTACTTCGGATGATGTTGTACTTACCGAACAGGATGTCATCAAGAGCGATGACGACGTTTATGTTGAAGTTCTCCAGCAGAGAGGTAACGGCGTCGTAAGATGCGTTTCATTCAATGCTACAGAAGGTCTTACAAGAGGACTCGTTTGTGAGTCTCTCGGTTCTTCAATCAAGGTTCCCGTAGGCGAAAACATTACCGGCCGTCTGTTCGATGCCATCGGACATCCCATCGATAATAAGGGTGAAGTAAACAGCGATGCTTACTGGCCCATCCACAGACATGCTCCTTCATTTACCGAGCAGTATCCGGCAGAGACAATGCTCGAGACTGGTATCAAGGTTATCGACCTTCTCGTACCTTTCTCAAGAGGCGGTAAGATCGGTCTGTTCGGAGGTGCCGGTGTAGGTAAGACAGTCCTTATCCTTGAGCTTATCCGTAACATCGCAAGCGAGCACGGCGGTTATTCGGTATTCACAGGTGTCGGTGAGCGTTCACGTGAGGGTAATGACCTCTGGAACGAGATGAAGGCTTCCGGCGTTCTTGATAAGACGATCATGGTATTCGGTCAGATGAACGAGACTTCAGGTGCGAGAATGAGAGCGCCTCTTACAGGTCTTACGATGGCTGAGTACTTAAGAGACGAGAAGCACAAGGACGTGCTCCTTTTCATCGATAACATTTACAGATTCGTCCAGGCAGGTTCAGAAGTTTCAGCTCTCCTGGGTCGTATTCCTTCAGCCGTTGGTTACCAGCCGACTCTTGCAGGCGAGGTAGGTGAACTTCAGGAAAGAATCACTTCCACACGTAACGGTTCCATCACTTCGATCCAGGCCGTTTACGTTCCTGCGGACGATATCACGGACCCTGCACCTGCAACGACATTCGCACACCTTGATGCAAACATCGTTCTTTCCCGTGCAGTCGTTGAGCTTGGTATCTATCCTGCCGTAGATCCTCTGGAATCTTCATCAAGAGTTCTTACGGAAGATGTAGTAGGCTCAGAGCATTACCATGTTGCACGTAAGGTACAGGAGATGCTCCAGCGTTATAAGGAACTTCAGGACATCATCGCAATCCTCGGTATGGAAGAACTTTCCGAGAAAGACAGGATCATGGTATCCCGTGCCCGTAAAGTACAGAGATATCTGTCCCAGCCTTTCTTCGTAACAGCTGATTCCACTGGTTTCGCACCCAGATACGTACCTGTTGAAGAGACAGTAAAGGCATTCGGTGAACTTATTTCCGGTTCATTGGATCACATCCCTGAGCAGTGCTTCTTCATGAAGGGCGGCCTCGACGACATTATCCAGGCATATAAAGATACAACTCCTTAATCACTGTTATGGCTGAGCATTCTTCACACAAAATCAACCTGCTTATCGTTACGCCTTACGAAGATTTCTTCGAAGGTCAGGTTGACAGTGTCAGAATTCCTACAAGTGACGGCGAGTTCGGTTTTATGGCCGGACATTCTCCTTTCGTAGCTGCATTAGAGCCGGGTGCATGTGCTCTTACAACTAACGGCAAGACAAGATACTGCATGCTCTCAGAAGGTTACTGTGAGATCAACGGCATGCTTGCGCTTATTGTCTGCAACTCTGCAGAGTGGCCCGAAAACATGAGGCTTAGGAGAATAATCAACGCATATAAAGCTGCCATCGAAGAGATCAAGACTCATCAAGACAAGAACGGCAGACCGGTATTCTCAGAAGACAGTGTTGCCAAAGGAAAGCGTGCTCTTGCAAGAATGCGTTTCATCGAGCGTTACGGTACAGACCAGCAGAGGGAAAGACTTGCAGGTTATAAGAAAACTGATTTTCCCGACGGAAAGATTCCCAGACTTCAGTAAGCTGTTAGTTGCTGAATCTGAATTCTATATCTCCGAATGTTATCTTTTGGCCTGATTTGATCTCATAAGATTTCCCGTTCTCTATAGGAGAGTCTTCTATATACGTTCTGCCTGTTCCTTTTGAAGGTACTAAGTAGAATGTTCCTTCTTTTTGCTTAATGACGGCATGAAGGGGAGCAATCTTCGGATCGTCAATGACTATGTCGGATAAGAAACAGTCTGACCCTATGCACGTTTCATCAAGATACACGGAATATTTTGATCTGACTCCTTCACTGTCGGAAATAAGCGTCAGCATTCCTGATGTCAGCGGTTTATATTGTCTGACTGTTTCGTTGTTGGTTTCTGTTTGTGATTGTTCTGTGCTGTATTCAGGAACCGGATCATCTGAAAAAAGAATCGAACTTCTCTGCTTGGATATCTCTTGTGATTCTTCTTTTCTCATGAATTCTTCATGCTTTTTCTGATTCAGTATTGATACGGATAAAATGACTGCCGACAGGAAGAAGAAAAGGAAGCAGGGAAGAGCCATTTTGTTCAGCAGCAGGACTATTGACAGGACTGCAGAAAGACATGCAATAAGAAGGTCCTTTTCTGTTTTGGAAAGTTCCTTAATGTTATGAGGCAATTCGATGTAAGGCTTGATTCTAGTGGTGTTATTGGACTTCATAAAAGGAGTACCGTCTTCATCAGAACCTCTGATTATTCCGGCTATCTTAAGAAACATATCCTCATTGTTTTCTCTTACACTGTAAACTAACGCATTCTTCTCATCGTCAGAGATGACGTTCTTGAAGAAGTCGCAGTTAAGGAGTTTTTCCAGTTTGAGTGCATCGAGTGAAGATAAGCACAGTTCTTCCGGAGTGATCATTCTTGGAAGACAGCAGAGCTTTATCGTGATGCCTTCAGGATCGGTAAATATCATGTCCGGATCGAGCACGATGCAGGAAGGGGAGACAAGATTATCCAGGAGTTTAACGAAGGTATAAAAAAGGTCCCCCGCGGATTTACGTCTCAGACTGAGATTCTTTAATTCTTTCTTGTTAGGCGTGTACTTTCTGACCGGCGAAAACACGGAAAATTCCGGGTCAGTTATCTGCATGTATCCAGAAAATTCAAAACTACACATAATGCCTCTGCCCAGATATTCAGTGCTGGGCTTAAGGTAGAAGTCTGAACTGTTTCCGGCAATTACCTCCTCGGCGTAGGTACATAAAGCTTCCGGATCGTCAAACTTCTCGAGAGCGTAATATCCGTAGGGTCCCTTCTTTATCTGCATTTTATTGTTCCTTTATTAACTCAAAAACTTATCTCACAAATTGGTGTATCAGAATGCATCTGAAATCTTCGAATCGTCAAAACAGAAATCCATAACCTTTTCTCCGTATTCGGTAAGGCCTGCCCTGAAGAGCAGCGCAAGGGCAACGAGGACCGCGATGATGATGACTATCTCAACGGTTCCCATGCCTTTTTTGTTCCGTTTAGCTGTTTTCCTCATTGTCGTTTTCCTCCTTTATATGCCGAGAGAGATAATTGCTGGTGTCATAGCGACCATCAGGACGCTTATGAAATCCAAAGTCATTGGAATGATCAATCCCAACGCTTCACGTTCCTGTCTTTTCCTTGAAGCGTTTCTGCAAAGATTCCAGCAAGCCTGTGACTGAAGATTCAGCATATTTAAGACTTCTGCAGAACCGAGTCTTCCGTATCTTGCTATGAGAAGCAGAGCAGCCTGTGCTTCAGGAATCTGTATCCTTAAAGAGAATTTCTCGACTGCGTCTGATGCCGGAATGCCGCTTAAGATCATTGCTCTTAGATTCTTTATCTCAAGCGAAAGACTCTTGTTTTCTTCGAATGCTTTTGAGCAGATCGAGATGGCTTTCGGAAGCTGCATACCGGATTCCAGAAGTGTCGATATAAGACAAAGAAATAACGGAATGTCACTCATGAGATCCTCTCTTTTGCGTTCGACATCAGTTCTGATCTCACATCCGCCCAGTACGATTATCGCGGCCGTAAATACGAGCGAAAAGAGAGGATTCTTATCAAGAGTGACGAGTATTGCCGTGGAAATAACGAAGGCGGCAATGCCCGTTATCAGCTGTTTCTTTAGGTATTGTTCGTATGTGTATTCCGGGTTTACCGAAAGCTCATTAAACAGTTCGTGTCTGGCTGTAATAAAACTTGCGGGAAATATCTTTTTGGTAAGTGCAGTCAGCGGAGTAGCAGGTAATTTGCCACTCTGGTTTATGCTGCCTGCCAGTTCTGATTTATATGCTTTTCTTCCTTGCTCATGGGACATGAACTTCAGAAGCATTGCGCATGCTATGGTGCAGATGCCGAAAGCTGCAGCAAGAAGGAATGATCCTGTCTTGGTATTCCTAGCCATGTCCAGATATTCTCTGCTCATGTAGTTAAGAGCAAAAGTAACTCCGAAAGGCATTGCACAGAGTATGGCAGCTTCGGCATTCTTTCCTGCGTTCGATGCAGCGATCTCTCCCTGAACTGCATTGAGTTCTGATAACATCTGACATGAGCTTCTCAGTATCGACAGACTGTTGTTGCCAATCTCACCTGATATTGCCAGTGCATGAAATACAGGTACAGTCTCTGGAAATCCAATCTGCTGTGCAAACGTGTTAAGTGAATCTTCAAGGCTTACGTGAAGCTTGAGATTATTCTCCAGATTAATCAGCGGTTTTAAGAGCATTGAGCGTTTGCCGAATGTCTTCTCGATAACGGGTCTTATCAGCAGAAGTGATTTCTCGATAGAGTATCCGCTTGATACGCTTGTGCACAGTACCTGCAGAAGAACGAGAAGCTGTGTTCTCATGTGTCTGTAGTTATTCGAATAGATCTTCTTCATGGCTTCTTTCCATGGAAAAATGCTGAGCACGATAGCAAGGATAAGCCTTATGAATTCGGATTTGATGAACAGGCCTGATGCAAAATAAACAACTGCCACGAAGATCGGGTATACCCAGATTGTCTTTGCAAGAAAAACAGGGAAGGAGTGGATCTTCTTATGCTCTGTACGCCATTGCGCTCTTGATGTCTTCAATGCCTGCGATACGTTCAAGAACGTTACCTCCTTTGTTTCTGTATAGTGTTTTGAGTCTGTACTCGTGATCTGAAGGCGGCATTACCTCACAGATTTCATCTATATATCTTTTGCCTTCACGGCTTCTCATAATGTGAAGAACTATGTTTATTCCCATTGATACCTGTGACAGGATCGCATCGTAGGGAAGACTTGAACCTGAAAGGATCATGGCGGTAAGTCGTTCCATCATCTCAAGGCATGAGTTGCTGTGTCCCGTACTCATGGAACCCGGGTGTCCGCTCGTAAGGCATGAGAGAAGATCTGCGCTTTCTTTTCCTCTCACTTCTCCGACTATGATCCTGTCCGGGCGCATTCTTAGTGATGCCCTGATCATCATGCCTATGTTGACTTCGCCTGTCCCGTCTGGGCCGGGTAGTCTTGCTTCCATACGCACGAGATTATCTATTCCCTGAAGGTTTAATTCCGCCGAATCTTCTATGGTCACGATGCGTTCGTCCTTCGGTATGAAATTACTCAAACTGTTCAAAAACGTGGTCTTTCCGGACCCTGTTCCTCCGCATATGAATATGGTTCTTTTGTTCCTTACACACTCTGCAAGAAACCTTGCTGCTTCCTCGCTTATGAAGTCCTGTCTTATAAGCGAGACGATGTCGTGAGTGATGCCTGTAAACTTTCTTATCGTTACCGTAGTCTCTCTTGATATTGGAGGGAGTACGGCATTGGCTCTTGAACCGTCAGGAAGTCTTAAGTCTGCAATAGGATTTGCTTCATTAAGAGGCCTGTTCTGGTTTGCGAAGAAACATGAGATGCATGTCCTTAAAGATTCTTCGTCTCTGAAAGCCAGGTCTGATTTATAAAGTTTTCCGCCTCTTTCAAAGAAGATCTTGTAAGGACCGTTAACCATTATTTCCGTTATCGTTGGATCTTCCATCAAAGGTTCAATCACATCAAGACGTCTCAATGAATTGAATACCGACTGTGCCATCTCACGTTTCTGGTCGAGATTCATCTTGTAAGATGTGTTCTCGGAAATAACGTCGGATATTATCTCCCTGAGTTTCTCGTCGGAAGGATCCGTCTCTCCGGATATCGCATTTAATACGCAGTAAGTGATCTGTTCTTTGATGTCGTCCCGGTTCGTTTTGACCTTATTCATACTGCCAGGCTCCTTTGAGTGAGTGCTTCATCAAGCTCGCTCCTGGGTGCGAAGTCTTCAGCGTATCTTATTGAGATCCTTTCTTTGCCGAGAACTTTGGTAAGCATGGTTATAAGGTCTCTTGCGCCTATGTCTTCGCTTGCGTTCTTGGCAGGAAGAAGAATTATTACTTTGTCGCACCCTGCAAGAAGTCCCGGCAGATCGGCAGTCCTGAAGCCTTCGACAACTGCAAGAACATTTGCGAATAACTGTCTTGAATGGGCAAGGTCTGAAGCAAGGTCCATTAGTGCTGTGGAACGATCTATGCCCAGATCGTAAACGTCGTCATTGCCTTTGCAGGTACCTGGAGTAAGAAAGCCCGAATCGTCCATGTTGCAGTATTTGAGGATGTCTTCAGGCATGAACTTTCTGGATCTGCAATCCTTTAAAAGTGCTGTCATGTTTGAAGCAGGTGAGCCTCTCCATAATGCTCTGATCCTGCTCGTGAAATCGAGCCTTATGTTGTAGTCGGCGCCTGAGAGGTCTGACTCAAGATCGAATATGAATCTGTCCCTTACATCAGAGTAAACGAACGGAATGACGGCGGTGAGTGTTCCAGTAAGCGGTTGGTTGACTGAAGGTACGTCTGCTCTGGGCAAAAGCATTGATATGAGTCTGGAACAGTCAATTATCCCGCCGTCTTCCGTTAGCCTAATGGGTGAGGCTGCTGTAGAGGGGATATCATCTTTGTTGATGCATGAAGGATCGTAGATGACTTTTGTGAAGTCGCTGAACCTGTCATCTTCATCCTGTCCTTCAAGGCAGGGGTTAACTATATATGCATCTGGATAAAAGCTCCCGAGTCTCTTTTTGAGAAGACGGTAAATGTATTCGTTGGTCTCATATATCCTGATCGTGAATGCCATGGCTTTTATCCTCCTTGCGTCTTAAGTTGATAAGCGGATTGTAAGGCCATAGACATGCCGATAAAAGCGACAAAAACCGACAAAAACATACAAAGGAAAAGCCCGGAAAACGCCTTTTCGAGGCGGTAATAAATTAATTAATATTATTAACAAATCGACGTTTGTGAATCATTTTCGGAAAGTTTTTTGAGCCTCATCGGACTAAGTCAGTACTACCAATTGACAAAGTGGGTAGCGATAAGTAAAATCATCTCGTTACAATTTAAAAGTTCATTGCTTATCAAGAGTGACTCGAGGGACCGGCCCGTTATCAGAGTCCGG
>CAMYXF010000038.1 GCA_947303185.1 uncultured Clostridia bacterium | reverse complement strand
TCTTATCCCGGAGTCAGATAATGAACATTAACGTTAAGAAGATCGGCGAGACCGAAGAAGAATATATCGAGATCGGCTGTCACATGCGTGACGGCCGTATCAACGATATCATCAGGTTTGTAGAGAACTTAGACGGCAACATAAGCGGCACGAAGGGCGAGAAAAAATACGCGATCCCCGTGACCGAGATCTTCTACATCGAATCGGTCGACAACAAGACTTTCATCTACTCTTCCAAAGACTGTTATGAGACCACCAGAAAGCTCTACGAATTTGAAGAGCTGCTAAAAGGCAGGAGCTTTTTAAGGATATCCAAATCGGTCGTGCTGAACATCATGAAAGTCGACTCGATCAAGCCGGCATTGAACGGAAGATTCAGCTGCATCCTCCGCAACGGCGAAGAGGTCATCATCTCCCGCAAATACGTTAATCCGTTCAAGGAATTCATCTCGAAGAAGGTATAAGACATGAAGGAAAACATAAAAGACAATCTGATGAATTTCTTCATCATAGTTACTCTGGTAAATATCGTTATCTTCGTATGCGGCACGATCTTAGCGCCCGACCAGGAGATCACCTATTCGGCATTCCTTGTCCCCATCATCGACGGAGCGCTCGGAATAATCCCCGGCATCGTCATGTACTCCAAGCGCGAGCTGACAGTAAAGCAGATGATAGTAAGAGAAATTATCCAGCTTCTGTCGATCGAACTGATAATCCTGCTCTTCACATTCGGAATATCAGGCTTTAAACTTGAGAACCTTACACTTATCATTGCAGAGATGGTATCGATCGCCGTCGTCTTCGTGCTCGTAATCGTCATCAGATATTTCTTCGATAAGCGAAGCGCGAAAATCATGACCTCCAATCTGAAGGCGTTCCAGAAATCATTCTCAGCAAAGGAATCACAGGATTAAGAAATAAATCCTGGCTTTACAAACTCCACGCCGTTCTTGAGCAGCTCTTCAATGAAGATCTTGTAATACTCAGGAACCATGGCTTCTGTCTCATCATGCGCATGAAGGAGCAGCAAGTGATCGCTTCCGTCAGCCAAAAGCGGAGCACCCGTCCCGGGCTCCTTATCGTAGATACGCTTCATTACGTCTTCGAGACCAAAGCCGCTGCCGGGTCTGATGTTATATTCTGCAAAATCGAAAGTCCAGTATGTATCGATATCTTTGTTATGGCCTTCTTCTGTCCAGAAAGGATAGTCGAATTTTGTATCGTCGACTTTGTCGAAGCCGTTCTCCCAAAGATATTCCTGGATGAGCGCCTTGTTATCTCCTCCCTTGTCACCATAAGGGAAACGGAAAGGTTTGTACTTTCTTTCGACACCGGCCTCAGCGTAAAACTTATTCAGCACGTCCTCGTTCTTTTCAATCTCTTTTTTGCATTCTTCAAAACTGATCTCAGAGAAATGAGGATGCGTATAACTGTGGTTGCCGACTATCATGCCGTGCTGCAGAGCATAGATAAGTTCAGACGGGTGGTTTTCTGCCCACTCACCTACCATGAACATTATCGCGGTAATGTTCTTCTCATTTAAGTAATCTACGATTGCAGGTGTGTTGTTTGATGAGACGTCATCGATTGTAAGTAAAGCCCTGATCATTATTTTTCTTCCTTATATAATATTTCTTTTTCATCTTTATCTATCTGAGTCAGCAGGTCTCTCAGGCGTTCCCGCATGACATCGTCAGGCAGCGTGAAATCTCCGGCCTTTTCGCGCCTCTTTTCTTCTTCCTCAGCCGCCCGGATCTGTGCGTTGTAGAGCCGGACATGGGTCATCACGTCGGGATTGTAAGTAATGTCCGTAAGCAGGAAATCCAGGATATCAAGTGCAATGTTTCCCGCAAGCGTACCGGCCGGCTCTTTCCATAAACTGCCGTGAGATTCTCTCGGAGGCTTATTTGCATAATCCCTTACATAGTCATCAAGATACTTCTCTTTCGGATTTGCCGCTTCATTAAGAATTCTGCATCTTTCAGCCGTAGCATTTTCTTCGGCATCCATCTGTGCAAATGCAGACGGGCGCTGTTTGACCGTTTTCTTATGGGAGATCAGTTTATCGCGCAGTTCCGCGACATCTGCACCCGAAAGTGTAAGTTCGTACAGGCAGCATTCAAATATGCGTGTCATGTATTTTTTTATCCGGACGTCACCTGATTTGGCAAGCGTATTCACATCTTTACGCATTGCAAGCGTCTTTACGGCTTCCGGGCTTGAAGATGCCCTGTCGATCAGAGCCCTGGTGTTATAAGCCTGGTAGCAACACAAGAGATTCAGGAGCATAACGTTCGGCCTTGTCTTATCAAGACCGTTCAGGATCTTAATGGCCTCATCGAACTTAAGGTGCCTTATAAGAGCCCTCGCTTCTTCGTATGTGCCTTCAGAAACCTCGTCCGTTATTCCGAATCTGTTCCCGCAACGGTGACAGAGCGGTTTGCCGGAAAAAGCTTCCACTTGCATTGAACGACCACAGACCGAACAGATCTCTTCCATACTATCCCTCCTGATATCTGCAAATAATTATATCACGCGCTATGGAAAACCCTTTGTTATAATATGCAAAACCAATGGGACATTTGGTGTCCCATTCCCGAAAACAAGGTGTTTGCTCGTTTTGTGTCCTGTTTTTCGGGCGGGCGGAAAGCTAAACTCAAGCCATCACTCAAGGAGGCAGACTTAAAATGGATCAGCAGAAGATTGGAGAATTTCTTAAGACACTTCGAAAGGACAATAACCTTACTCAGGAAGAACTTGCAGATAAGATGAACGTCTCAAGAAGAACAGTCTCAAGATGGGAAACCGGAAGCAATCTCCCGGACCTTTCAATTCTGGTCGAGCTTGCTGATCTTTACAATGTCGACATGAGGGAAATATTCAATGGCGAAAGGAAAAACGAGACCGTGGATAAGGATCTTAAAGAAACAATGCTCATGGCAGCAGATTATACTGACGACAACATGAAGAAAGTAATGAAGAGGATGCAGCTGATGTTCATCGGCGCAACTGTATGCGGAGCGCTCTACATTCTTCTTCTCTTATTCGGACCTGATATCGATACGGGCCTTTACGGCTTTCTCAACGGCGGACTGCTCGGAATAATGTTCGGAATGCTCATTATGGGCATCTTTATAACCGACAAGAATTTTGCGAAGATCACAGAGCGCAAACAGCAGTTACTCGGCAAAAACAAGAAATAATAATGAGGATCACAATATGATAAACACTTCTGAAATAACAAACAAAAAGTTTGGTATTTTTATGGCTGTTGCCTTTCTGGCAGCATATATCCCTCTTTCAATCGCAGGAATCGCCTATAAAAACGGCCAGATGCTCTTATGCCTCTTCCTGTTCAGATTCATAGCAATACTAATCCCCCTGATCGCCGTGCTCGTATCAGGCCTTCCTTTTAAGAAGCTCGGATGGAAGCCGAAGTTCAAGTTTAAGTACTTCATCGCATCCCTCATCGGCCCCCAGTTCTTAAGCTGGATCGGCGCAGGAATATTTTTCGTTTTAAACAGGGACTCGTTTGAAATAAGCCTGAACGCATATCTGGCGATGCTCCCCGAAGAGACCAGAGCCCTTATCGACACTTCTTCCTTAAATCCATATGCGATGGTCACCGTAATGACCATAATGTCTCTTACGTTCCTTCCCATTTCGCAGATCCTTCCGAGCCTCGGCGAGGAAGCCGGCTGGAGAGGCGTTATGTATCCATACCTTAAAGGTAAGCTCGGCCCGGTCTTCGGAAGACTTTTAGGCGGCGCTCTCTGGGGAATCTGGCACTGGCCATTAATCATTCTCGGCAACTATTTCTACGAAGGCGATTACTTCGGAAAGCCCTTCCTCGGTCCTGTCATGATTTTCGTATCTCTCTGCGCCTTCGGCATCCTGATCGACATCGCTTACGAGAAGACAGGCTGCATCTGGATCCCTTCGCTCATGCACGCGGCAATGAATTCATCGGCTATGCCTCTCATGTTCATGTTAAATAGCGGAAAGACTCACCTGTCGATATTAGGTCCCAACTGCTTCGGCCTTTTAGGATGCCTGCCGGTAATCGTGATGGCACTTGTACTTCTTTTCGCAAAGGGAAAGAAGCAGGCTTAAAACCAATACGGAAGAATTAAATCAGACGGTACTTATTTTTGCTGCGAAGCGGTAAGTACCGTCTTCGTATTCGTAGACATAGTAATGGTGGAAAGCGTTGTAGGTATAGACCTCATACTCTTCTGGAACGGTATTCTTATCGCGGACCGGAAGGACGTATTCGATCTCATAACACATAATGGCTGTGCCGGTGATATCTTCAGATTCAGTGGGTTCGGCGTGCTCAAAAGTATATTCAATAGCTTCCTCACAGCCATCGGGCAAAGCCTCGTACATCTCTTCAACGCTGTCATATTGGTAAGTCTCGATCATGTATTCAGCATCGCGTGCCCCCCTTTTGCCCAGGCGTTCAAGACTGCCTGCGAGTTCAGGAAACAGAGCCCTGTTGCTGTAGTCATCTTTTTCTTCCATGGTCATGGTCTCGTGAACGCTCCACTTGAAAGCATTTACGTAACCGCGGATGAACATGAAGATAATCGCTCCGAATAAAAGTCCGATGGTCGCAAAGATCCCCAGACCGATAGCAAATCCCTTTTTCATCTGATCTATCTCCTATTAAAGAATTACCATGGTTGAGGTTATATTAGCACGGGTTATATTGTTTTTCAATTACTTTTTATTGTTTTTCGATAAAATGGCAAATTGATCCTGACTGCAAACCAGCTCTATTTATTTGAAGATAAATGCTTTTATAAATAAAATATATCTACAGTTTTTGGATAGATTAACTTTTTCATTTGTTGTATGCTTGTATGGAAGTTAATTATTTGAGGTGTGCCTATGGACTTTGTAATCTCTTCTACTAAGCTCAAGAATAAAGACATTGAGATCATCTGCGGCAAGGATACTTTAAGCGGTGTAAGAAAGATCGCCCAAAAAGTCTCATCTGACATCAAGGCAGTCTTCGGCCATGCACCTTCTGTCGTTGAATCTTCCAAGTGCAAATCACCTATTATCGTAGGCCTTGCAGGCGACAAACTGATCAAATCTTCCGGCATTGATACAGGCGATATCGAAGGCCTAAACGAAGTATATAAGATCGAAGTTTCCGGCTCATCTCTCATCATCGCAGGCAGCGACAAGCGTGGCGCCATATATGGCCTCTTCAAGCTTTCTGAGATGCTCGGTGTCTCACCTTTTATCGACTGGCTCGACATCAAGCCTCCGAAAATGACGACATTCAAGATACCCGCTGACTACTGCATGGTATCCAAGGAACCTTCCGTAAAATACAGAGGTTTTTTCATTAACGACGAGTGGCCGGCATTCGGCAACTTCTGCATGCATAATTTCGGCGGATTCAACGCGAAGATGTACGAGCATGTTTTCGAGCTCCTGTTAAGACTCAAAGGCAACTATCTCTGGCCTGCAATGTGGGCTGAGATCTTCCCTGAAGACGGCCCGGGTCTTGCAAACGCAGAGCTTGCTGACGAGCTTGGCGTGGTAATGGGCATGAGTCACCACGAACCGTGCTTGAGACAGGGCGAGGAATACAAATACTTAAGAGGCCCCAAGTCCATCTACGGCGACGCGTGGAACTTCCTTAAGAACGAGAAGGGCATCACGAGATTCTGGGAAGACGGACTTAAGAGAAGCGGCAAGTTCGAGAACGTCATTACCGTCGGCATGAGAGGCGAAGCTGATACTGCGATCATGGGCAAGGACGCGACACTCAAAGACAACATCGACCTGCTCCGCAAGGTATTGAAGACGCAGAACAAGCTCATAAGAAAATACGTAAACAAGGACCTTGATAAGGTCCCCAGAATGCTCGCTCTCTATAAGGAAGTCGAGCCCTATTTCTATGGCGACGAGAAGACGCCCGGACTTATGGGCGACCCTGAGCTTGAAGGCGTTACGCTGATGCTCTGCGACGATAATTTCGGAAACTTAAGAACGGTTCCGACACCTGAGATGCGTAAGCACAAAGGCGGCTACGGAATGTACTATCACTTTGACTATCACGGACTTCCGGTCTCTTTCGAGTGGTTCAATACATCGTGCCTGGCAAAGACCTGGGAACAGATGACCACGGCTTACGACTTCGGAATAAGAGACCTCTGGATCGTTAATGTCGGTGATATCTTCAGCAATGAATATCCGCTCTCATTCTTCCTCGACCTCGCTTACGATTTCGACCGCTGGGGCACAACAAATCACGATGCTGCTGCCGAATACACGAAGCTTATCGTCGAGCGCATTTTCGGCACTAACATTTCTCCTTCAGACAAGCGCGCCATCAGAGAACTTCTCCTGGGTTATACCCGCATTACTTCCGCGCGCCGCACCGAAGCAATGAATGACAAAGTCTATAATGCATTTAACTATAACGAGACTTTCGATCTTCTTGAGAAAATTGATTCGCTGATGAAGAAGTGCGACAAGTTAAGAGACAGGTTCGAAGGCAATACTGAGTTTGGTTTCTACGAACTCGTATGGCTCCCCCTGACGGCCAATCTCAACGTCCAGAGAATGTGGCTCCTTACGACTCTGAATCACGCTTTCTGTGAGCTGGGCAGCACTTATGCAATGACGCTCGCCAAGGAGATCAACAAGTGCATCGCTTACGATAAGATCATCGTTGATGAGCTTCACACAATACACGGCGGCAAGTGGTACGGCATGGGTCTGTCTGAGCACATCGGCTTCAACAACTGGTGCGAAGAAGGCTGCAAATATCCTGTCGTAGGCACTTTCGAGCCTGCCAATAAAGAAAGACTCATTACGACCATCAAGGGTTCATGCCAGGCTACAGAAGGCAAGTTCTGGACAGGAAGAGTTCTTCTTCTTGACCAGTTCCTTGATCCTTCCTGCGATGAGGCTACACTGCTCCTCAGCACGGCATGCGACAAGGACGTTAAGTACTCCGTCGAGAATCCCTGCAAGGGTCTGGTCTTCTCTTCAGTTGAAGGCGTGATCAAGCCTTATACTCTGACAGAGCTCAAGGTTAAGATCGACCGCTCGTCTATCAAGCGCGGCGATGCTACGGAGTTCTGCATCAGAAGCGCTGACGGATATACTGTCGTCAAAGTTCCTTTCAACAGGGCATCCGCGTTCAAGGGCGAGAAGGTCCATCACTGGGTCGGCAGAAAAGACTACGGCGAAGATATCATCAAGGCCAATATTTTCGACAGGTCGCTCGAAAAGAATGCGTTCGGAATGAACTACATTTCCATCCTGCCTTTGGACTACAGCTCATGCAGCTCTTCACCTTCGTCTGCTGCTTTCGGCGTGATCCGCGATTACACACGCGGCATGGACGTAGTCAAAGCTTATCCGCAGGATAAAGTGCTGGGCGCAAAGAACGCACCTCATCTTGACTACAAGATCAATGTTCCTGCTGCCGGCAAATACGATGTCACTTTGTATACCAACCCGAGCAATCCGTTCTCACGCGAACCGAAGATCCTGGTTGGCGTCAAAGTTAACGACGGCAGCTTAAAGAAGATCAACATGATCCCTGAGGGCTTTGCTGTCGGAGACGGCAATCCTTACTGGTCACAGGGTGTGCTCGACAATATCCGCAAGACCACATTTACGGTCGAGCTAAAAGAAGGAATTAATACCCTTGGCATCTACGCCATCAATCCGAATCTCGTTCTGCAGAAGATCGTGATTAGCGGGAGCGGCGCGAAGATACCGGAATCCTACTTGGGTCCCAAGCCGACATACATGACTTAAATCCGGAGGATGTCTCGAGACAATGAGGCATCTTCTTTTTTTGAAGTTCCATACAAGTCATGTTTATACTTGAACTCGCGAAAAAAGCCCTTTCAAGTATAAAAATCCGGATGTTTTATACTTGAGGACCCGATTTTCGGGATGCGAAGTATAAAAAGCAAGATCATAAAATGGTTTTCTTCAGGCACAAAACTAAAAGAGGGTGTCTCAAGTTCGAGACACCCCCTTTTTTACGGAGAATCGGGTTTGAATTATTATCAGTTCATTGCCTTGATCTCGACGTCATCGAGGAAGAACGGACTCATGTCAGAGCTCTCGAAATAGATTGTGAGAGCAGCGCCTTCTTCAACCTCGAAATCGCCTTCACCGAAGATCCACTCTTCAGAACCTGTCTGTACTTCGGCAATGGTAGGCCATGTGCCGTCGATGTCAGCGGTGCACTTGCAGACATCAGCCTTGGACTTGATCCAGAAGCTTACGTGGATAACGTGTCCTGCATACTGTGAAACGTCGATCGAATAACCGTCGTACTCAGCATAACCTTCTGTGTTCTGGAGGCAGAAGCCACTGTCATGACCGCCTTCAACAACCTTCTGTACGGAGCTGTATCTCGGACCGCCGATGAAGCTCTGGTCCTCATAGTCCTCTGTGAAAGGAGTTGTGTCGGATACGGGCTCAACATAGTCAGCAGGCTTTGTAACCTCACCGCCGTTGATTGCGCACATAACGCCTTCGTAAGCCGGCTTGGGTGAGAGGTTTCCGTAGAAGAGCAACGGCTTTGTTGCAGACTTCCAGCTCATGTCATCTGTGAGACCCCAGACAGTAACGCACTCGATCGGAACGCCTGCCTTGTCTGCTTCGATGATGGCTGTGAAGAACTTCTTCATGTAAACGCCCTGGTCGTACATAGGGTTAACTGACTTAGGTGCTGTAACGTCAAGCTCTGTGATGTGGATTACGACACCGAGCTCATCTGCATATCTCTTGGCAGCTTCAACATAGTTGTCGACATTGAGGCCTGAGCTGATGTGGCTCTGCATGCCCATACCGTCGATGTTGCCTGCGTCAGCGATGGGCTTGAGCATCTTGAGGATGTCTTCCTGCTTGGATGTCTGATACTCGTTGTAATCGTTGTAGAAGAGTTCAACACCTGCAGGTCCGTGCTTTCTTGCGAATTCAAATGCCTTCTCAACGTAGTCGTCACCAATTGTCTGCTTCCAGTAACAGTCTCTCATTCCCCCATCATCTGCGGCCGCTTCATTGACTACGTCCCAGGCATAGATAACGCCAGGATAGTTCTCTTCGCACCATGTCATAACTGCTGCGATGTAGTTTTCCATTCTCGTGAGCATGAGTTCTCTGCTTGCGAGATTTCCGTTGACATCATAGTTCTCATAGAAGAGCCATGAAGGTGTCTGTGAATACCAAACGAGAGTGTGTCCTCTCATCTGGATGCCGTTCTCTTTGCAGAAGTCCAGGATGGGCTTTGCAGCATCGAAATGGATTGCAGGGCACTCATTGTACTTTGCGGGATCTGCAAGTGTTGTTGCAGCATCGAGTACGTTCTCAGGCTTGAGTTCGTTTTCAGGTGTAACTGAATTGAACTGAGTTGTGATGAGCTTTCTGAATCCGTCGTTTGTGTTTGTCATGACAGTTGCAGGAGAAGCTACACCGAACTTGAAGTAGTCGGCATAAGCTGCTGAAAGTGAAGCTGTCTGTGTAGGATCCTGAAGTGATTCAACGGGTACGCCTGTGAGGTTGTTGAACTCACCTTCAATGCTGACTGTAAAAGAAGATACTGTATAATCTCTTACGTCATTTGCTTCGAGATAGATCAAAGCATTCTCTGCGTTTGCAGGGATCTCGACTGTGCCGGAAATGCTTACCTTGCCGGAATCGTCGGGCTGTCCGCCTGCAATGTTTACATAGGTAACGTTACCGAAGATCTCATATCTCATCGAAAGAGTGAGGGAGTCATTCTGGGTAGTTGCCTCTGCAGTTGTCTTGATCGTGTTGCCTCTGTAATCGGGGCACGGTACTGCAACACCACTGTTGCTTGACGCACGCTCTGTGACAACAGCTGTTCCGTCCTTAAGGGTTACTTTGCAGTCACCATATGTGACCCAGTTGCCCTTGTTTTCCTTCTTTGTGAAGTCCGCTGTGATGGTCTGCGGAACTTCACGCGGTCCGTCTGAGCCCTTGGGAAGCGCATCACATCCGCTAAGGAGGAGCATGCCGGCCAGGGCGCCCGCGATGAGTTTGACTAAACCTTTTTTCATATTACCTCCACGAAACAATTTTATTTTTGCTTCTTGTCAGAATAAATGATACAGCAAGAATGGATAAGCAAACAATCAACTTGGATAAGGGGCATTGCCTAAAAATAAGCACAAATTTCCGTCAGGCTGACATCTCCACTATACAAATATTGCTATTGCCCGCAATTTATGTATTTTCGATTTGGTAAACATAACGAACAGAGTTTCGAAAATTTGATTATCAAAATAATTTTCTTTCTGCTATGATTGTCGTATGGTGGTATCCATATGAAATTTATACTTTGGTTATTTATATTTCTGATCTTCGGCGTCCTTCAGTATGCGCTTCTTCTGATGGTCAGCGCGTGCATGGTCGATTCCAAGAAATTTTATGACAAGCACAACGGCTACTATCGTTGGCTCCTTAACAGCTCGACCTGGATCCTGGTATTTTTCGGGCGCGTGCATCTTCACACCAAAGGAATGGACAAGATCCCCCAGAACCAGAGATTCCTTCTCGTCTGCAACCACAAATCCAAATTAGATCCGATCACGACATGGTACATGTTCAAAGATTACGATCTCGCATTCATTTCCAAAGAAGAAAACTTCCACGTTCCTTTCTGGGGCAACATCATAAGAAAGTGCTGCTTCCTCGCAATAGACCGTGAGAATCCGAGAAAGGCTATGGAGACTGTCAACAAGGCAGCCGAGCTCATTAAAAACGACGAAGTATCCATGGCAGTATATCCGGAAGGAACAAGAAACTTCGGTGAAGGACTTCTTCCTTTCCACAGCGGAGTCTTCAAGATCGCACAGAAGGCAAACGTGCCCGTAGTCATCTGCGGCATCAAGGGTGCCGACATGATCCGCAAGAATTTCCCTCTTCATAAGAGTGACGTTTATTTCGAGGTCTTGGATGTAGTGTCAGCTGAAGACGTTAAGGCACAGCGCTGCGCCGAGATCTCCGATTATGCAAGAAATCTCATGCTTGCTTATATCGACAATAACGAGGAGGAGAAAGATAATGTCAACCTACGTACTGTTTAACAGCCTTTCCGGTAACGGAACCGGCAAGACCAAAGCTGAGGCTATTAAGCCTTTCCTTGAGGGGAAAGAACTCATTTTCGAGGACGTCACAAAGATCACCGATGCCGGTGCATTCTTCGCAGGTCTCAATCCTGATAACGAGCTCTATCTCTGCGGCGGCGACGGTACACTCAACCGCTTCATCAACAACACAGACGGAATCGACATCGTACAGCCCCTCTACTTCTTCCCTACAGGAACAGGTAACGACTTCTGGAACGACCTCGGCAAGAAGGTCGGCGACGCTCCCGTACAGATCAACGAATACATTAAGGACCTCCCCTTCGTCGAAGTTAACGGCATGAAGAAGCGCTTCATCAACGGCATCGGCTACGGCATCGACGGTTACTGCTGCGAAGTCGGCGACCAGATGAGAGAAGCCGGCAAGGAAAAGATCGACTACGCAGGAATCGCAATCAAGGGACTCCTCTTCCACTACAAGCCCACAAACGCTGAGATCGACGTTGACGGACAGAAGTTCTCTTACAAGAAAGTATGGCTCGCTCCTTCAATGAATGGCCGTTATTACGGCGGCGGCATGATCGCCACACCCGCCCAGGACCGTCTCGGCAAGGACCGCCTCCTCTCACTTCTTGTGTTCCACGGCAGCGGCAAGATCAGAACGCTCGCTATCTTCCCTTCAATCTTCAAGGGCAAGCACATCAACCACACAAAGGTCGTTGAGGTCAAGACAGGTCACAAGATCACAGTCACATTCGACCGCCCCGTCGCTCTCCAGATCGACGGCGAGACAGTACTTAACGTAACGACATATACGGCGTATAAGTAAGGTTGGTTTTAATATGTTTTATATAGGGGTGCCTCAGGCGGGGCGCCCCTTTTTCTTGCCGATTACCTGAACTCTGCAAATAGTGATGTGACAGAATCCGTGACAGAAACGGCTCTTTTTGTCACGAGAATTATCACATGATTTGTCACATGGGGTTTGAGTTCGACGAAACGTCGACGAAAATGACGTTTTTCGTCAACAGAATCGTCAAAATGAGCCGGATTCGACGAAATCGTTGACGATTTTGCCCGTTTTCGTCAATAAAATCGTCAAAACGAACCAGAATTGACGAAATCATTGACGGTTTTGCCCGTTTCCGTCAATAAAATCGTCGACGGGGTGTCAGCGAAAACAAAAAGGATGCCCCGCGGGACATCCTTCAATTAATCTTCCTTAAATTAATCATCCTTAATTCATCAATGATGTAAGAACGGGTCGTAACTGCTCAGATCATAGGATGGTACTGCGACAACATGGCAGTATGTTTTCTGCGCGACGGTGTCGTCGGAGATATCGATCTGCGGCTCTTCGACGTAGGCGAAGCCCGTGTAGTCTTCAGATACGATGAATGCATCGGCGGAGACTTCATCAAAGCTCAGGTATTCGTCGCATTCGATGATCTCAACTGCTAAGCAGACCGCATAGTAAACATCGTAATCAGGATCAGCAAAAATTTCAAAATCTTCCATCTCGCTCAGCTTGATGCCGGTGTCCTTTTCGAACTGCCTGAGCTCCTCGATGCTGGTGATGAGCCTTCTTGCATTATCGAGTCTTGCGTTAGGGCACTCGAATGTCTCAAGAAAGGTCTCGTATCCGGAATAGACAGCGGCGCTTTCAGTAAGATCGGCGGTAGCGAAAGCCCCATCAATGAGGGCGTCCGCTTTTCTTGCGTGGCGGTCATCGAGAGCGCCGGTCCTGTCGCCTGACTCGCTGATACAGATCCACTCACCGTCAATATTAACTTCTACAAAACCTGTGCCTGCATCGCATGCATACATATCTTCATATACGAATTCAGCATCAGTATCTATCTGCATTATGTTCTGATAGATCTTGAGAAGCTGGTTCTCATCAATGTAACCCCTGGGCTTGGTGTACTTCTGAAGAAGCGCAACTCTGTCCTCGTCAGTAAGAGCGTGTTTGCCATAATTATAGTAGCCTTCGAAGTACTCACCTGAACTGTACACACTGCCGTCAGACAATACATATGTTACGAAGCTTGAGTATCCCCATGCGCCGTTCTTGTGGCCTGTTCTGATAAGGATCTCATCTTCAGGAAGTTCCGTTACTACCGGTTTAGTCTCCTCTGTCTTGTCAGGCTTTTTATTGCTTGTGCAGCCGCAGCAGAGTACGGGCAGACAAAGTGAGCCGAGCAGAACAGATGCGATTATCTTTGTAAGTTTCATAAGAATCCCCTCCCAAGGTTTTCTACTTATAAAACAGATATAAGTCCCGGCTTGTTGCACCGGGACCCCGAAAACATAAAGTAAAAGCCTTTATCAACCGGCCTTTTCGTCGATTGCCCTGGCAAGCTGGTCAGCGCATGAAGTGCCCTTCATGCCGCATGTGTTGCCTCTTAAGATCTCAGCAACTTCCTTGGCGTCCTTGCCTTCAACGAGTCTGCCGATGGCCTTGAGGTTGCCGTTGCAGCCGCCGATGAACCGGACGTTGTAAAGCTTGCCGTCTTCTAAATCAAAATCTATCTGGATGGAGCATACGCCCTTGGGTGTGAATGTTACGTGTTCCATGTAATTCCTCCGTGTCTGAACTCCAGGATATTATACCTTGTTTTTCAATATGTTATTATGTGCGCAGGCAATTCTTGGGGGACACGGAAGATGGATTTTGTAAAGCTTACTTCAGACGACGTTAACGGCATAAAAGAGATGTCAGAGATGGCGACCGCCATTTTGCGCGAGCATTACGATCCCATCATCGGCAAAGAGCAGAACGATTACATGCTCAAGATGTTCCAGTCTGAAGAAGCAGTAGCAGAGCAGCTCGGCCACGGCTACAACTACTATTTCGCCAAAAGCGAAGGAGAAAACGCCGGCTTTCTCGCTTACTATCCGAGAGAGGGCGCGCTTTACTTAAGCAAGTTGTATCTGTATAAAGACCAGCGCGGGAAAGGCTTTTCGAGAGTCATGCTGGAATTCCTCAAAGAAAAAGCAAAAGAGCTCGGCCTTAACAGGATCGAGCTCAATGTAAACAGAAATAATCCGTCTGTACAGATCTATGAGAAGCTTGGCTTCACCGTTGCGTGGACAGAGAAAAACGATATCGGCAACGGTTTTTACATGGACGATTATGTATACGCTTTGGAGTTCTGAAAGATCAGTAACCCATCACGTTTATAAGCAAAAGCCAGCTCATTCCATAGTAGCAGCCAACGGCGATAAGGTCGTTGA
>CAMYXF010000037.1 GCA_947303185.1 uncultured Clostridia bacterium | reverse complement strand
AGTGTGATTCCCTGCTCTGCGAGGATCGGCTTTGCAACTTCCAAGATCTCTGCGTGGGGTGTGATGTTTGCGCCTACTGTGAGAACGACGTTCTCTGTCTGCTGTGAATCACTAGCTACTGTTCCTGCGTTAACCTGTGTAGCCTTAGCCTGTGAGCAAGCTGCAAATGAGCCTGTGATTGCAAGTAAAAGTCCTGCGGCGATTGCCTTCTTGAATATGTTTTTCATAATTGTGTTTCTCCTTTGAATTGTGTTTTTTCTTTCTGAAATTTGTGTTTTTCTTTCGCTTTAAGATTGATTTTGTTTTGGCATAAAAATGCCCGGTAAGTTGATTTAACTCCCGGGCGCATGGCATATCTTCAAATGCATATTACTGCTTTAACATCGATCGTTCTCAAGGCGTGAGGAATGTCTTTCTCCGCCCTGGGCCATTTTGCGCACCCGGGAGCCCAACATTCGACAACACATCATGGTAGCTGTTGCATTGATTGTTCTGTACATTTCTCACTCCTCCTTTCGTTGTGATGGCGATACTTTACTACTACAAACCTACCTTGTCAATAGGTTTATTGAAAATGTTTTTCGTTGTCTCGTGAAATGCGTCTGTGAATACCGCTGCACCCTCTAAAAAATCAAGTAAAAGTACAGGTGCAGCCTGACAAATATCGTGATTTTTTTCGAATCCGCTCGAAAAGTACGGCTAAAAGTACGGGTATAGCCGGACTTTTTCCTGATTTTTCAAAAGAAAAAGTTCAGTCTAGGCTTCCGTCTATAGACTGAACTTTTAACTGAAGTTCCGCTTTTCGAGAATGGAAACGCAAGATCAAAAAACAAATACTCACGATACCGCGGTCTTCTCGTTGCGCTTGTGAATTTCGCTATTCTGCGAGAGCTGGTACTTGTCGAAAAGCTTCACATACATAAGCGGAACTGCTCCTACGATTGCTGCGCTTGCCTGGATGCCGTTGGGGATAACAGAACCCAATGCTGCTTCAACACCATACATAAACGGCAGTGACTCAAATGCAAAGTAACCTGCGATCATGATGATCTCTGCTATGAAAGATGCGGATAATTTTCTGCCGAGAGATACTTTTCCTTTTGCATTTCTCTTAAGCAATAATCCTGCAACGAATCCCATGATTCCCTTGATCAGGAATGTTGCTACTGCGTACTGGGGATAACCTGCAAGAAGATCTGCAAGCGTCGATCCGATAGCTGCAGGAACGAATGCGAATGGTCCTAAGATATAAGAACTTACAAGTATTACGAGGTCACCTAAATTGATGTGTCCGATTGCTGTCGGAATGTGAAGTTCGGTACCTACGAATACCAGTGCCGCGAGCACACCTGCGTATGCTATCTTCTTCAAATTGTTCTTGTGATTGTCTTTACTGCTCATGTTTTTATTCTCCTTTAACTTTATATTTTTCAAAAACAAAAACGGGAATTCATCAGAACTCCCGTACAGTAACCTTTATTCAGTTTGTGATCTTAATCATGCGTTCAACAGATCACTCCGGTCATATTCGGGAGGACGACTTCAGTACAGCACATGCAGATCATAGTGGCCGTAATGCGTTTCATAGTCTTTCCTCCTTCAATGTGATTGCGATAAAGTTAACACTTGTTTCCCATCAAGTCAATAGGTTATTTCTCGAAAATGCAAATATCAGGCGCATTTGAGATTGATCAGGATTTATTTGCCTTAAGCTTACTCGCCCTGACGATAAAGGTGATGACGGTCACCAAGAAGAAAGGAAAGAAAACCATCATAAGAGGTGATACGAGCATACTTAAAACCATTGAAAGAGAATCACAATTAAGCGTGGCAGCTTTGCCGAAGATAAGCTTATCACCACCGGCAACATAATAAATAAGATTGGCAGTAACAGAAGCAACCTGGCAGATGATAAGCGCAACACCCGCACCGGGTTTTGCCTTCAGATTCTTGCTCGATACAACAATTGACGTGGCGATAAAAATGATAACCGCTGAGAATACAGTTATAAACATATAGACCGGAACAATAGGCTTATCAGCGTATGCCAGGTATCCCGGGCTCAGGAACTTTCTATACTCCGGATGTATTAATATGAAACGCGCGAACTGTCTGATAATGTCCTTCTGGAATATAGTGCAGATAACAATGATAACGAGCGCAAGGAGCACAGGTATTCCCATTGCGATAATATTTTTCTTATATGTTTTATCCATATGCGGTTCCCTTCATGTCTGATGCGATATTATATCACTTGTTTTCAGCATCCTTGAAGACTCTTGAACCGGTGGCGCCCTTCTGTCCCTGATACTTTCCGTCGTATGGATTCATTGCGTGATCGTCCATCTCAGCGAAAACGAGCTGGCCTACTCTTCTTCCCGCTTTAAGTTCAATAGCGCATCTGTTTGCGTTATAAAGTTCAAGCGTGATCTCACCCTTAAATCCGGGATCAACCCAACCTGCGTTTTGAATGAAAAGACCCATTCTGCCGAGTGAACTTCTTCCTTCTACAAATGCAGTAAGGTTATCGGGAAGTTCAAAATACTCCATAGTGGTTGCAAGAACAAACTGACCCGGCATGATGAGATATGTATCAGTAGTAATAGTTTTATACTTGATCTCATTTTCGAGAGTTATAACGCTTGAAGGTGTATCATCAACGACACTGAATGTATGGCCTAATCTGATGTCCACACTTGCAGGCTGGATCTGTTCCTTTGTAACAGGCTCGATCGTAAGTGTCTTTTCTTCAAGCATCTTAAGTATTGTTCTGTCAGATAAAATCATTTTTGCAACCTCGCTATTTTCAGTTTATATATTTGAAGGCATGTAGCATACAACGCTGTCGATCTGGCTGTATGTCTTACCTTCCAAAAGACCATATGAATGCTGTTTGCCGACACCGCCCCACCATTCATAAGGTTTGTCCTCAGATGTTTTGCCGTCGCATATTTCCTTGATTCCGTTGCGCATGCATCTCATAAGAGAGATGTCATCGAAGTCACGCGCATGACCGTGAAGAATGCGGTCAGCACGATCTTCAAGGAACATAATGTTATCCAGTGCTTTCACATATTCGTTAAGCGTTGAGCAACCGTCAAGCTGCATCCAGAGATGGTGATTAATTGCATCACCCGTGAACAGAATTCTGTCTTCCCTTAAGAGCAGAACGATGCTTCCGGGAGTATGTCCGGGAATCTCAAAGACTTCCAAAGTCTTACCGCCGAGATCAATAACATCACCTTCATTGATCGCCTTAAACGGCGGCATCTTAAAACCGTATTTATCGCACGCTTCCTTGAATTCCGGTTCGTCAACGAATGATTCCGCAAGCTCAAGATCCTTAGGGTCGAGGAGCGCTTCATCAAAATATATGTTGCCGAAAATGTGATCCGGATGACCGTGTGTATTTACTACAACGATAGGCTTGTCAGTAACTTCCCTTACGACTTTTTTAAGATCGTTGAAACCGTTCATCGTATCGATAACGCAGACCTTATCTTCGCCTACAACAAAATATCCCGTAGCCATGTGACCTTCATCCATGAGATAAATATCAGGCGTAAGCTGCTTAACAAATAACTCAAGTTTTTCCATTCTTATTCTCCTTTTTTTCTCTCATCAGTCACAAAGAATTTTACTCCTTCAGAAGGGTGGGATAACTCGCTTCTGTAGAAGCCGGGATACATTGTGATCTCATCGTCAGCGCTTGCCCAGACGAGATGTTCTTTGCATCCGTCTTCGTTAAAATCGCACGCTACGGGCTCAAACTCTTCAGGCACTTTCATATAGAAGAAATAAGATACTTCATAAACAAGTTTGCCCATGTTTCTCTTGGTATCTCCGTAGAAATAATTCTCGTGAATAAACCCGAGTCTGTCTATCTCCATCTTTATGCCGGTCTCTTCGAAAACTTCACGGACAACAGCTTCTTCAGCTGTCTCACCAAAGCGTATTCTTCCGCCGACGGAATAAAGATAGTCAACGCCGGTGTTTCCCACCATCAGGAATTTTCCGTTTTTCAGGATGATCGCCCCTACCCTGATGTTGATAAAACCATCACAACAGGGAACTGTCATGTCATACTCGTTCATAATAGATTCCTTTATCCTCAAATGAAGTTTTTAACTTCCGATATTAATGGATTATAACATAAGGAAACGGAAAATCAGGGCGCTTCAAAACCGGCTACGTCACTTGCGCCGGAAGAAATAATTTCATAAGGAATGCTGTTCTCTTTGAGCAGCGACAGGAACGCTTCAACGACAGTCTTTTCAGAAAACCTCTGCTGGATCGAAAGAGAGATATTGCCTCCTGCAGCACCTAATATAACCATGAGACTGAAGGTGCACGGCGGGTGTGTCCAGAACTCTTTCATGTATTGTCCGATTGACGGATATTTCCATTTGCCGGGATAACTTACAAGATAACTTATGAATCCTTCACCGCCGTTAAACATTGAAGTGAAGATTTCTTTCCTTGCTTCAAGAGATTGCGTCGAATTCATTATTCCTTTAACCGTGGAAGCATTGACTGCAAGACCAGATGCGACCTGTTCTTCCCTGCTCTGGACAAAAGTTTTCCCTCTGTAAACGGTGCCCTGGGTTGAGAGCGGCATCGAGTTTACAAGTGGAGAATAATCGAAGATGGACATGCCAAGACAGTTGTGGTTCGTAGCTTCAGCGCCGACCATCGGTCTCGCGTTGATTACATAAGAACTGATAATGGGTTTTGTCCTGTCAGGATAAAGCGAATTGATCGCTTTGCCCATCAGAAGTTCGACCATCGTACCCGGAGTCGAATCGTTTTCGCGCACGAATTTAACGAATGCATCTTCAGGAATCTTAACGTCCCAGATAACGGGAGATGACTTCGTAAGTCTGCCGTCTGTCTCCAAAGTAAATGCAGGAGTATAAGATGCATCGGGTGTAGGAACTTCTTCGACCGTATCCTGCGGATCTGCCATCTCCGCTTCAATATCATATGATTCAAGTTCGGGGATATCATCTATTCCGTAAACGGTTTTGCAGTAGTGATAAAGGAACGTCGCGAGCACTCTGTACATGCCGGTGCCGTCTGTTATTCCGTGGAAGAAATCAAGATAAATGAAGTCATCAAGATAAGACACTGCCCACACGTGATAATTGGTCCGGGCAGAATTAAGCACGACTCTTGCGTCACTGTTTATAACCGCAACAGGAAGATCGTTATCGGCATATTCAAAAGACTCACCTGTGCACACAAGACGGCCCATGAAATACGGGAATCTTAATGACGCGTAAGATACTGCAGAAGTTAACACATCAGGATCTATCTTATCTTTCATCCTGACTTTAAAACGCACGGCATAATCAACCTTGGCGCCGATTGAACCATAAACGTGCATTGTATCTCCGGTAGTAATCTTCACGGATGTTTCCTCCTCATGAAGAACATGCTTACCATATTATACAAAACACCTTATTATTTTAATGCCGTTACCATGAAGTGCGGGCTTATGCCCATCAGTGTTTCTTCATGTTCTGTAGTCCTGATTATGCGCAGAAGCCTTTCGCGCTTTGCATCGTTCTCCCACTTATCAACGATGTCAGGAGTGATCCAAGCACAGCCTTCGACTGCCGCACTCTCGATGATCTTGAACTTTGCTTCGGAAACTTCATTCCTTAATCTGTCGATCGTATGGAAATATGCATTCGAGATAAAGAACGGATATTCCCTGGGTCTTATGTGCTCACCCTTTTTCATCTCACGGATGATCATGTCCATGTAGATGTCGTCGTCAAGGAACTCATTTGTGGTACCGTAAACCGTCAGCGCCCATGTTGCAGAACTGAACTTTGAGATGCCTGCAGCGATAAGAATTCCGCCCGATTTAAGAACACGGTGCGCTTCAGATAAAGCGAGCAGACGGTCTTCTTTATTCATAAGGTGATACAAAGGTCCCATAAGTAGAACCATGTCTGCACTGTTATCGGGTTTGTCGAGTTTGCGCGCGTCGCCGACCTCAGCTTCGTAAGGTGTCGTCATGTGTTCCTTTGCGTATTCGACAGCTGTGGGAGCGAGTTCGATAAGAGTTACTTTGTGGCCCTTTCCTGCGAGCCAGTCAGCATACATTCCGATGCCGCCTCCGACATCGTAGATCCTCAGCTTACCGTTAAGGTATCTGCTGATGATTTCTTTGCTTCTCCAGAATTCAACAACGCCAAGTCCGCGTTCGAGTCGTCCTATCTCCGCACCACCGTTATAGAACTCATAAACTTCGTCTATTCTTTCCATATTCATTTCCCCGTCAATCTTGCAAAAGCGAATTTACTGTCTGTTCGTAACTGTCGTCGATCAGAGTTACCTGCTGACCGAAACCTTCAAGAAATTGCCTATTGTCTTGTATAAGACCTTCTTTTGTTAAATCGTCACACAGTCTTTTCTCAATAACGGATGCGTTGGATATTATGTTGTCAAAATTCTTCTCGATGTATTTTTCAGAAAACGCGAGACATATTAATCTTATCGAAAAAAGGTACTGTTCGTCAAAGTCTTTTTGCCAGTCAGCAGGAACATAGCATCCTTCAACGATCATATCCTGGTCATTTTCGATAGCTGTCTTGATCATTTCCCTGACAATAGGCCAGAGATAATCAGTGAGTTTGTCATCGTCCATGGGAGTAAGATCGGTCATTTTGCTTCTGATAAGTCCCATCTTCAGGTGGTCTATGGAAAGGCATGAATAATGATATTTCTCAACAAACTTACTTGCGAGCAATGTCTTTCCTGTATGAGATGCACCTGTAATCAGAATGATCATCTGATAACTCCTTCCGTGACTATTTAGAAGAGTTTATCCCCAAGATGCAATTACTTCAACAGAAAGATCTACAAGATGTTCGCCTTCGACTCCGTTCATCCCGTGCGTTGCTCCTTCGATGACGATAAACTGCACATCCGGGAATGCCGCCAGTGCAGGCTTAAAGTATTCGGGATCTTCTCCGAAGCTTCCTTCAGTTCCCGTAAAGATCACCACAGGGATCTTGCATGTTTTAAAGAGCGGATAAATGTCAGTCGTGATCAGTTTTTCGTTTTCGAACCACATGATGTCGGCAGCATAAAAACTCGGATCGACAAGTATCAGACCTTTGATGTCTTCCTGTCTGAACGTTCCGGCATAAGATGCTACCATGCCGCCCATGCTGTGTCCGTAAACATATATGTTAGAAGTATCAATTTCCGAGAAATAAGAACACGAATCGATTACTGCATAAAGATCCAGGATCTGGTCGACAATAAAATTTCCAAGCCACTCGGGATCATCGCCGCTGTCCGGAGGAGTACCGTTCTGGCATAGAAATTCGATTACAGCAAATCCGTGCTCGGCATAGTGCTCTGCTTTATCGGAATATCTTCCGAGAGGAGCATAAAGACCGTTCACGATAATTATCGTCTTAAACGGTCCGTGTCCTTTAGGCACGGTAATCCTTCCATAGATTGCTCCGCCGTCGCGGTAGAAAACAACATCTCTGGATCTGCCTTCAGTCTTCTCGACAGCAGGCATGGAAATTGAATAATCAAAATGCGGATATTCATCTTCGATCTTGATAAGTCTCGGCTTGATCGGCTGCCTCACATTTTCGACTATGATCCTGCCGGGTTTTGAATTCACCGGTTTTGACAAGCATGAAGCCAGTACAAAGGCCGCTGCTACGATAATAATCAGGATTTTGAATATCGCACTTTTTCTCATTACTTCATGATAACAAGCTCGTAATCACGGGTTCCGATTCCGATCTTCTCTCCATGTTCAAGTGTTTCTGCCCATGAGACATTCGGATTGCTGTTATGCCATACGTCTCCGTGGTCATGGAAATGCGCGCTTCTCATATTGTCGCCAAGCTGGCTGTTGCTGACAGGCTCTGCCTTCTGGCAAAGGTCAACGCATGCCTGGTCAAGTGCGACAGGATCGAAAGAAGCGAGCATACCGATATCAGGAAGGATCGGCGCATCGTTCTCGCCGTGACAGTCACAGTTCGGAGATACGTCAGTGATAAGGCTGATGTGGAAATGAGGTCTGCCGCAGATAACTGCAGCAGTATATTCTGCCATCTTTCTTCCGAGCATAGATGCAGCGTCCCAGTTGTCGTTTTCGATTGCATCGAAAGAACATGCGCCGATACAGCGTCCGCAGCCCTTGCACTTTTCTGGATCGATCCTTGCTTTGCCGTTCTCGTAGATGAATGCGTCAGAACCGCATTCCTTGGAACATCTCTTACAACCTCTGCAGCGTTCTGTAATTACATGCGGATGTCCGCTCTGATGCTGCTGCATCTTGCCTGCACGGCTGCCGCAGCCCATGCCGATATTCTTAATGGCACCGCCAAAGCCCGCCTGCTCGTGACCTTTAAAATGTGTAAGCGAGATGAATATATCGGCATCCATAACTGCACGGCCGATATAAGCTTCCTTGCAGTACTCACCGTTGGGAACGGGAACGATGATGTCATCGGTTCCGCGAAGACCGTCAGCGATGATTATCTGGCAGCCTGTAGTAATCGTATTAAAGCCGTTGATGTTTGCGCAGTCCATGTGCTCGAGCGCATGCTTGCGGCTTCCGGGATAAAGAGTGTTACAGTCAGTAAGGAAAGGCATGCCGCCAAGCTCCTTAACCACATCGGCAACAGCCTTTGCATAGTTAGGTCTTAAGTAAGCGAGGTTTCCGAGTTCGCCGAAATGCATCTTGATCGCAACGAACTTGTTGTCCATGTCGATAGACTGGATGCCTGCAAGCCTGATCAGCTTTTGCAGCTTGGCAGTAAGGGGCGTACCAAGACCCGTACGGAAATCAGTGAAATATACCTTTGATTTATCCATTTTGCACCTCCCTGCAATAATCAGACTATCGGTCAGACAGAAAAATTATAGCATTTTGGAGGTGCAAAAATGAATTATATTACCGTCTTATATTTATGTCTTCCGGTGCTTCTTTGACATGAAGATACCGATCTCCTGGATCAGCATTACCATGATTATCAGGAGCGCTACAGTCGTGAACAGAACATCCTTCTGGTAACGGTAGTAGCCGTACTGCAGGGCAATCGCGCCCAGACCGCCGCCTCCGATAACGCCTGCCATCGCAGAATAACCCAATACGGTCGCTACATTAATGGCGCCGCCCTGAAGAAGCGAAGGTGTTGCTTCAGGAATAATAAAATGAATTATCGTATATAAAGGCGAAGCTCCCATCGAAGTCGCCGCTTCTATTATGCCCGGCTGTACTTCATTAAGCGAAGACTCGACCATTCTCGCGACGATCGGAATTGCACCTATCGTAAGCGGAACGATCGCAGCCGTGGTACCGATTGACTGGCCTACGATAAATCTCGTAAACGGGATAAGGAGCACCAGGAGGATCAGAAACGGCAGTGAACGCGTGATGTTTACGATGGCTCCGACGATGAAATTGACAGCCCTGTTCTCTAACAGGCGTCCCTTGGATGTCGCATAGAGCAGAACACCCAAAGGCATTCCTACCGCATATGAGAAAAGTGATGCAAAGAACGTCATTACAAACGTCTCCCAAACACCTGTTACTATCGCATCTCTTATGTAATCACTCATTTCTGTTCACCTCCGATACAGACAGTCCGCCCTTTCTGAAAAAGTCGATGACCGTCTGACGGTCTTCTGCCTTTTGGGGAAGCTCGATGATCATCTGGCCGTAGCCGATGCCGCCGACACTCCTTGTATTTGCGCTTAGGATATTTACTTTAAGTCCCGTCTCCTCAACGAGATTTGCAATGAACGGAACGTTCGACTGCGTACCGTCGAAAACTATTCTTACGATCTGTCCTTTGTCATCAGACGGATCAAAAGGATTGCTTGGGAAGACCAGTTTTTTCGCTGCCTTCGACTGCGGATTTGAGAAGACCTCTTTAACGTCTCCTACTTCAGCAAGCGTACCGTCGTCAATGATCGCTACTCGGTCGCAGATCTTCTCCACCACACTCATCTCGTGAGTGATAATTACTATCGTAAGTTTTCTTTCTTCGTTGATCTTCTTCAAAAGATCCAGTATCTCTCCAGTGATCTTCGGATCCAATGCGCTCGTTGCCTCGTCGCACAAGAGGACCTTGGGGTCTACGGCCAAAGCTCTTGCTATAGCGACTCTCTGCTTCTGGCCGCCCGAAAGACGTGCGGGATATTCATTTGCCTTCTCAAGAAGACCTACGACTTCAAGCATCTGCTTTGCCTTTTCGCGGCGCACGGCACGCGGCAGGCCTATTATCTTCATAGACTGCTCGACGTTCTGGATAACTGTGCGCTGGTTAACAAGATTAAATCCCTGGAAGATCATGGAGATGCTGTGGCGCACTTCGCGAAGCTCCTTAGCTTTAAGTGATGCAAGATCTTTTCCGTAGAATTCGACAGTGCCGGAAGATACTTCTTCAAGTCTGTTAAGCGTACGCACGAGTGTTGATTTGCCCGCGCCGCTCATTCCGATAATGCCGAAGATCTCACCTTCGTTTATCGTGAGGCTCACGTCCTTTAACGCCGTGAATTCCTTACCGTCGTTCTTATATGTCTTGTATACGTTTTTTAATTCATATACTGTTCCCATCAGTCGAATAATCCTTTGCTTAAATATCTGTCTCCTCTGTCAGGGAAAACAGTTACGATGTTTCCTTCATCAATTTCTTCCGCAAGCTTGAGCGCTGCAGCAAGAGCTGCGCCTGATGAAGATCCGGCAAGAATGCCTTCATGCTTTGCGAGATTTCTTGAAGCAGTAAATGCTTCGTCGTCATTGATCTTGATAACCTTATCTACGAGTGTGATGTTCATCGTGTCAGCGATAAAATCGTTGCCGATCCCTTCGATGTTGTAATCGAAATGTTCACCGCCGCCGATCGTTGATCCGTAAGGATCTGCAAGAACTCCGACGATACCCGGATTCTGCTCTTTCAGATACTTAACAACACCTGAGAATGTTCCGCCGCTTCCTGCGCCTGCTACGAAATAATCAATCTTGCCGTCAAGCTGAGAATAGATCTCAGGACCTGTTGTCTCATAGTGTGCAAGAGGATTTGCAGGGTTTCTGAACTGTCTTAATGAGATGGAACCCGGAATCTGCTTAAGCATTTCTTCTGCTTTTTCTTCAGCACCGAGCATTCCGCCTTCTCTTGATGTATGAACGATCTCAGCACCCAAAGCTCTCATTACCTGCTGCTTTTCAACTGAGAATTTCTCAGGCACTGTAAAGATAACTCTGTATCCCTGGTTAAGTGCAGCAACTGCGATTCCGATACCTGTGTTTCCTGCAGTAGCGTCAATGATCGTACCGCCTTCTTTAAGAAGTCCTCTCTTCTTTGCGTCATCGATCATGTAAACGCCTACACGGTCTTTTACGCTTCCTGCGGGATTCATCAATTCAAGTTTTGCGTAGATATTTACTCCGGGCTTAACGCCCATGTGATTGATCTTGATTATCGGCGTGTTGCCGATCATCTCTCTTATGTTTTCGTATACGTTATTCATGGTTCCACCTCATGCCTTAACCGAACTCTCGATTGCCTGCTTCAGATCTGCAATGAGATCATCAACATCTTCGATTCCTACTGAGAATCTGATGAGCTCATCAACGATACCTACTTCTTTTCTGATGTCTGCAGGGATCGCTGCGTGAGTCATCGTTGCAGGATGGCAAACAAGTGATTCAACGCCGCCCAAACTTTCTGCAAGTGTTATAAGCTGAAGCTTCTCGAAAAATGTCTTGTAATCGTACTTATCATTAAGAACAAATGAGATCATTGCGCCTGCTCCGTCAGCCTGCTTCTTCTGGACCTCATAACCGGGATCACTCTTAAGGCCGGGATAATAAACCTTGCTTACGTATCCGCTTCCTTCAAGCCATTCAGCAACTTTCTGCGCATTGGCGACATGTCTGTCCATGCGTACGCCCAATGTCTTGATTCCTCTGATGATAAGGAAGCTGTCCCAGGGAGCGAGCACGCCGCCGATTGCATTCTGGAGATAGTAAAGTCTGTCAGCAAGCTGCTTGTCATTTACTACTACAAAACCGGAGATCGTATCAGAATGTCCACCAAGATATTTTGTGCCGCTGTGGATAACGATGTCTGCACCGAGAGTAAGAGGTCTCTGCAGATAAGGTGTAAGGAATGTGTTGTCAACGATAACAAGTTTGTTATGCTTCTTTCCGATCTTGGATACTGCTTCGATGTCAGTGATTGTAAGAAGCGGATTTGCAGGTGTCTCGATGTATATTGCTTTTACATCGTCGTCGATAGCATTTTCGACGGCTTCAAGATCAGATGTATCAACGATCTTGTATGTGATATTGAAGTTCTTGAAAACGTTATCGAGAATACGGAAAGTTCCGCCGTAGATGTTATCTGATACGATAAGTTTGTCACCTGATTTGAAGAGTGAAAGAACTGTGTTGATTGCAGCAAGTCCTGATGCGAATGCGAGACCGTACTGTCCTTCTTCAAGATCTGCGATCAGCTTCTCGAGTGCTGCTCTTGTAGGGTTGCCTGTTCGGGAATATTCCCAGCCTCTGTTCTTGCCAAGACCGTCCTGCTTGTATGTTGATGTCTGGTAAACGGGAACGTTTACTGCTCCTGTTGTCTCGTCTCCGTCGATACCGCCGTGTATAAGTAAAGAATTTCTTTTGTAGCTCATTTGTATTTACCTTCTTTCATAATTTGCATAAAAAAACCCGGGATGAGGATTTTCCCGGGCTGTGGAGTCTGATGTTTTATATTGAAGTCAACATCGTACATCGTCAAGGCGCATATTTGTGCAGTCAAACGCCATGGCCGATACAGCCCTTGTATAATGCATTCGACAACACATGTTCATTAACATTTTTACGCCTCCTTGGTTTTTCTATGGCATGCACCTATTATGCCACATAAACCTACTATGTCAATAGGTTTATAGAATTATCTTTTCCGGGTTTCCTCCAATTGGCCCTTTTTCTTGCCTTGGGGGAAAATAACTCCGATTCTTTCCTCCAACCATGTCATTTATTCAAGCTTGGAGGAAATGCTTAGCTTTCCTGTCTTGATTCGTAGTCCGCAAGAGCAGCTTCAATAGCTTCCTGCGCAAGGACAGAACAGTGCATCTTATAATCCGGAAGTCCGTCTAAAGCTTCTGCTACTGCTTTATTTGTAAGCTGTCTTGCTTCTTCAACAGGCTTGCCCTTGATAAGCTCTGTAGCCATTGAACTTGAAGCGATTGCACTGCCGCATCCGAATGTCTCAAACTTAACATCCTTAACGATGTCGTCTTCGATCTTGAGATACATCTTCATGATGTCTCCGCACTTAGCGTTACCTACTGTGCCTACGCCGTTTGCGTCTTCAAGAACGCCTACGTTTCTCGGATTTCTGAAATGATCCATTACCTTCTCACTATATAAAGCCATGTTGATGCCCCCTTATAAAATGAATTGTGTTTTTCCTGCAACGAGGTCTCTCCATACAGGTGAGAATCCTCTTAAATATTCAACTACTTCTTTAACTGATTTAATGATGTAATCAGCTTCTTCATCTGTTATGTTTTCGCCTATTGAAAGTCTTAATGAACCGTGAGCAACGTCGTGCACTCTTCCGATTGCAAGAAGAACATGGCTCGGATCGAGTGAACCTGAGGTGCATGCGCTTCCAGAAGATGCTGCGATGCCCTTGTCATCCAGAAGGAGCAGAAGTGACTCGCCTTCGATTCCTTCAAAGCAAAAATTGACATTGCTGGGAAGGCGGCTTTCTTCATCACCGTTTATTGCTGAATGAGGAATCTCTTTAAGACCGGCGATAATCTTATTGCGAACGCTTGTAAGACGCTCTGTATTCTTATCGATATTCTCTACGGATTCCTTAAGTGCAGTTGCCATTGCAGCGATTCCCGGAACGTTTTCGGTTCCTGCTCTTCTGCCCTTTTCCTGAGCTCCGCCTTCGATAAGATTTGTAAGTCTTATTCCTTTCTTTGCATATAAGAAACCAACACCCTTAGGACCGTGGAACTTATGAGCAGAAGCTGAAAGCATATCGATGTTCTCTTCATTTACGTCAATGTGAAGATGTCCGATTGCCTGTACTGCATCAGTATGGAAGATAACTCCCTTTTCTCTGCAGACGGCACCGATGCCCTTAATGTCCTGAATCGTTCCGATCTCGTTATTTGCATACATGATTGTAACGAGCGCAGTATCCTCACGGATCGCAGCTGCCACTTCTTCAGGCTTGATGATTCCGTTCTCATGTACGTCGAGAAGCGTAATCTCATAACCCTCTTTAGCGAGCTTATTAAGTGTATGCAATACAGCGTGATGCTCGAAAGCACTTGAGATGATGTGCTTCTTGCCTTTCGCCGCACCAAGCTTAGCAGCAGAAATAATTGCCTGGTTGTCAGCTTCGCTTCCGCCTGATGTAAAAAGGATTTCCTTAGGATCGGCACCGATAGTTTTAGCGATATCTTCGCGCGCCTGCTCAAGAACTTCCTTAGCCTTCTGACCGAATTCATAAAGACTTGAAGGATTGCCGTAAGTATCTCTTATTAATGATGTCATTGTATTTATTGCCGCTTCGCTCATTGCTGTGGTTGCGGCGTTATCTGCATAAATCACGTCAGTATCTCCCTTTCGAATTTGCTGAACGTATCTTAATTCCTTTAACCTACTAAGTCAATAGGTTTATAGCATCGATTTTGCATATTGACAGGCTAATTCGGATTAGCTATAATCTGGCTAATTTGAATTAGCCAACATTTTCGAGAGGTGATCGAGAGGTAATTATGGATACAAAGCAGAGAATTCTTGATGAAGCACTTACACTCTTTTCCGAGAAAGG
>CAMYXF010000036.1 GCA_947303185.1 uncultured Clostridia bacterium | reverse complement strand
GCGTCGACAATACTCGGCTGGCAACGGCCCGGGAAGATAGATTGCTGCCGGATTATATAAGTCCCTTCGCGAATAAACGCGGAGGGACTTTTCATTTGCGCAGAAACTGTTTTTGGGGCACTTTTTTCGCGTTGTAATAATTTGGAAAAATACACCATAAATTTGTAATATTACAATTTACATAAAATCGATTATTGGTAAAATACAAATGTAATTTATTTTTCCTTGATTTTTAAGAGGTGTGAATATGGCAAAAATCCTGATAATCGATGATGATAAAGCAGTAGTTGAATCTACTGCCGATATGCTCAAATCCTTTGAATTTAACGTAATTACCGCTACTGACGGTAAGAAGGGATTTGAACTTGCAGACATCGAGAGACCTGACGTTATTATCCTCGACTGGATGATGCCCGGATACAGCGGAATGCAGTTTATCAAGGACTACAGAGATCAGGGTTACAAGACACCCGTTCTTTTCCTCACAGGTAAGGGAGATCTTTCACAGTATCAGGTAGAGGCACTCCGTGCAGGTGCAGACGATTATGTTTCCAAGCCTTATGAACCGATGATTCTGGTTGAGAAGCTCAGAGCCATGATCAGACGTACCGAGTACAGCAACAAGTCACACGGTGCAGAAGGCAACAGACATGAGTACTGCGGCGGCGAGCTCATTATCGACGGTGACGTCATGCAGGCTTTCAAGCATGAGGAATCCTGCGATCTTACAAACAGAGAGTTCCAGCTTTTGCAGTATCTTGAACAGAACATGGGCAGAGTATGCTCACGTTCAGAACTTTTGAAGCAGGTTTGGAAGTTCGATTTCTTAGGTGACGAGAGAACTGTCGACGTTACGATCAAGCGTACAAGACAGAAGATCGAACCCGACCAGAAGAATTTCAAGTACATTCTCACGAGAAGAGGCTTCGGCTATTTCTTCCCTAATGATTTGGATTGATCTTGAGTAAACTGTTTACCATTTCAATATTCGAGACGGCCTTACAGAACCCGGTTATTTTGCTGGTTCTGGCATTGATATTGATACTCGTCGGTGTTATCGCCGGGTATCTTATCGGCAACACTACTTTAAGGTCTGCCGTATCAGGCAATATCGATAATCTCGAGCGCGATAAGCACATCCAGAAGGCCGTATTGGATACGGTCGGTCTCGGCATTGCCGTATACGATTCAAAGGGTGCTTTGTTCTGCAACGAGACGATCTTCAGACTTCCTGATTTCCTTAAGGGGGGCCTTCCCAAAACTCTCAACAATTTCCTCGAGACATTCGATAACGGAAACCAGCTCAAATCCAATTACATATTAAGTCTCGAAAACGGCGTAAACCTCATAAGAGTAAACTACATAATCAACCGCAGGATCTATGAGATCAAGATCATCAGAAGACCTGCGCAGCAGGATTCAAAGTTCTTCGGTAGTGAAGAGCTCAATATCGTTATCGTTGATGACATTACGCAGATCAAGGATGACGAGAGACGTCAGAAAGACCTTGCTGCAAACGTTTCACACGAACTTAAGACTCCTCTTACATCCATTAAGAGTTCAGTATTCTCTATAAGAAGATCCTGCCAGGACGGCAACGAACCTTCAAGAGAAGAGCTCATTACATGGAGCGGAAGAATCGAAGAGAATACCGTAAGAATGCAGGACATCGTAAACGACTTCCTCGTTTTGTCCCAGTGCTCACATACGAGCCGCATGGAGATTTTCGACATCAGGGATGCCGTATCTGCTGCATATTCCAACATCCAGGATTATCCCGGCGCAAGCAACGTAATATTCACTTTACCTGAAGACGGCGTATATCCGCTGCTTTACGGTAATTCCAAGCTCATCATCAGAACCATCGTTAACCTTCTTACCAATGCCATCAAGTACATTGGTTTTGAGGGCAAGACTGTACCCAACCAGGTACATATCAGCATTTCAGTCATTGATGACAGAGTTGCTGTCCAGGTCGACGATAACGGCAGGGGCATTCCCGCAAAAGACATCGATCATCTTTTCGAGAGATTCTACAGAGTAGATAATTCCGGCAACAGGGAAGTAGGCGGATCAGGCATCGGCCTTGCTATCGCAAAAGAGATCGCCGATATGCATGACGGTGTTATCAGCGTTACTTCAACATTCGGCCAGGGAGCAACATTTATATTCAGCCTTCCTACAGGAAAGACTGTTTTCGATGCTGCATACAGTGATGCTAAGGCCGGAATCATCAGCGACAAACCGCTTCACAGGGCGGCAGCATATTTCCTCGGACTTCAGGAGTGCGAGGCCGTAAGATCTTTGGGTTACAAGGATCTTGAGAGCGTCGTTGACGAGTACGAACTCATTCCCGAACCTGAAGTTGCAGCAAGAGATAAGGCTCTTGCAAAGCTCCTTTCATCTTTCGGCGATGAGAGATTCGAAGAGTTAAAAGATGAGCTCCTCTATGTTGAGGACTTCGATGATGAGATGGATGGTCCCGTTACTGGTCTTGAGAGCGAGATCGCAAAAGAGACTACTATCGAGGAAGCTCCCATAACAGCGCAGATGCCTCCGATGAGTGAGCAGCTCTCCATTCCTTTGGAGAAGATCATCCCTCAGGAGCAGATCCCTGCAGTTGAAGCTGTCCAGGCTGTGATCGAAGAGCCTCAGGAGCAGACCATCCAGGATGTACAGATCCACCCGGTACAGGCATCAGCTCAGCAGGTTTACGAAGAAGAGCAATATCAGGCTCCTCAGATGCCCGATGCCGAAGCAATGGCACTTGAAGAAGCGAGATTACAGGCAAAAGAGGAGGCAAGAAAGCTCCTTACACAGCCCGTAGTTCAGATAAGTGCCGAACAAAGGAAGACTGTATCACAAATAAATCGTGAATCTCGCGAAAAACGCGTAATTCACCCAATTGATGTCCAGAAAAGGTATAATAATAAGAGTGCTGTCACCGGTGACGGAGCTGATGCTTCAGGCGATTCCCGTCAGGCAAAAGGTGATGTTGCGGTCAAGTCGTCATTGAAGAAGATCCTTGACGAATCCGAACCGCACAAGTGATTTGTTGGAGATTTGATGGATCAGAATATTAACAGCGTGGGTAAAAACTACGCTTATGAGATAAAGGGCGGTATTCCGCTCAAAGGCGATATCGAGATCAGCGGCAGTAAGAATGCCGCTCTTGGTATTATTGCCGCATCGATCATGGTTGACGGTGTCTGCACACTCGAGAATGTCCCTGACATCATCGACGTACACGTCATGTTTGATCTTTTGAGATCACTTGGCGCAAAGGTTGATACCATCGACAACCACACTTACAGGATCGATTCCACTACTATAAATACATATAAGGCTTCGGGTCCGCTCGTATCAAGGATCCGTGCTTCTTACTATCTTATGGGCGCGCTTTTGGGAAGATGCGGAAAAGCTTCCATCAGACTTCCCGGCGGCTGTAACTTCGGCCAACGTCCGATCGACCTTCACCTCAAGGCTTTCCAGCTTATGGGTGCAAAGGGTTCAAGACCTACCGACATCAACAGCGGTATCGTAAATCTTGAAGCAGATCCCTTACACGGTGCAAGGATCTATCTGGATATAGTAAGCGTCGGCGCAACGATCAATGCGATGCTCGCAGCATGCAAGGCGCAGGGTAAGACCGAGATCATCAACGCGGCCAAAGAGCCCCATATCGTTGACGTTGCAAACTTCTTGAACTCAATGGGTGCCCACATCAAGGGTGCAGGTACCGATACCATAAAGATCACGGGCGTTCCCGTGCTCCCCGGTAACTTCACATATTCGATCATTCCTGACCAGATCGAGGCAGGAACTTACATGATTGCAGCCGCAGTTACAAACGGCGACGTTACAATTCATAATCTCATCCCTACCCACATGGAGCCTTTGTCCGCAAAGATGCGTGAAATGGGTTACCAGATCGAGGAAGGCGATGAATCAATAAGAGTCTTCAGATACGATTACGAAGACGAGATCTATCCTACAAGCGTTAAGACTTCCCCTTATCCGGGATTCCCGACAGACCTTCAGCCCCAGACAGTAGTACTGCTCTGTTCCGCTGACGGCCAGAGCCGCATGCACGAGAATGTCTGGCAGAACAGATTCCAGTATGTTCCCGAGCTCGCGAAAATGGGTGCGAACATTAACGTTTACGAGAGAATAGCATGGGTTAACGGCAAGACCAAATTCCGCGGCGCAACTGTTGAAGCTACAGACCTCAGAGCCGGTGCAGCTCTTGTCTGTGCTGCATTGGAAGCTGACGGAACCACATATATCATGAATGCCCAGAGAATAGACAGAGGTTACGAGCATATCGTTCAGAAGCTTACTGATCTGGGTGCCGTTATTTCGAGAGTAAACCATACGCCTGAATACGGCGAAGAGGATACCGAAGCATGACGGGACCTGACAGAATCGTCCCTCTTTATTCATCCAGCAGCGGCAACTCGACACTTATCAAATCCCGTGGCACCTACATTCTTGTCGATTGCGGAATGTCCTGCAAAATGATGACCAAAGCCCTGGTAGCCTGCGGCGTTTATCCCGAGGATGTCAGCGCTATCTTTCTTACACACAGACACAGCGACCACATTAACGGCGTGCCTGTTTTTTCGCGCAAATATCACACGCCGATATACGGTACGAGAGCAACTCTTGCAGTATTGGATGGCCTTGCATCTCCCGTTACGGAGATTGAGGAAAACGATATCGTCCAGCTCGAGAACGGCCCGGAAGTAAGGGCTTTCCCGACACCTCACGACGTTAACGGTTCAGTCTGCTACAGGATCATTAATCATGATTCCGGCAATTCCATTGCGGTAATGACGGATCTCGGAAGAATGAACGACGGCATGAAGGGTTTTGCCAGAGCTTGCGATGTCATCCTTCTCGAATCAAACTACGATCCTTACATGCTCGAACATGGCGAATATCCTTGGCCTTTGAAGAAGAGGATCTCAGGCGGACACGGCCATATCAGCAATCCTGAATCCGCTGAAGTTGCAGAGTTTTTTATCAATAACGGAACAAAGAAGTTTATTCTGGGACACTTGTCTCCTCATAACAACACACCTGATATCGCAAGGCAGACGTTTACCACATCACTTGCAGACAGGGGATTTGTCGAAGGAATCGATTACGAAGTTAAGATCGCCAAGAAGGATATGCCTTCCGAGGGATACGTCTTATGAAGATAATCGTTGTATGTCCAGGAAAGCTTAAGGATAAGTGGCTCAAAGAAGGTATCGACGAATACAAAAAGCGTCTTTCCAGATTTGCGACTCTGGAGTTCATTGAAGTTGCCGACTGTCCTGATTCGGTTCCTGTAAATGAAGCATTAAAGCGTGAAGGCGAACTGATCTTATCCCATATCAAGCCCGGCGAAGTTGTCTGGGCAATGGATCTCGGAGGTGAGAATGTATCTTCAGAAAAGCTCTCATCTTATCTCGTATCAGATATCGAGAAGGGCGGAGGAACCCTGAAGATCGTCATCGGCGGAAGCAACGGTATCTCTCCTGAAGTACGCGCGCGTGCCGACAGAAGAATGTGCTTTGGTAACATTACTCTCACCCATCTCATGACAAGACTCGTTCTGTCCGAGCAGCTCTACCGCGGCTTCAAGATCGCCAAGGGCGAGAAGTACCACAAGTAAAAGTACTATCTATAGTTCCTCTCTATAAAGTCATCAAGCCAGCTTATATCAAACGGATGATCACTTGATTCAAAAGTGAAGAAGAGTCTGTCACCAACAAATATTCCTGCTTTTCCATATTTATTTACCCTATCTACCATATCCTCTCCATACTGTTTATCTCCCATCATTCCGCAATGCTCGTGAAATACGATTTTGCGGTCGCTATGTCTGAGGATAGTAAAATCAGGGTGAATAATCTCTTTGCCAACTTTTAAAGGACATTCATATTTGTACGGAATCCCTTTTGAAAATAATCTGTCAGCGATTATTACTTCTGATTTTGACCTTACACGTTCTCCCTTAATTGTGTAGTACTCTGGCCCATCTTTACCAAAAGACTTTGGAGCGAAGGGAAGCGACAGCCAATGCTTAGCATACTCATCATTATTAAGGAATATGGGGCTTGCATACTTTTTGCGTTTTTCTGGAAGCAGCCCATACAGGTCTTCAATTGCTACTGTGGGATATTTGCTCATCAACTCATGGAGAATAAACTCTTCAGTTTTAGCTTTACTAATCGCATCTGCGATTAGGTCTTTTTGTATCAGTTGTTTTATAAGCTCTGTGTCGCTTTTATTCAGATATCTGTAAGTGTTTCCCCTATGCCAGAAATAAGAGTAACCGCTCTTGTTGGGCCTTATATTTATCTTGCCCTCCGGATATGAATCTATTTTCTTTTCAAGAGATTTAATGGTGCTTATTAAGTAAGCATCACGGGCATTCATTATGTCTATTACTTTATTCGCCATTTTGAATGCCTCCATGAATTAATTGATTTCATTATAGACACCGATTCTGAAGAAGTAAGGCTTTTCGAGCATGTTGAGACTTTGGACACCCAATTGAGACTGGTCTCAATTAAATAGTGATTATTGTTTTGTACTTGATACCTCGAAAAACAGGGCTACAAGTATAAAATTTTCGAATTTTTGTACTTGGGGCAGCTAAAAAGGATGACTCAAGTATAAAAGCGTTCAGCGGGCTGAATGATATTTCTTTATTCAACTAAAGAAAATGCTTGACATATCTCAAATGCACAATTATAATCCTTTAGTCGACTAAAGAAACGGCTAATTTGACACAGTAAAGTCATTTGCCCTGAGTATCTGCGGCAAGTACAATATGGACTATAAGTAAAAATGGAGTGTTTTTATGGGAAATAAGTTCTACACACCGGACGGATTTAACGACCAGTTTCCGGGAATCTGCGGAGTAAAAAGGGAGCTTGAGTCTAAGCTCCGTAATCTCTTCCTGCTCAACGGTTACGAGGAGATCGAGACTCCCGGCGTTGAGTATTTTGATGTATATAAAGAGTTCGTTGATGAAGAGGAACTCTATAAGTTCACTGACAGCAAGGGAAGCCTTCTTTGCAACCGCTACGATGGCACGATTCCAACAGTAAGATTCTGCGCAGGCAGAAACTACACTCTTCCTGTCAGATTCTCTTATATCGAAAACATGTACCGTTCAGGTAAAGCAGGCGGCGGTAAGCTCTGCGGATTTACCCAGGGCGGAATTGAGCTTTTGGGTGCAAGCGGCGCTAAGTCTGATGCTGAAGTTCTCGCAATTGCTATCAAGTCAGCACTTGAGATCGGCATCAAGGATCTTCAGGTTTCCATCGGCCAGGTCAAGTTCTTCAAGGGACTCATGAAGCAGCTCGGCATCGATGAAGAAGGTCAGCAGAAGATCAAGAATGCTATCGCTAACAGAGATTCCGTTACCATCGAGAAGTTTGATATCAGCAAGGAAGACAAAGAGACATTGCTGATGCTCACAGAGTCCGGCGGAACATACGATACGATCGACCAGATCATGCCGAGAATTACTGATGCAGGTGCAAAGGAAGCTTTGGGCAACCTTAAAGAGATTTTGGACATCATGGAAAGCTACGGTTTCCTCAAGTATGTATCAGTAGATCTCAGCCTCATCGAGAGCATCGACTACTACACAGGAATGGTATTTAAGGGCTACACATATGAGGTAGGTTTCCCGATCATTTCTGGCGGAAGATACGATGACGTTGCAAAGTCATTCGGCAAGGAAATCCAGGCTGTAGGTTTCTCAATCTCACTCACACTTGCAATCACTGCACTTATGAGACAGGACAAGTTCGTTCCCGCAAAGTGCGCAGGCGTTATCGTCGGAGGTGATTTCGAGATGGCAACTGCAACAGCAGAAGCACTGAGAGCTGAAGGCACACCCGCAATCCTTGACACAACGGGAATGGATGAGGAAGCGCTTAACGAATACGCAAAGGAAAAGGGAATAGAGACAGTTATGTTTATGAACGGAGGTGAAGCCTGATGCTTACTATTGCTTTACCTAAGGGAAGACTCGCAGACCAGACATTAGACATCATGGAGAAGGCCGGATACGATGTATCCGCAGCAAGAGATAAGTCCAGAAAGCTTATTCTTGAAGACAAGGATGCAGGATTGAGATTCATCCTTTCCAAGCCTTCCGACGTACCTACTTATGTTGAGTACGGCGCTGCTGATATCGGTGTTGTCGGTAAGGATACACTTCTTGAAGAAGGCAGACAGCTTTATGAGGTATTAGATCTCGGACTCGGCAAGTGCAGAATGTGCGTTGCAGGTCCTGCAGAGCTTAAGGACAAGCTCGATGAGATCCCGAATAAGAGAGTCGGAACAAAGTATCCCAACATCACAAGAAATTATTTCGAGGGCGTAAGAGGCGAGAGCGTTGAGATCATTAAGCTTAACGGTTCCGTCGAGCTCGCTCCTCTTACGGGACTTGCAGAAGTTATCGTAGATATCGTTGAGTCCGGAAGAACACTTTATGAGAACGGACTTGATGTATTGGAGACGGTAGCAGACATCTCTGCAAGACTTGTAGTTAACCGAGTTTCAATGAAGATGAAAGAAGAAGAGATAAAGCCGATGATCGCCAAGCTCAAAGAAGCATTGGCTGATGAAGAGTAAAAGCAAAGGGGGATAATCATGCGCTGTAAGTTAGTTGAAGGCACACAGGAAAACCTTAAGGCAACAGTCGAGAGCCTCGGCGTAAGAGGCAAGATGGACTTAAAGCCCGTTATCGAGACAGTTCAGAACGTTATCGATGACATCAGAGAAAACGGCGACGCTGCACTTCTTAAGTACACAGAGAAGTTTGACGGCATTAAGCTCACGGCAGACCAGCTCAGAGTATCCGAGCAGGAGATCGAAGACGCAATCAAGTCCATCGATCCTGAGCTCCTTACTATCATGAAGGAAGCCGCTGCCAACATCAGAAGCTTCCACGAGGAGCAGAAAGAACACGGCTTCATGATGGATGTCGGCAAGGGCGCCAAGATCGGTGTCCGCGTAAGACCTATCTCCATTGCAGGTGTTTACGTACCCGGCGGTACAGCACCTCTTCCGTCAACAGTATTGATGGATGTTATCCCTGCTTCCGTTGCAGGCGTTGAGAGAATCGTTTTCGCAACACCTCCGAGAAAAGACGGAACCATCGCACCTGTTATCCTTGCAGCTGCATCAATCGCAGGCGCTACGGAGATCTACAGAATGGGCGGTTCACAGGCTATTGCAGCAATGGCTTACGGTACTGAGACAGTTCCGAGAGTAGACAAGATCTGCGGCCCCGGAAACATCTATGTAAATACAGCTAAGCGTCTGGTTTTCGGCCAGGTTGATATCGACATGTTCGCAGGTCCTTCAGAGATCCTGATCATTGCTGACAAGACAGCAAATCCGGATTTCGTAGCTGCAGACATGCTCTCACAGGCAGAACACGACAAGATGGCTTCCGCGATCGTTCTTACAGATTCAAGAGAACTCGCAGAGAAGGTTTTAGAGCTCGCTGACAAGAGATCCGAGAAGGCTGAGCGTAAGGATATCCTTGCCAAGTCCATGGAAGATTATTGCGCAATCATCGTTTGCGACAACCTTGATACAGCGGTCAACTTCTCAGAAGAGATCGCACCCGAGCACCTTGAGATCTGCGTTGAGAATCCTGAAGTTCTCGCAGCAAAGATCAAGAACTGCGGCGCAATGTTCCTTGGCAACTATTCACCGGAACCTTTGGGAGATTACTTCGCAGGACCGAACCACACACTTCCGACATCAGGAACTGCAAGGTTCTTCTCACCTCTTAACACAGGTGATTTCTATAAGAAGATGAGTGTCATCAACTACAACGAAGAGACACTTAAGGACGTATATAAGGATGTAGCGGCATTTGCCGACAGCGAGGGTCTCGGATGTCACGCAGCTGCCGTCAGAGCCAGATTTGAGGACTGATAACTTTGAGTAAATATTGGAACAAACTGATAAATGACATAGAGCCCTATGTGGCAGGCGAGCAGCCGAAGCCGGGCCAGAAGGTGATAAAGCTCAACACAAATGAGAACCCTTATCCGCCTTCACCCAAGGTTAAGGAAGCTCTTGAGAATTTCGACCTTACCACATTAAGACTCTATCCCGACACGAACTCCACCGATGTCATTAAAGCGGCAGCGAAGTTCGACGGAGTATCAGAAGCAAACATTTTCTGCGGCAACGGATCTGACGAAGTTCTCGCTATCTGTTTCCAGACATTCTTCGAGAAGAAGGCACTCACGGGACTCCCTGTCCTGATGCCTGATTACAGCTACAGTTTCTACCCGGTATTTTCCGAGTTCTACGACATAAGAAGACAGACGATTCCTCTCAAGGAAGACTTCAGATTAGATCCCGACGATTACATCGGAGTGCCTAACTGCGGAATCGTTTTCGCAAATCCTAATGCGCCTACATCAAGAGCGATCGCTGTTGAAGACTGCGCAAGGATCGCGAAGGCAAATCCTGATTCAGTAGTAATCGTCGACGAAGCTTATGTCGCTTTCGAAAACGAATACGAGTCAGCTGTATCTCTCATCAATGAGTACAAGAACGTCTGCGTAGTAAGAACACTTTCAAAGGCGTTCTCGCTTGCCGGAATCAGACTCGGTTATGCGGTAGGTTCGGAGGAACTCATCGAAGGATTAAGAAGAGCAAGAGATTCGTTCAACTCATATCCGGTTGACCGTCTTGCCCAGAAGGTTGCAGAAGCAGCCCTCCTTGATAAGGACTACTACAACGAGACAAGATCTAAGATCATTGCCACAAGAACATGGTTCGAGAAAGAACTTAAGGAGCTTGGTTTCACGATGCCTCCGTCATCTGCGAATTTCGTCTATGCGAAACCGCCCATGGATTGCGGCACACTGTACCAAAATCTCCGCAATAAAGGTATACTTGTAAGATATTTCAATAAACCCGTCCTTAACGAGTATCTCAGGATAACGATAGGTACGGATGAAGAGATGAAAGAACTCTTGGATGCAATTAAGCAGGAGGTCAAAAATGCCGAGAACAGCTGAGATCGCTAGAACAACGAAAGAGACTGACATCAAGGTCAGGATCGATCTTGACGGACAGGGTGTTAACAACATCGATACGGGCATCGGTTTCTTCGACCACATGCTTACTGCTCTGTCAAAGCACTCCGGCATTGATATGGATATTACCTGCAAGGGTGACCTCCACGTTGATGCTCATCACTCAGTAGAGGATGTCGGAATCGTTCTTGGCCAGGCTCTTAACAAGGCATTGGGCGACAAGATCGGAATCAGACGTTACGGCTCTGCTTCCATCCCGATGGATGAAGCTTTGGGCACATGCTCACTTGATATCTCCGGCAGGGCTTTCCTTGTTTTCGATTGTGATTTTGCAGACGAGTTCTGCGGTACGATGGATACACAGCTTTTCGAGGAGTTCTTCAGAAGCTTCGCATTCAATGCAGGAATCACGCTGCACATCGCATGCCCTTATGGTGCCAACGACCACCACAAGGCAGAGGCTATGTTCAAGGCACTCGCAAGAGCTTTGAGACAGGCAACAGAGACCGACCCCAGATTTGAAGGTCAGGTCATCTCAACCAAAGGCGCATTATAATTTTTGGAGGATACATAAATGCTTATTAAGGATACTGATTTTATCGATCAGCCGATGCTCTCAAAGGGCAAGGTCAGAAACATCTACGATCTCGGTGATTCACTTCTTCTTGTCGTTACAGACAGAATCTCAGCTTTCGACGTTATTTTCGATGAGCTGATCCCTGACAAGGGAAGAGTACTTTCTTCCATCTCCGAGTTCTGGTTTGATTTCACAAAGGACATCATCCCGAACCACGTAATCACAACTGATGTTTCAAAGTATCCTATGGGATTCGACAAGTATAAGGAAGAGCTCCAGGGAAGATCAATGCTCGTTAAGAAGGCTGAGATGCTTCCTGCAGAGTGCATCGTAAGAGGTTACCTCGAAGGTTCCGCTCTTAAGGAATACAAAAAGTCCGGTACAGTCGGCGGCATCAAGATGCCTGAGGGAATGCTCCAGGGCGACAAGCTCCCTGAGCCTCTCTTCACACCTTCAACAAAGGCTGACGAAGGACACGACATCAACATCACATACGAGCAGTTAGTTGACCTCATCGGTGAGGCTGACGCTTCCGCATTAAGAGATGCTTCTCTTGCCCTTTACAAGAAGGTTTCCGAGTTCGCACTCACAAAGGGCCTTATCCTTGCAGATACTAAGTTCGAGTTCGGTAAGATCGACGGCGTTCTTACAGTATGCGACGAGATGTTCACACCTGACTCTTCAAGATTCTGGGATGCAGCAGAGTATGAACCCGGACACGCTCAGAAGAGCTTCGACAAGCAGTTCCTCAGAGAGTGGCTTGAGACACTCGACTGGGATAAGACATATCCTGCTCCGACACTTCCCGAGGACATCATCGAGAAGACGGCAGCTAAGTATCGTGAGTGCTACTCACGTATAACCGGAAAGGAAATCTGATCCTTTGATAGCAGTAGTAGATTATGGAATGGGCAATCTGGGCTCTGTCGAAAAAGCTTTAAAGTATATCGGCAGTGACTGTGTGATAACTTCTGATGCGGGCGTTATTGCAGATGCATCGGGTGTTATCCTTCCCGGTGTCGGCAGCTATGCTCCGGCAATGGATGAGCTCACAAACAGAGACCTCATCACCCCGCTTATAGATTGTGCATATTCAGGCAAGCCCCTTTTGGGAATCTGCCTCGGAATGCAGCTTATGCTCGAAGGTTCTGAAGAGAATCTCATCGAGAGAAGAGAGACAAAAGGTGTCGTATCAGGACTCGGAATCATTCCGGGTTTTGTAAGACGTTTCCCCGACAACGGCCTCAAGGTTCCCCAGATCGGCTGGAACAAGCTGGTCGACGTAACGGGAAAGCTTCTTACAGAAGGCGACTACGTATACTTCGTCCATTCCTACTATTGCCAGCTCGGTCTTGCTTCTGATAACGCCGCAAGCACCGAATACGGCATCAAGTACTGCGCATCTTTCCAGCATGACAACATTTTCGGAATGCAGTTCCATCCCGAAAAGAGCGGCGCGGCAGGACTTGAGATACTTAAGAAATTCGTAGCGGAGGCAAAAGCATGATCATATTACCCGCAATAGATCTGATCGGTGGCAAGTGCGTCAGGCTCAAGCAGGGCAGATATGACGACGTCACCATTTATAACGATTCACCTCTGGACCAGGCTTTCATGTTCAAGGAAGCAGGCGCGACATGGATCCATGTCGTTGACCTGGACGCAGCGAAAAGCGGTGTCCCTGAAAACCACGAGATAATAAAAGAAATCGCAGTTAAGACCGGACTTAAGGTCGACACGGGCGGCGGAATCCGCAACATGGATACGCTTGCAAAGTGGATCGAGGAATACGGCGTTTCAAGAGCCGTACTCGGTACTGCTGCCGTTAAGGATCCCGAGTTTACCAAGAAGGCGATCGAGAGATTCGGCGACAAGGTTGCTATCGGCATCGATGCACACGACGGATTCGTATCCGTAGACGGATGGACGGCTGACTCAGAACTCAAGGCGGTTGATTTCGCTTTGAAGTGTAAGGAGATCGGCGCAACAACAGTCGTATTTACAGACATAGCAAGAGACGGCATGCTTACAGGTCCTGCCGTAGCTCAGACTAAGGAAATGGTAGAGGCTACAGGCCTTAACGTAATCGCATCAGGCGGAATCGGTTCCAATGAAGACGTTGAACTCATCAAGACTTCCGGCTGTGCGGGTGTCATCATCGGCAAAGCAATATACGAGGGAAAGGTGGACTTGGCGAAATGCTTACAAAACGTATAATCCCCTGTCTCGACGTTAAAGACGGCAGAGTCGTCAAAGGCGTTAACTTCGTATCTTTAAGAGATGCCGGCGATCCGGTCGAGTGCGCGAAGACTTATAACCAGTCAGGCGCTGACGAACTCGTTTTCCTTGATATCACTGCAACACTCGAATCCAGAGGAACGACAGTCGAGATGGCAAGAAGAGTTGCCAACGAGATCTTCATTCCCTTTACCATCGGAGGCGGTATCAGAACCGTTGAAGATATAAGAGAACTTCTTAATGCAGGTGCAGACAAGGTTTCCCTTAACTCTGCAGCAGTAAAGAATCCCGGATTCGTAAAGGAAGCTGCCGAGATGTTCGGTTCACAGTGCATCGTTTGCGCCATTGACGTTAAGTCCAGGGAATCAGGTTTTGATTCAGGCTACGAAGTAGTTATCGCAGGCGGCACCAAGCCCACAGGCCTTGATGCTCTTGAATGGGCAAAGAAGGCAGTATCACTCGGCGCCGGCGAGATCCTTCTTACATCAATGGATAAGGACGGAACAAAGTCCGGTTACGATAATAAGATCACTGCTATGATCTCCGAGAGTGTCGGAGTACCTGTCATCGCTTCAGGCGGAGCAGGATCCATGAAGGATTTTGCTGATGCCATCAACATCGGCAAGGCTGACGCGGTTCTTGCGGCAAGCCTTTTCCACTTCGGAGAGATAAAGATTCCTGATCTTAAGGATTATCTTGCAAATGAAAACATCCCCGTAAGGAGAATCGTATGAGCAATCTTAATCCCCATGACATGTGGGCAAAGATGAAGAAGAATTCCGACGGTCTCGTACCTGCTATCACAATAGATTACGAGAACGGCGAAGTCCTCATGATGGCTTACATGAATGAGGAAGCATTCTGTCTTACATGTGAGACAGGTTTTATGCATTACTATTCCAGATCCAGAAATTCACTCTGGAAGAAGGGCGAGACATCAGGACATTTCCAGAAAGTAATGTCTGCCAGCATTGACTGCGACAGGGATACACTGTTATATAAGATCGACCAGACCGGAGCAGCCTGCCACACAGGCAACAGATCTTGTTTTTATACATCACTTAATGACTGGGATCCGGCCAGTGACAAGGAGGAATGATCAATGGATATCATGAGAGAACTTTACAGCGTTATAAAGGACCGTCAGGAGCATCCCGTAGAAGGCTCTTACACAAATTACCTTTTCGACAAGGGCACGGACAAGATTTCCAAGAAGCTCGGTGAAGAGGCAGTTGAGGTCGTTATCGCTGCTTCCCAGCGTGATAAGAAAGAGATCATCGCAGAGATCGCTGACCTTGAATATCACCTTCTCGTCCTCATGGCTGATCAGGGTATCACCATCGATGACGTTGAGACAGAATTGAGATCCCGCAGAGGCTGATTTTGCCCCTCAGGGAAAAAGTGCCGTAAATAATCGGCGCTCCCATATATTTTCGTTGACTTTATAGCCCCTGGTGTGATACAATCTTCGCGCTAGACCGTTCAGGTCTTGTTTTTAGTTGCGCGGAAATTGGCGCGCAGGGAGCCTGAAAGCCCCTGTAACACGACATTTGGAGGTATTTGGACCATGGCAAAGGCCGGAGCTCGCGATAAGCTTACTCTCGCATGCACAGAGTGCAAGCAGAGAAACTATCAGACATACAAGAATAAGAAGAACAATACAGAGAGATTAGAGCTCAAGAAGTATTGCCCCTTCTGCCGTAAGCACACAATTCACAGAGAATCCAAGTAATTCTTAAAGGACGTTTAAAATGGCTGATAACAAAGGTAACATTTTCAAGCGCCTGGGCAAGAAGATCTCCGATGTTTTTGCTGAACTTAAGCGCGTTACGTGGCCTACAGGCGAGAAGCTTGCTAAGACCGCTGCAGTAGTTCTGCTTGTAATCGTTTTCTTCGCTGTTTACCTTACATTGATCGGTAATGGCGGCCGCTGGATCCTCGATAAGGTCGGTTTCTACGATATCGTTGAGACAACGGTACCTGTTGAGACTGTTGCTGAGACAGAGGCTACAACAGCAGCTACCGAAGCATCCGAGACTGTTGAGGAGACTGAGTCTTCAGTTGAAGGCTAAGCTTGATTTAGGAGTAATTAAATGCCGGATAATAATGAAGCCAAGTGGTATATAATCCATACCTTCGGCGGATATGAGAAGAAAGTTAAGACTTCCATAGAGAATTATGCTA
>CAMYXF010000035.1 GCA_947303185.1 uncultured Clostridia bacterium | reverse complement strand
TGGATACAAAGCAGAGAATTCTTGATGAAGCACTTACACTCTTTTCCGAGAAAGGATACGCGAATGTTTTCGTAGGCGACATAGCTGACAGAGTCGGGATCAAGGCGCCTTCTCTTTATAAACACTATAAGAATAAAAGAGCGATCTTTGACGCGATAATCGATCTGATGAATACGAGATTCGCAGAACAGGCGAAAGCACTTCAGATCAGCGGCACAGATGCTTCTGTGGATTCGAAAATATATCAGAACATGTCGGAAGAAAATCTGCTCAAACTCGGACGTGAATTCTTTCTCTTCTATCTTCACGATGACTACAACAAACGATTCCGAAAGATGCTCACGATCGAACAGTTTAACAGCAAGGAACTGGCAGATATGTACACAAAGCTTTATGTCGACGATCCGCTCTCATATCAGAGCATGCTTCTCGGAATGGTTGGAGCAGCAGGAATGCTTCACACTGACAACGTGGAGATAATGACTCTCCACTTCTACGCACCCATCTACTATCTGCTCACGATCTGTGACAGAGACCCATCCAGAGAACCCAAGGCACTTCAAACTTTGGACGATCACATCAAACAATTTAACCGTATTTATGGGAGAACAAAATAAATGAAGATTACAGTAATCAACGGAACTGAATTACATGGAATTACATACAAAATCAAGGAACTGTTCCTTGAGCCTTTCAAAGGCAAGGCCGAGATAACTGAATTCTATCTGCCGAAAGACGGACCGGGATTCTGCATCGGATGCAAGCAGTGCTTTGGCGGCAAGACGGAATTATGCAAAGATGCTGTATGCATTCAGAAGATTGAAAAAGCACTTCTTGAAGCTGACCTTCTTGTATTCACATCACCTTCTTATGTCATGCATGCAACAGGCGCTATGAAAGCTATGCTCGATCACTTCGGATACAGATGGATGCCACACCGCCCTGCCAAGGAAATGTTCGGAAAGCGCGCTATCATCCTCACCCAGGCTCTTGGCGCCGGCGAGACGTCTACAGCAAAAGACATTAAGGACAGCCTCTCCTGGTGGGGAATCAGCTACATCCGCAAATGCCATTTCAAACTGATGGGCGATGTAATATGGGACAGACTTTCAGAAAAGAAGCGTGCACAGATTACCAAAGGCGTAACTTCTGCTGCAAGAAAGCTTGCTGCCATCGATTACAGCAAGCCCGCTCATACAAATCTAATTACTAAAGTAAAGTTCTATATGGTCCGCTCGATGCAGACTGGTCTCGGCAAACAGAATCCTGAATATGCCGATTTCAAATACTGGAAAGCAAACGGCTGGCTTGATAAAGTCAGACCGTGGAAACATAGTTAATAATCTCTCATATGTACGGCAAATGTACGGCGCCGCCGTACATCTGCTATGATTTTCGCATTCTAAAGGGGTGTTTTTCACTGCAAACGTACGGCGCTGCCGTACGTTTGCTAGACAAATCTAACATAGACAATCCAGATTGAATTCCAATCACGAGATTTGCAGAACTCCTAGATTGACATTCCACTCCAATGAGCTGTCAGGAATCATGCTGTCAAAGGCTGTCAAAACCTGCTGCACAAAATAAACACTGTCAAAATTATACTTGTCATAAAGATGGACATAGATGACTTCTCGTCCCGGTCTATACTTTCCCTTTGAGTAACTGTTGATTTTTGATGATGTCCTGACTGAATAGTCACCCTTGTCATTCATACCAAGAACTTCTAGATAAGAACATCTGTCAATCTCATAGAAATTCACAAGATAATCAGGATTAATTCTTTCATCAGTTTCTTCTATATATAGTTCTGTTTCATATTTAAACGGAATGCCCATCTGATGTAATAGTTCTGCGCCCATCAGTTCGTTCTTCGACTTCAGTTCACCATCCTCACTAAATGTCGGATTTTCGGGAACATAACGTCCAAGACATCCACTCTTATTGTTGTAGTATGCATTATTCATAAAGTGAGGATCGTAAAACTGAGTTATAGGAAACTTAACTCGTGGCGGGGCGAAATTATAAGTTGCATTCCAACTATCTAGTAAAGAATCATATTCAGACTTAACCTTCAAATATCTATTTATCTTTTCAGAATATTTCTTTCCAAGTTTAGAACTGAAACTGAGCAGCCTTGGATGTCTAGGAGAATATTGAGGATATTCAGGATCATGTGTTATAGCTACAGTTTTCCGTCCCCTCTTTATACAAAAATATCCCTGAATAAGTTTATCAATCATAAGTCTTCTGTATTCAAGCTTAACGGCATGTACTTTCATAGGGAGAATAATTCGTTCCATATGTTTGCCTCCTGATAGAAATCCTTTTCTATATTATGAACCCCATCAGGTCAGAATACCCGTGAGACTAGTCTCAACTTTTGTTCAAAAGTCTCAAATTCGGGGGTAAATTTTCAATTTGATGTAAAGTTTACAATTTGAGGAATCTTAACCAGGATTTGATCACATTTATATAAGGTTTTGGAAAACAGATCTAATTCATAAAAATGTACGGCAAAAGTACGGCACTGCCGTACACTCGCTATGAATTTCGTGCTCTGAAGGACTGTTTTTCATTGCAAAAGTACGGCACCGCCGCACTTTTGCTAGACGTTATTCAAAAACAAGAGATAATGATTCCCATATAGAATTTAATGTTTATCATTAATTTCTTGTTGACAAAGATTAATTCACCGAGTATAGTAAAGCCATCTTCGAAGGTGATAGATTAGCATTTAAGGAGTATGGATTTATGAATGAAGAGAATGTAAAAATCGCAAGGATCAAAAAGAGCTGCCGGGCCGGCAAGATCGTATCCACAGTAATATGTATTGCTTCGGTGTTTACGTTGCTTATCGGCATCATCGGTTCGATCAAAGTGTTCAGCATGGGTAAAGAATTTGACGAGATGTTCAGCACCGGAAGATTTGCAGGAGTCATCTCCACTTCCGATGAGATCGGTTCAGCATCAGCAATCAAGATCAACCTTGGAGCTATGCCCGGAGAACTTCACTCTGATATTCCTGCTGTACAGGCAGCAATCGACGATCATCCGCTGTGTATGCTTTATGGTTCTTATATACTTGGTGCAACCATAATAATGGCCATATTCACAGTCTTGATCTTCCTTATAAGATCAGTGTTTACGATCATCGAGAAAGAATCAACACCGTTTACAACCGTTGTAAAAAAGAGAGTTACACTTGTACTCATCATTACATCTGTTGTACTCTTCCTCACATCAGGAACAGCACCCGGAGTACTCTGTATTCTCCTCACATGGGCTGTTAATGCTATACTTGATTACGGCGTAACCTTACAGGTACAGTCAGACGAGACTTTGTAAGGAGGAACAGATATGGGGCAGATTATACTTAGATTAGACAGAGTCATGGCCGACAGGAAAATGTCGCTCAATGAATTATCCGAGAAAGTCGGAGTATCAAACGTTAACTTATCCAAGATGAAGAACGGAAAGATCTCCGCCATCCGCTTCTCAACTTTGGAAGCAATCTGCGATGCGCTGGATTGTCAGCCCGGCGATATTTTGGAATACAGAAAGTAATCAATAGCGGTAATAGGGATAGAGAAAAAACAGGGATGTCGTAACTAACATCCCTGTTTGTAATTACAGATCCAACTTCATAAATACATCGGCATATAAATTATCGTTGTATCGTTCAGTGTTTTGGAATCCTGTCCTCTCATATAATCTCAATGCATCTTTGTACTGAGACATAGAATCCAAAACTATACTCTTATACCCTAACCTTTTTGCTTCATCTACTATTTTATTCATCAGATGACGGCCGAGACCTTTGCCTCTGTAACTGCGGTCGAGATACATTGCTTTTAGTTCAACTGTATTCTCATCTAACTTCTTCAGAGCTACAGTTCCTATTAACTTATCCTGATCAAACAGGCAATAGAAAACTACAAAATTGTCACCAATGTTGTTATAGAAATCATGTCTTCCATCCGGCTCGAATTTCTTTCCTAATTCTTCAAAACATTTATCGGTAAAATCAAAAACCTGCTGCTTAAATGAATCATTATACGGAACGATATGAATACCATCGTTAAAGAAAGAAACAATATCATCGATTAATGTAGAATCATTAGACAGCGGATTAAATATCACTCCCATATGACCATCTGACCCCGTATCAAAAAGCACACTCTTAACATTATTTCTTTCAAGCAATTTTTTGAAATCGTAAGACATTGCTTTAAGCTCATCTGATTTGTTTGTGATGATCACAGTTGAAGGCAACTTCATGATTTCATCATTTTTATCAAATATAAGATGGCAATATCTCTTATCGTCTTTATACCCTTTGGTAAATACCATGTTTCTCATGCCGTTATATGCAACACTGCTCTTATAGAATTGCATAAGACCGCAATCAAGAATGAGACCGTTATAGAAATAATTCCTTGAATTAAGTCCATAATCACTTCTCATGTTTTCGCTCAGACTTAACAGAACTTCAGCAACAGCATTTACCCCTCCTGATGAATGTCCTGCTATGAACATTTTTGAAGTATCAGCTTTAAATGCTAAGGCGTTATTAACTATCCAGCGTGTTGCTTTATCTATGTCTTCGATCTGATCGAAAACATTATGTTCAGGATATGCAAGTCTGTAATTAATTGTGAAGACAACAAAACCTTTTTGAGCCATAACATTTGCAAACACGCTATCTATTTTCTTATCATGGGAAATGAACCCACCACCATGAACATCAACAAGAACCGGTTTCATCTTGTCATTGTCAAGATAATAAACATCGAGTGTATGTTCAGCATCATTATCACCAGCATAATTGACATCATTCTTTACAGTGACAAGATTGGACTCAAGCGAATGGTCAAGGCGCTCTAAATCCTTAACATATGCTTTGTTTCCACTATCTTTCATTATCCTATTTATCACTTCTGTCTCCTCATCTTGCCAGAGAAAAGATTATCACTTTTTGCACGCCTCAACTATCGGATCAATGTATTTCTTATCTGTCCAATCTTTGCCTATGTCGACTGCTTCAACAAGTGCTGCTTCCCATACGGCATAGTCTTTAGGATCTTTCTTCTCGAGTGATTTTCTGAGCATCTTGCAAAGTGTTTTATCCTTGAATGACATTCCGTTCAAACTGCATGCTCCACGGCAATAGTACAACGGAACGGATGCCAGTTCATCCTTCAAATTCATATTACGAATCTCGTTCAGAAATGTCTCATCATCAGGTGATGCGCCGCAACAAAATGCAATTACTTTTTTTCCGTTTAACGCGACGATATTCTTCTTTAAAAATGAGATTCCTGCAATGCCCGATGCATATATACCGCCGCCGAAGATTACTGTATCGTAATCAGCTAATTGTTTAGCATTAATCTTACCTGATTCCACACAATCAAAACCGGTACGTTCTGAGATCCACTCAGCGTACTTCTTTGTCGATCCGTATTTCGACTTATAAATGACTATACCCTTCATCATTATTCCTCTTTCATATTGCTTTCTATTTTCATTATTGTCTGGATTGTTTTATTGATATCTTTTTCGGGAATACCAGCGAACATCTTCTCCATAACATCTTTTCCGACGTCATCGTTTTTGGCACAAAAATTCATGCATTTCTTTGTAAGAACAATACGCTGTTTGCGCTTGTCTTTTGCATCAGCTTTGAATGCAACAAAACCTTTTGCTTCGAGCTTTAACAAGATCTGCTTAACGTTCTGGTGTGAGCTTCCGAGCACTTCGGAAAGATCGTTAATAGTTGGTGCTTCTTTGCACATCTGTATGCAGATTATCGCGAAAAACTGTTTCCAGCTTATCTCCCCCATCATCTTATCTGCCATGGCCTGGAAGCGGTTCTCAAACGCGCTTAAAAGACCAAGCAGAAAATACTGCGGCGGTATCGCTGAAAAGTCGACTATATCATTACTGACGAGATCATTAATCTTCATACTCAGACTCCAAACAGGTAATATGTTACCAACAATGTAACATCTTACCTATTTCCCGTCAAGTATGAATTTATGGATCAGATTTCTTTCTCAAGATAACCGCATGTAAACGGAAAGAAATCGTACTTTACTGTTCCTGTATGAATAAACCCATGCTGCTCGTACCAGCTTCTTAGAACCGTGTTCTCTTCAACTATGCTGAGTTTCATTATGGTGCAGCCCAACTCTTTTGCGCGCTTAATCGAATCATTCAATAGAAGATCACCTATACCGCTGTGTCTGTATTTAGGAAGCACGCAGAGACTTCCTAATTCGCACTCGTTTTCAGAAGGAAGATAAAGGTTATAGTAACCGACTAATTTACCGTCTTCGAAACAGCCGTACATAGGACGGTGCTGGTTATCCATCCATTGAAGAATCTTTGCTTCATCAGTTGCATATGCAGTAAACATCGGAGCGTTCTCCGGTGTGATATTAAACTGCTTGCCTACCGTAAGAAAACTCTCCCTGATTACATCAACGCATTCAGGGATATCTGCTTTAGTAATTTCTCTGATCATAATTAATTACGTAATGCCTCCGCCCAGGAACAATAATGCGGCTTTCTCTACAAACTTACCGAATGACTTAGGCCACTGACCGTTGATCTTTCCGGTCTGTCCGTTGATAACGATAGTGTATAGTTTGTTATCGTAGAAGAAAGAGTTGATCCAGACAGGTACGATCAGATATTTATATTTGAGATTGAAATAATCTGTTGCCATCTCAATGCCCATGATATAGCGCGAATCGCCCTGCTTGTTTACCTGCTGCTGAAGGTGGAATCTCAGTTCATCTCCAAGACTGTTCCATGCATCAGTAAGACCAATGGAATAATGCTCGCACGGGAATCCAGCCAATGCTTCGGGTGTATATGGCCTTGCTTCTCTTGTCCAGTATTCTTTTATAATAGATAAAAGGAGTTTATCTGACGAAAGCTGCTTACTTGCAACGACCGGGAAATCATCGACCTGATACTGGAATTTTCCGCTCTTGAAAAGAGTTCTGTTGTTCTCATTATAATGACCTGTGTAACGGTTCTCTGTAAGCACATCGAACGTAAACATAGGAACATAGATTCCGTAGAATTTATTAAGCTGCGCATTTTGAGCGAGGAGATCAGGAGCAAGTGTTCTGTCCTTGATCCAATCCTTGAATATATACAGGGCGCGCTCTTCGGTAATCTTGAAAGGAATAACTCCGTTAGGAGCCATAATGTCTTTTTCAGGATCAGCCTGTTCAACTGTAGTGGAACCGCAGAAAGGACAAAGGCCTGAAAGCTGAAGCCTGTTCTGGATCGTCTGGGCACCGCACTGCTTACAGACTACAACCTTTGCTTCCATGCCCCAGTCATGACTTGCAGTATTCTGGGCTGTCAGGAAATCAAGTTCATCAACAGGTATTTTCGATACCAGTTCGGGAATGACTTCCTTATGACCGCAGGACTGGCACAAAAGGCTGTCCCAGCCGGGTTTGAATATCATTGTACCGCCGCATGAAGGACACTTTCTTGTACCTTCCATATTCAAATCCCCCTTAACGCTTTCCTGTCTGAATAAACTTTATAAGTTCTTCTATATCATCAAACTCATCGTAATCGCCCATAATGCCTTCGCGGTGATATACGATGCCGTTCTTCTCATTTATCTCAAGACGGTCAAGCAGAGCTTCCATGCCGTAACGGCGGACATATTCAGAAAAGCCTCTGGCCTTGATCTTGTCTTTAAACAAGCCCTTCATGCAATCGCTTTCGGGACAAGACCAGCAGCCGGGAATCTCTTTGGCTATGCAGCACTTTCTGTTCTCGCACCACTCGGCATCCTTGCACCATGAGAGGTCCTTAAAGCCATCCAGTCTGCAGCCTTTGCACGTAACGTTTTCGGAGCAAAGACAACAAGCCAGACCACATCTTGCGATTCCCAATTCACGCTTCATAATATGTCCCCTTTAAGCAATGAAATATGCACCTTCTATTATACAAAAAAGAAGCAGCCTTACGACTGCTCCTTATTATCTTCATTAGTTTTTTCCTTATCTTGTTTTTCTTTTTCCTGTTTCTCGTGTTCCTGCTTTTCGTGTTCTTGTCTCTCGTGTTCTTCTTTTTCTTCCTTCTCGAAGCGCTTGTGAATGTTGACGATATCTTCTGTGGTTCCTCCGCCCACATCGTCAGGAGCTCTGAATCCTCCCCTGTCGACTATCCTTAAGAATGCTTCAACAACGTCTTCCGTAAGCTGTGTTCCGGATGCGCCCTTGATGATGGATACGACCTTCTCGAAATTCATTCTCTTTCTGTAAGGACGGTTGGAATACATCGCATCGAAAGCATCTGCGACACCGATTATCTGGGCAACTCTCGGGATCTCGTCTCCCTTGAGCCCTTGAGGATAGCCCTTACCGTCGGGTCTCTCATGGTGGGATTCCGCACCGACTGAAAGTTCAGGCATGATGCTGATATCTTTCAAAACATTGTAGCCGAGCACCGTGTGTGACTGGATTGTTTTGTACTCTTCGTCATCAAGTTTGCCGGGCTTGTTCAAAACTTCTCCCGGAACACCGATCTTGCCGATATCGTGGAGAAGAGCGATGTTGTAGTACTTCTCGGTCGTCTCTTCATCGTAACCGAGTTCACGGGTGAGCATTGCCGTATATTCGGCAACTCTTTGTGAGTGGCCGTTCGTGTATTTGTCTCTCAAGTCGATCGTCTTCGCGAATGCCTCAACGATCTCCCTGATGAGGATCTTGTCCTCTTCCTGTTTCTTTAAGAGTTTCTTGGTCTTCTTTCTTACATAGAGATATACGACAAGTACGACCAGGGCAAATCCGAGAAGCGAAACGCACAGCATGAACCATGTGTTCTCGTAAATTGCCATCTGCTTAACAATGACTATCGAAAATCCGTTGCTGCCATGTCCCATCGCATCGGAGATGGTCATGTTGAAAGTATACGGGCCGCCCTTGAGGTTGGTGTAGTCGATGGACGTCATATCTGATCTGTGGACAGACATGGGGGTCTCATCAAAGCCGACAAGCTCATAAGTTACTGTAGGATTCATGAGCGTATATGTGCAGATGTAAGGATAGATAGTAATCTTCTTTACGTCATTCGCAACAGTAAATACGCCTTCTTCATTAGGATAGACCTTAACACCGTCGGCATCGATATAAGGAATAGTCATCTTGATATTGTCGACATTCTCGAAACGCTTCTCGATGTTAACCTTTGCAACGCCCGTAGTACCTGCAATATAAAGAACACCTTCATCAGTTACACAGCTGTATGAGTTGGATGTCGCGATTACCGGAACACCGCTTTCGATACCATAGAAAACAGGATTGATCTCCGTGTTCGCGATAAGGTCATCTGCGTCCTCAACGTAAATGCCGTTGCTGCTCAATACCCAGATCTCTCCGAGGGAATTCTCGTAAAGATCGAAGTTATTCGGGAACGGGAAATTATTGATCGTGTGTATCTCGTAATCTGCCGTCATATATGCAAGTGAGTTACTTGTTACGATCCAATAGATATCACGCTTGACATCCTTTTTGATCCTCATGACAACGTCAGACATAAGTCCGTTGGAAGTATCAAGATGTCTGGTTCCTGATGAACCGCTGACAATGTAGATTCCGTCACCGTCAGTACCAACCAGCATATCACCGTTTGTACCTTCGGAAACAGTAAGAACTTCTATGTTGCTGATTCCTGAAGACTCATCGTAAACCTTTTCGACTTTATCGTCCTTGATTACGACAAGACCTCCCGTGCACGCTACAAGGAAAGATCCGTCACTGCACTCTGTGACTGCCCTGACTCTCTTCGAAGGTATGCCGTCGGCCAGACCGAATGATACAACTTCGCCGTGATCGAACCTTACCAGACCTAAGTCACCATAAGTCGAGATCCAGAGCCTGTCCTGGCTGTCAGTAATGACTGACCTTATTCTCTCGCCTTTGAGCATTGAGATAAGTTCAAGATTGCCAAGATGCTCGCCGGAAGCCGTTTGAGCTTTTGTGATCGGGATGCTCGATACGACACCTTCATCATTAAGAACGGTAAGTCCGGAATCCGTGCCGATGAAGAGCATGTCATCCCAATAGCAGGTGGTATTAACAACTGCTTCGTAAAGCTTGTTCGCTTCGAAAACATTGGTGAACTGGTTCGGAACGATCTTCATGACGCCCTGTCTTGAAGATACAAACCAAAGGTTGCCCTGGTAGTCGGCCATGACACCGTCGATGTTGGATGTCATGGGAACATTATCGAGCATTTCCACTTCTTCGTTTCTGTAAACGCATGAACCGTTATTTGCGCAAATCCAAACGCGGTCTTCTTCGCAGACGATTGCGTTAATGTATTCGAGCGGAGTGACATGGATCCTCTGGTTCCTGGGGAAACCTTCTTCGAAACTTCCGTACCAGACATTGGAACCCTTTGTGCCGAGGTAGAGATAACCGGGGTTAAGCGGGTCTGTAGCCAATGCGTGAACATCTTCAACACCAAGCTCATCTGCATTGTGATAGCTTCCCAGAGCCCTGTTGGTGATAGTAAAGACATCGCCGTCCATCGTGAGCGCATAGATAAGTCCGTCCACGCCTGACTCAAGATATCTTACGTATTTGCCGTTGATCATGGAATCATCGATCAGATTGAGCGTGCCGTCAGGATCAACATAAGAAACGCCCTGTGTGGTAGCGATGTAGATCTCACCGTCAGCACCTTCTGCAAATGATCTTACGGAAGCTGAAGGAAGGCCGTTGAGCTTACCGTACATCGTGACATTGCCGATGTTATCCATAACGGCTGCACCGTTATCGTTGGTGCCGATCCAGAGTCTTTCCTTGCTGTCTACGAAAAGACTTACGACGCTCGCGATACCTGTGCTGGAACTGAATCTCTCGAAAGTCTTACCGTCATATCTGATAAGTCCGCCGTAGCTTCCGATCCAGATAAATCCGTCTGATGTCTCAGCTATTGCATTAGCTTCAGATGTGGGAAGACCTGTAGTGTTGTCATAAAGAAATGCCGCATAACCCTCGTGCTTTCCCGTAGGGTCAGCAACATGAGGCGGTTCGCCGTCTGCATTTACGATAACGGGAGCGGCTGTGAAAAGCACGCACACTGACAGGACCATTCCCAGAACGGCCTTTAAAAATCTGCCTCTGCTGTTCTGCTTTTCCAACATATAACAATTTTATCACTTTGTCAGGTTCTTTTGTCATTTTTGGGTGAACGATATGTGAATAATTAAGAAATAACCCGCGGTCCATATAAAGCCGCAGGTAAATGCTTTGTTTTTAGTGTTTTCTAAGGGTCAGACGATTATCTGTGGATGTAAAGTCTGGTAGGTTCAGGCTCGCCGTCTCCGTGGGCCATGCAGTAGAATTCCCAGCCGTAACGCTCATAGAAACCCGTGTGGTCGGTTACGAGATAAAGCGGCGTAACGCCCTTGGATCTCATATCCTCAACCGTCATATCCAGAAGTTTGCCTGCTATTCCCTGGGATCGGTATTCAGGCTCAGTGAAAACAGCGCATACATTGGGGTTAAGATCCTTTCTGTCATGGAAATCGTTATCGATTACGCCCATGCCGGCAACGATTCTGTCGCCGTCCATACAGATATACCATCCGTATTCAGTCGAACCGTCAAGATAAGCGTTAATGCATTCAAGATAAGCTTCCTTGGGCACTCCCCAGCTCCTGTTAAACCATTCAGCAGCCGCTTCGTTAAGATCAGGGCGCTCCCTTAATGAAATGTAAGTATATTCAGACATGGCAATAATACCCGTGTATATTCAAGATTATGCCTTTACTATACACCTGTTATCGATATCGGCAACATGCGAAAATCCAGTACAACTCATGACAAATCGCAGTTCATCGTTAACGCCCTTGATGAATTTCGATACGCCTTCGACACCGCCTTCTTCCAGGGAAGGAAGCATGGATCTTCCGACCGCCGCTGCATCAGCGCCTAATGCAAGACACTTATAAACGTCAGAGCCGCTCGCGATACCGCAGTCGACGATTATCTTTACGTCTCTTCCTTCAAGAGCTTTCCTGATTGACGGAAGGACCATCATGGGCGGAACGGCATAAGGAAGTCTTCCGTGATGGTGACTTACGATAATCGCCTTGGCACCAAGGTCAGCGCACTTAACCGCCTCTTCTTCACTCAGCACGCCCTTGATAACGAACGGGAGCTTTGTTGATTCGATATAAGATCTGATCATGTCGGAAGTCTGCACTGCCATCTGTTCGCCGATGACGACATCAAGACCGTCGTTACCGAAAATGTGATCTATGTCCATTCCGATTCCGAATGCGCCGCAGTCTTCTGCGAACTTCATCTGGTCTCTTACCTTCTCGTTATCACCATAAGGTTTTACAATGCGGACTGTTTTCGCACCCGTGTCAGCAATGCGCTTAAACATATCGTTCTCCATCATGCCGACAAAGTTTAAGATATTCAGGTTTTTCGCAGCGATCGAATATTCTTCAAGACCGGTTAATTCGCGGCCGTTAAATTCTTTAAGGTGTGAGAACGCAGGCGTCATTACAGGACTCGAAAACTTCTCGCCGAAGAACTCGACAGACGTATCGGCAACGACTGAATCAATCAGACGTTCCTTGATGTAAAGGCTGTCCATGTAGCGTGCCGTGATCTCGTTTGCATCGGAAATTCTACTGTATGCCATTCAGCACCTCCTTGAGGTAATTCATGTATGTGATGTATTCTTCATCGGTGTTAAGGTGTTCCAGGATAACGGGCATGTCAGGATCGATGCCGTTCATTTTCTCCACATAGTAACGAAGAGGAAATTCACCCTTGCCGGGAGCACATTCTTCAAGCTGGAAAGTGTATTCTTCCTTGAGGTGCACGTCCTTGATGTGACAGCTGCGGATCCTGTTTCCAAGAAGTTCAGCGCAGCGGTCAACAAAAGCTTCTGCGCCATAATATCTCTCAAGCGAATTGGTCATGTTGATGATGTCCATGTGGACTGCAAACCTGTCGCGGTTAACTTCTTCGATGAGCCTTACATAATCTTCAGGTCCTGTGGGGATCATCCACGGCATTGGTTCAAGCGTGAAATACGTATTGGTTATTTCAGCGCGGTCGATTATCTCCTGAACCATCTTAACTATTTCTTTCCTGGTCTCAGCAGAAAAGTTTTCTTTATAGTGACCGTCCCATCTCGGGCCCAAAGCACCTGCAACGTTTACGGCACAGCGTGCGCCAATCTTATCTGCAAGTTTAAGCTGGTTTACACAATAATCCCTCTGCACTTTTTTGTCATCGGGATCAGGCGACATCGCATTTCTCCAGATGCCGACTTCGGCGATGAGAAGGTCGTACTTTTTTGCAGCATCGACATACTCATTTATCTTTTCTTCGGGATCATCTGACGAGAGCGGAAAGACAACTGCGCGGCATCCTAAAGCCGTCTGATTTTTTGCCCATTCTTCTGCTGAATCGTGTTTAAGCGGACTTGAAGTACCGAGTCTCATGGTGCCTCCTTTGCGTAAAGCAGCGCAATGCTGCAAGGGAGTTTCAATCATTCACAAGTCGATTATAGCAAACCCTTAAAATGCTTTATGTCAAATCCTTAATATGTATGTCTTATTCAGTTGCGGTTGTTATTTGAGATCGGCAAGCGCTCTCTTGCACTCTTCGACAATGATGGTCTTCTCAGTCTTATCGAGCCTCTTGTTCTCTGAAGTGCGCTTCATTATTCTCTTTATTCCTGCGGCGTTACCGTGCACGTAGAAGTCATTTATGGAATGCATTCGCTTCATTATGTTCTGCGCGAGCAGTGTATATCTGTTGTCTTCAAGCTTCATCACTGTCGCTTTTTTCTTCTCGAAATGACGTCTCCATTTATCAACGTTGACATCGCGGAATGTAGTATCGGCAGCATAAATTCCGAAGTCAAATAATCTGTCGATGGATGTGGAAATACTGTTCTCGGATTCTCTGATCATCCTTCTGAATTTTGACTTAACAAGTGATGTGCCTTTCATGAAAACGGCATACTTATCAAACTTTGAAGGATCGTCGAAAAACAGATATGTCCAGATTCCTTCAAGGATAAACTTCCTGTCTTTATGCTCTTCGGCATACGCCATCGCAAACTTAATAAACTCCACGAATACTTCAGCATGGTTTGCAAACACGGGACGTTCATCACGTGAGATATAGTATTTGGAACCTTCTCCTGAGAAAAACGTATAAAGAAGATCGCCCATCTCCTTAAGTTCTTCAAGAGTAAAGTGATCCTTTGCGCAAACAAGATCATCAAGTTCTACTTTTTCTAATCTGTCACCATCGTATTCTCTTGTAAGATGCGACTTGCCGGAGCCTGAATAGCCGATGACAAAACAGAGATTCACTTTATCTTCATCGAAAGCCTGCTTGTTGTAGTAGAGGTCAGGTTCTGTGACAAGGAACGTCTCATTTACAGGAAACGGCGGATCGATCTTGAAGCGGTAACTCATGTTAAAAAGCATATTCGGAACGTTGCATCCGAAGAGCTTTACTGAATAGTAATCCGAATATCTTCTGTTAGGTCTGGAAAGTTTAAGATACTTCGTGAACGTCTCGATCAGTTCTTCGCGCGTGCTGATCTCATCGCTTATTACGGCGATCTCAGGATCATTCTGAAGTGACTCAAGCGTCAGCTTTTTATCAGGTATCAACTCTTTCATATTTTCGATTTTAGTCTTCAATCAGGCGTTTATCAACAAGGCGAATTCAGTTCATTCAGATTTGATTTCTTCGTAATAATGCGACAGGAATTCTTCCAAAAACGCGTGTCTTGATTCTGCGATCTTACGCGCGCTTTCAGTATTCATCTCATCTTTAAGGAGCAACAGTTTCTCATGAAAATGCATAACGGATTCTTCGATGCTTCTTCCGTGTTCACCGCCAAAAGCAAAAGCGCGTGCAATACCAATCGCGCCCATTGCATCAAGACGGTCAGCATCCTGAACGATCTTGCCTTCAAGTGTCTCAGGCTTTTTGCCGCGGTTCTTGCTGAACGACACTGAATTAATAACGCTGCAGATCTCTTCAATTTTTTCGTTGGGAACGCCGCTGTTAGAAAGGAATTCACGCGCATTCTCATTGTTCTCGTGATCGAAAAGTTTATGGTCATCGACATCATGAAGAAGCGCTGCCAAAGAAACGACAGTCATGTCGCAGCCGGGTTCATTGCCGGCGATCTCAAGTGCGTTCTTATATACGCGTAGTGAATGCGCAGTATCGTGTCCGCCGGAATTGTTTTCCAGCAGATCAGAAACAAAATTCATTGCATCACTGATAAGTTTCTTGTCATCCATTACCAAATTATAACAGACTGCTGATTTGCATTAATCAGTCTTCTTCGAACAGCGGGTTCAGATAATTATAGATTGCGTGTGCGTTGTTTTCTTTCTGGTTTGCAAACATAATGATGTAAAGATGCTTGCCGTTGCGCTCTATAACGTAATGCTCTGTGTGGAATCCGTGAGTCGAACCGCTGTGTTTGATCAGGTCTTCCTGTTCCTTGAAAAGGCCGCAGGCATAACCGTCTATCGGATAGAGGAAATCATCCATTGTTTTATCTTTCAAAAGATATCCTCCGAATAAAGCGCGGTCATACTTTAATAGATCAACAACGGTAGAGTGGATATCTCCGCATCCCTTAGTCTGACAGGGTTCCGTATACCATGCATCGCTCTTAATGGATGCAGTTACATCACCAAAATGCATGGCCGTAGTATCAGTCATTCCACAGGGTTTGAAGATTTCTTCATTAAGAAAATCCTCATAAGTTTTTCCGGTTACTCTTTCCAGGATTACGGCAAGGATATAGTAATTCGTATTCGAGTATTCGAATTCAGTATCAGGTGTGTTGTTAGGTTTACAAGAGAATACGCTCCTCATGATGTCGTCTTCATCCACTGCGTTATAAAGTTGATGGATGATGCTTTCTTCTGACATAAATGCAGCGTCATATCCCAATGCATCCATGATGGTCTCAGCATCGAAAAAGAGAGTCGGCTGGTTTACGTAATCAGGAATACCTGAACGCATGTGAAGCATATCACTTACGGTTACTTTGCATGTCCTGTCGTAATAAGCGCAGTCGCTGTATTCGGGGAAATATTTTTCGAGCGTGTCGTCCATGGAGACCTTGCCCTGCTCGACAAGTTTCATGATGGCAACGGCAGTAAAGGATTTTGTTATCGAACCGATTTCATATGTCGTCGAAAGCGATACTTCATTTCCGTCGTTATCAAGAAGTCTGGTGCCTGATGCAAAGATTACTTCATCATCAGTTGCAACGATGAGAGATCCGGAAAGATCAGTTTCCTGAGCCT
>CAMYXF010000034.1 GCA_947303185.1 uncultured Clostridia bacterium | reverse complement strand
ACTTACGTACTATCTCATTGGATTTCTGGGGCTGCAGGACAAAAGTCACATTCTTAAGAGCATCAGTGCCGTTATCCTTTATAGCCTGACCGATAATGTCAATTATATTGAGTCCGCCCATGCCTGCGATAACAACGATATCGTTATCTATAAGCGGAACGCCTATAAGTCCGTCAGTGACATGCACTTCTGAAACATCAGAATATCCGGCGCCTTTAAGCGCAGCCTGTGATTTCTTTGCCGGACCTTCATGTATCTCGGTACAAACCGCAGTCTGGGCGATACCTTCTTCAAGACATCTTAATGCGAGATATCCGTGATCAGAGCCTACATCAATGACTCTTACTTCACTTGATCCGGAAGCAGCGGTTTTAACCTGCTCAAATACCATTTCAAGTCTTACAGTAAGATTCTGCATCAGAGGTCACCGATCCTGGTTCTGAGTTTGAGTTTATAGTCTGAAATACGTCTGAGCATATCATTGATCTTTTTCTTCTCAGCTTCATCAGCACCGCTCAGACGGTTAATGAGTCTTTCTTCTTCCCTGTTAAGAATTGATTCTCTTACTTTAAAGAGTAAAGCAAGATACATATCACTCTTAACCTTGACGTCTGCACTCTTGTCAGCTGCTTCAACAGCCCTGAGCATAATATCTTCAGCGGGCATGCCGTTGATGGTAAGCCTGGAGAAATAGTCACTCATTCTCGCGTACAAAGTCTCATTCCTGCCGTCGCAGATATTAAGGAATATCTTAACAAGCTCTCTTAAAGTATCACCCGAGAAATCCTCAGGTCTTATAATGTCTGTCTTATCTATGAGTTTCTTGTCTGCAAGCGCGCTTCCAAGAGAAATGGCATATCCGAACAAGGCGATCTCCTCTTTGGTAGCCGAATCGTTTACTTTCCTGAATTCAGGTACAGCAGGAGCTGATTCATCAGGTGCTACCGGATCAGGCACTTCTTCAAATCCTTCAGTGCTGTTGCGGCGCTCGATATCTTCACGTCTCTCACGCTCCAGAGATCTCGAATTCATCTGCTCGAGTTTCTTATCCTCGATCTGGCTGTATCTTTGCATCTGGCTCATTACAGCCTGCTGTGTGGCACCGAGCAAAGGAGCTGCGACACCTGCCATGCGGCTCTTCTTGATGTCGTCATTCATCCATGAACCATACTGACATATATCTTCCTGATATCTGCCGCGGTCAAGCATGCCTGTCTCGGGATCCGTGTTATCATTCTTGGCTCTCTCAAGAAGATAATCTTCAACATAAAGAGCGTTTCTTACGACTTCTTTGAACTTATCTGCACCGTTTACCCTGATGAATTCGTCAGGATCTTTTCCATCAGGTACCTTCGCTATCCTGATACGGATATTGATACCCGTAAGCTTCTTTAAGTATTCCATCATCATCTTGATGGCTCTTAAAGCCGCCTTCTGTCCTGCATTATCCGCATCGAAAAAGAAGACAACTTCTTCGCAGTATCTTGCACAGAGCTTAAGCTGGCTGTCAGTAAAAGAGGTGCCTAATGCAGCAACAGTATTCTTGAATCCTGCAGCATGCATTGCGATGGCATCCATATAGCCTTCAACGACTATAAGCTGCTTGGACTGCTCTTTCCTCGCAAAGTTCATCGCATAAAGATGATTCTGCTTGTTATAAACGAGTGAATCGGGTGAATTGATGTATTTGGGCTTTTCATCGCCCAGAGCTCTTCCGCCGAAAGCGATAATGGTACCGAATGAATCAAAGATCGGGAACATGAATCTTCCGCGGAAAAGGTCATATGGTTTATTGGTTTTGGATGAGACAGCAAAGATACCGGACTTCAGCATCTCCTCATCTTTATAGCCTTTTTGTTTGAGAACTCCATATAATCCGCCGTTTATTGGAGAATAACCAAGACCGAAATTATCTAACGTCTGCTTAGTTAAGCCTCTTTTGGCAGCATAATCTCTTGCGGGCTTTCCAATATACTCATCGTTAAAAGAGTTGTAGTAGTATTTGGCAGCTTCCTTAAGGATATCCTTAACGCGGTTCTTCTCTTCCTTCTGTATATTATCACCGTTATATCCTGTCTCAGGAATCTCAACGCCATAGATACCACCCAGATGCCTGATGGCTTCAGGATAGTTCATATGCTCAATTTCCATTATGAAATTTATGGCATTGCCGCCCTTGCCGCAGCCAAAGCACTTATAGATGCCCTTAGTAGGATTAACGGAAAAAGACGGTGTCTTCTCCGAATGGAAAGGACAAAGTCCCCAGAGGTTGCCGCCCTGTCTCTTCAACAGTACATAGCGGCCTACAACGGATTCGATATCCGCCCTGGTAAGTACTTCATCAATTACATTATCAGGTATAAGCCCCATGCAAACCTCTGCTTTATAAATTAAAGGCCCGGCAGAAAAGTCCGGGCCTGAATATTAAGCCTGTCCTAAAAGGATCAGTCTTCCTTCTTATCCTTCTTCTTGCCGAAGAGACTTGTCTTCTCAGGCTCTTCAGACTTCTTGATGGATCCGTCGGAATTAAGCTGATCACGCTTCACTACAGATTGTATTGCACTCTTTGTGAAAGTTACAAGTGTATTTGCAGCAGATGTTGAGATAGTAACCTGATCGTCCTTGATATTGGCCACAAAACCGACAAGACCACCGATTGTAACTACTCTGTCACCTACAGCGAGCTTGCTCATCTGCTCCTTGAGTTCCTTATCCTTCTTACGCTGAGGTCTGATAAGGATGAAGTAGAATACGACGAACATCAGGACAAGAAGTGCCAATGAAGCAAAAGATCCCATCATCTCTCCTGAACCACCGAGAAGGCCTGTTCCTAAATCTTCATAATTGATCATTTATATTTCCTCCAAAAATTATTTTTCAATGTATTGAGCTATTACATCAGACATCGTAAAATAGCCCTTTTCCTTACCGCACATAAACTTTGCAGCAGTAAGAGCACCCTTGGCAAAGACATCTCTTGTCTGTGCACTGTGACTGATGGTAAGTATCTCTTCATCACTGATAAACATAGCGGAATGCTCACCTACGATATTACCGCCACGGATTGAAGATATACCGATCTCATTCTTGCTTCTGGCTTTATTTACACTGTGTCTGTCGTAAACATATTCAATATTATCAGGGATCTCCTGATCAATGGCTGAAGCGATCATCATTGCCGTTCCGGAAGGAGCGTCAAGCTTTCTGTTGTGATGAGCTTCAACGATCTCAATGTCGAATTCGGGATAAAGAATTCTTGTAGCCTGCTTTGCAAGCTCTACCATCATGTTGATTCCAAGACTCATGTTAGCTGACTTGAAAACAGCGATCTTCTCGGAAGCTTCAAGAATGCTTGCAACTGTATCATCCGAAAGAGCTGTCGTGCAGCAGATGAAAGGCTTATTGCGGTTAAGAGCAAACTCAAGGACACCGGGAACAGCCTTTGCATTGGAGAAATCAATAATGACATCGAAATCCTCTGTGCACTCATTAAGGCTTGTATATACCGGGAAGCCATAGTTTGTGTTTTCGATAATGTCTCCGCCGGCGACGATCTTATAATCAGGGTTGTTTTCGCAGAGGGCAGCAATAGCCTTACCCATTCTTCCGCAGCAACCGTTTAAGAAAATATTGACCATTTTTAACTCCTGAAAAATATTACTTGCCGACAAAGCTGTTCATTGCAGATGTGTCGTACTGTGCGAGAACTTCAACAACCTTATCGTGGTTAGCCTTGCTCATCTCGCAAAGAGGAAGTCTGCAGGGACCTGCATTCCATCCGAGAATGTTCATTGCTTCCTTAACAGGAATAGGATTTACCTCACAGAACATAGCCTTAACGAGAGGGATGAAACCGATCTGAGCATTCTTAGCTTCTTCGATGTTGCCATCCATGTAATCGTGGATCATCTTTGAAGTTTCCTTAGGAAGGATATTTGCAATTACGGAGATAACACCCTTAGCACCGAGTGAGATCATGGGAACTGCAAGTCCGTCCTCACCGGAATACAAAGCATATCTGTCACCGCAAAGGCTGTAGATCTCAGGAACCTGTCCGAAATTACATTCCTTTACGCCTACGATGTTCTCATAAACAGAAAGTCTCTTCAAAAGCTCAGGGCTGATGTTAACGTTCGTTCTTGAAGGAACGTTATAAAGGATGATCGGAAGCTCAGGTACAGCCTCAGCGATCTTAGCGTAGTGACGGAAAAGACCTTCCTGTGTGCACTTGTTATAGTAAGGTGTTACGAGCAAAGCTGCATCAGCACCAAGCTCATAAGCCTTCTTTGTAAGTTCAATACCGAAAGCAGTATCGTTAGAACCAGTTCCGGCAATAACGGGAACACGGCCTGCAACAGTATCTACAGCACACTTGATAGCGTCTATATGCTCTTCTTCAGTCATAGTAGCAGCTTCACCGGTAGAACCGCAGATAATGATAGAATCGATGCCCTGCTTTATCTGGAACTCGATAAGCTTCTTAAGCTCCTCAAAATTGATTCCGCCGTCTTCAAAAAACGGAGTAACGATAGCAACACCGGCACCAACAAATACAGGCTTGGACATATGAATGCCTCCCTAAAAATATTTACAAAAAGTGGTTAAAATGCCTGAAAGCGCATTCTGACTGTTGAATTCTAACACCTTATATTATAATTAGTCAATTTATACTTCGGTGGTGCACATCTGTACTTCTACAGCGTACAATTCAGGCTTTTTTAGCCGTCCTGAGGGTCGTTATCGAACGACATCGGATACTTCGTATGATCGAAGTCCTCAATGAGTCTTTTGAATACTCCGTTTATGGCTGACTTATTGACGGCCTTAATGACAAAGGACATTCTGTAGCGTCCTCTGAGCTCATATATGACACAAGGAACCGGACCAAAAACCTCAAACTGGTATCGGGGATCCTGATATCCGGTGAAATCCTTAAGATACTTGGCAAGTTCGTTTGCTCTTCTTACAAGAAGTTCCTCATCTTCCAGAGACAGGACTATCTCACCTATTGCCTTATACGGAGGGAGTCTTAACTTATTCCTGTATTCGATCTCCTGCTCATAGAAAGCCCTGTAATTCTGCGTGCAGGCAAACTTAAACAAAGGCTGGTCAGGATTATAACTCTGGATGAATACCTGCCCGGGCGCTTCTCCCCTTCCTGCTCTTCCGGCAGCCTGGGTTATAAGCTGGAATGCCCTCTCAGAAGCTTTGAAAGATGAAGACGCGAGCATAAGGTCTGCACCAAGAACGCCTACGACAGTGACATCAGGGAAATCCAGACCCTTTGCGATCATCTGGGTACCAATAAGTATTGAAGCTTCTTTATTAGCGAACTTCTCGATTATCTCTTTATGCGCACCTGGAGTCATAGTTGAATCCTGGTCCATTCTCAATACCTTCTCATGCGGGAATACCGTATGAAGGAACTCTTCAAGCTGCTGTGTTCCGAAACCAGCCTTGGTAAAGTGATTACCGTTACAGACTGAACACCTTGCTTCATAAGAAGGAATCGTATAACCGCAGTAATGACAGATAAGGCTCTGGGTTCCGCTTCGTCTGTTGTTGTGAAGCGTCATGGCAACGGAACAGTTTTTACAGGTAACGGGTTCTCCGCAGTCTTCACATATGAGTGTTCTCGAAAAACCTCTTCTGTTCAAAAGCAGAATAACCTGCTTGTTATCTGAAAATGCAACAGCCATAGCCTGTCTTAACGGCAATGACAGCATATCACCGCTACCGAGCTTTATCTGCTCTTTCATATCAACAGGAATGATCTCAGGGAGCTGCGCTTCCTGCCTTGCTCTCTGCTTAAGTTCGAGAAGTTTGAATGCTCCCATCTGAGCTGCATAAAAGCTCTCAACTGAAGGAGTTGCTGAACCTAAGACAACACTGCAGCCCGTGATCTTCGATCTCATTCTTGCAATGTCTCTAGCAGAATATCTCGGGTGGGATTCGGCTTTATAAGAACCGTCATGTTCTTCATCAAGGATTATGAGCCTCAAATCTTTTGCAGGCGCAAACACACCACTCCTAGGGCCAACGATGACTTGGGCTTTACCGGTCCTGATGTTATCCCACTGTTCGTAGCGCTGCTTATCTGTTAGCCTGCTGTGAAGTACGGCTACGCTGTCACCGAGTCTTCCCTTTATCCAGTTTATCGTCTGAGGTGTAAGGGAGATCTCAGGAACCATATAGATTACGCTTCCGCCTTCTGAAATAACTTTCTTTGCAATATTCAGATATACTTCCGTCTTGCCGCTTCCGGTAATTCCGAACAGAAGATATGTATTCTCTTTTCTTTCTTCAATACCTTTGAATATCTCACCGATGGCATTCTGCTGTTCATCACTCAGATCGTACTCTTCGGTAAATTTGCCCTCTGGCACATCACCTGTGGTAACAGCAGGACTGACATAATCAGATGACTCTTTTACCAACCTTACAAGTCCCTTGTCCTCAAGTGCTTTAACCTGTGCCGTGGAACAGTTAACAGATGCCATTAACTCTTTACGCGGAACTTTTCCCTGCGCAAGAAGATACTCAAGGATATTGATATGGGCAACTGATCTTAACGTCTCGCTTTCAAGAACTTCAACAGCAGTCTGTTCTGATACAAGTTCAACGAAAACCTCAACGGGATTCTTATGATTAACTACACATGAAGGCACCATGAGTTCAACAACATCGCCTCTGGTGCAGTTAAATCTGTCGCTGATCTTATCGATAAGAGTTATCTGGTCGGCATTTAACACCGGCCTGCCTGAAATGACAGAACCTATGTCTTTTACCACACTCTCATCGCCATCAAATGAATCCTTAAGTTCAATTACAACAGCGCATCTTTGGGAGTCGCCTTTACCGAACGGAACATTAACCAATGATCCTGCTACAACGGTGCCTGACATTTCGTCAGGCACACGATACGTAAACAGTTTATCCGTCTGTCTTACTGCTCCTCTTAAGATTACGCTGCAATACACTAAGGTTTAACCTCACATAAGATCGAACAGATTGATCTGGGCGCTTTCAGGAAGATCATCAAGGATTCCGCCGTAGTCCAGAAGCTTCTGTGTAACAGACTGACCGACACCGGTTCTCTTCATGAAATCATCACGGTTCTTAAACGGTGCTTCTTCCCTTGCCTTTTCGATTGCTTCACCGTTCGCAGGAGAAACAGCCGGAATAGCACAGAAAGGAGGTCTTATGAGCTTGGGACCTGCTTTTGAGAACTTCTTACCGAGTGAATCGTTAAGAGTGATGGGGGCAAAAGTGATTCCTCTTGCATACATTTCTTCAACAAGCTCATAGAAATAATACTTGAGCTTTGTATTAGGATCGCCCTTTGCATGCATCTCGTCAGCTAGCTCTATTCTTCTCTTCTTTACCTTCTCGGGACCGTTGCACATATCATCAGCGTTGAACAGACCTTCACCTCTGTGAGTGAAGAATGAGCAATAGTACTCTTCAGGATAGTAAACCTTGAACCATGCTACACGGAGTGTAGAGATTGAATATGCCGCAGCATGCGCCTTAGGGAACATGTACTTGATCTTCTGGCATGATTCGATATACCAGTCAGGAACACCGCATTTCTTCATCTCTTCAACATATTCAGGCCATTTCTCGACCTTGCCGGCAGCAACTTTACCCTTACGTACACCCTCCATGATGTCGAACGCATCCTTATTGGGAAGTCCCCAATAAATAAGGCTTGTCATGATGGAGTCACGGCATCCGATAACTGAATTAAGGTCACATGTTCCGGCTCTGATAAGCTCCTGTGCATTTCCCGTCCATACGTCAGTACCATGTGAAAGACCCATGAGCTGTACGAGATCGTAGAACCTGGTAGGTTTTGTCTCTTTGATCATGCCTCGAGCCATGTTGGTACCAAGCTCTGAAAGGCCCAATGTAGCAGAACCTGCATCAGTAGCATCGATTGGGAATCCCAAAGCATCCGTACTTACGAGAAGGCTCATTACCTTCTCATCTGGAATCGGAATATCAGTAATGTTTACTCCCGTAATATCACTCAACATTCTCAATACCGTAGGATCGGCATGACCGAGAATATCAAGTTTTAAGATAGTATCGTGCATCGCACGGAAGTCGAAGTGCGTAGTAATGATTCCGCAGTCAGTCTTATTTGCCGGGAACTGGATAGGAGTAAATTCATAGATATCCATTTCCTTAGCGATAACGACGATACCGCCCGGGTGCTGGGACGTAGTCCTCTTAACACCGATGATGTCTCTTGCCATGAAAGCAAGGTGCGCCTGAGTAAATGCTTCACCCTTCTCTTCACAGATCTTGCGGCAAACACCATAAGCATTCTTATCCTGATAAGCACCGATAGTTCCTGCTTTGAACGTATGCGTACCACCGAAAAGCACGCCTACATAAGCATGCGCTCTAGGCTGGTATTCTCCTGAGAAGTTAAGGTCGATATCAGGCTGCTTATCACCGTGGAATCCAAGGAACGTCTCGAACGGAATATCCTGGCCGTCCGGTGTCAGCGGCTCACCGCATTCAGGACAGTTCTTCGGAGGAAGGTCATAACCAGAACCGTACTTACCGCTGTTATCGAATTCAGCATAGTTACACTTCTTACATCTGTAATGAGGCGGCAGCGGATTAACTTCTGAAATACCGCTCATAGTAGCAGCAAAAGAAGATCCTACTGAACCTCTTGAACCTACAACGTAACCGTCGTTATTGGACTTCTTAACGAGTCTGTATGCAATGTAATACATGATCGCATAACCGTTACCGATAATGGACTTAAGCTCTCTGTCGAGTCGTTCCTTAACAACAGGATTAAGAACTCCCTTGTGACGGTACATGCGGTTTGCCTTTGTATAAGCAATATCTCTAACATCGGCTGCAGCTCTGGCGATCTGCGGAGGATAAGATCCGTCAGGGAAAGGCTTGATTCCGAACTCACACATGTCGGCGATCATGTTGGTGTTATCAACAACAACTTCCATAGCCTTTTCTTCACCGAGATACTTAAATTCATCGAGCATCTCGTTTGTTGTTCTGAAATAAAGATCACTCTGCATCTCAGCATCAGCATAACCCTGGCTCATCATCATATATTTTCTGTAACGTCCGTCTTCCTTATTAAGGAAATGAGAGTCGGTCGTAGCGCATACAGGCATGCCGTGATCGTCTGCGGTCTCGACAAGCAATTCGTTGATTATCCTTACGTCATCTTCATTTAGAGGAAACGTACCGGGTTTGCATTTTGCGGGATCCATTCTTGTTAAGAACATATTGTTGCAAAGGGGCTGGATCTCAACATAGTCATAAAGACGTAAGATTTTTGCAAATTCTTCTGAGTCTTTAAGGAAGTCTCTTGTCGCCTGTTTGTCCTTATTTAAAGCACAATAATTGTTATATACATATCGGAAGATCTCACCCTGCTCACATGCACCGCCTACGATAATGCCAGACTTGAAATACTTGAGTAAGCTCTTAGGTGTTCTGGGTCTTCTTGAATAGTAATGTATCTGTGATTCAGATACGATATGGTAAAGGTTATAAAGACCCATATTGGAACGGACAAGATAAATGATGTGATACAACGGCATAATATACTGCTTATTTGAATCTTTATCATTTGTCTTAACTCTCGCGGGAGTATAGTGTCCGACTTTATAGTTAATATCAAGTGCATCAACAGTACCGGCGTCCGTAAGACATGAAGCAAGTAACGAAGCTGACTTATAGCATGCAGTAAACATCTCATCGAACCCGCTGCAGTCACCTGTATAGTTAAACAATGTACCTTTGGCGTTCAATGCTTCATCAACGGTCTTGAATTCACCCTTATAGAATGTCTCAAGAATATCTTCATCTGAAGTAGCAGGCATAAGGAACTTATGTCTGTAATATATGTGATCTTCAATGTTGATTCCGTAACCGGCACGGCGGAGGAATGCAAGCGTTGTGAAAATATCAGGACCCGTAACGTAAGAATCGCCAATGAATTCCAAAAGCTCGCCCATTGCAAAATATGAATCACAAGGCTCGCCCGTACCCGGATAAATAGTATCTCCAAATTCAGCATGGAAATCTGCAACATGCTCGAATACCAATTCGGAAGGAATAACTTCTTCGCTTCCATCGGCATAATCACCATTAATATCGAGTTCAACATTACATGCAGTACCTAAGGGATAATGCGGTTCTAATGGCTTCGCATTAATGTTCTCATCTCTTAATTCTTCCGGAATCTCATCGGGATTCCAAAGAGACTTATCAATGTCGTGGGATGCAAATTCCATTGCGTCCTGGTCTGATTCACCTTCTTCTTCAGGCTTTACAGCCTTATAACCCTTAAGTCTGTATTTAGATGCGCAGACACATGTAAATGTATCACGTAGGGCATCGTCACCATTACGTCTGATAACAATGGAAACAAAAGAACCAACTGCCTTCGGCTTGAAAATGAAGTTTAACGATGCGTCATCGTCAACGTCAGAAGGCTTGATCTTATCATTCTTAACATCATAAGGAAGGTTATAGAAAACCGTAGGGCCGTCATCTACAAGATATCCTTCGCAACCGAGGATACACTTGATTGGAGGTTCATCAGTTCCTTTACGCTTTTTGTTGATGCCTTTGGCTGCCTCAAATACATGTGGGAATGCCTGAACAACACCATGGTCAGTAACAGCACATGCGGAATGTCCGAACTGAGCTGCAAGTTTAATAAGATCCGCAGGTTCGGTAGTTGCATCACTCTCACTCATCTTCGTGTGCACATGAAGCTCAACTCTCTTACGCTCAGCGGTATCTTTTCTCTTCGGCGGTTTATCAGCGCTGAAGAATCCTGATACCTTAAGACATTTATCGCCTGTAAAAGAGTCATTCTCGACATTACCTTGAATGCCGACATATCCGCCCTTGCCGAATTCTTTCTGGAATCCGTCAGCTTCTTCAGGTTTTAAGAATGCAATACAGGAAATACCGTCAGTATCATCAAGGCACATGAACTTAACGATTACACTTCTGCCGGTTTTCGCGAGTTTAAAAGAGTCCTCGTTAAATATCAGGTCACCTGCGATATTAACGTCAAAACAACCGATGGTAAGATCGGCTATCTTCATGTAAGTAGCCTGTTTCTTTACACGTCCGTAAAGCTGGTTATCAGCATTGGCCTGAGCCTTATAATCGAATTTCTTTTCTTCCTGTTTAGCTTCTTTTCTGAGCTGCTGGGCCTTAGCCTCCCAGGAATCTTTCGCAGCAGGTTTTGCCTCGGCATCACCTGCTTTTTCATCTTTCTTTTTCTTTGAGCCTTTATTTGGCTTTTCTTCTACATATTCAATGTCAGGGAATACCATTCTTCCCTCTTCGATCGCACGGATAACATCATCATCCTGCCCCATATCGGCCATATCATGGTCATGGCAAAGTATCTCGCATCTGCAGGAGATTTCGTTGCCGACACAGATGGTGTTGGCATCGTTTATCGCGGATGTCAGTGACTCCTTGTCTTCATTACCAAGCATGGACGACCAGCCTGATGAGACATTGATGTATGAAATATAAGAAAGCGCTGCACCATTATCATAATCAACATCAGCCTGGAGACTGATAAAGTCGGCAAGGTTCTTAACAGCACCTTCTCCGTCACGGGCAGCATAGTATCTTATGAGACTCTCGATATTACTGTAAGCATCAGGAAGATTGGTATCGGTAAAACCGTTAAAACAAAAGTTAACCTTTGTACCGAAATCCTTCTCAAGCTCACTTACCAAAGCAACAACACTGTTGTTGTACTTAAGAGAATCTATACCTTCAAGAATAATGTTGATAGACGCTTTAGCTTTGTAGATATCAACCTTTACTACATAAAGCTCGTCTAAATCCTTATACTTATCTGAATCTACATTGAACAGTTCAAGTAGCTTTACTCTTTTCTTCTCCAACTCTGATCACTTCCCTTACAAATTCTTCAACAGCAACTGATGCCGGGATCTTTCTTACCGGCACACCCTTTTCGAACAATACGAATTCGTCTTTGCCGCCTGCGATACCTATGTCGCACTCTCTGGCTTCGCCTGGACCGTTTACAACACAGCCCATTACGGCAACCTTCAGGTTATAGGGAAGTTTTGAGACCTTCTGTTCTATCTGTCCTGCCAATTCGATCAAAGGAACCTGTGTCCTTCCGCATGTCGGACACGAGATAAATGTGATTCCTCCGTCTCTGAGATCCAAAGCTTTAAGGATCTGCTTGGCTGTAATTACTTCATCTACAGGATTACCCGTAAGAGAAACTCTGATAGTATCACCGATACCTTCCGCAAGAAGAGCTCCGATGCCTACAGCAGACTTGATTGCACCTTCCCTGACAGTTCCTGCTTCTGTAACGCCTACATGAAGCGGATAGTCACAGGACTTGGATAATATCCTGTAGGTATCGATAGTAAGCTTCGGTGAAGATGACTTGATGGAGATAACGATGTCATCGAAATCCTGATCTTCAAGAAGCTTAACTGCACCAAGTGCACTCTCAGTCATGGCATCAGCGTTAACCTCGCCATACTTTGCAAGTATCTCTCTGGATATGGAACCGGAATTAACCCCGACACGGATCGGGATATGGCGCTCTTTACACTTATCAGCTACGAGCTTAACGTTCTCAGGACCGCCGATATTACCGGGATTGATCCTTATCTTTGAAGCTCCGTTATCGGCTGCCGCAAGAGCAAGTCTGTAATCGAAATGTATGTCTGCAACAACAGGAATGGGAGACTTGGAAGTAATCTCCTTAAGGCTCTCAGCTGCTTCCATATCAGGAATTGCGACACGCGTGATATCACAGCCGTTATCGGCAAGCTCCTGAATCTGGGCCAAAGTAGCCTTTGCATCTCTCGTGTCTGTGTTATTCATTGACTGGATCTTTACTGAAGATCCGCCGCCGACTTCAACATTACCGATCAAGACTTTCTTAGTCATAATGCTCTCCTAAACCGGTCAGTAACCGAAAATGATCCTTAAGATATCCGATATAAAAGCAAGTATCAAAAGCAGAATGATGAATATGAATCCTGCTACAGTAAGCCTCTGCTCAGCTTTATCGGATAACTTGTGCCCAATAACCATCTCTACGACAATAAAGACGATCTGTATACCATCCAAGCCCGGAATCGGGAGAAGATTCGAGAAAGCCAATGCTATGGAAATGACCGCACTGATCATGATCAGGGTAGTCAGTTTCTCGGCTGTAGTATCTTCCTCTTCCTTTACGACGTCGTTAACCATGGTTGTGATCCCGATGGGGCCCGATAACAAATTATAAGCTTTTTCCTGTCCTGCGATAATCTGTTTTATGCCTCTTATTGTGATATTGGCGATCGCAGCCGGCATTTTGGCCGCATAACCTAACGCGGAGAAAAAATGCTCGGGAGAGTCGATTCTGTAAGATAATGTTCTAATTCCTCTGGTAGAAACATAATCAACGTATTCCGGGATGATCTGTACGTCAGAAGACTCTCCGTCTCTGACATAAGTAACAGTAAGGTATTCCTGATCTTCAAGATGGAATAAGAAATCATTGAAGTCTTCATCTGCTACTGACTTGCCATTGATGTGGGTAACATAGTCACCAGGCTCAAGGACCGGATTGCCCTTGTTCTGTGCCTCATCAACAGAATTAACATACCATCCGTGATACTCATTACTTTCAGTATCAGTTCCGGCATAGATAAGAAGCATAGGGCGCTTAACAAAAACAGGCGTCAGTTCGATATCGTAGTTCTTTCCAGTCTCCTGGGACTTGAGAGTAACTGTCATTACCTCACCCGGATCATCAGCCTCAAGTTCAAAATAAAGGTCAAAGGATGTGTATACCTTCGTACCATTAATAGCTTTGATCGTATCTCCGGGAGTAAATTCAGCAGCCACATCACCCGTCTGTGCTCCGATGACGGGATTACCGATCTGTGTGCTGGCAAATCCCATAACGCCAAACATGATAAGGAAAGTGACTATACCGATAAAAAGATTCATAAAAGGGCCTGCAAGAGATACAAGCAGTCTCTTAAATCTAGGCTGGTTTACGAGAAGTTCCGGATTATCGCTTTCAACGACATATCCTTCTTCGTCTATCTCATTGAATCTGACATAAGCTCCGATAGGGATAAGTCTTATCGAGAAATCTACGCCTTTGCGCTTCCATGATAAAAGTTTTGGTCCTACGAAGAGCGATACTTCATATACTTTGATCTTTAACAGTTTTGCAACCCAGAAATGCGCGAGCTCATGCAGTGATGCAAGGACTCCAAGCATTATGATTACAAAAATAATGCTTCGAACAATACTCATTACTTAATCTTTCCCTTTAATAATTCATCTGCATAGATCCTGGCATCTTTGTCAGTCTGGCAGATATTATCGATAGTCAGGTCGAGCCTGCTGATTGAAGATTCCATTTTCTCGACTGTCTCAAAAACAGTCTCCTCGATGCCCAGGAAGTTGATGCTGCCTGCAAGATAAGCCATAACTGCAGATTCATTTGCAGCATTCATAACTGTAGGAACAAGTCCGCCCTTTCTACCTGCTTCATAAGCAAGCTTTACCAATCTGAATACCTCTGTATCACAAGGCTCAAAAGTCAGATTATTCATTGCTGCATCGAAAGGATCGAATTCTGTTACGATCGAAGGACCGCGGTCCGGATAGTAAAGCGCAACTTCAATAGGAAGAACCATGGAAGGCTTGCCCATCTGTGCGAGAACGGAGCCGTCCTTAAGTCTGATCATGGAATGGATAATGCTCTGCGGATGAACGACAACGTCGATCTTATCGCAGTCGATTCCATACAGATGATGAGCTTCAATTATCTCAAGACCCTTATTCATCATAGTTGCAGAATCGATCGTGATCTTGCCGCCCATATTCCATGTCGGATGATGAAGAGCATCCTGCAAAGTAACGTTTTCGAGCTGGGATCTTGTCATGCTTCTGAAAGGTCCGCCTGAAGCAGTGATAAGGATCCTGTCGAGATCTTCCCTCTTCTCACCCTTAAGGCACTGCCAGATTGCTGAATGCTCACTGTCAATCGGGAGCATTGCAACGCCCTTCTCCCTGATAAGCGGCATGATAACGTCGCCGCCTGCAACAAGAGTCTCTTTATTGGCAAGTGCTATATCCTTGCCGCTTAAAACAGCGTGGTATACGGGTACGAGTCCTGCAAATCCTACAATTGCACCGACAACCGTATCGCAGCTGCCCAGAGTAGCGCATGTAATGTTTCCTTCTTCACCCGTAAGGACTTCGATCTCAATGCCTTCATCCTTAAGTCTTGAAGAAAGCTCCATTGCCTTGCTCTCATTAACAACAGAGCAGACCTTGGGTCTGAACTCTTTGATCTGATCGAAAATAGTATCAATATCACTGCCGCAAGTAAGCGACTCAACAGTAAAATCACCGGGAGCTTTTCTTACTACTTCAAGGGTCTGTTTGCCGATTGAACCCGTGGAACCCAATATTGATAATCTGCGCATATTTAAACTCCTAAGAATAATCCGATAAGCAATTTAACTTTAGAACAGGTTGTTTGCAATGATCGCAAGAAGGAGTGCCGTCGGCAATGTGAAGAATGCACTGTCGAACCTGTCCAGCATTCCGCCGTGTCCCGGGAAGATATTTCCGAAATCCTTGATTCCGGTCCTTCTCTTGATAACCGAGCAGAACCAGTCACCGAGCTGTGACATTACGGAGATAAGGATTCCGAGGAATGTCATTATAATTCCGTAATGAACAAGGGGCATATCGATGTTTTCGACTCTGTAAATAACAAGGCATGAGTAGATCAATACAGACAGAGCACAGAATACAGCTCCGCCGATACAGCCTTCCCATGTCTTTTTAGGTGAAATGTGAGGAACGATCTTATGCTTTCCGAATGCAACGCCCGTAAAGTAAGCGAAAGTATCTGTTGCCCAGGGAGCAAAAAGACCGATAACCATATAGAACCAGCCGTGCGGTACGAAAAGCAGCGCACTGACAAAGCAGAACAGCGGGAATGAGATATAGAACACCATTCCGCCGGTAAAGATTCCGTTTAAGAAAGCCTTCTCTTCGTTGGGTCTTACAAGAGGAAGACTGATTCCGCATGATACAGAATACATGCAGACGATAATGAGATAGAGGGACATTATGCCTTCAATGTTAAGGTTGAAAACAAATCCGCAGATTATGATAAGGATCGCCAGTGACATGCCGATAATAAGCAGCACTCTCGACGGATTATAGCCGCCGTGCTTAAGTGCCTTATACATCTCAATGCATGCGAAAACACCTATGATCACAGGCATTACAATGCCCGTATAAGGCCAAAACAACGCAGGTACAAATAAAGACAGTACCAAAACAGTGAAGATAATACCTGTGATTATTCTCTGTCTCAATTTAGGTCTTACTTTCCTTCTTTGACAAGCCGCCGAAGCGTCTGTCACGTGATGCAAAATCCCTGAAAGCCTGAGTCAGATCTTCGTAACCAAAATCAGGCCACAAAGTATCGGATACCCAGAATTCGGAATAAGCGCTTTCCCACAATAAGAAATTGGATAATCTCATCTCGCCGCTCGGTCTGATGATGAGTTCCGGATCGGGTACGTCAGGAAGATACATATGGTCTGAAAGCATCTGCTCAGTAATGTCAGCAGGTTCGATCTCACCTGCTTTTACCTTCTCGGCAAGCTGGCGGCAGCTGTTTACGATCTCACGTCTTCCACCATAGTTAAGAGCAACGATGAGCTGCATATTAGGACGGTTCCTGGATCTCTCCTCGGCTGTCTTGCAGACCTCTCTTACCCTCTTGGGAAGTTCTGAATCGTCACCTGTAAATCTGACTCTGATGCCCTCTTCAGCGAGTTCCTCATCGTACTTATCGAAAAGCTCGACAAAAAGCTTCATAAGAAAGTCAACTTCAGGCTGGGGTCTGGACCAGTTCTCGGTGGAGAATGCATAAACAGTAAGATACTTAACACCGTATCTTACACAATTGCGGCAGAGCTCTTTAAGGTTCTCTGCACCGACTTTATGTCCGGCACTTCTGGGAAGATGTCTGTTAGTGGCCCATCTTCCGTTGCCGTCCATTATTACACCCAAAGATACGGGGACCTTAAGGTC
>CAMYXF010000033.1 GCA_947303185.1 uncultured Clostridia bacterium | reverse complement strand
CTAAGAATCTCTTCCTCGACATGATCGACTGCACAGTTCCTCTCATGCCTGAAGAAAAGCCCAGATACTTAATGGGTGTCGGCACTCCCGATTACCTCATCGAAGGCGCATGCAGAGGTGTTGACATGTTCGACTGCGTTCTCCCCACAAGAATGGGCAGACACGGAACGATACTTACCGATTACGGTAAAAAGATCATCAGAGACAAAAAGTTTGCTGAAGATTTCGGTCCTATGGATCCTGACTGTAACTGCTATGCGTGCACAAACTTCACAAGCGCATATGTAAGACATCTTATCAAGGCAAACGAGATGTTCGGCTTAAGACTTTGCACTTACCACAACATCTACTTCCTCCTGATGCTCATGGAGAGAATCCGTCAGGCAATCGCTGAAGACAGACTGGGAGACTTCAGAAAAGAATTCTACGAGAGATTGGGCTGATACTATGAAGCCGGTTATCTACGCATCAACCTCTCCCGCTATAAGCGAGCGTGAAACAGCACACTGTGAACTTGCCAGAAAGATCTGTGCAGAAGGTATTGTGCTGCTCGAGAATAAAGGCATCCTCCCTCTCAAAGCCAAAAAGGTCGCTTTATATGGAGCAGGCGCACGTCACACTTCTTTCGGAGGAACAGGTTCCGGTGAAAATAACCCAAGATACTGTGTAACCGTCGAAGAAGGATTAAGAGCTGCAGGTTTAGAAATAACATCTGAAAAATGGCTTAATGAATATGATGTTCTTTTCGATAAGGAGCATACTGAATATCAGCAGAAACTTTCCAAGGCAATGAAGAAAGTTCCGGTTGCAAAACGCATGGATTATGCTGCAGATAACCCGTTTTATCTGCCTGCCGGAAGAACACTTGATTCTTCAGATACCATTTGCGACACAGCTATTTATGTTCTTACAAGACAGGCCGGCGAAGGTTCTGACCGTAAAGACATTCCCGGCGACTACTACATTACCGAAGAAGAAAAGGAACTGATGCTTTCAATCACTGAGCATCACCTTGATACTATACTCGTTCTTAACACGGGCAGTGTTATCGATCTCAAATTCCTTGATTCGATCAAGTTCTCTGCAGTAGTTCTGCTTATGCAGGGCGGCATGGAAACAGGTAACGCATTAGCTGACATTATTGTCGGCAACGTTAACCCTTCCGGACGCCTGGCAGATACATGGGCTGATTCCTATGAAGATTATCCCTGCTCTGATACTTTCTCTGCAAAGAATCCCGAGAAGCATCAGGAAGATTACAGAGAAGGCATCTTTGTAGGCTACCGCTGGTTTGATAAAAGCGACATCGATCCGAGATACCCTTTCGGATACGGATTAAGCTATACGGAATTTAAGACCAAATACGATTCCATTACAAACAACGGTCCTGTCATTACGGTTAGTGCATCCGTTACCAATACAGGTAAAGTTGCAGGCCGCGAAGTCCTGATGCTCTATCTGTCTTATCCTGACAGCCATCACATACGTGAAGTCAGAAGCCTTGCAGCATTTGCAAAGTCTTCATTGCTTGAACCCGGCGAATCAGAGCTTGTTACAATGGAGTTCGATCTCACCTGCTTTGCAAGCTTCGATAAAGACGCTTCCTGCTTCGTACTCGAAAAAGGCGAATACCTTATCTCCTTAAACGGCAATCCCGAATGCATGGTCGTTCTTGACGAAGAATGCGTAACAGAGAACGTTAAGTCTATGTTCACCCCTGAAAGGAAGATCGACTTCTTACCTCAGGATAAAAACGCTATCGTATCTTTGTTCCTTCCCTACGTTACTTTAAGTTCATCGGATATAAACACCGTAGCCCATAATTACGATGTTCCTGATATGGAACGAAGCGAAAAGATCGACAGTATCGTTTCCGGTCTTTCAATTAAAGACATGACTCATCTTATTGTCGGAAGAACTTACTTCGGACCTTTCCGTCACAGGGTTTTCGGCGCCGTAGGATATACAACTTCAAAACTGTTCCACAAAGGCGTTGATGCAATGCCAATGGCAGACGGTCCTCAGGGAATCAATCTCACCAGAGTCTCGAGGAAACCCGGACATAACCTCTATGCTGTTCCTACACTTCCTTCATCCATAAGAAAGACTCATAAGTTAGCCGGAACGGAAACAGTTTCAGGCAATAACAGATACTATCAGTTCTGCACTTCATGGCCTTGCGAGACACTCGTTGCACAGACATGGGATACTGACCTTGCTTATCAGATGGGAGATGCAGTCGGCAAAGAGATGAAAGAATACGGCGTCGTATTCTGGCTTGCGCCTGCACTGAACATTCACCGCAATCCTTTGTGCGGAAGAAATTTTGAATACTATTCTGAAGATCCGGTCCTCACCGGCAACATGGCTGCAAGCATTACCATGGGTGTACAGTCCCACGAAGGATGCTACGTTACATTAAAGCATTTTGCAGCCAACAACCTTGAGACTGACCGTAACGTATCTTCTTCAAATCTTGATGAGAAAACGTTAAGAGAGATCTATTTCAAGGCATTTAAGATCGCAGTTAAGAAAGCTCATCCGAGAAGCGTGATGTGCAGCTATAACAAGATTAACGGCGTCTACACTGCTCTTGATTACAATCTCCAGACCAATGTCTTAAGAAACGAATGGGGTTTTGACGGCATCGTCATGACTGACTGGTTTGCAACAGGTCACGACGAGAGCCTGGATGAACTCTGCTGCAAGGCAGGCACCGATCTTATCATGCCGGGTACTCCGATGATTCCTTCCAAGATCAGAAAGGCTTTAAAGAAAGGTCTGATTACAAAGGAAGATATTGAGAGATCTGCAAGAAGAATAATCAAGCTTGCGCTTGAAAGCCATACAAACGGAAATTAACTGTTTAACTTAAGGGTAACAGCCGACAGATTTCCGCACTTTAGCTGAGTCTGATCTGAGATACGGCGTACCATCATGTTCATCCAGTCATCACAGGTACCTGCAACGAGAGCATCGGCAAGGATGCCTTCATCATTAAGATACTTGAAGAAATTGGACGTAGCGCATACGATCCTGTCATCAGAAGACAATCCGAAATATCCGTTCGGCAGAAGGCTTATCTGTCCATACCTTACGATCTTCGCACAGACTGAACCTCTTCTGATGCTCTCAATTCCCTTGCTCTCAACTCGCAGGATAAGATACTCGGATTCTTCATCGAGACATTCATCAAAAATGCCATTAAGATAATCAATTCCCTTGCTACCCTCATCACTGCTTAAGATCTCAGAGAAAAGCAAAGCCTGGCTCTTCGGCGAATCGAGTTTACTACCGTTAAAGATGGCAACGGTAAGATTGGGGACAAGTCTTAAGAAGACTTCATCCCTGTATTCTTCGTCGGCACCTCTGTGCTTGAATGTGTAATACTCTATCAAATAAAGCTCCTCTTCATCTTAATGACTACGGCAGAATAGTTATCCTGTCTCGGATTCTTTCTGGATCTGACACCATACTTTATGGTTCTGGCAATACCTGTCGCATTCTGATCAAAATGAATGTGATTTACAATCCTGTTAAGCGGCATGGAATCAGTAACGCCGTCAGAACTTACGATGATGATGTCATTTTCGATCAGTCTTAAAGGACGTGTAGTCATCTGAACTTTGCAGTTAAGATTGCCTACAAAATCGATAAGACCTTTTGCCCTTGAGTCCTTATATGCATCAGTTGTATCAAGACCGCCTTCAGCGAGTTTTCTGATCATGAGAGTTACGTAGTTCTGCTTCTGATTAAGGAGCGTCGCACGGTTATTACGGATCAGAATTATGTTACTGTCGCCCAGACTATAGAAGTTCATGTAATCATCAAGAATGTGTACCATTACAAGCGTAGCGCCGGCTCCCAGGTGATACTGCTCATAGACCTGATTTGAAATATCAGTAATTATCGCTGCATTATCAGCTTGCGCATCAAACTGATAAGGATAGTGCTCGCGAAGCGAATCCGTAACGAACTTTGATACAACTTCACCGTTTAAAAGGCCGCCCATTCCGTCTGAACACGCGGCAACAAGGCCTGTATGTTCAAGTTTGTCCATCGGTGAGATGTAGATCGAATCTTCCTGATCTTCTCTCTTACCTTTTTCATGGAAATAAGCAACATCACAGAAAAGGTTTATTTTCTCTTTGTGCCTGGTTTTATAGATATTGGTCTTGAAGAGCGTAAAAAGCGCTACAACGACAAAAGATACGAAAGCTACAGCAAACAGTATAAGGCCAATGATTATTGCACGAACGGTTTCATCTGTTAATAGACTGAAATCATACATTGCTTATACCCTGCCGACCTGCCTTTATTCACGGGAATCTTCTTTAGAATAATACAATTATCTCATAATCAGAAGATTTATCATCTTTTTCTTACAATTACTCTTCCTTAGCAACGTATTTCTCAATAAGTCTTCCGGTATAAAACGAGATAAAGTACTGTACCCAGGAGATAACAAAGAACGAATAAAGAAACATGAATATTCCAAGCGTCAGATAAGAAGCCGACATCAGAAGAATAAACGGAATGATCACATAGAAAAGGATTACGATAAGGCTGATACCAAGGCAAGGAACAAATCTGATAAGAACAAAAAGCAATGCGTTCTTATATATCCTGGTAAGCTTAAGATCTGTAGATACGATAAGCGTATAAACAAAATTCTGAACCAATATCAGAGCAAACAGCAACACGATGAATATCGCAGCAATTAAGGTGCCTATTCCAGACTGGAAATTAAGATAAAAACCGATCGCGAGCAGCAATACAGGCGTCAACACAATGCTTATAATCATTGATACAAGACCTTTTTTCCAGTTATTGCGAAGGCCTGTCTTAAAGCTCGAAAAGAACGATACCGAACTTTCATTGAGAATATCTTTATAAACCTGTGCAAAGCCTGTCTGAAACGGACCGATGCAGATAAGCGTGCTTGATATCAGGAACGTTATCAGGAAGAATACCAGGAAAAATGCAAACTGGAATACTCCGTCATCATTACCCGTAACAGGATCAATGTATGAATTTACGTCAATGAAATGCGGAGCAATCCACGGAACGAAATACATCGCAACAATACCTGCGAGAATTATCGCAGGAATATTGAAGATGATATACAAAGCATTGGATGCCATCAGTCTGACAAGATTAGACCACCCTAAAACAAAGAACCTGGCTATTGGTCCTTTTGGTTTATTCGAAACTTCAGGATCAAACTCCGGCATAGAAGATTATTTAGTAGTCAGCGCTTCAACGCTCGTCTCGAATAACTCAAGATGCTCTAATGCTCTGTCGGCAATAGCGTTATTCTTATCCTTCTTGCCTGTCTTACCCTTAAATCTGCCTTCGATCGGTGTTACGATACCGAAGTTAGCATTCATGGGCTGGAACTTCTTGATATGAGGATCTGAAACATACAAAGCCATCGAACCGATAACCGTGCATGCATCAGGTTCATATGTGGGTTCAATACCAAGAGCTCTCTGGGCAGCATAGAATCCTGCCATGAAACCGGAAGCCGTTGATTCGATATAACCTTCAACACCTGTCATCTGGCCTGCAAAGAATATATCAGGCTTTTCTCTCAGACTGTAATGAGATGAGAGATACTTGGGCGAATTAAGGAATGTATTACGGTGCATAACGCCGTATCTGGTATATTCAGCATTCTCAAGACCAGGGATCATGCCGAAGACACGCTTCTGTTCAGGCCACTTAAGTCTTGTCTGGAAACCAACGAGATTATACATAGTCTTAGCGCGGTCATCCTGACGGAGCTGCAGACATGCGTAAGGCTCCATACCTGTCTTGGGGTCAACCAATCCGACCGGCTTTAACGGACCGAATCTCATGGTATCAACGCCTCTTTGAGCCATGACTTCAATAGGCATACAGCCTTCGAATACGATCTCACGGTCAAAGTTTTTAACCTCTGCCCTCTCGGCGTTTACAAGTTCTTCCCTGAACGCCAGATATTCCTCTTTGGTCATCGGGCAGTTGATATAATCGTCTCCGCCCTTACCGTATCTTGAAGCTCTGAAAGCCTTGGACATATCAATGGAATCGCCTGTAACGATAGGTGCTGCGCTGTCAAAGAAATGAAGTCCTGATGTATCACCGGTTACTTTGAGGATATCTTCAAAAAGATCTCCTTCAGTAAGAGGTCCGGTAGCAACTATTACGATACCTGTTTCAGGAATCTTCGGAACTTCCGCATTAATGACTTCGATTAAAGGGTTATTCCTGATCGATTCAGTGATATAACCTGAAAATTCATCTCTGTCTACGGCCAAAGCTCCGCCGGCAGGAATACTTGCCCTGTCAGCAGATTCCATAATAAGAGAACCAAGTCTTCTAAGTTCTTCTTTAAGAAGACCTATAGCATTCTCTCTTGAAGCAGCTCTTAATGAGTTACTGCAAACGAGCTCTGCAAAATTCTGAGAATGATGCGCAGGGCTGTACTTAACAGGCTTCATCTCATAAAGCTTTACATGAACGCCCGCTCTGGCGCAGATATTGGCAGCCTCAGAGCCTGCAAGACCTGCGCCGATAATGGTGACCGTAGGATTATTCGTCATCTTCACTCTTCTTGTCTTCTGAAGACTTTCTTGTCTTTTTTGCGTTGGATACGCAGTCTTTGTTGGAGCATCTGGGGTAAGCCTTCTTGCCGAAGTGCTTTAACACCATGTAGGCGCCGCACTCAGGGCAAACCTTACCGTCGATCGGGAGATCCCATGAGATGAAATCACAGTTGGGATCAGAACCCTGCTTGTCGCATGTATAGAAAGACTTGTTTCTGTATTTCTTAGACTTGTGTACAAGAAGACCTGAACCGCACTTGGGGCAAGTACCCTTTGCGTAAACAACGATGTTCTTTGTGTAGTTGCACTCAGGGAAGTTGGAGCATGCAATGAATTTGCCGTATCTCCCTTCCTTGTAAACGAGCTCTGCTCCGCACTGCGGGCAAACCTCACCGGTCTTCTCAGGCTCGAATGTGATCTTATCGATAGATTCCTGGGCAGCCTTGATCTGAGTGTTGAATTCAGGATAGAAGACATTAAGAACGTGTTCCCATTCTTCCTTACCTTCTTCTACTTCGTCAAGCTTGTTCTCCATGTCAGCCGTAAACGAGAGGTCTACGATCTCGCTGAAGTTCTCGGAAAGCATGTTGGTAACGATCTTACCGAGATCAGTGATCTGGAGAAGTCTTCCGTTCTTCTCAATATACTTACGGTCAAGGATCGTGGAGATTGTAGGAGCATATGTTGAAGGTCTGCCGATACCATATTCTTCAAGAGCCTTGATAAGTGTAGCTTCTGTATAGTGCGGCGGCGGAGTCGTGAACTTCTGCATTGACTTAAGGTCAAGAAGCTCAAGCTTCATGCCGTCTTCAAGCGGAGGTATTGTTGCCTTGCCGTCCTGCTCGTCATTCTTGTTTGTATCTTCAGCGATATCATCGTAAAGAACGAGGAATCCCTTGAATGTAACTGTCTCACCTACTGCTCTGAACACTCTGTTATTGCAGGAAGCCTGGCATGTAACTGTATCGAGCTTGCAAGCTGCCATCTGCGTAGCAAGGAATCTGTCCCAGATAAGCTGATAGAGCTTGTACTGATCGTTAGAAAGAGACGATTTTATGTCTCTGGGATCAAGATCGAAGTGTGTAGGTCTGATAGCTTCGTGAGCATCTTGAGCAGAGTTCTTATTCTTATACTGTCTCTTAACGGGTGAGCAGTACTCACTTCCGAATCTTGTCTTGATGATGTCCTTAGCTGCAGCTACAGCCTCTTCGGAAATACGTACGGAGTCTGTTCTGATATAGGATACGAGAGCTGTCTGGCCTGCGCCTGCGATCTCAACACCCTCGTAGAGCTGCTGTGCAATGGACATTGTCTTCTTAGAAGAGAAACCGAGTCTCTTTGAAGCTTCCTGCTGCAATGTTGATGTAGTAAAAGGAGGATACGGATTACGTTCCTTCTTACCCTTCTTGATGGAATCAACTACAAGAGGACCGCTGCCAACTGCATCAAGAACTTCCTGTGCATCTTCAAGACACTTGAGGTCATCCTTTCTAACCTTGCCGTCGCTCTCCATAACTCCGTAATAACCGAGAACAAACTTGTCAGTATTCTTTCCGGGTGTAACAAGAGCCTTGATGAGCCAGTATTCTTCAGGCTTAAATGCATCAATCTCTGCATCTCTGTCCATAACGATCTTTGTAGCAACAGACTGAACTCTTCCTGCAGAAAGGCCCTTACGGATCTTCTTCCAGAGCAGAGGGCTCAATTCATAACCTACAAGACGGTCAAGGATTCTTCTTGCCTGCTGAGCATTGGCAAGATTCATATTGATAGTTCTCGGATTCTTGATAGCTTCCTGAACTGCTGACTTTGTGATCTCGTTAAATGTGATCCTGCACTTTGAATCCGGATCGATCTTCAAAACCTTGGCAAGATGCCATGCAATTGCTTCACCCTCGCGGTCAGGGTCGGTTGCGAGTAAGATCTCGTCGGCATCGGCTGCCAGGAGCTTAAGATCTCTTACGACCTTCTCTTTTCCTTTCATTGTGATGTATAAAGGCTTGAAGTTATTCTTAACGTCTACACCGAGATTTCCTGAAGGAAGATCTCTGATATGGCCTAAAGAAGCCGAGATAATATAATCGCTGCCAAGATATCTGCCAATCGTCTTTGACTTGGCAGGAGACTCAACTATTACTAATTTTTTGCCCATGGAATACCCCTCTATATTTTTAATTAAAAATATATCATCATTATACAAATGTCAACGAGTACTTCCCTTTATCCTGACATACTGTCCCATTAAGTTCGAGTTCTGTCAACAGCTTCGAAACTTTATAAAACGGCAACGTTGTAAGCACGCACAGTTCATCGGCGCACATGGGCTTAAGCGTCAACGAATCTTTTATCAGAGCTTTCCAGTTATCATCTGTTAGAACTTCAGGCTTAACTTTTGCAAGTTCCCTCAAAGCATCTATATTAGCCTGATCTGAGAAATCATCCCTTAACTGATCCTGATAGTAAAGTTCTGCCGGACATCCCATATCCATTCTTTTATACATCAGGCTTCTGGCGACGCTGTCTATTACACTTTCAGCGTTTAACAGTACATTACCACCGTCTTCAAGAAGCTTTAATCCGCCTAAAGCATTCTCATAGTAGATGTTATTAGGAAGAACAAACACTTCTTTACCCTGGCTGGCAGCAAAAGATGCCGTATGAAGCGTTCCTGATACACTTCCGGCTTCCATAACGAGAGTACAGTCCGAAAGTCCTGCTATCAGTCTGTTCCTTGAAGGGAAATACTGTCTCAGCGGCTTCTGGCCGGGAGGCATCTCGGATATTATCACTCCGTTATTCTTTATCAGCTCATATATATCGCTGTTCTTCGGAGGGTAAATGTTATCGACACCGCCGGCAAGCACTGCAACCGTACCGCCATCAGTGTTTAAAGATGAGATATGTGCATGTCGGTCTATCCCGTATGCCATACCGGAAACAATGGTGATTCCCTTATCTCCCAACGCTTTACAGATGTTATCTGTCGCGTACTCGGCATATCTGCTTGGGCTTCTGGATCCGACCACAGCAACAGAACCTCCCAGAGTCATGCGTTCAATAATGCTGTAATTACCGCAGAAGTAGAACACTTTAGGCATGCCGCTTAGATTCTTCCAGTTATATGGATAGTATTTGTCGAGACATGAGATCACTCCGATATTATTGGCCGTAGCTATCTGATTATAAGTTCTGGCAATCTTCTCTATATCCTTGAACGAATCAATAAGATTCTTAACTTTGTGGACCGTATCAGGCTTAAGGTCGTAGTTACCCTTAACGATCTCATTCAGCAGATCAAGATTATGCAGACCACGGTAATCGAGTATCGCATTATGTTCGGTCAGGTCATTTATCGTTTTAAATGTCATATCAGAATTCAGCATCATGGCTGAATAGAAGAAATCACTTTTTATGTTTTCCGTATAATCGAACATCATGAACCTCTCTTTCTGAATTGAGCTGCTTCCGATACATCTTCTATGGTCACATCATCCGAATCATTGATATCAGCTATCGTCCTTGCAACTCTTAATATCCTCGTAAACCCGCGTGCCGAGAAAAAGCCTTTCTCCGACAGGTCAGACGCATACTTAACAACACTGTCAGGTATCCTCATCGCATCTTTAATATCAGCATCAGGGAAATTGGCATTTAGAAATCTGATGCCATAACGTTCGTGTTCTTTATGCCAGCATCTTTCAACGATATCTCTGTATTCAGGGCTCTCTGATCCTGGCGCATCTGTATAAATGCTTGCCATGTCAGTGCCTGATATGGACCTCATCTCGCTCAAGATATCGATCCTTTCCATAAACGGACCGCTAAGTTTGGACAGATACCTGTTAACCTCGTTCATCGTGCATCTGCATTTGCTGCCTTTCTCATAAAACTGGCCGCACTTACAGGGATTGCCGGTACCAAGAAAAATGCAATCCGCATCATACGAATATAAAACACCCTTTTTAGTCATATGCACCGCACGTTCTTCCAACGGTGCTCTTAAGAAGTCCAGTACTTCTGTTTTATATAGCGGAAGTTCGTCAGCAAAGAGAATGCCTTTATTTGCCAGCGCCATCTCACCCGGAGTAACGGACTGTGTATTTCCAAGAAGCTTTCCAACAGTAGTATTTGGACCGATCATTCGGACAGGCCTGTCAAAAGATATCTTCACGGATTCACCTTCTATAAGTTCTGACAGCGAATAAACATCAGATAACTCATCCCTGCTCAGCTTCGGCAATAATCCTGACAGGATCTTTCCTGCCATCGTCTTACCGCTGCCAGGACTCCCGAGCAAAATGATGTTATGAAATCCCGCCGCACTGATTAGTAAAGCTCTTTTGGTCTTCTCCTGGCCTTTAAGAAGCGATATATCCAGAAAATCGTCAGCAGACGGATCCGGTTCAAATCTAAATATAGATTCCTTATATTCATTCCCGTCGAAAATAGCATTCAGTTCAGTCAGATTGTTTATCGCCTGTCCCATAACGCCTGCTATGGCAGCGCTTACCGACTCGTTTCCGGGAATGATCTTGTAATCAAAATCCATATCACTGACAGTCTTAAGCCTGATACATGAACCGGGGGTGGATTTAACCTCACCGCCCAGAGACAATTCACCTTCGGCATATATTCTTTTTCCTGCAGGCAGATATAACTGTCCTGAAGCAAACAGGATTCCCAAAGCCAGCGCAAGATCAAAGCCTGTTCCGGTCTTCCTCATATATGCAGGACTGATACCGACTGTGATATGTCCCTTAGGCATGGTAAATCCGGCTGAATTAAATGCAGACCTTAACCTTCCTTCGGATTCTCTTATGGATGAATCGCAAAGGCCTATAACCGAGAATGTCGGAATACCCGGCGAGATTGATACTTCAATAAGTGAAAGCGTGGCATCAGAACCTGACGCGAAGCTTGAATATAAAGTGGCAACGTTTGGTTTTGAAGTCATGGTCATATCCTCCTTTTAACAAGCAGAATAAGCCGTTTGAAATCAGAATATAAGGGCAAAAGCATCGCAAGAAACCGACACGTTTTCCGACAAGATTTCAGACAAAAACCGACAAACCGGACGAATTATTACGAAAACCTACAAAAGAGCATACAATCACCTGACAAAAACCGACAAAGAACCTACAAAGTATTAGCATTTGAATGTGCTAAAATATGGACGCAAAAAAGAAAATAAGAGGTAAATATATGAAGCTTGGAATCGTTGGACTTCCTAATGTTGGTAAGAGCACACTCTTTAACGCAATCACAAGAGCCGGTGCTGAAGCAGCAAACTATCCTTTCTGCACTATCGAACCTAACGTAGGCGTAGTTTCCGTTCCCGACCAGAGACTCGACAAACTCGCTGAGATCTATAATCCTGAGAAATACACACCCGCTGTTGTCGAATTCGTTGACATCGCAGGTCTTGTTGCAGGCGCATCCAAGGGTGAAGGTCTTGGAAACAAGTTCCTTTCAAACATCAGAGAGTGCGACGCTATCGTTCACGTTGTAAGATGCTTCGATGATCCTGACGTTATCCACGTTAACGGCCACGCTGACCCTGCAGGCGATATCGCAACTATCGACGTCGAGCTCATCCTCTCTGACCTTGAGATCATGGAAAAGAGAATCGACCGCACAAAGAAGATGATGAAAGGCGGCGACAAGGCATTTGCCAAGGAACTCGCCGTTTATGAAAGAATCTACGATTGCCTCGCTGAAGGCAAGTCTGCAAGATCTCTCACATTCGAAGATGACGAGCTCGAATATACAAGAGAACTCCAGCTCATCTCCATGAAGCCCGTTCTTTACTGCGCAAACATCGCAGAGGACGACATCAAGAAGAAGGAAGACATTCCTTACGTTCAGGTTGTTAAGGACATCGCTTCCAAAGAAGGTTCCGGAGTTGTCGTAATCTCAGCTAAGATCGAGGAAGAACTTGGCGAGCTTTCACCTGAAGACCGCGAGATGTTCCTTGAAGACCTTGGCATCGAGAGTGCTGGTCTTGATCAGATGATCAATGCATCCTATTCACTTCTTGGTCTCATCTCATTCCTTACAGCAGGCCCCAAGGAAGTTCGTGCATGGACTATCAAGAAAGGCACAAAGGCTCCCCAGGCTGCAGGAAAGATCCACTCAGACTTCGAAAGAGGATTCATCAGAGCAGAAGTTGTTGCTTACGATGACCTTATCGCTAACGGCACATACAATGCAGCAAAGGAAAAGGGCCTTGTAAGATCAGAAGGTAAAGAATACGTCATGAAGGACGGCGACGTCGTAGTATTCAGATTCAACGTCTGATTTAACTTTTCGAAAACAAGAAAACAAATAACAACCCGTAAAGGATCAGCCTTTGCGGGTTTTGTTTTCCTTTCTCTTAGCCATAGTGAGAAATATGGATTCAAATCCGCTTACAATAAAGCACACACCGGAGAACACGATAATGTTACTTGTTCCTTTAAACGGATTAACGAGCAATGCAATGCCGGCAATGATTAAAGCTATTGCAAGTCCAAGCAAAACAAAACTGTACATGTTTTTCTTAGTAAACAGGAATATCTCCTGTCTGAGCTTAACGATTCCGTCGATAATGAAGAATAAACCGACTAACGTTGCCAGAAGCTGCAAGACAAATTCGCGTTTTAAGATAAAAACGATACCGATTACCATAATAACAATCGAGTATACGAGCACGATCTCAGCTCCTGCTGCTTTACCGTAATTCTCTTCCCTGAACTGCTTGATCGAGATAATGTAACCTATCACTTCGGCAAGTCCTGCTACAAACAAAACAACACCGAACAATAATCCGATGACACCTGAAGATATCTCCGGGAAAAATATAAAGAACAAGCCTGTGATAACGGCAAATACGCCGCCGATATAAGAAGGCAATTTTTTAGTGCTCTTAGAATCCATTATCCCCTACCTCAAATGATCAGTAACCAGGCTTGATCAGCATGAATACAAAATCCTTGCCGCGTGCAATAAACTCTCTGTAGTAATTATACTGTCTGATAACATAACCTGAATTTATAGCCTCAACACCTACAGATTCTATACCGAAATTACGTGCGTCGTAAACAGAGCGCTCGCAATGGAAGCCCGTCGTAACCACTACGGCTGACTTAACATTAAATAATGTAACTGCCCTGAGCATAGAATCGTAAGTGGAAAGCCCCAAAGGATCACATAAGATATCTGATTCAGAAATGCCTTCATTGATAAGGAATTCCTTCATACAACCGGTCTCGTCGTAATCTTCGGGATTCTCACTGTCACCTGTTACCAGAACATAATCGGCACAACCGGTCTTAAATACTGCTGCCGCTGTGCGAAGTCTGTCAGCAAGCATCGGACTTGCAACTCCGCCCTCCCATACAGCACATCCCAATACGATGACCGCATCATAATGAGCATCCGAAGAAACTGATGAAGATGTAAATGACTCCAAAGAATAAACATCAGGAGAACTGCTGTTATAAACATGAATATTCATCAGTCCAAGTGCGGCCAAACCAAGAAAGCCGATAATAACCAGCACGAGAAGGATCTTTAATAAGACCCCGGGCTTCTTACTTGTTATCTTTGTTTCCTGATTCTTCATTAGCGTGACCGGCATTTTCAGCCATCTGTACAAGTTTTCTGGTCATGAAATAAATAAGAGCGACTGTAAAGATAAATACACATAGAACAGTAATGTCAGATATTACAACAAATGCAACCGGAAGTCCTTTCATTATCAGCGTGAATACGAATACAAGCAAAGCACCGGAAACATAAACGCCGCAGCATGCTCTGAAAAAGTTTCTGAACTTTCCTTTGCAGAATTCACTCTTACCTAAAAACAGATAGATAAGTATTGCAAGGGAAACAGCAAGAAATACAGATGCCGTAATGACTGCAGCAATATTCATATCCTGATTCCTCTCTCATAAAGCTGTTCGCGGATAAGGACTTCAACCTTATCTTTTAGATCTTCGAGATCCCAGGAATTATCTATCGAATGGTCACCGAGCTCACAATACTCATCGTCAGTCATCTGTACGGCGATCCTGCGCTCTGCTTCTTCCTTCTCCATACCGCGCTTCTGAAGTCTTGCAAGACGGACATCCTTATCACAGGTTACGACCCAGATCTGATTGCAGAGTTCACGGAATTTATTAACAGGGATCGGTACATCAAGAACTACGCACTTGGAACCCTTCTCTTTTTCCTTTGCAAGAGTCTCTTCGATCTGCTCGAAAACATGTCTGTGGATGATGTTACTAAGATCATCAAGTTTCTTCTTGTCTCCGAATGCGATATCAGACATAACGCGTCTGTTAAGAGCACCGCTTGCCGTAACGACTTTTTTACCAAAGGTTGCAGCAATCTCAGGCATAGCCCTGCCGCCTGCAGCTGTAACCGATCTGGAGATCTCATCAGCATCAAGGACAAGAAGTCCTCTTTCTGCAAGAAGTCCTGATACAGTGCTCTTGCCGCTTCCAATTCCGCCTGTAATTCCTAATACAAACATTATTTTGCCTCCAGCCAGTCCTTACCGAATCCGACCTCAGCAAGAAGAGGAACACTAAGTGAAGCAGCAGCTTCCATCTCACTCTTAAGAATAGATGCGCAAAGGTCTTTATCGTTTATATCACATTCACAGATGAGTTCGTCGTGAACCTGCATTACAAGTTTTGCAGAAGGAAGCTTCTCTTCCAACGCCTTGCTGACACGGTTCATTGCGATCTTGATAATGTCAGCAGCTGTACCCTGAATAGGTGTATTCATAGCAGCTCTGTAACCGAAATTCTTAATATTCCTGTTCTGGCTCTTAAGCTCATTGAGGATCCTCTTTCTGCCGTACATGGTTACTGCAAAACCTTTCTCCTCACCTGACTTTTTAAGGTCTTCAAGATAAGCCGTAACGCCGGGGAACTGATTGCCATACTCCTTAATGAGATCCGCTGCTTCCTTGTAACCGATGCCGAGGTCCTGAGCAAGACCGTAATCGGAAATGCCATAAATGATACTGAAGTTAACGGTCTTGGCGGTAGCACGCATCTTATGCGTGACCATGTCTTCAGATACGCCGTAAACCTTAGCAGCTGTTCTCTTGTGGATGTCTTCACCGTCAAGGAACGCAGAGCACATAACTTCATCTCCGCTCAAAGCAGCAAGAAGTCTTAATTCGATCTGCGAATAGTCAGCATCTACCAGGATCTTGCCTTCTTCGGCTGTAAAAGCTTCACGGAGACGTGAACCTTCATCTGTTCTTACCGGAATGTTCTGCAGGTTAGGCTCTGTAGATGAGAGTCTTCCCGTATTCGTCATTGCCTGAGTAAATGTAGTGTGGATCCTGGAATCGCTCTTTATGGCACGAGCAAGACCCAAAGCATATGTAGAATCGAGCTTTGAAAGCTCACGGTATTTAATGATGTAATCGATAGCCGGAGAATACTTCCTTAATCTGTTAAGTTCCTCAATACCGGTAGAGAAATCTCCGCTCTTACCCTTCTTTCCTGAAGGAAGATTCAGATACTTCTCTCCATATAGAACATCAGCAAGCTGCTTAGGCGAAGAGATATTGAACTCAGTGCCGCATTCGTCATAAACGCGGGCGCTGATGTCCTCCAGGCGCTTTGTATATTCGCTGTGAAGCTCAGAAAGTCTTTCGCCTGAAACGTGCATTCCGTTACGCTCGATCTTATCCAAAGTAATAACAAGCGGGAATTCTATCTCATAAAGAAGACTCTTGAGGTCTTTGTCCTTTTCGATGTCCCTGTTCATGACCTTTGCAATAGCCATTACAGCCAGGAGCTTTTCAGCACATTCTTCAACTTTTGATGAACCGTCATCATCAACTATCTCATCAAACAAAGAAAGCTGCTTAACAGGTCCCTTCTTATCTTCGACGGGATAAGCAGTCTGCAAGACACTCTCATAGAGCCTTTGAAGATCAGGCTTGCCAGACAGGATATTCAATACATATCCTGCGATCTCACAATCAAAAACAGACTTAACGGAAACCAGAGGTTCCTTGATAAACTTTGACCTGTCTTTATAGCTGTAAGATACAGGGAAAACGTTTTTCCCAAGACTTAACTTATTAAAATCTTCAGGACTGATTACATAAACAGTCTTTAAAGACCAGTCAAGAAGAACGGCCTTCGCACCTGAAGGAATGTCAACAAAATCAATTCCGCAGTTAAGATCCTCAAAATCAAAAGTTGAAGGAACTTCATAAACGATCTTAAGTCCGCCCTTAAGCGCATCAGTTACCTCTGATGAGATCTTGCATACGAATTCATCGACATCACCGGCAGGTTCAAATCCTGAAGGCTTTACATTCTCGAGATCAAGTTTTTTAAGAAGAGATCTTAAAGCAAGACGGTTTAACGCGCCGGACATCGCGGATAGATCCCTGGTCTCTGATGGATAAGCAGTATCCTTTGCGCCGAACTCAACAGGACTCTCCCTGTCGATCTTACAGAGCTTGAGGTTAAGATCAAGAAGCTCTCTGGAAGCCTTAATCCTCTCTCTTAATGCAGGAGACAATTTATCGGCATTCTCATAAACTCCGTCACAAGAACCATAGTCAGCAATAAGCTTAAATGCAGTCTTCTCACCGACTTTCTCAACACCTTTGATGTTATCTGAGTTATCACCCATGAGAGCTTTAACCTGAACGAATACTTCAGGCTTTACTCCATAAGTTTCTTCGAACATCTTCCTGTCAAACAGTACACGGGGTTCCTTGCCCTTTCCGGACTGCGGCATTATTACCGATACCTTGTCGGAGATAAGTTGGAAATCGTCGTGGTCGCCGCTGAAGATATAGACATCCATGCCCTGCTCTTCAC
>CAMYXF010000032.1 GCA_947303185.1 uncultured Clostridia bacterium | reverse complement strand
GACTTATTTGTTGATTATTTTATACATTCTGAATGTTGGTATAATAGTGAAGATTAATTTACGGGAGTTCTTAATGATACATTTTGGATTTTCATATGTCGGACTGATATATCTCGCGATGTTGTTTATCCCCAATATCATCTGGGCGAAAAACAAGCCTGAAGGATATGATGAATACGCAAAGAACGAGAACAAGATCCTGCTGGGTTTTGAGCGCGTTGGCGAAGTGCTCGTCTCATGCCTGATCCTCCTCACCACAGACACCAACGTAAGACCTACGTCATGGTGGATCGGATGGCTCATCGCATCTTTCTTCTGCATGCTCCTCTATGAGTTCTACTGGCTCAAGTATTTCAGAAGCAAGAAGACCATGCTCGACATGTACTCCTCATTTGCAGGATTCCCTGTAGCAGGCGCAACTCTTCCCGTAATCGCCATATTCCTTCTCGGAATCTACGCAGCAAATCTTTTCATCGTCATCGCGTCACTGATACTCGGTCTCGGCCACATCGGAATCCACCTCGCGCACAGAAGTGAGGCAGGCTACGAACCTCCGAGAAAGACCGGCACCAGAGTGCTCGTCGGAATGCTCCAGATCGTTATCGCGATTCCGCTCATCATCGTTACCGCAACTTCGATCTTCTACATCGCAAAGAGAAACTTCAATTATCTGTCCAACTTCATCAATCCTTTCAAGGGCGTTGATGAGCAGACTTATGTTGATATCAACGGAATGAAGCAGTTCGTTTCCATCCGCGGCAAGAACAAGGACAACCCTGTGATCCTCTTCCTTCACGGCGGTCCGTTGAGCCCTGATTCATACGTATCTTATCTTTATTCAAACGACCTCATCGACGACTACACATTCGTCAGCTGGGACCAGCGCGGCTGCGGCAGAACCTATGTCGCAAACGACGACAAATCCAATTCAACAGTTTCCTTCGAGCAGGCACTGGATGACGTCGACGCGCTCACCGATTATCTGCGCGACAGATTCGGCCAGAACAAGATCATAATCATCGGCCACTCTTACGGCTCAATTCTCGGTGCGACATATGTCCATGACCATCCCGAAAAGGTTGCGGCATACATCGGTGTCGGCCAGTTCGTAAACGATAAACTTTCCACTGCATCCGAATATGAAGATGCTCTCGCCATAGCAGAAGCTGCCGGCGAAGACACGACCGCAATGAAGGAAGCTTACGGGAAATTCTTAAACGATCCTTCGTATGAGAACTCCAACGAAGTCTCCAATCTCGCAATGCAGTATCACCCGTATCCTGATTATTCACAGGTCATCCTGGGCGCACTGGAATCACCTTATCTCGGCACTGACGACCTTCTTTGGTATACGAGCACGATGAGTGAGGAAGAAGTAATGAACCTTCAGGGAGGTCTTGTCGACGTCTGCATTAATGCTGACCTTACGACAATGACAGACTATGAAGTTCCCGTCTACTTCATCTCAGGTTCTGACGACTGGGCATGCTCACACAAGGTCATGATCGAATACGCCGAGACGATCGGTGCCGGTTATGTAATTGTTCCCGGTGCAAATCACGACGTACAGGGTGACCACCCTCATGAATTTGCCGCAGACGTCAAGGCTTACCTTAAGTCGATCTCACTCTGATACGTTGTTCCAAGTGTTGTGGCATCTCGCCCCGGCATTTTTATGGTGGGCATTTCGCCCTCTTGTTTCGAAAAATCACAGTAATTGTCAGGGTGCACTGTGACGTTTAGTGTGATTTTTTATATCCGGCTCGAAAAAGTCATAGTAAAAGTCACGCAGCTGCAGACTTTTTGCAGACTTTTTCGGTATGTCTCAATACAAAAAGGCTGTCTCATCTGATTTGAGACAGCCCTTATTAATTACTTATGTTTAATGAGATCAAGCTTGCGCTTCGAACTTTTCGACGCCTTCCTTAAGGATCTCGATGATAGGAAGATGCTGGGGGCAGACACCTTCGCACTGACCGCATGCGATACAGTCGGATGCCTTGCCGTTACCGTCTCTTGCAACGAGACCGTTGTAGAAGAACTGCGGTCTCATATCGCCCGGGAACTTACGCTTTGTGTTGATCGCGCTGATGATGTCAGGGATGCTGATGCTCATCGGGCAGCCGTCAACACAGTATCTGCATGCTGTACAGCCGACCTGCTCAACTCTGAACATTGCCTCGACAACCTTATCGATCGTAGCCTTCTCTTCATCAGAGAGCGGCTCGAAATTCTTGAAGGTATTCATGTTGTCTTCCATCTGCTCCTGAGTGGTCATGCCGCTAAGGATAGTAGCAATTCCGGGGAGGCTTCCGACAAAACGGAATGCCCAGGAAGCAACTGACTTGTCAGGACGTACGCTCTTCAAAATTTCTGTGCACTCTTCGTCGTGGTTTGCGAGCTTGCCGCCCTTGCAGGGTTCCATGACGATGATCGGAATATTTCTCTCAGCGAGGATCTTGTAGAGCTCACCTGAATGAACGATCTTGTTGTCCCAGTCAGCGTAGTTAAGCTGGATCTGAACAAACTCGATCTCAGGGTGGCTGTCTACGATCTTAACGAGGAGCTCGGGTGTGCCGTGATAAGAGAAACCGAGGTGCTTGATCTTGCCCTCTTCCCTCTTTTGCACGCCCCAGTTGAAGCAGTCGTATTTTACGTATGTATCGTAGTTGTTGCCGTCTTCAATGCTGTGAAGGAGATAGTAATCGAAGTAGTCAACGCCGCATCTTTCGAGCTGCTCATTAAAGATCTTGTCCCTGTCTTCGAAAGAATGGATTGACCATGCGGGAAGCTTTGTAGCAACGGTAAAAGAATCTCTGGGATATCTCTTAACGATGGCTTCCTTGACGGTCTTCTCGGAGTTACCGCCGTGATAAACATATGCCGTGTCGAAATAATTAAATCCGGCATCCATGTACGCATCAACCATCTTGCAGACCTTGTCGAGATCAATGACGCCGTCTATCTCCGGAAGTCTCATAAGTCCAAAACCGATCTTGGGCATCTCGTTGATATCAACGCTCATAGCAGTACCTCCTGACTAAATTCAGATTAAGATACTTGGATTATAGCAAAGGGGTTATTGCCGATTCTGTCGGATTGCCGCTTATTTTGTAAATTTTAAGTTTTACCTTTTATACTTCGCACCCCGAAAACAGGGTCGCCAAGTATAAAATTTCCGGATTTTTATACTTGGGGAGGGCTTTTTCCCGGGTTCAAGTATAAAACGCAATTCCCATCAGAAATGAATTCCTGTTTTCGAGGAGTAAAAAACACCCGCCATCTTAAAAGACGGCGGGCATTAGAGGCATATGTGTTTTTTATGTTTTCGTCCAACTATTAATCAGCGAAAAGAGGTGTTGAGAGATATCTGTCACCTGTATCAGGGAGCAAAGCTACGATCGTCTTGCCCTTATTCTCGGGACGCTTAGCGAGTTCGATTGCTGCCCAGAGAGCTGCACCGGATGAGATTCCTACGAGAACACCTTCGTTCTTGCCCAGGAGCTTGCCTGTTGCGAAAGCATCGTCGTTAGTAACGGGAATAACCTCATCGTAAACGCCTGTGTTGAGAACTTCAGGTACGAAGCCTGCACCAATACCCTGGATCTTGTGGCTACCTGCAGTACCCTTACTCAGAACGGGAGAATCAGCAGGCTCAACAGCTACAACCTTAACGGAAGCCTTCTTTGACTTCAGGAATTCGCCTACGCCGGTAACTGTTCCGCCTGTACCTACACCTGCAACGAAGATATCAACTTCGCCGTCTGTGTCTTCCCAGATTTCAGGACCTGTCGTCTCTTTGTGAGCCTTAGGATTTGCGGGGTTGATGAACTGGCCTGCAATGATGCTGTTGGGGATCTCAGCCTGGAGTTCCTCAGCCTTTGCGATTGCGCCCTTCATTCCCTTAGCGCCCTCTGTGAGGACGAGCTCAGCGCCGTATGCCTTGATAAGCTGTCTTCTCTCAACGCTCATCGTCTCAGGCATTGTGATGATAAGACGATATCCTTTAGCAGCTGCAACGGATGCAAGACCGATACCTGTGTTTCCGCTTGTAGGCTCGATGATGACGCTGCCTTCCTTAAGTCTGCCGGAAGCCTCTGCATCTTCGATGATGGCCTTGGCAATACGGTCCTTAACGCTTCCTGCGGGATTGAAATATTCAAGCTTTGCAACGAGCTTTGCTTCGAGTCCCAAAGACTTTTCGAGGTGTGTGAGCTCAAGAAGCGGTGTTTTGCCGATAAGCTGGTCTGCTGATGTGTAAACCTTAGACATAGATAGTCCTCCTGTTGTAACTGCTAAATAGTATTATATCGCTTAATTTGGAAATCAGATTGCTGCGAAACCGTTCTCGAGGTCAGCGATGATGTCATCGATGTGCTCTGTACCGATTGAGAGACGGATCGTGCTCTGATGGATTCCGATGCTGTCGAGATCTTCCTCGGAAAGCTGTGAGTGTGTTGTGCTTGCCGGGTGGATAACGAGGCTCTTAACGTCTGCAACGTTAGCGAGGAGTGAGAAGATCTTCAGGTTGTCGATGAACTTGAATGCTTCTTCCTTGCCGCCCTTAACATCGAATGTGAAGATGGAACCGCCGCCGTTAGGGAAATACTTCTTGTATACTTCGTGATCAGGGTGATCTGCAAGTGACGGATGGTTAACCTTTGCAACCTTCGGGTGGTTCTGGAGGAACTCCAATACCTTCTTAGTATTCTCAACATGACGCTCAACTCTCAAAGAAAGTGTCTCTGTGCCCTGGAGAAGGAGGAATGCTGCGAAAGGTGAGATAGCAGCGCCTGTGTCTCTCAAAAGAACTGTTCTGACATAGATTGCGAATGCTGCTGCGCCGCCTGCCTCTGTAAACTTAACTCCGTGATAGCTGGGGTTGGGTTCTGAGATCCAGGGATACTTGCCGGACTTAGCCCAATCGAACTTACCGGAATCAACGATAACGCCGCCCAATGTTGTGCCGTGACCACCGATGAACTTTGTTGCTGAATGAACTACGATGTCTGCACCGTGCTCGATAGGTCTGATAAGGTAAGGTGTACCGAATGTATTATCGATAACGAGCGGGATGCCTGCTTCGTGAGCGATCTTAGCGAGTGCTTCGATATCCGGGATGTCTGATGAAGGGTTGCCGAGTGTCTCGATGTAGAGAGCCTTTGTGTTTGGCTTGATGGCAGCCTTTACCTCGTCCAGATCATGGATGTTTACTAATGTTGTATCAATACCATAAAGAGGGAGTGTGTTTGCGAGAAGGTTCTCTGAACCGCCGTAGATCGTCTTCTGAGCTACGATGTGCTCACCCTTAACTGCAAGACCTAAGATTGTATATGTGATTGCGGATGCGCCTGATGCTACTGCGAGACCTGCAACACCGCCTTCAAGAGCTGCGATTCTCTCTTCGAAAACGCCCTGTGTTGAATTTGTGATTCTTCCGTAAACGTTACCTGCATCAGAGAGGTTAAAACGTGCCTCTGCGTGTGCTGCGTTATGGAATACATATGAAGTTGTTGCGTAAATCGGGACTGCGCGTGCGTCTGATGCGGGATCGGCCTGCTCCTGGCCTACGTGGAGCTGAAGAGTTTCAAATTTATAGTTGGACATAATTGTGTTTTCCTTTCTTAATTCAAATAGTTATAGTTGTGCTGTCGGAACAGCGGCTGTTTGAACAAGAACAACACATTCGTCCACAACGGAAGTTACAACGGACTAATGACTGGAAATAGAACTTACGGTCGTACATAACTTCCGTCCTCCTCTCTTCAATGAATTTTCGCATATGATAAAGGTTAAAACCCACCTTGTCAATAGGATTATGAAAATTTTTTTCAAAGTCGTGTTTTTCGGGATAGCGGAATGGTCATCCGGCTTGAAAATACGGCACTGATGCGGCTATGCCGGATTTTTAGCCGGATTTTGGCGGCGAACTGCTCGAAAATACGGCTTATAGTACGGCATAGCCATACTCTTGCCGGATTTTTGGAATAATAACCTTCATCCCGCAGATTTTCAGATACTTTTTTCGAGTCCGGTAAATCATTCCACAGAAGTTTCCAAAACTTTTTTCGCGTTTGGTAACACTAAGCCTCCATTCTGTTGCTTAATCGACGGGAAGCCCCGTCATTGCTCATTGTTTGGCCATATGGCGGATGGTTAAATGAAGCCATCAAACAAAACGCCGGAAGGCAAAAAAGAAAGGACAAACAAAATGAAAAAGAACGTATTTGTATTACTCGGCATCACAACAGCCCTCGTAACATCAGTCGCAGTCGTAGCCTGCGCAACAAAAAAGAACACGGCAAAGGCAGCAGCACAACCCCAGTTCAGAGAGACGATCGCCAAAGAGACAATAGCTCCTGATGAAGGCCAGAATCCCGTAATGAACTTTATCGGCAATTACTACGGCGGAAGAGCCTGCGTCAGCGTTGAGGCAAAAGGTTCTGACGAAGCAGAGATCACCGTAGTATGGGGCGACAGCTACAACACAAAGGCAGTCTGGACAATGAGCGGCACCTTCAATGAAGCTACAACAAGCGTATTCTACGATAACGCGATCAAGAAGATTATCACACTTAACGAGAAGGGCGAAGTCATTTTCGAAGAGTACCTTTACACAAGCGGCAGAGGTGAATTCGTATTCAGCTATGACGGAGTCACATGGAACGATCTGGAAGAGCACATAGCAGACACAATGGTCTTCAGATTCGGCAATTCCGTAGAGGAAGTCTGCACAACTATCTTCCCCGGAGACGTAGTCGAGACAATCCCTTCTGAGCCCACAGCAACCCCCACACCTAAGCCTACAAATAAACCTACAGCTACTCCTACTCCCAAGCCCACCGAAAAGCCTTCTGAGACTGAAGCAAAGCCCACTGAAACAGCAGCCGCTCCTACAGAGCCCGCAGCTACACAGCCTTCAGTTGAAGTTACGGAACCCGCTCCCAAGACAGCATCAGATATCAACGGCGAATACAAGTGCGGCAGAGTAACAGTTGAAGTAGACTCCGAAGATCCCGAAAACGTACAGATCTGGGTAATCTGGACAGCATCTCACAACTCAAAGGCAGTCTGGTCAATGAGCGGCAAGTACGATCCCGCCACAGAGACTATCAGCTATGAAAACGGAACAAAGAAGGTATTCACATACACAGAAGAAGGCGAACCCGAGACTGAGACAGTCGAATATACAAATGACAAAGGTGTCTTCGTATTCAGCTACAACGGTGTCACCTGGGATGAATACAACGAGAATATCGCAGAAGGCATGGTCTTCATTAAAGAAGTATAAGAATTAAAAAATAACAGAAAAAATACTTTCGCTATTAATTAATCAATAGAAAAGCTCCCGGCAGTCCTTTCCCGGGAGCTTTTTATTATTCTTATTGTCTTTTCTACACTATGGTGTCGGTGTATCTTGAGGCGTTTCCGTCGGAGGATCAGGTTCTGGTGTCGGCGGTTCCGGTGTCGGAGTATCCGCTGTCGGCTCCGGTGTCGTTGTATCCGGCGGAGGAGTTGTCGTATCCGGCGGAGGTTCCGGCGGATTGATCGGCTCTAAGTACTCGCCTGTGCTCGTATCGATCGAAGCATAGGTTCCGTCAGATTTCAAAGTACCTATCGCAACACGTTTTCCGTAGGAAGGATATGTTGTTGAGTTGTAGTATACGCGGTCGATCTCGTTGCCGTCAGCATCGGACCATACCTTGTAAGCATAAGCTGTAATACCGTCGTGAGCGTTACGGAGAGTCTTTGTCTCGCCGACTGACATGCTGGGATCTGCAACATATTCTGTCTCGCCTGCAGGTGTTCTGCTGACGACTTCCGCACGTGTCTCGATGGACTTGCCGTCAGGAAGCTTCTTGCCGTAGATCTCTGCGTTGCATGTGTAATCTGAATAGTCGAACCATGCTACGACGACGATCTGATAATCTGTGTCATTCTTGAACTTGAAGTCCAATGCAGGCCAGTCAACTGTAGCATCAAGTCCGGGTGAGATGTAGTCGGAAGGCCATGCGTGGCTGTGACGCTCTACGATCTCGAGGTCTGTCTTGAGAGCTGCGTTGTAGAGCGTTGTGCTGACCTGGCAGATACCGCCGCCAAGGCCCTGCTCATACTGACCGCCTGCGATAACCGTTGCTGTAAGGAAGCCGTTATCGTATGTTCTCTGACCTACTACGTCATTGAATGAGAAAACCTCGCCGGGCTCAAGAATCGTGCCGTTGATGTTATCGCAAGCCTGGCTGATGTTGTTGTTTCTGTTGGGGTTATCGTATGCAAGTGTCCACTCGGAACCTACAAGACCAAAGTTCTCGTTGATCATGGCCTCTGTGATCTCAGGCTCTTTGACAACAGTGGGAACCTTTACAGTGCCTGTGTATGTGCCCTTGTTGAAGAGGTCTTCGACTGCCTTTGCAGCGCCGTCGATGTTGATCTCGTAACCTGTCTTTTCCTTTTCGATGACGAATTCTTTTGTCTCAGTATCGAAGTCGATGATGGAAGCGTTCTTTACTGTTGAATATTCCTCAACAAAAGGTGTGAGCGCTGCGGAAACTGCTTCCTTAACGCCGTTTACCTTGACTGTGTATGTTGACTCGTAAGTCTCCTTCGCAGTCATAAGCTTCTGGACGTTGTTGTAGCACTCTGTGAGATTTGTGAGGTCATCACCGCTGACGGGTCTGTACTTTGCAAAAGCCTCGTCAATGATCTCAGCAGTGTTGTATTCAATGGTTACGTCCTTGAAATCAGGTGTAAGGACCTTGCCTTCGAGGTCGAGCTTTACATCAACTTTAACGGGATTAGCCGGCAATGTCTTTATGACTGCGTCGTAAGCTTCCTGCTTTGTCATGCCGCCGACGTCGATTCCGTCGATGACCGTTCCGGGATAGAACTTATCAGTAGCAAGCTCTGCATATGCGGCATTTGCGTTCATGGTCTGAACCGTGCCGTCTGCCATAACTACTTCGATCTGTGCTTCAAAAACGTTTTCGATGGGATTTACATCAGGGTTCTTGAAATAAAGAACACCGAAGATAACACCGGCAACGACAAGGATGCCCAAAACTGCGAAAACGACCGGCAATGCGGACTTTTTCTTCTTGGGACCTTCGTTCTTTGAAGTATGCTTGACCGGAATGTCAGCAGGTTTAGTTTCCTTCTTTTCGGGCTTTTCCTTGGAAAAGTCGATAAAAGAATTGTCTTCTTCAATTTTCTTGTTCTCAACCTTCGCCAGAGCGCTTGAATTTCCGGCTCTTGCGGCAGGTCTCATGTTTTCATGTGCCTGATCGGCTGTCTTTTTCATTTAGTTACTACCCCATTTATTAAAGAAAATTGCTAGTTAACTCACTCAATAATATACATGCTTTTTTCAAATCTCAACTGTATAAATTATAGATATTATCCCTGATTAACTATTGCCGATATGTCATCATATTCGGGTTTTGCCTTAATTACGCCGTATCCTTCGGTGACTTTTACGCGGACTTCCCCGTATTTTGTCAGGACTTTTTCTTCCCGCCTCGCGAGCTTATATCTGTCCATCTCGTTATACCTAATTCCTATAGTTGTCGTGTTCTCGAAAACAAGTTTTGCGAACTTTTCCTTGTCTTCAGGCTTTACGAGCATCGTGAAAAGGATTCCCGGACGGTTTTTCTTCATGCCGATGGGCGTCGTGTACACGTCTAGCGCGCCAGCTTCCATGAGAATGCCCGTCGCATAGCCGATCTCTTCGCCGGTCATGTCATCGACATTGAACTTGAACTCGATTACCTTATCGCCCTCGCCTTCAGTGTTGCCGATAAAAGTCCTGAGCATGTTGGCCTTCTCAAAATCCTTCTTTCCCATGCCGTAGCCGGTCTTCTCGATCTCCATGACGGGTCTCTGACCGAAGCTGTCTGCAAAATGCTTGAGGAGCGCCGCGCCCGTGGGAGTAAGGAGCTCGCCCTCAACGTTGCCGCTGTATGTGGGAATGCCTTCGATGATGCTTGCGGTGGCAGGAGCGGGTACCGGAAGGATGCCGTGAGCGCATCTTACCTGGCCGTAACCTGTTGCCAGCGGTGATACGACGATCTTGTCAGCGCCAATCTGCTCCAAAAGAACACAGACGCCTACGATATCTGCAACCGCATCCATCGTTCCTACTTCGTGGAAATGGATCTCGGAGATCTCTTTGCCGTGGGCCTTGCTCTCAGCTTCGGCGATCAGGCCGTAAACTGCGATGGCATCCTGCTTAACCTTGTCAGAGACGTTAAGGCCGCCGATGATCTTCTCGATATCACTCATGTGGGTGTGGTTATGGTGGTGATGATGTTCATGCTCATGTTCGTGATCGTGGTGATGGTGTTCACCTTCATGGTCGTGGTCATGATGGTCGTGAACATGGTCCTCACGTGTATGCTCGTGATGATGGTCGTGCTCGTGTTCATGTGAGTGTTCGTGTGAGTGCTCATGCTCTTCGTGATCGTGGTGGTGATGCTCGTGCATATGCTCATCTTCTTCGACACCCAGTGCAACAACGCGTGCGTGCGTGCCTTCGATACCGCATTTGACGGACTTTTCGAAGTTATATGTGACATCGGGAATTCCCAGTGAATTGAGCTTTTCTTCACATGCTTTGACGTCGCCCGTAAGTTCGGCCAGGGATGCCAGGAGCATGTCGCCTGCTGCGCCCATATTGCATTCGATATAAAGAGTCTTCATGGGTTAACCTCCGATGTGATTGATCATGCTGGCAGAATAGCCGGCACCAAATCCGTTGTCGATATTAACTACTGTGACGCCGCTTGCGCAGGAGTTCATCATGGCCAGAAGTGCCGTGAGCCCCTCAAAAGATGCGCCGTATCCTACGCTTGTGGGAACCGCAATGACCGGACAGTCGACAAGACCTCCGACAACGCTAGCCAAAGCGCCTTCCATGCCCGCAACCGCGATAACCACGCTTGCGCTCATGAGTTCTTCCTTGTGTGAGAGAAGTCTGTGTAATCCTGATACGCCGACGTCGTAGACGCGGTTTACCTTGTTGCCCAGAAGCTCTGCAGTAACAGCCGCTTCTTCTGCTACGGGAAGGTCTGAAGTGCCGCCTGTTGCGACTACGATGGTGCCTTTCGCGGTGGGCTCAGGAATTGTGCCTGCAACGCCGATGCGCGCAACATCGTAATACTTGATGGGAGTCTTAAGTTCAGCGGCTTTCTCGGGAGACAGTCTCGTGATGAGGACGGTCTTCTGGCCGCCTTCCATAAGGCTTGTGGTGATCTTATCGATGTGGTCGGGAGTTTTTCCCTCGCCGTAAATAACTTCGGGAACGCCCTGTCTTAAACCTCTGTGCAGGTCGGGCTTGGCAAAACCAAGATCGACAAAAGGCTTCATCTTGAGCTGGAGTTCAGCCTCTTCGGGCGTCATCTCACCACTCGCAACCTTATCTAAGATCTCTCTTGCATCACTCATTTGACGAACCCTCTTTGATGTCCAGCACTTCGTTCATGCTGCCTGTACGGTAACCGTCAATGTCGATCGTTACGTACTTGAAGCCAAGACGCTTTAGTTCAGCGGATATCTCTTTTCTTGTACGTCCGTATGTAAGAAGCTCAATGTCATCCGGAGCGGCTTCGATCCTCGCGATATCGCCGTGAACTCTTACACGGATACCGCGAAATCCCATGTCTCTGATGAACTTCTCGGCATTGGCAACGCGGATCAGACCTTCGGTGGTTATCTTCTCGCCATATACAAAACGGGATGCAAGGCATGCTGCAGCAGGCTTATCCCATGTGGGAAGATCTGCTTCTTTTGAGAGCGTGCGGATGTCATTCTTGGTAAGGCCCGATTCTTTGAGAGGGCTTACAATTCCGAGTTCTTTCATGGCACGCATGCCAGGCCTGTAATCGCCCGTATCGTCGACGTTGCTGCCATCGGCAACTTCGGTGATGCCGTATTCTGCGGCGGCTTTCTTGATTGCGTCGAAATCCATTTTCTTGCAGTAGTAGCATCTGTCGGGCGGGTTGTTTTCGAACTGTTCGGAATCGAAAACATCACACTCGATAACTACCTGCTTAATGCCGATCTTTTTGCAGAACTCAACAGTCCATTCGAAGTCTTCGTTGATAAGGACCTGGGATCTTATAGTGACAGCGATAGCATTGTCGCCAAGAACTTCGTGAGCCTTATAAACGAGATACGTCGAATCGACGCCGCCTGAAAAAGCGACCGCCAGTTTCCCGGCGGCCTTAATACGCTCTGTGAGCGCAGTTTCTTTATTTCTGATGTCCTGTGCAGTATTCATTTACTTAGATGCGAGCATTGCCTTGACCTTACCCTCAGGATCCTTAACGATGAGGATAACGAGCCAGATTACGATGCCGAGTGCAACTACGCAAAGTCCGAGATATGCATCGTTGAGCATGTCTGCGGGAGCCTGCTCGAAAAACTCTGCGCCGAGTTCGATGTACTCAACTACTGCATCAACGAGCCACATAAGGCTTGCGCCCCAGTACATGAGTGCGAGTGTGCCGAGCTTTCTGTCGGACTTGGAGTTATACCAGAGGATAGTTGAGATTGCTGCAGCGAAAACAGTGATAAGTAATGTCATTGTCTTGTTCCCCTTATGCCTTCGTCTTTGCAGTGGCCGGTGATTTTTTCTTCATCACAGCCTGGGCCACAAGCACCATCACTACCCACGCCAGCGTTACAAGAATTGCCATTGCAACACCGCTTGTCATCATCTCGTGGAGCATCTCAGCTGCGTCAGCCGGATCTGCTGCTGCAGTGAGGAAAGGGAACCACGGTGTAACTTCGCCGTGCCAAACGTGCTCAAAAGCAAGGAGAGCGGAACCGCCCCAAAGCATATTGTTGAGCCATCCCATCTTCTTGATGAAGATATTATCAGAACCTTTCTTGTCAGCTGCGTGCTTGATTACTGTTGTAACGATTGCTTCTGTTGTAGGAACCAAAAAACATGCCATAGGTCGTTTTCCTCCAAAAATGTTTCTCAATAGTGTGATTTTAGCATAGTAAAATGATTGGTATATATCACTTAATTGCTAAATATTAATTTATTCATGACTTATTGTCCTTGCGGAAATCTTCTATGTGGCGGCAGATTGCATCAAACGTCTCGTCGCTTAAGTCATGTTCAATCTTGCACGCATCGTCTTCTGCAATATCCGGATCAACACCCAGAGCGACAAAGAAATCAGTGAGTTTCTTGTGACGGGTATAGATCTTATCGGCGATCTTCATGCCCTTCTCCGTCACGGTGATGAGGCCCGACTTATCCATCTCGATATAGCCTTCCTCACGCAGACGCTTCATGGCATTGCTGACACTCGGCTTCGTGACGCCCAGAAATCCCGCAATGTCGATGGAACGGACGTATCCGTTCTTCTCCTTGAGGATTATCATCGACTCGAGATAGTCTTCAGCAGACTTGCCGATATCGCTGTTGGTTTTCATAAATAAGTGCCTCTTAAAACCTGTTGTGTTAGTTTAAGCAAACTAAATCAATACTACAAACTTTATTGGTGCATGTCAAAACAAAACTAACCAAAAACTGATATACGGAATGTGCTTTCTGATAGTAAGATTTTTTCAAATCAAACGAGAGGTATGTCTATGAATCTTATCGAAAACATGACAATGGACGAAGAGCGCGCTTTATACGGCAGCTCCGATATTACTGTTAAGACATGCCGCTTTGACGGTCCCGCCGACGGCGAGAGTGCGCTTAAAGAAAGCAGCAACGTTACCGTTACGGATTCATATTTCAATTTGAGATACCCCTTCTGGCACGTCCACGGACTTAAGATCTCTTCATCTGAGATGACCGACAAATGCCGCGCCGCATTGTGGTATTCAGACAACATCCTGATAACAGACACAAAGCTTCACGGCATAAAGGCCCTTCGCGAATGTGTGGATGCGGAGATCATCAATTCTTCAATCATTTCGCCCGAATTCGGCTGGTCCGTAAAAGGCCTTAAGATGACCGGGGTTTCCGCAGAATCTGAGTATTTCCTCATGAGATCTTCGGATATTGTTTTCGAGAACGTGTCACTCAAAGGAAAATACTCTTTCCAGTACGTCAATAACGTTGAGATAAATAACTGCGATTTTGATACCAAAGATGCCTTCTGGCACGCGAAAAACGTGACCATAAAAGACAGCGTTATCAAGGGCGAATATCTTGCGTGGTACTCTGAGAACCTGACGTTCATCAACTGCACGATCAAGGGCACGCAGCCCCTCTGCTACTGCAAGAACTTAAAGCTCATTAACTGCCGCATGGAAGACTGCGATCTCGCGTTCGAGAGATCTGACGTTGAAGCTACCATCCTCTCTCCCGTGATCAGCATTAAGAACCCGCTGTCAGGCACTATCAGAGTGCCTTCAGTAGGCGAGATAATCAGGGATATTCCCGGTGCGGACGGAAAAGTAATTACAGGCTGATAAAGGTCTGATCAGTCGTCCTTTTTCATGACAACATTAACGTAGTTGAACGGAATCTCGATTCCTTCTCTTGCGAATGCGTCGTTGACGCGCATGTTGATGTCGCTCATTACGACCTCAGTAGCGTTGGTGGGCTTATAGTAAACGGTCGTTGCGAGAACGAGGCTGCTGTCAGCATAAGCGATGAAATAAACAGGACCGTAGTCCTTGTTCTTCCATTCAGGCTCTGAATATTCGGATTCGATGACTGCATCCCTTAAGACCTTCATTGCTTTGTCCATATCAGTACCGTAAGCTACGTTGAATCTCATGTGGACCGATCTGATCCTCGTGTTGTGACTCATGTTGGTAATCGTGCTTGAATTGATCTTGCTGTTGGGGATGATGACGTCAATCGTATCAATGGTTCTGAGCACAACGTGTCTCATCGTGATGTCCATTACGATTCCCTTGAGGCCGCTGTCGAGTTCGATTCTGTCGCCGATCTCAAAAGGCTTGTTTATGCTGATCGCAATGCCGCTGAAAAGGTCGCCGATAACAGGCTGTGCGGCAAGACCGATGACCGCACCGATGATCGCGGTTCCCTGGAAGAGGACCTTACCGATGTCGGTAGTTGCAGTAGAGCTCATGAGGACCCAGATGATCGCTACGAGAATGATTAGCACCCTGATGATGTTCTGCGTAAAACGGATCTGGATATTCTTCTTTTCCCTGAGCTTCTTTTTTACGAAGTGGTTATATATCGCGAGCACGATCGAAGTGACGATCGCAGCGATCGCTGTGTAGATCAGGAATTCAAGGATCTGCCCTAGTATTGTCGTCTTATCGAAGTAACTGCCTAAATCGATTCCAAACATTTTCAGCCCTCGCTGTCCTTAGCAAACTTTTCGATATCAGTTGCGTAGCACCATCTGCCGCCCGTGAGCTTGCCGAAGAAATACTTGTTTGACGCCGACTCGCTCATCGTAAGGAGCTTGCCGTCAACGAAAACGATCTCTTCTGCCATAGGCGGAAGTTCATAAGTTCCGGTCAGTGTATTCCCGTCAAGAGAATAAACCGGAATCTCTCCGTTATCCGTCGTAAGCGAAGCAATCTGCTTGCTTCCTGTAACATTATACCTTCTGACGTTCGATACTGCCGTACCGTAGGACTGTGATACCCACATCTGTCCGTCCTGGATCGCGATTCCCTGCACGAGTTCAGGCAGCGAATATGCTTCGAAAGGCTGTGTCTCAACGCCGCACACTGTTCCCTCTGCATCGCTTAAACGGTAGCAAAGAGCGATCGCGTGGTTGGTCTCGCCCGTAGTTGTCGTGAAGTAATGTGATTCGGGAGTTACGTAATTCGGCACCCTGTAGAACTCGCCGACGATAAGGCGGTCTTCCGCAAAGCAAAGGCATGCGACCTTGACCTCGTCATCACCGAACTTTGTAGAGAACTCGCATACCATCTTAACGATGTCGCCCTTGTTGGCATTGAGGACTTCTGAAAGATCGTAGATATAAAGGTTTGCGTCTTCATCGCCCGCAACGAAAAGATAATCACCATGTACAGCAAGACCGCCGGCATGAGGAGCAACGCCGTTGCCTTCTGTATCGCCCAGTACGACGTAGCCGCTTGTTTTTCCTGTGTTTGCATCAACACGGTAGACGCGGGAAGGGCCGCCGTCTTTCTGATAACCTCCGATGAGGAGCATGTTTTCGGATTCGATGTAATCAAGGCCCTGCGGAACCAGGCCGTCTGAAAGTCCGGGGATCGCGAAAGCCTTGTCGGAAGACCAGTAATATTCCAAAACCGGAATTCTGAAAAAGAGTCTGGCGCCTACGAAAACAAGGGCAACAAAAATGAGAAGGATAAGTAATATCCTGCTGATGACTTTCTGCCCTTTGAAACTCTCTTTGAACTCTTTTTTCTTTTTCGCCATGTAAAGTGACTCTCTCCCTGCTTATTAATAGAGACTATTGTATCACTAGTGCCGGGGGAGGCTCAAAAACGGGCCGCCGGCCACCTTGTTTTTCAGTTAAGATTTCAGTTACTTACTGAAAAACCAACTGAATATTCGCAGTGTTAACGTATGTTCAGTTCAAAATTCAGTTGCCAACTGAAAAAGAAACTGAATTTTCCTCACCCATTCCGAAAAATCACAGTAATTGTCAGGGTGTACTGTGACGTTATTTTCCTCACCCATTCCGGAAAATCACAGTAATTGTCAGGGTGTACTGTGACGTTTTGTGTGATTTTTCTTTTCGCGCATTGAAAAATCATAGTAAAAGTCACGCAGCTGCAGACTTTTTGCAGACTTTTACTTTTATACCGACAAACCCCGAAGGCAAAAAGAGGATGCCACGCTGTCGTGACATCCTCCAATTAAATCTTAATCACACAAAAACTTAATACCAATCCTTGTGTCTCTTGATGTAGATGACCTTCATAATCTGCGCGAAGATCATGTAAACGAGCATGAGGATCGCAAGCCAGAGCATGTAGCTTAAAGGCATCGTGGGCAGGTTAAACAGTGTTGATACGCCTGTAAAGCCGATGATCAGCGTGACTGCGATGACTGCAAGTGTTGAGAGCGTCAGCTGTATTGATGCCCTGTCGCCGACAAACGGGATCTTCGGCGTGCGGATCGTGTGGATTACCATCGTCTGTGAGATGACGCCGAACATGAACCAGCCGCACTGGAAGTATCCGGCCATATCAGGATTGTTGTATCCGAATACGAACCACAGGACAAGGAAGCACAATACGTCGAGCACGGTGCTCAAAAGTCCGAACGATACCATGAAGCCCTTGATGCCGCCAAGGTCCCACTTCTTCGGCTTCTCGATGTACTTTGATTCGACATGGTCGAAAGGCATACCAAGCTGTGCGAAGTCGTTCAGGAGATTCTGAACGAGGATGTGCACAGGAAGCATCGGAAGGAACGGCAGGAAGATGCTCGCGATGAGTACCGAGAACATGTTTCCGAAGTTGCCGCTGACAGACATCTTCAGGTACTTGGACATATTCGCAAATGTGCTTCTGCCTTCGACAACGCCTTCGTCAAGGACCATGAGATCCTTTTCGAGCAGGATGATGTCGGCAACTTCTTTCGCGATATCGACAGCGTTATCAACTGAGATGCCGATGTCTGCCTGCTTTAAGGGCA
>CAMYXF010000031.1 GCA_947303185.1 uncultured Clostridia bacterium | reverse complement strand
CCTTCACTAACAGGCATTTTTGAGGGGATTCCGTACCGGTCCTGTTCAATCCGGTTCGCCGCCGACCGTTATCCAGTTGCCGGTATCAGGATCTTGCATGGTAAATACGACAAGTCCCACAGAATCAGGATCATCCCTGTTGACCTTCACGTGATAGTATCCGAACTCCTCATATACAGTCCCGTTATCTGTTTTGACTCCGGAATAATTGACCGAAATATGCGAGTCATAGACTTCGCCGTCCTGATCTTTTCCAATTCCTTCACCCGGATATTTAAGACTCTTGTAAGAGACTATCTTTCCGTCCATGTGATCGAAAAAATACTTCCACTCACTTTCGAGACTGTGTTCGGCACTTACTTCCGGAGCAAACAGTTCACACAGACTGTCGATGTCCTCATTCTTCAGATACTCGAAAACCTGTTCCGCATATTCTTTCTCGCCGTTCTTCGGGTCGTCTTTAATGCTCTTGGAAACATTATCCACGATCTGGCATCCTGACAGAGAAAACAGCATTACAAGGCTCATTAAAAGAGCCGTGATCCTTTTGTGATTCACTCCACTTATCCCCCGTTCATATGAAATCCACATGCAAGTATAACAGTTAAGTTGTGCTTGGATAACATGCAAGGTTATTTTATTCAATTAAACTGATAATTATCTGTACTAATCAATTATATCAAAACCAATGTCTTCACAGTCCGATATGGTATATTCTATGTGTTCTGCATGAACAATCCGTAAAGAAAGAAATCTACGAATGATAAAAGTTTTATTTATTTGCCACGGCAGTATTAATTGAGCCTGAAAGACAAGACCGCAAGCCCTTATTCTCACGCGTTTTGAGGGGATTAAGGTTCATAACTGTACCTTATTTGTACCTTTGAAATTTTCAAAAAATGTGTTGACCACACATATAAGTTTCTACTATGCCAATCCCGATACGATAAATACCGCAAGATATGGATCCTGCGGTATTTTTTATTTTATAAACAGAACAGTGAAAAGGTGTTCGTATTGACGGTCATCGGGCACTAAAACCAAGTATCAACTAACGAGCTTGGTATATTTAATTCAGGATTATCTCGACAATCCTTTATACCAGTTTTGATTCGCAGTTACTGCAGAATTTCCCGGTTCTGCCGGTTGGTGTTCCGCAGTTGGGACAAAACTTAGGAACAGACTTCAAAGCCGTCCTTTCCCAAACAGTTTCCATACCAGCAATACCGCCTGGTCCTACAATTATATTGTTAACTACCACACGCCCATTATTTTGTACAATTCCTCAGTCGAGTGTGCGCATTATGTCAATACTTCTTTATCCAAGATTCGACATTTTCTGTTTCGCTTTTCGTTGGCTTACTAATACATAGCCCAGCACAACGCCGGAGATGACTGCCAGCAGAATTCCGATCCACATGGTCGCAGATGCACTTTCGCCGGTAGAAGGCATCGATGTGCCTGTTCCCGTTGCAGGTGCTGCACTTCCGGAAGCCTTGTCAGGTCCTGCTGCAGGCGTAGGCACAGGTGTTGCTTTCTCTGAGTCAGATGTAGGATCATCCTTATATGCAATCACATATGTCGAGAATAGGTCTGATTCACCTGTTAGCACTCCGTCTTTTGTTGTAGCGATGACTTCTGCCTTACCGTCATGTATGCGGATAAGATAGAATGTCCTGCCGTCTGCTTTGAGTTCAGAAGGAATCGTTACGGATATCTGGAGCTTTGTCGCTGTCTCAGTTATCTGAATAACTGCTCCGTTATCTACTTGCTTATACAGACTGAGATCCATATAAGTTCCTGCAGTTGCTCCAAGTGAATCAAGCAGGCCCTGAAGCGATGTCTTCTCATCTGTCGTAAGAACAGAAGCATCAACATCAGACGATACCAACCAGAACTTTACCTTCGCGAAATTATCGGCTGATGTCTGCTCTGCCTGTGCTGCAGCATCTAGATTGCTGACCGATACCGCAGGTGCTCCGGATGCTATGACTACCTCTGTCTCAAGCGTTCCTATAACCGGCTCGCCATTCAGCGTAACACTGACAGTCTCGCCATCTTCATCGTATTCGGTTACCTTGACGTTGCCGTCCTCTGTCTCTGTTACGGTAGTTGTACCGTCATCGTTCTCCTTGATCTCGGTGGTTTTGGTCACATCACCATCTTTATCCTTCTCTGTGATCGTTGTGGTATCGCCTTCTGTCACAGTCTCGGTAGTGGTGCCGTCATCGTTCGTAACAGTCTCTGTTGTCTTGGTAACTTCATCCTGATCGTCGATTTCAGTAACTGTTGTCTTGTTACCTTCTGTCTCGGTAACTGTCTTAGTACCGTCATCGTTCGTAACAGTCTCTGTCTTCTTGATCACATCATCTTGATCGTTGATCTCGGTGACAGTTGTCTTGTTGCCTTCTGTCTCGGTAACTGTCTTAGTACCGTCATCATTGTCATCGATCTCCGTTGTCTTTACGACATCGCCGTCAGGATCTTTCTCGATTATCGTAGTCTTATCTTCGTCTACTATAGTCTCTTCTGTATTGCCGTTGTCCTTGATGGTGAGAACTAATGCAGGGCTTTGAGGAGAAGCATTGTGATTAGCATCTTCTTTCAAACGCTGATAGAAAGTATACTCAGTGCCAACCTCCAGACCTGAGAATGTGTTGCTGTCCTGCCATTCGCCGTCATCGCATTTGTACTCACAACCGTCCACAGGAACGAGTGTAATACTGTCAGAAGCAGAGCTTTCAAGTACCGGAGCTTCAGGTGCAGCCTGATCAAGTTTTGTAATACTTGCCGTAAGGTTGACAGTTCCTGAAGGAAGAGTGTAGTTCGATACATTTGTGCCGCTGAGTGTCAGCTTCGAATAGTCGACAACGACTGTGATACCGTCTCCGGCATTGGAATCGTCGAATACGGCGGCATCCGCAGGAGCAGTCACAGTCAGTTCATCTCCATTCAAAGTACCGGTGACAACCGCATTAGAAGTGTCGAGGGTTGCTGCAGTAGTGTCGTCATATGGTTTGTCCAGGGCAGTGATCCCCGACACGCTGACTTCCTTCTGCAGGATCTTAAAAGAGGCCGGATCAGTCGTTGTTCCATTATAATTATCTGTTTCTTCTATGGTAGCGGTGACTTCATATGTACCGGCCAAGGCTGGAGCATCTGAAGAAGAATAGCTTGTGCCGTCACATGCTGTGCCGCTATAGGAATAGCTGACAGCGCCATTACCGAGATTATCCTCGATAACCGGTGATTTTGCTTCTTCGCCATATGTCCAATCTTCGATTGAGATCGCAGCAGGATTATCAGCCTTAGTGATAGAAAAGCTTACAGAAATCTCTGCGGAATCGTAGGTAACGGTTGCAGTATAATCGCCAACATCCTTAACATCCTCTGCTGCAACAGCTTGTCCGCCCTTAGTATAGGTAAGATGATTACTTATATCCGGGAATGCTTCAGTATTATAACCGTCATTAAAGAAAACAGCTTTTGCATTGCCATCGTATACAAGATCAGATGGAGCAGAGATCGTCAGCTCGGGATCGCTTTCCAGAGAACAAATGCCAATAGTTTGAACACAATCAGCCGTTATCGTGTTGTCTGAAGCAGTATATGAGAAGCTGTGGTTATGGGGAGGAGGTGTAACTGTAATAGATTTTAAGCTCCCATCACCATCATAAGTATAAGTACCATTTTTACAATCTATTTCAAGATTAAACTCACCAAAACTAGTAGCGGTATCTGTAATACCTCTAATGTGCAACATACCGTCGCCATAAAAGTAAGCACTGGCACCAGGATATTTGTTTCCGGTATACTTGTAAGTACAAGTAAGCTTTCCGGAATCATTTCTGAATGTAAACGTCTCATCGGTATGCAACCAGTTTCTTCGAACAACAGTAATTGTTCCTCCGTTTTGGAGAATACCGGAATAATCTGCATCTGCCTGAACATTTTTTGCAGTAAACGGAAGCATGCCTAATACAATAACAATAGCAACGAGCATACTGATTAGTCTTTGTAAATAACTTCTCATAACAATCAACCTCAATAGTCTCAAAGATAATATTGCCTACACCAAGAGTTTACAGGACGGATATTATCAAAAAAAAACACACAAGTTTCAAAAATGAAAACAAAAATACTTACAGGGACTTATATCAGGGTTATAGCTGTTCACAGTGCGTAATTAGTTGTTTCACTGCAATCCCAGACTATTCAAATAGTGTTGAATCAGAATCTTATCGTGTAATTCAAGATTTATCTGTATAAAGGCCACATGAAACTGTCAGCACTTCCCGAGCTGGACCATATCGTCTCCCATTTGGTCATTTCCCAGTTCTTTGTCAGTCATCTGACTTATTACATTATCATCCTTTATCAGTAATACTGTTGATTATTCCTACTAAGGGTTACCCCCTCGTAAATCATTATATCATCCGTGTAAAGTTACTTAGATTATAAATACTATTCCTAAATTCTAATAAAACACGCTTAAAAGTGAAAGAATATGTATTGTTAGTTTTTTGGCGAATTGTGTCGCATATAAGACTTTTTTCAAAAAGTTGTCCACTATCGACCTCTCCCACTGCTTAATAGTGAGGACACTATTTTGACGGAACTTTCGTTTAGAACCTGTTATATTTCTGGTGATATGTATCGAATTTTAGACTTTTTTCATTATCAGCCTGTAAAATCGACCTCTCCCATTACTTAATAGTGAAGGAACTAATTAATCAAGAATGGTAACTGAGTTCAATACAGTCGCGATGTGAACGTTCAAATTGCCTTGTCCTATGTTGTAACAAGCAACGCGTCTGAACGTTCAGACACATATGCTCATGTTAGGGGATGTTCCCCTAAAACCTCTCTTCGTCCATTCGAACTAAGTTAAATATCGCACTCTGTTTGCGATAAGAATCCTCAGGTTTTCAGGGACTTCCCTGACAAACTCTTGTGTCTGTGTGTACACAGACGCGTTGCTTGTTGCAACATGAGACATCCTGATTTGTGTACATAGAAACAAACCAATCATATCAACACTGAAATCAACGTCGCAGCAATGCGGCGTTTTTTATACCAAAAAAAACACAAGGAGGCAATCAAAATGATTGAACAAGTAAGAAACAACTTCACCCAGATCCCGAATCAGATCATAGACGATACCGGGATCTCAGACAGAGCAAAGGCTGTCTATATTAAGATGCGTCGTTGCAGCCCGGATTGGAGCTTCTCCGTCAGAGGCTTGGCTGCAGTGCTCAAAAAGAATCCGGGCACAGTTTCCCGCGCTTTGAAAGAACTCGAGGATAAAGGTTATATCGAGCGGTTTCAAACAAGAGATGAATGCAGCCGTTTTGCAAAAATGGAATACCGTGTGCTTAATGGACCGCATTCCATTTCATCGGATACAGATAAACCGCATCCGAATGATAGAGACGATAATGAATACTCTTGTAAAGATAATACTAATCCAAAGAATACTATCAGAAAGGCTAACTGTCTTACTGCGGACTTGAGCGCGTTCACAGAATACTACCACAGAGCCCTTATGCCCTCTGAAATAGATATATGGAAGAAGTGGCAAAGTAACAAGGTTGATTCCCGTCTTATCAAGATCGCTATCAAAGATAATGAATACCGCAGAGAAAGACTCACTCTGGAGCATGTGGACGAGACTCTCAAGGATTGGGCAAAGAAAGGCATCAAGACACCGGTAGATGCAAATAACTACATACTGGAGTCGAAGCATCAAAACACTCAATACAAGATAAGAGCTGACTCGCATGGTGATCTGGATGAGGAATCAATCTCGTCTAAAGTTAACTGTTGCAAGACAGGAGATCTAATACTGTGGCGGGATAACCTTATAAGTGAAGCCAGAACAAAGAATTCCCGGTTTAGTTATGATGCTTTCTGTTGTCCGACAGACGTTTTTGAGTATCTGCCTGAAGATGTTTTGGATATGTTGATTGATCTGTACAAACAGAACGATGATACAGAGCGGCTTAAAGAAGCTATGAATATAAAAACAGAATTATGGAAGGAGTGATGAAAATGACAGAGATACCTTTCTGGGAGAAATATACACTGACGATCCGTGAAGCAGCTGAATACTTTCATATTGGAGAGAACAGGATGCGCCGTATCGTAGATGAAAATCCATTTGCGGATTTCATAATCATGAACGGAAACCGTGTCATGATAAAACGGAAGGTTTTCGAGAAGTTTATAGACGAAAACTCAACAATATAAGGGCTTTGAGAGATTTCTATGCCATAGGACAACATGAAAAACTTAAGAATTCGGAATCCCGATATGATATAGTTCATATATCGTATCGGGATTCTTTTTATGAAAGGAGTTCCGAAATAATGTATAAAAGGAGAGATAACAGAGGAAGAATCTTACACAACGGTGAGATCCAGATGGCTGATGGTCGCTACCGATTCAAGTATACCGATACTAACGGGAAGGTAAAGTACCTTTTCAGCTACAGACTCGATCACAATGACCGGATGCCTGCAGACTTCAAGAAACGCGGACCTTCGCTAAGAGAACTGGAACGCAAAGTCCAAGCTGATCTGTTTGATCACATCGTACCGGATGGGGGCAACTTAACTGTCCTGGATTTGGCAGAGAAGTATATTGCTACAAAAACCAATGTCAGACTGAGCACAAGAGCCGGCTACAAAACGGTTCTCAATATCCTTAAGAAAGATCCGTTCGGAAGCATCCGAATCGACAAGGTAAGGATATCAGATGCGAAGATATGGCTCATTAAGCTTCAACAGGAAGACGGCAGGGGCTACAGCTCCATTCACAGTATAAGAGGTGTATTGAGACCTGCTTTCCAGTTGGCAGTAGATGATGACCTGATCAGAAAGAACCCGTTTTCTTTTGAGGTAGCCAGTGTAATCGTAAACGATTCTGTCAGAAGAGATGCGGTAAGCCGCAAAGATGAGAGAAGATTTTTGGAGTTTATCAAATCTGATCCTCATTTCAGCCAGTACTATGAAGGCGTTTATATACTCTTCAAGACAGGATTAAGGATCTCGGAATTCTGCGGACTTACGATCAGTGATATCGATTTTGAGAATCACAGGATAAGGATCGATCATCAGATCTATAAGCGGGGCCGTATGGGGTACTATATACTCCCTCCCAAGACAGAAGCAGGTAACAGGATAATACCCATGACACCGGACGTGGAAGAATGTTTCAGGACTATCATTGCGAACAGGAAGCCTCCACGAAAAGAACCGGTGGTAGACGGCAAAATGGGATTTCTGTACTTCGACAAGGATGGAAGCATCATGTATGCACTTCATTGGGAGCATTACTTCAAGCATATCCGTGAGAAGTTCAACAGTATTTATATAGATCAGATACCTGCGATCACACCTCACGTCTGCAGACATACATACTGCTCAAATATGGCTAAGAACGGAATGAATCCCAAGACATTGCAGTACCTTATGGGACATTCCGACATCTCGGTAACCCTTAATACCTATACACATGTTAAGTATGAAGACGTTGCTGCTGAGGTCACAAAACTTGGTGCCGTGTAAGATCCTACAGGAAACGACCCGGAAAAGGCCGGGTACAAAACTTGATTTTTGTACCCGATTTTGTACCTTTTGGTACAAAGAAAAGCGGAAAAAAGCCACGATAAGTGAAAATGCAACTTTCAAGACCTGCGACCGCAAACCCAATAAATACGGGTATTTCACCTCGAATCGTGTTAAATCGTAATGGCAATAAAAGTACTATTCGTATGTCACGGCAATATTTGCCGCTCGACGATGGCGCAGTTTATGTTCCAGGACATGGTTAATAAGAAGGGTATTGCCGATAAGTTTTATATCGACTCTGCGGCAACGAGCCGTGAGGAGATCGGTAACGGACCGCACTATGGTACGGTCGGCAAGATGAGAGAAGTTGGAATTCCGGTACTGCCGCACAGAGCACGCCAGATGACACGTTCCGATTATGAAGAATACGATTACCTGATCGGAATGGATTCATATAACATTTCGAACATGACACGTATTGCCGGAGGAGATCCCGATAACAAGATCTATGCCTGCCTTCAGTTTGCGGGCATCAGCAGGAGCATTGCAGATCCGTGGTACACGGGTAATTTCGATGAGACATATTCCGATCTTTGTGAGGGACTTACCGGCTTCATGAAGTATCTGGAATCTGAGGTGCTATAATTCAGGCATATTCATTTAGGGGGGATAGTATGAATACATTTAAGAAAATCGCATGTTCGTTTATGGCACTTACAGTAGTTATCGGTTGTACTGCCTGCGCATCAAAGACTTTCGACCATAAGAAAGCCATCAAATACTGTGAAGGCGAAGACTATGAGCTTTTCGATGACGTGGACGATTATGCAGATGCATTTAATGAGATCATTATAGGTAACGAGCCCGGTGAAGGTGCTTATATCCATGCAGTTAAGGATGATGCACAGGATCTCTACGATATTGTCTTTAACCGTTTCGAAGCTTACCCGGAAGTAGACGTAAATGAAGCTACGTCTTTCATATTCTTCGACGAAGGCGTTTTCGTACAAGCGTACGTGCTGACTTTCGATGACGCAAAAGATGCCGAGAAGGTTTATAAGTCCTATGCCAGACATATGAAAGATTATGGAGAGACGGGCGAAGATAAAGGCTATTCCTATTTCATCATGGAAAGAAAATACAGTGATAACCTGAAACAGTATTGCGGCTTCTATCAGAAAAACAATTCGGTATTGTTCGTACAGTGCAATTACAAAAAGTCGACCATGGTTGATGAGATCTGTGAGAACTTCGGTGTAATATCACCTTCTGAAGCTTAAGGATATAATTGATTTATAGAATATTTTTCGCGGAGGGATAACATGAAAGCACTTAAGAAGATCGCCTGCTCAGTACTGGCACTTGCTATGGTAGTCGGACTTACCGCCTGCGCACCTAAGGGATTCAGTCATAAGACGATGCAGAAGTTCTGTGATGAACAGGATTTCGAGCTGTTGGATGACGAGGGCGATTTCTATGAGGAATTCGTGGCAAAGACCGCTGGCCAGTCGGACGACGGCGTATACTTCTACGGAAAAGATAAGGATGCCCAGAAGGTCTATAAGAAGATCATTAACCGCTTCGAAGATTTCAAAAAGTATGACGTTACCGAAGTAACGGGTTACGCATATAGCGACCACGACGGATTATCCATAGGCTTTGTGTTTACATTCCAGAACGAAGATGACGCAAAGAAATTCTGGAAAGAGTATGGAAAAGCATTTGCAGGCGGCGGTGAAAAGGGTGATGAGAAGGGTTATTCCTACTATATCTCGTATGTTGAAAGCACCTCAACACGTGCATCTCTTGCAGGTGTGTATCTTAAGGGAAATACCGTGCTGATCATCAGATGCCTCAGTGAAGATACAGATCTTACGGAAGATCTCTGCGAGGCTTATGGCGTAATATCACCTACTGAGGCTTAACGTGATCCTCGTATACTGGCTTATCCTGGTCAACCTGGCTGCGTTCATTCTCTATGGAATGGACAAGTCTTATGCCAAGAAAGGCGCCAGACGCATACCTGAGAAGACGCTATTGTTGTGGGCATTTTTGGGTGGTTCGATAGGTGCCTTCTTAGGCATGAAGGTCTTCCATCACAAGACGTTAAAGCCGAAGTTTGCTGTTACAGTTCCTTTGCTCATGGTATTGGAGATTGTCATATGCGGATTCTATCTTTTTCAGAACTACCGTCTGACGACAAGCACATACGATGTTGATCTGGGCTTATCTGACGACGTAAAGATCGTCCAGGTGTCAGATCTTCACAACCAGTTCTTCGGTATTAACCAGTCAGTTCTTTTGAAGAATATCGAAGCATGCGATCCCGACATCATTGTGGTCACGGGTGACATCGTTGATTCAACGCATACGTCTTACAGTATTGCGATGGATTTTGTTAAAGGCGCAGTTAAAATCGCTCCCGTTTATTATGTCACGGGCAACCATGAAGACAGACTGCACGGCGATAAACTTGATAAGTTCTATTCAGACATGCGTGATCTGGGAGTTATATTCCTGGATGACACTTATGTAGACATGGGCTCGTATTATCTTGCAGGCATCGCCGATTCTTCTTTGGAATCGTTTGAAGCCTACCCTGCTTTTGGTAATGAGAAGCCTGTCGTAATGCTCGCACATGAACCTGACTATGTATCTTTGTATCAGAGTCTTGGCGCTGATCTCGTGCTGACGGGACACGTTCACGGCGGACAGATAATAATTCCGGGCAAGGGCGGTATGCTTTCACCTGACTTTACTTTCTTCCCTTCGCTTTACGAAGGAGTTCATACATACGATTCCATGACGCTCATAGTAAGCCGCGGTCTGGGCAACAGTGTCGCGCCTGTCAGGATCAACGACTATCCGGAGCTGGTAGTAATTAACGTAAGTTAATAGTTTATTGACTTTGAGTATGTTGCACCTCGCTCTCGAGCCGTGTAAAATTTCTTTATGGAATACTCAAGAACGGTCACAACCGAATACGGACTTGTAAGAGGCATCGTCAAAGACGGATGTGAGGAATACCTCGGAATCCCGTTTGCATTGCCTCCCGTTGGCGAACTGGCATTTAAGCATCCACTTCCACCGGAGAACTGGGAAGGCATTTTAGACGCCACCAAGGCGCCTGTAAGCCCTGTCCAGGGCAAGGGCAGGACATCGATCTCAGCTGAAAGCAAAGACTGTCTCTACCTTAATATTTTCGTGCCCAACGGATTGGAATTCGGATCACCCGTATTGGTATGGTTCTACGGCGGTTCTTATGCAAACGGCGGATGCGGCAAGATAGACAACGATACCGAAGAGCTCTACTACGACCTGGCCAAGGTTGCCATCGACTCAAAGTGCGTCGTCGTAAGCTTCAACTACCGCTTAAATCTTGAAGGATTCCTGAACCTTAATTTCCTCGACAAGAACTTCGACAAGAGCAACGGCCTGTTCGACCAGATGGCCGCGCTCAAGTTCGTTCGTAATAACATTCACCGCTTCGGCGGAGATGCAGATAACGTAACGGTCTTCGGACAGTCAGCAGGCGCTGCATGCATCCTTGCATTGCTCGGCATGCCTGAAGCAAAGCTCCTCTTCGACAAGGCGATCATGATGTCACCCTGTGCCAAGTCATTCTGGACAGAGCAGGAGAGCGAGAGACTCACACGCAAGTATCTGGGATTCCTTGAGGTCAAGGAGAACGAGCTCTATAAGTTAAAAGATCTCCCTGCCTGGAAGATCCACGAGGCAAACAAGAAGCTTCGTGAATTTGTATTCCGCGAAGGCAATTCGAACTGCGCATTCTCGCCTGTCATTGACGGTGAAGTTATAAAAGGCTGGCCTGTTGAACTTGCAAAAGAGTCCAAGAAGCCGATAATTATCGGAACATGCAGCCAGGAAGGCGATGCATTCATCTGCAATATTCCTACGGCAGCTCTCCCGCTTGCAGCTTACTGGTTCAAGTTTAAGTTCAGAGCCGGTCCCGGCGCGCGCCGCAAGATGTCAGATGACTTCACTTCGTTCTTCTATGTTGAGCCTTCACGCGACGTTGCACGCAATATCAAGGGGCCTTCCTGGGTCTATGAATATGTCTACATGACACCCGACATTGAGAAGCGCGGTGCAGGATGTTTCCACGCAAGCGACATTCCGGTCATGCTCGATAAGTCCACTCCGTATTGTAAGGTCGAAGATCCCGTCTCCCGCCGTGTCGGTGAGAAGATCCGTGAGCTTTGGGGTGAGTTTGCCAAGACGGGCAAGGCTCCCTGGCCGATGTATAAGGACGACGGGTTCATCCAGCCGATTAAGTGATCTTTTTGCCTTTTAAGTGCCAAGTAACATTGTTAAAGCCCGTATTTTCGGGCTTTTTTGTTTTTGGTGTGCGTTCTTGGACAAGATAATTAATTAGTGTTCAACTTGTCTGAAAACTCTTTCATTCCCTAATTCCCTTCATTATAATAGGTTAGTGTTTCAATGAGGTTATGGAGGATTCACAATGGTTGTATCTACAAAGGGACGTTACGCACTCCGCGTAATGATCGACATCGCTAAGTTCGGCAAGGATTCTTATGTCACTTTAAGCGGCATCGCTGAGAGACAGGGCCTTTCCGAGAAATATCTCGAATCCATCATCAAGATGCTCGTCCAGAACAACCTCGTTAAGGGTCTCAGAGGCAAGAACGGCGGCTACAAGCTCGCCCGCGATGCCAAGGAGATCACAGCATGGGACATCATCTCAGTTACTGAGAACGACTTCTACGTCGTAGCATGCATGGATCCCAACGCACCCAAGTGCGACCGCGTAAGTTCATGCGTTACACTTCCCATGTGGAAAGAATTCAGCGAAGAGATGCAGAAGTTCTTCCAGAAGTACACGATCGCTGAGCTGGCTGCAAAAGAAGAAGCCTGAGCAATCTCAGTCCGTTAATGATGAGAGGCCGCTTAAAATAGCGGCCTCTTTTTCGTTGAGATGTGGAATTATTTATCGTTAACAGATGTTACTGCGCAAAGCTGATGCCAATGGCAGCTGCAGCCGCATAGAAAATGATGATTACCAGAACAAAGCAAAACTGTGATCTTGCAAAGTTCTTAACGTTCCTGTTCTTTGCTCCGATAGAAAGTATCAATGCGATAATGACACCGACAAAAGGGATCGCGAAAAGGAAATCATAACCTAAGTATCCCCATGCTGAAATTGGCTTATCCGAATGCTCCATAACATACCTCCGTGTGATGTGTTTTTGATATTCATATCTAATCACGACGCACCACAGGAGGTTATCATCAATGTATCGGCACCCTGTCGCTTAATCAACACTTATATATTCAACTGACGGAAACTGCCTCTCCAGAATGAATACGGCTGCGATGATCATCACCATAAGTATCATACACACTGGTAATTGTATCCTTCTGAACCGTTCATACTTCTTAGGTCTGACAAATAAGCTTGCGAATACTCCGCATAAACACAAAGATGACAGGATTACCAGGTTAAATGCTCCTGCGAAGTTTCCTCCGGCAGAGCGTCTGCCATATTCCGGAATTACCCAATTCAGAGCTCTTATCGAATATTCACTTCGTATAAAAATCCACCATATTAACAGGCTGACCGGTATCGAGATCAGCCACTTGATCAGTACATTCTTCTTATCCTTGCCGATCATGGCGAAAAGATAGACTAATCCTGTAGCCACAATATATGCCAATGCCAGAAAAGTGGATTTAATCGAAATAATTTCCGACAGAAATATCGCCGTCACAAAAAAAACAGAAGCCGAACACGCAAGTGCCACGGTATTCAAGATTTCTTTTGATTTATTCATATACCTATTTCCCGTTTTAATAAGCTTCTTTGCACCCGAAAAGTATATCACTCAGGCTTAAGACAGAAATCGGCAGAAATAAGGTAATAATACTGTTTATTTCCCGGTGATATAATTAGTCAAAAGATCAACTGAAGGAAGCGGGGCAGCGTATGGATTACAGAAAATTCTCAGATACATACTATGTGCGCATGGACAGGGGCGACGAGATCATCTCCTGTATCTTGGGTCTCTGTAAAAAGGAAAGTATCACATCCTGCATCTTCAGCGGCATAGGGGGCCTCTCCAAAGCCGAGATTCAGACCTTTATTCCCGAGAAGGGCGCATTCGAGACAGAGACGTTAAACGGCATGCTCGAACTCGTAATGCTCACAGGCAATGTCATTACCGACGATGAAATGAATTACTATCAGCATACACATGCTGCAGTCTCATATAAGGATGAAAACGGCCACCACTTTGCTGGCGGTCACATCAAATCACTGACTGTCCTCTACACTGCCGAGATCGAGTTAAGACCTGTTAATGGCGGAAAGATAGGAAGGGTTTATAACGAAGAGACAGGCTCAGGTTTTTGGAACTTCGACTGATATATTTTTACACTGCAAACTAAAAAGGGTGACTCGATATCGAGACACCCTTTATATTTTTAACGGAATTTTTCTGTCAGAGTCCTCTCTCCTTCAGCCCGTGCACTACGTTGATGTAGAATTCCCGGATGTCGAAGCCGTCGATGTTTTCACGGTTGAGGTCGATCATGTCGGCGTGGGAGATGCCTCTAAGACCTTTGTTGGTTAGGAAGTGATATTCGGATCCCCACTGGAATGATTCTTCGCCGACAAGACCGTCGTTGAAGCCGTCAAAGTGCTTAACGAAGTGGTAGCTCATGTTAAGAGGGAATTTGCCGCTCGTCGCGTGGTTGAGTTTAGAACCGAAGCTCTGTGTGTATATGCCGTCGAACTGTGACTGCATAGGAGCCATCTCGGAATTTAATCGTGCCACACCGTCTTTGGTGAGGTCTGTGACGGCACTGATGAAGTCAGGGTTGGTATCACCCAATGCCTTTGCGCCCCTGTTATATGCTGCGGCAACTGTATTCTTGAGCTTCTCGGGTGCCTTGTTCATGAGGTATTCAGCGAATTCGCAGCCTCTGTGGGGTGTGTTGACCGTTGTAAGGGATGCGACATACGGAGCCATGCCGAGCATCGTGATGCAGTATCTTGAGTCGAGGCCGCCCTTACTGTGGGCGATGATGTTGACCTTCTCGGCGCCTGTTGCCTCAATGACTTTGACGATGGCTTTCTTGATCTGGAGTGCACACGTAGGAACGTTGCCAGCAGACTCCTGGCCGCCGTAGAAGATTGTCGCACCGTTCTTGATGAGTTCTGCAGGAACACGGCCCCAGTAATTCAGGTGCTCTGAATCTCTGAAGAATACGCCGTGGACCATGAGGATCGGATACTTGGTCTTGCAGATCTGGTCAGGAATACGTGCTTCGTTTCTCCAGTATCTCTCGCTCTCATCTTTTACTTCCCTGCCGGAGATCTTTACGATCCAGGAGAGTACGAAGAGGTTGGCGACAGGGATCATGCCGCAGAAGATTCCTAAGAGTCTCTTGCTGATGCCAATCTGCTTGGATGTTAAGTAAACGATTATTATTCCTGTCCAGAAGAATAAGTTAAGCAGAACTATCGTGACGACCGCATACGTGATTATCGCAGGCCACCCTAAATCTTCGTTGAAGAATAAAGAGACGATGAATGCAGGTACTACAACGAGCAGCGTGTATGGGAATACCGAGAGGATCGTTGTGCCGTAAGAACATGTCTTAAGTCTTCCGCCTGCAATGCCTGATGCGTAAAGGCCCGGAAATACGAATGCCAATATAGTGAGCACTACAGTAAGTGCAATAAAGAAATAACTGAACTCATAAAGGAACGTGCTGAGGCACGCTGCCGTGATAAAGATACCGTCAAAGATCTTGATGACAGGTCTTTGCTTAAACATGTGATCGACCTCTTTTCAATGGCGGAGATTTTTCGCCGCGCCATAGAATAATTGTATCCATATATTACATCGGCACAACCCGGGTGTGGGTCATGCCGATGCGGATATTTTTATTTAATTCTTACCAGCTTGCGGAGTTACCGAAGTTGTAATCGTCATTGTAGTCACCCGTACCACCATAACGCTCTCTGTTACTTCTGTCCTGAATGTCGCGGATACGGTCTTCAGGTGAAGGTGTAGGAGTAGGTGTACCCTGTCCCTGACCACCGGGTGTAGGTGTCGGTGTGCCTGTACCCTGTCCGCCGGGTGTAGGAGTAGGTGTTCCTGTTCCCTGTCCACCAGGTGTAGGTGTCGGTGTACCGTCGTTGCCGCCCGGAGTAGGTGTAGGTGTTTCTCCTTCGCCACCGGGTGTCGGTGTAGGCGATCCGTCGCCTGGAGTAGGAGTAGGTGTGCCGTCACCGGGAGTCGGTGTGGGCGTATCTTCTCCGCCGCCGGGTGTGGGAGTAGGAGTCTCCTCACCGCCTTGAGGCGTAGGTGTAGGTGTCTCTTCGCCGCCCTGAGGTGTAGGCGTAGGCGACTGGTCCTGGCCCTGCGGTGTAGGTGTCGGAGTTTCCGTTGCATCTGCATCCGGCTTGGGTGAAGGGGTCGGCGTAGCCGTGCCGTTCTCCGGGTTCGGAGTAGGCGTTGCCGTAGGTGTCGGCGTCGGCGGATTCTCGTACTGGTTCTTCAGATCCTCAATAAACTGGTTGATCTCGTTATAGAGTTTCTGAGCTGCGTAGTAGTGTCCGTCGTTATTCTCTGTAGCGCAGTCGTTCTCTGCGAGGATACTCTTTGCTGTCTCACAGATCTCGATTACGTCCTTGTAGTTATCCTCGTTGATGTCATCGACATCGATGGGTGTTACGTAAGACAGAGCGTAGTTAACTCTGATCTTGCAGTCGTAGGGTTCGTCAGGTCTTAAGTTAAGAGCTAACTGATATTCCTGCTTAGCCTTCTGATAGTCGCCCAGCTGGTAGAAAACATTACCCTTGTTGAAGTGGTTGATGTAAGGCTGGGTGAAGCCCAGGAAGCCTAATTCGTTCTGCTGGTAAACGCCCTGGCCGTAGTTCTCGATCATCTTCTTGTTGCCGACATAGTTGACGACAAGGATGCCTAAGAATGAGGCTGTGAGGATCCAGATTGCAATAGCTATTTTCTTTACCATGCGTCAGGCCCTCCTTTTCACGCTTATGAATTCATAAGCTACTAATGCTGCGAGCGGATAAACGAACCAGAAGTAAACGTCAGCATAGCCGTACTTGGTCGTCTCTTCCTCTTCGGCGTCAAGGAGACCGATAACATCATCAAGAACCGGATCGATATCCTCGGATTCATACATGTGGACATAGGTAAGACCCATATCGTCAGCAAGCTGCTCGAGGTTATCTTCATCGATATATGAGATAGCCGGCTCATAAGGATAAGATCTCTTATCTTCAACGAGGACTACTTCATCGTAGAGTTCATCGTAATAATGCATCTGGCCGCCCTTATCCGTGCCGTAGCCCATTACTGCGCCGCCCTCGATGCCGTCTGCGATGTCTGCAAAGGAATCGAGCTTGTTCTTGTCCGTATTCTCACCGTCAGTGATGAAGAATACGACTACGTGGCCGTCGCCCAGGATCGTTGCGTTGTCGATCATCTGGCCAAGGAGCTTTTTGGATACGTTGATGTTCGTACCCGTTGCATGGTAATCGGCGAGAGGATAGATGGAGTTGACTGCAGACTTGATGTAAGCGGTATCGTCCGTGAAAGGAGCTATCAGGTTTACATCGTTGTTGAAGTCGATAAGGCAGAACTTGGCGCCTACCATCTTCTCCGTGATGTATTCGACATCGGCCTTAACACCGGTCATACGGGGCTCGGAGCCGTTGTAGTCTTCAGCCATCATGCTGAGTGTGTCGTCGATTACGATAATGCAGTAGCAGTTAAGCTTCTGTCTCATTACTTTTACTTCATCTGATACGTACATGGGTCTTAAGTTGATAGCGAACAGGAGCAGTACGATGAGGCACTGTCTGACATAAGGGATAATGCCCTTACGCTTGATCGCAAGAAGACCAATGCAGATTATGACCATTAACCAGATGGGAATCATAGGTTCAAACGTTATTTTATCCATCTGTTTACACCTTCAATATAAATGCTACGAGGAGCATAAGACTCAAATTGAGAAGCAGGAGTCTGAATACCTTTTCCGGCGTCTCATATTCGACTATCTCGTACTGTGTGTCGTCGAGTGTAGCGATCTGCGCTCTGATGTCTTCAACGATATTTTCGACGATATCGCTGTCTTCACCGAAGTAGAACGTTCCGCCTGTACCTTCGACAACATCCTTCATCATCTGTCTGTCAGCATCGACCATCTTCTCTGTACCAACACCGAAAACCGTGATGTCTCTGTCCTGGCACATCTGTCCTGCTTCAGGAAGTGTGATGATCTCTTCGCCTAAGAGCTCGTTATCCGTTGAGAGGATGATTACTCTCGTACGGTCGGGCTTTTCTTCGTAATCGTAGAAGTCGAGGCATGCTGCTGCAAGACCGTCGCCGATGATGGAAGAACCTCTCTCCTCGTTATCTACGAGCGTACCGTTACTGATGTATGCGTCCATCTCATAGAGCTTGTCTGAGAAAAGGATCTTACCGTTCATGTAATCGAGTCTCATCTT
>CAMYXF010000030.1 GCA_947303185.1 uncultured Clostridia bacterium | reverse complement strand
GAGAGGCCGAAGCGGTCGGCGTTCTCGACGATCAGGGTGTTTACGTTCGGCATGTCGACGCCGTTTTCGATGATGGTCGTGCAGACCAGGATGTCGTACTTGCCTTCGACGAAGTCGGTGACTACTGCCTCGAGGCCGTTTTCGGGCATCTGTCCGTGGGCATAAGTGACGCGCACGCCGGGCATTGCTTTCATGAGGTTGTCGGCAACTTTGTCGATGTCGGAAGTTCTGTTGTAAAGGTAGAAGATCTGGCCGCCTCTTGCGATCTCACGCATGCACGCCTGGACGATGATCTGCTCGTCGTAGCCCAATACATAAGTCTGGACGGCTCGTCTGTTGAAAGGCGCTTCCTCAAGGACCGAGATGTCCCTGATGCCTGAAAGCGACATGTGGAGCGTTCTCGGGATAGGCGTTGCCGAGAGCGAGAGCACGTCGACGTCGGTCTTCATGGACTTGATCTTCTCTTTGTGGTTGACGCCGAATCGCTGCTCTTCGTCGATTACAAGAAGGCCCAGATGCGGCGGTTTTACATCGTTTGAAAGCGCCCTGTGGGTGCCGATAATGATGTCTATCTTGCCGCTCTCGATATCAATGAGATTCTGTTTAATCTGCGCCTGTGAGACGAATCTTGAGAGCATGCAGACGTTTACAGGGAAGTCCTTAAGACGGCGGGACAAGTTCTCATAGTGCTGCTGTGCAAGGAGTGTTGTCGGCGCGAGCATTATTACCTGCCTGCCGTTCATGACTGCCTTGAACATCGCCCTGAATGCGACTTCGGTCTTGCCGAATCCGACGTCTCCGCAAAGGAGTCTGTCCATAGGTCTTTCGGATTCCATGTCGGTCTTTATCTCATGTGCCGCGCGGAGCTGGTCATCAGTCTCTACGAACGGGAACTTGTCTTCGAAAAGCTTCTGCTGCTCGTCGTCGGGTGCACACGCAAAGCCCTTGTTTACGCTTCTTGCAGCGTAAATCTTCAACAAGTCATAAGCAACCTTCTTGATCGCATCCCTGGCGCGTGATACGGACTTCTTCCACTCGTCGCCTCCAAGCCTTGAGAGCTTCGGCTCTTTCTCGCCCGGGCCGACGTATTTCTGCAGTGAATCCAGATTTTCAGGAAGGATATAAAGCGTCTCGCCCTTTGCGTAAGTCAGCTTCAGGTAGTCCTTGCGGATCTCGCCGACCCTCATGTTTACGAGGCCTTCGTAACGTCCGACACCATGCTTGTCGTGAACAACGTAGTCGCCCGGATTGATCTCGCTGAAGAACTGGATGCGGTTGCCGCCCTTCTTCTTTTCGGGGCGCTTCTGCTCAGCACCATAAAGCTCCTGTTCGCCCAGGATCGTAATGCCAAGCAAAGGATAGTTAAAGCCTGCCGGGAGCGGCGCGTCGATTATCTCAGTGAAGCAGTCGTATTCGGCCAGGCGGTCCTTAAGCTGCTCCCAGCGCCTTCCGTGGTGGGCAACAAGATAAACGTTCTTATTCTCCTTGAGGAGCGCTGAAAGTTCCTGTGCGCGGCCCGAAAAATTATCTGCCGGGAAGCCTGATACCGTATGAAGCACTCCGCCCGGCAAACCATTGCCGGAAGACTGGAACATGGACAATGTAACAATGTTATCCAGCCCATCTAACGCCCTCATGAGCTTCGAAATGTTCACCATGGCAGACGGTGCGCACGTCGGCGCGATACCTATCTCAAAAGAGTCGCGGCAGCGCTGCACATATTCGCCCGCATAAGCGTTCATGCGCGCGTCGATGTCGACCATCTCGTCCGCGAAGAAGACAACGTCGCTGCCGTTCACGTAATCGATTATGGTCTGATAGTCCTTGAGTATGATTCCAAGCCATCTTGCGATGCCCGACGGCTCGATTCCGTTGCTGATCTTCTCGGCATCGCCCGTTGCCGTTCTGGACAGGAGCTCAGCCGCGCGCCTTACTTCCCTCGTCGCCGTGTTCATCTTGGCGAGGTCTTCCTGCACGCGCTCTTTGATGAGCGAAGCTATCTCGCCGCGCTTATCTTCAGGAAAAGCATATACGGATGCAGGGACGGCGATGGTCTCTTCGAGCTGGCCCGTCGATCTCTGCGTCTCCCTGTCGAAAGTCTTTATCTGGTCTATCTCGGTATCGAAAAAGCTGACTCTCACGGGCTCCGTATAAGACGGAGAATAGATATCCACAATGTCGCCTCTTACTGAGAACTCGCCCTTTTCCATTACCTGAGGGACGTTTTCGTAGCCGTTTAAAAGAAGCTTTTCGACGAGTTCGTCGCGCTCCATTTCCTGACCGACCTTAAGATCGATGATCCTCTTTCTGAATACGTCCTTGGGTTCTAATTTGTTAAGCAGTGCGCCTGACGTGATTACGGCAGCCCCATAATCGCCTCTGACGAGCTCTGAGAGCGCCGCCGATCGGCTGAGCTCTAATTCTCTGGAAGATGCTTCCGCGCTTACGAGAGACAATTCTGAGGGCACCAGGACGGCAACCGGATCGTCGGTGAATGCCGCACAGTAGGATGCGGTCACGCGCGCCCTTGCGCTGTCAGGCTCAATGAATACAGCCTTGCGGCCGTTAAGACGGGCAAGAGCCATCGCAACATAGACCTTCTGCTCGTTGCAAAGGCCTGTAATGTTAAGATGCTTCCCCGTTTTGAGACTTGTGGAAAAGTCAGCGGCGAGCTCTTTGTCGGATGCGATCCTTCCAAGGAGTTCGGTGAGGCTTTTATCCATTAGAGATGATCTCCTCTACTGCCTCACACGCTTTGACGAATGCGTCGTTCATGAGCGCCCGGTCGTCTGCGGGCACTTCGGAAAGAACATAATTTACGAGATCCCAATGCTCAGGAACCGGACCCGTGCCGATCCTTACGCGGGGAAACTCTTCTGTTCCGAGAAGCTGGATGCATGATCTCATGCCGTTATGTGTGCCGGCACTACCCTTAGGTCTTACCCTGATGGTGCCCTTGGCAATGTCGATGTCGTCGTAAACAGTGATGATGTTTTTCGGCGGGACCTTATAGAACTTGCTGATCTCAACCAGGCACTCGCCTGAGTTGTTCATGTAGGTCGTGGGCTTGATGATGATGACGTCCTGTCCTGCGATCTTGCCCTTGCCCCAGAGGCCCTTGTACTTTTCCTTGCCGAGAAAAATGCCATGTTTATCCGCGAGCATATCTACAGCGAGATAGCCCATGTTGTGCCATGTATAGATATACTGTTTTCCCGGATTACCGAGTCCGGCCACTATCCACATAAAGATCCTTCCGGAGTATCAGACCTCTGAACGTCTGTCGTCGAGTCTGATGTAATTCTCGCCTCTCATACGGCTCTTGTCTGCAACCCAGTTGTCCTTGTTGAGCTGCTTTGATCTTCCGATACCGAGTGAAAGCGCGGGAACGTCAGATGTGATCGTAGAGCCTGCAGCGATGTAGCAGTCCTTGCCGAGAACGACAGAGGATACGATATTGGAGTTACCTCCGATGAATACGTTGTCCTCGATCGTGCAGCCGATCTTGTCCTGACCGTCGAAGTTACATGTAACTGTACCGCATCCGAAGTTAACGTTGCGGCCAACCTTGGAGTCACCGATGTATGTAAGGTGACGTGCTCTTGTATATTCGCCGATCTCAGAACCCTTGACCTCAACGTATGCGCCGAGCGTTACGTGATCGTCGATCTTTGATTCAGGTCTGATGTGCGTATAAGGTCCGATACGGCAGTCCTTGCCGATCGTGCTTGAAGAAACGATTGAGTTATCAACAACTGTGCCGTCGCCGATATCTGAGCAGTCGATTCTTGTGTTCTCGCCGATGATGCAGTCCTCACCGATGTTTGTGTTGCCGATGAGTGTCGTGCCGGGAAGGATAACCGTATCCTGGCCGATCTCTACTGCGTGGTGGATCCATGTAGCGTTGGGATCAACGATCTCGACACCGTTCTTCATGTGGCGGTCGAGGATCCTGTGATTCATGATGTCTCTTACCTGGGCGAGCTGCTTTCTGTCGTTAACTCCCCTTGTGTCATCGAAATCGCAGACAACGGCGCCAACCGTGTAGCCGTCACCGATAAGGATTCCGATCGTATCTGTAAGGTAGTACTCCTTCTGGGCGTTGTTAGCGCCGATTCTGCCCAAAGCAGAGATAAGGAGAGGTGTCTTGAAGACATACATTGAAGAGTTGATCTCTTTGCACTTGAGTTCTTCGGGTGTGCAGTCCTTGTGCTCAACGATCTTGAGAACGTTGCCGTCTGCGCCTCTGATGATTCTTCCGTATCCTGTCGGATCGTCAGCCTCAGCAGTGATAAGAATTGCTGCGCAGTTGGAAGATGCTGAATCGAAAGCATCGAGTGCCTTCTTGATCGTATCTGCTGAAACCATCGGGCAGTCGCCGGGGAGAACGATCGTAAGTCCGTCTCTTCCCTCAAGGAAAGGTGCAGCCTGCATTACAGCATGGCCTGTTCCTCTCTGCTCTTCCTGAAGTACGTATGCGACATTCTCGCCCAATACGCTTCTGATCTCAGCCTGTGCTTCACCTACAATATATACCTGGTCCTGGCAGCCTGCTTCCTGAAGAGCATCAGCTACCCATTGGATGATCGGTTTGCCCGACACCTGGAACACGACCTTGGAATGCTTTGACTTCATTCTCGTGCTCTTACCTGCCGCCATAACAACCGCACTGATTTCCATAAATAAACCTCTTAAGTTAGATATTTGGGATTTTACCCCCGACATTATAGCAAATTCTTACTTCTTATTAAATGAAAAGCCCTGCACTTATTGGGACAAGTGCAGGACTGTGGTTTTTTCCTTTTCGCGCCCGAAAAAGCAGGCGCACAAAGTACTTGCCCTATCAGAGACCCTCTACGGAAGCGATTGCCTCACGCATATTTGCCTCAGATTTCTTGAGGAGCTCGTACTCTTCGTCAGTAAGACGCATGTCGATGATCTTATCTACGCCGTTAGCACCGATGAGTGCAGGAACGTCGAGAGTAACACCGGAGATGCCGTACTCACCGTTGAGTCTTGTGGATACTGTTCTGATTGTGTGCTCGTCTTCTGTGATGCTTCTGAGGAGTGTAGCAGCACTTACAGCGATACCGTTGAATGTAGCGCCCTTGAGCTTGATGATCTGAGCGCCGGAAGACTTTGTCTGCTGTGCGATCTCAGCCTTAACGTCGTCACCGAAAGGTACGCCGATTGCTTCTGCGTACTCGTCGATGGACATACCTGCAACGTGTGTGTGGCTCCATGCAGGGAACTGTGTCTCACCATGCTCGCCAAGGATATAACCGTGAACGTTTCTTACGTCTACGCCGAGTTTTCTTGAAATAAGGACTCTGAAACGTGCAGAGTCAAGGTTCGTACCTGAACCGATGATCTTGTTTGAAGGAAGTCCGGACCACTCTGCAACCTTATATGTAACGAGGTCGCAAGGGTTGGAGATTACCATGATGACACCCTTGTTGTAGTGCTCCATGATGCTGTCTGTGATGACGTGAGCGAGCTTGACGTTCTTCTTTGCAAGGTCAAGTCTTGTCTCGCCTTCTTTTCTGGGGATACCTGCTGTGATGATGATGCAGTCTGCATCCTTAACATCAGAATAGTCGCCGGCGTGAATGTACATATCGCCAATGAACGGAAGTCCGTGGCTGATATCAAGAGCTTCACCCATAGCCTTGTCCTTATTTACGTCAATAAGAACGAGCTCAGAGCAGAGCTGCTGCATAGCGATTGCGAAAGCAGTGGTTGATCCTACTGCGCCTGCGCCGATAATAGCGACTTTTGTTCCTTCTTGTTTATACATGTCTCATATGCCCCCTTTTGTAGCAGTATGAATGATATCAAGAAAGAATATTCAAATAAAGTCATTATTCGTTGCAAAATTTACCTAAAAATTGCACTAACAAACACCCGTGAAAGTGTAATTTGATAATTTGATAATCAAAGTTTTCGCCCTGTTTTATGGGGTTTCAGGCCTGTTTCAGTCCCCAAAACCGAATTGACGGCTCAAAATGTAGCGGATATAATGAATTCATAGATGAGGCATTGCCCAATAGGCGGTTGTCCTCAGTTATGGATTATAAAATAAGCCGCACTTTTTGGACGAGGGCGGCTTATTTCTTTGTATTCAAACAAAGAGCGATGATTGAAACAATTAATACGCCTATCGTGAGTATCACGATCAGCATTTCATTCAGATACATAGAAAAACGGCGCAGGATATCTCCTACGCCGCCTGTTATTTGATTGTCTCTTCGAAAATCAGATCTCCTGAGGGAGCTCCAATGTTCTTTCTGCATTGAGCTTAGCGCAGAGTTCAACAAACTTGTCGAGAGCAACGCCCTGAAGCTGCTTGTTGGAGCCTCTTACGTTAACGGATACTGTGTTCTCAGCAGCTTCCTTGTCACCTACAACGAGGATATAAGGATCCTTCATCTGCTTGAACTTCTTGATCTTGTCTCTCATGTTAACGTCTGTTAAGTCGGACTCAACTCTTACGCCGGCCTTTGTGAGAGCGTCAGCAACCTTCTGTGCATACTCGTTGTGCTCAGGTCTGATCGGTACGACTGCAACCTGGTAAGGATTGAGCCAGAACGGGAATGCGCCCTTGAAGTGCTCTGTGATGATGCCGATGAAACGCTCGAAAGAACCGAAGATGGCTCTGTGGATAACGATAGGCATCTTCTGAGCGCCGTCCTTGTCGACATATGTGAGCTCGAAGTTATGAGGGAGCTGGAAGTCGAGCTGGACTGTACCGCACTGCCACTCACGTCCAAGAGCATCCTTGATCTGAAGGTCGATCTTCGGGCCGTAGAATGCGCCGTCGCCTTCGTTGATTTCGTAGTTGCCGTCACCATACTTCTCGTCGAGGATAGCCTTGAGGGAAGCTTCAGCAGAGTTCCAGGACTCGATATCGCCCATGAAGTCGTCAGGTCTTGTTGAGAACTCAGCACGGTATGTGATACCGAATGTCTTGTAGATCTCGTCTGCAATAGCGATTACGTCCTTGATCTCGTCCTTGATCTGCTCAGGTGTAACGAATGTATGGTCGTCGTCCTGACGGAACTCCTGAACTCTGAAAAGACCGTTCATCTGGCCGGACTTCTCCTTACGGTGAAGTACATCGTACTCACTGTAACGGATAGGAAGTTCCTTATAAGAGTGCATTGTTCTCTTATAAGACATCATTGCGTTAGGGCAGTTCATAGGCTTAGCTGCCATTGTATCCTCAGCATCAACGGAATACTGCTCGGGAGCCTCTTCGCCATGAACAGCGTCAGTAGCGTTAACGCCCTTTGTGATGCCGGGAACGATGAACATGTTGTTCTGATAGTGTGCCCAGTGTCCGGAGATGAGCCAGAGCTTCTTATTGTTGATAAGAGGTGCGGAGATCTCCGTGTAGCCGTGTGCACCCTGGATCTCACGGGAATACTTCATGAGTTCCTGATAGAGGATCCATCCTCTCGGGAGCCAGTAAGCCATACCGGGAGCTGTCTCACGGAACATAAAGAGGTCAAGAGCCGTGCCGATCTTCTTGTGGTCTCTCTCCTGAGCTTCCTTAAGCCATGCAAGGTGAGCCTTGAGCTCGTCCTTTGAAGGGAAAGCGAAAAGATAGATTCTCTGGAGCTGGTCTCTCTTCTCGTCGCCTCTCCAGTATGCACCGGATACGTTCTTGATCTTGAAAGCAGCGCTGAAAAGCTCCTGTGAATTGTCTACGTGAGGACCACGGCAAAGGTCGATAAAGTCATCACCTGTGTTATATGTAGAGATTGTCTCGCCTTCGGGCAAGTCATTGATGAGTTCTGTCTTGAACTTCTGGCCCTTAAATATCTCGAGGGCTTCTTCCTTAGAGATCTCTTTGCGTGTCCAGTCTTCCCTGCGCTTGATGATCTCGTGCATCTTCTCTTCGATGGCCGGGAAATCTTCCTCTGTTACTGTTCTCGGAAGGATAAAGTCATAATAGCATCCATCCTCGATTTCCGGTCCGATCGCGTACTGTACCTCTGATCCGAAGATCTCGATCACTGCCTTAGCCATGATGTGTGCCAAAGAGTGACGGTACACCTTCAATACTTCTTCTTTTTCCATTTGTAAATTCCTCCTCTAGAGTTTTATGCACAGAACCGCTGTGCAGATAGAAGAAGATTGTACCACATATAAATAAAAAATGTTGATTTTAAGGGGTTTTCTAGCATATACGCCCTTATCTATGCGAAAAAGCCGTCTAAAAGAACGTTTGTTTGCAAAAAGAAAGCCCTCCCGATGAACGGAAGGGCTGTATTAATGGCGGAGGCTGTGGGATTCGAACCCACGTGGCCCGTGAAGGCCAAACAGTTTTCAAGACTGCCTCGTTATGACCGCTTCGATAAACCTCCATACCTAAAGGCAATTAAGTATACATAATCCTAGTGCTCTTTGCAAGAGCCTTTCTTATATATAATATAAATACCTTTAAGTTACTTTGTCAATCAGTTGCAAAGATACTCGATAAGTCTGTCGAGATCCATGTTGTCCCTATAGTCGATAACGATACGGCCACGGCCTGTGGAGTTATCAAGGACTTTGATCTTAACCTTGGCACCGAGCTGCTTCTTAAGCTTAGTCTCAACTTCCTTTGTGCTAAGAGTAAACTGGATGTCAGGAAGCTCTACGTTCTTCTTGCCGGAAGCATTATTCTGGGCTTCGATATACTTCTTTACGAAAACCTCAGCCTGTCTAACGTTCATCTCACGTGCCATGATGACGTCAGCAACCTTGCGCTGGTCTTCCTTCTCCTTGAGGGCGAGGATAACCTTTGCGTGACCTTCTGAAAGATCTCCCCTGCTGACGAACTCCTGGAGGGATTCGTCAAGGTTAAGGATACGGAGAGTGTTAGCAATAGTAGCTCTGGGCTTACCGAGCTTGGTAGCGAGCTGCTCCTGTGTGAGCTTATGTGTCTTAAGAAGGTTCTGCATTGCTGAAGCTTCTTCAATAGGATTGAGGTCCTCTCTCTGGATGTTCTCGATGAGAGCCTGAGCCATTGTCTCTTTGTCTGAAAGATCTCTTACGATTGCAGGAATAACTGAAAGGCCGGCAATTCTTGCTGCTCTCCAGCGGCGCTCACCTGCTACGATCCTGTAGCCTTCACCCTTGCGCTGGACGATGATAGGCTGGATTACGCCGTTCTCCTTGATTGATAAGGCGAGCTCATTAAGAGCCTCATCATTGAAGTTCTTTCTGGGCTGGCCGTTGTTGGGGGAGATGTCATTGATCTTAAGATCTACAACAGAATCTCTCTTGTTCTCCGGAATACCGTCAGATGAAAGGAGGGCACCAAGACCTCTTCCCATAGCCTTACTCTCTGAGATAGTCTTAACAGCTGTCTTCTTTGCGGGAGCTGCTTTAACGGGAGCCTTTGCGGCAACTGCCTTCTTGGCAGGAGCTTTCTTTGCAGGAGCCTTAACAGCCTTTGCTGCTGTCTTCTTAGCTACAGGCTTAGCAGCGGTCTTTTTGGCTGCGGTTTTCTTTGCTGCCGGCTTAGCTGCCTTTGCAGTTTTTGCAGCAGCTTTTGCTGTTGTCTTTTTTGCAGCAGGCTTGGCAACTACTGTCTTTTTCTTAGGTGCTGATTTAGGTCCTTTTCCTAGTCCTCTGGTAGCCATATCTTTTCTCCTTTATGATCTCTTGATTACTTCTTTTGCCAGTGACTCGTAAGCTCTGGCACCCTTGGAATTCTTATCATAGTCGCAGATGGCAAGGCCGTGGCTCGGAGCCTCTGCAAGCCTTACGTTTCTAGGGATTACAGTCTTAAAGACCTTACCGCCGAAGTACTTGTCTGTCTCTTCTTTTACCTGTCTTGAGAGCTGTGTTCTCATGTTAAACATTGTAAGAACTACGCCCAAAATCTCGAGCTCGGGATTGAGTTTTTTCTTTACGATATTGATCGTATCCATGAGCTGTGAAAGTCCCTCAAGAGCATAGTACTCGCCCTGGATCGGGATGATCAGACGGTCAGATGCTGTAAGCGCATTGATTGTGAGAAGTCCCAAAGAGGGAGGGCAGTCCAGAATAACATAATCGTATGTATCACTTACCGGAGCGATTGCATTCTTAAGGATCTGTTCTCTGGAGATAACCGTAACGAGTTCAACCTCTGCGCCTGCAAGATTAATATTTGTAGGGCAGATGTCGACATTCTCGGCATTTGTCTCGTAGATTACGTCTGTTATGGGTGCATCATTGATGAGAACATCATAAACTGTCTGTTCAAGCTCACGCTTGTCAATTCCAAGTCCGCTTGTGGCATTAGCCTGCGGATCTATATCTATCAGAAGGACCTTCTTTTTCTTCTTTCCAAGGAAAGCAGCCAGATTTACAGCTGTAGTGGTCTTTCCGACACCGCCTTTTTGGTTTACAAGAGCAATTACTGTTGCCATGTTTTTACTCCTTTACAACTTTTCAGCTATGTAGTAAATTAATTCTATCATTTATATTACAAATAATATATGTCAACTTTAATACAAAAGTGCCTAATGTTCCACGTGGAACATTTTCGATTTTGACGGATTTCAATTTATGTTCATAACCTGATTGTTCCACGTGGAACAATTTACCAGAATGTATAAAAACGGGCGTTGCCCGACCGGCAACACCCGTTTTATGTTCAAAAGTCTGTTCCTGAAGAAAATATCAGTTATCGATATTTGCAAGTTTAGCGTTGAGCTGGATGAATTCCTTACGGGGCTCAACCTGATCGCCCATGAGGAGTGTGAAAGTCTCATCTGCTTCCTGAGCGTCAGCAAGAGTTACTCTCAAGAGCTTACGTGTAACAGGATTCATTGTTGTATCCCAGAGCTGTTCTGAGCTCATCTCACCGAGACCCTTGAATCGCTGGATAAGAGGATTCTCCCACTTATGAGCTGCCTTGATCTCTTCGATTTCCTTATCATCGTAAGCATAGTATGCTTCATCGCCCTTATAAACCTTATAGAGCGGCGGGCAAGCAATGTATACGTATCCGCCTTCAACAAGAGGTCTAAGATATCTGAAGAAGAATGTAAGAAGGAGTGTTCTGATGTGAGAACCGTCGACGTCGGCATCGGCCATGATGATGACCTTGTGATATCTGAGCTTTGTCTCATCGAACTCTTCTCCGATACCTGCACCCAATGCCATAACAACCGGCTGGAGCTTCTCGTTGGAATATACCTTATCGATTCTAGCCTTCTCTACATTGAGCATCTTACCCCAGAGAGGGAGGATAGCCTGATACTTACGCTCTCTGCCCTGCTTTGCGGATCCGCCTGCGGAGTCACCCTCTACGATGAAGATCTCACAGAACTCTGCCTCATCGCTCTGGCAGTCAGCGAGCTTACCGGGAAGTGCGTTATTCTCAAATACAGTCTTTCTTCTTGTGAGTTCTCTTGCTCTCTTGGCAGCGTCTCTTGCTCTTGAAGCTGAGAGGCATTTATCCATGATGAGCTTAGCGATATCAGGATGCTCTTCGAGATAAATCTCGAGCTTTTCTGATACAACGCTCTCTACCATCGGTCTGATCTCTGCGTTACCGAGCTTACTCTTTGTCTGTCCTTCGAACTGAGGATCAGGAAGCTTAACTGAGATGATAGCTGCAAGACCCTCTCTTGTATCTTCACCCTGGAGCTTAACGTCTCCATCCTTGATGAACTTATACTTCTTTGCATAGTCATTGATAGCTCTTGTCATGGCTGCACGGAAACCTACAAGGTGTGTACCGCCTTCAGGAGTAGCAATGTTATTAGCGTATGTATAAACGGTTTCCTGATATGAATCGTTGTACTGGAGAGCGATCTCAACGAAGTTATCTCCCTGCTTTGTAGCGAAGTAGATAGGAGGTGTATTGATGGCTTCCTTATGTCTGTTGAGGTACTCTACGAATGAGATGATACCGCCCTCATAATGGAGATGCTTTTTGATCGGTTCTGCGCCTCTGTTATCGCAGAGATCGATGGTAACTTCCTTGTTGAGGAATGCCATTTCGCGGTAACGTGTGATCATTGAATCGAAGTCGAAAACGATATCAGGGAAGATTGTATTATCAGGAATAAAATTAGTCTTTGTACCTGTATCATTCTTATCGCATGTGCCTACGATATGGAGCGGAACTGTTGTCTTACCCTTCTCAAATTCGATCTCATAAATGTTGCCTTCACGGCGTACCTGAACCTTCATGTGATCTGCCAGAGCGTTAACTACAGAAGCACCTACGCCGTGCAGACCGCCTGAAATACTGTATGCTCCGCCGCCGAATTTACCGCCTGCGTGAAGTACTGTGTGAACGACTTCTACAGTAGGAATTCCAAGCTTAGGATGGTTACCTACAGGAATACCTGAACCGTTATCTGTAACTGTTACAGAACCGTCTTTTTCAAGTACAACATCGATCGTATCGCAACGTCCTGCAAGAGCTTCGTCTACTGAGTTTGCAACGATCTCATAAATTAAGTGATGAAGACCTCTGAGAGTCGTATCACCAATGTACATACCAGGTCTTTTTCTGACGGCTTCCAGACCTTCAAGGACCTGAATATCATCTTCGCTGTATTCACTGCTGTTGGATGTATCAAAGCTGTCCTGATCTCCTTCTGCAGCGAGAACATCAGCCATGGATTCTTCCTTGAAATCCTCAGTTAATGCTCTGGGGTTCTCAGCAAGGTTCTTGAGCTCGTCGTCATCTCCCTCTTCGACCGGCTGGAAGTAGAGGTCAACTGCGCCGGAAGAGCGTGCCTGAGTCTCATTTGAGGCCTGATTCTCCTCAAAATTGAAATTCTTCTCGTCGTTTTCCTTCATAAATGTAAAAACTCCTATTCTTGGCGGCAAATCCCGTCAAATACCCGGAAATGCTGCATTTTTAACACTGTTATTCAAGGTTTTTCAGAAGCATTCCGGCGTATTCAGTCTGTTTAATATCAGACTTGCGGATAAAGGACAAACATATGTTTTATCATCGGTTATTATCAATGATTTCGGTATATCGTCAGTCACATACTGAAGTCTGCCTTGTTCATCCTCACGGTTGAGAAATTCAGACACATCCTTCTGGGAAGGGAGGACGGTCTCAAGATTGACCACGCAGGTAACCGAAGATTTAAGTACTGAGAGATCATTGCCGATATGAATGAACACTTTAAGCCTCCGAATCGTCCGGAAATCCTCTTCTAACCCATAAATTATATCATAAAATAGAAATATAATATGCTTATTATAATATTATATTAAGGGGAAACGGCCAGTTTTTTAGTGTAATCTGTCCTAAAATCAGGATTCAGCTTCGATAATGCCGCTCTCAACGCGATAGAATGCCGCCTTATTTGCGCCCTGCATCACGTCTATCTCTTCACCTATCATGTTCTTGTCCGTGCACGTGATGAAGATCTGGGCACCTTTCATGGCCGATACAAGGCTCATTCTCCTCGTCTTATCAAGTTCGGAGAATACGTCATCCAGGATAAGGATCGGGGTAGAGGAGACGAACATCTTGATTATCTCCAGTTCAGAGAGCTTTAAAGCCAGTGCAGCAGTCCTCTGCTGGCCCTGTGAAGAGAAATTCTTCATGACAAGACCATCCAGTTTGATAACTATATCATCCCTGTGGATACCGGTGGATGAAATGTGCTTGTCTATGTCGTAATTACGTACTGATTTCAATTTGGCAAGGACCAGATCAGAGAGAATACCCTTAATTCGCCCATAATCGCTTTCTGAGAGGCCTTTACTCATATACTCGTCATATTTACTGTTTTTCGTCAGAAACGTTTCTAAGGCCCCTACAACGCCAAATATGGTGTTGTACTCTATAGAAAGGTTTTCTTTGCCTCCTGAGATGCTTCCGTGATGCTTTGAAGCAAGGTCTGAAATGAGCTTTACGAACTTATAACGCTTAAGAATTATCTCTGCTGAGAGATCCGCAAGCGAATAATCCCAGAAATTAAGCTGCTCATCTACAAGAGACGGCATGCTGTCGCTTGATTTAATGCTCTTAAGCAATGCATTTTTCTGTGCCAGAAGCCTGCTGTAATTGCTCAAAAGGTTGAAATATGAAGGCGATATCTTGGATATCAGAGTGTTTAAGAACTTCCTTCTGAATGAAGGAGCATTTTTGACGATATTTAAGTCTTCAGGAGCGAAGATAACAATGTTACATACACCGATATATTCAGAAATCTTATCTGCCGGAGCATTGTCTCTTATAAGAGCCCTTCCGGCCCTTCCGTTTTTGCTTAATTCAGACTTTTCGGTGTAATAACTTGAAGATAAAGAGCAGGATGAACCATCGTCATCTGTAAGATCCAGGCTTACTTTGTATTCGTTTTCGCCGAATTTGATAAGGTCTGAATCTTTGCTTGTTCTGTGTGAAGTTACGCTTGAAGCAACGTATATTCCTTCAACGAGATTTGTCTTTCCCTGGGCATTATTACCGTAAAAGATATTAACAGAAGGCCCGACGTCTAAATCGAGCCTTCCGTAATTTCTGAAGTTTTCTAGATGTATGCTTTTGATGAACATTATCTTCTGATAGGAAGAATGAGATAAATGTACTTGTCACCTTCAACAGGTTTAATGATGCAGGGTCCCTGACCGCCGTTTACTTCAACTCTGATGATCTCATCATCGATATTCTTGAGAACGTCGAGAACATATCTTGAGTTGAAATCTACATCGATGAGATCGCCTTCAAGGCTGATATCGATATTCTCCTGGAGGTTACCTCTAGCAGAAGTAGCCTGAACTGTAAGCTCTGAAGGATTATTACTGAGGAATCTTACAGGGCACTTACGGTCGTCAGTCATGATGATGAGTGAAGCTCTGTCAACAGCATCAAGGAACTGCTTGCGGTTAATAGTGATAACTGTCTTAGGATTCTTTGTAATGATTGAATCGAAGTTAATGAACTGGCCTTCGATAAGACGTGAGATCATTCTTACGTTGCCGATATCGAAAAGGAGATTCTGCATTGAAGTGTAGATGTTGATCTCTGCATCTTCGTCATCACTTAAGATCTTGCTCATCTCGGTAAGAGCCTTACCGGGAACGATGTAGTTGATCTTAGGGAAGTCGTTGCCCATATCTTCACGGTTGATAGCCATTCTAAAACCGTCGATTGATACAACGGAAAGAACGGAACCGTCGCTTACAACGTTACTACCTGTAAGAACAGGACGTGAAGTATCTTTGGATACTGCAAAGATAGTGTGATTGATCATGTTCTTGAGCATCTTCTGGCTCATGACGATCTTCTCAGCTTCTCTCTCATCGACCTCAGGGATCTTCGGGAACGGTTCCGGATCAAGACCTGCAATCTTGAATTCAGCCTGTCCGCACTTGATGGTTGTCTGGAAATTGCTGTCGGAAATGATATCAACTTCAGGCTCAGGAAGCTTTCTGATGATGTCTCCGAAGAACTTAGAATCTATAACAACGGCACCCTTCTCGGTAACATTAGCTTCAACGTCTGCTTCGATACCTGTCTGAAGATCATAACCTGTAAGTTTGATCTTATTGTCATCTGATGCCTCTATGAGAATTCCGTTAAGGATATTTACTGTACTGTTAGCTGAAACAGCTCTCTGGACTATGGATACGTTATTTACCAAGTCATCTCTGCTGCATGTAAACTTCATCTGAAAAGTGCCGCCTTTCCACTAATATAAAATATTTCAAACATTATACACTTAATATTATTAAAAATGTATAGTTTAACGGTGTTACAAAGTTCGATTTTAGGGACATCTTACGAATATCGGCCGGTGGCTTCTGTAGTATCTAAAGTTAGCTATTATTAGTCTTATTATGTCGTGTCTATATGTTCAAAACTACCCGAAAACCACTATTTTCAAAGGTTTCTGACACCAAAACAATGTATAAAACTAATTTGATTATTGTTCAGAATCAGACCCTTTTGAACACTGTTACATTTGTACACAAACCGTCTACAGACTATCTACCGGAAGTTTTGCACATAAGAACAAAAATTGTTCAAATCAGACGATGGACTTATAGATAGCCTCAGCCTCTTTTTTGGTCTCAGGATCCTCATCTACATTGTCGCAGCCGTGCATTACAGTCGTATGTTTACGACCGCCGAAAAGCTGTCCGATCTTCTCGTATTTGAGTTCGAGATAGTCCCTGCAGATGAACATGGCAACATTACGTGCCTTTGAAATCTCGGCACTTCTGAGCTTTGAAGTGAGCTTGTCAGGTGTCAGATCGTAGTAATTTGATACTGCGCTGATAACCATGTCAGGCGTAAGATACTTCTTTTTATTAGGCTGGATAATAGGGAGGAGAATCTTCTGGACGTCATCCAGAGTAAGCTCTCCGTTAGCCAGGGTTACATAAGAAGAAATTGTATTAAACGCGCCGTTAAGCTGTCTTATGTTGGTTGTAACGTTTTCGCAGACATAGTCGATAATCTCGTCAGACAAAGGCAGATTCTCACTCTCAACCTTGCTTAAGAAGATAGCCTTACGTGTCTCAAAATCCGGCGGCTGGACGTCGAACATGATACCGTCCTGGAAACGGGAAGTAAGTCTGTTGTCGAGCTGCGTAAGGTTGGAAGGAGCCTTATCACAGGTAATTACGATCTGCTTTCCGCTCTCGATAAGTGCCTCAAAAGTATTGAAGAACTCAGTCTGGACACCTTCCTTACCGATAAGGAACTGGATGTCGTCGATGAGAAGAACGTCAACAGAACGGTATTTGTTACGGAATTCCGTGTAATTCTGCTTACCGATGGTATTTACGAAAGCATTGGTAAAAGCCTCACAAGTCGTGTAGATAACCTTCTTGTCAGGGTTATTCTCGAGGATAGCGTTACCGATAGCCTTCATGAGATGGGTCTTGCCGAGACCTGAATTACCCCATAAGAAGAAAGGGTTTCTCTGCTTCTGGCCTGGCTTCTGGGATACGGAAACCGCGGAAGCATGGGCAAAACGGTTACAATCGCCTACGACGAAGTTGGCAAATGTATATTCACCATTAAGGCCGGTCGAAGTTACGACCTTGCTCTTGTTCTCGTTATGGGATTTTGTTGTGCCGATAACAGTGGAGTTAAGGGCTTTATTGTCACCTTTGAGGATGAAATTTACAGCGCACGGCTTGTCACCGTTAACGAGCTTGATGGCATTCTCGATGGTCTTGCCAAGCTTCTGGCTCTTAACGATGCTTAAGGAATATTCGTCTCTTGCTTCAAGAACGAGCTGGATATCGTCTGAATGGCCTACTGTCATCTTGCTGAGAATCGACTCATAAGTGACAATGTCGATATTCGGATCATACTGAAGAATTTTTAGAGCCTTGTCCCAAACCGAACTATCCATGTAACCCCCCTGTAACATAAATGACGTGCGAATAACATAATATCACGGTTTGGGGGTATAATGAATAAGCATCACATCAAAAAAATATGCTTATTGGGACAGAATAATGAAACGGATAGAGACTCATAATAAAGCAAAAACAAAGAAGACGGCAGTAAGCACGACCCTGATCATTGTCAGCGTCGTACTCCTTTTGGTCGGTATTGTCCTGCTCCTGATTGACCCAATCAAGCGTGCCAACAGACGCAGGATCTCAAGCGATGCCTTAAATGAGGTCGAAAATAAGATCATTTCAACAGATCCTTCCGTAGAACCCGTCGCAACATATGTCGTTCCCAGAAGGGGCAACGAGGTTGAAGGCGAGGGCTACGACTTTATAGCCGAGACTGAGGAGACTGAAGAGGAAGAAGGAGGGGACTACTACGAAGAATATGTCACTCTCAACTCCATCGGAATCCTTTATATCGACAGCATCAACTTAAGATATTCCGTATGGGATGAGGCTTCCCAGGTATCCCTCAGATACGGCCTCGGCCACTACGAAGACTCCGTAATGCCCGGTCAGGCAGGAAATTCCACGATCCTGGGCCACAACTACAGAGACGGCTCAATGTTCCACAAATTAGGCAATCTGGGCATCGGCGACGAGGTCATCTTCATCGACCTTAACGGCAACGAGTACTACTACTATGTAGTCTCATCCGACATCGTAAGCGCTGATGACATCCTGAATTACGCACTTGGCGATGTTACGGATTCCCAGCGTCTTACGCTCATTACATGTACTTACGAGTACGGAATGACCGGCTGGAGAAGGGTCGTAATCTGCGAACCGGACTAAATAATTAGGTGTTGTAGATATATAAATATTAATATGCCCATATTTATAATAATTCTGTTATAATTGGCGCGGGTTTTAATAACACTATTTCAAAAAGACATAATTTTTGGAGGAATAAACAATGGTAACGGCTATCGTTGGCGCAAACTGGGGCGATGAAGGCAAGGGTAAGATCACAGACCTTCTTGCAAATGAATCAGATATCGTAATCAGATTCCAGGGCGGAGCAAATGCGGGACACACCATCATCAACGATCACGGAAGATTTGCACTTCATCTCATGCCTTCCGGTGTCTGCCACGAGAATATCGTAAACATCATCGGCAACGGCGTTGCTCTTGATATCCGTAAGTTCATCAACGAATACAACTCTATCAAGGAGCAGGGCTTGAATCCCCAGCTTCTCGTATCCGACAGAGTTCAGGTCGTTATGCCTTACCATGTTGATTTCGACAAGTTTGAGGAAGAGAGACTTGGCGGCAAGGCTTTCGGTTCAACAAAGTCCGGTATCGCTCCTTTCTTCTCCGATAAATATGCAAAGATCGGTTTCCAGGTTTCCGAGCTTTTCGACGAAGAGACATTGAGAGAGAAGATAGGCCGTGTTCTTGAGATCAAGAATGCGCTTCTCGTAAACCTCTATCACAAGGATCCCATCGATCCTGAAGAGCTCCTCAAGGAAATGCTCGAGCAGGGTAAGCTCATCAAGCCTTTCGTTACAAACACACAGGCTTACCTCTACGAAGCTTTGAAGCAGGATAAGAAGATCCTCCTCGAGGGCCAGCTCGGCACAATGAAGGATCCTGACATGGGTATCTATCCGATGGTTACTTCTTCTTCCACATTGGCAGGTTACGGCTGCGTAGGCGCAGGCATCCCTCCTTATGAGATCAAGAAGATCGTCGTTGTTACTAAGGCTTACTCTTCATCTGTAGGCGGCGGCGCTTTCGTATCAGAGATTCTGGACGAGGCAGTTGCAAAAGAGCTCAGAGACAGAGGCGGCGACAAGGGTGAGTACG
>CAMYXF010000029.1 GCA_947303185.1 uncultured Clostridia bacterium | reverse complement strand
CTTCTTAGCAGCGGGCTTCTTAGCAGCCTTCTTTGCAGCAGGCTTCTTAGCAGCTGTCTTCTTTGCAGGAGCAGCCTTAGGTGCATCTGCCTTAGGAGCAGCTGCAGGTGCAGGTGTAGCAACAGGTGCTACTGCCTTAACGTCTTTCTTTTCTGTATCCATTCTAAAAGAACCTCCGTAATTTTCTTGTTTGGATATAAATAAATCTACATTTCTTTACATTTGGTGTCAACAAACATTTTTTAGAATTTTGGTAAGTAAAACATTTTGTTTATCAGTTTGTATTTGTTCAACTTACACACAATAAACTACTGCTTTTGCAGCTCCAAACAGAGTTGTTTTTTCACAATTAATTCATTTCTTTTCGATAGAATTAAAATCAAGTTTATTTTAAAATGTCGCTATGAATAAAGTACTGACAATCTTCATGTGGGAAATCCGCAAGCTTTTCTCAAGCTGGCGAAGAACATTTACACTGTTTCTTCTGCCTGCTATTTTTCTTGTCGGTATGCTTAATCTTTTCCCTGTTCTCATTAATTACATGACAACAGGATCACTTAATAAACAGCCCGTAATGGTCGTTAATGCGCCTGATACATTCAGAGATTATCTTGATGAAAACATCAAAACGAATGCATTCAAATATGACTTTATCAGCACTGAAGAATTCAAGGAATTTAAATCAGACAAAACCGAATATCACAAGCGTCTCCACAAAGGATTACTGATCTGCTATTTCTACGCAGGTGAAGATACTACAGACTTCGACGGAGTTATCACTGAGTATTACGAAGAGCTCGGAAAAGGAAATGCAGAAGCTGAAAGTGATGCAGTAGTATGCATCGTATGCGACGCAAATTCAATCACATCACAGACAAGAGCAGAGCAGTTTAGGATCGGAATCCTCAAAGAATATCAGGCAAGTCTCATTGACAGATTAGGCGGCGAATTCGGAATATCCGGAAGTGCTCTTTTCTCAGTAGATACATTTAACCCCGTTACTGATTTTGAAGACTACAGAACAGCTGCCAACACAACCGCATCACGAGTAGTATCAGGCGTTCTTATGATCCTTATGTATTACACTACATATTCACTCGTAAGTGATATGTTCGCATCAGAGCGTGACAGAGGATTCATGGACAAACTCATCATGACTCCCGTATCACGCAAGAAGATCTATATCGGAAAGATACTCGCAATCGATGTTATCGTATCTTTCTCCACAATCATAACTTTGGGATTGTTATTCCTGTCGTCCTGGATGAACCGGAGTAATGATGCGATGTCACTTCTTCCCTTCGGTATGCTCCTGACACCTTCAGAGCTTGTCATAGTTGTACTCAGCATTCCCATTACTGCACTTCTTATGACTGCAATTTGCGTCTCAACGGTTTTCGCACTGAGGAACATGCAGGACATAACAACAAATCTCCAGCTCCCTCTGATCTATTTCCTCGGAGACTTTTTCCTTCAGATGTTCAGAGGCACAAGACCTACTACACTTGAATACTTCATACCGGTTCACAACGCGATGCAGCTGATATCCGAGTCTTTCATGGCACAGGATAAATTGTGGCACGTGCTGCTGGTATTTTTGCTTAACGCAGGACTGTCAATTGCAATATTTGCAACTACTTTCAGAAAAGAGGAACGTAAATGATCCAGTTAATCGATGTTCACAAGAGCTATACCAAAGACCATGAAACGATCAAAGGTGTCAGTTTCGAAGTTCATGAAGGTCAGATATTCGGTCTTCTGGGTCCTAACGGTGCCGGTAAAACAACGCTCATGCAGATGATCGCTACACTCATGAAGCCTACATCAGGCGAGATCATCATCGACGGTTTATCCGGAGAAAAGAATCTTCTTGAGATTCACAGAAAGATAGGTTTCCTTACAAATGAGATCAAACTGGATCCTTTATCAACACCGAATATCCTTTTTGATTTCTTTGCAAAGTTATACGACATCCCGGATTCCGAGCTCAGAGACAGGAAAGATGAGAGTTTTGCAAGATTCGGTATCTCCCCTTTTGCCGACAAGCGATTCAATGAATTGTCCACCGGTATGAAGCAGAAGATATCTATCGCTATCAGTCTTATCCATAATCCGCCTGTCATCATTTTCGACGAGCCTACGAACGGACTTGATATCCTCACATCCAAACAGGTTACCGATTACCTTAAGGATCTCAAGGCACAGGGACACGCGATCATTCTTTCAACACATATCTTCTCAGTAGCTGAAGAACTCTGCGACGAGATCGCGATGCTGATCGACGGATCGATCGTTGCACAGGGAACGGTTGATGAGCTGGTAGCACAGACCGAGGCTAAGAATTTCGAAGAAGCATTCTTCAAGATCTATGTAGCAAACCATAGGGAGTAAGGATTAAGAGTTTTATGTCTGCAAAGCGTGGAATAAAAACAATCATCGGAAGTTTCTTCCGTAAAAGAGGACAGATGGGCGCTCTTGCCGCCAATTCATCTTTCCTTGTTTCGATTGGCTTTGTAGTCGCTTTTTCGTGCGTTATCGTCTCCTGGATCCTTTGGAAATTCCCGTACCACCTGTTCAGTGACGAAGTATATAACGTAGTTGTAGTTAATGCTCCGCAGTCTTTTATCGAATACAACGAGTCAACCCAGGCTGACCGTGACGCTGAAGCTGCGGCATACGGCGACCCTGACGATATTCTCGGAAATTACAAGAACATAGTTGATTTCCAGTACAGTTACGACGGTTACGGATGGACTAAGTTCATTTACCTGGAACACGATGCTCCGTACGATTTCATTACATACGGCGAGATGATGCGCGAGAATGATGCATATCTCACAGTAGTATTCCCTGAAGACTTTGATGAGACGGTTTACGGCCGTCTGGACGGTAAGAATTCTGAAAGACCCCAGGTCCTCACTTATTACCGCACCAACTCCCTTGAATACTACTATATGAAATATGATTTCGTTAACGAGTATCTCGTCGAATACCAGAGTTTCATAAGAGCTGATTTCGGACTCGCCATTACATCCGTATCTGATTCTGCCGTTATCGTTGTTCCTATCGAGACCACAAAATCAGCAACGGGATTCAGAGCCATCGTCGAAGGACTCTGCAGAACGTTCTTCCCTATCCTCCTGTTCATCATTCTCCTTTACACTTCAATGAGTATCGGAACAAATGTTATTGCAGGACAGAAGGAACGCGGAACATTTACAGGCATACTCTTAACGCCACAGCCAAGAATCGCTATCATTCTGGGTTACCTTGGCGGTGTCGTCATCAAAGCGCTGATACCGGCGTTCTTTGTCGCGACGTTCTCTGCCCTGATCGTCGGAAGATATACGATCGACAGTTACCTTGCCCTTTATGTATACATTCTTGTTCTTGAGATATTCATCGCATCAATAACGATCCTTATATCCGTTATCAACGATACGGTCATTTCCGCTCAGACGGCTTTCCTTCCGGTATTCCTTACATTCATTGCCGTCTGCGTAACCTGTATCCAGTCCGTATCAGAACAGGATGACTTCTATAACTATCTGCCCGTACACGGCCAGTTCTACGGCATCGGCGATGTACTTGTCGGAAAGACCAACGTTTTGGGTCTTATCTTCTGTTCTCTCGGAACTCTTGTTCTCTCAGTGATTATAATCTTCGTTACCGAAAGACTTCTTCACAGCGAACGCTACACGGTATCCATTGATTCTGTCAGCGCAAAAGAAGTCAAACGTATACGCGAAGGCGGCAAGCCTACTTTGTGGGAATCCGTCAACAATCTGCATGACGGCTTAAGCTACATCATGAATGAGACGTTCTATCCTCTCGTTGTCCTGTCAGTATATCAGCTGCTGGCTCTGGCACCTGTTGTCGTCACATACATGAGAAAGCCTGAATACTCTGAATTCATCCAGAATCTTTCCGACGTTAAATCATTGGAAGATATTCTTGAAACGACATTTGAAGTCTTCAGCATCTTCTTCAAAGACCCACTCTTCCTTACACTGATGACTTTGGGATATGCACTTATAATCCTCACATATTTCATTCACGCAGGAAGAGTCTGGAAGATCAAAGGCTTCAAGAATAAGATCGCCGCATGCGGTTATCCCTTATCAAACGGCAAGCACATAGCTCTCCACTATGGCCTGGGATTCCTTTTCGGATTCCTCATGATGACATGCACGATAGGAATCATGGTCCTTACAGGCCAGATATCATTTAACGGCTTTACGCTGAACGCTTCAAGTCTTGGGGTATTCTTCTTCAATCTTCTTATGTGGTTCCCTCAGGGCGCTTCAGAGGAAGTCATGTTCAGAGGCTTCATGATCCCCGCATTCAACAAGAGATACAAAGTCGCTGTCGGCGTTGTCATCTCTTCACTGGTCTTCTCCGCATTCCATTCACTCAACAGCGGATATACGCCGCTCGCGTCAGTTAACCTGGTGCTCATCGCGGTTCTTTTCGCGCTAATATACCTTCTCACCGGAGATATCTGGATGACTTCTGCAATGCACACTGCATGGAATCTTACACAGGGTAATATCTACGGACTCCAGGTATCAGGTAACGATACGGCAAATTCAATCTTTACCGCAGTCTATGCCAAGGATGCATCTTCACTCATTACCGGCGGAGCATTCGGACCTGAAGGCGGACTTGCAACAACAGCCGTCTCAGTCGTCTGCCTCATAATAGTTACAGTACTTCTTGTACAGAAAAAGCGAAAAGAGAAAAACGCTTAATTAAGCCTCTTCTGCAATCTCCCTTGCCACGAATACGCCTGATGCCGATGCGTGTGACAGTGAATGCGTAACGCCGCTTCCGTCGCCGATTACGAACAGGCCGGGGTATCTTGTCTCAAGTCTGTCGCTGATGGCAACTTCCATGTTGTAGAACTTGACTTCAACACCATAAAGGAGCGTGTCATCGTTTGCAGTACCGGGAGCGATCTTATCCAGTGCATAGATCATCTCGATGATACCGTCCAGGATACGCTTGGGGAGAACGAGCGAGAGATCGCCCGGAGTAGCCTTAAGCGTAGGTCTTACGGTAGACTCTTCGATTCTTGATGCGTTGGATCTTCTTCCTCTCGTAAGGTCGCCGAAACGCTGTACGATTACGCCGCCGCCGAGCATATTGGAAAGTCTTGCGATGGATTCACCATAACCGTTGGAATCCTTGAAAGGCTCAGAGAAATGCTTTGATACGAGAAGAGCAAAGTTCGTATTCTCGGACTGGAGCTCGGGATTGTCAAAGCTGTGTCCGTTAACGGTAACGATACCGTTCGTATTCTCAGTAACTACATATCCGTAAGGATTCATGCAGAATGTTCTTACCTTATCTTCAAACTTCTCCGTACGGTAAACGATCTTACTCTCATAGAGTTCGGATGTAAGATCAGAGAATACGACTGCAGGGATCTCTACGCGGACACCGATATCAACTCTGTTGGAGAATGTCTCGATATCAAGCTCGCTGCAGACCTTCTCGATCCACTTACTGCCTGAGCGTCCTACAGAAACGATGCACTTGCGGCAGGTGTAGGATTCGCCTAAGCACTCAACCTCATATGTGCCGTCTTCAAGCACCTTAAGATCGCCTACGGGCGCGTTGAAGAAGAAATCAACTTTATCCTTGAGCATATCGAAGATATTGCCCAATACCTGATAGTTCTTGTCTGTTCCGAGATGTCTTACGGAAGCATCAAGAAGATGCAGCTTATTCTCAAGGCAGATCTTCTTGAATGAAGAACCTGCTGTCGTATAAAGCTTTGTTCCCTCTCCGCCGTTGGCAAGATTAATGCCGTCAACATACTTCATGAGTTCAAGAGCTTTTTCCTTGCCGATGTGCTCATACAAGGTTCCGCCGAAATCGTTAGTGATGTTATATTTTCCGTCGGAGAAAGCGCCTGCACCGCCAAAGCCGCGCATGATCGCGCATGACTTGCAATTGATACAGCTCTTTACTTTATCTCCGTCGATGGGACATTTACGTTCTTCAAGAGGTTTTCCGGCTTCGAAAACAGCGACTTTAAGATCAGGTCTTAAGTGAATAAGTTCATAGGCAGAGAATATTCCGCCCGGGCCGGCACCGATAATGATTACATCATAGTTATTCATAACAAAAACTCCTTATGCAAAGGATTACTTCTACATTATAAGTTAACAGGCAGTTCTTTTGAATACTTAAGCGGGATGCTTACCACATCTGAAGAATATGAAATCAGGATGATGGTAAAGCCCGCCGAACTTATCAGGATACTTCTCGATTACCTCTGCGGGAAGATTTGATTCCTGACATTCTTCTATTATGAATCCGGCAGATACTATGTTATTTACAAGCGTGGAGAATCTGCGGTGATATACTTCATAATCATCCACGCACCATCTGAACTTCCTTAAGCCTTCAATGTTGTAGTTATGAAGGTTTGCGTAAAGTCTTTTTCCCTCTTCTGTTCTTGTGTATCTGTCATAGACACCGTCATATGCGGTTGATATCGGGTGTGATGTCGAGAAAACAAGTTTGCCTCCCGGAACCAGAAGAGCATTTATCTTCTTCAGTACATCACAAAAGTCCTCTGCATAATCAAATGCAAGAGAACTCGTTACCACGTCAAACTGACCGTCAAGCTTTTCGAGATCTTCAAACGGCAGTCTCATGTATTCGATATTGTCTGCAGAATTGTTTTCGCGTGCAAAGCCCAGCATCTTCTCAGAGATATCCGTTCCTAGAACAGATAAAGCTCCCATGTCAGAATACTGTTTGGCATGCTGGCCCATGCCGCAACCTACATCAAGAACACGCTTGTCCTTAAGATCAGGCATCATGCCAAGAAGGATCGGCGTCTCTATAAGATCGTTAAAGTTGATCTCATCTGCACGGAGACCTTTAAAAGCTTCAAAGAATTTATCGTTATCGTAAATGTTCTGCTGTGCCATACAAAGTTACCCTTTAAGCTACTTCAGGTTCTAAATCTTTCGGAGCTTTGCGTCCTTTAGCAACAACATAGATGCTCATCAGCAGATTAAGAACAGCGAAAACAAGAACGCCTATAATCTGATACTTTTCAATATTAACCTCGATACTGTATGAATCAATGGCTGAAACACCGGAAAGGGCGAAAAACATATACAAGTTCAAACTTAAGTTGAATAAGGTATCAGCAACACCAATAGCTTTTACAATCCACAAAGACTTGAGTTCATTCTCCTTGTGTCTGTTCTTCAGGAAGATAATGAGCCAGGCAATTGGAAATGCAAGCATGAATATAGCCGTGATAGAAAAAAGAAAATAACTGAACTGCGACGGATTATCAAAACTATCGGGAGTAATAAATCTGCCAACGATAAAAGCAATTACAGTAGACATTGTATTGCCGCCGACGAGCAGAATTATTCCGGTAATAAGCTTGGTTCCGTATCTATTCTTAACATAAAGATAGAGGAACACTCCGGAAGCGATTCCAAGCGCAATCGACACGCATGAATGGACATCAGCAAAAGTCACCACTGTTCCCGCGCTGCCGAATAACATCAACCCGAATTGGTATAGAACATCCAGGATACCGCCTATGGAACCGATCGTTATCGTAGCACCGAACAGCTTCGTTATCTTCTCTTTCGTGCAGATAATTACTATGCCTAAGATCAGGTTGACAACCATAATTGCCGGACGGCCAAACATGTACAAACACGTTAAAAACATAGCACCTAAAGATTCCATATTATCTCCCCTTACATTTATTCAGGAACAATTATAACAAAAAAGAGAAAAACCTTATTTCTGTCTCTTGACTCTTATGGCATAAGTCAGAGGAAGCGCAATGATAACGGCAACGCCTGCCTGAATGAAGTTAAAAGCAACAGAACCCATAGCAGCCTCTTTGCCGTACATGAATGCCTCAAAAGCAAAATAACCGCCGACCATAATGAGTTCTGCAAGGATGCAGGCAAGCAGCCTTAACATAAAGCCTGCAATATTTTTAGCGTGAGATTTAGACATAATGAGTGCCGCAACAAGGCCCATCATTCCTTTGATAACGAATGTGGGAGCGATATAAACGGGATATCCTGCTATAAGATCACCTAATGCGGATCCTATCGCGGCAGAGAAAAAGGCAGCAGGACCGATAAAGTAAGATGCGATCAGGATGACACCGTCACCGAGATTCATGAATCCCAGTGCCGTCGGGATCCTGAGTTCCGTTCCGATGAATACCAGAGCGGCAAAGATACCGCATTCAGCTATGATGCGGAGATTGGATCCTGATTTTGTTTTCCTGGAATTATCAGACATATGGGTTATCTCATCAGATTTCTAAGATCCACTGGTTCTGTGCAGATAAACAAAGCACCGTTTTCTACCAGGAACTTACGTGATCTGTAACCCCATGTACAGCTGATGCTGTCCATATCGCTGTTAACTGCTGTCATGATGTCCACCTCTGTATCACCAACATAAACAGCGTCTGCGTTTTCGATGCCCAAAGAGATAAGACATTTTTCAATGGGTTCCGGTGAAGGCTTTCTCTCAACGCCCTCAACAGAGCCTTTTACATAATCAAAGACATCGGGAAAGAACTGCTTTATGAGTTTTTGGGCAGGCTCATCGTTCTTGTTGGTTATGCATGCAAGCTTCATTCCGTCAGCCTTAAGCCTCAAAAGAGCCTCCATCATGCCGTTGTAAGGACGTGTCTCTTCAAGAACGTGGGAATTGTAATATGCGACATAATCCTTAAGGAGCCTTTCCTTAAGTTCCGTGCTGTAATCGCCCGGATCGGCGGCAAGGCTTCTTTCGATCATCTTTACCACGCCGTTATTGATGAAAGTTGTCACCTGTTCTTCTGTCTGCGGAGCAAGATTATTCATCCTGCGCGCTGCATTAAGGCTTCTTGTAAGACCGCCCAGCGTATTCAGCAGCGTTCCGTCAAGATCAAAACAAGCCAGTTTGTATCTCATTTCTTATAAACTCTTTCCACAATCAACGATAGCACTGTAACCAAATTTGGTTTTACGGACAACTCGCGCCCATTTTAGCACTTATAACGCATCATTCAATCGACAAGTTGTAGAATTGAACGACCTCTAATGCTACCATTAATTCGAAAAGTAAATAAATCCAAGGAGTATTTCATGTCAGTTATCAAGTTTAATACCATGAATTTCGGCACATACGAGACAGTCGTTATCATTTCCGCCATTAACCAGACAAATACCGCTGCCAACAAGCCCATGCTTAAGATCACAATAGGTGACGGCGATGAGAGCTTAACGGCGCTTTTATTTGATTCGACCAAGAAAGACCTTACTTCTGCCGGTATCGAAGAAGGCTCAACCGCCCTTATCACACTTGAAGTAACCGATTACAAGGGTAACAAGAGCTATAAGATTACAAACATCAATCCTGTTAAGCTCCCTGATGAAGAGTTGAAGCAGCTCATCAAGATGCCTCCCATTGATCCTTCCAAGCTCGTAAGCGACATTCTGGTGCTTATCAAGCAGTCTTCCGGAAGGGATTATGACTTAACCACCACCGACGTGCCTGCTGAAGATTTCTCCCTTACGGCACTGGCCGTAAGACTGATAAACGGCAACATCAAAGCTTTCACCAAGTCCTCTGCTGCAAAGACAATGCACCACAACATCTATGGCGGCCTTGCTTATCACACATACAGGATGTTACTGGCAGCTTATAAAGTTTGTGAGGTCTATCCCCTTCTTAACCGCGAACTCCTCGTCAGCGGCACAGCTCTTCACGACATCGGCAAGCTCTACGAGATTAAGACAAGTGATACAGGTATCGCAACATATACTGATATGGGCAATCTGTGCGGACATCTGATGCTCGGTATCGAGATGATCGACAGAGAAGTCTGGAAACAGAATCAAGCTCACGGCGGCTCCACCTATAACGCCGAGCAGATAGCTATGGTAAAGCACATGATTGCTTCACACCACGGCCAGCCCGAATGGGGCGCCATCAGAGTTCCCGTTACTCCTGAGGCAATGATCCTTCACGAGCTCGACATGATCGATTCACGTATGTACATGTTCGAAGAAACCTTCAGTACTATGGATCCGGGTACTTCAAGCGATCCGGTATTCGGTATTGCAGGCGAAGGCAAAGCCGTGATCTACAAAAACTCATTTAGCAATTACAACTGATATAAAAAGCCAAGGCATAAAACACCTTGGCTTTTCTTTTTATCCGGGTTCTTATCAAACTATATTAAACCGTAGTTCCCTTCCGCTATTCCTTTACGGACCTCATCAGCTCTTTTTTTGCTAATACCGGCTTTTTCAGCATAACCGTTCCAATCAGAAACAACAGATTTTACCTGGCTTATCGTATCCCTGCAAAACTCTTTTGTAAGTCCAATCGAATAACCGCAGGCTACCATATCGTCTTCTGTAATTGCTGACGACTTGTTGTTTATCTTCATCTGATGCTCGGATATCCATTTGTTGTTCGGGTTATATGCAAACGTCAGATCATATGCCGGCGCCATTTTCCAAGTTCCCTGTCTGTCCATCAGGAATGCGAAATTCTTTACATGGTCATCGCAATTGGCACTTAAGACATTAAATACCATTCTTTTAAACAACTGGCGGATACCTTCTTTTCCGATTCCAAGTCGTCTTGCACAGTCCGCATAAATCTCGTAACTGCATATTCCCGGCTGGTTATAGTCATAATGCTTAAGAGCTGCAAGTGTCTGTACATGTATCTTTTTCCCGTTTATGCGGTCATAACGTCTGGTCATAAAGTGATCAAATCCGTCTTTACTGAATATGCGGCACTCCATAATATCAATGCCAAGCTCTTTTGCCATCAGATAGTACGCATACTCAATACGTGAATACTGTTTTTTATCAACAAGGCCATGATCACCATTTTTGCTGACACCGTCGAATTTGATAAGCCAGTGTTCAAAACCCTCTCCGGCATCGCTCTGGCCGGATTTGATCTGTCCTGTCTTTTCGTTCCATGCGATAACCGCTTTAGCTCTTGCTCCACCCGCCGAAGATCCTATATCGATAAGTTGGGCTATATTGGACTTTTCTTTATTAATAATAGTATTCTCTTTATTCGAGAGTATCTTTGAAGCAAGGCTGACCATTTCTGTTACATCTATATCTTCATCTGTCGATATGCTTCCTGTAGCCGGAACATACTCCAACGCTCCCATGCCCCTTCTGCCTGTATAGCAAAGTCTTTCTATGGCACTGAAATCATTGATGGTTCTGCCACGATTCAAAAGCCACTGTTCTATAACCGCATTACCGAATTTATCAGGCAGGGAATCCGCAAACAAACCGGGCAGTCCGTGAAATGCATCAAGCCTGATCAATTCCGGAAAACTGTATATTCTGTTCGAAAGAGGCATCATAAAAGGCGACAGTTCTATGCCGCTCTTCCGGAAATTGGAATCGTATTCAAATCTGGCCGGATTATAAGCATCATCCTGATAGATGACACCGATCCTTGTCCCCCACAAATACACTTCACAAGCGGTTATCATCTCTCGTCACCCCACTGCCAATCATTCTTCTTTCTGCTCTTGGTGGCACGTTTTCTTACCACATTGGTTTCAACATGATAAGAAGGCCTGTCAAATACATCAGGTATAAAATCCTCAAACCTGTCTCCCAGATCCAACGCCTTCATGAGCTTGATAACATTCTTCAGACTGATATCATTTCCGCTCTCAAAACGGGCTATGGTACCTACAGAAACCATGGCTTTATCTGCCAGTTCCTCTCTCGTTACCGAACTGTCAATCCGTGTCTGCTTAAACCTTACAGATAATTCTTTTAATACTGTCTGCTCATTCATTGCTTTGTCGATCTTCATAGGCACGCCCTCCACGCACAATATACACCCTCGATACTTAACATTCAACATTTTAATCATTATATCAAATTATCTTATTTAACAACCAATATATTATATATTATTTGCAAATACTATCACATATTAAAAGAAAGGAATGCCTCAACGATTTGAGACATTCCTCTTTTTAGGTATCTATACTCTTAATCCGCCCGTTAATCAGTTGCCGGCTTATTCACTTTTTCATAGCCTGGATCTTCTCGTTCATCTGCTTTGCTTCTTTTCTGTAGTAGCTGTTAAAGCAGAACCAGATTACGAATGCGACTACAAGCTGGATTCCTGCAATGACCAGTCCCTGGACAGGCGTTGCCGCTCCTCCGAACCAGCCTACTGCGTAAGCTACGATGGTGTAGATGACACATCCGCTTCCCATGTGGATCAGGACTTTGACCGGCATCGGGAGCTTTTCGCTGTTATATACAACGGTAGGAACACCGAATCCGATTCCGACGATCGCACTTCCAATTACCATCTTGGTAAACTGATAGCCTTCCATGCTGAAGTTGCCGCCATATGTGATGTCAAAGAAAACTCCGACAAGACAGAATATCGTGAGCGCCATTCCGATGCTTATTACCGTGCTCTTCAATATATCTTTTACTACTTTTCCCATTTCTATTACCTCCTTATAAACCAAGGTATTTCTTAAATTCAGGCAGATACTTTCTCGATACGTAATCCTTATCACCGTTCTTAAGCTTCAAAAGGAGCGTTCCACTGAAGCCGGGCTCAATGCTGTCCATGTAAGACAGATTGACGAGTGTGGTCTTGGATATCTGCATGAACTGTTTTCCCAATTGCTGCGCCAGTTCGTAAAGACGCTTCCTCGAACGGTACTTCTGTCTTGCCCCGTATATGATCGTATCCCCGTCTTCGACTCTTACCATGTATATTTCCTTGGGCTGGAGAACAACTATGTCTTCCTCGTTCTGCAGTGCCGTAATCGGAGTCTCACTGTTGCTGAATACGTCGACCATGCGCTGGATCTCATCCGTTACCTTATCGGTGTGGACGACCGCATAAGGCTCTTTGTATTCAGGCGATATGTCTATGTTTACTTTCACTTTAGAAAGCCTCCCTCAAAAATATACTTCTATGTTACATCAAGCTTCCTTGCGGCGGGCAATGAACTTCCAGGTCTCAGAAATTGTCATGTAAACTCCTGCAACTACCAACCATACCATAAATACGTGATGTGCCGTTGCCATATATACTGCGTAACCTACTGTTGCAAGTGATGCTACGGCTGCAGTCAGATGCCACCATCTGCTCTTCATGAAATTCTTTACCATCTCCTGTCACCTCCTTCCTTTGCTCTGTGGCCTCATAGTATCAGAGGTTTTATTGGCCGTGTCCGAAAACACGCTAAGTGGCAAATATTGGCAGGTAAAATGCAAAAAGGCGGCCATATAGCCGCCTTCTGTTTTTGATTAATTGTTCTGAACTTACTTCCAGTACTCAAGCTTTGAGAGGTATCCGTCGTACTGTGAACGTCTTTCTGATTCAGCAAGGTTCTCCGGGTTGGGCATGTTGGCAATGAGGAAATCAATAAGAGCTTCCTTTGAATCGTATAAATACTTGCCGTCGCTGTAGCACCAAGTGCAGTATTCTTCGTTGAAGCTTCCGTCAGGTTCCTTGCTGATCATGCTGTCTTCGGTAAGAGGCATTCCGCAGCACTGGCAGATAAGAGTTCTGGGGCTTCCGAGAAGCGTATTGATCGATATGTTGAACTCCTTTGAGATGATCTTCAGAGTATCAGTATTAGGCTGTGTCTCTCCCAATTCCCAGCGGCTTACTGCCTGTCTTGTAACCATAAGTTTTTCTGCCATCTGATCCTGGGTAAGATTATTGTCTTCACGAAGTTTTTTGAGAATATCTTTAGTTTCCATAAGCTGTCTCCTTTACGTTTTGTAGCTTAAGTATCGCCCTTGCTTATGCCGAAAACAAGCAACCTGTTGTTGCGCGACTCTTTATGAAAAAGCACTGCCTGTATTTGCAGACAGTGCCTTGTTTTTTCTTGTTAGATTATAACGTTTAATCTTCTTCCTCTTCGTAGTCTTCTTCAGCTTCTGTTTCCGCTACTGTCTCAACCGGTACGTCCTTGATCTCCGGAAGATTTACTTTCGCGTTTTCGAAATCAGTCATGCCGAGAATTGCAGATCTGTAAAGCTGGTCGGAATCTGTAGCTGCAACCCATGACCAGTCAGTAGCACCTTCGCCTCTTTCATCTCTTACGGAATAATCGCAGACGAGCTTATCTTTAGTAGCCATTGTATTGCCGAAGGTGATGTTCCTGAGATACAAAGCGTCGTAGACAACCCTGTAATCATCTTCATCATCGTTGTTCAGATATGTAATCGCAACGAGGAATACAAGCCTGTTCTCATCTTCACTTGTAAGAAGATAACAGTCATAAATCTCAGGTTCTCCAACCATGGTAAAGTAGTTGAGGTTTTCCTCCCATGCAGTTACCGTTTTTCCGTCTCTGGATGTGTGGACCTCTGAAAGCACGGAAGCGATCGCATTATCCATGAAGTCCTTATCAGCCTCAATATCTGCAGGCGTTACAAGAAGATACGGAGAGACGGTTGTCTCAGTAGTAGTCTCTGCCATCTCCGCCAGCTTATCGATATTGAATACGCTCTCGCCCTTGATTGCCTTGTAAGCAATGAATCCGATACCGATCCAGAATCCGAAGAAAAGCACATAAACGATCAGGGCCTTAATGGCGCCGGCCGTCTTTTTCTTGCGCTGCTCGGATTTCTCATACTTGGCCTGCTTGATGCGCGCTTCTTCCTTGAGACGGTATTCTGTCTCAAGCATTTCCTTCTCGTGTTCGAATCTCTGTCTGGCAAGTTCGTCTTCCTTGCTGAGTCTCTCGTAAGCTACATCGGAATCGTCATAATCGATCTTGAATGAGGATCCGCAGCTTTCGCAGACCTGCATGTTGCCTTCAGTTTTCAAAGGTGATCCGCAATTCGGACAGTTTAAACTCTGCAGTTTCATAATAAGCCCCTCCCTTATTCTTACTCCGCTTCAATTATATCATAGTTGTTTCAGGTTATTTGCCGAATCGGTCAGGCCTTCCTGGCCTTTACCATGGTGAAATAGATAATTCCGGCAACGGCATAAAGAGCCATCGCAGTAACGATTATTACCGTGTAGTTATTGTTGGTATTCGAGAGGATGATCTCGGAAAGATTGTTGCCCGTGATTCCGGCTACAGCCCATGCAGAAAGCGACAGGCCGTGGATCTTGGAAATGTTCTTCATACCGAACCTGGATTCCAGGAGAGCAGGCAGTGTTGAGAAACCGCCGCCATACCCGAGATTGATCACCATGAGAAGCGCTATGATGACAAAGCCGCTGCTGATGACCGCTGAAAGACCGCAGAGGACAACGCATGAGAGAAATATGATTCCATATACCGTAGCCCTGTCCTTCATCTTATCTGACACTGTGGAATAGCCGATACGGCCCAATGCATTGCAGACAGCAGTAATTGAAGGAACGATGCTTACGATCGTTGCAAGGATCGCAAGGCCTGCAAACTTCTCATTTAAGAGCTGCTTTTCGTATGTGATGAGCATGAGGCCGCAGTGGATATTGATGTAGAAGATAAGCCAGATGCCGATAAAGGTCTTGTTCTTGAACATCGAAGAGACCTTGAAGCTGTCATTGGTTGCCTTTGCTTCGACCCAGCCTTCAGGCTTCTTAAGAAGAAGGTGGCCTGCAAACATCATGATGAAATAAATAATTCCAAGGATAAAGAACATCGGCGCAATGCCAAGACCGTTCTGTAGTCTTTCCATAATGGGTGTCGCAATGGCCTTTGCAAGGCCAAAGCCCATGATAGAGATGCCTGTTGCAAGGCCTTTGTTATCCTTGAACCAGAGCATGAGTGTCTTAACGGGCGTAAGATATCCGATACCAAGTCCGATGCCCATTATGCAGCCGTAGAACAGATAGATCAGTATGAGAGCAAGAGGTCCTGTGAAGAATTGGATGGTCGCACCCGTACCGAGCATACCTACCGTAAAGCAGACGGCAGATATGAGAGATGATCTGTGGATGTTGATCTCAACGATCTTGCCCGCAAATGCTGCTGACATACCAAGGAAGAATATCGCGAAGCTGAATGCCCAGCCGACAGAGAACGTGCTCATGCCGATAGCATCAGCTATAGATTCCTTGAAAGTACTCCAGCAATAAACAGTACCGATTGAACAGTGTATCAATAAAGCCGGTATAGCTGCCCTGGTCCATTTATTCATAGCATTCACCTCTCGGACGTTATGAATAAAGTTTACCATTTATCGCGCTAAAGCAATTTGGACAAATTGCTAATTAATCTTTGACGCTCTTATAAAAACTCACATGGCGGTCAAGTTCTTTGAATCCGTTCTTCATATAGAACCTGTAAGAAGGCTTGTCACTGTCGGTCTGAAGGAATATGCCGGCAAGTCCCATCTGCTTTATCTCATTCTCGATAATCTGCATGAATTTGGAGCCTATGCCCTGTCCCTGAAGTTCGGGAGATACGCAGAATTCTTCTATGTTGTAGTTGGTGCCTTCCCACCAGTGTCTGATAGAGCCTAAGGACATGGCAACAAGTTTGCCGTCAATCAGAAGGCCGTAGTGAAGACAGTTGTAAGAGCCTGATATTTCTTTTATGTATTCGTTCAGCTGGACCGGATCGCTCCAGTCGTCGTTCCAGGGTTCACCTTTAAATGCATTCTTATAGAGTTCAGCCATTTCAGGAAGTCTGTCGGGGCCGAGTTTAATTAATTCTTCCATGCATATCCTCTTTTACTTGTAATCGTCTACGTCAAATTTCCTGTCGCGGAAATAGTAGTCTCTGTCTTCTTCTGTTATCTCCCTCAACACATGGCAGGGATTGCCTACTGCAATAACATTATCAGGAATGTCCTTGGTAACTATGCTTCCCGCGCCGATAACAACATTGTTGCCGATCGTAACACCCGGGCATACCATTACATTACCGCCGATCCATACATTATCGCCTATCGTAATGTCGATTCCGTATTCGTATCCCGAGTTCCTTGACTCAGGATGTACCGGATGCCCTGCCGTGCAGATCGAGACGTTGGGACCGCACATGAAGTGATTACCAATACGGACTTTACCTACATCAAGCACGATGAAATTGTAATTGGCAAAGAATTCACTTCCGACCTCGATGTTGTAACCGTAATCACAATGGAAGGGTGATTCGATATTAAGATATCCTTCCTTTGTCTTACCTAAGATCTCACGAAGGAGTTTCTCCCTCTCAGCTGTCTCTTCCGGCGGAAGATTATTGTACTTATAGAGCTTTTTCTTGCACTCCATGCGGTCTTCGCTTAATCCGTCCATCCATGACTTATACGGAAGATTAGCGAGCATTCTTTCTTTTTGGTCCATCCTGTTATCTCCTAAACTGTTTAAGTATCTGTCCTCTGTCTCTTTACGAGCTCAGCGAAAAATCCGTCTTTTGCAATGAGCTCATCATATGTGCCTTCTTCTGTTATCTGACCGCCTTCAAGCACTAGGATCCTGTCGCAGTGCTTTATCGTGCTCAGTCTGTGAGCGATAACGATCCTTGTACAGCCCATTGCATCCAAAGCTTCAGAAACCTGTCTCTGTGTCTTGTTATCCAAAGCACTTGTCGCTTCATCGAAGATAAGGAGCTTGGGTTCCGGTGCTATGGCACGCGCTATCATTATACGCTGTCTCTGGCCTCCTGAAATGCCTCCCTGTCCTTCGGATATCATCGTATTCATTCCCATCGGCATCGCCCTGATATCGTCTGCTATGCCTGCCTTCTCGGCTGCCTTCCATGCATCATCTACTGTTAACTGCGGAGCGCTGATAACGATGTTGGAATAGATGTCTCCCTGGAAAAGTCCTGCATCCTGCATGACCGTTCCAATCTTCTGTCTTAAAGAAGGGAGATCAAGGCCTGTTATATCCTTACCATCGTAATAGACAGCGCCTTTCTCGGCCTTTTCGAATCCGAGAAGAAGTCTTACAAGTGTTGACTTGCCGCATCCCGTACTTCCGACTATCGCAACATATTCACCGGGCTTGATCTTCAGCGAGATATCATTGATCACATAAGGTGTATCTTCGGAATATCTGAATGATACATGGTTAAGTTCGATGCTGCCGGTGATCTTTGTAACTATCTCCTTATCCAGACTTGTCTCAGGTTCAGTTTTAAGGAAAGGCTCTGCCATCTCAAGTATCGGCTGGATCTGCGCTACGGAAAGAGCAATGCCCGACACTGACATAAACGCACCCATCAGCATTCCGTATGATGCGGTAAACGCATAGTAAGATGAAGGATCAACGTTACTTTGCATAGCCATGTAGTACAAAACAATATTGCCCGCAAGACTTATAGCGGTTGCGATTACGCCGTTGATCTTAATAAACACCGGCGGATTATAAGTCAGTTCCGCACCTGCGGAATATACGTCCATCCACTTTGCAAAGACTCTCTTCTCTGAACCCGAGAGCCTTATCTTCTGTACACCGGTGATAAGGCCGTAGCTTAATCCGGCTTCCTTTGCAGAGCATTCCATCTGCTTTCTCTGGATCTTGATCTGCGTGAGAGTAGATACGATCGAGAATGCAACAGTAACTATTACGATCACCAGCGATGGAATTACGAGTGCAGGCGTGAAATTGAATATCTGTCCTATGTAAACGAGTGACGTAACCGATGTCAGACCGGTATTGAGGATCATTCCCATCATCAGCGAGCAGAGGCTGTTGACCGATGACGAACGGCTCTGCAATTCACCCGGGCTGTACTTCCTGAAGAAGTTTGCCGGCAACGTCATGAGACGCATCATCATGGAAGCCTGCACACCGAGAGAAGTCTTTACGTTAAGTCTTGATTGTATAAGCGATTTAATGCTTCCAAAAAGCTGCGAAGAGAAAGCAATGCAGATCGTTGCAATCGCTACCGGCAGCAAAACGTTCTGCCTTCCCGATTCCAATACGGGCCCTGTCAGTAATCTTGTGATCCTGGGCATCAGCAATCCTATTAGCGATACCACGGCCGTCGCTGCAACGATAAGGACAATGTCACTTATGTTTATGCAGTTCTTCATGTAGATGAGAAGGTCAGGTATATTAAGCTTCTTTTGAGGAAGCGGCCGGTAAAAACAGATTGCTTCCTTATCAAAAAGAGCAGAAGTCCTATGGTTTAACTTCATGAGCTTCCCTGTAACCGAATCCTTGAATCTGTATCCGATAAGGTGATCGGGCAAAAGCGCAACAGGGATATTCCCTTCTTTGGTGAATGCCAGAACAGGTCCGAAAGCATCCTTATACCAGCCCTCGTCAAGCTCTATGGTCCTGCTCATGAGACCATATGGTCTTAAGCAGTATTTCAGCTGTTCAGACGGCTTTTCGATGCTCTCCGGAACATCTACGGGCTTATAGTGATAGTACTTTAATATCTCGTCAATGGCGTTCTTGGTGATGATCCTCTCATCACTTAACTTCTCAGCGGATTTGCGGCCCATGACGATACCCGCGATCTTAACGAACGAGTCTTCGAGGAGCT
>CAMYXF010000028.1 GCA_947303185.1 uncultured Clostridia bacterium | reverse complement strand
ATAACCGTGAGCTTTCCTGGCTCGAATTCGATGACCGTATTCTTCACGAGGCAAGGGATTCAAAGAATCCGCTTCTTGAAAGACTTAACTTCCTGTCTATTACCGCGTCAAACCTTGATGAATTCTATATCGTAAGAGTAGCTTCATTAAGAGACATGCAGAGTATCGATTTTGCAGAGCGTGACATCGCCGGATTCTCTATCGACGAGCAGCTCGAGAGGATCGACCAGAAGACAAGAAGAACAATGGCTCTCATGTATTCGACATACACGAGATCTCTCGTTCCTTCACTCGCACAGGAAAAGATCTTCCTTAAGAACTACGACGAATTGAGTGACCAGCTTAAAGCCATTGCCGATTCTTATTTCAAGGCAGTTCTTTATCCTATCCTCACACCGATGGCAGTTGACTCTTCAAGACCGTTCCCTCTGATCTACAACCGCATGCTCAACATGTGCGTAATGCTCAAGAACGAGCCTAAGAACGTTAAGCTTCAGGAGAGAGCTACATTCGGACTTAAGAGTGATAAGAAAAAGAAGTCTGACAGTGAAGACCAGTACATGTATGCGACTGTACAGATCCCTACGGTCGTTAAGAGACTTTACCAGATCCCCACAGAAGACGGAGACATCTTCGTTCCTGTTGAGCAGATCATCAGAGCCAATACAGATATGCTCTTTGACGGCCAGACAGTTCTCGCTACTGCATTCTACCGTGTAATGCGTAATGCCGACCTTGATATCGACGAGGACGAGGCAGAAGACCTTCTCAAGGAGATCGAGACACAGGTAAGACGCAGAAGATTCGGTGAAATCATCAGACTTGAAGTACAGGATGACATCGATTCCGACCTGCTCAAATACATCGTTGATGAGCTTGAAGTTGATGAGGCTGATATCTTCAGCGTTAACGGTCCCATCGACCTTACATTCCTTTCAAAGCTCACTTCAGCATGCAAGGGCAAGCATCCCGAGTTGTGCTACAAGGCTCACGATCCTGCTGAGGCAGCTTCGTTTGACGGCCCCGTATCAGAACTTGATATTTTCGAGCAGATCAGGGAAAAGGACAGAATCGTCCACCATCCTTATGAGACATTTGAACCTGTTCTTGAATTCGTAAAGCAGGCAGCAAGAGACCCCAATGTTCTTGCCATCAAGCAGACACTTTACCGAGTATCCGACAGATCACCGATCATCGCATCGCTCCTTGAAGCTGCGCAGAACGGTAAGCAGGTAATGGTATTAGTTGAACTCAAAGCAAGATTTGATGAAGAGAACAACATCAACTGGGCGAAGAAACTTGAGAATGCCGGATGCCACGTTATTTACGGACTTGTAGGTCTTAAGACTCACAGTAAGATCACTCTCGTAGTACGTAAAGAAGAGGATGGCATCAGAAGATATCTGCACCTTGCTACAGGTAACTACAACGACGTAACCGCCAAGATCTATACCGACCTCGGTCTGTTCACGGCTAACGAATCTTTCGGTGAGGACGCTTCAGAGTTCTTCAACATGCTCTCGGGATTCTCCATCCCGCAGTCCTGGAGAAGACTTATTCCGGCACCTCTCTGGATGAAGGATTATTTCATCGCAAGGATCAGAAGAGAATCCGAGAATGCAAAGGCAGGAAAGCCTGCGCACATCATCGCGAAGATCAATTCGCTTGTTGATGAGACGGTTATCAAGGCACTTTACGCAGCTTCCAATGCAGGCGTTAAGATTGATCTTATCGTCAGAGGTATCTGCTGTTTAAGAGCAGGCATTCCCGGCATGAGCGAAAACATTACGGTACGTTCGATCACAGGACGTTTCCTTGAGCATTCAAGAATCTTCTATTTCTATAACGAAGGACATGAGGACATCTATCTTGCTTCAGCAGACTGGATGCCCAGAAACCTGAACCGCCGTGTCGAGTTGTTGTTCCCGGTCGAAGATCCTGACTGCCGCGCGCGTGTTAAAGAAGTTCTTGATGTGGAACTCGCAGATACTGTCAGAGCACATTTCCTTTCACCTGACGGCTCTTATCACAAGCTCGATCTCAGAGGAAAAGAGAAGGTCGATTCACAGCAGAAGCTCATAGATCTTGCTGATGCTGCTATCGCTGAGAGACACAAGAACGTTGATAATCACGAGTTCATTCCTGAGGAGAGTCCCAGAGACTGATTTTACATGTGGCTTTGAGTCGGCTATTATATAAAGGCTGAAGGTTTTTCAACACATCGGTTATCGGGAGAAAAGTTTATGTTAAAGAGGGTTAAAAAGAGACATAAGGGCAGACAGGCATTTACGCTTGTTGAACTTCTTGTTGTGCTTGTAATTCTTGCTGTTCTTGCAGCAGCCATTGTTCCTGTCCTTACCGGTTACATTAAGAGAGCCAAGAGAGACAAGAATGACGAAGCAGCACATTACGCGTTGGTTGCCTGCCAGTCTGTAATCGTTGAATACTATGGCAAAGGCAATATCGCTACAAATGGTACGGTTAACCAGCAAGGCCAGCAGGGCGGCGGCGGATCCGGCGGTGACCTGAGATGGGATGAGAGCGATGGTGCCAACAATACTGCCGAAGATGTTGAATGGGGCAATAAGGTGCTTGCACTTTTTGACCGTGACAGATCTACCGAGCCTTACATCCTGGTCTTTGGTACAGGCCGTGCCAATTCAGTTGCTGATGCTTCTGATGCATACAAGGTTTACTATATTGCTTACGTTGAGACTAAGGATTCTCCGGCTATCTTCTATATTAACGGTGAATGGAGATACGAGTATCCGACAGATGCACCGTCAGTAATGTATAAGAAGAACAATATTAACTACATTAGAACTGATGACGGCATTGCCAATAACGATATACCGATCCAGTATTACGTAGTAAGCCAGAATACGGGCATCAAGGATAACTTCTGGACAAGTACTGATAAGAGATCTTTAAAGAGCCACAGTGCAGGCCATAACGGATATTGATCTGGTTATTAACGCAAATTAAATAAGGGCATCTCATAACGTGAGATGCCCTTTTCGTTTTCGTACGGTTTAAGATTACGTTAAGATACTCCTTTGCGTTTAGTGATAGAATATCGCGCAGGGGGATAAAAATATGGAATTTGTAATCAGTCATCTGGTCAAAAGTTATGGCTCCAAGCAGGTTCTTAAGGATGTTGATTTTGTCTTTGAAGAAGGCAGGATCTACGGACTTTTGGGACGCAACGGATCCGGTAAAACCACATTTTTTAACTGCATAAACAGTGATATCGACATTAATTCCGGTGAGTTCTATTTCAGAGATGAAGGCGGAGAGAAAACTCCGGTAATGCCTGAAGACATCGGATATCTTGTATCAACTCCTACCGTGCCTGAGTTCATGACGGGCAGGGAATTTTTGAAATTCTTCATTGAAGTCCATGAGGAGATAAAGCCTGATAAGACTATAGATGAATACTTCGATTACATGATGGTTCCTGAAGATGACAGGGACAGGCTTTTGAAAGATTATTCGCACGGTACGAAGAACAAGATGCAGATGCTTTTAAACATCATCGCATCTCCGAAGCTTATGCTCCTTGACGAGCCTCTGACTTCGCTCGACGTAATCATTGCCGAAGAGATGAAGAACGTAATAAGAAACCAGAAGCAGGGAAGGATAACTATCTTCTCAACGCACCTTCTGGATGTTGCTGTCGATCTTTGCGATGAGATTGTGCTTCTTCATAACGGAAGGCTTGAACCTATCGATAAGAGCAATCTCGGCAACGCTGATTTCAAGGAAAAGATCATAGCCGCATTAAAGGATCAGGACGATGCTTAAGGAATTTAAAAGTACATTACTTAAAGTAATTCACTTAAGAAGCATCATCGGCTATAACGGACTTGTATACGCTCTGAAAAAGACACCGTTAATAGGAAAGATCCTTCCTGACAAGCTCTACAGCACGATGTTTCTTAAAGTGATCTACTGGGTATTCCACGTTATCGTGGAAGTCTTTAAGCTGTTCATCGGCAAGATAGCAGGACTCGGACTGATCTATCTGTTTTCGTTCTTTCTGACGAATCTTTATATCGATGATGGAATGGTGCCCGGTGCTTCTAAAGCGAGTCTTTTCGCTTCGTTTGCACTGCTGTTCTTCATGCTCTATGCGGTATGCGGACTGCTGCTCAGAAGATCTGTCTTCAGCTGGACGACAGACAAGGAATATATGGTGTTCATGCTGAGAATGAATGCCAGAAAGCTCAATTACACGCTGTTTATCTATGACCTTGCCAAACTGGTAATAGGATATCTGATCGCGGGAATCATCGGTGCCATAGTAGGTGCTCCTTTCTGGCTGTGGCTCGGCATGCCTGTTCTGGCAGTGCTTATAAAGCTGTTCGGTACAGGATTCCAGGCTTTCCGTCTGAGACAAAGACGTAAGCGCAATAAGATTTTAAAGCTCAATGTCACTGGCAAAATCATATTGTTTACTCTTATGTTAATGGTATTGCCTTTGGTCATCATGCTTGTGGCAAACGGCTATTATATTCCGCTTCCCGTAATGCTTGGCGTTGCCGGCATCATGGCTTTGCTTGGTGTATGGGGATATATACAGTGTGATAAGTTCGATTCGATCCATCACAGAAGAGTTCTTCACGATAACATCGGCAGAAATGAGATGGCTGCATATACTTCAAAGCCTGACAGCACCAAGAACTTTAAGAAGCTTAAGGCGAATGGCAGTGTCAATGAGAATAAGAAGGGCTTTGAATACCTGAATGCCCTGTTCCTCAAAAGACACAGTGCCATGATCGTTGCAAAGCCCATCGTGTTTACGGTAATCATATTTGTCATAATGGGCCTTATCATCGCAGAGTTTATCTATCTTTATTATCAGAGGTTTGGTGCTGACAATTGCCTTAACATGGTCGGCAATAACATCCTGAACATGATTCTGTTCAGACAGTACGAAGACGAGCTTTTGCCGTTTGTAGCTGATTCAGGCGGAGTCTTCTTCAGATGGCTTGCGCAGTCCCACTTGCTTGTAATGCTTATGCCTATTGCCATTGCCGACAATACGTTCAAGAGCACACAGGCGATGTATATCAACTGCGATAACTGCCTTATGACATTCAGTTTTTTCAAGCAGCGCGAAAAGATCATCAAACTCTTTGATATCAGATTTAAGCAGATGATCAAGATACATCTGGCTCCGGCTATAGCAAGCGGCATGTTTGCAAACCTGATTCTGTTCTATACGGGAGGCCAGGATTTCCCGTTCCAGTATCTTTTGTCGATAGTGGTATGCATCCTGCTGAGCGTCTGCTATTCCTTGATATGGCTTGCGATGTACTATCTTTTCCAGCCGTTTACGACAACGGTTAACGTAAAGAGCGGAATCTATAATGTCACGAGGATCATAGTATCTTGCGTACTGACTGTTATTGTCTTTATTCCTTCAAATACCTTTGTACTGACACTGGTTATGCTGGTATTTACGGCGGTATTTATCTTCATAATGAGAAAACTCGTGTATAAGCATGCCCCGAAGACATGGAAGGTAAAGTCATAGATAATCTTTCGGAAAATCATACTATTTTAAAAGTTGATTAACACCATTCATTTTCCGATGTGATAAAATGCGTAATAAGTAAAATTATTTTTATCGGAGGCAGATTATGGACTTTCAGAGTTTCGTAGACATGATGGATGTCATGACGTGCATAATCTCTGTCGAGACTAAAGAAGATGGTTCATATGGTGAAATAAGGATTGTCACGGGCAATCCCGCATATATTAAATCGATCGAGTATGCTGATGAGGAAGCTCCCCAGATGCTCACGAGCAAGTTCGTTCCGAACAGCCTTTATCAGAATTATTTCCCGACAGATCCTAATTTTGAGGATTTCTGCTTCAGATGCGCTGTATTAAAGCAACCGATGCATACCTATGTCCATCCTGAAAGATATGACTTCTGGTTCAATCTTTTCATGATGCCTTTGGGCAGTGAAGGAAATCTTCACTACTGTACATATTCCCAGACTGTCTCAAAGTATGTCGACAGTGAGCAGATGAGCAATAAGTCAGCTTCAATTGCAAATGAAGTTCTTAATACATGTATCAAGCTCAGAGGTTCAACGAATTTCCAGCATACGATGGATGAGATCATCTCTGACATCAGAAAGATGTGCGATGCCCAGTCCTGCGTTATTTTGCTTACCGAGCCTGAGACCAGAAAATGCACGATACTTTGTGAATCCAGAAACGAATACTCACTGCTTCCTACGATGAAGTACGACATGAGAGACGATTTCTATGATCTGACTGAGACCTGGAAGGATACGATGAACGGAACTAACGGTCTTCTCATTAAGAGCAGGAACGATTGGGAATACCTGCAGGAGAAGAATCCGGAGTGGTATGACTCCCTCATTAAAGCCAAGGTTGAGAGCATTGCTCTTTTCCCTCTGGTATTCAATGAAGAGGTTCTGGGTTATATCTGGGCTTGTAATTTCGATACGGAGAAATCCGTCCAGATCAAAGAGACATTGGAACTGACAATCTATTTCGTAGCTTCAGAGATCGCAAATCACAAGCTCATGGACAGACTTAAGATATTAAGTTCCATCGACATGCTTACAGGCGTTATGAACCGAAATGAGATGAACAACAGGGTCGATGCTTTAAGAAGCGGAGATTCTGCTCTGAGAGGCCTTGGAATTGTATTTGCCGATCTTAACGGGCTTAAGCGTGTTAACGATAATGAAGGCCATGATGCCGGCGATCTTCTCATTAAAAATGCTGCTATGGTGCTTCAGAACGTCTTTATCGGAGACCAGATCTTCCGCGCGGGCGGTGATGAGTTTATGGTGCTCATGACTTTCACGACTGAAGATGCCATCATGCAGAAGATCGATAAAGCCAAGAAGCTCTCCAAGAAGTACGGCAACGTATCTTTTGCACTCGGTTATTCTTACCAGAATGATGCTTCTGATATCACGGGAGCTTTAAAGCTGGCTGACCAGAAGATGTACGAAGACAAAGCCAAGTACTATCTTGAGCATCCGGAGTTCATGCGCTGAGTTAAATAACGTTTTTCTTAAGAACAACGTGCGATAGCAATAAGAAGGCCGGTGATCTTTTCCATCGACTCTTTGCAGATGAATTCATATACGCCGTGGTAGTTATGACCGCCGGAACAGATATTCGGGCAGGGAAGGCCCATGAAAGATAATGTTGCTCCGTCAGTACCTCCGCGGATGGGTTCCGTAAACGGCTGAATTCCGACCTTTTCCATTGCACCGGTGCATCTGTCGATGATTGCTTTATTGTCGGGAATGATCTTTTCTATCATGTTGTAGTAAGTATCTGAAATATCCGCATCGATAATGACACCCGGATTATCAGACATTACCTTATCGCAAATGGACTTCATCCTGGCTTTCTTCTCTTTAAACTTTTCCATGTCGTGATCACGGATGATGTATTTCATTACTGTTTTCTCGGTAGCGCCGGAAATGTCCGTAAGATGGAAGAAGCCTTCGTGGTCACGTGTAGTCTCAGGTCTCTCGCAGTCGGGAATAAGAGAATCGATCTTGCCGGCAATCCTTATCGAGTTGATCATCTTGCCGTAAGCATCACCGGGATGAACGCTTCTGCCCGTAACAGTAATTACTGCGCCTGCAGCATTGAAGTTCTCATATGAGATTTCTCCGATTCTTCCGCCGTCGATGGTGTACGCAAAGTCAGCACCGAATTTTGTGAGGTCGAAATGCCTGGTTCCTTCGCCGATCTCTTCGTCGGGAGTAAATGCCAGCCATATCTCTCCGTGTGATTCTTCGGGGTGCTTCATGAAGTATTCAATCATGCACATGATCTCTGCAACGCCTGCTTTGTCATCAGCGCCAAGAAGAGTAGAGCCGTCAGTGGTAATAAGTGTCTGTCCTTTATACAGAAGCAGATCAGGGAAGCACTCGGGTGATAAGACTTTTCCGTTGCCAAGCTCAATGTCTTTGCCGTCGTAGTTTTCGATAAAGCGGGGAGAAGTGCACTTGCCAGGAGCTTCCGGAGAAGTATCCATGTGAGCTATAAAGCCTATCTTCGGAGTGTTGTCGCCGACACCTGATGAAGCCTTGAGCTTGCAGTAGATATAGCAATGCTCATCATCGAAAAAGATGTCTTCATCCGGAATACCGATCTCTATTAATTCATCGATCAGGATCTTTGCGAGACCGAACTGACCTTCTGTACTGGGAGATGTTCCGGTAGTCTCGTCTGATGCCGTATCAACGGATATATATCTCAGAAATTTGCCGGTTACATCTTCGTTCAGCATAAGCAGTCAAATTCTCTCATTTTCAATTGTTTTGGTGGAGCATACGGGACTTGAACCCGTGACCCCCACACTGCCAGTGTGATGCGCTCCCACTGCGCTAATGCCCCATTCGAAAAGATTATACGTGGCGTTTTCTGATAAGGCAATAAATTCTTTACAAATAGCATGCGTGCATATAAATCAGAGTTGTTATTATGCTATAATCCTTTGGAGTAAATCTTTCCGGAGGATATGGATATGAGTATTACATCCCGTGATTATGTATCAGCTACAAATCCCGATTGCAAGGCAAAGCAGTACACGATTACCATCGAAGGCGGCTACGAGGCTTCTGTCATTACATATGGTGCAGTCATTACTGATCTTATCGTACCTGATAAGGACGGTAAGCCGACAGACATCATGCTCGGCTGCAAGGGTCTTGACGAATATATGGGCAATGGTGCCAATCACGGTGCTGTTATCGGCCGTTCCGCAAACAGAATCAAGGATGCTTCCTTTGTAATTGACGGCGTTAAGTACCAGATTCCCAAGAATGAAGGTGAGAACAACCTCCATTCAGGCAATCCCGGCTATCAGAACGTTTTCTGGGATGCAGAGATCCTTTCAGAAGAAGAGGCAGACGAAATCATTCTTGACTCTAAGATCGCAGGAATTCCAGGATGCGACGGCGGCGCGGTACTTCTCAGCTACACAAGCCCCGACGGAGCTACAGGTTTCCCCGGAAACCTTGATACAAAGGTTCTTTACTGCTGGCTCGAAGACAAGACATTCCTTATCCTTTACTGCGGAAAGACAGACAAGGATACGATCTTCGCTCCTACAAACCACGCTTACTTCAACCTCAGAGGCGAGAACGCTGAAGGCACAGTAAATAACGACCTCATCATGATCAACTCCGATAAGATCACCATCAAGGACGACATGAACGTTCCTACAGGCGAGCTTAAGGACGTTGAGGGTACAGTTTTCGACTGCAGGGAATACCGCTTCATCGGCGAGCTCAATGACAGCGACGACCACCAGATGGTTATCTCAAAGGGTATCGACCAGAACTTCTGTCTCAATACAACAGCAGGTACATTCTCATTTGCTGCAGCAGTTACAGCACCTGAGTCAGGAATCACGATGGAGTGTCTTACAGACCTTCCGGGCATCCAGATCTATGCAGGTAACAACCTGGGAAGCCCGCTCGATATCAAGACAACAAAGGCATACGGCCAGTACGATGCTATCTGCCTTGAGGCTCAGCTCGTTCCTAACGCAGTTAACCTTACAGGATTCGATTCACCTGTAATCAAGGCCGGCAAGAAGGTATATCACGCCTGCGGATACAGATTCGTTTGATCTGTCATTTGTTTTTAGTTGCGATTTTGCGGAAAACGCCGACAACGTACCTGAAAGCAGCGACCTGAAACAGGCAGATCAGGAAGATCAAAAGAACATAAATCCAAATAGCTATAAAATTATCGATCTTAATAGAGAGGGAGTTGTAAATCGAGTACAACCCCTCTCTATATGCATGTTCGATCAGATATATGCCGAAAACACAACCACCGGCATACGCGATGAGCTTTTCAGAAATTGCAGGGAATCTCCTGTTCTCGAAAAGTTTTCTTGCTGAAAGGAAAATGAAGATAACCTGGAAAGGTTTTGTGTAGTTTAGGAATGAATTTGCGTTCTCTTCAGTAAAATCGCCTGTCAGTACAAGTTTGCAGTTTGTGATCAGCATGACTGCAATGGTTGATAAAACAAATAGGACAAAAGATACCAGAAGCATTTTGTTGGTGACTTTCTTAAGCCTTGTACCAAGATAGTATCCGGTGACAGGATAGAAAATAAACAGATTGCAGATGGTTGCAACGTTTAAACTCGGGATAAGAGTAACAGTCCCGTTGAATAACAGGTACTGGCATATCTCAACCACGGTTACAAAGACGAAGTAGATCGCGAGCAGATAAACAAACTCTTTTTCAGTGATATCCCGTGCCATTTTGCGGATAAACGGAAGCAGGATGAGGAATGCGAGATAAACGTATAAAAACCAGTAAGAGGGTATGGTTCCCTGGGAATAAATGCCTGTAAGGAACTGCTTTAAGGAAAACTCACGTTGGTAAAGGATGGTATCCAATATATAGAAGAGCAGGGAAAACACTGCAAGAATGGCAACATATTTGGCAATGCGTTTCTTCCATATGTAACCAATGGATTCGTCTTTGCCGAGCAGGAGCATTCCAGAGATCATTAGGAAGATGGGCACTGAGATACCTGCAATGGCTGTAAAGAACATGTAGAACCAGTAGGGAAAAGTTCCGGCTTCAAAATTCATGAAATATACATACCCACGGTTGCCCGTATGGTTAAAGATAACGAAAACAATAGAAATAATGCGGAGTATCTCCACATAAAGTATTTTCTTTTTATCTGTTAAGCCTGAAGAGGTTCCTGATCTGTTTTCCATATAAATATGATATCAGTTTATATCTGCCCGTAAACATATTGGCCCGGGTCTTCAATCAATGCCATAAAGGTATTGATTTTATTGAGATAATTGCGATAAAATCTGTCTCATATTTAGAGATTTTTAAGAAAGAAGGAATGTTTTATGGAAAAAAAGAATCTCGATTGGTCGAACCTGACATTCTCTTATCAAAAGACAGACAAAAGGTTCGTAGCTAACTACACAAACGGCGCTTGGGACGAAGGCGCGCTTATCGATGACGACATGATCGTCATGAGCGAAGACGCAGGCGTTCTCCAGTATGCTCAGACAGTATTTGAAGGCCTTAAGGCTTATGAGACAGTAGACGGCAGAATCGTTACTTTCCGTCCTGACCTCAACGCTGAGAGACTTCATGACTCAGCAGTCCGCCTTGAGATTCCTCCGATTTCCAAGGAAATGTTCATCAGATCAGTTCAGGAGACAGTTGCAGGCAACGCAGCTTGGGTTCCTCCGTATGGTTCAGGCGCATCTTTGTACCTCAGACCTTACATCTTCGGTATTAACCCCGTTATCGGTGTTAAGCCTGCTGATGACTATCAGTACAGAATCTTCGCTACACCTGTAGGCCCTTACTTCAAGGGCGGCGCTAAGCCGATCGCAGTTAAGATCTCTGACTTTGACCGTGCTGCTCCGAGAGGAACAGGTAACATCAAGGCCGGCCTTAACTATGCTATGTCTCTCCACGCAATCGTTACAGCTCACAACGAAGGTTTTGCTGAGAACATTTATCTCGATCCCGCTACACGCACAAAGATTGAAGAGACAGGCGGAGCTAACATTATCCTCACAGACGGTCAGGGCACACTTGTTGTACCTAAGTCTGATTCCATCCTGCCTTCAATCACAAGAAGATCTTTGGTATACGTTGCAGAGCATTACTGCGGCATGAAGATCGAGGAGAGAGAAGTTTACCTCGACGAGATCATGAGCGGTAAGTTCACAGAGGGTGGTCTCTGCGGTACAGCTGCAGTTATCTCACCTCTCGGAAAGATCAACGATCACGGCAAGGAATTCACATTCGCTTCCGGCATGGAGGAGATGGGTCCTGTCATGACAAAGCTCAGAGAAACTCTCACAGGCATCCAGATGGGTACTGTTGAAGCACCTGAAGGCTGGATCATGGAGATCAAGCTCTAATAGCTTTTCGAAAAGAATAATCAAGAGGCTGTCTCATACGAGGCAGCCTTTTTCTTTGGGAATGCTTAGCAGCTTTAGAGACTTCTTTCGTGAGCGTCCTTGAGAACGGCATAGCTGAAAAGACCAACACCTTCAGGAGCGTTAGGGTGGAAGTCGTTAAACATGTATTTTGCAGAACCTTCATCTGCAATTACCGACTGGATGACCGGATCGGGATTTATATAGCCGTAGCCTTTGGCAATGCAGGTCTGAGCGAGTGCTGACCTGAATTTGTTTCCGCGTTCCACAAAAGACTTGTCTGCATCAATAAATGACCAGGGCGAGATAAAATATATCTTGGAACCGGGTGCGTTGGTTGTAAGATATTCTCCCAATTCTTTGCAGCTTGTGGAGAATTCCAAAGCTGTCTGGGCAGTGTCTTCGTCTTCCGGAAAGAGAATATCGTTGATTCCGATCGCAATTACATAAACATCAGCTTCAGGAATATTGTCAGCTTCATTGATCAGGTTGTTCACAGCCCAGCCGCTGTGTGAGAAATCCGATATTTCACCTTTGATGTAAGGAATAAGCGGCTGATACCAGGAAATTCCTTCAGTGTTGTAACCGCATGTAATACTGTCACCGAGAAAACAGAATGACTTGCCGCTCTGCATATTCTCGTAGAATTCCGATTCCTTAAGTTCATCAGTCATTCCGCCGTAAACTTTATAAGTGCGGTGATTAATATAAAACCTTCGAATATCGAAAAAGTTTTCAAAGAATAACCAGGAACCAATAACGATCAAAACAAGAGCAACCGATAAAACGATTGTTGTTTTGCTTATTCCGTTCTTTCCGCTTTCTTTTCCCATGGTTCAATAATATCAGAGATTTAGGGGAAGATATGCAAATAAAAAGAGGACTTCTATGTGAAGTCCTCTTTGATATGGTCTGTTCGGAACGAATCAGAGCATGTGAGCTCTAAGATCCTCGCCGGAAAGAGGTGAGAGGAGTGCGGGAGCAATGTCAAATACTGTCTTGCAGCCGTAATCGCCCTTCTGTGAGAGACGGTAGATAGCTCTTGCATAAGCTGTGAGAACGGAACCTGTGAACTCAGGGTTGGAATCGAGCTTTAATGAATACTCGATAACGTGCTTGTTCTCGCCGTTAACGCCTGTCTTGCCTGTGCGGAATACGAAGCCGCCGTGGTTGATCCTTGAGTGGTCTCTTACGAACTCTTCTTCGGAGATGAAGTGTACTGTTGTGTCGTAATCTGCGAAGTAGTTGGGCATTTCCTTGATTGTCTTCTCGATGAGGGCGAGGTCAGCGCCTTCCTCAGCAACTACGAAGCACTCTCTTGTATGCTTCTGACGTGTTGTGAGCTCAGGGTTGGAGCCGGATCTTACTGCTTCGAGAGCTGCATCTACAGGAATCGTGTACTGCTTGCCGTTCTTTACGCCGGGAACTCTTCTGATAGCATCGGAGTGGCCCTGTGATACACCCTTGCCCCAGAATGTGTAATCCTGACCTTCGGGAAGGATGCAGCTGCCGTAAAGACGGTTGATTGAGAACATTCCGGGATCCCAGCCGCCGGAGATGAGTGCTGTGTGGTTGGAACCTGCAGCAGCCTTGTCAACGTTTGCGAAATGCTCAGGAATCTTAGCATGTGTGTCGAAACTGTCGATTACGTTGAACATTGAAGCGTATTCGGGAGTCTGTGTGGGAAGGTCTGTAGCAGAACCGCCGCAGATGACGAGAACGTCGATCTTGTCTTTCCACTCAGCTGCTTCGAAAGAAGGAACGACTGCTACGCCTTCTGTAAGAGTCTTAACTGTGGAAGGGTCTCTTCTTGTGAATACGGCAGCAAGCTCCATGTCAGGGTTCTGACGGATAGAGAGCTCAACGCCCTTTGCGAGGTTACCGTAGCCTAAAATACCGATTTTGATTGCCATTTTGGGAATCCTCCTTATGCATGAAGTAACGGGAAGTTACTCTATATATTTTTATCGAACAGAATTATAGCATATAGCCGGCAACATGCTTGCGTTGGATTAGGGAGATTTTAGGCATATTTGAAGCGGCATCGAAGGAGTGTAACAAAAAACGGTTCGTTGTATTATAATTCTCCTATGCCGAAATTAAGTTATCTCATAAGACGCGTTACGCGTATGGACTATAAGGCAATGAATGCCAAGATAAAGGATATCCACGAAAAGAGCGGGAAGTCCCGTGTGTGGATATTTTTCGATATGGTCCACTGCGGAAGAAAGTTCGGCGCCGGATATATGGATTACTGGCTCTACGAGATGTATAACCTCACGGATGCCGAGAGAGATACATATATCACCAGAGGCCGTAACTATGACCTCGTTAAGAGATATAACGATCCGGCCTATACAGACCTTATCGATAACAAAATTGAATTCAACAAGCGTTTCGGTGAATTCCTCGGCCGTAAGTGGATCGAGATAAGAAAAGATAACAAGCAGGAAGTAATAGACTTCATTAATGACCACGATTTCCTCATGGCTAAGGCTGATCTGGGTTCATGCGGCAAGACGGTCGAGAAGGTCGACTGCAAGGCTGAGCCTGCCGAAGCCATCTATGAGAGGCTTGTTAACATGGAGCGTCCGCATTTCTTCGAAGAGATGATAGTCCAGCACCCTGCGGTAAGCGCCATCTATCCTTATGCAATTAATACCGTAAGACTCGTTACCATCCAGCGTGACGGCAAGGTGCATGTAGCAAGTGCCTGCTGCAGATTCGGCAATTACGGACACAGCGTTGATAACTTCAACAACGGCGGCATGACTGCTCCAGTTGATGAGAAGACCGGTGAGATCACGGATTTCCCGATCGATAAGACCAAGGTCCTTTATGAGAAGCACCCCATGACAGGTGCCGTATTTAAGGGATTTGTTTTCCCTATGTGGGACAAGGTGCTTGAGATGTGCACAAAGGCAGCAATGGTAGTTCCCCAGGTTGGTTTCATCGGCTGGGACGTATGCATTACTCCTGACGGACCTGTTATCGTTGAAGGTAATGACTATCCGGGCCACGACCTCTACCAGCTTCCTGAACATACCCACGATAAGAAGGGTATCTGGCCCAAGTATCAGTTTTAATTTTTCCTATTGATTTCTGAATACAGAAGAGTAAAATCTCGATTGTCAACCAAAATGACAAAGAGGTTTACAATGTCAGAGGCAGGCTCAAAATCAAATTCTAAAGCTACTAAAAACAGGTCTTTTATCTACGACCTGGTTCTCATATCCATATCGGCAGCATTAATAACAGTATGTTCCTGGATCAGCATTCCGTTCGGTCCGGTGCCTTTTACACTTCAGACTATGGCCATCCTTGCGGTAATGCTTACCTGCGGAGGAAGAAGGGGAACCCTCGCCATTCTGGTATATCTGGCGCTCGGCCTTTGCGGAGTTCCCGTTTTCGCAGGCTTCAAGGGGGGAGTTGCTTCTTTTGCAGGTCCTACGGGCGGATTCCTCATAGGATTCATTTTCGCCGGGCTACTTTATTGGCTTTTGGAAAAGCTTATATTCAAGAGGCTCATGACCGGTACCGTTAAGACATATATATACGGAGCTTTGAATTCCGTTTTGTTTGAACTGGTCCTGTATTGTATCGGCGTTATCTGGTTCATGACCGTTTATGCGGCCCAGACGGGTCCTGTCGGACTTGCGACTGTTATGAGCTGGTGCGTATTACCGTTCATTATCCCTGACATCGCTAAGCTTACCACGGCTGTTCTTATCGGTGAGCGTGCAAGAAAGCTTGTGAGGTTCTGATTAACTACTTATTTCCCATTTTGTTATAATATGTTTTAACTCAAATTTGGACAAAAGGGTAATAAGGAGAATCAATCGTGTCAGAGAATAGGGATTTCGTTATTAAAGTTGATGGCGTTTCCAAAGATTACGGCAAGGCACATGTTCTTGATAATATGACTTTTACTGTGCCTAAGGGTTCTATCTTCGGACTCGTCGGAAGAAACGGTGCAGGCAAGACCACGATAATGAGAATTATGGCAGGCCTTCAGAAGCCCACTTCAGGAAAGGTCGAATACGGATTCAATCACAAGAAACTCGGTAATATCGGTGCGCTTGTTGAGCTTCCTTCGATCTATTCAAATGCCTCGGCCAGAGATAATCTCATTTATCAGTACATTAATCTGGGCCTTAAGATTGATGAGACCATTGATCAGAGCCTTGAATTTGTAGGACTTGGAGATACAGGCAAGAAGAAGGCCGGCAAGTTCTCTCTTGGTATGCGCCAGAGACTCGGTATTGCCATGGCGATGGCCGGCAATCCGGAACTGCTCATCCTTGATGAGCCTATCAACGGTCTTGATCCGCAGGGTATCATCCAGATACGTGAAGTGCTCGAAAAGCTCAACAAAGAAAGAGGTGTTACGATAATCATATCCAGCCACATCCTTTCGGAGCTCGCTAAGACAGCCACGGATTTTGCTTTTGTAGAGAAGGGCAGGGTCGTTAAAGAGGTAAAAGCCGAAGCCGTTGAGAATGCAGGCGGACTTGTATCAGAGTTTTATACCGGAACACCGGATAAACTCATTCCGATATTAAATTCCAAAGGCCTTTCAACTACAGTTGACGATGCGACAGGCATTATCTTTGCCAAGGGTTATTACAACCTGACGGATGTGGTCCTTGCCGCAAGCAATGCAGGCGTTAATATCGCAAGAGTAGTAACAAAGGAGACAGATCTTGAGACTTACTTTGTTAACCTTGTAGGAGGTGAGTCTTATGCTTAATCTGTTGAAGTTTGAATTCAGACGTATCTCAAAGAGCATGTTCTTCAGGATTGTCGGCGGTTACTGCATTTTGTGGCCGATCATTGTTGCTATTTTCTACCGTGTCATTTTCGGTTTGTCGTTTATGGATTCTGACATGACATTTGCCGAATACGTAATGTCTGATGCGGAAAGAAGATATTTTACATGGATCATTTCCGTTGCATTCGTAAATGAACTTCCGAAGTTCCTAGCACTCTTTACCTGTCTTCACATAGGTAAGGATTTCTCTGACGGAATAGTCAGAAACAAGATTACCGGAGGCCATTCGAGAACATCTATATTCTTCTCGTATCTTATCTCGCAGCTTGCCGCTACAGTAGCGCTTTGCATTGTTTACATATGCTTTGCCATGTTGGGATTACTCATTACCGGAATCGGCGTTAATGTTAATGGCGGAGAGATGTTCATAAGGCATATGGTCGGTATCTGTACCGTGCTTGTCTTTACGGTCATGGCAGTAGTTTTGTCGCTCATATTCAGAAAGCGTGCTTTGCCGATCATATTGTCGATCCTTGTAGTTATGTTTGTTTCCACGGCAACAACCGTATTCGGATTATTCAAATTCAATTTGCCAGGTAAAGCAGTAGATGACTACATCGAGAAGAGACATGACCGTTATGAAGAGATGGTCGATGATGGTCTGCTCACTGAAGAAGTGGTAGAAGACCTCGAGGAACAATTCGATAAGGATTATTACCTCGGATTTGCGTGGAAAATAGGAAGACCTGTCTATCTCGTAACCAATCTGGGCTTTAACCAGGATTACGCCGTAGATCTGTCACAGTCTATTACCGGCAATCCAGACTACACAGATGAGATTGATTTCTCAAAGTCTCTGGCAGGCGGCATGTTCAGTTACGATATGTGTGATCTTGAACCCAAGGATTTCAGGCACACAGATTCGATGCATGTTACTTATGCAGAGCTCAATGCCACATATGTAGTCAAATCCCTGATATACATTCTTATCATCGGCGGATATGGTTACTTTGTATTTGGAAGGAAGAATTTGTTCTGATGTTTTATCTTGATCACCGTTTAACTATCATCATCGGCGCATACGGCAGCGGTAAATCCGAGATTGCCGTCAACATGTCTCTTGCCCAGCGCAAAGCAATGCCTGATAAGAAACTTCTCATAGCCGATCTTGATATCGTTAATCCGTTCTACCGTTCATCCGACTGCAGCGCAGTCCTTGAAGAAGCAGGTGTAAGGCTGATCACGCCTTTGTATGCAGGCTCCAACGTTGATGCACCTGTCCTGACTCCTGAGATGTATGTCATTTTCGATGACGAGTCTTATCAGGGAATCTTCGATATCGGAGGAGAGGATATGGGTGCCATCGTTCTCGGTTCCATCAAAAAGAGGATCGAGAATACTGATGCAGCCATCTACATGGCGGTTAACACGTTAAGACCTTTCACTTCAGATCCTGAGCAGATCGCGATCATGACAAACGAACTTGCCGCCGCATCAGGCTTTAAGATCGACGGTTATCTCAACAACACCAATCTCCTGGAAGAGACTACGGCAGACATCGTCGCTGAAGGTGAGAGCAAGGTTTTGGAAGCTTCAAAGATCACGGGTATTCCGCTTGTTGCAAACTGCATTATGGATAACGTCGAGATACCGGACGGAAAGCTGACGGATCACGAACTTTTCAGGATGAAGAGAACGATTCATTATGCATACTGATTTGGAACCTGTTGTTACGGGAGGGCTTGATATATGAATACTGTTTATGTTGTAGGTCATAGAAACCCTGACACGGATGCTGTCGTATCCGCAATGGCTTATGCCGCACTTCGAAATGCAGCAGGTGACAGGAATTATGTTGCCGGAAGATTGGATCACTTAAGTGATGAGACCAAGAGAATGCTTGCCAAATTCGGCTTCACGTCTCCTATCAGGATCAAGGACGTAAGGACGCAGGTATGTGACATTGAGTTTGATAAACCGCCTGTATTAGAGCCTTCAGCTACTTTGAACCGTGCATGGAAGACAATGAACGATGACGGTACGACATCGATACCTGTCGTCAATTCCGACGGCACGCTCTTCGGCACTTTATCTGCAGGAGATATCGCTGCTTATACGCTTGATACCATCGAAAACCCTCACATCACGGATCTTCCCTTGTTTAATCTTCTCGGAGTTATCGAAGGCCAGATAGCAAAAGACGGAAAGAGCGCTGACGTGATATCAGGCGACATCACCATAGCACTTCCCGTAAACGGCGATCTGCCTTCATTCACGGACAGTGACAAGATAGTTCTCTGCGGCAATCAGCCGGACATGATCAGATATGCTCTGGAGAAGAACGTCAATGCGCTGATCCTCTGCGGAGTCAACATCGATAAGGATCTTATCGATCAGTATAAAGACCGTGACACATGTGTTATCTACACTCCGTTTGATGCGCTCCGCACCTCTAAGATGATCTGCCAGTCCATGCCGATCGAGCGTGTCTGCATCCGTGAAGGCATAGTCTGCTTCCATCTTACGGATTATCTCGATGATGTCCGTGAGACAATCTTAAAAAGCCGTTTCAGAAGCTATCCTGTACTTGATGAGTCTGATAAAGTTGTCGGAACACTCTCCAGATACCATCTCTTGAGACCTAAGAGAAAGAATATCGTTCTCGTTGACCATAATGAATCGGCGCAGTCGGTTCCCGGTCTTGAGCAGGCAGAGCTTCTTGAGATAATCGACCATCACAGACTTGCTGACATACAGACAACACAGCCTATCAACGTGCGTAATGAGACTGTAGGAAGCACAACGACCATTATTGCCGAGATGTATCAGGAAAGCGGCGTTACGCCGACTCCTGCAATGGCAGGACTTATGGTGTCCGCCATTCTTTCTGACACGGTTATGTTTAAGTCGCCCACATGCACGGAGCGTGACAAGGTTCTTGCAGGTCGTCTTGCAAAGATTGCAGGCATATCGATAGAAGAGATAGGCGCAGAGCTTTACGATGCTTCTGGCATTCTTGAACAGAGCGCTGAGCATCTTATCAAAACAGATTTCAAGGAATTCCATATTGCCGGACAGACGCTCGGCGTAAGCCAGATCATCTGTGTAGACTCGAAGTCAATGATCGCCAGAAAAGGCGAGTTCCTTGAGACTATGGAGATGCTCAAGAAAAAGAACGGTTATGACATGATCATGCTGATGCTGACAGATGTTCTCGTTGAAGGCACCGTGCTTCTTTATATCGGCAGCGACGATACGATTCAGAATGCTTTCTCGGCTGAAGCCCATGACAACGAACTGTTCCTTCCGGGCGTAATGAGCCGTAAAAAGCAGATCATCCCGATGCTTACTGCATTGTGGGGCTGATATTGCCGTTTGTTATTCTCAAATATTTGCTCCGATGATTATGTAAAATCATTGTTGTTTTATCAAATAAATGATATTATTTTTATCGGCGGAGATATTTTCGACCAAGACCTTAGGAGGAATTAAATATGGGATTGATTAGCTTAATCAAGAATGTGGCAGGAACAACATTTGATTCTATTTCAAGCCAGATTCAGGATCAGTATCTTGAGTTCTTTACTCAGGATTCTTTGGGCCAGGATATTCTTGTTAAGAAGGGCGCAAACAAGATGGAGAAGGGAAGAAACAAGGGTAATTCCGAAGTTATCTCCAATGGCTCCGTTATCAACGTACCTGAGGGCTGCTTCTGTCTCCTCGTTAACAACGGCGAGATCGTAGACGTAGTTTCCGATGCTGGTGCGTACAAGTGGGATACATCAACAGCACCTTCAATTCTTGCAAACAAGAATTTCGGTGAGAACATCAAGCAGTCTATCGGTGACATCTGGAACCGTA
>CAMYXF010000027.1 GCA_947303185.1 uncultured Clostridia bacterium | reverse complement strand
AATTGGCCACAGTCGGAATGTATGCGTGATTTTTATGCTCGAGTATTCTAACAAATAGCCCCTGTCAAAGCAAGGGCTATTTTCATTATTTATAATATAAAGAGCGGATTACTTGCGCTTGTAATGGCAAACGGTGAATTCAACACCTTTCTCGCTCATTACGGGCGGTTCTTCCTCTTCGAGTTCCCACTCGGGATCTTCATCAAGATTCGGGAACCAGCAGTCAGCCTCAAACTCCGCACGGATCTTGGTGATTATCGCCTTATCGCAAAGGCCGATAAGAGAGTTATAAAGCGAAGCACCGCCGATGAGATAAACCTCATCTGCAGTTAATTCAAGGAAATCTTCAAGCTCACCTACAGAATGAAGGACCATAGCGCCTTCCTTCTCATAATCAAAGCTCCTGGACATTATTACATTGACTCTGTTAGGCAGAAGTCTCTGTCCCGGGAATGTCTCAAGTGTCTTTCTTCCGAATACTACAGTATGACCGGCAGTATATTTCTTAAATACGCCCTTCTGGTCTTCAGGAAGTGAGATCAGGAGTTTTCCCTGGTTTCCGATTGCCCAGTTCTTATCTACTGCTGAAATTGCTATCATCATGTTTCTTACCCCTCAAAAATTTTCGTAAAGTAACCGGACTGAGACATCGGCTCGCCTGCTTCCGCAAGGTGTCTGCAATCGCTGAAAGTCTGTACTCTGAATGTAGCTTCTCCGGGAACTCTTTCTTCAGAACCCAGTACGGTCAAAGCCGTCGGCTGCATTATCATTCCCTGCCAGAGAACAGGTGCAGCAACACCGATGAGATGGCCGACAATAAGCGATGTAACGCCAAAGTGGCAGAAGAAAACGATATTATCATCGTTATGCTCTATAACATCATAGAAGCCTCTGTCATTACGCTTATAACCATGCTTTTCGAGAAGTGCATCTATTCCGTCGTAAACTTCCTGCGCGTGCCTGGCGATATCGCCTGACTTCATGATCTCTGTTTCTGCCCACTTATCTTTGTCGTGAAGCTCATCCCAATTATTGAAGTCCCTGGGATAGAAATCCCAGGCAATAGTCCATTCTTTTACCTGCTCGTCCCAGACCCTGTAATAGAATTCCTGAAGCCATTCATGTGTAATCGCTTCTCTTCCGGTCTTCTTCAAAGATACAGAACATGTGTCCTGGGCTCTTCCCATTGGAGAACAGTAAATCTGCTTTATATCCCATTTGGCAACGCGTTCAGAGAGTATCTCAGCCTCGCGCCAGCCCTTTTCAGTAAGTGAATCCTTCTCGTAATCAGGATCACCGTGCCTTATGAATATTAACTTCATTCAAATACCGCCTGTCAGACTGCTACAGGGATTCCCTTGATCTTGGGACCTGCCTCATAGCCTTCAAGTCTGATGTTATCTGTTGTGAACTGATAGAAATCAGTAATGCCTTCATCAAGAACGAGCTTCGGAGCCGGATACTTGGGCCTCTCGATAAGTTCCTTAACGATGTCAACGTGACGGTCATAGATGTGAGCGTCTGCGATAACGTGTACGAACTCGCCTACTTCAAGGCCTGAGCATCTTGCCATGAGATGAACAAGAACAGCGTACTGGCATACGTTCCACGCGTTTGCAACGAGCATGTCGTTACTTCTCTGGTTAAGAATAGCGTTGAGCTTGTTGCCTGTTACGTTAAATGTCATCGAGTAAGCGCAGGGATACAGATGCATCTCTGAAAGATCCTGATGAACATAGATATTTGTCATGATTCTTCTTGAAGAAGGATTATTCTTAAGATCATAAAGAACACGGTCAACCTGGTCGAACTCGCCTTCCTTGTACTTATGCTTTACACCGAGCTGGTATCCGTAAGCCTTACCGATGGAACCAGTCTCATCAGCCCATGAATCCCAGATATGAGAGTTAAGATCGTTAACATTATTGGACTTCTTCTGCCAGATCCAGAGGAGCTCATCTACAGCTGCCTTGAAGTTGATCCAGCGCTGTGTAAACATCGGGAATTCCTCTGCAAGGTTATAACGGTTTACAATCGCAAATGCCTTATATGTATAAGCCGGAGCGCCATCGTCAGCCCAATGGGGCCTTACCTTGTCATTGATGGTTGAATAGCCAGAATTAAGTATCGTTCTAATGTTCTCATCGAAAATATCATCTGCTCGACTCATGGAATCCACCGCCTTTAAATTGATAAAAAGATTATAACATTAAGGGGCAGAAACTTTGCGGACAAAAAAATAACCTCCGTACAATGTACGAAGGTTATCTTTGAGTTGGTCGGAGTGACGGGACTTGAACCCACGACCTCTTGCTCCCTAAGCAAGCACTCTAGCCACCTGAGCTACACCCCGATGAACACGCTTTGTTAAGGAAAATTATTGGTCGGAGTGGCGGGACTTGAACCCACGGCCTCCTGCTCCCGAAGCAGGCACTCTACCACCTGAGCCACACCCCGATGGAGTATTTCCTCTAACAAGCCTATAAATCTTATAACAACATAAAAGATTATGCAAGTACTTATTTTCTTATATGAAAAATAAAAACCGCGCCCATAAAGAGCGCGGTCTTAAAGTCATTTAAAAGCTTAAGATTAAGCCTCGTCTGTTGACTCAGGTGCTTCCTCAGCAGCCTCTTCAGCAGGAGCTTCCTCGATCTCAGGATCGATAGGAGCAACTTCCTTGATGGAGATGGAGATTCTTCTCTCCTCAGGCTCAATCTTGATAACCTTAGCCTGAACAACCTGGCCTACGGAAAGAACATCCTCAGGCTTCTCAAGTCTTCTGGAAGAGATCTGAGATACGTGGCAGAGGGCGTCGAGATCGGGCTCAAGCTGAACGAAAGCGCCGAACTTTGTGAGACGAACTACTGTACCCTGAACGATGCAGCCAACAGGCATTCTCTCTTCAATGTTGTAGTAAGGATCATCCTCAAGCTTCTTGTAGCCCAAAGAGATCTTCTTTGTTTCCTTATCGAAAGACTTAACGTAAACATCTACTTCCTCGCCAACCTTGAGAACGTCAGCAGGCTTAGCGTTGCGGCTCCATGAGAGCTCGGAAACGTGAACGAGTCCGTCAACACCGCCGATATCGATGAATGCACCGAAATCTACGAGGCTTCTGACAACACCTGTATAGTGCTTGCCTTCCTCGATGTTGTCCCAGATCTCTGCAGACTTCTTACGGCGCTCTTCGGAAGCGATGATTCTGTGGCTTCCGGAAATTCTGAGACGGCCCTTCTCTGTGTCGAACTTAGTAACAACGATCTCGAGAACCTGGCCAACATAAGACTCGAGGTCCTTAACTTCGCCAGTCTTGATCTGTGTTCTGTGGATATAGATATCAACGCCCTTGTAAGAACCGATAACACCGTCCTTAACTGTACGTGTGATCTTAACTTCGATAGGAGTCTTGTTCTTGAATGCTTCCTCGATCTCTGCTCTGCCCTTCTCGGACTCAACATCATTCTTGGAAAGGATGATTTCCTTGCCCTGATCGGAATTCTTGATGCTTCTTACCTTAACGGTAACTTCTGTGTGATCGGCAATAGCCTTTTCAAGATCGAAGTCAGGATCCGAATCAAACTCCTTACGTGAAATTCTTCCTTCGGACTTGTCGTGTACGTCTACATATACATAGTCGTCATCTGCAGAAGTAATTGTGCCCTTAACAACAGCACCTCTTCTAACCTGCGCAATTAAATCGACAGCATTGGCAAACTCTGTGTCAAAGCCCTGATTTGTGATCTTCTCTTCTTCGTTCATTTGTTGAACAACCTCCAAAATAATAGCTTCCGGTGTAGATGCACCCGCTGTGATCCCGACTTTATCCGTCCGGAGTATCTTCCCTTCCGAGATGAGCCCCCGTACTTCTGTGCCCGAGTTCACAAGGAATGTTCTTGCACAACGACCTTTGCAGATGTCCAAAAGCTTAGTGGTGTTCGAACTGTGAGCAGAACCGATGACTATCATCGAATCTGATATCTCAGAGAGCGAAGCGGCTTCCTTTTGCCTACTTTCAGTCGTAATACATATTGTATCAAAAACATTATATTTTTCAATTTTATTTTTAACTGTTTGACAGATTTTTTTAAAGGCGGCACTTGAGAACGTCGTCTGGGATATCAATATCGCACTTTCAAGCGGAAAATCGAGGCTCTCAAGATCCTCAGGATCCTTTATTACAGCGCATTTTACGCCTGTTCCCTCTGTCTCGCCCAAAATACCGGTAACTTCAGGATGGCCCTTTGTACCGGTAATAATAATATTCATTCCTTTAAGAGCATTCTCCCTGACGATCTTGTGGATCTTCGATACGAAGGGACAAGTCATGTCCCTGATCTCGCAGTTTTTGCTCTTTAAGATCTCTATCTCATCGGGAGTAACACCGTGTGCCCTGACGATTACTATTGAACCTTCAGGACAGTCTTCAGCTTTCTCGCAAATCTCAAATCCGCCTTCGAGAAGCTGGTCTACTACATATCTGTTATGAACTATCTCGCCGAGCATAACGAGTTTTCTGTCATCAGAACGATCCGCGACAGCATTCTGAGCTGCCGTTACCGCATTCTTAACACCGAAGCAGAAACCGGATGACTTGGCGATCGTTACGTCCATTACTTATCTTCTTCGTCCAGCAGGCTTATAAGGAATTCTCTTGTTCCTTCGATATCGTACTTGCCTGTATCGATAACGATTGCTTCAGGAACCTGGATAAGAGGTGATGCTGCTCTTGTGGAGTCCTGCTCATCTCTATATTTAATATCTCTTAAAACTTCTTCATATGTCTGTGAGTGATCGCCTGCAGCTTCAAGCTCAGCAAGTCTTCTCTCTGCTCTTACTTCGGGAGCGCACAATACGAAGAACTTGTATTTAGCATCAGGAAGAACGACGGATGCAATATCTCTGCCGTCGAGTACGAATGTCTGGTTCTTAGCAATTTCTCTCTGAAGTGAGACCATTGCTGTTCTTACAAAAGGAAGTGCGGAAATATCAGACGCTGCAATAGATGTCTGGGGAGTTCTGAGTTCTCCTGTTACATCCTCGCCATCAAGGATCATGTGCTGTACGCCGTCTACGAACTCTACTTCGATCTTAACTTCATCCATCATCTTCTTAACTGCATCAGCATCCTTGGGATTGATGCCCTTCTTGATGGAAGCAACTGCGCATGTTCTGTACATAGCGCCTGTATCGAGATACATGATGCCGAGTTCTTTTGCAACACCTTTAGCGAGTGTGCTCTTGCCTGATCCTGAAGGTCCGTCGATAGCGATCTGATAAATGCCCATAATGTAACTCCTTTATAAAATATCTCCGTCTTCTGTAGTTCTGTCTCTTCCCGTCTCATAAACACGATACTGTGACCATAATGTTTCCAGCGATTCAAGGGAAGATCGAATATGTTCTTTTCTGTGCATGCCCAAAGATACGAGCAATGCATTGATAAGCGAAAGCGGTGCCGTGAGCGAATCTACGAAAGATGCCATTGATGATTTCGCGAAAAGCTTGATGTCGGCATATTCAGTCATTGCGGTATCGTCCTTATCAGTGATGGCAATGATCGTAGCGCCCTTATCTTTTGCGTATCCCATTGAGTTAATTGTTCTTGCAGAATATCTGGGGAAAGAAATTCCGATCATGACATCGCCTTTTCCTATCGGCATGATCTGCTCGAAAAGTTCATTGGTGCATGTGCTTCTTACAAGAACAACGTCATCAAAAAGAAGCGTCATGTAAAAGTGCATGAACTCTGACAAAGGAGCTGATGCCCTGATGCCCATGATGTATATCTTGCGTGCACCAAGAATGGAATTTACTGCTTTGCCGAATTCCTTTTCATCTATTGAATTAAGTGACTCCCTGAGATTTGAGATATCCTGTGCGACTACGGCTTTTAAAGCTTCACTGTCGCTGTCGAATCTCTCGGCAAGACCTAATCTCTGTACTGATGTAAGCTTAGACTTAAGGTCTTCCTGAAGAGCTTTCTGGAATTCGGGATAACCTTCAAATCCAAGTTCAGTAGTAAATCTGACTACAGTCGATTCGGATACGCCTACTTCTTCACCGAGTTTTGAAGCTGTCATGTATGCAGCTTTGTCGTAAGACTCCAGAATGAAGTTTGCAATGGCCTTATGGCCCTTGCTCATGTTTGAGACAGAATTCTCAATGAGTTCAAGCGTCCCCGTCATCTGACTCACCTTCTTCATCTTCCTCACTCTTAGGATTCATGAGGCTCTCAATGGATATCTGCTTATCCTCACCGCCTGCCGCTTCCTTGAGGGAATCTTCCATGTCTCTGATTGTCTGATAACTCATGAGTTCGAGCGGTGGGAGATCTCTTACTGATTCAATACCGAATTCAGTAAGGAATTTCTTTGAAGTCTTGAAAAGCGAAGGTCTTCCGGGTGCATCAAGGTTACCTGCTTCTTCGATCCATCCTCTGTCTAAAAGTCTGGAGATGATGGAGTCAGAAGATACACCACGGACGAGCTCTACCTGTGCTCTTGTGCAGGGCTGGTTATATGCGATGACTGCAAGTGTCTCATATGAAGCCTGTGAAAGCGGCGGAGTCTGTCTGGGTCCGAACATTCTGTCCAAGATCTTCTTCTGTGAAGGTCTTGTCATGATCGCATATGAATCTTCAGTCCTTCTGATCTCAAGTCCGCTCCAGGGATTGGATGAATATCTTTCCGTAAGGGACTTTAATGCTTCCATAATGGCATTCTTGGAACAGTTCAGGATATCAGCAAGCTTGTCGACAGAGACAGGATCTCCTGAAATAAACAATATTGATTCGATTGCAGCCGGCAATTCCTGCGCAGTTACTTTAAAATCATCTTCCATATCAGACCTTCTTCTCCTCTATCGATATCTCACCGAAGTTTCTGTCCTGTTCAACATTTATCTTATTATCCCTGACAAGTTCCAATACAGCCAGGAAGCTGACGACCTTGTCCATCTTCTCTGCTTTCTTTCCGAAAAGGCTGCTGAATAAGACCTTTCCCTTACCGGTAATGTTGCGCCAGATCGTTTTGATCCTCTCTTTTACCGACATTTTGTCTTTTCTTAAGATATGCTTGATCTTGGCAGTGATATCAGTAAAACGGCTGTCATTACGTTCATTGATTATTGCGACGGCTTCATTGAATTCCTCAATTGAGAAAGCCTGTTCTGCAGGTGCAATGGTAATGCCGAGAGATTTTGCAGTTGAAGCATAACGGAATCTTGCACCGTCAAACTTATCTCTTCTCTCCTTAAGGTCTGAAGCGAAAACTCGGCATCTCTTATATCTCATAAGTGAGATAACAAGCTCTTCTCTCGGGTCAACGACATCTTCACCTGAACCCAAAGCTGCCTGCATACCCGGAAGCATCATTCTTGACTTGATGGATACAAGAGTTGCGCCCATAACGAGAAAGTCAGAAGCCAGCTCCATGTCGAATTTCTTCATGGATTCGATATAGTCCATATACTGTGAAGTAATGGTGCTTATCGGAATATCGTAAATATCAACGTCGTTCTTTTCGATAAGATGCAAGAGCAGGTCCAAAGGGCCTTCGAATTGTCTTAATCTGATCTCCGGCTTTACCGCTTGCTCGAGCATAATATTACAGACCTGCCATTTGCAAAAGCGTATAGAAAGGCATACAGATGAGGTTGATAATAAACTCAAACGGTATCTTTATGATTTCGATTACGTAACTGAGAATAGAGATTCTTGTAAACGTGCCCAGGATGAAAAAGATCCAGATTATATAAGGTGAAAACTGCTGAAACTTTCTGTATCCGTTTGACTGTCTGACCTTATAAGGCAGGAGTTCTTCGAGCACGTGGAATCCGTCCAAAGGCGGAATCGGCAAAAGGTTGAATGCCAGAAGCATCATTGAGAACTGATATGTGTACTCAAAAGCTTCATAAAGCGCCTTAAGAACTACCTCGCCACCGGTACCGCTAAACTTTACGGCTAAAGATCCGAAAAGAATAGCAAGTATCGAAGCAACGATTCCGACTGCAAAGTTACCTGTAACACCTGCTAGATGAACCATTATGTTCATTCCGCGCTGGCTCTTGAACCTGTGAAGGTTTCTGGGGTTATACATAACAGGTTTACCCCAGCCGAATCCGGCGAGGAGAAGCAGGATCGTTCCGACAGGATCAACGTGAGCAATAGGGTTGAGCGTAAGTCTTCCCATATTCCTCGGCGTCGGATCACCCAGCCATACTGCTGTTGCCGCATGCATGAACTCATGAACAGAGAACGAAAGCGTCAGGGCAAACAGAAATATGATTAGATAATAAATTATCTGCTGGATTGATAATCCTTGACTGAACAGACTAATTATCATAACTTACCTCAAGCCTTTACGACGGAGAATGTGATCTTCTCGCCGTTGACATTCCATTCCTTGGAATTATCGCCTGTACCATTGGAGATCTCAACTGCAAGTACTTCGGAAGCAAGGTAATCCTTCTTCTTCTCGATTACTTCAGCGAGCTTGTCGTTGCCCTGATACTTGAGAACGATTCTGTCGGTAACTGTAAGGCCTTCTGTCTCTTTACGGTGTGTCTGGATCTTGGAGATCATCTCTCTTACAAGACCGTCTTCGATAAGCTCTTCAGTAAGTACTGTAGAGATGGAAACCGTAAGGCCGCCGGAGCTCTGTGTTGAGAAGCCCTCGGGCTGAGTTGTCTCGATGAGGAAGTCTTCTTCTGTCATCTCATACTCTTCGCCGTTTACGGTGATCTTTACAGAACCGTTCTTCAAAGCATTGTATGTTTCCTTGCCCGGGAGGTTAGCGATAACTTCCTTGGCATCATTGATGTTCTTACCGAACTTTCTGCCGCATGTTCTGAGCTGGGGCTTGAAGCTGTAATCAACAAGTGTTGATGCATCGCTCAATACTTCCATCTTGCGGATGTTGAGCTCATCGAGAACGATCGGCTTATATTCGTCATCAAGGCCAAGCTCTGAAACGACATAGATCTCAGAGAGAGGCTGACGGTTCTTGATTGAAGCGGACTCACGGCAGCTGTGACCCAATGTAACGATCTGCTGAACGAGTTCCATCTCTTCTTCAAGCTTGGAATCGATAAGGCTCTCATCTGCTACAGGATACTTAGCAAGGTGTACTGAAACAGGAGCATCCTTGTCTACGGAACGAACGATGTTCTGATAGATCTCTTCCGTCATGAAAGGAACGAAAGGTGCGCAGAGTCTTGTGAGGTTATCGAGTACTGTGTAGAGAGTCATGTAAGCATTGACCTTATCCTGAGTCTCATCGGCACCCCAGTATCTGTCACGGCAGCGTCTTACGTACCAGTTGGAAAGCTCTTCAGTGAAATCCTGGATGAGTCTTGCAGACTGGGAAATGTCGTAAGAATCCATCTTCTCGTTAACTACCTTGATGAGAGTGTTGAGACGTGAGAGTACCCATCTGTCCATAGCTCCCAGAGTAGCCTTATCAAGTGTGTGCTTTGTAGGATCGAAGTTATCGATGTCTGCATACATTACATAGAATGCATATGTGTTCCAGAATGTACCGATGAACTTCTTGATGCCGTCGTTGACAGCTTCCTTGGAGAATCTTGAAGGAAGCCAGGGCTGGTTTGCAGTATAGAAATACCATCTTGCAGCGTCAGCGCCCTGTGAATCAAGAACATCCCAAGGATCAACAACGTTACCCAAGTGCTTACTCATCTTGATACCGTCCTTATCCTGAACGATACCCATAACGATACAATTCTCGAACGGAGCTCTGCCGAAGAGAACTGTTGAAATAGCGATAAGTGAATAGAACCATCCTCTTGTCTGGTCGATACCCTCAGAGATGAACTGGCAGGGATAGTGTGTATCGAAGAATTCCTTGTTCTCGAAAGGATAGTGATACTGAGCGAAAGGCATTGAACCTGAGTCGAACCAGCAGTCGATAACTTCAGTAACTCTCTTCATCTGGCCGCCGCACTTGGGGCACTTGATGTGTACGTTATCAACATAAGGTTTGTGAAGCTCGATGTTCTCCGGGCAGTCGTCGCTCATTGACTTAAGTTCTTCGATGGAACCGATGCAGTGTCTGTGGCCGCACTCGCACTCCCATACCGGAAGAGGTGTACCCCAGTAACGCTCACGGGAGATACCCCAGTCGATTACGTTTCTAAGGAAGTCACCCATACGTCCGTCACGGATAGTCTCAGGCATCCAGTTGACCATGTTGTTGGACTTAAGGAGCTCATCTCTCTTCTTGCTCATTGCGATGAACCATGTGGATCTTGCGAAGTAGATCAAAGGTGTGTCGCATCTCCAGCAGAAAGGATACTCGTGCTCGAACTTGGGAGCTGAGAAAAGGAGTGATCTGGAATCGAGGTCCTTGAGGACTTCAGGATCTGCATCCTTAACGAACTTGCCTGCGAAAGGAGTCTCTTCTGTGAGATTACCTCTTGTATCAACGAACTGAACCATCGGGAGATCGTTGTCTCTTCCGACTCTTGCGTCGTCTTCACCGAATGCGGGAGCGATGTGAACGATACCTGTACCGTCTTCCATTGTTACGTACTCATCGCATACTGTGTAGTGAGCCTTTTTCTTCTGCTTAGCAGCTTCGTCTGCAGCGCCCTGATAGAGAGCTACATAAGATCTGCCGGCAAGATCGGAACCCTTGTAAGATTCAAGGATCTCATAAGCCTTCTCACCGTCTTTAGCAAGGCTGCCAAGAACGGAATCAAGCAGAGCTGTTGCCATGTAGTATGTGTAACCGTCGCAAGCCTTTACCTTGGAATACTCATCGTTGGGGTTAAGGCACAAAGCAACGTTTGAAGGAAGTGTCCAGGGTGTTGTTGTCCATGCGAGGAAGTAAGCATCCTCATCAACACACTTGAATCTTACGACAGCAGATCTCTCCTTTACTGTCTTATATCCCTGTGCAACTTCGTGTGATGAAAGAGCAGTACCGCATCTCGGGCAGTAAGGAACGATCTTGTGACCCTTATAGATGAGATCCTGATCCCACATCTGCTTCAAAGCCCACCACTCGGACTCGATGTAGTTGTTATCGTAAGTAACGTAAGGATTCTCCATGTCAGCCCAGAAACCAACGCGGTCGCTCATGTGCTCCCACTGGTCCTTGTATGTCCATACGGATTCCTTACACTTCTTGATGAAGGGCTCTACGCCGTAACCTTCGATCTGGGGCTTGCCGTTGATGCCCAATGCCTTCTCAACTTCAAGCTCTACAGGAAGGCCGTGTGTATCCCAGCCTGCCTTGAAGACGATTGTCTCGCCCTTCATTGCGTGATATCTCGGGATTACGTCCTTAATGACTCTTGTCTTAATATGTCCGATATGAGGCTTGCCGTTAGCCGTCGGCGGGCCGTCATAGAGGGTAAAAGTCGGAGCACCGTCAGCCTTGGGCGCAATGCTCTTCTTATAAACGTCGTTTTCTTTCCAGAACTCGAGAACCTGTTTCTCTCTGTCTACGAAATTAAGGTCTTTTGAAACTTTGTTGTACATAACCTGCTTCACCTTTATATATAATTTTGCAAGTTAAAATTATATATATTAAGGCGCTTCAAAGTCAAGCAAACAGGTTCCAGGGATAGCCTGACGGCAAAGGAGCCTCAAACGTAATAAATTCGCGCTTTACGGGGTGTTCGAAGGATAACTTGTACGCCTCGAGCGCAATATCTTTACATCTTTTGTCCTTATCTCCGTACTTCTGGTCGCCGATAAGGGGGTATCCGCTATGTGCCATCTGGGCTCTGATCTGGTGTGACCTGCCCGTTCCGAGCTTAACTTCGACCATTGTAAGACCGTCTTTTGAAACCAGAGCTTTGTAATCCAGGTAAGATGCCTTAAATCCGGGCTTTTCCTTGTCAATGACGGTAACGATATTCTTATTTTCGTCCTTGCTGATGAAGTTCTCGAGTCTTCCCTCTCCTTCAAGTACGCCATTAACAACGCATCTGTAGATCTTCTCTACCTTCCTCGTCCTTATCTGCTCTGAAAGTCTGGAAGCTGCTTTGCTCGTGCGCGCGAAAACCATTACTCCGGAAACCGGTCTGTCGAGCCTGTGTAAAAGGCCAAGATAGACTTCGCCGGGTTTGGAATACTCTTCTTTGATGTAGGCTTTGAGGATCGTAAGCATATCCGGAGCAGAACTTCCGTCACTTTGGGACAGAACACCAGCCGGCTTAATGGCCACGATTATATGGTTGTCCTCATAGAGGACCTTTACTCCGTTTGAGATCTCTTTCACTTCGCCGACCATCTTGCAGTCTGTCCGCAAGGGAGCAAAACGCCCATCTTGGATACGGGCAGCATCAGTTCTTCTGCTTCGACTTTACCGCCGGGAAGCGCGAGCTTAAAGATCTGGCCTGATGCCTGGGCAGTAATACCCGTAGCATAAGAACTTGCGATAAAGAACAACGGATCGTCGGAGATAACGTTGGCACAGAGCTTAACGAGGTCATAGAAAGAATCTTCAAGTTTCCAGAGTTCGCCCTTGGGACCTCTGCCGTATGAAGGCGGATCCATGATGATTCCGTCGTATTTACGTCCTCTTCTTATCTCGCGTTCAACGAACTTCATGCAGTCTTCGGCAATGAATCTGACGTAGTTGCCTTCAAGACCGGATGCTTTGATGTTCTCTTTGGCCCTTGCGATCATGCCCTTTGAAGCGTCAACATGAACTACTTCATCAGCGCCATGCGCGCTGCAGGCAAGAGTCTGGGCACCTGTATATGCAAAGAGGTTAAGAATCCTGATGTCCTTCTTCCCCGCTGCTTTTGCCTTTTCGATAAGGTCTCCGCAGAAATCCCAGTTGGATGCCTGCTCAGGGAAAAGGCCGGTATGCTTAAATGACGTAGGTTCGATTATGAATGTGAGCTTTTTGCCAAGAGAATCGTAGTCGATCTTCCAGGTTGAAGGAAAACTCTTAAGCTTCGTCCATGCGCCGCCACCCTGATCGCTTCTCGTATAAAGAGCATTGGGTTTATCAAGCTCATCCATGGAAACTTCTTTGCCACCCTTGATAACGGGCCATACTGCCTGGGGATCGGGACGTCTTAAGATAACGTCACCCCAGCGCTCATATTTCTCACCGCCGCCGCAATAAAGCAGCTCATAATCTTTCCATTTATCAGATACAAACATTTAACTCACCCTCATAACAGTTGTATCAGCTATGCATTCACCGTCTAAATACAGCTCTATATAGTATTCGCCCGGCTCAAAAGTTCCAAGACCTTCAAGACAAGCACTGAAATCAGCTTCGGCGGTAACGTTGTCGTTCATAACAACGTTTCTTGTCATGACAAGAGTATCTTCATTATAAAGACGGGCTTCGAAAACACCTGTTAACGGAGTGTTGAAATAGAATACGCCCTTTAAAGCAAATGCATCTTCGGAGTTGACACTGTCGTAATCTACCGGGTTGTCATCGACCACGTCATACCAGGTTGACATCAGATAAGCTTCACGCACAAAATCAACGTCAAGCTCAACAGGCTCCGTAGTTTCAATTATATAGGTGCCTGTCGGTTCCATGGTCTCATAAGTAGTCTCAGATGTCTCCTGCGAATTTCCTTCGGGCTTGGATTTTTCAGAACTGTATGTTCTCGAGCCGTCGGTATCACCGCGGAGATTACCTAATATCGAGCAAGAGCAAAAGGATGCAACAAAAGAAAGCGACAATAACCCTGCCGCTATTCTTGTTCCGATTGATTCTTTACGATTTGCCATAAGACCTCTGACCATAAAACTGGTCTAATTATATCAGGCTTTATCCGCCTATAACATCGTCACTGGTTTCTTCTACGACAATGCATGCAGCCGTGAACACGATATGCTTTTTCGCTTTGTCTCCGTATACTACAAGACCATAGAAACCCGGCTTGAACTCGGTCGACGGATAGTCAAGATCGTAGCAGCACTGTTTATCGTAGATTGTGGGATAGCATGAACCCTCATAAACGGGTTTCATCTCATTAATGCCCTCAAAATCAGATTCTTCACTGTAATAGTATTCGTAATAAAGCTCATCTTCCTTATCACTGCTTACAGCAAGCGAAAAGCCGAGGACACTGGTATTGGAACCAAAAGCGCTCTTGCCGACGGAAGTTCCGTCGTAATCCCACCAACCTGAATTAAACACGATGGATTCGCCCATAAGATCGCTGTCCTTGAATTCGTAAACGAGTTCAGTAAGATAGTAATCTTCCTTATGATCCTCAAACTCGATGATCTCAGGCTCGATTTCTTCAGTCTCAACAGTACATACGAACGAATCAATTACCTTGGAATGTTCGTCGTAAACAAAGAAAGTATACTTTCCTTCAAGAAGATATCCGTCCTCGTTAAGACCGGTCTCTCCTGCCATTTCAGATGTGAAATCAAGTCTGATGCTGTCTTCTTCGAGATAAATTACACTTGAAGCAATAAGGATATCTTCGCCTCTGGATACGGTGTATGTGATTCCGGGAATGAACCTGTAATTGAAAAGTTCTTTGTCAAAGTCGATCCTGACTCCGATTGAATCAGTATTGGTATATACACCGTTGGGTGCAAGGACAAGGCTGCCTTTCTTATAGTAATCAGAAAGAACACCCGGCATAATGCCGTGATCAACGGTATTGAATTCATAAACCGCATCGATGACTTCTTTGGCATTAAGGAGCTTGGGAGTCTCGCCATTAAGATCAACAGTAACACATGTAGTAATTATTTGTTCCGGAGAAGAAGCCAAAGCGGTCTTAAACTCGGTAACAGTACTTGCAGCCAGGGCAGTTACGCTGTTGTAATCAGCCTCGCCCCAAGAAAGGTATACAGTAGCTGTCTTAGCCTTATAGTCGTAAACGGGATCCTGCACGTTATACCTTATAGATTCTTTTACCGCAGAAGAAAATGCAGACTCTTCACTGTTAAAATCCGAAGGCGTGATAAGCTCCTTAAGATATTCAGCAGTAACGTCTGATCCTTCAAGATAAGTCAGAATTTTATCAGCATCACCATTCTTAACGTCTTCACAGAACGACTCACAATAAGTTCTTGCCGTATCTGTCTCATTCTTATTATTGCAGGCACAAAGTGAGAGCATCATAGATGATACCAGTAAGATTGCGCTGACTTTACTTGTTATTTTTTTCATCAAATACCTTATCCTACATTTAAGTGGCGCCCTCTTTCGAAGGCGCCACTTTATTTTTGTCTATTATATCAAACTTGTTCAGATCAAATTAGGCAACATTGCAGAAACCATACATAAGGACGTGGCTTGTGCCTGCCTCATAGATAACGAACATGTAGAATCCGGGAGCAGCCTCGCCGCCTACAGGATAATCGATATCATAGAAAGTACCGTTTGAGTAGGATGTCGGAGAAATTGTATTGGAATATACAGGATTCTGGAGAGCATCACCGATGGAATCACGGTCTTCCTTATCTGTGTAGTAGTAGCTGTAATCAACAGTCATTGTGCAGGAAGGATCAACTTCCAAAGAGAAAGCGATTGTCTGAACGTCTGTTGAATATGAAGCATCACTTGTTCTGTAGCCGTCATAGTCGAACCACTTAGCGTTGATGACATAACCTCTGAATGTAAGATCATCGAATGCATAGTATTCGCCTTCACCGGGGAATGTATCTCCGCTGTAACCGCCGCCTGTTGTCGGAGTAGTAACAACTGACTTCTCAACGAAGCAGGACTGACAATCTACCAATTCATCGCCATATTCGCCGATATAGAAGAGGCTGATTGTATAAGTACCTGTCTCGAAAGCTTCACCGTTGCTGAGACCGATAAGGTCGCCATCTACACGGCAAACAACATTTGTAGATTCACCGAAGACAAAGTCAGGTCCGTAATAAAGTGTAGAACCATCCTTTGAAAGAGTGAAATACATCATCTCGCCGCGTGCAGAATACTCAAGAACTTCAGAATTGAAATAATAATCGTATTCGATGAAATCTGTATCGTAATAAATATCATCTTCTGCAAGCCAGAAACCGCTCATTGTTGTATCGATGAAGCCGGCGATCATATCTGCTGTAAGAGCGAAATCGATATCAGCATTTCTGTAATCATAGAGCTTCATGAACTTCTTGCTGCCTACGTTGTCAGGAATCCATTCCTTGTCTTCCTTAACAAACTCAGCTGTGAACTTAACTTCAGTTGTCTTAGCCTTCTTAACAGCAGCTGTAAGATCATCGATGTTTGTGTACTCGTCCTGAAGAACCTTCGAATAATCACACATTGTGAAAACGATGTCGATTGAAGCTTCACCCTTATTAACGGTGACAGACTCTTCATCTACCTCATATTCAATGGTAGCTTCAACGGCTTTGTAGAAAGCCTTCGCGTCATCTGAGCCGTAATCTGCTGACAAGAGATCTGTCAAAGCAACAGCCTCATCACTCTTCTTATCGAGAGTTGAGTTCTTGATCAGCTTGCTTGCGTCAGCTGCAGCCATATTCTCTGCCAGTTCTCCGGCAGCTTCGATAACGGCCTTCTTGCCTCCGCCGAAATCAAGACAGCCTGTGAAACCGAATACGATTGCACCGGTCAACAAGACAGATACAGCTTTTTTCATTTGATTTTTAAGCATTAACGTACCCTCCCTCATCTAGGTATTAAAACAATTTTATATTTATTTAACTAAAAACTCAACAAATTTTATTATTAGAAAGACTTTTATTTGAGATTTCACATTTACTCTAAAAAATAATATAATAACTCTATTAAATTGGGGGATCTAAAAATGGCTGTAGCACCTAATATCTTAATTTGCGACGATGATCCGGTTGTACACGAATCATTAGGCTTGTATCTCGACAACGATAATTTCACACATTCTGATGCCTATGACGGCAAGGAATCCCTGGAGATGGCACAGGCTACAAAGCCTGATCTTATCCTGCTCGATGTCATGATGCCTGAGATGAGCGGCCTTGATGTATGCCGTGAACTCAGAAAGACTATGGCTACTCCCATCATCATGCTCACAGCCAAAGGTGAAGAGATCGACAAGATCGTAGGTCTTGAGCTCGGTGCCGACGACTATATCGTTAAGCCTTTCTCTCCCCGTGAGGTTATCGCAAGAGTTAAGGCGGTTCTCCGCCGCTTCGGTGATGCTCCCAAGCCGTCTTCAGTCCTTACTTTTGATGGTCTTGAGATCAACCTCAACAATTATTCAGTCAAATCCAACGGTGAAGGCGTTCCCTGCACACCTAAGGAAGTTGAGATCCTTTATCTTCTCGCTTCCCATCCGGGACAGGTCTTCGGCCGTGACCAGATATTGGAATCCGTTTGGGGTGTTGATTACAACGGTGATTCACGTACCGTTGATACCCACATCAAGAGGATCAGACAAAAGATCACATACGATAATGCTTCCTGGTCCATCCAGACCATTTATGGTATCGGATATAAATTCGAGGTCTCATAAATGTTTCAAAGTACGCTTCTTAAGCGAACAATGTCCCTTGTCGTATTGTCCCTTGTGGCTTCTGCCATCATCGCGACAATAGCATTCGTCGTAGCCGGAAAAAGTGCGACTCTTTCAATCGAACTCGACAATGCTCTTAAGATCGATTCCAAATTAAACGACATCTTCTCGAACAATCCCGAGTATTTCGAGAATTCCGATTTCAGATACTATTTCTTCAGTTCAAGTTACGCGGCAGGACACGACTACTATCTTGTAAACATGAACGGAGATCTTGTTAATTACACAAGTCTCGAAAACAGGAACCTATCACCTGCTGATACATTTGAGATCCTTACAAAGATCAGCTCTTTTAAATACAATAAATTTAACGGATTAGATTACTATATTGCCGATGAACTCGAATATAACATTTCAGATTCGATCAATGTCTCACGTATAACACTGACCATCAACGACAATTACTACTATCTCTACTCACTTAAATATCTCAACGGATACGATGAGCTGATCGGTAAATACCTTAATATCCTTTTGCTCTCTACATTGATGGCTGCATGCACGATGCTCATTCCGGCTTATGCTTTTGTTAGCCGAATGGTCCTCCCGCTCCAGAAGATCAATGAAGTCGCGATGGAATATGGTAAGGGTAACTTCAGCGTCAGGGCTGACGAATCGCATAAGGGCGAGATCGGTGAATTGGGTCAGTCCTTTAACTTCCTTGCCGACAGACTCTCAAAATCAATCAGCGACCTTACTGCAGAGCGTAACCAGCTGCAGGATATCTTCGACGTAATTTCAGACGGTATCGTCGTTGTAGACAGGAACTCCGTTCCGGTTACCACTAACAAAGCTATCCATAAGCTTTTCGAGCGTGCCGAGAAGAACAACATGTTCACTGAAAGACTTCAGCTCATTCCTTTCGATGACGTATGGACTGACTTTGAAGACTGTATCGCAACCGGCGAGACAAAGACCCGTCAGATCGATAACAGAGACTATGCTTACCAGTGCACCATCATTCCTAAGTACGACTCATCCGACAGCACACAGGTTATCGGCGCTACAGGATTCTTCCGTGATATTTTCGAAGAACAGAAGAACGAGCGTTTCCGTCAGGATTACGTTGCGAACATCTCACACGAGCTCCGTACTCCTCTCCAGACATTAAGAGGTCTCATCGAGCCTCTTTCTGACGGAATGGTTAAGAAGGAAGCTGACCGTCAGCGTTACTATCAGATCATATTGAACGAGACAATGAGACTCTCCCGTCTTATCGACGACATGTTGGAGCTCTCAAAACTCCAGTCCAGAACGCTTGCGTTTAAGACATTCCCGTTCAACCTTAATACTCTTATCTCAAGCATCGAGATCAGATTTAAGCCTATCATGAGGGAATCAGGCATTAAGTTCTCCGTTCAAAACAACTACGGCGAACTCCCTACTGTTATGGGTAACCCTGACCGAGTTGAGCAGATCCTCGTAATTCTTCTCGATAACGCAAAGAAATATACTCCCGCCGGTAAGAGCATCACTATTCTTACTGACTATATCGAAGCCGAGAAGAAGGTTTATATTTCCGTAGCCGACACTGGCCAAGGTATCCACGAATATGATATCGGTCATATCTTCGACAGATTCTTTAAGGCAGACCGTGCACGTGGTAAGAAGGGTTCTGGCTTAGGTCTTTCTATTGCCAAGGAGCTTCTTACTTACATGGGCGAGACTATCACCGTCAACAGCAAGTATGAGGAAGGTTCTACCTTCACATTCACTCTGACTAAGGCTGAGGTTCCGGATGTCTGGGACTGATAACGAAGGCATAAGACTAAACAAATACATTGCTTCGTCCGGTCTTTGTTCAAGACGCGAGGCTGATGCTCTCATCGAAAAAGGTAAAGTAACCATCAATGGTGTTGTTGCAGTACAGGGCACCAAAGTAAACGATGGTGATATCGTTGAAGTCGCAGGCAGAAAGATCAGACCTGACGACGACATGGTCTATATCGCATTCAACAAACCTTTGGGAATTACATGCACGACAGATAAAAGAGATCCTTCAAACATCATCGATTACATCGGTTTTGATGAACGCATCTTCCCTGTCGGCCGTCTCGATAAGAACTCATCCGGACTTATCCTTCTTACGAATGACGGTTCTATCGTAAATAAACTCCTCAGGGCAGAAAACGGACACGAGAAAGAATATCTCGTTACCGTTAACCGTCCTTACGATAAGGAATTCATTAAATCAATGGAATCAGGCGTTCCCGTCCTGGGACAGCTTACACTTCCCTGCAAGCTTAAGCCTGCAGGCGACAGAACATTTAAGATAATCCTCCACCAGGGATTAAACCGTCAGATCCGCCGCATGTGCGAATACTTAGGATACAAAGTTACTAAGCTCAAGCGAATAAGATTCATGAACATCATGCTCGGTGATCTTGAGACCGGCAAATGGAGATATCTTACTTCAGACGAGAAGAAAGAATTGCTTAAAGACATTTAAAAAGGCTGTCCGAAGACAGCCTTTATTATTCATTGATAATAGAATGAGTTATTACTCTTCGTCAGACTTTTCTTCAGAAGACTCTTCTTCAGCTTCCTCTGCTTCTCTTGCAGCCTGCTCTTCAGCTCTCTTCTGAGCTTCAGCCTCTTCATCAGCCTTCTTCTCAGCCTTAGCTTCTTCTACGAGAGCGTCGAGATCTGTTGAGCCTGTATCGTCTGCAACGAGTTCCTTCTCATAGTAGAACTTAACCTTATCCTTGCTGTTTCTTGCACCGTAAGCTTCAGCGATTGCGAAGCACTCTTCACGGAGCTGCTTGAAATCATCAACGGATTCAAGATCAGAAGAAGATGTCTGATAGCAAGCATCCTCAAATACATCATCAAGAACGAGATAGAATGTCTGATCCTTCTTGAAGTTCTTATCGATGAGAGCCTCAGCCTGATCAGGTGTACCGTCTCTTCCGTCGAAGTTTTCGAAAGGAATGGCGATCTTGCTGTATCTGTATCTGAGAACAACGTTCTTCTCATTGTAATCAACAGCTACACGGAACTTTGCGATGAGGAAAGACTGTGCAAATACAAGGATGCTGATGAGTGCACTAAGACCGCCTACAACAAGCAATGCGATCTTTACGATGTTGTCAGTAACTTTGAGCAATCCGAAAAATACAAGGAATACACCAATGACACAGAAGATAACAGAAAGCACTCTGTTACGTGTGATCTTTGATGGATTTGCCGGATAGCAATGCACGCCCTCCTTAGGCAGCTTCTCAATTAATTCTTTGTTCTCGAGTTCTGTAGGCATATAAACCCCTCCTTAATTATTTGCTCAAAACCTCTATTCTATCCGAAAGATTAGCATACATTTCTTCATACTTTGCAAGCTTTGCTCTCTCTTGCTCAACAACTGCAGCAGGCGCCTTGCTTACAAACGATTCATTTGAAAGCTTGCCGTTAAGACGCTTGATCTCACCGTCGAGACGTGTCTTTTCCTTATCAAGTCTTTCAAGCTCTTTAGCGATATCAATAAGATCTTCCAAAGGAATGTAGATCTCTCCGCCGCCGAATACTGCTGTAACGGCTGTGGAAGGAATTCCTTCCTTGGACTGTCTTGTCTCAAGGCTGCTTACGGATGCGAGTCTTTCAAGGAAGCCTTCGCCGTCAGTAAACATCTCAGCGATCTTATCTGAAGAAGTAACAACGATGATGTGAGCCTTACGTGAAGGAGCAACATCCATGTTCTTACGTACTGCACGGATACCTCTGATTGCATCGATCATGGTATTCATCATCTCTGCGTCCTCAGGGCTGGACATTACCTTGTCAGCCTCAGGCCAGTCAGCAATCATGATGGACTCAGCCTTATCAGCGATAATGAGATTTGAGTAAACCTCTTCAGTAATGAAAGGCATGAAAGGATGCAGGAGTTTCATTGCTTCACTCAATACGTAATTGAGGAGATAGATAGCATTGTTTCTAGTCTTGCATTCCTTATCATAAAGTCTGCTCTTTGTGATCTCGATATACCAGTCGCAGAAGTTATCCCAGAGGAAGTCAACGATCTTGCTCAAAGCAACACCGAACTCATAATTATCGAGGTTAACAGTAGCTTCATTGATAAGGTTATGGAGCTCTGTAAGGATCCACTTGTCTTCTGTTGTGAAGATGGACTCATCAACAAGGTCAGGTGTGAATTCGTCATCTGTATTCATGACAACGAATCTCATAGCGTTCCAGATCTTGTTGGAAAGGTTACGGCCCATTAAGATCTTATCTTCCTGGAATCTCTGGTCATTACCCGGAGCGTTACCTGTAACAAGAGCAAATCTTAAAGCATCGCATCCGTTCTGCTCGATTACTTCGAGAGGATCGATACCATTGCCCAAAGACTTACTCATCTTACGGCCCTGAGAGTCTCTAACAAGACCATGGATAAGAACGTCACGGAACGGAACATCATCCATGTGTGCAAGACCTGCAACGATCATTCTGGAAACCCAGAATGTGATGATGTCATAACCTGTAACGAGTGTATCCGTAGGATAGAACTTAGCGAGATCTTCTGTCTTCTCAGGCCAGCCGAGTGTTGAGAAAGGCCAGAGAGCAGATGAGAACCATGTATCGAGAGTATCAGGATCCTG
>CAMYXF010000026.1 GCA_947303185.1 uncultured Clostridia bacterium | reverse complement strand
GTTCTCGGTGCAAGAGCAGCTTACATTGCAGGCGCTGCAGGCACATCCTGCACGATCTGCGGACAGCAGTTCAACATTCCGCTTTCCGGCACAATGGCTCACTCATGGGTAATGCTTTTCGACAACGAGTTCGAAGCATTCAAGGCATATTCACTTGCTTATCCCGACGGTGCGCTTTTGCTCGTTGATACATACGACGTTCTCCGTTCCGGTATCCCGAATGCTATCAGATGCGCTAAGGAAGTTCTCGAACCAATGGGCAAGAGACTCAAGGGTATCAGAATCGACTCCGGCGACCTTACTTACATGACACAGAGTGCTCGTAAGATGCTCGACGAGGCAGGCCTTACAGATTGTAAGATCACAGTCTCCAACGCTTTGGACGAGTACCTCATCAGAGACCTCATCAGCCAGGGCGCATGCATCGATTCTTTCGGTGTAGGCGAGAGACTTATCACATCCAAGGCTGAGCCTGTTTTCGGCGGCGTTTACAAGATCTCCGCAGTTGAAGAAGCAGACGGCACTATCATCCCGAAGATGAAGATCTCCGATTCCATCGGCAAGGTTACAAATCCCTGCAGCAAGAAGATCGTAAGATTCTACGACAACGCTACAGGCAAGGCTCTTGCAGACGTAGTCATGGTTGCAGACGAAGAGATCCCTAACGGCGAGCCTTATGAGATCTTCGATCCTGACAACACATGGAAGTCCAAGGTGCTCGAAAACTACTACACCAAGGAGATCCTCGTTCAGATCTTCAAGGACGGTAAGCTCGTTTACAACAAGCCTTCCATCGAAGAGATCAGAGCTAACTGCACCAAGGAGCTCGACTCTCTCTGGGATTCCATCAAGAGATTTGAGAACCCTCACAACTATTATGTCGACCTTTCACCCAAGCTTTGGAAGATCAAGGACGACATCTTAAGATCATACAGAAGAAGATAAGGAGAAATTCAAATGGCAAATCCTATTGTTACCATTCAGATGAAAGACGGCGGCGTTATGAAGGCAGAGCTCTATCCTGAGATCGCTCCCGCATCAGTAAAGAACTTCGTAGACCTTGCAAGCAAGGGTTTCTATAACGGTCTCATCTTCCACAGAGTCATCCCCGGATTCATGATCCAGGGCGGCGATCCGGAAGGCACAGGCATGGGCGGCCCCGGATATACCATCAAGGGCGAGTTCGCTGCAAACGGCTTCAAGAATGACCTTAAGCACACAAGAGGCGTTCTCTCCATGGCACGCGCAATGGATCCTAACTCCGCAGGTTCACAGTTCTTCATCATGCATGAGGATTCTCCGCACCTCGACGGACAGTATGCTGCATTCGGTAAGCTCATCGAAGGTATCGAAGTCGTTGATAAGATTGCTTCTGTAAGAACCGATTATCAGGACAGACCTTTGGAGCCCCAGCAGATCGATTTCATGACTGTTCAGCTCTGATACACTGATTTAAAAGAAACACTCTAAACAGCAGGGACTGCAGGACAAGGATAATGAAGGAAGTAAAGCAGATCGGAGGCGCTTCAAAAGGCAAGGCAAAAAAGCCCGTGCCGCAGGAACGCCCTGCACGTGAAAGCAAGACCGTTACGGTACCTTTTCCGTGGCTTTACGCTTCGATAGTTCTTTTTCTGACAGTGCCGCTGTTTATGTTTTTTCTGGGATATTTGCGCTTATCCGTAGGTATCCCGCTCACACTTATTTTCGGCGGCATCGTGCTTTATGCAGTATCGGATTGTCTTAACGATCCCAACGGTTCCAAGTTATCCAAGTACGATACCGACCTTCAGGTGCCCGTATCCTACATTATCGGGTTTGCGGTAACGGCTCTTGTCATATCATTTATCTCCGGAGTAGGTGAATATATCTGCACCGTCCAGGATCACGCTTACAGACGCGCGATCTTAAGAGACCTCATTGATTATGACTGGCCCGTCATCTATAACTATTCGACACAGACGAATCCACAAGTAAGAGAGATCTTCGGGATCGCTTCAGGCGAGAGGGCATTCTCGTATTATTTCATCTACTGGATGCCTGCTGCGCTTATCGGAAAGATCTTCGGATTTGAGGCAGGAAACTTCGCGATATTCCTCTGGAATTCCATTGGAATCTTCCTCTCGCTCATGGCTTCAAGCGCGGTCATCAAGAGATTTACGAAGTGGGTTCCTTTCTTCTATGTTTTCTTTGCAGGATTAGACGTCATTCCCGATGCTGCTTATCTCCTGACCAAATACGAAGGCTGGTACTGGATAGAAGGATGGGTTCCCGTCATGACCTATATCAGCAACTTCAGGGAGATGTGCAGCGTATTCAACCAGATGGTTCCGTGCTTCCTGATCGTTGCACTGCTCCTGATGTCATATAACACACGCTCCATGGGACTTACGGCGGGAGTTCTTTTCTGTTATTCACCGTGGGCCGTATTCGGCATCCTTCCGGTAGTTGGAGCCGTTCTGTTCAGTAAGAAACAAAAGGCTGAAAAGACCGCATCAAAAGTGATGAATATCTTAAGCCCTGTTAACATCGCTTCGGCAATTCTTCTTTTGACGGTATTCGGAAGTTATTACATGTCCAATGCCGGGGCTACGAGCTACAGGGGATTTGCATGGGAATTCTTCGTAAATAAGTTTATGTTCGTTCCAGCATATCTGCTGTTCATTGCAATGGAAGTTCTTCCGTTTGTTCTGATCCTCTATAAGAGCAAGAAGAAGGATCCGGTCTTCTGGGCTTCGGTAATTATCCTGTTGCTCATACCTTTGTATCAGGTAAGTGGAATGAATGATTTCTGCATGAGAGGATCGATGCCTGCACTGTTCGTTCTCTGCATTTTCATGAGCGAGAAGGTTGCTGATGTCATGGATGAGAAGAATACTCCGACCACAAAGAAGGGTTGGCTTAAGTCTGCAGCCGTCATGCTTACGGTTATTCTCATGATGTTCCCGGCAAGCTTTACCATGTTTACCATCATCGGTTCAGCCGTAAACGGCGAACATAACGATAAGGAAGATATCGGTTCATTCGGAAATATCGTTGATGCGCAGTATGCAGAGACTATTCAGGAACAGTTCTTCGCAAAGGATTTCGAAGACAGTTTCTTCTACAGATACCTGGCTAAATAATTAATCTTTGGATTCTTCGGAAGGAATGTAGATCGGTCTTGCTTTGGACTCGATGTAAGTTCTTCCGATGTATTCACCCAGGATACCAAGACACATAAGAATCAATCCGCCGATGAAGAGGATGAAGCACAAGAGGGAAGGATAACCCGGAACCTCGTTGTAGATCCTTAAGATGATCGCACGGATGAAATAGTAGACGAGATATCCGAATCCCAACATAGCGAAGAAGAAACCGCAATATGTGGAAAGACGCAAGGGTGCTGTAGTGAATGCAACAATGCCGTCAATCGCATACTTAAAGAGCTTCCAGAAACTCCATTTTGTCTCGCCGGCAACACGCTCAACATTCTCATGCTCGACCCACTTTGTACGGAAACCGACCCATGCGAAGATACCTTTTGAGAAACGCTGTCTTTCAGAAAGGCTTAAGATGGCATCGACGACTTCACGCTTCATGAGTCTGAAATCTCTTGCACCGTCTGCAATCTCAACGTCGCACATGCGGTTGATGAGTCTATAGAAGCAGCGTGCGAAAAAGCTTCTGATCTTGGGTTCGCCCTTACGTGTAACACGTCTTGCGGCGACGATATCGTATTCGCCTGAATCGAGCGTATTTATCATGTCGGGAAGAAGTGACGGGGGATCCTGCATGTCGGCATCAAGGATTGCGACGTAATCGCCCTTGGCCTTCTGCATTCCCGCATACATAGCGGCTTCCTTGCCGAAGTTTCTTGAGAAGAAAACATACTTAACGGATTTGTCGTTCTCGGCAAGTCCTTTTATTACCTCGGCAGTCTTGTCGCGGCTTCCGTCATTTACGAAAATGAATTCAAAACATCTGTCAGGAGAAGTCTCAGCCTTGCGTACATCGCACAACGCTTCGTAAAGGAACGGAAGAGATTCTTCTTCGTTGTAGCATGGAACGATAAGACTTATCAGCATCTGGATCTCCTTAAGTGTTGGTAAAAAGCAGGCAAAAAGCCGCTTTTAATTATATCATTCGCGTTCTTTTATATAATACATCAAACGCGATACTTTCAAGCAAGTTGTTCCTTTTTGTATTATAATCAATAAATCTATTTTTATTTATCTCCTGAAAGGACGGAACGGTAATGAAAGAGCTCTCGAGTCTTGACGGTGCCAAAAGTAAGAAGGCAGTAGAGAATAAGAGTCCGAAGCCTGCTTTGGCAAAGAGAGAGAAACTGGACAGTCGTCCTTTGATCACATTCTTTGTTACGCTTTTGTTTTTCATATGCTCAATGGTCGTTTTCAAAAAGTATCCTTTGGGCGACAGATCGGTTCTTTTAAGCGATCTTAAAGCGCAGTATGCTCCTTTCCTTTCACTTTTGAAGAGCAAGATCAGCGGAATTGACGAAGTTCCCGACGGACATCTTCTTTCTTACCTGACTTATTCTTTCAGACTTGGTCTCGGTAAGAACTTCATCGGAACATTCGGATACTATCTTGCAAGTCCTTTCAACCTTATCTATCTGCTTTTTGACGTTACACAGATCGATGCGGTCATCATGAGCATCATGGTATCCAAGCTCAGCCTTGCTTCTGCCTTCATGTGCCTTTTCGTCTCAACGAAAACAGAAGACAAGAAGACAAAGTGGCCCATCCTCATCGGCATCATGTATGCATTTGCTCTTTATGCACAGGTATTCCTTTTCCACATCATGTGGCTCGACGGATACATGCTCCTGCCTCTGATCCTTTTCTTCACAGGAAAGTTCATAAAGAAGCAGAACTATGCAGGACTTGTCATCTCATTGCTCGTCCTTTTCGTATCGAATTACTACATCGCTTACATGGTCGGAATCGCATGCTTCCTGTATCTCTGCATCAGGATGTTCATCGACAAGACCCCTCTTAAGAAGGCTGTTGCCATCGGTTTCAAATATTGTCTGACAGCAGGATTTACTGCTCTCGCAACAGCAGTTCTCCTTGTTCCCGTAGGTCTTGATACGATCAGAAATGCTGATAATACGGCATACGGCGCAAGCGACTCGATCACATATTCTCCTCTGACTTTCCTCCACATGTTCATACTTGGTGAGCCTGAGGAGTTTAACACGTTGCTTCCCGGCAATTATCCGTTCCTTTTCATCTGCCTTCTCGTATCCATGACGATACTGATCTATTTCCTCAGCCCCGTTTTCAAGGGCAGAGAGAGAAAGATACATGCTGTATGCTTCCTCGGCGTACTCTTATCCACGGCTCTTTATCCGCTTGATAAGGCATGGCACGTTTTCGATGATCCGAACTGGTTCTGGCACAGACAGGCATTCGTATTCTTGCCCTTATTCCTTGTAGTAGCTTTGAAGGTTCTCCTTAAGGTCAAGGAACTTGCAAGAAAAGACATAATGAAAGCAATGATCATCATGTATGCGCTTGTTGTCATCGATTACACATTCGGAAGGATCCTCGGCAAGTCTGATACGGTATTGTTCAACCTCTGCTTCATCACGGCTTATGCCGGACTTCTTGCAGGCTTTGGCATCGAAAAGTGGCCGGAGCAGTTAAAGGACATGCCCAGAATGATCGCACCTTTGCTCAGCGGCATCGTCTGCTTCGAACTCGTTTTCGCAAGTCCGATCCTTTCTTCCGATATCGAACCGCTCGCTCTGGACGGCGGCAATTCCTATGAATACATCCAGTCATTAAATGCCGAGATCGAGTTCGGCAGCTATGCCAATACAAGAAACAGCAGCAACGGAACATTCCGTGCCGAGACTGAGAAACCGATCGATTATGTTTCCAAGAATTACATAGAAGACGGCGAAGCATTCTTCGGAGGCTATAACGGCGTTGCATTCTTCAACTCAAATTCAAACAAGAAGATGCACCGCTTCATGAAGCAGCTCGGAATGCCTACGAACTACAACTACTTCGCTGCATGGCATACTTTTGCGAGCCCTTCGATTGATTCATTCTTCTCAGTAGGATCCGTATCAGCCAGAAAGGACCTTTCTTTCTACCGTCTGGAAGGTCAGGATTCCTATGGCACCGGACTTAACTTCTATGCAAATGACAATGCACTTCCTCTGGCATTTGCTGCAGACGGAAACGCAATGAATTTCGATTTCTACAGACTCGAGACTGACGCATCAGAGAAGGATTATTTCAAGTTCCAGAACGACTGGTACAGATCAATGTTCCCTGAAGCGTTCACTGAAGATTTCTTCGTAGAACTTGATGAGACCGTTACAGGCGAGCCCGTTATCACGAACGGCGAATTCTTTAACACCAGTGACTATGTATCACACAAAGATCTCATCGCCCCGGCAGATTCTGCCCAGGATGATACCGTTCAGGGTGATTCAGTTCAGGATGAAGACAATTCAAGAAAGACGGATGGTCTCGGTCTTGAGAATACAGTAAACAAGGAACTGAAGACCAACATCACAAAGATCTACAGAACCAACGACAACATCCCGATCGCCATCGAGTATGAGTTTACTGTTCCTTCCAATAACGAACTCTATTGTTCGATCGCTACAGGCAAACTCCTTGACGGCACAAAGATCTACGTCAACGGCGTTAAGGCTTACGATTTTTCGTCAAACACATACTATTCACAGATGTTCAGGCTCGGAAGCTTCAGCGAAGGTGAGACAGTAAAGATCTCATTCATCTGCGAGGAGAGTAAGTGGTCTTATCTGAACATCAGATTTGCATGCTTTGACAATGAGACATTCACAAGCCAGATGGCAAATGTCGACAAGACAAAGGTTGCATCAGACGTTGTTTACGACGGTTATGCCAAGTTCAACATCAACGGCATCGAAGAAGGTGATACCATCATCACCACGATCCCTGCAGAAGACGGATGGGAGCTTTATATCGACGGCACTCCGGCACAGTGGACTGCTTACCAGAATGCGTTCGTTGCATTTGACGCACCTTCAGGAAACCACACAGCAGAACTCGTTTTCACGGCTCCGGGACTTAAGCCGGGTGCGATGGTATCCTGCGCAGGCATCGTTCTTTTAGCTGCCTTTATAGTTATCGATAAAAACATCACGAAAAAGAAAGAAAAACAAAAGTAATTCGGGTATTATTACTGAACAAGAATTTGGAGGTTATCACTATGGATTTCATGAAAGAGTATGAGTTTTGGTCAACAGATCCTTATTTCGATGAGGGCACGAGAAATGAACTTATCGCCATCAAGGACGACAAGAAGGAGATCGAAGACAGATTCTACAGAGATCTTGAGTTCGGTACCGCAGGCTTAAGAGGCGTGCTCGGTGCAGGCACAAACAGAATGAACGTCTACACAGTTGCAAAGGCATCCGAAGGACTTTCAAAGTATATTCTTTCAGAGGGTGAAGAGGCAGTTAAGAGAGGCGTCGTAATCTCTTACGATTCAAGACATTTCTCTCCTGAGTTCGCACAGATCACAGCTCAGGTCCTTGCTGCTAACGGCATCCCTTCAAGACTTTCAGATGAGTTCAGACCGGTTCCGGTACTTTCTTACTCAGTAAGATATTTCAAGGCTTTTGCAGGCGTCATGATCACCGCTTCACACAACCCTTCCAAGTACAACGGATACAAGGTTTACGGTGAAGACGGCGGACAGGTACCTCCGGAAGCAGCTGATGCAGTTCTTTCAAACATCGAAGCGATCTCTGACATCAGAACGATCAAGATGATGGACCTTGAAGAAGCTAAGGCTAAGGGCCTTGTTACTTCATTCGGTCCCGAGATCGACGAAGCATTCACAAACATGCTCACAAAGCTCGTTGTCGACCAGGAGGCCATCAATAAGCAGGCAGACATGAGCATCGTTTATACTCCTCTGCACGGTTCAGGCAATAAGCCCGTAAGAAGAATCCTTGAGGCAGTTGGCTTCAAGAATATCCACATCGTAAAAGAGCAGGAACTTCCTGACGGATCTTTCCCGACTGTAAGCCTTCCTAACCCTGAGAACCCTGAGGCTCTCTCAATGGCTATCGAACTTGCAAAGAAGACTGATGCTTCTCTCGTATTCGGTACAGACCCTGACTCCGACAGAATCGGCGCTGCCGCAAAGGTAGTTGAGAACGGCGAAGTTAAGTATAAGTGCTTCTCCGGTAACCAGATGGGACTCATGCTTTTGGATTACATCCTTGATGCAAAGAAGAATCTCGGAACACTTCCCGATAAGTCTTTTGCAGTTACAACAATCGTATCTTCCAAGCTCGTTAAGAGTATCTGCGATTACTACGGAGTTGAGCTCCAGGAGACACTTACGGGATTCAAGTTCATCGGCGAGAGAATCAAGCTTGATGACGAGTTCGGTGACAAGCACTTCCAGTTCGGCTTCGAAGAGAGCTACGGTTACCTCTCCGGCGTTGACGTACGTGATAAGGACGCAGTCGTAGCAGCAATGCTTATCTGCAACATGGCAGCAGCTTCTTTCGAGAAGGGCGAGACACTTGCAGACAGACTTGACCACCTCTATGAGAAGTACGGCTACGGCGTTGAGCAGACGATCAGCTGCACATTGGAAGGCAAGGAAGGTATCGAGAAGATCGGTGCTTGCATGGTTGAGCTCAGAAAAGAACTTACAGAATGCAAGAACCTTGCCGAGGCAAAGAACCTTTTGGGCGGCGCTTCAGTAGTTGCAGTAAGAGACTATAAGGAATCCAAGCGCTACGTATTCACAGACGGCGGTGTAGAGGTTGAAGAGATCACACTTCCCAAGTCCAATGTTCTCCTTTATGAGCTCGGCGGCAACAAGGGAATCGACTGGGCATGCGCAAGACCTTCAGGCACTGAGCCCAAGCTCAAGATCTACATGGGTGTATACGATTCTGATGAGGCTTCCGCCAAGTCTTCATTCGAGACCATCAAGGGCCAGGTTGAAGGATACGTTAAGTCAAAGCTTGCTTAAAACGTCTCAACCAGCGGAATAATGAATTCATAGACAGCCTTGGCAAAGCCGAGGCTGTCATAATTTGCAGAGATATATTCGGCAGCCTTTTTAGCGCCTTCAGTAGCGTTGCCTACGGCAATTCCGTGAGCTGCCATTGAGATCATGGAAACGTCATTCTCGTTGTCGCCGATAGCGAACGTGTTGGAGCGGGGAATGCCGAGATAATCAGCAAGACTTAACAGGGCATCGCCTTTTGAAGTGCCTTTAGGCATGATGTCGTAAAGGTCAGGTCCTGAGCAGATCGCCTCAAGTTCCGGGTCGGCCTGCATGACATCATATAAGGTCTTGTTGGGTTTTATCAGAAGGATCTTGTTGAAGTGCGGGATCACATCCTTTTCGGGATAGTCCATGCCGATGTCGATGATGGGTGACTGCTTGGCAGGCTCAACTCCTTCGTTATAGCCTTCAACGAAGAATTTTCGGGATGAACAGGGCGCGAAAAATATGCCTTCATCAGAATAGAGGGTGGCATCCGCGTTGTTGTCCAGGAGATATCTCAGAAGCGTTCTGATTTTCTTGTCTTCGAAGTCCCTTGATGCGAACTGTTTTCTTGTCTGTGCGTCGAAAAGCGAACCGCCGTTGCTCGTTATGATGGGCACGTCGATCTCTAAGTTTTCAGCGAATTTGCCTACGAGAAAAGACGATCTTCCGGTTGCGATGGTAAACGCAACACCCGCATTTTTAAGTGCTTTGATCGCTTCTTTGTTGCCCTCAGGCACGTCCTTGCCGGGTGCAAGGAGAGTGAAATCCATATCTGCTGTGAGGAGGGCTTTGTATTCTTTGGACATGTTCTTTTCGGCTCCGTGGACAAATATAAACGATTTTACAACAACGGCTGAAAAATTAATCCTGTTTTTTTAATATTATGCTCACTCGCCGTGGTTGAAGTTTGCAAAAACAATGTTTATTATTGTTTAGGATTTCAAAGTATATCTTTGTAATATTTGAGGGGTAAGGCATTAATGAAGAAAACAGGAGGACAGGCTCAGGGCGGTTCAAAGCCCTCAGAAGTAAGGAGCTCAGCGCTCGTGCCTGTTAACAATGCTTCCAAAAGTTTAAAGACATCTGAAAGCAAGTCTTCCAAGTCTTTGGCAAAAGCAGAGCCTGAATTCGATTACAGGAGCCTCGGAAAAGTTTCTTCCGGTGACAAGACAGCCAAATCAAATTCAAATTCCAAGTCAAAATCAAAATCCAAATCAAGCAAAAAGGAAAGCAAGTCAATAGCCGCTGAGTACGGCTTTATTAAGGGCGCCAATAAGGGCAGCAGATTCAAGAACAATCCCTTTGCTCCTTTCATTGTTATCGCAGCTTCCGTTATCCTCGTTGCAGGTGTTGTGCTTGCAGTTCTCTACTATATCGGTGCATTCGAAGAAAAAGTCCAGGTCACTCTTGCCGACGGTACAGTCACCAAGATCACTACAGAGCAGGCATACGCAGAGCTCCAGACAGATAAGTTCTACTCAGGCATCGTTATCGACGGAATCGACGTTGGCGGCATGACTTACGACGAGGCTTACAATGCCATTACCGCTAAGCAGCCGGCCAAGCCCCTTTCAGTCGATATCAGATTAAGCCTTGCAGGCAAGCTCCTTTATCTTGATTTTTCTGATGCTACATTCGAATACAACACTCGTCAGATCCTTGATGAAGCTTATGCAATGTACAGACTTCCCGCTGAAGCTGACCTGACACAGGTTGTTGAATGCTACAACAACGTCCAGCAGCTTAAGAACACCCCTAAGACATACAAGACAGCTTACACAATCCAGATCGAGAGTGTTAACGAGAGGATCAACAAGGTTTTGGACCTTTATGTCGATGAGTTCGCTTTGGTAAAGAACGCTTCCATCGAGAGCTTCGACATGGACACATGCGAATTCGTAATCTCACCTGAGAAGACCGGTTATGCAATCGATGTCGATGCTACGGCAAAAGAAGTTAAGGCTCTTTTCGATTCCCAGGTATATTCCGGAATAATCGAAGTTCCCACTGAGGTTAAGGAGCCTGAGATTACAGAGGCCATGATCAGAGAGAACGTCGGCCTTATCGGTGACTGCTCAACAAGCTGCTCCAACAACACCAACCGTAACAGCAACATCAGCCAGGCATGCGACAACATGAACGGCACGATTCTCCAGCCCGGTCAGGTATTCTCTTTCAACGAAGTAGTAGGACAGAGAACTGCCGAAAACGGATTCAAGGAAGCAACGGTTATCCTCGGAGGTCAGTACGAGCAGGGCTTGGGCGGCGGTATCTGCCAGGCCAGTACGACACTTTACAATGCCGTACTTGAAGCAAACCTCGCAGTAGTTGAGCGTAACGCACACGCCTGGCCTTCAGATTACGTACAGACAGGTCTTGATGCCACAGTTGACTGGCCGGCATTGGACTTCAAGTTCAAGAACGACACTGACTACCAGGTAATCATCGTTACATGGTTTGACTGGGACGATAGAACAGTTAACGCTGAGATCTATGGCCAGAAACTTCCCGACGGCCAGTACATCGAGATCGAAGCAGTCATCACAAGCACAACACCTGCAGGTCCTGATGAATTTGTTGAGGACAAGGAACTTCCTACTGGTCAAACCAAGACAATCAGACAGGCTCACGAGGGAATGACAGCCAAGGCTTACAAGGTCTGGTACAATTCCGACGGCGAAGAGATCGACCGTGTGCTTTACAACGAAACGACATATTATCCTTTCGGAAGAAGAATCGGCGTAGGTGTTCTCAATCCTGATGGTACATATGCAACCATGGACAAGAAGACCGGCGAGATCACGTCACAGATCATGACACCGACACCGGGTCCTACACCTACACCTGAACCGACTCCTACACCGGAGCCTACTACAGAGGCGACGACGGAACCGCCGGAAACGACACCGGCACCTACTCCTACGCCGGAACCGCCGCCGGAGACAACACCGGAGCCTACTCCTACGCCGGAACCACCAGCAGAACAACCCGCAGAGCAGCCGGCAGAACAACCCGCAGAAGGCGGAACGTAGTTAGGAACAATAACTTAAACGATTCAAGGAATGTCTCTATGAGGCATTCCTTTTTCTTTTTGCGGGGTGGCAGGTTTACGTACCTAAAATCAAAAAATGTCATTTAGGTACGTAAACCTGATGCACTTTACTTGCTGAAATCGAAAACCTCTTTTCCAGCAAGTAAGATTTTGGCGAAAAAGGCCTCTTATGAGCTCAGATTACTTGCTGAGAATGGAAAATGCTGATCCAGCAAGTAAAAATCTCGAAAATCAGGTCAGGGAAGGGCGGTTTTTACTTGCTGGAAACCAAAAACATATTTTTAGAAAGTAAAATGCGCGTAAAAGGGCGCCCGTTTTCGCCGCGCCCCAATAACCCTACTGATAACTATATTTATAAAAAATAAACTGTAAATTTGTCTCATTTATGCCCCAAATATTTTTCGAAAGGGTTTATAATTATTCAGTTATTTATAGTAGGTACTTCTATGCGTAGATTTACCTGCGACAAGAAATTCCAAAGGAGATCAAGTTTATGGCAGAACTGACAAAGAAAACCATGGACGGTAACGAGGCTGCTGCGTATACTTCGTATGCATTTACTGAGAACGCTGCAATTTACCCGATCACACCGTCCTCGCCTATGGCTGACCACACCGATCAATGGGCTCAGCAGGGCAGAAAGAATATTTTCGGACAGACGGTTAACATCGTCGAGATGGAGTCTGAGGGAGGCGCTTCCGGTGCTGTTCACGGCTCACTCGCTACAGGTGCTTTAACCACAACTTATACCGCATCACAGGGTCTCCTCTTGATGATTCCTAACATGTACAAGATCGCAGGCGAGCTTCTCCCTTGCGTATTCCATGTTTCCGCAAGAGCTCTCGCTGCTCATGCACTGAACATTTTCGGTGACCACGCAGACGTTTACGCTTGCCGTCAGACAGGTTTCGCAATGCTCTGCGCTAACTCCGTTCAGGAAGTTGCAGACCTTGCAGCTGTTGCTCACCTTTCTTCAATCAAGACAAGAGTTCCTTTCCTCCACTTCTTCGATGGTTTCCGTACATCACACGAGATCCAGAAGATCGAGGTTATCGACTACGATACACTCGGATCATTGGTTGACTATGAGGCAGTTAAGGCTTTCCGTAAGAGAGCTTTGTCTCCTAACCATCCTACACTCCGTGGTACAGCTCAGAACCCTGATATCTACTTCCAGGGCAGAGAAGCTTCCAACCCCTTCTATCTTGCAGTACCTGATCAGGTTCAGTACTACATGGATAAGATCAACGAGATCCGTGGCACAGACTACAAGCTCTTCAATTACTATGGCGCAGCTGATGCTGACCGTGTAATCATCGCTATGGGTTCTGTCTGCGAGACAGCTGAAGAAGTTATCGACTTCCTCAATGCTCACGGTGAGAAGGTTGGTCTCGTTAAGGTTCACCTCTATCGTCCTTTCTCAGCTGAGAAGCTCCTCGAGGCAATCCCTTCAACAGTTAAGGCTATCGCAGTTCTCGACAGAACAAAGGAGCCTGGTTCTTATGCAGAGCCTCTCTTCCTCGACGTTGCTGCAGCTTATGTTGGCAAGAATGCTCCTAAGCTCATCGGCGGCCGTTATGGTATGGGTTCCAAGGATACAACACCTGAGTGCGTACTCGCTGTTTATAAGGAACTCAAGAAGGATCAGCCTAAGGAAAGATTCACAATCGGTATCGATGACGACGTTACATTCCTCTCACTCGATTGCTCAGAGTCAATCGAAGTTGCCGGTGAAGGCGTTGTTCAGGCTAGATTCTGGGGTCTCGGCGCAGACGGTACAGTTGGTGCTAACAAGAACTCCATCAAGATCATCGGTGACCACACAGACAAGTACGCTCAGGCTTACTTCTCTTATGACTCTAAGAAGTCCGGTGGTATCACAATCTCTGACTTGAGATTCGGTGACACACCTATCCGTTCTACATACCTCATCAACAAGGCTGACTTCGTAGCTTGCCACAACCAGTCTTATGTTTATGAGTACGATATGCTCTCAACACTGAAGCCCGGCGGAACATTCCTCCTCAACACACAGTGGACAAGAGAAGAGCTCGAGGAGAGACTCCCTGGCTCTATGAAGAGATATATCGCAAACAACAACATCAAGTTCTACACAATCGATGCTGTTGCTAAGGCTAAGGAAATCGGTCTCGGCGGAAGAATCAACACAATCTGCCAGTCCGCATTCTTCAAGCTTTCTGGCATCCTTCCTGTTGACCAGGCTGTTGACTACATGAAGAAGGCAGCTCTCAAGTCTTATGGTAAGAAGGGTGACGATATCGTTCAGATGAACTATGCTGCTATCGACGCTGGTGTTGATGCAGTTGTTGCAGTTGACATTCCTGATTCATGGAAGACAGCTGAGGATAAGCCGGTTGAGAAGAAGGCTGTTCCTGAGTTCATCGAGAAGGTTGTTAACGTAATGAACAGACAGGAAGGTAACTCTCTCCCTGTATCTACATTCGTAGGTATGGAAGACGGTACATTCCCTCAGGGTACAGCAGCTTACGAGAAGCGTGGTACAGCAGTAGATATTCCTGTATGGGATGCTGCTAAGTGTATTCAGTGTAACCAGTGCTCCATCGTTTGCCCTCACGCTGCTATCCGTCCTTTCCTCCTCACAGAGGAAGAGGCTGCAAATGCACCTTTCGAGACAAAGGCAGGCATGAAGCCTTACGACAACTACAAGTTCAGAATCCAGGTTTCCGCTATGGACTGTCTCTCTTGCGGTGTCTGCGTTGAGACATGTATCGCTAAGGAGAAGGCAATCGTTATGGCTCCTCTTAAGGACAACCTTAAGGAAGCTGAGAACTGGGATTACTGTGTTGCTCTCTCTCACAAGGACAACCCGATGGCTAAGGCTAACGTCAAGGGTTCTCAGTTCGAGCAGCCGCTCCTTGAATTCTCCGGCGCATGCGCAGGCTGCGGTGAGACACCTTATGCTAAGCTCCTCACACAGCTCTTCGGCGACAGAATGCAGATCTCCAATGCTACAGGTTGTTCTTCAATCTGGGGTGGTTCTGCTCCTTCTATGCCTTACACAACAAACTACAGAGGTTTCGGTCCTGCATGGGGCAACTCACTCTTCGAAGATAACGCTGAGCACGGTCTCGGTATGTATCTCGGTTACAAGCAGCTCAGATCAAGAGCTAAGATGCTCGTTGAAGAGACAGTAGCTTCTACATCTTCTGATGATTTCAAGGCTGCAGCTCAGGCATGGCTCGACGGATTCAATTCTGCTGAGAACACACGTGAGATCGCAGAGAAGCTCGCTGAGGCTCTCAAGGCTGAAGGTTCTGATTCTGCTAAGAAGGCTCTCGAGTATGAGGACTTCTTCATGAAGAGATCACAGTGGATCATCGGTGGTGACGGATGGGCTTACGATATCGGTTACGGCGGACTCGACCACGTTCTCGCTACAGGTGAGGATGTTAACGTTCTCGTACTCGATACAGAGGTTTACTCCAACACAGGCGGACAGGCTTCCAAGTCCACACCTCAAGGTGCTGTTGCTCAGTTCGCTGCAGGCGGTAAGCACGTTAAGAAGAAGGATCTCGGTATGATGGCTATGAGCTATGGTTACGTATACGTTGCTCAGGTATCCATGGGATCTGACAAGAACCAGCTCATCAAGGCATTCACAGAAGCAGAAGCTTACCAGGGACCTTCCCTCGTTATCTGCTATGCTCCTTGTATCAACCACGGTATCAAGGGCGGCCTCAAGGTAGCTCAGAACAGAGAGAAGCAGGCTGTTGAGTGCGGTTACTGGCACCTCTTCAGATTCAATCCTTCTCTCGCAGCAGAAGGCAAGAATCCTTTCACACTCGATTCCAAGGAGCCTACAGCAGACTTCTTCGAATTCCTCAAGGCTGAGGTTCGTTACAACTCACTCTACAAGAAGTATGATGCTGAGGTTGTTGACGGTCTCTTCCAGAGATGCTATCAGGATTCCAGAGATCGTTATGCTTCTTACGTTAAGAAGGCTAACGAGGCTTAATCCTTAAGATAAATCAAAATAGAATGGGGCTGGCCGTATGGTCAGCCCTTTTTCATTTAAAAAATCAGGTAAAAGTCAGGGTATAGCCGTACTTTTGCCTGATTTTTCTTGGGGAATTGTAAAAAGTCAGGCTAAAAATCAGGCAGTGCCTGACTTTTACCTGATTGCCTTTTTTCATCTTGCTTTTTTGTCCTTATAACGGGAAAGTTTGCCCCAAACTGTACCCAATCGCATACATAATCCATGCTATAATTAGCAAAGCAATTTAAGGAAGAGAGTTCTTATTTAGAATGAAGAATAACAAGGGCATGGAAGATTATTCCAAACTGCTTATTAATGACAGTCTTCTGCCTGACATTTTTCTCGTCAGATACGCACAGGAACTAAGCAAAAACGCTTTGCTCGTATACCTGTGGCTCAACATGACTGACAAGAAGAACGGCTTTGACGAGAAGGACATTAAGGAGCTTAAGATCGTCCGTGAAGAAGACATCGCTCCGGCTCTTGCAGAACTCATGGCAGCAAGCCTTATTAACCGCAAAGACAAGACATATGCATTCGAAGATATAAAGGCCAGAGAGATCGGCGATTATATCTCCAGTGCCATTGCACGTGGCAACGATCCTGAACTTACGGGCCTCATGAGCAACGAGAAGGACAGAAAGATCCTTGCAGATTCCATCTCATCAACGTTCTATCAGGGCGAGCTTCCTTATATTTTCTACAGACTTATAGATAAGTGCCTTAACGATTATAAATTCGATTCAAGAGTGTGCTATAAGCTTTTCGAAGAGGGTTACGAGCAGTCCATCCACAGGTCTTTGCAGCAGATGGAGAAGATGGCTCTTTCCTGGTATGAGAAGGGCTATACGGATATCAGAAGTCTTGAGAAGCAGCTTGAGATCAACAAGAGAACCAAGAAGATCATCAAGCTCTGCGGCAGTCTCTTAAGGAAGAGACTCAACGGTCTTGATATCGACCGTGTTACAAGCTGGGTAGAAGAACTCGATGCCACTGAAGAGCTTGTTACTCTTGCTTTTAAAGAGAACGAATACAGAAGCAATCTTGCTCTGGTACATGTCGGCGAGACTCTAAAGAAGTGGCACGACCAGGGTGTAAAGACCGCCGAAGACGCTGCCAGATTCAGCGAAGAAGAGCACAAAGAGAACAAGCGCAACGCCACAAGAAGAAAGGCAAAGTCCGGTTCTGTATGGCGCACCGGTGAGGAAGCAGGCATCGCAAATAAGCCTTCTGAAGAAACTCCGGCAGCCAAGGCTCCCGCACCCGAAGAGACAAATAACGACGACGATATTCCTGACGATATCCTTGATATGTTTGGAGATGCAGATGAAGACAATTAAAGAATTGATCAGCGAGAGTCTGACAGAAGTTGCAGCATCCAGAGAGATTAACCGCGAAGAGAATATCAGGCGCGTATATAAGGCATGCCCTGAACTCAGGGATATAGACGACCAGATTCTTAACGTGCGCAACAACAGATTTATCGCCGTAATCGATAAGGACGAGCGTCTCATAAAGAGATTCGACATAGCTGAAGAAGAGCTTCAGGCTAAGCGCGACAAGATCATTTTGAGAAACAACATCGATCCTGATTTCGATGTTATTAAGAGCATCTGCGAAAAGTGCAATGACACTGGCTATACAAAGGGCTCCGACGGCACGCTCAAGGTATGTTCATGCAGGAAAAGAGAACTCGAGACATGCTACGAAAACAGCGGCATGGCTGATTTCACTTCATATAAGATGAAGAATTACAGAGACGATTATCTCGGTGATGCGGCAGGCAGAAAGAAGATCAAGAATGAGTTTCTCAAGGTTCTTCTGGGACTTTCAGAGAGCGATGAGAAATCTTCTTTGTGGATCTATTCAGCAGCTCCCCAGTCAGGTAAGACATTCCTTTCCGTATGCGTATGCAAGACTGCCATTAACCTCGGCAAGAGCGCATATTACGGCAAGTGTGAAGACCTGGCGGTAATCGGCACAGATACATTAGATGATATCAAGAGGATCGATTTCCTCGTTCTCGACGACTTTGCTGATTCGGTAACCATGACCAACAACATCGGTTCGATCCTGAACAGCATCCTTGAGATCAGGGCAGCATCAAAGCTCCCCACAGTACTTGTTACACCGTTCCCCAAGACAGAGCTCGTAAACAAGTGCGACATGAGGATCAGCGGCAAGTTGTCCTCTGCAAAACTGATATCTAAAGAAGGCAGGTAATGATCCAAAAGATGGACGTGCGCTGCGGAATCGATATCGTGGATATCTCCAGAATCTTGAAGAAAGTAAGTGACGGTAATGCGCCATTTATTAATAAGTGCTTTACCGAAGAAGAGATAAAGTATTGCGAGTCAGCCAATAATGCGGACAAAAAAGCCGAGCGTTATGCCGCAAGGTTTGCCGCCAAAGAAGCTGTCGGCAAGGCTCTTGGCACCGGCCTTATGAGCGAAGGTGTCGGAATGCACGATATAGAAGTTATTAAAGACGAGAGAGGCACGCCCGGCATCAGACTTTCCGGCGGTGCTCTTAAGCATGCAAATGAACTGGGCATGAGTTCCATTTCGATAAGCCTGTCACATGACGGCGGAGTTGCCGCTGCTTATTGCGTGATGTTATTGGAGAAGTAAGATGAAGAGACGCGATAAACAGGAAGACGGCAATAGCAGCATCTTTAAGATTTTCGAGCGCAAGAAGCCCAAGCAGGTGGTAGGCGAGGAGGTCGCTCCCAAGACCATAAGACACCTCGAAAGGCCTGTTAAGCTTCCTTTCCTTGCAGACATGGATGAGGGCAAGGAGCAGTACGGCAGCGCTGAAGACATGCAGGACAAGTGGGGCCTTTCCGAAAAGCAGGCTACACTTGGCGGAGCCAGAAAGAGAAAACTCCTGGGCCTCGCGATCGCATTCTCTGCTTTTATCTTGCTCCTCACAGGTATCTTCTATATTCTCCCCAGAGTATTGCCTGACTTGTTCCGAGGAACTAACATCGAACTCTTCGTTGAGCCTATTATCAATCTTGAATACGACGAGCCGGACTACAGGGTCGTCATCGAAAGTACCGTTGCCCTCATGAAGGCACCGCAGCCTGATTCTACGAGAATAGCTGAAGTCCTTTATAACGAGCCCGTACGCTACATCAGCGACAGCGAAAACGGTTACTGCAAGATCCAGACAATGGACGGACTTATCGGATACGTTAAGGCTTCAAGCCTTCTTGAAGATATGGATTCCGTTGAGCCCGATATCCACCAGTACAAGCTCATCGTATCCGATCCTTCAAAGAACATAATGACCCACGCAAGTAACGGTACGCTGATCAAGAAGGTCATGATGAACACTGTTCTTTATGCGGATATTAAGAGAGAAGGCGTTTACCAGGTAGCTCTTCCGGGCGGTGATTCCGGCTGGATCGGTTCATCAGGCGTCATCGAGCTCTCGACGAGAGGCGATACGGAAGAGGTATCAAGCCGTTATTTCGTCAGCTCGGTTCTTACTTTCGTTAATGCGAGATACATTGAGAACGGTATGTCCATAGACGGCGCATCCATAAACGGTGCCGTATACGTCAGTGCCGAGATCAACGGTATCGATATTCCCAGGACCATGGAAGGACAGGCACAGGCAGGCATAGAGGTCATCCCTGAACCCGACGCGGTTACAGGCCAGATACGAATAGACCAGATACTGCCGGGCGACATAATATTCCTGTCGAGCCCAAAGAAACCGGGGGATACAGAGATATATGAAATGGCTGTCTGCACCGATACGGGTACGCTCTTCATGCTGTCTCCTGCAAGGACGACAGTACGTTTGCACAACTTCAAATCGGGCGATGAGATATGCGAAAGAATAATAACCATAAGGCGTATTTTCAGCACTAACGCTTCAAACTGAAAAGAGCCTAAAAAGTATTGAAAATATTGTTGCATACTCAAATAGGTTGTGGTATTATTCATAGGCATTTGAATTCTAACAGGAGGTGTTTGCATGGCTAAGTGTGAAGTTTGCGAGAAGGACATGTTCTTCGGCAGAAAGATTAGAATCACGCGTTCACAGATTTCAAGACGCGCGCTTACTACGCAGCAGGCTAACGTACACAGAGTTAAGGTTGTTGTTGACGGCACCCCCAAGTCAATGAACGTTTGCACACGTTGTCTTCGTTCTGGCAAGGTTGAAAGAGCGTAAGACTCAAACTTTAACGGTGATTCAAGAGGTTGTCTCATAAGAGGCGACCTCTTTTATTTTGTCTGCATTGGGGCGGGCACAGGACACGATTTAAGGTAAAAACGTGTCCTTTTCGAGCACTGCCACGTTCCAAGAGTCGTCGATTTCAGCAGAATTTCAAATTAGGGCCATTATCTGAACGGATTCTGAAAAAACGGCGATTATTTCAAAATTCTTCCAGTTTTGCAGCCGGTTCTGAAATCCTACAGAAAAAAGGCTGCCATTACTGACAGCCTTTAATAGTTTTAATTTTCCGAACCTTACTTCTTAACTTCGATTACGGACTTTCCGCCCATGTAAGGTCTCAATGCCTCAGGGATCCTGATGGAGCCGTCTTCGTTGAGGTTGTTCTCGAGGAAGGCGATGAGCATTCTCGGAGGAGCAACGCATGTATTGTTAAGAGTGTGGGCAAGGTATGTGCCTTCGGAACCTCTGATTCTGATCTTAAGACGTCTTGCCTGAGCGTCGCCCAGGTTAGAGCAGGAACCTACTTCGAAATACTTCTTCTGTCTGGGTGACCATGCTTCTACATCGCAGGACTTAACCTTGAGGTCAGCGAGGTCGCCGGAGCAGCACTCGAGTGTTCTTACGGGGATGTCGAGTGAACGGAAGTAATCTACTGTGTTCTGCCAGAGCTTGTTGTACCATGTCATGGAATCTTCAGGCTTGCAGACAACGATCATCTCCTGCTTTTCGAACTGGTGGATTCTGTAAACACCACGCTCCTCGATGCCGTGAGCACCGACTTCCTTACGGAAGCAGGGAGAGTAGGATGTGAGTGTCTGGGGGAGCTGGTCCTCTTCTGTGATAGTGTCGATGAACTTACCGATCATGGAGTGCTCGGAAGTACCGATGAGGTAGAGGTCCTCGCCCTCGATCTTATACATCATGTTCTCCATCTCAGCAAAGCTCATAACGCCGGTAACAACGGAAGATCTGATCATGTAAGGCGGAATGTAGTATGTGAATCCGCGGTCGATCATGAAGTCGCGTGCGTAAGAAAGGCATGCGGAGTGAAGTCTTGCGATGTCACCCTTGAGGTAATAGAAACCGTTACCGGATGTTTCTCTTGCCTGGTCGAGCTCGATACCGTCAAGCTTTTCCATGATGTCTACGTGATAGGGAACTTCAAAGTCAGGAACGAAAGGCTCGCCGAACTTCTCGATCTCAACGTTCTCGGAATCGTCCTTGCCGATCGGAACGGAAGGATCGATGATGTTAGGGATAACGAGCATGATCTTTCTGATCTCTTCTTCGAGCTCAGTCTCCTTAACTGTGAGAGCTTCGAGCTCTTCAGCCATGTCTGTGACCTGCTTCTTGATCTCTTCAGCCTCGTCCTTCTTGCCCTGGCCCATGAGAGCGCCGATCTGCTTACTTACCTTGTTACGGTTAGCTCTCAAAGCTTCCGCACGGGTCTTGCTCTCGCGGAATTCTTTATCAAGTTCAATTACCTTGTCTACCAGGGGAAGTTTCTCGTCCTGGAACTTGTTCTTGATGTTCTGTTTTACGATGTCCGGATTGGCGCGTAAGAATTTAATGTCAAGCATATTGTCACCTCTTAATTAATTAACCTCAATATTGTATTCTTTGAAACCCCAGGTTTCAATCTGTCTCGACTGACATATCGCCGTCGTAAGAACCTGAAGGATATCTGCACGAAGGATCCCAGAGGATAAATTCCTCAATTCCGAGATCGTGAATCGCCTTGATCTGGGAATTGATCTCCCTGTAGCCGTATTCTATGTAATTGCCCTTACCAATGTAAGAGGCGGTAAATGCCTGAAGATAAGGTCTTACAGCCGTAAATCCGGGCTGCTTGTAGATTGACTGGCACTCGTGAAGCACGCTGTATACCATAAGGTAAGGCTGCTTGTCCGGATACTCGAAAACATGGCCGCCAAGCATTGTTCCCAGCGCATAGTGGGAAGGATAGACCATCGGGCAGCAGGAGTCGATGCCTGTCATGCCGAGCGTCTCGAAGTCCTGTCCGATTATCTTTGCGTCATTGGGAGATGTTAATACGATACCGAAAATATCTGCAGATACTGCAACTCCGTATGTATCCTGGATCCTGATCCTGGCTTCCTGGAGGAAGCGGTTAACTGCTTCTGACTTTTCGGGGAACTGGCCTTCTTCACCGAAGTAAGGCTTAACCTTATTCTTTGTGGGGCCTGCCGGGAAACGGACGTAGTCGAACTGGATCTCGTCGACGCCGTGTTCTGCAGCTTCGATGCCGATCTCGATCAAGTAATCCCAGTTTTCGACGCAGTAAGGACTTAAGAAGGGCTTGTTACCTTCGTTGCTGAACTGTACAACGTTGCCGTCAGCGTCCTGGATGGCTCTTTCGGGGAAGTGCTGGGCAGCAACCTGGTCGTTGAAGGATA
>CAMYXF010000025.1 GCA_947303185.1 uncultured Clostridia bacterium | reverse complement strand
TCCACCAAGATCATTATCATGGTCGAGTGCATTCTGCTCGTCTCCAGTATTCTTTTCTGTTCAGTCTCCATTTACAGATCCAGAGTAGGCATCCGCAAGGCCATCCAGCAGCGTATGCTCGATATCGCCAACTGTGCCGCAGGTTCAGTTGGCGGCGAGGTCATGAAGGGATTTACCGAAGAAACGGTAGGGAGCGTGGCTTACAATAATGTTTACGATACTCTGGCCGTATTCAGGGATAACGTTGAGCTCGAATACGTTTACTGCATCAAAGAAGATACTCCCGGTAACTTTATCTTTACGATGGACACTGACCAGGTAAGCCCTGCAAGCTACGGTGACAGTGTTAAATACACCGAAGCGCTTGCAAAGGCAGGCATGGGAACAGCTGCTGTCGACGAAGTCCCTTATACGGACCAGTGGGGAAGTTTCTACAGTGCTTACAGCCCGGTTTTCGATTCCACGGGAAAAGTAGTAGGAATCGTAGTCGTTGACTTCTCATCCGAGTGGTTTGACGGCCAGCTTACCGCACAGACAAAGTCGATGGTCTTCGGTTATGTGGTAATCCTTTTGTTCTCGCTCCTTTTTGCGGGCGTTCTTGCATTCCTCATCGTAAGACCTTATGTAAAAGCACAGGGCGAACTTCTTGAAGAGAAGGTCCGTGCCGAGAGCGCAAGCAATGCCAAGAGTGACTTCCTGGCCAATATGTCCCACGAGATCAGAACTCCGATAAATGCCGTTCTCGGCATGAACGAGATGATCATCAGAGAGGACAACAGGGCGCTTGACGTTGTCGAGAGCGATCCGATGCTTGCACAGGAAGCATTGGAGAACATTAACGTATATGCAGGCGATGTTAAGAAGGCAGGACATAATCTCCTTGCGATCGTTAACGATATCCTTGATTTTTCCAAGATCGAATCAGGCAGAATGGAACTTACCGAAGCTCCTTACCAGCTGAGTTCGCTGATCAACGACATCAATAACATGATTCAGTTTAAAGCGCAGGATAAGGGACTTTTGTTTAACGTTGAAGTAGATCCCTCACTGCCAGATGAACTCTCAGGTGATGAAGTTCGCGTACGCCAGATCTTAACGAACCTTTTGAATAATGCAGTCAAATATACCGACAAGGGTTCTGTAATCCTCAAGCTCCGCGGCAAGAAGCAGGACGAGAAGACTCTGATCCTGACGATCGTTGTCTGGGATACGGGCATCGGCATCAAGCCTGAAGATAAGGAGCAGCTCTTTACCAAGTTTGAGCGCCTTGAGATGGAGCGCAACAGCACCGTTGAGGGAACAGGCCTGGGTCTTGCAATAACACATAATCTCATAAGACTTATGGGCGGAAATATCGAAGTCGAGAGCGAATACGGCAAGGGTTCGATTTTTACCGTCAACATTCCCCAGAAAATCGTATCTGAAAGCACTCTTGGTGATCTCCAGACACGTCTTAAGGATAATGCTCCCGGCAACAAGCCTTACAAGGAATCTTTCCGCGCACCTGATGCGACCATCCTTGTCGTTGACGATACGAGGATCAACCTCACTGTTGCTGTAAACCTCCTTAAGAATACGAAGATGAAGATCGATACCGCTATGTCAGGTGAGGAAGCCGTGAACATGGCATCGAAAACCAGATACGATGTTATCTTTATGGACCAGAGAATGCCCGGCATGAACGGTACTGACGCATTCCATAAGATCCGTGAGACGGAAAACGGCGCGAGCAAAGACGTTCCCGTTATCTGTCTTACTGCAGATGCCATCATCGGTGCAAAGGAACGTTATCTTTTAGAAGGTTTCTCCGATTATCTGACCAAGCCGATTGACAGCTTTGCACTTGAAAAGATCCTTATGAAATACCTTCCTGACGAGAAGGTAGAACTTATAAGTGAAGAGATTACGGAAACTTCCGAAGAGGATGAATCTGTTGAAGAAGCTTTTGCTGTTCTGCGTTCAGTCGGCGTAGAACCCAGGGCAGGACTTAAGTATTGTCAGGACGATGTATTCTTCTACAAGGCACTGCTTGCTGAATATGCATACGGAGAACTTGAGAAGGCACACAATCTGCAGAAGAGTTATGAAGCAGAAAACTGGCATGACTATTCCATTTATGTTCACTCTCTCAAGAGTTCATCAAAGATGGTCGGCGCGTCGGCATTATCCGTTCATGCAGCAAAGCTTGAAGCCGCTGCAAACGTTTCCGATACCGGAACAATCTATGCTGAACACGATCAGATGATGGAAGAATACGAAGTGCTTACGGCGGTTATCCGTTCATTCATACCCAAGTCGGCTACAGATCCCGAGAACGATGACATTAAGGAATTTTCGCCCGGTGATGACATTATGGAATTTCTCCCGGGCGGAGAAGAAGAGTAAACAGAGGACTTATTATGTCAAGTTGTGAGACATGTCAGTACGCGTACGTTGATGAGGAAACAGGAGAGGCTTTCTGCGACCTGAATCTTGATGAAGATGAAGTGATCAGATTAGCGCAGCATCCGACGAAAGAGTGCCCGTTCTACAAAGACGGTGACGAATATAAAACAGTAAGACACCAGATGTAAACCGCCTGACCGTTAAGTAAAGGAGGGCCCTTTATGAATAATCTCGCTCCTCAGTTTTTTGTTTTTATCTTTTGCAGTCTTATAATGGGCTTTGCTGCTGTTTATTTGCTGGTAGCAGGAATAATGATCGCAGCAAATAAACTTAAGCAGACCAAGGTTCTTGGTATCAGCTACATTATTACCGGGCTCTCTTCATTATCGGTATTTGTATATAATGCGCTGCTTAATTTCACTGATGGCGGAAAGGTCATTGTTTTTGGTGATGCCGTTATGGTCTTTACCATGATCTGTGTATTTGCAAGCGCGCTTTGCTCCTGCATTTATATCCATAAGAATTACGGGCTGAAACAGATCTATGTACCGGTTCTTCTTTTGCCTTTTGTCGTTCTGCTCGCAGATGCCGGCGCAGTTCTGCTTCTTACGAGAACGCTTGTACCGGATATGAAGCAGGCCATGCTGATAAGCCTTGTAAACGATGTTAATAATATCCTGACCGTTGTCTTGATCGCGGTAGTCATCATCATCGTTCTTTACAGGAACAGGGAAAAGGAGAAGATCATTCCCGATGCATGGCGCGTAAAGCTCATTACGGTTATCTGGGGCATAGTTGAGATCATTGTCATAAGCATTATCTATATGTCGGTAATTGCTACATATAAGACAGGTGATTATGGTACTGCTTCAACAAACACTGTGGTATTCCTCAGTGTAGTCCAGGCTGTTGATTCAGTCGTTACCATTATCGTTCCTGTCTATGTTCTTTCCAGAGTAAGAAATGCATCAAAGCAGGAGAAGGCTGCCTGATATCTGAATTCCCCGAAAAGTGAGATTGACACCTGATTGCCACTGTGCTAATTTATGGATGAATAAAAATTCATTCATAAAGAGGTTAACATGCCAAAGTCACAGGAACGCTGTCAGGAAATAAGGGAAGAGACCAGAAATCTCATAATCAAGAAGTCTATTCTGTATTTTGCAAGGAACGGTTTTGCGGGTACTAAGATCAGCGATCTGTCAAAGCACATCGGTATCGCGCAGGGCACGATCTATATTTATTTCAAGTCAAAAGAAGAACTCTATGATGAGATCTTTGCGATATCAGATAAGATCGCAAGCAATGACAAGCTCACAATGCTTGCCAAACTGCCTCTGCCTGCAGACCAGAAGATAAAGAAGATGTCTGATTATGTTATCAAGAGTCTTAAGGATGAGATGTTTGCAGCAGGTATCGCGCTTTTCACGCAAAGACTTCTTGAAGGTGAAGCAGACCAGTCTTTCTATAAGACAACCGAGAAGATTATCAGGCAGGGCCAGAAAGAAGGAACAGTCGTATCCGGCAATACAAGAAAGCTTTCCGAGTTCTACTGGGGCGTTGTTTATCTTTATGCGGTAAAGAGCCTTTATACTGCAGACTGCGTGATGATCAATTCCGCGGATCTTTCAAGGATCCTTTTGGAGGGCTGACATGATTGCGATCATTACAGGCGCCACGGGAGATATCGGAGAGGAATTCGTTAAGAGCCTTCTTGCTGAAGTAGACCGGGTGTGGGCTGTCGGAAGAAATGATGATAAGCTTGCTTCATTGAAGGAAAAGTACGGCGATAAGATCGTTCCCGTAAAGGTCGATCTTTCCGATCGTGATGATATCTTTTCTTTCTGCTCGAAAATCGAATCAGATAAGCCTGAGATAAAGTATCTTGTTAATAACGCAGGCATTGCAAAGATGAAGCCCGTATCTGAGTTTTCATTGGAAGAAATAAGTTCCATGCTCGACATCAATGACAAGGCAGCGACACTTATCTGCAGGGCGTGCATTCCTTACATGATGAAGGGTTCTTATATCCTTAACGTTGCATCAGCTTCTGCATTCCAGCCCAATCCTTATATTGCGCTGTATTCGGCAAGCAAAGCATATCTGCTCTCATTTACGAGAAGCCTTAATGTAGAGAACGAAAACATTACATGCACAGCGGTATGTCCCGGCTGGGTCGATACACAGATGCTTCCGAAAAAGAACCAGGGAAAAGACATAAAATATCCTGGCATGACTCCTGCTTCAAAAGTAGTTGAAGTTGCATTAAAGGACTGCCATAAAGGCAAGGACGTATCCGTCTGCTCATTCTACTTCAGGTACATGAGATTCTTAAGTAAAGTCACACCACACAGCATCGCAATGAAGATGTGGGTCAAAGCAATCAAGCAATACATATGAAATACAAAATAGAAACAGAACGCGAAAACCTGTTCGATGTGAGCATTGTTATTGCCATGCGTGTTCGCGTCGAAGGAGAAGTAGTTTTCGAAGAACTCGCAAAAACTTTTAAAAAGGCAGTCGCAGTACATGAGATTTTAAACTCCAAAATCGTCATTGAAGATAACGGCGAAGCTTTTTATGTTGACTGCGAAAAACCCATGAGCAGTTTTAAAGAATCCTCGTTGTCATTTGAAGAACTGATAAATGCAAATGAGGGTATCCGTTTCCGGGTTGAAGAAGGTGAATACATAAGAGGATTCTTATCTCCTGACGGCCTTGTTTTTCTCATGCATCACATGGGTGGAGACGGCAAATCGCTGCTCTATTTCATTGAGACATTCATGAGTATTTATGCGGGCGAAGAAGTTAAGAAAGTTGCCTTTGAAAATCTCCTGGTATCCGCGCTTCCCAAAGACAGTGAACTGTCACATCTTTATAAGTCGTTTGTTAAGTATTGGAATAAACGCTGGGCGAAGCAGAAGCGTGTTTTTACATTTGCTGACATGGATAACTCTTATAAGGAATTCTGGCATGCTCACAAGACAAAAAACGTTGTGGATGTTTATACCAAAGATGAGCTGAAAGAGATTCTTGCAAAATCAAAAGAAGCAGGATGTACTCTTACGTCTTATCTGGTCGCATTATGGATAAAAGACATGCCATATAAAGCAGATGTAGGCTTTGCTGTAGATGGCAGAATAACTTCAAACCGCAGTATGGGTAATTTTGCAACGGGCATTCACATCGACTACAAATACAACAGTAAGTTAAGCGTGGCAGAAAATGCGGTAAAGATAAATAAACTGATGAAGAAAAAACTTTCAGATCCAAAGGCGAAGTACATTGCTCTTAACTTTATCGGAAGCATAGATCCTTCGCTTATCGATAGTATGAGTCTTGAAGCAGCCGGTACATATCACACACGAGTTACGGGCTTGTTTGCCGACATAATGGATTACGGACCAAACGTAAAAAAGAAAGATTTAAGCATTTCAAATCTTTTGAAGTCTGATATAAGGACAGAATTCGGTAAAGTCAGGATTTCTGATATTGCATTTGTTCCGCCTGTAGTATCATACGGTAAGAATATTATCGGAATAATTACCGTTAACGATACTATGATCGTTACACATCATACGATGGAAGAAACAAATGACAAGACCTGAGTTTGACAGCATTAAGAGTTTTGATGAGTTCAGTAAGTACTACTGGTACAGGGAAGAGCTCATAAAGATATGCAAAGATCATGGACTTAAATCTGACGGAAGCAAGATCGAATTAAACGGCGTAATCGAATCTTATTTTTATGGCGAGAAGATCGCGCCAGTTAAGAAGAGAAACGTTAAGCCGAAGAAAGTGGTAAAAGAGCTTACTGTTGATACCGGACTTATCGAGTGCGGTTTTACGTTCGGCAACAGATTCAGGGATTTCTTTAGGGAACAGACCGGTGAAGAAAACTTCAAGTTCAACGTCGATATGGTCGCTACCGCAAAAGCAGTTAAGGAATCTGGTGACGAATCATTTACGTTAGGTGATCTTCTTGATATTTACTACGGCAGAAAAACATATGCGACTTACGACAAGTCGGCGCTGCAGTGGAACAAGTTCGTTAAAGACTTCTGCGCTGATGACGCAACTGCCGTATACAGCGAGAGGCTTAAGGCTGCTGCATCTCTCTGGAAGATTGTAAGAGAATCAGATATGCCTAAAGTGTATTCGCATGAATTGTTCGAGAAGTATAAAGACAAGATAGAGGGGTGCAATTGAGATGGTGCTTGAGACTGAAAGACTTATACTGCGCCGCTGGGAAGACAGTGATGCTGAGAATCTTTATAAATATGCTTCTGATCCTGATATAGGACCGATCGCAGGATGGCCGCCGCACAAGAATATTGAAGAAAGCAGAGACATCATAAAGAATGTTCTAAGCGGTAAAGAAGCATACGCGATCTGCCTTAAGACAGATAACAAGGCAATTGGTGCAATTGAACTGAGGCTTCCAGGTAACACAGACCTTGCTAACGGTGTAGACGAATGCGAGCTCGGCTACTGGCTCGGCAAGCCTTTCTGGGGACAGGGTATTATGCCTGAGGCAGCACGTGAGATGCTACGCCACGCATTTGAAGACTGCGGTATGAATAAAGTCTGGTGCGGCTATTACGATGGTAATGAGAAATCAAAAAGAGTCCAGGAAAAATTGTGCTTTAAATACCAGTGGAGATCCGAAGATGTCGACGTTCCGGCTATGAATGAGAAAAGGGTCGGACACGTTAATCTCATGACCAAAGAGGATTGGCTTAAGATGCAGTAAAACGTGTTTTGTGGCAACTTAGTACACACAAACGGCAACTCATGTAATGACTTATTGAATGCTCTTTTGGACTTTGTTAGTTTTGTGCCAACAAAGTTCAAAGGAGTTTTTTATGATAAGAGCAAATTCAATATGCAAGAGCTTTGCAGGAAAGCAGGTCCTTTCAGGCATCGACCTTGATATAAAGCCGGGAACGATATTCGGTTTACTTGGACCTTCAGGTGCGGGCAAGACTACGCTCATTAAGATCCTTACAGGCCAGCTTGGATTTGATAGTGGTGATGTCCGTGTTCTCGGTAAGGACGTAAGAACACTTACCGGTACAGACAAAAAGCAGATCGGCATCATGATGGATAACCACGGAATCTATGAGCGCATGTCATGCGTAGACAACCTCAAGATCTTTGCTGACATCTATCAGGTAGGCCAGTCCAAGGTAATGACTACTCTTACTCAGGTAGGCCTTGCGGACAGCGCGAAAAAGCCGGCTATGAAACTTTCAAAGGGTATGCGCGCAAGACTTCAGCTTGCAAGAGTTCTGATGATCTCACCGAAGCTTCTGTTCCTTGATGAACCCACAAGCGGTTTGGATCCGATGACTATGAAATACATCCATAAGCTGATCCTTGATTGCAAAGCTTCAGGATGCACGATATTCCTTACGACACATAACATGGAAGAAGCATCAGTCCTTTGCGATGAAGTTGCACTTCTTAATGAAGGAAAGATTGTAGACAGAGGCGCTCCTGAAGATCTTTGCAGAAGATATAACCACCAGAAGACGATCAATATCCATCTTAAGTCTGGTGAGGACATTGAGCTTCCGCATAGCGAGAAATCAGCGGGTGAGATCATGAGCCTTATGACTCAGGGAAAGATCGAGACCATACATTCGTCAGAGCCTACTTTGGAAACGGTATTTATTGAACTTACCGGCAGACGACTTGAAGACAGTGAGGAGGTTAAATATGCGTAACATCGGAGTAATAATAAAAAAGCAGATAAAGGATACGTTGAAAAATAAGACAGTTCTCATCCAGTTCGTGATGTTTCCTGTCCTGACACTTATTTTCGAGCACGCGATAAACATTCCTGACATGCCTGAATTGTTCTTTACCAAACTTTTCTCGGTAATGTACATGGGTATGGCACCGCTTACCGCAGTCGCATCGATCATTGCAGAAGAAAAGGAGAAGAACACACTTCGCGTTCTTACAATGGCAAATGTAAAGGCCTGGGAATATCTTGCAGGTATCGGAATTTATGTATGGACTATCTGCATGGCAGGCGCAGGAGTTATGGCAACTACGCTTTCTTCAGGAGACATTCCTTTCTATCTCGGCGTAATGGCAGCAGGATTTCTGATCTCGATCGCAATTGGTGCATGCATCGGCATCATTGCAGCTAACCAGATGGCAGCAACATCTCTGTCGCTTCCCGTGATGCTCGTATTCTCATTCATGCCAATGCTTGCTATGTTCAATGATAAAATAGAAAAGGTAGCCGGGATCTTTTACACACAGCAGATCCGTGAACTTCTCGGCAGCATGACTTTCGACGGGATAAAGACTGAGACCATGCTTGTTGTTGCAGTCAACGCACTTCTCGCACTCATTCTTTTCTTCGTAGCCTTCAAGAGAAAAGGACTTGAATGATGAAGATCAATCTGGACATAGACGGCAAATATGACGACACAGAAGTCATCATAAGAGCGCCACATCTGAATAATGACATCGAGCGGATGGTCGCCATGATGCGCATGATCGACATGCAGATAGCAGTACGCAAAGATAACGAGACCTATCTGATCGAGACGGATAAGATCCTTTATATCGAAGCAGTCGACAGGAAGACATTCGTTTATACAAATTCAGAAAACTACGAGTCAGAGTTAAAGCTCTATGAGATCGAACAGGAACTCATAGAGCGTGACTTCCTGAGGATCAGCAAGAACAGCATCGTCAATCTGCGCAAGATCAAGAGCTTAAAGACTGACGTTAACCGCAAGATCAGGATTACTTTGCAAAACGGCGAGCAGATCGTCGTTTCGCGCATGTATTCTGACGAACTGAGAAGGAAGCTGGGGTTAAGATAATGGACGAGAAAAAGACAATATTCGATTATATAAAGCAGCTCTTCACGACATACGGAATAATGGTCGTGATCTTCATAGTGACCAACCTTCTTGTTGGTAATGAAGCAAGAGTTTTATCAACACTTTTTTCACTCGGTTCAGTAGGACTTTCAACAGCCACATTGCTCCAGCTGCTTTTCCTCGCGGTGATAATCACAGTTGCGCAGAATATCTTCCTGTCGGATCTTGTGATCAAGAACATGGCGCTTATCGTCCGTAACATTCTTTTCTTCGTGACGGTAATGGTTGCGAGCACGCTGTTTATAATCCTCTTCGGCTGGTTCCCGGTAGGAGACCCTCGTGCGTGGATCGGCTTCATAGTCTGCTTTGCAATCTGCACAGCTGTCAGCGCATTCATAATGCGACTTGAGGAGAACGCCGAGAACAAGAAGATGCAGGAAGCATTGAATAAGTTCAAGAAGTAATATCGCTCTTTTGGCTGCTCCCCACTTTTGCCAACGGATGTGTATAATCTAGTTGTGGTTTTTATTTTGCTGTTTTTGGCTTTGGGGTAAGGGAGAGCTTTAAGTGGCAGTTTTAAAGAGTTATACATGTTCTAAGTGTGCTGGTGTCCTTCTTTTTGATTCGGACCAGGAGTTTTTTGACTGTCCTTTCTGCGGGACTAAATTCAATGCCGTTGATTTTCATGGAGATGAGATCTTAGACCAGGCAAAAGACTGTCTCATGAAAAAGTCCTTTGATGCAGCAAAAGATAAATACTTAACTGTATTGGATAATGATTCCCAAAACTTTGACGCGCTTTTGGGTTTGGTTCTTTGCGAACTGAAGATTTCTTCAGCAAAAGAACTGGAGGATCGTAATGTTTTGGCGAACAGCGATCTTATCGCGGTTAAAAAGGCCCTGATCAATGCTAAGAGACAATTGCCGAAAAATGAAGCGGATTATTTCGATAAGATAATGGATCTTATAGGTCTTCATGAGAAGATAACCAAATATGAGAAAAGAAAAATAGAACTGCTGTCTTCCAATGCTGCCCAGATCAGCATCAACAATAAGTTATTGGAAGGACACAGGGAGGACAGATTTAGAGACAGATCCGAGACTGTGCACAGATGGTGGCCGTTAATCCTTATCGTGATGCCGTTCTTAGCATTTGTTGAATTATTACCAAGCACCTGGATGATAGTATTATTTTTTATAAGCCTTATTGGCGGTGTGGTTTTGGCTATCGTGTTACTCACTATAAGGGACAAGAAAAAAGACGAGGCATTTAATCCGGCGCATGTTCTTGAACAGACTTTTGAGAGAAAGATCAAAGGTTACGAGAGCGATTATTCCTTGGAGTACGGAAAGCTGGACGGACTTTATCATGAAACACACAGTGCAGGGAAGGCAACTGTTGAACCTGGAGAGATCAGTTCTTTCAATAGTGCTGACATTGATGCCGGTAAGGTCATAAGCTGTTCCAAATGTGCTGCAAAACTGATTCTTGATAAGGAAAAGAGAGTCTACCAGTGTGATCACTGCGGTGTGGCATACGGCGTCTCGCTTTTCTTCGGCCTTCCCATGCAAAAGGCTCTGGATTCGATCAACACCGGTCATTATTCTGATGCAAAGAAGAGGTTTGACAGCATTCTAATGTCCAGTCCGTCGGATTTTGAAGCTCTTCTGGGCCGCATGCTTTGTGAAGGAAAATGGACGAAGATAAGTGACATCGATCTGTCGGATGATCTGTCTATTACAGAGGTTCGCGAGATAAAGAAGTGTCTGGCAGAAGCAATAGAACGTACTTCTGATGATGAGCGTTCATATTTCGCAGAGCTGGAAAAGCTTATCTCTGTTTACGAGGAGAATTTCTATAATGCTGAAGATCTGGAAAAGATCGATGCTGAGATAGATAAATTCGACATAGAGACAGATGTATTTGCGGAAGCCTTTCACGGTATCTATTACAGGCAACAGCGTGAAGAGGAGAGAAATGAGATCATGAAAAAGGCTTATCCCTATCAGATCAAGCGTAAGAACTGCGCAGCTGATTTTAATTCCATCCGCCGCACAATTCTTGGTATGAGAAGTGACAGCGTACTCTGCAAATAATTGTATAATATCTTGTAACTCATTAAGAACGGTGGTAGAGATATTTGTCTGATCGATCTGTGGTAAATATCGAAGGCGAAAACATCGTGCCTGAAGATCTCGGGCGCGACGGTCTTAAGCTTTTGCAGCACAAAGACTGCTACAAGCTTGATACGGCCAGCGTTCTTCTGGCGTGGTTTGCATCATCATTCGTCCGTACCGGCAAGCCCTGCGAGATGCTGGAATTGGGCAGCGGTACAGGCGGAGTGTCGCTCCTTGCTTCTGCCAGATCCAAGAATGCCCACATCGACGGCGTCGAGCTGGTTGAACTTGCATATAAAGTCTTTTGCGAGAACATAAAACTAAACGGATTGGAAGACCGCATCACTGCATATAATTGTGATCTGCGCGAACTGCCTGCTGAGATAAAGAACAAGGCTTACGACGTAGTCTTTATGAATCCGCCTTTCTACGACGGGACAAAGGGCTCAGTCACCGATACAAGCGTTAAATCCCAGCATGAATCGACAGCAAGATTTTCGTCGCAGGGCGGCCTTGAAGATTTTGTAAAAGTCCAGTCTTTAAGGACGAGGACCAGCGGCGGTTATGCAGTAATGTGTATCAGTCCTGACAGGGTGCCTGAATGCTTTGCTCTTTATGAGAAGTATAAGATCACTCCGGTACGACTGCTCACGGTCCATGCAAATGCAGGAAAGCCTGCGTTCCTTGCATTGATTGCAGGAAAGAAGGGTGCGCCCAATGCCGAGTTCAAGGTTCTTGCGCCGCTCTTTATCAATGAAGAAGGATCATCGGCCCTTACAAAAAGAGCCATCCACATATATGAGGAGGAACACTCAGATTGCTTTATCTAGTCGGAACACCCATCGGAAATCTTGACGATATGTCGCCCAGAGCATGTGAAGTGCTCAAGAGCGTTGATGTTATTGCGTGCGAGGATACGAGGGTCACGGGAATACTTTTATCCCAGCTCGGTATCAATGGCAAGCGCCTGATCGCTTACCACGAACACAACAAGGCTGCCAGTGGTAACGGCATTATGGACCTGTTAAAGCAGGGCCTCAATGTAGCTGAAGTATCAGATGCCGGCATGCCCGCGATCAGTGATCCGGGTGCAGACCTGGCATCACTTGCAGCTTCGAACGGAATCGAAGTCAGCGTCATTCCCGGACCTTCTGCTGTTACAGCTGCATTGAGCATTTCAGGACTTGATACGAGATATTTCCACTTCGAAGGTTTCCTTCCTTCGGAGGGTTCAAAGAGACGCGAGAGATTAAAGGCCATAACACTTATAGGGGAGACGATAGTTCTCTATGAAGCTCCTCACCGCCTGAAGAAACTCCTGGATGAGCTCGTTGAGAATGGCTTTGGCGCTAATAAGATCGCTTTGTGCCGTGAACTTACGAAGAAATACGAAGAAGTGCTCAGAATGACCGTTTCTGAAGCTGTCGAATACTATAAGACTACAGAACCCAGAGGTGAGTTCTGCATCTGCTTAGAACCCATGGAGCAGCAGACAATGGTTGCTGCAGGCGACGGGGCAGAGCTTATCGCTCTCCTGAAAGCAAAGGGTATGTCTTCCAAGGATATTGCTTCTGTTGTATCGGAATACACGGGAATGAACAAGAAAGAGGCTTATAAGATCGCATCTGAAAGCTGAGTTTATAGCACCTGCTACGCAATTAGCCGTCAAGGGACGCTGGTGCTTGAACCCTTGACTGCATGCTTGCAGGTGCTTATTTGTGTTCAAGGCGGGTTTAAGCCCGCCTTTTATCAAAGATAACAGGCCTATCTGTAGTTCTTTTCGATGAAGTCATCAAGAACTTTCACATCTAGAGGACATTCTGCTGACTCAAAGGTGTAGAAAAGCTTGTCCCCTTGAAATATTCCGCTTCGCGTATATTTGATAGCTCGTTCGGGTATTTCTTTGGTGTATTCAGGATCAGACATTTTCCCGCAATGCTCATGGTAGAGTACTTTACGGTCACTTATCCTGAGAATAGTGAAATCCGGGTGAATGATTTCTTTTCCTACCTTGAGTGGGCATTCGTATTTGTAGGGAATACCCTTGGCATATAGTCTGTCCGCTATTATGACTTCAGATTTTGACCTGACGCGTTCGCCCTTAAGCGTATAGTATTCAGGCGCACCCTTTTTGAAAGGTTTGGGTTTGAAGGGCTCTGCCTGCCATTTAGCTGCATACTGTTCGTCATCCGGAACAAGGGGTATGGCGTGTTTCTTAAGTTCTGAAGGAAGATCATCATAAACATTTTCCATTCTTGTCCTGGGATAGAGTTTAATTGTCTTGCTTAGTGCTTCAGCCTCTTGCTTTGCGGCTTTTTGGACCAACTTCAGATACTTTTTCTGAACCAGGCTTTTAATTAGACTCTGGTCTTTCTTGCTCAGGTATTTGGCTTTCTGATTGCCTTTGTAATATATGAAATGTGATGTCCCATTATGGTGTTTAACCAAAATGCTTCCTTCAGGCAGGGAGGCAATCTTTTCGGCAAGTCTGTCAATCGTTCTGGAAAGCAATTCTTTTCGACTTTTAATAACATCCAGCATATTCAGTTGCCTCCTTTAGTAACATCATATGAAGTAGTTTGCGGTTTGTGCGCATGAATTCACTGAAAATGAAAAAAGGGGCCTGTATTTGAGACTTTTGGGCAAAAATTGAGACTGGGTTTTGTTTGAAATACTGTGGTATACCTTTTTTCTGTTTTTCAAGGAAATTGGTATACTTTTTCGCGGTTTTATAGTCTATTTTGAGGAAAAAAGAGCATTTTGGCATATTTTGCGTGTCAGGAAGTTGGGCATTCAGCCCTATTCTTGAAAACTCGCGGATAAATAACTATAATCTTTTAGTTACGCGCTCCTATTAAATAATATATGCGCGAGGAGGAACATCATGGCTAAAACATTCTACATCACAACACCGATCTACTATCCGTCGGGCAATCCGCATATCGGACACTGCTATTCGACGCTTGCATGCGATGCTATCGCAAGAATGAAGCGAATGCAGGGCTATGATGTAATGTTCTCCACAGGTACAGATGAGCACGGCCAGAAGATCGAGAAGAAGGCTCAGGAAATGGGCATCACTCCCAAGGCCTATGTTGACGAGATCGTTGCCAACTTCAAAAAGCTCTGGTCAACACTCGGAATCAAGTATGACAGATTCGTCAGAACTACTGACGATTACCATATCAAGACCGTTCAGAACATGTTCGAAAAGCTCTATAACGACGGCTACATCTATAAGGGTGCTTACACAGGCAAGTACTGCACACCCTGTGAGTCTTTCTGGACAGAGAGCCAGCTCGTTGACGGCAAGTGCCCTGACTGCGGTAGAGAAGTAACAGAGGCTTCAGAGGAAGCTTACTTCTTCAAGCTTTCAGAATTCGGCCCCAGGCTCAAAGAGCTCCTTTTGGATCCTGAGAAAAACTTCCTTGAGCCCAAGTCCAGAGTTAACGAGATGATCAACAACTTCATTGAGCCCGGTCTCCAGGATCTCTGCGTATCCAGAACGAGCGTTAAGTGGGGTATTCCCGTTACCATCGATGAAGGCCACTACATCTATGTCTGGATGGATGCGCTTACAAACTATATCTCGCTCCTGGGATTCATGAACGATACTTACAACGACTATGAGAAGTACTGGCCTGCAGATGCACATGTAATGGCTAAGGAGATCGTAAGATTCCACTCCCTTATCTGGCCTGCATTCCTCATGGCATTGGGCGAGCCCCTTCCTAAGAAGGTTTATGGTCACGGATGGATCACATTCGACGGCGGCAAGATGAGTAAGTCTAAGGGCAACGTTATCGATCCTTTCGTACTTTGCGAGAGATACGGCGTTGACGCTCTGAGATATCACCTCTTAAGAGAGATGGTATTCGGTTCTGACTGCCCTTATTCAAATGAGCAGATGTTCGCAAGGATCAACTCTGACCTTGCAAACGATCTCGGTAACCTTGTATCAAGAACAGTTGCAATGGCTATCAAGTATTTCGACGGCACACTTCCTGAAGAAAAGGAGTTCACTGATGCTGATAACGAGCTTTTAGAGCAGCTTGATCAGCTTCCTGACTTCGTTTCAGAGACTTTTGAGACAATGCGTTTCTCTGAAGGTCTTGCCAAGATCTTCAGCGTAATCGCAAGAGCAAACAAGTACATTGACGAGAATGAGCCCTGGAAGCTTGCAAAGGACGATTCTGCTAAGCCGAGACTTGCTGCAGTTCTTTACAATCTCCTTGACTGCATCAGACGTGTTGCAATCCTCTTGGAGCCCGTAATGCCTCATACATCCCCCAAGATCTATGAGCAGATCGGCGCTGATGCTTCCAACACAACATGGGATTCAACAAAGGTAAGACACGCTCTTGCTGCTAACGTTACGGTTACCAAGGGTGATGTTCTCTTCCCGAGAATCGATATCGACAAGGAGATCGATGAGCTCAACAAGCTTTTCCCTGCTGAAGAAGAGAAGGGTAAGGATCTTGAGCCGTTAAAGCCCCTCACAAAGTTCGATAACTTTGCAGCTTTGGATCTCCGTGCTGTTAAGGTTCTTGAATGTGAGAAGGTACCTAAGTCAGACAAGCTCCTGAAGTTCAAGGTTGATGACGGCTTCGGCGAGAGACAGGTTCTTTCAGGTATTGCCAAGTACTACAAGCCTGAAGATCTCATCGGCAAGACACTTGCTATGATCGTTAACTTGGAGCCCAGAAAGATGATGGGCTATGAGAGCAACGGCATGATCCTTTCCGTTAAGTACGGCGACGGTTACCGTGTTGTCGAGTTCGACGATTCTGTTCTGCCCGGTTCCGACATTTCATAAAAGACCGTGAGAGAACCCGTCTATTACAGCGGCAGCGCTGAGTTTTTCGATACTCACGCGCATATCTATGACAGGAAATATGCAGACTGTAACACCAGCGTGGAAGACATCCTGCAAAGATGCAGGGCTTCCGGTGTTACAAGTATGCTTATCCCTGCTGATTGCGAAGAGACATCCCGCATTGCGATAGACATGGCGGTTAAATATGACGGCTTCGAAGGCATGAAGCTGTATTCTTCGTGCGGCGTTCATCCGCATGAGGCTAAGACTTATACAGATGATACGGAGAAGTATTTAAGAGACTGCCTCGAACACCGTGAAGAGAATAAGATCAGGGCTATCGGCGAGATAGGTCTTGATTATTACTATGATCTTTCTGAAAGAAGCGTTCAGCGTGAAGTTTTCGAGAAGCAGCTTATCCTTGCAAAAGAATACGATGTGCCGTTCATACTTCACGAAAGAGATGCCACGGGCGACTGCCTGGACATCCTGAGGCGCTTTTACAAGGAGGGGAGACTGAGGACCCTTCCCGGTGTATGTCACTGCTGTTCGTGCTCGTTAGAGGCATCGCAGGAGCTTATTAAGATGGGTTTCTATCTGGGCTTTGACGGACCGCTGACATTTAAGAACAATAAGAAGACGCCTGAGGTGGCTCTTAATGCGCCGTGGGACAGGATAGTAATTGAGACTGACAGTCCTTATCTCACACCTGAACCCAACAGGGGACTCATTAACGAGCCCTGCCACGTGCCTTACGTATGCGTGAAGCTTGCTGAGATAAAGGGCGTAAGTATTGATGAAGCGGCCCAAATAACCTATGATAACGGCAATAAGCTATATGGAGTGAATTAGTATGGAGAAAAAGAAGACCGATCTTATTTTAATTGTTATCACGGTAATCCTTGTAGGTGTTCTTGTCGGAGGATTCATTTACGACAGGAACAGCGCGCTGCTCGCAAGAACGAATTATTTCGTTATCAATGAGGATCAGAACCTTGAGATCGATAAGATGGAGAAGGCAGGCTTCCTTTACATGCGTGCCGGCTATGAGGCGAGACTGCGAATCAAGAACGGCGCTGCAGACCAGTACATTATAAGGATCTCACAGACATACGGCGGTCAGGGCCAGATGTTTGACTATACCCAGTATAAGGGCTATGAAGCCGATGCTCTGAATGGTGTAAGCCTTAAGCCGAATCCGCGTGAAGATTCATTCATCTGGGTGCTTGGAGTACCGCTTAGCGAGACATCAACAGAGAATATCGTATATATCGTAACGGTAGAGGGCGAAGGCGAAGCATACATTTACTTGTATTATTCAAGAAGATAATTACGACTGAAGTTTATTAAGAACAGCTTTTGGTGAAAACCAAAGGCTGTTTTTATTTGATTCCATCCGGGAAACATAGTCGTATAATAGATCCGCTGAAGGAAATAACCTCTGGAAACCCATTGTTTTCGGGCCTTTGAAATAAAGTTTAATAATTCTAAAAATAGTTATTGACATAACTTCGGTATTTGTTTTATAATTCATTCGCGCTTTGAAGAAGGCGTAGCTAACGGAAGCTTAGCTCAGCTGGGAGAGCATCTGCCTTACAAGCAGAGGGTCACAGGTTCGAGCCCTGTAGTTTCCACCATTGGTACGGCGCAGTAGTTCAGCCTGGTTAGAATGCCAGCCTGTCACGCTGGAGGTCGAGGGTTCGAGCCCCTTCTGCGTCGCCATTAACTTTAGGCCGGACACTCTAACCGGTGTTCGGCCTAACTCTTGCTCAGATAGCTCAGTCGGTAGAGCAGGGGACTGAAAATCCCCGTGTCGGCAGTTCGATTCTGTCTCTGAGCACCAAGACTTTAGAAAACTCTTTCTTTTGTTCCAGCATTCAAAAGAAAGAGTTTTTCACTTTAAGGAGATTTTGATGGCTGCGAAGAAGCGTCTTACACCGGCCCTTGCGACACTGCTGTTTCTGTTATCGGGAATAGCTTGTCAGGTTATTGCTATCAAGATTTTCCCTGCTGTAGTGGGCGCACCTCTTGTTGAGGACAATGCTTATATCCTCACGAGGATCATGGAAGTATACCTGATCGTTCTTTCACTCATTTTCGCAGCTTTTACAAACTTTAAGATCCATTTCGAGTGTTTTAAGCCTGAGAAGGCCAAGCTTAAGAATGACCTTTTACTCGGTGTAATTCTGAGCGCTGCTCTTTTCGTTATCCTTATCGTTATCCGTTTTGTACAGAACCAGATCGATCCCGTGGTTGCTGCAAGGCCCTGGTTCGGCGGTCTTTATCTCGGAACATACATGCGCTGGTTCTATCCTTTCAGCGCAATCCTTCAGGAGCTGTTCGTAAAGGGTATTGTTGAAGACAACATCACGGCTTCATGCAAGAAATACAATAAGCATTTTTCAGTATGGATGACAGGACTTTTCTTCTTCGTTCTTCACATGGGTTACGAGCTCCCGATGATGTTCGGCGCAGCTGTTCTTTGTATCGTAACCGGTTACCTTTATGAGAAGAACAAGTCAGTTTACGGAAGCATTCTCATTCACTTTGTCATCGGTTTTGTACCGAAGATCATCGGCGTTACAAGGTAAACACCCCGTTTTTGCTTAACAATGTTACAAATGCTGTAATTTAGGCATATTACAGTTTGTTGACATTATCTTTTCGCGCGGCTTTGAATTAAAAACCTTATGCTATACTCCAAAATATTAAAGTCAGAGAAAATTGCTATTTATTTGGGCTTGAGGTGTTTATGGAGTCAGACAATATTGCTAAGTTTAAGGAGATTGTTGCCGGTCTCTCACCCGAGAAAAAGAAGGCAATCCGTGCCCGCATGCAGGGCATGTCCAAAGACGAGGCTATGGTTTTCATCAACCGCATGGTTGAGGTTTCCGAGCAGCGTAAGATTGAGATCACTGCAAGACCTAAGGTGCTTGCAGGAAGCGGACGTGTTGATGCTCCCCGTACTGACTACGAGGTAAGAGAGACACGCACTTGGACTCCCGCAAAGGAATCTCCCAAGAAGCTTTCTGACGATAAGATCGAGATCGTTAAGAATCCCAATAAACCGAAGACAACACATCCTGCAGCATCCAGACCTACCCAGCGTCCCATCAAGAAGGTCGAACCTTCTGTTGCAAGAGCAGGCAGGGAACAGGTTGCAAGACAGATAGAGCAGAGACAGCTTGAGAGAATTGAAGCTGAGCTCCGTAAGGAAAAGCAGAAAGAGTTTGCCAAGAAGGCAGGTAAGTTTACTCTTGTATGCCTCGGCCGAACAATGGCTACATTGTTTGCAACTCTCGTTATCGTTCTTGCCGGATTCTATTCATTCCTGTACATCATCATGAGAGGACCTTCTGCTCATTTAAGAGACCAGTTCGTTCCTTCAGTTATGGAATCATCTGCAGGCGGCGTACTTGCAAGAATGATTCTTTCCGATGAAGAGATCGAAGCGATCATGAACAGCAACAAAACTCATGAATTCGAAGAGATCACAGATACAGCACTCGTAAATGCTATGGCAGCTGAGCAGAACAGAGTAGATGCAGAAGCTGATGTTGTAAACGAGCTTGATCCTGACGGTGACGGTATCGAAGTTCACGATATCAGCGGCCCGATGTATCACGGCAAGATGCTCGTTATCTATGATCCTTCCAGAGTCATGGTAGCTACGATCGATGATTACAACCACAACGGTGCAGGCCTTACTCTTAAGGAACTCATCGACAAGTACGACGGCGTTGCAGGAATCAACGGCGGACAGTACGAAGATACAAACGGTCTTGGAATCGGCGGATGGCCTGAAGGTATCGTTATCTCTGAGGGAGAACTCAGAATGGGCGTTCCCGGTGGTACTTACGAAGTATACGGTCTTACGACTGAAAACGTACTCGTTGTAGGCAGAATGACAGCACAGCACGCAATGGATATCGGTGTAAGAGATGCGGTTTCATTCGGACCTGCTCTCATCGTTAACGGCGTACCTGCTAACTACAGCGGTTCAGGCGGCGGACTTAACCCCAGAACAGCAATCGGTCAGAGAGAAGACGGCGCGATCCTTCTCCTCGTAATCGAAGGAAGAAAGACTTCTTCAATGGGCGCTACGATGGCTGACCTTATCGATGTCATGCTTGAGTTCGGCGCAGTTAATGCAGCAAATCTTGATGGCGGTATGTCATCAGCTATGTGGCTTTACGATGAAGAGCTCGTATCAAGCTCTTCCATCAGAACAGACCGCCAGATGCCTACGGCATTCATAGTTCTGCCCCAGGGCCAGACTGCTTCAGGGCAGACTACGGAGGAGTAAATGAAATCATCAGGCAATGGTGATAAAACAAATACAAACCAGAAGAACGGGAAGAGTAAGATCAACTTCTTCCTCGTTTTTCTAATTTCATGGCTTGTTATCGTAACGGCCTTCATTGCCTGGTTCCTATTAAGATTCAACAGCTTTGCGGCAGTTTACGAATCTGAGTATGAGGCTTCTCTGCCTTATCACACTGCCGAGGCGATCACCCAGAAGTTTAACGATCAGGATGTTGATTACATAGTTGCAAGCATGACTTCAAAGCCTGCCGTAACAGCTTTTGAAGATGAGAATGTCGTACATGAATATGTTGCTTCCCTCATCAGCGGTCATCATTTTGATTACATTGAGACTGACAGCTCAAGAGAAGACGAACCCGAATACTACATCAAGACTGAAGACGGAATTCTCGTCGCAAGAGTCGAGCTTAAAGAGGATAAGTCTGTATCTCTTCCTTACGGCTTTAAGGCGTGGGAACAGGAGTCTCTTGAATTCTTTACTGCAGCTTCTTTTGTAGTCGATATCACGGCTCCTGAGACATACACGGTTTATATCAATGGCGTGCAGGTAACGGATATGTATCTCGACGGCGAAATCGTTCCTTCTGAGCTTACACAGTACGTTGATCCTTATGCCGTAATTCCGGGTACTGCAAAATATCTCGTTAAGGGCCTTTATAAGAGACCGACAGTAACTGCAGTAGATTATCTCGGCAATGAATGCGAATGCGTTTACGACAGCCAGAATGACAAGTACGTAGTCGGATTCATAAAGGATTTCGAGGGCAGGGAAGAGCTCGAAGAGTTCGCTATTGATTTCACATCCACATTTGCAAATTACATTTCGCAGGATGCAGGCAATTATGCTTTGGATAAGTATTTCCCGAGCGGCAGCGCTGCGCTTAGTTATATCAAGAGAAACTCTTCAAGAGAGCTTTATACGCGTCACGGTGCCGTATCAATCCACAATGAAGAGATCAAGGACGTCATCGTATATTCTGAAGACGTTGTATACATGGAGATCTATGTTGAGCAGTGGATGGAAATGTACTGGGGTTCTGATGAGCCTGAAGTAATCCCTACGGATGCTCACGTCTATTTTGTTAATATCGACGGCAAATGGCTCGTAGGCGGAATCCAGTACTGATTTTCAGATACCGGAAAGCGTCTTAATTGCCGTAGTTTTACCACAGAATTTCTTCGTTTTTGTAACGCTCCTGAAACTTTGTCTTTCTTTTAAAATGATAGAATTAATCTAGATTATTATCGGACAAAGCTCTAAAGGGGGTATTAGTCTTGGAATTCACATATTCGAATGACGGTTTTTTGCCTTACGAATCGTTTGACTATATTTTCAATGAACGTGAGATGCCGGAATTCGGCAAAGTGGCATCACCTTATGTGAAGCCACTTACAACATGGAGATTCTATCTCGCGAACGGACAGACTGAAGTTCCGTTCGGTGTTATGAACAACTCATATGACGATTCCGAGTGGGCCCTTGTTAATTGTCCTTCAACATGGCAGACAGAAGGTTTCGGTTTGCCGCAGAATCTTATCTACGATTATCCGATCAGACTTGCAGAGAATGCAGCACGTAAAGAAGAGACTATCAGCGACAAGTATGTCATGAAGTCTACAGGTGATGACGATGATGAGATCGGTATCTACAGAACAACTGTCGTATTCAAGCCTGCTGAGATCGAGCGTGCACTTTATCTTGAAGCATCCGGTATCTGCGGAAGCTTTAAGGTGTTCATCAATGATAAGCTCCTTTGCAATTCACATGCGCTCTTCACGAGAAAGAGACTTCTTATCTCAGGTCTTGTAAAAGCAGGCGTTAACCAGATCACGATCATCGTTAACCGTTTTGACAGAGATGATTCAGGTCACATCATTTTGGACATGATGAATTTCGGTTTCTCCGGAATCTTCAGACCCATCATGATCGTTGAAGATTCACTTCTTGAACTGTCAAACCTTCACATCAAACTTGAATATGTTCCTTCGGCTTATATTTCCGAAGTTGCAAAGATGGATGCGCTTGCAGTACGTGAGACGGTATCACGCGTTCCTCACGGCGACTTCATGATCAAAGTCGATTTCTCAATGCGCAACCACACAAATTACATGATCCCTTATTCCGTCAGGATCTCGCTTCTTGAGGCTAGGGCACAGTACGATCCGTACAAGCTTCCTTTCGTAAACATCAAGGGCCAGAGCAAACCTGTCGTAGGTGTTGTAGACGCGCTTAAGGAAACACGTGCCAGCACAGACTTCATTGCGCTTAATGTTGCACAGTGGTCTGACTGCACACCTGTACAGTACGACATCTTCTTCGAGATCATGGATTCCGAAGGAAAAGTCATCTGCACAAAGAAAAAGAGATTCGGATTCAGAACTACTGAGATCGTTCAGGACAAGCTCAATGTCAACGACCGAAGAGTTAACCTGATGCTCGTTAAATACTACGAGTTTGATCCGCAGTCCGGTATCGCAATTCCTCAGGACCGTATGCGTCAGGACATCATCCTCATGAAGCGTGCAGGCATCAACGGCG
>CAMYXF010000024.1 GCA_947303185.1 uncultured Clostridia bacterium | reverse complement strand
ACGGCGAGGAATATGTTTATAATTGATTAAGGGCAGGACAATACCTGCTCAAATCTTTATAAGGCAGGTGTTGTTATGGACTCAGTCAAAAAGTATGTTGCCGAGTTTATCGGTACCTTCACTTTAGTATTGGTTGGTTGCGGTACGGCAATGTTGGTAGGATGTGATGCTGCTAATGGCGGCGGATACGTTCTTACTGCTTTTGCATTTGGTCTTGTTATAGTCGGTATGGCTTATTGCGTCGGAAATGCTTCCGGCTGCCACATTAATCCGGCAGTTTCTTTGGGTTGTTTGATCTCAGGCAGAATGGGATTTAAGGATTTCATTTTCTACGTCATCTGCCAGTGCTTAGGCGCTATCAGTGGTGCAGCTTGCCTCAAGATCATTTTCAGTATGGGTCAGGTTACAGATATGACCGGCGGTTTGGGATCTAACGGTCTTGCAGGCGTTAACGGAAGTTTTGCTGCAGGTCTCATCGTAGAGATCCTTCTCACATTCATCTTTGTACTTGTTATCCTCGGTGTTACCGATCCTAATTACAACCACGGTTCTTTCGGCGGTGTTGTTATCGGTTTCTCACTCGTTATGGTACACATCCTCGGTATCGGTCTTACAGGAACATCAGTTAACCCTGCACGTTCTTTGGGACCTGCCATTTTCGCAGGCGGCGATGCACTCACATCATTGTGGGTATTCATCGTTGGACCTTTCGTCGGTGCTGCTCTCGCAGCTTTGATCTACAAGCTCATCGGCGGCAAGAAACAACTCGAAAAACCTTACTGATTCATTATTAACCCGACCGGGTAGAAAGGGGTTGCCTTGAAGAAAGGCGGCCCCTTTTACTATTTTATAGTCAGGATATTCGTATTTGATTATCTCTTGACCATTCTTGTTCGGCTCATTGTTTGGCTATGCCGAACAAAAATAATATATATTTTGAGAGAACTGTCGTTTTGTTACTACATTTGTTCAGCGATGCCGTGCTTTTGCCGAACAGAATGGAATAGAGACTGTTGTAATAATAAAGGCTGCCTCATGTGAGACAGCCTTTGGTTTTTGTTTTTAGTGTTTATCAGATCTGGTTATCGCAGTATGTCTTGTACTTGCTCTTGAGTTCATTCATTGCGTTCTTCATAGCACGCTGATACTCAGATGTCTTTTCCCAGTCGCCGGACTTAACTGCAGTCTTGATTCTTGTGAAGATTGAAGCCTGCTCGTCTGTGTCCTTGGCAAGAAGAACCTTGAGGTCTTCGATGTCATGCCAGAGTCTGTCATCGTAAGCTGAAGTACCGTCATCAGATCTTGTGATGCTTCTGATGAGTGAGAGGTTAGCCGGGATGATCTTCTCCATGAGCTCCATCTCCCAGCGTACGAGCATTGCCTGATAGTAAGAATCAAGAAGCTTCTCATCGAAAACGCTTCCTCTGCAGAGGATTGAAGCAATAGAAGAATCCTTCAGTGTCTTGATGGATTCATAAACTGTTGCTGCAGGTGTTCCGAAAAGTCTGTCTCTTTCGTTGGAATCCATATCCTCAAAGATATCGTCTTCGCAGCGGTAGAGTCTGTCCTTTTCAAGATAATTGCTCTCAGCGCCGTAAGGCTTGATGAATTCTGTTTCGAGTTCCTTTGTACTCTTGCCGGAATCCAAGGCATAAGCGATACCGTCGAGCATTGCCTGATATACGGATGCCAGGCAGAGGTAGGTGTTTGTATGCGGGTTCGGAGCACGGAGCTCGAATCTTGTCGCATACTTTGTATCTTCGCTTCTGACGAGTCCCAAAAGGACTGATCTGTTACGTGAAGGAGTATTAACGTCCATGCCGATGGAAGCTACGCTGTGAGTAGGAGCTTCGAATCCGGGTGTGAGACGCTCAAAAGCATCAGTTGTAGCAGAAACGAACGGATTGATTACGTTGCTGTAGTGCTTCATGATGCCCATCAAAGAACCCCAGCCGAATCTTGAGAGGAAATCAACCTTTGTATCTTCAGGTGCGAAGAGGTTGATCTTCTTGCCGCTCTTAAGGTAAGCAACTGCATTTACGTGAGTGTGCTCGCCTGAACCTGCAACGCCGGGAAGAGGCTTTGCATTGAAGCTGACGTCAAGACCGTGAAGTCTGAAGATCTCTTTGATGAGGATTCTTGCGATAAGCTCATAGTCAGCGCCCTGGAGAGCATCTGAATACTTCCAGTCAACTTCGAGCTGCTCCATGATGAAGTGGAATTCACCGGAAGAATTTAGGGATGCCTTAACGCCGCCGACTTCCTTGTGACCCATCTCAGGATTGAAGCCGTAGTTCTCAAGGAGCATGATGACCTGCTCCAAAGCGGTTCTTACGACACCCTTGGTACGTTTCCAGTAAGATTCCTTAAGTTCCTGTGAGATAGAGAGCTGTTCTGTGCTGATGACCTCATCAGGTGAATTTACCCAGAACTCAAGCTCTGTAGCAGTTATCAATGTGATTCTGTCGAGCTCGTCAGGTGTAAAACCGTAATCAGCACACAAAGCAGGATCGTTCATGAAACGGTCCTTAACTGTTGTCTCGAAATATTTAGCGCTGTTGCGGAGGATAGATCTGGAGCAGACTTCTTCGCCGTTATGTGTAAGGAAAGAGGGAATCCTCAAAGTTCCGATGGGCTTGCCGCTCTCAAAATCAATGTGTTCGTAGTTGTAATCAACATACCAGATGACATTGCTGTCAGGTATAAGGTCGACTTTACCGTCATTTAATGTGGCAATGCCGGGAAGTACAACGGAAGAACCGTCTGTTTGTACAGCCTTGCCGTCAAGGTAATTCTCAATGTTGTCGATGAAATCTGAAATGGGGATCTTCTCGTCTGTGTCATTGCCCATGAGGTCAACAGCTGCAAGGGAAACGAATCTGATCTCGGGATGAGCGCTTAATACGTTTCTGATGTCCTGAGCAGAATGATTCTCAGCAGGAATTGCATAGAGCAGATCGGGTTTAACATGGAAATCAATCATTTGAATACGACCTTCTTTAAATATAATAGGGAGATTTTATCACAAGTCTTTGTTTTAGAGTAAATAATCATAAATAATTAATCTTTCACTATTTGTAGATTTTGTCGTAATATATCGATATTGAAATTGAAGAGGAGCAGCTATGTTTCTTTCTGTAGCGAAAAGCATTTTCGACATAGATAACGTCGGTAACAGGTGGGGAGTACGAATCCTTTATCTGGTAACCGTCATTCTTAATGCTGCAATCCACTTTAATCCCTGGGCAGATACGGATTTTACGCCTCTCCAGAATTGGGTAATGACCGTTTATGACATGACGGACTATGATCCCGAGAGATATAACGCCCTTATGACGAATATCCCGTTAAGTACCGGAAATCTTATATATCTATTCTCATCGGTTATTGCTGTTATCATCCTTCTGGCAAGCGCATACCTATATGCCGGTGTTTTCGTAAGGCAGTTCCGTAAGGAGAAGCTTGCTGCCATTAAAGATCCTGATCCGGATGTCGTTAACTATGCCGTATCGCATATTCCTGACAAGCCGATCAAGATATCCAAGCTTATCGGCAGAATTGTGCTGCTTTTACTTATTTCGATCATTATTTCCGTACCGCTTTTGTCGGTCACGATGTATTTCCTTTTCCTTGCGCTCATCGGTCTGCCGTTCGTATTTACCATTCCGGTAGCCTATCTGTCGGGGGATAAGGGCCTTTTCGCATCCATTCCTTATGCGGTAAAGATATCAACAAAATACTATTTCATAAATATGAGAAGCATCGCTTTGGTATTGTTTGCGGCTATCATCGTTGATTTTGCGGTACCGTTCCTCGCCAATATCTCGCTTACGGCGTTTTATATTGTTGACGCGGCGCTTACGACATGGCTCTGGCTCTCGTTCGCAAGGCTTGCCGCGCTTGCTTACTGCACAATGAAGGATTTCCCGATAAAGGGCAATAACAGACCTTTTGCGATCTGACTTCTGTACAAAACAACGATAAATAGACCGATTTGATTAAAAAATCTTATATTCGCGAGATTGTTTTTACCTTTATTTATAATTATTATTAGTTCGTTGAGAATTAAATTGGAGGTTCAACTATTATGGACGTTAATGAGAAAGCAATTAAGATGCACGAAGAGTGGGCTGGTAAGATCGAAGTTATTGCCACAGCTCCCGTTGGTTCTAAGGAAGAACTCGCTATCGCTTATACACCTGGTGTAGCAGCTCCTTGCCTTGAGATTCAGAAGGATGTTGACCTCTCTTACAAATACACAAGAAGACACAACCTTGTAGCTGTTGTTACAGACGGTACAGCAGTTCTCGGCCTTGGTGACATCGGACCTGAAGCAGGTATGCCTGTTATGGAAGGTAAGTGCGCACTTTTCAAGGCTTTCGGTGATGTTGATGCATTCCCTCTCTGCATCCGTTCAAAGGATGTTGACGAGATCGTTAATACAGTAGCACTTCTCGCTGGTTCTTTCGGTGGTGTTAACCTCGAGGATATCTCAGCTCCCAGATGCTTTGAGATCGAGAAGAAGCTTAAGGAAAGATGTGACATCCCGATCTTCCACGATGACCAGCACGGTACAGCTGTTATCACACTTGCAGGTCTTACAAATGCTCTTAAGATCGTTGGCAAGAAGATGGAAGATATCCACGTTGTAGTTAACGGCGCTGGTGCTGCTGCTACAGCTATCACAAAGCTCCTCATCTCAAGAGGCCTCAAGAACGTTATCCTCTGCGACCGTAAGGGCGCTATCTATGAGGGTAGAGACGGTCTCAATCCTGCTAAGGAAGAGATGGCTAAGATCACAAACCCTGAGAAGAAGGCTGGTTCTCTTGCAGAAGTAATCGTTGGCGCTGACGTATTCATCGGCGTTTCTGCTCCCGGCGTTCTCACAGCAGATATGGTTGCTACAATGGCTAAGGATCCGGTTGTTTTCGCTTGCGCTAACCCTGTACCTGAGATCCTTCCTGATGAAGCTAAGAAGGCTGGCGTTGCAGTTATGGCTACAGGCCGTTCTGACTTCCCGAACCAGGTTAACAACGTTCTCGCTTTCCCTGGTATCTTCCGTGGCGCTCTCGATGTAAGAGCTTCTGACATCAACGATGAGATGAAGATCGCTGCTGCTAACGCAATCGCAGGCATCGTTTCTGACGCTGAGCTCAATCCTGATTACATCCTTCCTGACGCATTTGATGCAAGAGTTGGTAAGGCTGTTGCAGCTGCAGTTGCACAGGCCGCACGTGATACAGGCGTAGCAAGAATCTGAATAAACTGAATTAAAGCAACAATCTCCCGCAATTTTGTTGCGGGAGATTTTGCAATTTATAGAAAAGGAGTTTCCACATGATTGACGATTTAGAGCTTTTAAGACTAATTGAGAATAACGCAAGACTCTCAGCCGAAGAGATTGCGGTTATGCTTGGCACTACAGCTGCCGATGTGGAAGCCGAGATCAAGAGACTTAAGGATGAGAATATCATCCTTGGTTACAACACGATCATTAATTGGGAGAAGAAAGCACCCGATAACTGCATCGGAATGATCGAAGTAAGGATCACTCCTGTTAAGAACAAGGGTTATGACCATATTGCCCAGATCCTGAGCAAGTATGACAAGGTTACCGCTTGCTATCTTATGAGCGGCGGTTTTGACCTCATGATCATTTACGAGGACAGAAGCCTCAGGGATATCGCTACATTCGTTACTGAGAAGATCGCTACGATGGAAGGCGTTCTCTCAACTACAACTCACTTCATTCTTAAGAAGTATAAGGCGAATGGTATAATCTACGATAATCCGAATATTGACGACAGGCAGGCTATCATCTTATGAGTTTTGATTACGAATCCAAGATTTCCAAGGCAGTTCAACAAGTTCCTCCTTCAGCAATAAGGAAGTTCTTTGATCTCGCCAATGAGATGCAGGGGCATGTAATTTCACTTTCTATCGGTGAGCCTGACTTTGTAACTCCTTGGTCGATAAGAGAAGCTGCAATCAATTCAATTATCGACGGATATACGCATTATTCTCCCAATTCAGGTTATGTCGATTCACGAATTGCCATAGCTGATTACATTAAGAGAAGATATGGCGTTTCATATGACCAGAAAACTGAGATCCTCATTACCGTCGGCGGTAGTGAAGGCTTAGACCTTGCTGCAAGAGCTCTTATAAATCCCGGTGATGAGGTAATCATCGTCGAGCCTTGCTTTGTAGCTTATAAGGCAACAGTTGAATTTGCTCATGGTGTTCCTGTTTTGGTTGAGACCAAGCCTGAGAATAACTATAAGCTTATGCCTGAAGAACTCGAGGCAGCTATTACTGATAAGACCAAGTATATTATCGTCGGTTATCCTAATAACCCCACTGGCGCCATAATGACGCTTGAAGACTGGGCAAAGATCAAGGATGTTCTTCTTAGACATCCTGATGTTATTGTCCTTTCCGATGAGCTTTATTGCGAGCTTAATTATCTTGACGGTAAGCCTGCATCATTGGTACAGTTTGCCGAACTCAGGGACAGAGTCATCATGGTTAACGGTTTCTCCAAGTCTTACGCCATGACCGGTTTCAGAGTAGGTTATCTCGCCGGTCCCCGTGAGTTGATCACACCTATGTTTAAGATCCATCAGTACTGCATTATGTGTGCTCCTTCAACTTCACAGCTTGCAGTTATTGAAGCTGCTATGAATGCTGATGCTGAAGTCACCAAGATGCGTGATGAATACAATCACAGAAGAAGAATCATCGTTCAGGGCTTGAAAGATGCAGGCCTCGATTGCTTTACTCCTTACGGTGCGTTCTATGCTTTCCCGTGCATTAAGAACACAGGTATGACATCCGAAGAATTCTGTGAGAAGCTCCTCATCGAAAAGCATGTTGCCATCGTACCCGGCAATGCTTTCGGTAAGTGCGGAGAAGGCTTTGTCCGTATCAGTTATGCTGCTTCTTTGGAAGACATCAAGGAAGCTATGAAACTTGTTAAAGAATTTGTTGAAGAACATAAGAGGTAATAAATGCTTGAATTTGACAACATAAGACTCGATCTTGAATCTTACGAAGTGCCTGTAGCAGAGCTTAAAGATGCTCTTCACATTGACCGCGTATCTGATCAGATAAGCGAATACGAGAACCGCATGCAGGAGCCTGATTTCTGGAACAATGTTGAGAAAGCAACAGAGATCCAGCAGACATTGGGCAGACTTAAGAAGAAGGTAGAAAGCTACAACGCTTTAGTCGCTGAGAGAGAAGACCTTCTTGCTCTTTGTGAGCTCGCAAATGAAGAAGAGGACCTTGATTCTCTTGAAGAACTCAAGGCATCAAGTGCTTCATTCAAGGAAGATTTTGAGAAGATGCGTCTTGAGACTCTTCTTACTGGTCCTTACGATGCCAATAACGCTACTATCACGCTTCATGCGGGTGCCGGCGGAACAGAGGCCATGGACTGGTGTTCAATGCTTTACAGAATGTATACCAGATGGGCTGAAAGCCACGGTTTTGCAGTAGAAGAACTCGATTTTGTTGAAGGTGATACAGCAGGTATCCAGTCTGTTTCCTTGATGATCAAGGGTGATTACGCTTACGGCTTCCTGAGATCAGAACTTGGCGTACACCGTCTTGTACGTATTTCACCTTTCGATGCAGCAGGCAGAAGACATACATCTTTTGCTTCATGCGAAGTCATCCCTGAATTGGACCAGAAGACTGAGGACGATATCAAAATTGACATGTCCGATGTCCGTGTTGATACTTACCGTGCTACAGGTAAGGGTGGTCAGCACATCAACAAGACAGATACGGCTGTACGTATGACTCATAATCCTACGGGAATCGTCGTTTCCTGCCAGGCAGAAAGATCACAGCTCCAGAATAAGGAAACATGTCTTAGAATGCTCAAGGCTAAGCTTTTCGCACTTGCCAGAGCTTCAGAGATGGAGAAGATCGAAGACCTCAAGGGTAATCAGATGGAGATTGCATGGGGTTCGCAGATCAGATCTTACGTTTTCTGTCCTTATACTCTTGTTAAGGACAACAGAACCGGCTATGAAGAAGTTGATGTTGATGCCGTAATGGACGGAAATATCGACGGATTCATCAATGCTTATCTTTCAGGCATGAAGAATGAGAAGTAATAAGGACTCTGTCTCTGTTACTCCTCAATCTTCTACACGTCTGCTTCAATTTGACGGTTTACGCGGAATCGCAATCATCATAGTTGTTTTAAGCCATTGCGACATCATGAATCAGGGATGTGCAGCCAATGGCATATTCTTTGCGCTTACCGGTTTTTTATTGATAAATCCTTTTAAAGATGCTTATGAACAGCGTTTTTTATCAGTATGGAATATCCTGAAATTCTATAAGTCGAGGGCTGTAAGGATCCTTCCGGCTTACTATATTGTCCTTCTGATAGTTTTCCTTCATACGGGCTTTAACGTCATTAAGAAGGAGACATTCATAAATCTTCTTTATTTCGGCGAGATACATGAACATCTGTGGTATGTTTACGCTTATGTATGGCTCATGTATGTCATTCCGTTTGTATTTTTGCTCCTTCTTTTGCTTGCAAAGAAGATCAAATTCCTAAGAAATGACCTTGTCTGCGCCATTATCTTTTTGGTCATGTCTGCTCTCATAAGAGTGTTTTATCTCAGTAATGAAATGTTTGATATCAGATTTGACCAGCTGATGTTAGGAATAGCAGCAGGTTATTTTTTCAGATATCTGAGGAAAAAAGAAAACATATTTAATTCTCTTAAGAAGCATGTTTTGGCAGGGCAGATAGGAATGATCTGTTTATTCCTTTTGTTTCCTTTGTCTTCCTGTGATCTTCTTAAGCTTATTGATCCCGGCCTTGAATATTACTATGTCGGCATGAAACTGATCTTTACTGTCGGTTTCTTAATGAGCATATTGGTTTTGCTTGTGGCTATTTATCCTGACGGATTTGTGGGGAGATTTTTTCAGAACAAGGCATTGGTATTCTTAGGGAAGCATACATTTACTATATATCTTTTGAATTCGTTTATTATTCCGCAGCTTAATATCAGTAATAAGTACCTCTTGTTTATCTGTGTCTTCACATTAAGTCTGGCCCTTGCCGTTATTATTGACTTCGCCATAGATAAGGTAAAATGTGTTATTGTAAATGCGGTAAAAAGTGCGAGAACAAAATAGGGTAACGTATGAAGAAAGTATTTAAGGTAATTAAAGACATCTTTTTCAAAGTATTCGGTAAAGCTTGGTGGTTTATTGTAGCAGCCGTTGTTTTCTTTGTGATTGCGGTCACACCTGCATTTAATGAGGGTTTATATGTTTATACACAAGGTATCCGTAATGAGACAGATGACGGATTCTCGAAAGAATTCTATCTTCATGATGCTGATAATTTCTCCATTAACAGCAATGGAAAAGCTGTCGTTAACAGTCTTACCGCAGGTAATAACATGGAAGCAACGTTGGACTTCAATACAGGTGAAACCTTGTTTTCCAACATTAACCAGGTAAATGTTGATATATCTGAAGATGATTATTTTGTTCCGTCAAATCTTGTCCTTACTGATGACGATGTGATTTACGGTGTCAGATCTTATTTTGAAGAAGAGAATTCCATAGTTTCTTATCAGTCTATTGTCAGAATGACTGACGAATTCGAATATCTGGGTGAAGTTTGTGAGATCGAATACAGCGAAGATTCAAGACTCAGACAGACTATGCTCAGCAATCTTCATTACTATGATGGTGAAGTTACATTTGCAGTGAACAACGAAGAAGGCGTCTGGCTTTACTCTATTGATACACAGACACAGGCTCTTTCTATCAGTGATTGTTATCCTTCAGATCCTAATGGTACATTTACGGCTTATGTCATTCCTGTTGACGGTTCGTTTATTTTCCTCAGAAGTGACGGAAATGTATATCAGACAGGTTTTGATGAGCCTTTGGGAGAGAGCATTTATCATTTTGATATCAATGCTGAAGGCGAATATGATCATCCGTTTTTTAATCTTGCTGCTATATCTGACGGCAAGCTGTATTTTACCGATACGGAAAATCTTTATGATGTATATGTCCTTGAGAATGGAGAAGCCGTTCCGGTATTTGAACTGGATGCTGATCTCGGATATATTGTCTCGCTTGATTCCTGCCGCTTAAACGGTTCGGATTCTGATACATTGATAGTATGTCTTGAATACGGAATATTGACTTATACGGACGGAAATCTCGAAGTTGAAGAACCGGTCATTACGTTCAAACCGACAATTTTAATGAGCTTTTTCCTGTTGCTCGAAGTTCTTTTGTCGCTTGTTATCATTGCGATTGTAATTAATCTTATAATCCGCAAAAAGACACTTCTTTATAAGCATTTGATAATAATTCTTCCCGTAATCATATTCCTGACGATTGCTGTTGCTGTATATGCTTACGGTCATTTTGATGAGCAGATCAGGGTCAATACCAACAGGGAACTGTCAATGGTTTGCGATCTTGCTAAAGATGAGTTCGATGGTTTTGATTTTGCTGATCTCATGACCGCAAATGAAAATACGGGAAAGAGTTATGCCGAGCTTATGGATAAGTTTGACAAGCTCAGTTCAGGAAACTCAGGTAACTGGAGTAACGACTATGTGTTCACCGTTGTTTACAGGGCAAGCGATGATTATATTTTGGAAGTTGCTTCTGATGATTACTATTACATGCCTCTCCAGGTGTTCAGTTACGATATGTTTACTGACCTTGAAGGTGCAGGTGAGGGGTACGTTTCAGATACCATGTTGTCGGTATTTGACGATAAATCTCTGTCTTCCAGAATATCCGTTTTCGGCCAGATCAAAGACAAAGATAACACAGGTAGATATTATCTTATGGTCAGTACAGACAGCGCTACTCTGTATTCAGAGAGAGAAAACAACCTGGTTTCCGTTATCGCATGTGCATTCCTGATAATTGTTTCTTTGACGGGTCTTATCGTCCTTACTTCGTTTAATACGATGCGCGTAATTAAGAAAGCTTCCAATGCCGTTAAACAGATTTCTAACGGTAATTTGTCAGCAAGAGTTAATTACAAGTCCAAAGACGAGCTCGGTCAGATCTGTAATGAAGTTAACGAGATGGGTCAGAACCTCGAAAAACTCTTTGATGAAAAGGATGAGACTGAGAAGTTCTACTACAAATTCGTACCTGAAAAATTCAGGGAATTGCTTGGAAAAGAGAACTTTACGGATCTTTCACTGGGTGATGCAAAGAGCTGCGAACTTACCGTGCTTTTCTGTGATATCAGAGGTTTCTCCATCAATTCAGAGATGATGACCGCAAAAGAAAACTTTGCATTTGCAAACGTAATTTACGGCAAGATGGGACCTATCGTACGTAACAATAACGGCTTTGTCGACAAGTATATCGGTGATGCTGTAATGGGACTTTTCGAGAAACCTGACGACGCCGTAAGATGCGGTATCGAGCTTTACAAGACCATCGTTCTTGATCCCAGAACTGCCGAAGAACTTAAGGTCAGCGACATTAATATCGGTATCGGTATTCACACCGGTATGGCCATGGTCGGTATTGTAGGTGAGGAGGAGAGACTTTCAGGTACCGTTATTTCAGAGACGGTTAACATGAGTTCCAGACTTGAATCGCTTACAAAGCAGTACAAGACCGCGATGCTCGTATCAAAGGATACTATCGACAGAATGGCTGATCCTGATTCTCTTGACCTCAGATATCTCGGTATCGTACAGGTTGCAGGCGTTAACGAAGTTACCGCGCTTTATGAAGTCCTTGACTGTCTCCCTGACACGATTAGACCTCAGCGTTCTGCTAACAACAAGGAACTTAGAGAAGCAATCAGACTTTTCTCTCTCGGCAGAAGAGACGAAGCCGTTGCAGCCTTAAAGCAGCTTAGCGATTCGGGCAGAAACGATTATGTAACCGACTTGTACATGAATTACATAAGTAATATGTCTGATGACGATAAGGGTAACGTTTTCAGGTTCGTTAGAAAGTAAAACAATTACGGGGTGTCTCAAATCTGAGGCACCCCGTTTTGTTAATGAGTTGATGCTTCAAGAGATTAAAGCGGTTCGAAATAAGGCTTATGCTGCTTGAAATAAACGGCTTCCTTGAATCCGAATGATTTTATGTATTCAACAGCTTCATCGAAATAAACACCGAATGTACCCGGGAAGTGTGAATCTGATCCGAAGCAGATAAGCTTTCCGCCCATTTCCTTATATCTTCTGATAACTTCAGGGTCGGGGAGATGTCTTCCGAATCCGCCTTCTTTATGCTTCTGGATCGATTTTGTGTTGATTTCCAAAGCCTTTTCTTTTGATATCAGGGCTTCGAAAAATCTGTCGAATTCCTTTGGACAGTCTTCGTAAAGAACGTAACTGTCTTTGTTGGGAGTATATCTGTTGATGTAATCGTAGTGTGCGGCAACGTCAAAGTTATTGCATTTCTCGCACATCTCGGCCATTATTCCGATATATTCTTTGTGCAGATCTTTCTTTGGCAGTTCATAGCATTCACGGTCTTTATAGAAGTCCTTTCCTCTGAAGAGGTGGTTGCTCAAAAGGACAACGTCAAATGGAGCGCATTCAGCTGTTTTATCGATCTCTTCTGCGACATGGGTCTGGTAACCGAACTCGATACCCATCAGAAGTTCGATCTGTGAGCCGAATTTATCTTTCCAAGCCTTGAAAGTCTCGTTATATTCATTGATGTCGAACATCCAGTCAAGGCCGTCCGGGGGATAGTCAATCTCGTAATGTTCGGTTATTCCTATCCTCTTGCATCCGTGGGATGTTGCCTGAGCTACAAGCTCATCTATGGTCTGTCCGGCATCTACCGAGAAGTGTTTTGTATGGTTATGTCCGTCTGTAATCATAAATTTCTTTCTTTTAATATATTTAATTATAAGTATGGTATCATAAAGTTCGTAGAAAGAGGTGATATTATGCCTAAAAAGAAAGAAACCAATAAAATCAAAGCAAGCGAGCTTTTCGCTGAATTTCCCAATCTTTATGAGACAGCATCTGAAGATGATATGAACGCTACATTTGAATTTGCTGAAGAATACAAGATGTTCCTCGACAATTCAAAGACTGAGCGTGAATTCGCTGCTAATGCCATTCAGGCTGCAGAAGAACTCGGTTATGTTGATATCGCTTCAAAAGAGACATTAAAGCCCGGTGACAAGGTTTACCAGAGCATTAAGGGCAAGGGTTTTGCCGCAGCGGTTATCGGTAAGAAGAGTCCCGTTGAAGGATTTAACATCCTTGGCGCGCATATCGATTCATCCAGACTCGACCTTAAGCCCAATCCTATCTATGAGGATAACGATACTGTTTACTTCAAGACCCACTATTACGGCGGTATCAAGAAGTATCAGTGGACAACGATCCCTTTGGCTGTACACGGCGTTGTATTTACAAACGACGGTAAGGCTCATCAGATCGTAGTAGGTGAGAAGGATACAGATCCGGTTTTCTATATCACAGATCTTCTTCCTCACCTTGGCAATGAGCAGATGACTAAGAAAGCATCTGAGTTCATTCCTGCTGAGGACCTAAATGTCATCATCGGCGGCATTCCCTGCACAGAAGACAAGAAGACTAAGGAGATCTTCAAGGCTGGCGTTCTTAAGCTCCTTTTTGAGCAGTATGGCATCAAGGAGAAGGATTTCGTATCAGCTGAGATCGAGATCGTTCCTGCTACTCACGCAAGAGACGTCGGCTTTGACAGAGCTTATATCGCTGCTTACGGTCACGACGACAAGGTCTGCGCATATCCTGCATTAAGAGCACTTCTTGCACAGGAAAAGCCCAAGAAGACATGCGTATGTCTCCTGACAGATAAGGAAGAGATCGGTTCTTATTCCAATTCCGGTGCAACTTCCAACCTTTATGAGAACTTCCTCATGGAAGTATTTGCAAAGGCTGAAGGCGGTATCGACAAGTTCAATACATTAAAGTTCCGTAAGGCTCTTGCTGATACAAAGATGCTCTCTACGGATGTAACAACAGCTTACGATCCCAAGTATGCAAGCGTATTCGAGAAGAATAACACTGCATTCATGTCTCACGGTCTTAAGATCGAGAAGTACACAGGTGCAAGAGGTAAGTCCGGCTGTTCTGAAGCTACAGGCGATTTCATTGCTGAGATCACTGATATTTTCGAGAAGAACTCTATCCCGTGGCAGACAGGCGAACTCGGAAGAATCGATGCAGGCGGAGGCGGAACTATCGCTGCAATCATGGCCGAACTCGGCATGGACGTAGTCGATATGGGTGTTCCGGTATGGTCAATGCATGCTCCTGTTGAAGTCATCTCAAAGATAGATCTTTATTATCTCTATCTCGGTTATAAAGCATTTATTGAGAACATCGGATAATGAGCTCAAAGAGAACGGTAGAAAAGAAATCTGCGATCAAGAACAGCGTCGGAAGAATAATAATCTTCGGTCTGTTTGTTCTTGCGCAGATTGCTGCTTTTGTCGTTCTCTTATATTTTCTGGGTAATAAATTCCCGCCGGTCGATATCGCGGTCAGAGTTTTGTCCGTAATCGTAGTCCTTGGTATCAATTCAAGAGACCACAGCGACGCGTTCAAGCTTATCTGGGTTATTGCTATCCTGGCATTTCCTGTTCCGGGACTTCTGTTCTATGTGCTTAACAACTTCAGCAGTTCCAAGCATAAGATCAAGAAGAGACTCGCTCAGGTTGATCTCATGATCTTCAGCCATCTGAACTATAACGATCATCTTTACGAAGAGATGAGAGGTGAAGACCCGGCCAGAGCTTCAAATGCCAAGTATCTGAGAAATTTCAATTTCCCGATTTACGACAAAACAGACATTAAATACTATCCGGTTGCTTACGATTGCTATAAAGACCAGATCGAAGACATTAAGAAGGCTAAAAAGTTTGTTTATATCGAATATCACGCGATAGAGACTAAAGAAGCTTTTGAGCCGCTTCATGAAGCATTGAAGGAGAGGGCTGCTGCCGGCGTTGACTGCAGAGTTCTTTACGACGATGTAGGTTCATTTACTTTCATCAGCAGACAGTTCGTTAAGCTTCTTGAGTCTGAAGGCATCAAGTGCAACGCATTTAATCCTGCTTATCCCGTTTTGTCTCTCTTTATGAATAACCGTGACCACAGAAAGATCATGGTTGTTGACGGCAAGGTCGGTTATACGGGCGGATACAATATCGCTGATGAATATTTCAACATGGTTAATCCTTACGGACACTGGAAAGACAACGGCATCAAGCTCGTAGGTCCCGCTGTCCAGAGCTTAACTGCAATGTTCGTAGAGATGTGGAACTTTGCTGATCTCAAGAGCAAGGACGATGACATGCTCATGTTTGAGCCCGTTGAGATCGAACCGGTTACCACAGCAGGCGGATATTGCGTTCCTTACTGTGACAGTCCTCTTGATAACGAACCGATAGGCGAGAACGTTTATCTTAATATGGTCAACAATGCACAGGATTACTGCTGGTTCATGACGCCTTATCTCGTCCTTTCCGATGAGCTTGCAAGAGCTTTGCAGATCGCATCGAAAAGAGGCGTTGACGTAAGGATCATGACTCCGGGTATTCCTGATAAGAAGTTTACTTATCACGTAACCAGATCTTATTACAACATGCTCGTTACAAGCGGCGTCCAGATCTTTGAATATACGCCCGGATTTAACCATACAAAGACATGTATCTGTGATGATAAATGCGCTGTAGTCGGAACTATCAATCTTGACTTCAGAAGCCTTTACCACCATTTCGAGAATGCCGTCTACATGTTTAAAACTGACTGTATCGCAGATATTAAGGATGATTTCCTTGCCTCTTTTGAGGAGTGTCGTAACGTTACCGAAAAATACCGCAGAAGACCCAATGTCATTGTCAGATTCTTAAAGTCAATTTTAAGACTTTGGGCACCGCTCTTATAAGAATTTCAGAAGGAGATACTTTATGTCAGTACGTTTTTATAATGCAAGAATTCTTACAATGAAGGATCAGAACGTAATCGAAGGTGAGTTATGGACAGATAATGACCGTATCTCATACATCGGACCTTCTGTTGAAAATGCTGATAAAACTTTCGACAGGGAAATTGACTGCAAAGGCAATCTCCTGATGCCCGGTCTTAAGAATGCACACACACATTCCGCTATGACTTTCTCTAGATCTTTAGCTGATGAGTACTGTCTTAATGACTGGCTCTTCAAGGCTATTTTCCCGAGAGAAGCTAAGCTCACTCCGGAACATGTTTACTGGTTCTCTAAACTTGCGTATGCTGACTATCTTGCAGGCGGAATTACTGCTTGTTTTGATATGTATTTCCATAAAGAAGATAATGCCAAAGCTGCAGTAGAGACTGGATTCAGACATGTTTTCTGCGGAGCTGCAAATGATTTCGGCGGTATGGAAGAACTCGAAGGATTCTATGAATCTCTCAATAATTACGATCCTCTCGTATCATTCATATACGGATTCCACGCTGAATATACTACAAACGAGAATAATCTTAAATTCATCTCTGACCTTGCCCATAAGTATGAGGCACCGGTATTTACACATATCTCAGAGACTAAGGCTGAGGTTGACGGCTGCCTTGAAAGATATGGCGTTACACCCGCTGTTCTTTTCGATAAGCTCGGAATCTTTGATTTCGGCGGTGGCGGATTCCACTGCGTATGGTTTACTGATGAAGACAGAGATATCTTCAAGAAGAGAGACCTCTGGTCAGTATTCAATGCTTGCTCAAACTTAAAGCTTGCGAGCGGTATTACACCTGTTTATAAGTTCATCGAGAAAGACCTGAACATTGCGATCGGTACTGACGGTGCAGGTTCAAATAATGCACTTTCAATGTTCCGTGAAATGTATCTTTCTACAGTTCTTTCCAATGTTGAGACAAATAACGCTGCAGCTGTTGATCCCTTTAAGATCCTTAAGGCCGGTACAACTGGCGGCGCTCTCTGCATGGGACTTAAGGATTCTGATATTCTCGATCAGGGCAAGAAGGCAGACATCATAATGATCGACATGAATAAGCCTTCGATGCAGCCTGAGAATAATGTCGTTAGAAACATTGTCTACAGTGCAGATAATTCAGTTGTTAAGATGACAATGATCGACGGTAAGATCCTCTATGAAGACGGCAAATATACTTCTCTTGATCTTGATGAAGTTATCCGTGAGTGCAACAAGTTTAAGAAGGACCTTGCCTGATTAAATATGAAACTCATCTTCGATCACATCGGAAAATATAAAGCTGCTTCGATCTTAAGCCCTGTGTTTAAGCTTCTTGAAGCATGCTTTGAATTGACCGTTCCATTGATCGTTGCAGGCATTATTGATTATGGTATCAAGCAGGCAGACATGCATTATGTCTGGACACACGTACCGATCCTTGCTTTGTTTGCAATCGTCGGATTTGCAAGTGCCATTACGGCCCAGTACTTCGCAGCTTATTCGGCATGCGGTATTTCATCCGGTATCAGAAAGAGCCTTCACGATAAGCTTCAGACACTTTCCATAAGCGATTACGAAAAGATCGGCTCTTCAAGCATGGTCACTCTTCTGACTTCTGACGTCAATCAGATTCAGACAGGTATCAATCTTTTCTTAAGACTTCTTTTGAGATCGCCTTTCATTGTTGTCGGCGCATGCATCATGGCAGCAGTCGTCAAGCCTTCTATGGCATTGATCTTTGTTGTTTGTACTGCTCTTATGGCTGTTGTTATCGGCCTTAACATGAAGCTCTCGATCCTCCGTCATAAGCAGGCAAGAGAAGGTTTGGACAGCCTGGTTAAGAAGACTTCAAACGGAATTGCAGGAGAGAGGGTAATCCGCGGATTTAATAAGACCGCTGACGATTATTCAAAGTTCGAAGCAAAGAGCAGTGTTCTTAAATCTGCTCAGATCAAAGCTTCTGATTTTGCTTCATGGCTTAATCCTCTTACTTATGTGGTAGTTAATCTCGGAATCTGCCTTCTTATCTACAGAGGTGCCGTGCATTTTAATATCGGCGATCTTACTGACGGTCAGGTAGTCGCACTTTATAACTACATGTCGCAGATCCTTATAGAGCTTGTTAAGCTTGCAAATCTTATCGTCTCAGTATCAAGAGCTTATGCATGTCTTAAGAGGGAAGAAGGCCTTACTGATGTTTTAAGTACTGCAAGCAAGGGAACTAAGACTCTTGAGCCTTTGAAGCCTGTTGCGGTTTCATTAAAGAATGTTTCTTTCACATACCAGGGTAATAACGAAGAATCCGTCAAGGATTTCTCAATTGATATCAAGCCCGGTGAGACAATCGGCATCATCGGAAGTACTGGCTGCGGTAAGTCTACAGCGGCTTCTCTCATAGCGGGTATATACGATCCTACCGAAGGTGAAGTTACGCTTGATGGTATCAACATAAGAGACATCTCTCTTGCAAGCCTTTCTTCATCAGTGGGAATGAGCCTTCAGAAGACAAGACTTTTCAAAGGCTCTTTGAAAGATAACATCACAGTCGGAAGAAACGGTCTGTCTGATAATGACATCAATGAAGCATGCAAGTTATCATGCAGTGATGATGTTGTTGCAACCAAGTCTGAAGGTCTTGAATATGAGATCTCTGACGGTGGTGCCGGTCTTTCAGGCGGCCAGAGACAGAGGATAGGTATTGCAAGAGCTTTGGCAGGTAAGCCCGGTCTTGTTATCCTTGATGATTCAACATCAGCTTTGGACTGGGGAACGGAGAAAAGACTTCTCGGAAATCTCGACAGTCTCTCTCAAAAGCCTACTGTAATCCTTATCTCGCAGAAGGTAAGGACTTGTATGAACTGCGACCGTATTATCCTCATGGATGACGGCAAGATCGAAGCAGTTGCGCCCCATGAAGAACTCCTTAAGATATCTGAGAACTACAGGTATATGAATTCCCTGCAGATCAAGGGAGGCGCCGTATGAACGTAAAGACATTAAAGCGCCTGTTCTCATTCTTAAAAGGAGCTTCAGCGATTGCAGTATTGTCAGTAATCATCGGCATATTCTATGGTGCAGCGACTGTTGCAATTCCTTTCTTTGCAGGTAAGGCAATCGATAATCTTGGGAACATGGATGTTCTTTTCAGATTTATTGTGATAATCGTCGCACTTATCGCTGCTGCAGCAATTCTTCAGTTCGCGCTTATCAAGATGAATAACCGCGTTGCATATTCAATCGGTCTTAACTTAAGAAATGCGACATATGCGAAAATGCACAGAGTAAAGATGTCTTATATCGACAAGACATCTGCAGGTAAGCTTCAGAGCTTCATTATCAGCGATGTTGAAACAGTATCCGACGGTATGCTGATGTTCTTAAACCAGTTTGCATCAGGCCTTGCTACAGTACTTATCACTCTTGCAGTAATGTTCTACATCAACTGGAAGATCTCTCTTATCGTCGTTGTATTTACGCCTGTATCCATTGCCGTATCTTATTTGATCGCCAAAGGCGCATATAAGTCATTTGCCGCACAGGCGAAGATCAGATCACAGCAGACAGCTTATGTAGGTGAATCTGTTAAGAACTTCAGAGAGTGCAGGATCTATAACGTAACTGATGCAAGGATTGAAGGATTCGATAAGCTTAACAGCGAATACCGTAAGACATCTACTAAGGCTACGTTCCTGTCTTCAATCAGCAATCCTTCGTCAAGATTTGTAAATGCACTTATCTATGCAGGAGTTGTATTGTCAGGCTGTTATGCGGGAATCGGCGGTGCTATTTCAATTGGCGCGTTAATGTCGCTTTTGGCATATGCAAACCAGTTCATGAAGCCTATCAATGATTTGACGGCTGTTTATACCGAACTTACTGACAGTTTTGCATGCCTTGCCAGGATTTTCGATTATCTCGACAGCGAAGAGATACCAGAAGAGAAGGTGGCTGATAAGCTGCCTGACAAGAATAAGCAGTTTGATATTGAGTTTAAGAATGTCTCATTCTCATATGTTGAGGGTAAGCCCGTTCTTAAGGATATTTCATTCAAGGTTGGCAAGGGCGAATCCTTCGCTATCGCTGGTCCTACCGGATGCGGCAAGACGACATTGATCAATCTTCTTATGCGTTACTATGAACCCGATTCAGGCGATATCTTAATTAACGGCAAGTCCATTAAGGATATTCCGAGATCTGAACTCAGACACTATATCGGATTTGTTACCCAGGACACTTGGCTTTCTGACGACACGATCATGGAAAATATCAGATTCTCAGGCCCTCATATTACAGACGAACAGGTCTATGAGGCAGGTAAGAGGTCAGGTTCAGATTCGTTTATTAGGAAATTACCAAAGCGGTATAATGAAATGATCGATAACGACAGGGATGATATATCCGAAGGCCAGAAGCAGCTTCTGACAATAGCCAGGGCAATGGCTTCAGATCCTTCGATCATGATCCTTGATGAAGCTACATCATCTGTTGACGTTGTTACCGAAGACCGTATCCAGAAGGCTGTAAGAAAGCTTCTGAACGGAAGGACAAGTATTATAATTGCGCACAGGCTCTCGCAGATCACAAACTGCGACAAGATCGTAGTTATTGACGCCGGCAAGGTATCAGAGATCGGTACACACGATGAGCTTATCGCGAACGGCGGATTTTACAGTAAGCTCTATGCTTCGTACATATCCGGATAAAAGGAGTGAATATGAGCAATTTGAATTTTGATGATTTTAAGGAATTTATCAACGGCAAGAAAGCAGCCGTTATCGGTGTCGGTATATCTAATACACCTCTGATCAGATGGCTTGTTTCTTTGGGCTGCAAGGTTACTGCATGCGATAAGATGACAGCTGACGATCCTATGCTTAAGAAGAATATCGAAGCTCTGGCTGATTGTGCCGAAGGTATCGAGTGGTCTTTGGGCGAGAATTATCTTTCCCATCTCGAAGATGATTTCTATGACATCGTTTTCAAGACTCCGAAAATGAGATTTGAAACACCTGAGCTTCAGGCACTTAAAGCGAAGGGTTCCATCCTTACAACTGAGATGGAACTGTTCATGAATCTTTGTCCTGCACAGATTTTCGCAATCACAGGATCTGACGGTAAGACAACAACTACGACACTTACTGCTGAGATCTTAAAGAATTCCGGTTATACAGTATGGGTAGGCGGAAATATCGGAACACCTTTGCTCGATAAGGTCGACCAGATGTGGTCTGATGACATGGTCGTTCTTGAGCTGTCTTCATTCCAGCTTTTGGGCATGAAGACTCCTGCAGATGTTGCTATCATCACGAACATTACTCCGAATCATCTGGATTTCCATACCGATTACGATGAGTACATCCAGGCCAAGGTCAATATCTTCAGGAACCAGGGACCTTTCGGCAAAGTTGTTCTTAATGCCGGATGCGACCTCACTTACGACATGAAGGATGTCGCAAGATCAAGAGTTGATCTGTTCTCCGCTGACAAGGCAAATGTTGAGAGAACTGATTCTCCACTTTACCGCAGGGCTTATGTTGAGAACGGCAGACTCATTTATGAGGACAAGGGCTCGAAAACCGATATCTGTGGCGTTGATGAGATCTTTATCCCGGGTGAGCACAACGTTGAGAACTTCCTTGCTGCAACATGCGCAGTCATTGACTATGTTAAGCCTGAAGACATTGCTTATGTCGCCAAGAACTTCAAGGGCGTCCCTCACAGAATCGAGTTTATCAGAGAGCTTGACGGTGTAAGGTGGTATAACTCTTCAATCGATACATCACCGAACCGTTCACTTAATACCATGAAGGCTCTTGCGGCGCGCAACGAAAAGGGGGTCCTTATCTGTGGTGGCGCTGATAAGAAGTGCATCTATACAGGTCTTGGAGATTCAATCCTTAACGTCTGCGACAGGATCATCATGTACGGATCAAACGCCGATCTCGTTACTGACATCATCGAGAAGGAAGCAAACGGCCGTAAGTATGAGATCTACCGTATTCCCGATAAGGAAGGCGATGTATACGAGTTCCCCGAGACACGCGAGAATGTCGTAAATGCATATAAGGAAGCATTGAATAAGGCAAGAGAGTGGGCAAAACCCGGAGAGATTGTTATTATGTCCTCTATAGGTACGTCCTACGACCATTTCAGGCACTTTGAGCATAGAGGCGATATGTTCAGAGACCTCGTAAATGAACTTAAATAAGTTATAAGCTTCAGGGTGGAGGAAAGTTTATGGCTGACATGAATTACCGCAGATATAAGGCGCATCCGACAGTTGAACTGCCGGACCGTAAGTGGCCTTCTGAAAAGATCACAAAAGCACCGATCTGGTGTTCTGTTGATCTAAGAGACGGTAATCAGGCGTTGGAAGTTCCCATGACTCTTGACCAGAAGGTCGAGTTCTTCCAGTATCTTTGCGCAGTCGGCTTTAAGCAGATTGAGATCGGTTTCCCGGCAGCATCTGAGACAGACTTTAACTTCTGCAGATATCTGATCGACAATGATCTCATACCTGATGACGTTGCCATTCAGGTTCTTACACAGTCCAGAAGCCACATAATCGATAAGACAATGGAAGCCGTAAAGGGCGCTCCTTCAGTCATTATCCATCTTTATAATGCTACGAGCACGCTCCACAGAGACGTTGTGTTCGGTTTTTCATGCGATGAATGCATCAATCTCGCTGTTGAAGGCGCGAAAATGATCATCGACAGGATCAATGAGGATAAGAGCGGTACCAAGTTCATTCTTGAGTATTCGCCTGAAGCCTTCTCAGATACAGAGCTGGATTTCTCCGTTAAGATCTGTGATGCAGTCCTTGATTGCTGGAAACCTACACCTGAAAACAAGGTAATAATCAATCTGCCTGAGACTGTTGAGTATCAGACAGCCAACGTATATGCCGACCAGATCGAGTATTTCTGCAGAAATACAAAGTGGAGAGATTCGATCATCATTTCTCTGCATACACATAATGACAGAGGAACCGCAGTTGCCACATCAGAGTTCGGACTTATGGCAGGCGGCGAGAGGGTAGAGGGTACTCTTTTCGGAAATGGTGAGAGAACGGGTAACGTTGACCTCATAACTCTTGCGGTCAACATGATGATGCTCGGTATCAACCCCGGTCTTGATTTCTCTGACATGAATAAGACCATTGATATCTATGAAGAACTCACAGGCATGAAGGTCGAGCCCAGACATCCTTGGGCCGGAAAGCTTGTATTTACTGCATTCTCAGGTTCTCACCAGGATGCCATCAATAAAGGCCGCAAGAAGATGGAAGAAAGAAACGAAGCCATTTGGGCAGTTCCTTATCTTCCTATCGATCCGAAAGATGTCGGCAGAGAATATGAGCCTATCATCAGGATCAATTCCCAGTCGGGAAGAGGCGGAATCGCTTATGTCATGGAGTCTTATTTCGGTGTACAGCTGCCGAAGAGATTCCAGCGTGATTTCCTGCCAATCGTTAAGGCAGCAACAGAAGAGAACGGTACCGAGAACGAGCTTACGCCCCAGCAGGTATTCGACCTCTTTGACGATAAGTTCATTAA
>CAMYXF010000023.1 GCA_947303185.1 uncultured Clostridia bacterium | reverse complement strand
TCTTACTTGTTTTAATATAGCGACGTTATTAAAATCTTTGTGTTGACTTAAATGGTCGTCAAGTGTATGATATGCAAAGTTTATACAAAGTTATGCATAAATATTCATAAATCGGAGGTGCCTTATGGCAAAAGAAAAATTCTTACTGGCTTATTCCGGCGGACTTGATACTTCTATCATCATCCCTTGGCTTCTTGAGCACTATGACTGCGAAGTCGTAGCTTACTGCGGTGAAGTTGGCGTTGGTGTAGATCACGACTATCTTGAGAAGAAGGCTCTTAAGTGCGGCGCTATCAAGTGCATTATCGAAGACATTACTGATGAGTTCGTAGCAGACTTCGTCTACCCTACACTCAAGGCTAATGCAGTTTACGAGGGCAAGTACCTTCTCGGTACATCTATGGCTCGTCCTGTTATCGCTAAGCACTTCGTTGAAGCAGCTCACGCTAACGGATGCACAACAATCGTTCACGGCTGCACAGGTAAGGGTAACGACCAGGTAAGATTTGAGCTTTCCATCAAGGCTCTCGATCCTGATATGAAGATCCTCGCTCCCTGGAGAATCTGGGACATCAAGTCTCGTGACGAAGAGATCGACTACGCTACAGCTCGTGGCATCGACGTTCCTGTTACAAAGGAAAACAACTATTCCAAGGACGAGAACCTCTGGCACCTCTCTCACGAAGGTATGGATCTCGAAGATCCTGCAAACGAGCCTAACCTCGACAAGATCCTTGAGCTCATGGTATCACCTGAAAAGGCACCTGATACTCCTACATATGTAACAATCAAGTTCGAGAAGGGTATCCCTGTTGAAGTTGACGGACAGAAGCTCTCTCCTGCTGACCTCCTCAGATACTGCAACAAAGTTGCTGCAGCTAACGGTGTCGGTATCGCTGATATCGTTGAGAACCGTCTCGTTGGTATGAAGAGCCGTGGCGTTTATGAGACACCTGGCGGAACTCTCCTTTTCGCAGCTCACAGAGAGCTCGAGCTCCTCACAGTTGAGCGTGACACAATCCACTACAAGGACCTCGTAGCACAGAAGTTCTCCGAACTCGTTTACTATGGTCAGTGGTTCCACCCTCTCCGCGAGGCTCTCTCCGCATTCGTAGACAAGACACAGGAAGTTGTTACAGGTGAAGTTAAGATGAAGCTCTACAAGGGTAACTGCACACCTGCAGGCACAACATCACCCTTCTCCCTCTACGATCCTGAGATCGCTACATTTGAGGCTGATGACGTTTACAACCAGGCTGATGCAGGCGGATTCATCAACTGCTTCGGTCTCCCTATGAAAGTTAACGCTAAGATGAAGCAGAAGAACGGTTTACTCTGATTCTTTAACTAAGATTTATGAGGGCTGTCTCTGTTGTGAGGCAGCCCTTTTTGATTTATTAAATAGTGTACAGTTTTTTGTCTATGTTTTTCGCAGTTTTTGTTGGACAAAAACCTGGAAAACAATAAAATCCAGTTTTTTGTCTAGTTTTTTCATCGTTTTTCCTGTACAAAAAACTGTACATTTTCCAGGAGGCACATATGAATATCACATACAGACTGATGACGATTGAAGATTACCAGGAAGCATACGACCTTTGGATAAAATGCGGTAACGGACTTAACGATAAGGACGATTCCAGAGAAGGCATCGAAAAGTATCTCAAGCGTAACCCTACTACATCCTTTGTAGCCGTTTGTGAGGGTAAGGTTGTTGGTGTAATATTATGTGGACACGACGGAAGACGTGGAATCATCCAGCATGCATGCGTATCGCCTGATTGCAGACGTGAAGGTGTCGGCGGCAAGTTAGTCGATCTGGCACTTAATGCTCTTAAGGCAGAAGGAATCAATAAGGTTCTTCTCGTTGCTTTCAAGAAAAACGAAGGCGGCAACGCATTCTGGGAATCACAGGGATTCACGCTCCGTGAAGATCTTAACTACCGTAATAAGGCACTGGCCGAGATGGTCAGAATAGATCCTGATTACACAAAGGAGTAAATATATGGCAAAGAAAATGTGGGCCGGACGCTTCGAAAAGGCAACTGACAAAGAAGTAAACGATTACAATTCTTCTCTTCCCTTCGACTGTAAGATGTACAGCCAGGACATTGAAGGTTCCATCGCTCATTCACAGATGCTTGCTAAGCAGGGCGTCATTTCACAGAAAGATGCTGATGACATTAAGAGCGGACTTCTTTCTATCAAGGAAGATATCGAATCCGGCAAGCTGACATTTGATTCAGATGCTGAAGACATCCACATGTTCATCGAAGAAGAACTCACAAACCGTATCGGTGATGCCGGAAAGCGTCTTCACACCGGCCGTTCAAGAAATGACCAGGTTGCTTTGGACCAGCGTCTTTATATGGTTGACGAAGCCGGCGAGATTATTGAGTTATTAGACGACCTTCTCGATACATTGGTTGAGATCGCTAAGGCTAATACCGAGACATACATGCCAGGTTATACTCACCTTCAGAGAGCACAGCCTATCACATATGCCCACTATCTTTCCGCTTATATCGAGATGTTCAAGCGTGACATCGACAGAATCAATGAAGCAAAGGAACGTGCAAACGTCTCTCCTCTGGGAAGCGGCGCTCTTGCAGGAACAACATATCCTCTTGACCGTGCTTTCGTAGCAGAACAGCTTGGAATGAACGGAGTAACACTCTGCTCTTTGGACGGTGTTGCTGACAGAGACTTTGCAATCGAGTTTGCATCCGCATGCTCAATCCTCATGATGCACCTTTCACGTATGAGTGAAGAGATAATCCTTTATGCATCACAGGAATTCAAGTTCTATGAATTAGATGACGCTTATTCTACAGGTTCATCCATGATGCCCCAGAAGAAGAATCCTGATGTAGCTGAGCTTACACGTGGTAAGACAGGCCGTGTTTACGGAGATCTTATCTCACTTCTCGTTATCATGAAGGGACTTCCCCTCACATATAACAAGGATATGCAGGAAGTTCAGGAAGCAATGTTCGACTGCATCGATACCATCAAGGCAGTTCTCCCTCCCTTCACCGGCATGATCAAGACAATGACCATCCGTAAGGACAACATGGAAGCAGCAGCTCTTGGCGGCTTCACAAACGCTACTGACCTGGCTGACTATCTCGTTAAGAAGGGTCTTCCTTTCCGTGAGACTCACGCCATTTCCGGTAAGCTCGTTCATTACTGCATTGAGAACGGCATCTCACTTCTTGATGTATCTCTCGATAAGCTTAAGGAATTCTCACCTGCTTTCGAGGAAGATGTTTACGATGCAATCTCACTTAAGACTTGCGTTGAAGGCAGAAGCCTTACAGGCGGTCCTGCTCCTGAGACAGTAAAGAATTATCTTGAGAATCTTTAATTCGGGATAAAAAACAAATAAATCAGAAGAGGTTGTCGTTAAGGCAACCTCTTTTATTATTCGAAAAGATTTTCGTCGTAGAACGCAACGAATGATTCGTATAATTCCCTGTTATTGTCTACGTTTAAGAACAGGTTATGTCCTTTGCCATCTAATCTTATGAAAGTGAATCTCGGATCATCTTTGAAGGCATCGTAATAAATATCATAACCGTATTCGATGGGAACAATGTTGTCATCACTGCTGTGAACAACCATAATCTCAGCATCAGTCGAAGCAAAACCGATAAGAGCATTGTTGGTAGCATAATCACCGTATTTGGCGCGCTCATAGACTTTGATGACAGGCATCAAACCCTTAACGACAGGTCCGATTATCTTTGTCCCTCCGCCTTCAACAAGATCGCTTGAACTGTTGGGGCCGGAACATTCAATTACTGCTTCAACTTCAGGATGATATGTAAGGACATTGGATACTGAATAACCGCCCCAGCTGTGACCGAAAAGACCGATGGGGAGATCAGGGAAATTACCGCTTTCTTCAACAAAAGAGATTGCATAATCAAGGTCAATAACGCCCTGCGGTACGCCGCCGATTGCTTTTCCGTCGCTCTCATCGTTTCCTGTGGCATCGTAAGCAAACACAAAAAATCCGTTCTGTGCAAAATAATAGATGGTAGGCAGATATGAATTATGTCCGCCGGCACCATAACCGTGTGCCAGTACAATTATCGCCTTCTGCTCAGTTCCTGATGAATATAAGTATCCGACAATGGTCTGGCCTTTATCAGATGCAAATTCATATCTCGTACGCTCAAGACCTTCAAATGCTTCGACATGATTCATGAATGCCGTATTTGTTTCAAAGCGTCTGCCAAAGTACATGGTATAAAGTCCGAGTGATATACCAATCCATAATGCTGCAAGCACAACGATGGATATCAGAATTGCAATTAAAGCTTTGAATGACTTTTTCTTTGCCACTTAAATCTTCCCTATCCTATTTCTTTTGTAATCCCATATGCTCGGATGAGATATTCTTCGATTGAATGATCATCATCTTCTCCGTTAAGATCAAACCAAAGAAATCCGCCTTTTGCAGATAATTCTTTCGCACCCATTATACCTCTCAAATAAATTTGAGCCACATGTTTTGCGCAAACCCTGCAATCGTAAATATCGCGGAGTTCACCCGCTTTACTGATATCCTGAAGATCGGGAATACGCTTCTGTTTCAGCAGATACATATGAATTATGCGGGCAATATTCTTTCTGGTTATCACATCGTCACGGTATAACTGGTCTTCAAATTCAAGCCAGCCCTTTTCGAGTCCATTTGAAAAGACATCAGAGGTATCCTCTTTGAATACTTCGAGCAGTCTTTGAATGAACTGTTCACGTGTCATGCAAGCGGTGAGATCCTGTAAACTACGCAGTCACAGGCAGAAATGGAATCAATTGAAAAGCTTTTATCTGAAGTAACTTTGCACTCTTTGGTAAAAAGGTCTTTCAACTGATAAGAAGCAGCGTTTTTGAAGTTTTCAGCTGCTGACGGAGTCAATTTATGTCCAATAGAATTAATGATCCGATCAACAGAAATACTGATCTTATCTGAGTGCTCTTCCTGTTTAAGGTTAAAGAAAGCAAGTGCGATATCACCATTGCTAAGAGGCTTTGCAAGAACGTCTACCCTGTTGTTATCTCTGATATATTCAGTTGAAGGGTCGTCGCACTTAAAGGTTGTGAATATGCGCTTTGCCTGAACTCCAAGCGGGTCCTGATCAAGTGCAATAAGGTCTTCATTTGTGATCAGGTTATACATCCAGTCGCTTTTATTTACGCGTCTCAGATCCATGCCAAGCATGAGCGGTGAATTCATCATGCACCATGTGGCCATATGGGATTTGCACATGGTCTCAGTGATTCCATCCATACCGATAACAAGCATATCCGGGTCGTTCCAGCCTTTATCGAGACCGGCAAATTCATCCATGATGACCGCTTTGTTGTACTGAGAAGTAATGGATGTAGTGTAGTCGCACTCCCATGCAGCCGTACCGTTATTTCCGTCAGCACCGACCTGGAAAGTGATGTCATTTAATATACGCCAGGAATCACCTACATTATGTCCCCAGTTCTGCGGCTGTGTCTTACCCCATTCACATATAGAGAATACTATGTCTCTGTCTTTACCGAAGTTCTCAAGTTCCTTACGGATCTCCGTATAAGAATTGAGGGTATTCTCCTGTCTTCTGTGATTCATTATTCTTATCTTATTGAATCCGGAAACAAGCTTTAATTTTATGGGAGCGGAATCTGTAAATGTCTCAGGAGATTCAGTCTCGGGGAGCATCTCATCGAAAACGACATCGCTATTTACTGCAATCTGAAGCCATCTTCCTACACCCTCTTCTTTACCGGATGCATAAGATACAACAAGCTCATATACATTAGGTTCATCGATCTCTACTTCAAATACGAGTTCACTGCTTCTTGTACCAACAGGACTGTGATCAGGTGCGGTACCGTCAAAAGTACCGATAAAGGTAACGTAATCATCTTTTACAGATGCGCGTGTACCGGTGATTTCAGCATCTTTTACTGCCGAATAAGTTGTGCCGGCAAGGCTAATCAGTTTAATATTGGGAGCATATGAATATATGGCATTCTCAGGATTGGAGAATGTCGCATTATCCCACATGTAATAGCAGTTATCGACTTTGATGAAATCAATGTCCCAGTTGATGTAGTCTTCACAGTCGATTTTCTCGTGCTTATAGATACCGACTTCCGCACCGGAACAAAGTCTGTCTCCGATATCGTTATACATACCGAACTTAAGTCCTGCGGCATGTACTGTATCGGCCATTGCTTTAAAGCCTGACGGGAACTTAACGGGATCGGATTCAAGATGGTCGTTTACACGCTCAGGACGGTAGCATCCGTCATCTAATACGACATACTTATAGCCATATTCATCAAGGCCCAATTCCTTGATCTTATTGACCATCGCCTTTGTAAGATCTTCTGTGTTTCCGCTTCCGAAAGCATTCCAGCTGTTCCAGCCCATGGCAGGAAGCCTTTGCTTTTTCGAAGGAAACAAAGCATCTTCAGTGCCTGAAAATGAATCAAATCTAATGCGCTTATCTGTTATCGATGATGGTCTGTCCTGATTCATGATTATCTTTCCATTAACCAAATTTCTGATGAGAACGGCTGCAATGTTGAGCCGCCGCCAAAGTCATGGATGTTACCTGAAATGAGTTCTTTTGCCTGGCCGCATCCGGCATCGAAATGAGCCGTATAAGGATTTGAATCCATATTGATTGCAACCATGATCCTCTGGTCGCCTGAATTACGCTCAAAGATGCACTGCTTATTAGTGAGAACAACGATACGGAGACCGCCGTAGTTGAGAGCATTGGAATTCTTCTTTGCTTCAGACAATCTGGCGATGTGATCTGAAAGTGCGTTCCATTCGGGCTTTTCGAAGCATGCTCTTAATGCGGGATCGCCTTCTTCTTTCCTGGCCTTTGCTCCCCACTCTGAACCATAGTAAACGCAAGGAATTCCGGGCATTGTAAATACGAGAGTATATACAAGCGGCAGGCATCTTTCATCGTTTAAGATCGAAGCTATTCTCGTAACGTCGTGGTTATCAGCAAATGAGAGAAGGTGCGCTCCCCTGCATACTGTCCAGTCTTCAGGACCGAAGAGTCTCATGAGAGAATGCATGATCTCAAACATGTTGGCAGAATTAAAGGATGAATAGATTCCCTTATAGCACTGGTAGTTTGTAAGTGAATGCAGATGCATATCATTAAGCATTCTGCCGTATTCGCCGTGAAGGACTTCACCCAAAAGGAAGAACTCATTCTTCTTGGAATCAGTGAATTCACGGAGTCTTCTTAAGAATTCATGGTCTAGACAGTAAGCAACATCAAGTCTTAAACCGTCAATATCAAAGAAATCGATCCAGTAGTTAACATTATCAAGGATGTGATCGATAACTGCAGGGTTTCTGAGGTTGAGCTTTACGAGGTCGTAATTGCCTTCCCAGCCTTCATACCAGAAACCGTCGTTATAGTTTGAATTGCCGTCGAATGAGAGATGGAACCAGTCTTTATAAGGCGAATCCCACTTCTTTTCCTGAACATCCTTAAATGCCCAGAAGCCTCTGCCGACGTGGTTGAACACGCCGTCCAAGACTACCTTTATTCCTTCTTTATGGAGCTTGGTTACGACCTTTTTGAAATCATCGTTAGTACCGAGTCTTGTATCGATGAGACCATAATCTCTTGTGTTATATCCGTGAGTATCTGATTCGAAAACAGGTGAAAAATAAATGGCGTTGATTCCCAGTTTCTTCATGTGCGGGATCCAGTCGAGAACCTTTAAGATCCTTGATTCAGGCTTGCCGTCGTTCTCGAACGGTGCTCCGCAGAATCCCAAGGGATAGATCTGATAAAAAACTGCTTCTTCAAACCACATTTATGTTTTTCCTTCTTTCAATTCTTTCTTTTCTTTAGCTTTGAGCTTTATGCAGGTAATGCATCCCGCAAAACCCATTATAAAGATAATGGCGACAACAACAATGCCGCTGTATTTTTCGATAAGTCTGGCAAATTCAGATATCTGGCCTTCATCTCTGTGTGAAAAAGCCCACATAAGAGCAAGTGATGAAACCATTGCATCAACTATACCGATCTTTCTTAATGAAAGCGCAGTAAGTGATTTATACCTGTGAGCCCTGAACAGGTTGATAATCGCAAGCGTGACTTTATAAGCGACATAAACGCCGTAAGCGTAAACAAGGATGCCCGGATAGTCGTGAGTTACATTACCTCTTACGATCAGATATACCGCATATGCAAATACTGCATCAAGCAGGATGAGATTTCTTGAAAACTTACGGTAATTGACTCTCTCACTGAACCTCTTGCCTTTGAAGATCGCTCCCCTGCCGGCTCTGTATAAGATGTTAATTCTTAGCGAGTAAAGAAGGACATGGTAAAAGGACATTACCAAAAGCCAGAAAGAGAATTTAAAAATGGCCATCGAAAAAAGGAATATCGAATATACGATATCGAAAGCAATTGACGGCAAAGCCAGAGCAACTGTTTTACGCTTGTAATCGTTAACGTAATCCCAGAAATGCCTGAATTTAGACTTCTGCGGTTCAGCAGATTCAATTACTTCAGTGTCAGCCTGTAAATTCTCTTTGTCCTTCTTCATAAAGATCAGTTACGCATTGAGTGGATCGGTGCAGGAATTCTTCCGCCTCTGTGGATGAAATCAGCGCATGAAGCACGATTAACATCCATAATGGGCGCTGTACCCAACAGGCCGCCGAATTCAACACTGTCACCGACATTCTTACCGGGAACAGGAATGAGTCTTACGGCTGTTGTCTTGTTATTGAATGTACCTACTGCCATCTCATCAGCGATGATGCCTGAGATTGTCTCAGCAGTCGTATCACCGGGAACTGCGATCATATCAAGACCTACGGAGCATACGCATGTCATGGCCTCAAGCTTTTCGAGCTTCAGAGAACCTGATCTTGCAGCTGCGATCATACCTTCATCTTCAGATACCGGAATGAATGCGCCAGAAAGACCGCCGACATAAGAAGAAGCCATGATTCCGCCCTTCTTAACTGCATCATTAAGCATAGCAAGTGCAGCTGTAGTACCCCATGTACCGCATGTCTCAAGTCCGAATTCTTCCAAAAGTCTTGCAACTGAGTCACCGACTGCAGGTGTCGGAGCAAGTGAGAGGTCGATGATTCCAAAGGGAACTCTTAATCTCTCTGAAGCTTCCCTTGCAACAAGCTCACCAACTCTTGTGATCTTGAACGCTGCCTTCTTGATGGTCTCAGCAACGGTACCAAAGTCCTTGCCTCTTACGCCTTCAAGTGCGTGCTTAACAACGCCCGGACCGGAAATACCAACATTTATAACGCATTCAGGTTCGCCGGGTCCTAAGAAAGCGCCTGCCATGAACGGATTATCTTCAGGTGCGTTAGCGAAAACAACGAGCTTAGCACAGCCAAGTGCACCTGATTCTTTTGTAGCTTCAGCAGTCTTCTTAATGACGATACCCATGTCACGGACAGCGTCCATGTTGATACCGGTTCTTGTTGAAGCGACATTAACTGATGAACAAACGAGCTCTGTAGCTGCGAGTGCATCAGGAATGGATTCGATGAGCACCTTATCTGAATTTGTATAGCCCTTCTGTACAAGTGCTGAGAAACCGCCGATGAAGTTAACTCCGCATGTTCTTGCAGCTTTATCCAATACCTGGGCAAAAGGCGTGTAATCCTTTGCTCCGCAAGCTGAAGCAACAATTGAGATAGGCGTTACTGATATTCTCTTGTGAATGATCGGAATGCCATACTTTTTGCTGATGAGCTCACCTGTCTCTACAAGCTTTCCTGCATATTTGCAGATCTTGTCGTAGATCCTGTTGCATGACTCTTCAACTGTAGGTGCAGCGCAGTCCATAAGCGAGATACCCATTGTAATAGTGCGGATATCAAGATGCTGGTCGTTGAACATCTGCATCGTTTCAATTATTTCGCGATCGTTAATCATATGAACCTCTTAAATAATCAGATTGTATGCATGGCATTGAAAAGACCTGTATGCTGGATTGTAATCTGCACACCGAGCTTTTTGCCGAGTTCGCCGAGCTTTTCTGAGATATCTGATTCCTCAATTACAACATCCTTAAGGTCAACCATCATTACCATCGTAAAGATGTCATCAAGGATTGTCTGTGAAATATCTTTGATGTTGATTCCATAGTCTGCAAGAAGTCTTGAGACGTCAGCGATGATACCGACTCTGTCCCTTCCCAATACTGTTACAACAGCTGTATTTTTTTCCTGATTCATAAATGAAACACCTCCTGCTTTTATGGTTTTGATTTTATCGCTAAAATCGGTAAAACAACATTGATTATTGCGTTTTCTGACAGCTAAGCAAGGAATCGGCAAGTTTATTGGCGCATTTTATTCCGTCAATTGCAGATGACATGATTCCGCCCGCATAACCTGCTCCCTCTCCGCAGGGATAGATACCTTCAACCGAAGTGCTCTGAAGAGTTTCAGGATCTCTTACGAGCCTTACAGGTGACGAGCTTCTGGCTTCTACAGCTGTTAATACGGCATCAGGATCGTCAAATCCTTTGATCTTCCTGCCCATAGCGCTTACGCCGTCCTTGATCGTATCCAGTATAGCTTCAGGGAAAACCTCAGAAAGATCGCCACAGGTAACACCGGGCATGAAAGAAGGCTTTACCTTGCCGAATTCTGTGGTGGTTCTGTTCTTTATCAGATCACCGTATCTTACTGAAGGAGCTTTTCCTGTACTGCCGCCGGCAAGAAAAGCCTTATGCTCAAGTTCTTCCTGGAACTTAATACCGTCAAGAACTCCGTCACCATAGTCATTATTATCTATAGGAACAAGGATCGCGCTGTTTGAATTCTCGCGGTCACGGGCACGGTAGCTCATTCCGTTTGTGCAGACACTTCTGCTGTCACTTTGTGCAGCAACTACTTCGCCGCCGGGACACATGCAGAATGTATAGAGTTTGCGGCCTGTATCCGTATCGCATGAAAGCTTATAAATTGCAGGAGTAACATCAGGCGAATAAGCTGAATCGAACCCGAACTGTGATGTATCTATATCTGATCTTAAATGCTCGATTCTAACGCCTACAGAGAATGGTTTGGACTGCATATCCATTCCGAGTCTGTTAAGTGCCCTGAATGTATCCCTGCTTGAATGACCTATCGCAAGGATAAGTTTATCGCAAGGCATCTCATAAGTTCCGTTATCAGATTCAACGGTGATGCTGTTAAGCTTGCCTTTGGATGTTTTATAGCCAAGGAAAGTTGTATTGAATCTTACTTCACCGCCAAGAGCAATAATGTTTTCCCTGGCGCTTGTAACGACCTTTCTGAGCCTGTCTGTACCGATATGGGGATGAGCATCGTACATTATGTCCGAAGGCGCTCCAAGAGAAATCAGAGACTGCAAGACAAAATCCTTAAGACCTGAACTGATTCCTGAGTAAAGCTTACCATCCGAAAACGTTCCTGCTCCGCCCTCGCCGAACTGAATATTAGAGTTGGGTTTTACGGTACCATTTCCCTGCTTAAATGCTTCGGTATCTTTGATCCTCTGATTCATCTCAGGGCCGCGTTCAAGAATAATAGGTCTCAACCCGTATTTTGCAAGGATGAGCGCGGCATAAAGACCTGCAGGACCTGTACCTACAACTACAGGACGCTTATATTCCTTATCGCCGTCAAAATCATTGATATAAGGCAGACCTGTAGAATTGATCTCTTCAGTTCTGATTTCCTTTTCTTCAGGAGAAATGAAATCAAATCTGTAATTGATCAGAACTTTGCCGTGTCTGGCATCTATGAACTTCTTTGTGATATCAAGGACTTTATTGCCTTCTTCAAGCTCTTTAAGCCCTGCTCTCATGGCTTTATTACCTGATCTTTTGATCTCTTTTACAATCAGGACCGAATCAGGATTTTTTGCCAAGACAGGCTTGTCTTTTATAACTTCAGGCTTAACTTTTATCTCAAACATTCTGAGATATACCTTCCGCTGCAAGTGCTGCCGATGTCCAGGCCCACTGCAGGTTGTATCCACCGCAGATACCGTTTACGTTAACTGCTTCACCGATAATATAAAGTCCCGGGCAGTTTTTGACCTGCATGTTTTCATCCAATTTGGAGAGTTTAAATCCGCCTGATGAGACCTGGGCTTTATCAGCATCTCCATAACCTGTAACGCTTACGGGGAAAGCACATAAGAGATTTGAAAGCTTGGCAATCTTCTTATCATCAAGCTCACGGAGAGTCATCTTATCGCACTTTAAATCCATGCTCTTCATTACGAAATCAGTTATGTTTCTTAAAAGCATGCCGGACAAGGCATCAGCACAGTTTCTGTGAGCATACATCTGACGTCTGATGTAGATCATCTGGAAGATCTCACCTGCTGATTTGCCTGTAAGATTAAGAATTGCCTTAATATCGGTTTCACCTTCGTCTATGAGCTGTACTACGTTGTCAGAAACATCCATTACACAGATACCGGAGATACCGCCTTCTTTTGTAAAGAGGATCTCGCCTTCAGACTGGGCTTTGATAATTCCTTTGCTGTTTAATACCTTAACGTCGCCTCTGCATCTGATGCCTGCAAGAGCCTTGATGCCGGGCGTATCGGATGTAAGTGAAGTAAGTGCAGGCCTGAACGGAACGAAGAAAGATTCGTCCGTCATGCCTTGCAGGATATTAACGACATCACCGTTGGAACCCGTAGAATGATATGTGATTCCGCCGGTTGCAATTACAACATTCTTTGCAAGATATGTCTCATCAGAATCAGTCGTTACTTCAAAGAATTTGTTTTTCACTATTGAAGTAACATGTTCTTTGAAGACAGTTTCAATATGGAAATCTGCAAGATAGAATCTTAAAGCGTCAACAACGGTAGAACTCTTCAATGTAGACGGATAAATAAGTGTTCCCTTCTGTTCAAGAACTACGCCCAACACATTTTCATAGAAATCAGCTGTCTCCAGATATCCGTATCTGTTAAGACATTTCTCAAGTTTAAAAGCATCGTCAGTATTGTACTTTGAGATCTCTATAGCTGAATTAGACAGATTGCATCTGCCGCTTCCGGTGAGGGCAAGTTTCTTTCCTACTCTGCTGCCGCCTTCAAGGATAAGGACTTTCTTACCGGCAAATGCAGCCCTTGCAAGTCTGGCTGCACAGTAAAGACCAGCAGCTCCTCCGCCAATTATCAGACAATCGTAGATGTTATTACTCATGATCAGTTCCCGTTGCTAACTTTAATGTTCTTCCGTACTTGGTATTATCAAGCGGAACACAGCCTGTCTTACCGGTTATTATTTTCGCAAGCTGATCAATATCAGCAGGATCACCTGATTTCAGTTCCAACTCGAGCTCACATATCTCGTCCGTTTTGGAACCGTCTGAATTGGTTATCAGACCATAATCAAAACATGCCTCCATTGTACTATCTCCGAAAGCAAGATTATATATGGTCCTGTTAAAAGAATTAGCGCAAATAGGCTTAATGTCTTCATCTTTAATGCCGCCAAATGCTTCTGACAACATGTCTGAAGGATCGCTGTCAGCGGTGACCAATGACTTAAAACGCTCAATTGAGAACTTATCATCTTCACTTCTGGCATTCCATTCATAACGCTTATGAAATCCGTCTGATACTCCGCCGCCGTACTTTACGGTGAACTCGTAGAAATCTTCATTGGAACCCTTGTAATGTCTTACCCTGATCATTCCGCCACGATGAGTAATGCCCATGCCGGCTGTATCAAGATAAGTGTTTTCGAGAAGTACGGGCTCAGGCTTAACATCATCGGTGCAATATTTCGCGAACTCGTCGGATACTGCCAGACCGTATAACTTTTCCTTACTGTCAAAGCTGAGCTTTACTTCCAATTCCATAAGTGACCTCAGGTTATCGTGTGAACACCGCTCGTAGAAACTACGCAGAGCTTGTTGCCAGACAGGAAATTCATTCTGATGATATCTTCATCAACGGAATAATCGTTGGTAATAACACCGGATGAGTTAAAAACAAATACTCTCTTATCAACATTTATGGCGTAATAACCATCGCCCTGTGCAACGCAGATGATGTTTGTTCCGATATTTGAATCGTAGATAATGCTGTCTGAAGAGTTAATGATCGCAAGCTTGTTAAGCTGGCTTACACCGTCGGAATAAGTGATAAAGAGATTGTTTCCGACCTTCTTAACATAACCGATGGCTGAAAAACCGGTGTCCATCCTTGAAAGTGTATTATCCTTAACTTCGTAAAATCCGTTTGCAGTAAAGCAGCAGAGCTTATTGCCTACATAACAGATCGACGCAAAAATTACGTTATCCTCAGTGGTATAAACCGCATAATCGTCAACTTCATATCCCTTGTTCGTCTTTTGAATTGAGAAGACTCTGATATAAGGAACGATAACCGCACCGCTCGTATTGATCGTAGATACGGCTATAAGACTTGAATCTCCATTAAATGCGCAGCAGACCGGGAAACCTGAGTTATAAGAAGTCCATACAGCAATCTGGTTGCCGCTCTTATCGTAAACTACTACTTCACCGAAAGACTCATCACTTCCGCAGATAACGGCGGTAAAGCCGTCTTCAGACATCTGGACAGACTTAACAGGATTCTGGGTAGGCTTACTGAACCATACACCATCCCTGTCAAGAACAGTGAAGTTATAACCGTCACGGTCAAATACCGCTACATACTCACCGAAAGTAACGCACTGCGGGTTTTGATAAGATACGGCCTGAGCGAAAACTTCAGTACCTGAAAGGTTGAGATAAGCTATACGCTCGGACGTAATCTTAATAACGCCGTCTGCATAAGGATAAAGCTTCTGCGCTTCAGAATACTCGCATGAGAAACCGCCCTGTGCCGAGAGCTTGATCTGGGCATCAGCGCCTGACATAGAGTCGATCTTTTTGGATACAACGAAAATAAGTGCAATGCTGATGATCAAAAGAGCAGCAAAGATCATGACCGCTATTGTCAGACCCTTACGGATCACGCTCTGCGAAATGCCGCCTTCTTTTTTCTTGTCAGAAGGCTTTGAAACATTCTTATTTATAGGCTTTTCAGGTTTCTTATTGGTTTTCATCTTATACTTCTTTCGACATGTCATAGATGCCGTTAACGTTTCCGGAAATAGCTTCGTTTAAAAGTTCATACGCTTTCCAGCAGCCATAACTGTAAGTATCCGTGCCGCCGTCATTAAACAATTCTCTTGAATATACGTAAAATCCCATATATTCGCCATCTTTACATACATAGAACGAATCAGAGTCTCTGGTATAGAAATCATATGTTGTTGTAACGTAAGACTTGTCAAGGAAGATCAGTGAAAGAACCGGGCCTGATGCCATATTAACATTGGCATCTGTCTCGATACCGCCGATATTGATGCATGCAATGCTTTCAAACAGGATCGAGCAATAAGATCTTCCGGAATAATCTGAAATCTGAGCGTTACGGCCATCAAGGGTAACGAATACACCTTCAGAAGTAATGCTCTTCCCTTCAGGTACATCAAGCTCAAACTTGAAAGTCTGGTCTCCATAAACTCCGGTAATTGTTGAGATATCTTTTACATAACAGTAGCAAACGTAAGGATCGATAAGAACATTATCTTTGAGTTCAAGTCCATCGAGCTGACGTTCGTTTACGAGGAAATAGTAATCAGAACCGCTTATATAACCGTAATAAACACCGTTAATGTTTTTGCTGAAATACAATTCAGTCTTATCTCCACTGTTCTGGGTAAGAATAAAGTGGAAATTCGGATTATCAAGTCCGTATGCAGCAAGATTATCGCCTGAGACAGCAACATATTCGTTAATCTCAAGAGATACAACGGAATTAATAAGTGTGTAGAAATACTGGCTTGCTTTATGCTTTATGGGCTTATAAAACTCAAAATCCGTAATGCCGGATGCAGTAACAATAACATTTGCATCAAGTGACAAGCTGTCATTCTTTCTGTCAAAATGTACGGATTTCAGATCAGCAATATTGATATTAAGTGCCTTTGAATCAAGGAAACTCAAAGCGGTAACGCTTGCACTGTCAAGTTTAACGGCAGCAACCGTATATATGTCAGGTGAACCTGAAACATTAAGATAACAGTTTTTCGCGTCAGGTGTTCTGTTGCCAAGGTTTATCGTAGTCGAAGTGCCGTTAACTGCATTAATAGTAATTACGAATGCAGGGTTATCAAGCCCATAATCAGCGAAATTGCCTGAAGATGAGACTTTCGCATAACCTGAAAATGAAGACATTAAGTATACATAAGAACCAAGTTTGGACTGTGAATAACTTTCAGCTGTATCCTTATCGTCACCCTGATATTCATAACTTGTATTACCTGCAGAATCGGAAGTGCACTTTATGCTGATGGTATGACCGCTGTCACGGTCATATACGGAAAGATTGGAAATATCTGCCGGATTATAGTAAACGACATCGATCATTCCGGCACCGGTAGACTCTGATACCTGGGTGCTCTTATACTTATCGACCGCAAAATATACTACTGCGCTTATAACAAGCGCAACAAGTATAATTGCAGGAACAATAAGATTCTTTACTGACTTCATATCAGAGATTCTTCCTCTTTGTATAAACGATAACAGCCATTCCGACCAGGATAACAGGGATAATGATCATAAAGATGACCATCATCATTGTTGCTGACGAAGTAGTTGCCTTTGTATTATCAAGCGCAAAGTTATCAACGTTCTTAACTTCTACATTGATAGAAGCTGCAGACTTTGAACCTGTAAGATTTCTGATGCATGACTTGAAGAATTCGACGTTTACGTCATTCATGCCGTAACCTGAAATGTATTCATCAGATGAGAAATTCGTAGTACCGAATACAAACATCTGTGCTCCATTACTCTGGCTTGCCGCATACATTGCAACATAATACTGTCCGGTTGTATCAGTGGCACCGGAAACAGCATTTCCGTTAGTATCAAATTCAGTCAGCGAAGCATTATTGCTGGTAACGAGAACCGGGAATACATCAACACCTGTACTAGGGTTCTTATAGTTGCTGATAGAACGGCTGTAAGTAGCATGGAAATAAGGCATTGATGAATAGTCACTGAACGTGTCAGTTGAAGTAACCGTATGGTCAATGGTATATCCGCTTCTCTGATATCCGGGATCATTTTCATTGATCATTGCAGGATCAATGTTGATGCCCATCTGGTTAACGAGAAGATTAAGTTTGTCAAATCTCTCGGTTACGTTTTTCGTATTGAAATCAACAGCAATGAAGATCTTACCGCCGTTCTTGATATAGTCGGTCATGGCAACATACATCTTCTCGGAGATGTCTGCATTAGGGCCGTTTAAAATCAGGAGGTCACAGTCTTCAGGAATTACAAAATTATCAGAAGAAGGAAGATCCTCAACATTGATCGACATGGAATTCATGATCTGGGTTATATAGGAACTGGTGCTTTCCTTTAATCCGGATACGATATATGCCTTGCATACGTTATTGCTTGTAAGCATATTGATCGTATTGGTAAAGACATACTCCGTGTTGTTGCTCGTAACATAGTAAACGCCTGTGTAAAAGTAACGTTCCTCATCATAAGAATAGCAATCAAGAGGAGTAATGATCCTGATCTTGCCGTTATACTCGATTACAAAGTTATCTGCATTTGAAGCAAGATCATATGAATTTGAAGGATCAAGCTGGTTAATGATCGTAGGATTCTCTGTAAGGTCATAGTATTCAACCGTGATCTTACCATCAGACTTCCTCTCATAATCATCGAGCAAAGGGATTATGTACTGATAAGGAGTGCCGGAGACATTATCAGGTCTGTTAAACAAACCGATAATTCTGACGTGTGTATCAGGTGCAAGAGAATCAATGAATGTCTGGCTTTCCTCTGAAATGGAGTTCTGTCCATAATCAGAGAAGTCGAAAGTAAGCACTTTTCCGAATATTCCGTCAAATAGAATATTTGTGAGAAGAACGATGCCGATCAGCAATACGACAGATCCGATGGAATAGAGCTTGAGCTTATGCGCTCTGTCATCGTTGTGCTTTTTATTAGTTACGGGTTTATTACTCATATCAAATCACCAACCTTCATCAAGCCTGACTCCAGCGCTTCTTTTCGAGCACTCTGAATGTCAGATACATAAACAGGACACCAACAGATACAAGGAAGATCAGAGATGAAACTGAGAAAATACCAAGACGGAAATCCTGTGTTTTAACAAAGGGATCAAGCCATGCTATTCCCTTCCTGATTGCATTGGCGAATGAAGTTGCAGCATCTGCTTTAACTCCAAGGACTTTAACAATTGAATATGATGCAGTATACGCATATTCGGAAATAACAGAAAGGAGCTGTGTAATAAGAATAAACAGGAATGCTACGATAGCAGAAACTATCTGGTTGTCAGTAATTGCAGAGGCGAAAAGTCCCATGGAAATGAACATGAATGCCATGAAGAAGAATACGATGATCGTACCGACACCGCCTACACCAAAAGATCCGCCGCATGCTACGGTTACGATTATGTGGATGATTACATTGATGAACATAACCGCAAACAGAGCAAAGGATGCAAGAACCTTACCGACAACTACATTAAAGAGGCTGACCGGAGTCGTGTAATACAGAATATCCGTACCTCTCTTTTTATCTTCAGCAAGAAGACCCATTGTGATAATGGGTACGATGATAATGAAGAAAGATCTGAGAGAGATAACTTCACTTCCGATATTTACTGAACCTGCGCTAAACTGGGAATAGAAAATAAAACCGGAAAGAAATGAGAAAATTGCAATTGAAACATATCCGACCGGAGATCTGAAATATGACAGGAATTCTCTTTTAAAGATCGCGTACATTGATCAAGCCCTCCTTTTTCCTGCAGTGATATTGAGGAATACTTCCTCAAGAGTAGGATCGAGCGAGCGCATCTCAAGGATCGGCCAGTTTTCCCTGGCCATCATGAAGAAGATAGCTGATCTGATTTCTGTGGAATTCTCACCTACTAATGTAAGTTCGATTTGGCTGACCTTATTGTTTACGATCTTGGGAACTGCAGCTGAGATTCCGTGAATAGTCTGAATCTTGGCAGCACATTCCTTGGCAGGAGCGCCAACGGTCAGCATAAGCTTTGTCTGGCCTGAAAGCCTCTTTGAAAGATCCGTCAAAGAATCGACAGCAGCAATCTTACCGTGATTGATGATTACTACCCTGTCTGCAATTTCCTGGATCTCAGAAAGAATATGAGAGCTGATAATGATCGAATGTGATTTGGAAAGTGACTTGATGAGCTTTCTGATCTCAATTATCTGGCTGGGATCAAGTCCTACAGTAGGCTCGTCAAGAATGAGGATCGAAGGATCGCCGACCATCGCCTGGGCGATACCTACACGCTGCTTGTAACCCTTTGAAAGGTTACCTATAAGTCTGTCTGTAACATCAGAGATCTTAACTAAAGAAATGATCCTCTCGAGCATTTGCTTACGCTTTGACTTAGCAACACCCTTGAGATCACAGATGAAATCAAGATACTCATTGACTGTCATGTCAGTATAAAGCGGCGGATTCTCAGGAAGATAACCGATCTCCTTTTTAGCAAGCTCGGGTTCTTCAAGAATATCGTGTCCATTGACTTTAACTGTTCCCGAAGTGGAAGACAGATATCCGGTGATGATATTCATCGTAGTGGTTTTGCCGGCACCGTTAGGGCCGAGGAAACCCAATACTTCATCGTCATTTACCGTGAATGAGATACCGTTAACGGCTTTCTTATCGCCATATCTCTTCACAAGATTGTTGATCTCGATCATTGTAACCTCCAGATTAGCCAGATAAGCGCATACAACCTCTTATTATAACAAAATAAGAAGAAAATAATAATAAATGGCAAAATGAATTGAGTAATCAGGCCTGCTTTAATGTCATCTCGCAGGCAAAGACCTTGGTATCAATGTTCTTATACCCGAAAACGCTTACTTTATCGGCATTCTGGGCAATAAACAGTTCAACCTTCTCCCCCGCTTTGACCTCACTGTTGTAATTGATAACGAGATCTTCAATAAGGGACACGTCATAACCGCACTTAAACAGTGCATCATAAGCCCAGGCAGTATAACGAGAGTTGTTTACATGCCTGTTGCGGTCAAGCTCGGTATAGTCAGCATATTTAATGATCACAGGCTTTTCTGTCTCGTCTGCGATGTCATTTCTCGTCGGGAAAAAGATTTTCGGGCATTTCTCACCGAAAACAAGCTTGGGATCCTGAATCGCCGGAGGCGGAAGTTCAGGTCTCTTCGAAGCAATTACGGGTCTGTGGGTATTCCAGTCAGCCAGGATCCATGTTGAAGAAGCCTGTCCGATAAGTCTGTTATCACTGCTGTATATCTCAAAATCACGGCCGTAATAGATCTTATCCAGATAATTGGCCCATGTTCTGATACGGAAAGTCTCATGCCAGTTCGGAAGCTCGCTAAAATGGAGCCTCATCTTAAGGATTATCCAGCAAATAGAATTCTCTTTAAGAAACGTAGTGCCGTAACCAACGGAATTAGAGCTTCTTTCAGCAGCCTCCTGAAGATCACCGATCAGTGAGGAACAGTAAAGCTTGTCTCCGATACCGCATTCAGTAGCCTTGCAGTATACTTCGACATCATTGTATTTGAGAAAATCACTCATCTTCCTTTTCCTTCTCTTTGGGCTTGTGAGGCATAGCCATAGGCTTTGTATTTCTGGGGTTATACCTTCTGAATACCGGATACATCTCATCCTTATACATGAACACGATAAGGATCTTCATGCCTTCATCAGTAAAAAGCCAGTACCAGTGTTTATCGTCAATATCGAACTGCTTATATTCAGTCATCTTGATTACGATATTGGCACTCTCCCTATCAGAATTAAACCTGTCAGACGTTACAGGTCCGATATACTCACAATCCTTTAAAGAGAAGCTTACAAGCTCTTCACGCTTATTGTCACCGAGAATCGTGGCGCAATCCACAAGGTCATTGGATATCTCGATCTCATAAATCTTACTCTGGCGCTTGATGATTAAAACTACGCCCGCAACAATACCAAAAGAAACGACTCCTGATAAGAAGAAATAATTCTCGCCGATAAGGAAATTAACAAAGAACGCAAAGAATATGGCAACAATTGCGATTCCAATCAGAAACGTATTGAATATTACTTCAGTAAGCCCGTTCTTGCGCTTTACACTTGTCTCAATAAAACTATCCTGTAACATGATTCACCTCAAACAAGACTAATTCTAACACAAAGGCTTGTTCATTGATTGAAATGTTCTTTAAATTCATAAGAGGTCTGTCAGATGCAACTGCTTTCTTAATAGTATTCCTCGAAAAATGCGGCTATATGTGCAGCTGAGGCCGCACTATTTACCGCACTTTCCCACATTTATGAACAAATATGCGGCTAAACATGAGGTTATAGCCGCACTTTTACCCGCATTTTGTTTTGGTGAACAAAAAAGAACCGCCTCAATCGAAGCGGTTCTCTAAAATTTTTCCTTCTACGGACGAGTAATACTGTTTTTCGCAATTTCCGCACAAGCGTAAGCGCGGAGGACTTATTGCGAAAAAAACGTATTACGATATTAATACATCGGCTGCTGAGGCATAGCCGGAGCTTCCTTCTCAGGAATATCAGTAACAACAGCTTCTGTTGTAAGAAGTGTTGAAGATACGGATGCAGCATTCTGGAGAGCAGAACGTGTAACCTTGGCAGGATCTACGATACCGGCTTCGAACATATCAACATACTTGTCGTTCAAAGCATCGTAACCTGTACCGGGGTTGGAATTCTTGATCTTCTCGCAGATTACGCTGCCGTCAAGACCAGCATTTGCAGCAATCTGGCGTACAGGTTCTTCAAGAGCACGGAGAACGATCTTAACACCTGTTCTGACGTCACCCTCTGTCTCGTCGAGGAGCTTCTCGATTGCAGGAAGAGCATTGATGAATGCTGTTCCGCCGCCGGGAACGATACCTTCTTCAACTGCAGCACGTGTAGCAGCGAGAGCATCTTCGATTCTGAGCTTTCTTTCCTTCATTTCTGTCTCTGTAGCAGCACCAACCTTGATAACTGCAACACCGCCGGAGAGCTTAGCAAGACGCTCCTGGAGCTTCTCTCTGTCGTAATCAGACTTTGTCTCTTCGATCTGAGCCTTGATCTGAGCAACACGGGACTTAACTGCACCCTCTTCACCTTCACCGTCAACGATGATTGTGTTGTCCTTGTTAACCTTAACCTGGTGAGCTCTACCGAGCTGGTCAAGAGTTGTATCCTTGAGCTCGAGGCCGAGATCAGATGTGATTACCTGACCGCCAGTGAGGATAGCGATATCTTCAAGCATAGCCTTTCTTCTGTCACCAAAGCCGGGTGCCTTAACACCAACGCATGTGAATACGCCTCTGAGCTTGTTAACGATGAGTGTTGCAAGAGCGTCACCCTCGATGTCTTCAGCAATGATTACGAGCTGCTTGCCTGACTGAGCGAGAGGCTCGATTACAGGAAGGATGTCCTGAATGTTGGAGATCTTCTTGTCTGTGATGAGGATATAAGGCTCATCGAAAACTGTCTCCATCTTGTCTGTATCTGTAGCCATGTAAGGTGAGATATAACCTCTGTCGAACTGCATACCTTCAACAACAGAGAGTTCTGTGAGCATTGACTTGCTCTCTTCAACAGTGATAACGCCGTCAGCTGTAACCTTTTCCATAGCCTCAGCGATCATCTTACCTACTTCTTCGTCGCCTGCAGAGATAGCTGCAACACGGGCGATATCCTTGGAACCGTCAACCTGCTTAGCGTTGCTCAATACTTCGTTGACTGCAGTATCAACAGCCTTGGAGATACCCTTTCTCAAGATGATCGGGTTAGCGCCTGCAGCAACGTTCTTCATACCTTCACGGATGATTGCCTGAGCGAGGAGTGTAGCTGTTGTTGTACCGTCACCTGCTACATCGTTTGTCTTGGATGCAACTTCCTTAACGAGCTGTGCGCCTGCATTCTCGTAACGGTCCTCAAGCTCGATCTCCTTAGCGATAGTAACACCATCGTTTGTGATGAGGGGTGCGCCGTACTTCTTATCGAGAACAACGTTTCTTCCCTTAGGTCCAAGAGTAACCTTAACTGTATCAGCTACCTTGTTAACGCCTGCTTCCAAAGACTTTCTAGCGTCTTCAGCATACTTAATATCTTTAGCCATAACTAAATGCCTCCAAAATTATTAACTGATTAATCTTCAACGATGGCAGCAATGTCATCCTGGCGGACGATGATGTACTCTTCACCGTCAAGCTTTACGTTTGTACCTGCATAATCACGGATGATTACCTTCTCGCCAACTTTAACTTCCATCTTGATCTCATTGCCGTCAACGATTCCACCGGGACCTACTGCGATGATCTCTGCGATCTGGGGCTTCTGCTGAGCGCCTGAAGAAAGGATGATTCCGCTCTTTGTTGTCTCTTCAGCCTGAAGTTTCTTTACTACTACCTTATCTGCTA
>CAMYXF010000022.1 GCA_947303185.1 uncultured Clostridia bacterium | reverse complement strand
ATGATATAGCGATTGAAGGGCAACCGAAAGAGCAGATTTATTATCATCGTTCCATGGTGAATATAAAGATCGTTGGGAGTTCCCGGGCGGAAAAGTCGAGTGTGGCGAGACTCCGCAGAAAGCACTTGAGCGTGAAATTCGAGAGGAATTGGCCGCTGATATAGTAGTTGGCCCATTGTTGACAACAGTTGAATATGACTACCCAACATTTCATCTTTATATGGATTGTTTCTGGGCTGAACTTACATCTGATTCAGTGATGGAATTGTTGGAACACGAAGCCGCGAAGTGGTTATCGATTAATGATTTAGACTCGGTTGATTGGCTACCTGCAGACAAAATTGTTGTCGAAGCAATAAAGCATTTAGGAAGCATATAATTATTTCATTGAGGCATGTGATTTTTCAATTTAATTTAGTCATTTGGCCTTAAATGACTAAATTGGCGCGCAGTTGACCAAATTAAACATCGGCAGATTCCGTAACAGGAAACAACCCCTGTGTTCTGCGGGGAACACAGGGGACATCATTATCTGACACGTGTATTTGTTGGTTTTGTCTTCGCCAGTTCCTTTCTAAACTGCCTCTTCTGTTCTTCGTATACTCGTTGCTGAACAAGGTTTATAGCATTTACACGGATTGCTGGTTCTGTCTTCAAAACTTCATCGCACATACGTAGTTTTTGGTACAATGGCCGCATTGCCTTTGTCTTTTCCTGTGCCGCTTGTTTCCAAAGATTCACATATACAGACACACCATCTCTCTCCCATAGTCGTTGTTGCTTGCGGCAATAGTTGCGCTCTTCGGCCAATTGGGTGATATTCGATCTTATTGCTGTCTTCAGCTGCTCAACTTGGGCAACACTATCAAGCTTATATTCCCTGCAGAAATCCATTAGCTTTATATATTTGTCCAGCTTACGAATCTCTTTTATCAGTTCAGGAGAGTATTCACGATATTTACGTCTTCGCTTACAGGATCTTAGCTGCATTCCATGATATGTGATCACTACGCGGAAACCAGCATTATTGAGCCTTGTCCTATAACGATCAACCACCGCCGGCTCCTTAACATCCTCTAAGTCCTTGAAGGGATATTCCGATGATCTTGTTCTGAATACTCTTTTACAGCAATCATCAAAACTATATCCCGGGCCCAACGACTTGAACCTAATACATTTGTCAGATCCTGGAAGCTTCAGCTTCGGATATTTGAGTTCTTTACCGGTTTCGCTCTCGAAGATAAATTCATATCCCATTGACCGCATCACTCTTCCGAACTCTTTTGTGGTACTTGCGTATGCTACTGCAGCGTCTATATCGGCCCTCACTTTGCTTCTAAGCGTCGGCTTGAACTCTCTTTCGTCTTTATGTTCACGATAGCTCCTGCGCCTATCCTGGTCGATTCTGGAGCGTTCTTCAATAGACAATCCGTATCTTCTGCAGATATTATCTGAAGTGTCCCGCATAAGCCTGATATCTTCCTTCGTATCGTGATACTTATAACCGTCAGCGAAAGATACAGAATTCAGGCAGAAGTGATTATGGTAATGATCCGTATTAAGATGTGTTGCCACGACAACCTCAAACCTGTCACCCCATAGCCGCTGTGCAAGTTCCACGCCGATTTTGTGCGCCGTTTCCGCATCGACTTCTCCAGCTCGGAATGATTGATACCCGTGATATGCCATCCTGCCGCCTTCCTTTCCCCAGAGCTGTTTTGTCTGCATGAACTGTTTGGCTGCTATCTCCGGTTCACAGTTGATTCCTGTTACATACATCATCTGCTCAGTCTTATCGGCATCCGTGATATATGACATGACTTGCTGCATCTCTTTTGGTGTTGTCTTCTCCGGGTTCTCGATATACTTAACGACTGTGGACACGCTGCCTTTTACCGCCCACATATTTGTTACTGCCATATCATTTCACCACCCTTTTGAATGTTTCGCACAGAAGATCACAGACTCCGTGGACTTCGTTCTTGCTTTCCTCAATATCTACTTCAGGTACTATCCCGTAATAGTTGAGCTGGCGAAGAAGCTGATTAAGGTTGCTCCCGACACGGCGGACCTCAAAGATCAGCGACACATAATCCGCATCTGGCGGTGCATTAACTTTAGCTCCGAGAAGGATCGCTCTACAAAACTTCTCTCTTGGCAATTTTGCCTTTTTCACCTTGTCGTTTAGTGACCGCCATTCATCTTCGGTGAAGCGGATGACGACGGCTTTGTTACGTCTGCTCATGATTATATTTACCTCGTGATTTCATAGATTTACGTCCCGTCAGGGACGTCTTAAGGGGTTCGGGGACTGCCCCGAAATGTGCTTTTTGATATCAAAAAGCGTAGCCTGCTACTAATTAGGACAATTGTATGAGAACGTTGTCAGGAGATAGGCGGGAACCCGGGAGATGCACAGTTGTATCCCCCGAGTCTCCGCTTGTGAGCAAGGTAATCAGCCCACTTTTCTGATGTCGTTATAGACTTCAGGTATCTTTCCTTCAGCTCTAAGATCGTTCTCGATCATGGCCTTAAAGTAGGAGTATTTATCCTTTATTTCTTTATTGGATATCTCCCGTTCCAACTTCCTGAACATGAGTGCAAAATAATCCTGCATCCACTCATACCCTGAGCCGTCAGGATCGTGATCTGTTTCACGTGACACACTCTCAAGCATATCTGCAAGCTCTACAAGAAGTCTTACATCGCCTTCACTAAACCCATACTTATAAGCAAATCTGTCCATAACATACGGAATGACGTATTCTTCTTTGGGGTTGAAAACATAATACCCACCCCTGTCATCCTCCTCATCCGGCTCGTCTTCTTGGACTGATTTGGATTGACCTGAATTGCTTTCTCTTTCGTTGGGTTGGATTAAGTTACATTCGGTTTGATTGACTTGAATTATATTATGCTGACAGTCCGCCGCATTTTGCGGACACATGTCCGCGATCAGATCATGGAACCTCGAAGCCTTTACTCTGTCCGATCTGAGCGTGTTTTGTTCAAAGAAATCCTTGACCAATACTACATCATCCTCATTCAGCCTTATGACGAAATTCTTGCTGACCAGTTCATTAAGTTCCTCTGTTCCGGCTCCGACAAGTATCATTGCAGGATACGCTTCAACTGCACCCTCATCATCTGTTCTGACAATCAGATACATATACAGGACTTTTGCCTTGTCTGAGAGCTTAAGGAACCTTCCGCTACTGATTATCGCATCGGATATCATGCGTGAAGATCCTTTCACTTTCCGGTTGCGGATAACAGGTTCTTCCGCTATACTGTCGGTGTTAGTTACATTTGACTGTCCTTCAGCTGTTGCCGCAGCCATCGGGGCAGTTTTTTTATTTTCTTCATTCATTTTTGTTTTTCTCTCCTTGTTTTATTAGTTTTTGACAATAATAAAGAGCTTCTGTCTCCTGATAACAGGAATCGAAAGCTCTTTTCTACCGCTTGGTTTGTTATATTGTTTTTCACCTATGGCATTTCCTCCGGGAGTTGGTGACCACACCTGAGGATATCTTCGATCTCTTCAAGGCAGATCCGACATCTCAATACATCATCTATCATTTCATTCGGATCTATTTCTTCAAGAGCCATTCTCATTTTCCTGATCTCGATAGCTAACCTCTCGCTTTCAAACATTCCCCATACGAAATCAATTTTTGTATCAGTAAAAGCGTTCAGGAAAAACTCCTGCATCGGGATTCCAAGAACATTGATCCTCTCTCTGATTCGAACCTCTTCTTCTGGTGTCAGTCTGAAAGTTATAGACCGGTTCCTTAAGCGGTTATGATCATTCTTCTTCTTTTTCATCGCTTCCTCCTCTGTAGAAATCGTTAAGCTTAGTTGCCAACTTAGCCTGTGAATCAGGATATAGATGTGAATACGTATCCAGTGTTGTTGATGACTTCTGATGTCCCAGCCGGCTTTGTATATCCTTAACTCCGAACCCCATTGATATCAGAAGACTCGCGTGGCTGTGACGTAAATCGTGTATTCTGATCTTTTTCACACCCGAAATCTTAACTCCCCGCTTCATCTCGTGTTCTAGAAAACCTTTGGTGAAGGGAAAAAGTCTTTCGTTCTTCTTAAGTCCATAGATACGGCTTTCATAGTCTTTAATATATGGAATCAGAAACTCAGGTATCGTTATCTTTCTACGGCTGCACTCGGTCTTTGGTTCCGTAATGAGATCTTCCTTATTCAGACGCTGATATGACTTTGTGATCCTGATAACACGGGTTTCAAAATCTATATCGGAAGGAGTCAGAGCAAGAAGCTCTCCTACACGCATACCGGTCCAGAATAATAGCATAAAGGCCATATATGACTGCGGTTTATCTATAATTGCATCAAGAAATAACGAGAACTCTTCCAAAGTCCATATGTTCATTTCATCTGCATTAGATTTACCCACAGTTCCTGCTTTTGAACACGGATTAGAACCAAGATCATAATATCTGACTGCATAATTGAACAAAGCTGCCATCTGATTATTAATCGTCTTAATATACGTAGCTGACTTCTCAGTCTTTATCAGGTGATTCTGCCATTTCCTTATATCCGAAACCGTGATCTCATCCATCCGCTTATCTTTGAAATAAGGTAAGATCTTCGAGTTAAACAGATATCGTTTGCTCAGAATCGTTGACTTTCGCAGTCTGACTTCCATATCTTCAAAGTAGATTTCAACAAAATCTCCGAACGATATGTTAAGTTTGGACCCCTTCCTGTTTTGGAAGCTGGAGAGCCACTCGTCAGCATCACGCTTTGTGTTAAACCCGCGTTTAACAGAATGCTTCCTCTTTCCCGTCCAATCTGTGTACCAATACTGAACATTCCACTTGCCCGTTTTAGGATCTTTCTGTGTACTCATACGGCTTCCTTTCCGTTCCCGGGATCATCATTGAGCGTTCCTATAGGTGCATATCCGTAGACACGTTCTTCAACATATCTTCTCGGCACCTTTCCCTGAACGATGATAAAGCCCTTAGCTTCAAGTTCAGCATTAAGCTGCCTAATCAGTTTGTATGCCTTTGAAAGGCATATGCCGTAAGCTTCGGAAAGCTCTTCGGCTGTTACATAAAACTTAGTGTTTTCCATAATAAATTACCTTCTTGTTAATAGATTTGATAATTATATTAGCGTTTACACTAATATAATTGTAATTTCATTGACCTTATAAATCAATGATTTTGTTGCAAAAGTTAGTGTTTCCGCTAATTTCGTGATATACTTCACTAATGGCGGAGGCTGTTATGACAATAGGAGAAAGAATCAGATACTATCGTAAGAATGCAGATATGACTCAGCGTGAGCTGGCTGCAACTACCGGCATACACTATGTTTCTATCTGCAATTACGAGTCCGGGAAGATGATTCCCCGTGAAGATCAGATCAGGAAGATCGCGGATGCTTTAGGTATAAGTTATTCTTCCCTCAATAATCCTGATTCAGATACGAGAAGGTTCCAGACTCTCGGTAATCTCTTTGAACTTTTGATGTCTCTTCACCGATCAGGTGTTATGACACTTTCCGGCAAAAGAGATACATCCGGTGCTATCACAAAAAAGTCTGCCAAACTCACGCCTATGAACAATCTTTTAGCATACTTCAGGCTCCTTAACCCCGATGCCAGTGATTCCCTTGATCTCTCGAAGATCACGCTAAAACTTCAAAACGACTTCGTGCTTTCGAAAATGATCGAATGGGAAGCTCTTTACTACGCCATCTCCTCTCTCGAAGGAAAGGAAAAGCTTTCCCGTAAAGAAAAGGACTGCCTGGCTAAAGCTAAAACAGACATCGGTTTACTGGAGATAGAACTTACCGGTTACCGGATTAGCCTGGACTCTTCTAAGGGCATCAATATCCTGGAAGACTGATTTTCCCCTATTGTGTTTGTGTTTTAAAACCGGAAGACTCTCGCATTGCTGACTACGAGTACATGGGAGTCTCACCCCGGGTGACTGATACGCCCCCGCTGCTCATCACAGAAGTATCATTATCCCTTTGTATCTGTCATCGCCTCCCTCGGGGTGCAACCCCGATTCTGACTCATCCCCTTTATCGCTCTCGGTCTTGCGGCCGGTCATGGCGAGGTCGGAGTCAACTTGGCTCGGTATTTTAACGCCGATACAAGGAACGTACCTTCCGGTTTGTTTATTCAGTTGTCAAGTTACGGTGAAGGTAATTTACAGTCTCCTTTTCAGGAGGCTTTCTACTTGTGCCTTCACTATATAGCTGTTGGGTTGCAGGCTTTTGGGGGTATTTGTGTTAACAATTTGTGAACATTTGTTCTGTTCAATAAACACAAGGGTTTCAAGGCAAAGAAAAAGAACATATTTTTGGTGTTTGGGTGTAAAATAGGGGGTACAGAGCAAAATCGTCAAATAGAAATTTGATAATTCCACGAGGAATAATATGGACAAAGAAACTGATTTTTATGATTACAACGATCTTATATCAGATATTAAAGCGCATTGGTGCAAGGATATCGTTGTTATTCTCGGGGATCCTTTTACCGGGAAAACAAGATTATGGAACAGATTAACCGCAACCCAAGAAGATGTTTTCTCCCTATCCTTCAAAGGATATGATGTAAGTCTCCTGCCTGGTTTGATCCACTCCGAGTGCCAGACATGGAATGATATGTTTGCTTGGATCTGCAGTCAGGAAACATATAAATACCTGATAATCGATGATGCGGACTGCGGAAAGAATACTGAGGGTTTCTGGAATGCCCTCATAGATTTGCATAAAGAATCTAATAAGCTGAAGGTTGTGTTGATTGCAGCCAAGGACACTACTCCCACCGAATTGGAACACACGACTTTTGAATTGTCTCTCATGTCATGGAGAAAATTGTCTGACCATCTGGACCTGACAGGAAAAGAATTAAAAGAATTACTGTGCATCACGGGCGGTTACCCGGAAATAATGAGCGAGTTCTCATGGCATCGTCCATTCGAAGAGAAACTTGCAGAGGTTCTTACTCCCGGATCTGCGTTTTGGAATTTAGCTCCAAAAATCTTGGAAAGACATTTTTCTTCTGTAGAAACCTATAACACGATCCTATATGCAATGACACAAGGCAACAAGGCCCTGACAACTATAGCAAAGGCTTCCGGCATGAAAAACAATGCCTGTCTTGAATATCTGAAGAAACTCCAGGCAAAAGGATTGATACGTCAAAAAGAATCTCAGAACGGGCACAAAGAATACTTTATTGTTAATTCGTATATATATCTTTGGTATGCATTCGTATATACAGCAAGGCTCAAAGCAGATTTTTCTATTAACGATCAAACTATTACTAATTTTGATGAAAAATTGAGAAAAGAAGTATATCGCCGGTTTTTTAGGACTGCGTCACTTGCCTATCTTAAAAGCTTTTATTTTAAAAATTGGAGCTTCGACATTATCAATGATGAACTGCATCAAGACGTAACCATTGATAAAGTCAATTTCGATTATGTGGGAGAAGATAAATATCTTCACCGCATGGTCTTATTCAAATGCGGACTAATAAAAACACCGCTATTAAAGAAAGCGCTCCGAGCTATGAAGAAGATTCCTTTATCTGATAAGGAATATGTTTTTCTGTTCACCAACAAGGCGATTCCTAGAGGCTGCTGGTCAATTGCCAAGAAATATGACAATGTTCATATAGTTCAGGAGAAATCTCTTTATAGGTTACGCGGATTACCGAATGAATAACGCATACATTTAGAGACAACAGAACACACTAGAAATAATCTTCTGATTATTCTATTAAAAAACGTTTTGAACTCATTTTGAACTCACGGAGCAAATAAAGAAGCCTGAAACGCAATGATTTCAGGCTTCTTGAGATTTCTGTATGTTATTCAAGCTCTTTGCCGACTCCCATATCTTGTGGTAGTTAAGTTCCAAAAAGCACAATATCTTGTGGTATTTTTCTTCCTATTCCACCAATTCTTTGGCTTTTTAGGAGCGGAAGTTGGCTTTTTGTTGGCTTAAAAAACTCTCATCTTCAATAAAACAAGAATTATTTCCAAACCGGATCATCATCCTTGATAATTCCTTCGGCAGCCATTCTCCCTAAACGTTTCAAAGCATCCATATCTTCTCTGTCAATCTTGGCGTATGAGTTAAAATTATCTCTCTGTTTGTCGACTAAATTCGTGATATAAAGCACTTATTGAAATTTAGACGTGTTTTCCTTTCTTTTATTTCAAATTCTGTATCATCTGACCATTCTCACGCTGCTTAGCAACAGCCTTGGCCCTCTTTTTTTCATATAATTTGACCCATATGGTAGTTATTGTTGCCATAATGATCATTGTGATAATCTGTGCTTTTACACCGTAGAAATCATATCTGATCGATTCGGGGACAGCATTGATAAGCATATGCGTCAGTACGCACAGCCATACGCTGCCTGTTACCTTTCTTATCGCACCCAGTATAAAGCTAAGGCCGATACATCCGAAAACGAATGCAAGGTAATTCTTTCCGTACTGATTTACTCCCGGGATAAAGAACAGCGGCAAGTGCCAGAATGCCCATATCAGTCCCATTATCAATGCCGCAGGTACAAAGCCGAATTTCTTATCCAGCTCGGGGAATGTTATATACCGCCAGCCTGCCTCTTCAAGTCCGCCTCCGACAAGCATAATGGGGAGCATAAGGATGATCATATACAGGGGAGCTTTGTTTTCACACCCGCCTGCTAAGCACAACACTAAGGTGTTGAGTGCGACAAGAATGATCACTGCTATATAAGACCATGCACTCTGCTTGAAACCGAACACATTTTTCAGCCATTCTTTGAATCCCTTTACCTCACCGTTCTTTTTCAAAGCGATATAAGAGGCGATAGTGGTGGAAAATGCTCCAAGAGCATAGGGGATGTTTATCCATATGTGATCCGATTTAGTGATGCCGTTTAAGCCAAGGATAATGCACAGGCCCCAGCAGACAAGCATGATCGGAAAAGTGATGATAAGATGATCCTTGAAAGTTTTAGACATAGTATACTTTCCTCTGTAATAAATGGTTTTGAGTACCTTTTTGGTCTTCTTTACATTAGACGGATCAAAACGGATTTCGTTATAGGGATTTCCAAATTAAAATTATGTTTCTTTACCATTCCCCACTAAGATCGAGACAGCATCAGCTCATAGAAACCGGGGATAACCGAAGTTGCAAGGATCTGGCCTGCCGTAGCCACATCTATAACGGCATGACCGATCATTATCGGAAGCGGATTCTTATGCTTATGATAATGCATACACAAGATTACAGTAAGCGGCAGGAATGATACGAAACGGTAGATAATGTATCTGACATCGGGAAGCGTCGGAATGAAGCTGTGCTGCACCGCGAAAAAGAAAGCAGGAACGATTATTGCCGCAAACTTGTTTTCGAACTGACGGACTCCGCACCCGAGATACAGAGAATCCTCAGCGAGCGCCGTGCTGACTGGCAGAACAATAAGATTGATCACTGCCAGAACTGCGGGTATCGGAGCGATCATCATCGGAGCCGCATAAGGTATTACGCCATAGCAGATCCAGCCTGCCAGATACATTCCTACCATACCCACAAGAAGTATGATCCCGATCATGGCAAATACCTGTTTGGGTCTTGTCTTCCCCTTCTCATAATTGATAAGTTTCAGATATCCGCCCTGCTTGCGGGTGATCAGCACAAGAGCCAGAACAAAAAGAATATTTATAACACTTGCCGCAACAGACCAGATGTTGCTGACGTCTGATAAATCCTTGCCCGTAACCGCTGCGGCTGCAAGGAATACAAGGATGAATAATACCGAGCGGAGCGGCATTAACAGTATGAGTTTATTATTTCTCATAAACACCTTCAAATAGCATGTTTACAGTATCGGTAATAAACTTCGCACGCTGCTTTGCCGTTTTCAGATCATAGCCTGTGATCTCCTTGGCATTGTCACCCGCAAGAAACGCAGCCTGCATAATTGACGCGAGCGAAAAAGCAATATGCTTCTTTTGTGATTCGGGCATATCACCTCTCAGGGCCATCATAAAACCCTTCTGTGTTAATGCCGAATTGCAGTCGGGAGAGTAGTCCTGAAGATCTGCCAGAACAGATATCTTTACGGTGGAACAATTCTTATAGATAAACTCAAAAGTCTGCTGTGCAAAAAAGGTCAGACGTTCCTTGTCGGTCAATCCGTCATCTTTTGTATAGTCGATGTTTTCCGGCGACATCGACATGAGAGTCTTATTGATGATTCGGCTGCAGCATATAGCGATTAGATTATCCTTACTGCCGAAATGATAATTAATAAGACCTAATGAAACACCGCTCTTATCAGCTATAGAGCGTGCGGTAATGTTCCTGATATTTCCGTCTGATACCTCGATCAGTCCGATCGCAGCCTGAATAATGGATTCTTTTGCTTCATCATTTGCAGTCATGACATTCGCCTCCTGAACAATGTTCAGGGACATTATACTGAACGGTGTTCAGTTTTGCAACCGTGTATGTTGAATATACTGATGATTTTCTTGACTAAGGGATCATTCCCTCAGACGAGATAATTATATCATCCGGGTTAAGTTTTCTTGATAACTTTTTGCGTTGCAAATCTAGTCCACCTATGACTACGGGAGGACTTCTGAAAAATACATATCACTGATTTTGGTTGGCTTTTTGTTGGCTTTAAAAAATGAAATGCCCTATTTTAGGGCATTTCCAGCGTTTTGCAATTATTCGAGTTCTTTGCCGACTCCTATATCTGGTGGTAGTTAGATTCCAAAAAGCACAATATCTTGTGGTATTTTCCATCAATTCCATGCATTATTTCGGTTTTTGTGCTCGATTGTTGGCTTTTTATTGGCTTGATACATCAGATACGAATACTTAATTACTTACGCATCAGGCTTCCTGTTTTTCCAAGTAAGATAAAGGAACTTCCTTTGTCAGCCATACGCCATTAACTGATTTATAAAATTTGTATCCGTCACAGAACATTTTACCGCTTTTCACAACATATATGACTGGTTTTCCATGTCGTTGTCCGACCTTTTTTGCTGTATCTTCGTCAGATGACAAATGAACATAAAGACGTGATTTCGGCATCAGGCCTTGTTCATCAATAGAAGATACATACTTCGCACCAGTCCCGTGATATAAGATTTCCGGCGGTTCTTTTTCTTCCAGTTCAACATCAACAGGTATTGAGTGTCCCTGATTCGCTCTGATCAATGTCTTATCTTCATTGAACGAATAACGCTGCTTCTCGTCTTCTGCAACTATCTGCTCCAGCATAGTCATATCTATTGGCTGCGTCTTAGCTATACCTGCAATCAGTTCATCAACATTAGCCCACCCATGCTCATCAAGAGTTATCCCTATCGCTTCGGGCTTGTGTCTGAGTATCAGTGATATAAATTTGCTCGTTTCTTTAAGACTCATATAGCGCTCTCCGTGATCTCTACTTATTATCCGGATGATAGGTCATACCCCAGATATATGATTTTAATGAATTATACGTTGACTGGTTCATAATACTTTCCATCTCCTACTTTTCTCAATATATTCAAATTGTCTAATCGGTACTTCATCGCCGTCTCTGACGAGTTAAACTCTACTGCCATTTCTCGAACTAAATTGTTGATGTATATTTCCTTCAGTACACCATATGATCTCTTCGAAAACATTTTTCCATATGTTTCAATCACCAAATCCCGAGGCATTAAAAAACAAGCAGCACAGTGGTTAGCCTGAAATTCAATATAATCAATTGCCGTTTTAAGCTTCTTGTGGCCATTGCTGTCATATTCAGGATTCTTCGAGAAATGAGCATAGTTTGGCGGTTCGTTGCGAAAACATTCCTTATGCAAAACCTGATGAAATACTTCATGCATAACCGTAAAGTTTTCGCGACCGATGTTACCCCTTTCAGTAAGAGTGCTATCAATTAGGATTGTTCCTTTTTCAACCGGCACTTTGTACGGTAACATGCCTTCACGATACACAGGTTCAGGCCAGGCCCAAATATATCCAGGATTAAATGCAGTTGCGCCAAGAATAGCTTGATTAGGTGTGAGGTATTTCCAATCATATGGAACATCAAGAAGCTTTTCTATCACATCATAAACATCAATCTGCTTTGGTTTGACAAGTAACTGCTTATCATATGAAGCTAACGTCTCCAGTGCCTGCTTTTCAAGTTGAGTTTTACTATAGCTATAGTAAATCACTGCCCTTGATCCTCAGCTTCAAGTAAATCAATTACTTTCTGCCATGTCTCTTCAGAAGCATTGTTATCTCTAGCAATACGAAGAGCAACACGCGCCTTTTCATTTCCCATAATATACTCAGGGAGATCAGGAGAAACAGAATTCTCCTTCTCTCGAGCAGCAAGGTCAAACATAAGATCTGTTTCTTCTTTTGATAATGCCAAAATAGTTACTATAAGGTCCAATTTTTCTTTATCCGGGGGATAGCGATGACCTTTCTCTATATCGCTCATATAAGCCGGCGCAATATCGAGTTCAGTTGCTAGTCCACGAAGAGTTTTACCTAACTCTTTCCTTTTTTTCTCGATAAACTTTCCAAATTCTCCAGTCATAAAGATACCCCTTTCTGAGTTATCAGCATGTTCGCTTATATGCTTACATTATAAATGTAAGCATATAAGAAATCAATAAAAAAAGCATGAAGAACAGATCCTTAGTTAACATTAAACACAAGATATTGGGGTTTGGAATAGAGGTGTTGACAATATGTAGGGGTAAAGATACAATGGTGTTAGAAATCAGCGAACACGCTAACAAGTAAATATCCGGGAGGTTACTGAAATGTTTAACAGCAGTTGAATTAAGAATCTTTTTCGTTCCCTAAAAACAAATCTACGCAAAAGAAAAGGCAAATAGCCGCTTTGTTTTGCAACTACCTGCCTTAGCCGTGATAAATCACTTGTAGCAAAGCCATTCTATCACGGAGACAGGTTAAGAACAACAAACATTCTTATCCCTTTGTGGAGAAAGGTTTTAACATGAGAAAAAATAGTTTTGTTATTGACGATGGATTTCGAGCAGACCTAGTTCGTGCTGCAAGTTTTAAAGGAATTTTCGAAATCCCTTACATCAATCCACCAAAGAAGATTGTTCTTCCCCAAGACACAATTCCTTTCAGTCTTATGAATCGAACAAAGGATCACAGCGAATTTGTCGTGTTTTATGAACACGATGTCAAGTTTGCCGATGTGATAATGGCAACAGATGAATATCTTGATGAACTCAAGAAGTTCCCAGGTGTTGTGAGTCCTGATTGCAGTCTCTATAGAGATATGCCTTTAAATCTTCAGATCGCTAACACTTATATGAACAGAGCAATAGGTCACTATCTTCAGTTACACGGAATTTATGTAATCCCCAATGTTCGCTGGGGCGACGAGAGAAGCTACACCACATCGATTCTCCCTGAAAAGTTTGCCTTTGTTGGTCTTCCAAAACACAGCATCGTATCAGTCGGAACTTACGGATGTATTCAGGGTAAAGAAAATAAGCATTATTTTCGTGAAGGTTTAATAGCAATGCTTGATGAGCTTGAACCTGAATATGTCCTCATATATGGCAGCATGCCCGATTCAATCTTCGGAGATCTTGTTGATCGCACAAATTTCGTCCATTACAGAGACTGGACGTCAAAGGTGAGGGGTGGTGATTGATGTGGGTAGCGGTTACAGTAGCATATACGCCGGGACTGGAGGCGGTTCTCAGCCATTAGCTGATTCATATCGAGTAGTAGGAGCTATGCGGGACATCGATAAACAGGATCCGGATATCTATGACAGCAACGGTTATTTCAAAAACCCTACTGCAACAACTATTGAGGATGCTGTAAGTGGCAATAAAGTAGTTATTGATGGAAAGGTGCCAGACGGACCAGTAACATATGTTATGGACATGAATGGTAATATAATAATTGGGAAGCGTGTGAATCCCAACGATGGTAGGAAAAGAGCTCCGCATCCTACACTAATTGGTGGCAAGGATCCTCAAGTGCAGTGTGCCGGAATGATAACATTCAGGAAAGGCAAGATTCTTTCTGTCGACAATCAGAGTGGGCATTATAGGCCTAATATAGGGTCGATGAACAAGGTCAATGATGCTCTTAATAAGCTTTATGATTCAAATCCAAACCTGTTTGCACCTGGTTCAGAATGGAGGAAAAGAAAATGAAAAATATTGATGATGAGACTATGTATTTGTTTAATCGCCCTTATGACGAAGAGCTTACTGACGAGCAAGACGAAGCATTACTGGATCGTGCTCAACAGCAAATCATCGATTATGGGTGGGATAAAACATTCGAGAGTTGGAAACAATATCTGTTCTCAAAGTGTGTAACACCTGAATCAGCAATAAACTTCGCGCATCTTTTCTGGAGTTACGGCGGATATGAATATGTTATCCCTGACCCTTACAACTTCCTTGCCTATATGTATTATCGTATAGATATGGATGTTGAGAAGTATGATGACATGGATATCCTCGACGGAATCGCAATCACCATCTTGCCTAAAGCTGGATATGATAATGCGGACTTGATGAAAAATCCTCTTTACTCACCTCAACTTGACGAGAGGCTTATATCCGAAGTCGAGAATTTCAAGAATAGTGCGGAATAAGTGATATCTATTATTCAATTGTTTAACGACCGGGAATTCTATTTCTCGGCCGTTTTTTATTTCCATAGTGTTAATGGTTAGTGCAGGATTCATATTGGCTACCCCCGTCACATATTTCCAGGCAATAAAAAAGATCCTGACCATGTATCACAATTGCAATACATGATCAGGATTAATATTATTTATATTTTTTTCGTACAATCCATGCTCTTACTCCTGAATAGCTCAGGAACAAGCCTATTTGAAGCGCAAAGAGGTTTACAGGTGCAATTCCTTTGATTACTCCCGAAAGGAATACGGTGAATGCCAGAGCCGTTATAGCGGCTATCACAGTGTATCTGTCAAACTGGTTTTCTTTCAGATACCGCACATAAATGATGATGACGCTCAGTATGGTCAGAAATACGATTCCGATAGCAATACCGGCTATGAGTATCAGAACCATCCAGAAAACAATACTAGCCACTGTAGGATTCGGAATATACTCACTGAGCTTAGCCACGCTGTGACCGAAACCGATCACGTTTAAAACAAAATCAACGAGCGCCTTCCACCAAAAGGAGAAGAAGTTTATAACATCTTCTATTATCTCAGGTGTAGCAATCGCCTTCAGAGCAGTCACGATAACGCCGTAGAACAGGATTATCGTGAATTCCGCCTGATACCTTATCGTCAACTTCTTGTACTTGTCTGCACATACACGTTCTCTTGTTAAAGACTGTTGCCAGATATGCTCTTCCTTGCGCTTATATTCCTCTTCAAGAATAAAACGGAGATCCGATATCTGAATCTCCGCTTCGTTCTCAATCTCTTTTGTCAGCTCGCATTCTTTCCGTTTGATCTCAGCCTCACGGTCATCGAGTTCCGACTGTTTACATTCGCATCTGGAACGGATTGCTTCCGCCTCTCTTTGGGCCTTTTGTCCGGCTCTCATTGTCTCCTCGCTCTTCTTGCGTTCCGCTTCGATCTGGGATTGTTCTTTCAGCTGCCCGTTCAGAACTACGATCTTGTCGCTTTTCTTCTGAAGCTCTTTCCTTAGAGTCGAGTTCTCTGAGGAAAGATCCGATACTGTCTTGAGTGCTTTGTAGTTCTCCGTGTGCAACGCTTCCAGTTGCGTATGCTGCGCTTCCAGCTGCTTCTGCATATCCTCCATCAAATCGAGCATTTCTTCTGGCTTTAAGTCTTTCGAATCGCTCATAGATATTTTCTTTTGCCTCCTTGATTAAGTTTTTAAGTTCGATAATTCGGTTATCTGTTCTTGCAATCGCTTGTTCTGTGTCGTCAGCTGCTCGTTTAGCTTCAGCGATTCTTCCAGCTGCTCTTGCAAGGAATCGATCTCCGCCTGCTGTCGTTCGAGAAGATCCTGCATCTGCTCCTGCGCCTTCAGGATCTCCAAGAGCTCTTCTAAGTTTTTCAAATCGTCCATATATAGACCTCGCTTTCTCAGTGATAAGTTTTGTGATCTCTCCGGCTATTTCCCTGATCTGTTGTTTGATAGAATTCCGTTCACGGATCTCTCTGTTGATCTGGCATCTGTCGGCAGTCTTGCCTTCCGCTTCCATCTGCCTTGCGACAACGCCTTCGTGGATAGTCGGAACCTGATCTCTTCCCTGCCGTGCATAGCTTCTGTGATCGATCTGCTTGTCTTTTGCAAGATATCGGTTACAGTGTTCCGCCCATGAGGTTCTCCAGATCTCAGCCTTGCTGTGATCGTTCCAGTCGTTCTCGGGAACTGTGATTTTCTCCCAGAGATATTCCGTTCCCTTGCCCTTACGGACTCTGACTTTTTGCTTGCCGTCTTTGTCCAGCTGAGGGATGCGGTACTTGGAAGTTTCTTCTTTCCTTTTGGGATCGTAAGATGGTTTCGACGGATCATATATCGGCCTCCCTTTTTCATCTCTCCCGTTCGCGAAAACAGTTTTCTGCTTCTTGAGCCACTGCTCATGTTCATCAATCCCTCTGAGAGTTAACAAGATGTGTGCATGAGGATTACCGTCACCTTTATCGTGAAGAGCCCAGTCAGCGATCATGCCCTCTGATACGAAGTTGTCCTGGATAAAACTCCTGACGCATTCGATCTGTTGTTCACGTGTCATTTCGTTAGGGAGAGCTACTTCGACCTCACGTGCAAACTGTGCATCAGAACGCTTCTCGATCTGCTGCACTTCGTTCCACAAGACTTCGCGATCGAGATACCGTCTCGGAGCATTGTCCGGAAGGATAACCTCGTTCATTACGACGCCGCCTTTATGGGTGAAGTCATGGGTCAGACCTGTCTCTTCGTTATGGAGCTTCTCACCGGCTCTGTATGCGGCGGAGGCAACAGCAGAACGGCCACCTGCGCGACTCACGACTTTTATTGAGCAATGGTATATCGACATGATTCGCGCCCTCCTGTATCAATGCTGTTGCGGACGGTTATAGCGTCTGCAAGACTCCATCCAAGTGAAACTTGGTCTAGGTCAAGGAGCGAAGCGTCCTTGTGGGTTTCCAAGAGGGCAACGCCCTTTGGTGCCGTCTGCATAAGACCCCTCGGAGAGCGCACTGTAATGTGGGCCACGCCCACATATAAGTGCGCCCTTAACAAGTTAAGGGATGGGGAAAGTGTCGCAAGAAAGTCAGTCATTTGCATCACCCCCGATACGTTCATCGTTCATGGCTTTGCTAAAGAAACCGCCGTTCTTCTCCTGAAGTTTGAGGAAATACATAAAGCGGACTTTGTCCTGGTCAGTAGTAGGTCTGCCTAAAACAGACTCCACGATTCCGCCAAGTTCGATCAAGCGTCTCGTCCTCTTCTTACGTTCATCTGCAGCTTGTCTCTTTTTGAGATCTCTCTCCTGAGCCTTAAGCTGTTCGACCTTCGTTGTTAATTCCTTTATTCTTTCGTCATATGATCTTGTAGCCATTGTTATAAATCTCCTTTAATTGAATTAGTTTTATTTTGGGGATAGGAAAAGCCCGGGATCGTTGTCCCGGGCCTTCCAAAGTGTTTGCTATCAAAAAAGATAGTTTAAGATCTCCAGTATCGTCTTCAGCCGTTCCGCATCTGCTGGATCGAGGGATGTCAGATCAGGATTCTTGTCGAGCTTCTCAGACAATTCCAAGACATCTCTTCTGATCGCTGCAAACGTGCGGATATTTCCTTTGACGAGGATCTTCTGGTACAAGCTCGACTGCCGGAAGTAGTCCTGCTTACCCATTCCGGTTGCAGCGATCCTGGCATCGATGAGAGCTTTCTCCTTCGGCGATACCCGGAAGTTCACGATCACATCGCGAAGGCGGTTGTGTTCGTTTTTCTTTTTCTTCGGTTTCGGATTTGTTATCTTGGTCTTTCCGTATATCTTTCCCATGATCATTCTCCTTCCGTATCGTTAAACTCTTCATCAAGTCTGTTTGCCATATCCTTCTGTACGGATGGATAAAGGTGCGCATACTTTTGCGTTATCACAGCGCTCTCGTGTCCGAGTCTTTCAGCGATCTGAACCGGCGCGTAACCGAGATGAATAAGGAGTGCGCAGCAGGAATGTCTTAAGTCATGAATTCTGATGCGTTTCACGCCGGCCTTCTTACTGCCTCTGTCCATCTCGTGATGGAGATAGTGTTTCGATACAGGAAAGATGCGGCTGACATCATCAAGTCCGTAGATAGATTCGAAATAGTCCTGCATCTCATCACACAAGAACTTCGGGAGAGCTATCGTGCGGTTACTCTTTTCCGTCTTTGGATCCGTTACCATCTCTTCTCCGTTTACGACCTGATATGTTTTGCTGATCCTCAACGTGCGCTTCTCAAGATCGAAGTCTTTCTTCGTAAGAGCTAACAACTCTCCGCATCTGATACCGGTCCAATAAAGAACTTGAAAAGCGTAATAGGAGATCGGTTTGTCCTGAATCGCCTCAGAGAACTTCAGATACTCTTCCTTGGTCCAGAAGAGCATTTCTTTATTACTCTTCTTTCCAATCTTCTTAAACGCTTTACAGGGATTCTTGGGAAGGTCATAGTAGTTGACCGCATGATTGAATATAGCCGTCAGCTGATTGTTGATCGTTCGAAGATATTGCGGCGAGTATCCCTTGCCATCGTCATCCCTCGTTGTCAGAAGTTCGTTCTGCCATTGGAGGATATGTGTTGAATTGATCTCCGATAAAGACAGTTCATTGAAGTATGGTCTGATGTGTTTATCAATGATCTGGATCTTGTTGGCGATCGTACTCTTTTTAAGCTGAGGCGTAACATCCCGCAAGTAGAGATCAACAAAGGAATTGAACGCCATATTGATATCCTTGGTCTGCTTGGCTAAGAACATGCGCTCATACTCAAGCGCTTCGTGCCTTGTAGCAAAACCTCTCTTCTCATGACGTACACGCTCTCCGCGCCAGTCTCTGTAGTAACAACATACTCTCCAGGATTTGCCTTTATAAACGCTGCCAGTGTCTTTTAATACTGCCATGTTACACCGCCCTTCTGCACGCTGTTATAGCCATAGCAGTTGCTTTGGTTATATTGCGGCCACCGAACTTTGTTTGTTCCCTTACAACTCTGTCTTGAAGCTTGATAGGCAGTCTGAGAAAGGCTTCATACCCTTCATGATCCGGTCCTAAAATAGAGTCTGATACTACAAGCGTATGATCGCTCCAGGAATTAACCAGCTTTCTCCAATCCTTTATCGGTTCGCCGTTTATCATTCCTTTACGGTCCATGAAGTAGTAATCGATAAACTCTTTAGCATCTTCTTCGGACAGATCAAGTTTATGATTATGGGCAAATTCCATGACATCTGCAACGGATGGAGCATCGCTGCCTGACATGACAGACATATCAATATCAGTATCATTATCAGACTCAGTATCAGTATCAGAATCAGTATCATTATCAGTATCACCATCCGTTTGCATTACATCTGCATGCGAATGCATATCAGATGGATTACCCCACCTCTTCTGAGCAGCTTTTCTGTTCTTCTCGCATCTGGCCTCATAAGCTTCGAGATCCTCTTTCATTTTCGGCTCGATAGCTTTCAGGGCAGATTTGACCCGGTTGTTTGTTACTGCCGTTTCCTTGCCTTCAGCAATATCAAACATGGTATAGAGAAGCTCCTTTATCAGTTCCGGTTCTTCCAGCAACTCAAAGAAGCTTCTCCATGATGTGTATATCACGAAAGAATTCTTACTTTCCATAATGCCTCCTGTGTTTCTGATTGATAAATACGCAGAAAAGCACTATAATCAAGTTGCTTACATAATTACGTTTGCTTTTGCATGCGTATTCGCCTCTCTTCGGAGAGGCTTTTATTTTGTGTTCCATGTGTAACATCTCAGACGTTCCCATTGCCGTTACCTCTCTGAAGGCAAGCCTCTTCATACCAGAAACGATTTACTCTTCCTGATACTACGAGAGCTCCGGGATTCTTCTTCTTGAGTTCCGCATTCAGGTCCTTGATGATCTGATAAGCCTTGGATCTCGAGATTCCCCAGTCCTGCTGAATCTGAGCTACACCAATAAACATTGTTTTGTTTTCTGCCATTTTTCTTTACCTTCTTTCTTTAGTTTTTTGTTTTCCTCCCGGGGGAGAGGACAGACTCCCCCCTGGGATTTTGTTTTGGGTTTTGGGTTTGAGATCGTAAGGCTCTCGCATTGCTGGCTACGAGATCATGGGAGTTCCACCCCGGTGGCTGATACGCCCCGCTGCTCTTCACAGAAGTGTCCTAACTTTGTATCTGTCATCGCCTCCCTCGGGGTGCAACCCCGATTCTGACTCATCCCCTTTATCGCTCTCTCCCTTTCGGGAGGTCTTGGCGAGGTCGGAGTCAACTTGGCTTGGTATTTTAACGCCGATACAAGTTTCGTACCTTACGGTCTTTTTATTTAATTGTCAAAGACCGCGAGTACCTTCCTGTCCTCGCCTTGATATTACAAGGACAGAACTGTACTCTACACTACTATACAACAGTCAATCTTGTTTTTCAAGTACAATTTTGCACTTTTTTATATTTTTTGTCTTACAATTCCGCAAGGTCTATGTTAAAATGCACTTACGGAGGTGTATTGCATATGACAATTGGAGAAAAAATCAGGTACTTTAGGAATCTTCGAGGCTATACTCAAGCTGAATTGGGCGAAAAATTAAATCTTCAAGCAGACAGGATAAGGCAGTATGAGAATGATGTACGCACTCCCAAAACTGATCTTCTTCAGAAAATTGCTGACGCGTTGGATGTTGACGTAGAAGCACTGTCCGATATAAATATCCAAAATGCAACCGATATAATGCATGTTCTCTTTGAGCTTGAGGACCAGCACACTATTGATATTGAGAGACTGGACGGCAAGACTGCTATCGTTTTTGACAACGAGGATTTTCGCAATGCTATTATCAATACATATCTGAATTATTGGTACGACAAGCGACAACTTTTTTCTTTGGACAGGTATTCCGATAATAAAGATCCCCGCGTAATTGAATACAAAAGCTGGAGGGGTAGATTTACAAGCAATGAAACAGAATTTGAAAAGGGGATTCTTCAAAACATAAGGGATACTTATAATAGCGAGCTTGCAAAGCTTACTAAAGATAAAGCTAAACACTGCGAGACAGTATCGGATCTAATAAAATTGTTCCGTAATCTCCCTCAAGGGCTCCTTCTTGATGTATTTGAGGTTAATCATGGAATATACGGATTTGTCTTCGATGCAGATAAGCTATTAGATCCGGCTGCTATTTCCTCTGATTTCGCGTATTTGTTATATGAACTGGATCATTTTAGCAAATTAGGCATTTATGGGTTCCCCGAGATTAAATACACTGGAGCTTCGCTTAAAATCACATTCTTTACCAGGATGGGTGGCATAAATATTGTCTGCAACATGGTCAATGATTGGCTTAATTACACACAAAAGAAAGCGACCTATTCTGTACTAGCAAGAAAAGAGTTTGAGAAGAAGTTTGAAGAAGACCTCAAATTCTATAATGATGCGACCATCAAGGAAATGATAAAGCCTTATGAATAACCCGTTTGATATAACTGTCATATGGGGCGGTACATTGGTCTTCCTAATGGCTAAGCTAAAAAGAAAACCTTATAAGATGACTCACATCAAGCAAAATGCAAACGAGCGTATCAAGAGGCTCGGTGTCTACTACATGTGCATTGATGACCTGCCGTTATAAATGTCCCTCTACTATTACCCACTGGGAAACCATAATTGCGACATCATTTTTGAAAGAAGTCTGATTTTTAACATAATTTGTCTGAGATTTATAAAGCCCGTAAGAGTCATTCTTACGGGCTTGTTAGTCGAGATAATTGCGAGTTTCCTGTATATTATTTTTGTTCTATAAGCGTTGAATCAATACCTGTTGCTCTAGCAAAACTTTTTGCTTCTTCTATATCATCAAAATACATATTAAGATACTGACCAGTTTTCATAATCCCTGCGACTTTATATTTCTTTACCCCATCAATATTACTTCCGTCTGCATTATAAAGAATTGCTCCGCCCGCAACGTTCTCCAGTTCTTCCGGGTTTAACTTCTTATCTTCTGCCATAGTTGTATTCTCCTTGATCTTGATCATTTAGATAAAAAGACATTTCCGCATTTTTTGCATTGAATGAGGCCACCCGAATTCTCGTAAGGTTCTCCGCACTTCGGACATTTCTTATCAAAGTCCTTTCCGCAATACGGGCAAATACCAACACCTTTTGCGTGAAAAACAGCTTCCTCCATTGTTTCAAAACACTCTCCACCAGCTACGGCTTCGAGTTCTTCAGGATTTAACTTTTTATCTTCTGCCATAGGGGTTTCCTCCTAATATCAAGATGCTTTAAGTTTAAATCTGTAATAAAAACTGGTAATTATCCTTAGATAACGAATCTGTAAACAAAAAAGTCATGGGCTGTATCCATGACTTAGGCTAAAAAATTGCGATTTGCCATTCCATCATCTATGGTTCTTCTTTGTCTTCTTAACCTGATACATCTCGGCATCAGCCTGCTGTATGAACTCCAGCAAAGTATCTGACTCTTCCGGAACTGAAGTAATATGACCGATACTTGCATCCAATAAATATGGTTTGTCTGAGCTATTATTCTTCCTCTCGAGTTCGGCATTGAACCTGTCTTCAAAGATCTTGGCGAATCCTTCGCCTCTGCCGACAATAACAAATTCGTCTCCGCCGATCCTTCCGCAAACATCCATTGCTCCGCATGCCAACTCAATAGTATCAGATATGGCTAATATAGTAGCGTCGCCTTCCTTGTGGCCATATGTGTCATTTATCACTTTCAATCCGTCAACATCAATGAAGATAACAGAAATGGCCGACTGCTCCCTTACACACTCATCAAAGATGTATCCTGCATTAATATTAAAGCCGTTTCTGTTGTAAATCCCGCACAGCGGATCCAACACATTCAATTTTGAAATACTCTCTATGGCATTTCCGATACACATTGTGATCGTATGGCAATGGTTGCTGTATATCGGGAAATCAGTATTGGTCATGATGTAATAACCCAATATCCTTGGTCCGAAATGAAGCGGAATATAGTAACTGATATTTCCGCTGGACATCTGCATTTCAGGCATGAGCTGCTTGCTCGGGAAAGATTTAACAGCACGCCTCTCGCCATGATCCCAGATGAGAGGTGCCGTCATCGCTGCAGGATAATTATCCTCCTGTTCTTCAAGTGAAACGGTATTATAAGTTTTTTCCCAATCACTGACAAGACAGAGCGCGAAATCATTACAGTCGATCGCTTCAAGCCATTTCTTGATGGCATCGGAGCATTCATCGATATTCTTAGCTATGGCTAATGCGGCGATCAACCTGTTAAGTATATGAATGCCGGTATAAGTACGTTCGATCTTAATGGAAGTCTCTTTCCTGAATTCCAACGCGTTCTCATCATTTTTCAATTGACATCCGCAGCTTTCAGCATATACAGGTTCGGCATCCATGATCGTGCTGCGTGGCTGTCCTTCACCTCTCATAAGAGAATACAGGACTTCACAAGACTTAACTCCCGAAGCAAAAAGCGGTCTCTTAACCGTCGTAAGTACCGGGAACGAATTCCTGGCATTAAAAGTATTGTCAAATCCGGTCACGATAACATCGTCCGGCACTTTGATACCGTTTGCCTGGAGTTTGTTCATGGCCGTAAGAGCCATACTGTCATTAGCACAAACAAATGCATCCGGCAGGCTCAAACCAGAATGGAAGAATTCTTCGATTGCCCTGATTCCGTCGTAACTTCTGAAGAAACCTTTGAAAAGACGTTTATCCTCATCAAAATCCAGCCCGTTCTCAGCGAGAGCATCTCTGAAGGCTTGGTATCTTGCCTTAGCTTCAGGATTAGCTTCCGGACCGGAAATGAAATTGAATGTTTTGGCACCATGCGCTTTTATAAGGTGTTCGACGAGTTTTTTCATAACCGCATAGTTATCTATGCTTACGTCGTAGAACTCTTCATAATCCTTGCACTCGAAAATAACGGAAGGAATTCCGACAGCCTTAACTTTGTCGATTATCGCGTTCCTTATGACCGGATTCGAAAATGTATTTGTCAGGAGAAGGGCACCGTCAAACTTGGCAAAATTCGGGAGCTTATAAATACTGTATTCGCCGTCATCAAAAGTACTGTTCTCTACTATTCCGCCGAATGACGCAAAATACGAAACATTTATAGCGTGTTCCCTGGCGAATTCATTTATACCCTGTATGATCTGATACGGATATTCCTCATCCATACCGCAAACAAAAGCAGCAACATTAAAAACTCTCTTCATAATCAGGACCTTTCTTATTCCAAAGGGTACCAACACTTACTTTAGTTTACTATAAGGAGTATCCATTATTCTTTAATGGGATTTATCGATTTTGTAAAGAATTCAAGCTAATATTTTTCCCACCGCAGACGAATTGGGATGCTTTCAAGTTTTGCGTATGTTATATTACGCTTTCCTTAAGTTTATCAAACGCTCTCTTTGCTGCCTGTCTTACATTAGGATCATTATCTGCAAAGCGCTAAGGATTTGAAAAGAATTGGATGGAACTATACCAGATAGCTAAAAGGACACAATGTAACAAATAATAGCTTATCCCCACAGTTCATTTTGTTAAAAGATTATTGAAGAAGGTCAATCTCTCCGTTAGACAAAATTATACCTTGTCCGTTAATGGTTTTGTGATTAAGAGTGCGCACCAGACATATATGCGTTATAAGCTGCCGTTTCTATTTCATCAATGGTCATTTCACTATAAAACTTCCTATTCAAAGCAAGTCCATGTACAAAATTAGGCTGGACATTAACATTTCCATTTATCGTTTGCCAAATACCATTGTTAGCATCCCCGACAATAGCTATTCTTCCGCTATTGCCTTCACTTTCAAATACAATATAATGCACACCACGACGCGTTTGACCTATACAGGTTCCGCGCATTATTTCCATTTCTGTTCTAATTATCATTCTAAATCCAAATTAAAAGATTCTCGACGAAGAACAATTCCTTTATCTCTTAAGATTATACCTTGT
>CAMYXF010000021.1 GCA_947303185.1 uncultured Clostridia bacterium | reverse complement strand
TTTTAAGCACGTGAACCGACAGGTATCTGCCGGTTGCGAATTTCCCATACCGGTATACCCTGTTAAATTCAAAGTTGAATCTGAGCGCTACCGATTTCAAAGCGAGAATGCGATTGCGGTCTTATGATCAGACCGCAAGTCTCTTTCTGCCCTTAGCTCTTCTAGCTGCAAGAACCTTACGGCCGTTAGCTGTTTCCATTCTTGCTCTGAAGCCGTGAACCTTTGCCCTCTGTCTCTTCTTGGGCTGGAATGTCATTTTTGCCATAATATAAATCCTCCGGATCGTTGTTTCTTTTAGTTGCACACCCGCGTTTCTGGCGGCAGCGCATAATACGACAATCTTAATTTAACCGTAAAATTATATTAAGGCGGGGTGTTATTGTCAAGCCAATCAGCACTTTCCGAAAAGATACTCGATAAACTTTACGCAATCCTCATTGCCGCTTGAAGTCGTCGAATAAGCGAAAGCAATGTAGTATGTGTGCTCTTCATCAAGACCGAGCTTTCTCTCGATCTCGTCAGTGAGCTTCAATCCGAGCGGGATGGGTTTGTCTTCGTCTTCCTCTTCACCGCCGTTGAAAATGTCCCTGAAAGAGATGCCCTGTGAATTTCTTGCCTTCTCCTCATCGGTTGCCACATAGTAGTAGAAATCGTCTTCTGAGAAGTTTTCCATATTTACGAGATCATTCATATCCTGGAAGTAATCAGGTGTCGAATAGTTGTATACGGCATCATCACGCATGATGAGATAATCGTATGTTCCCGTAAGGATCGAAGCTCTGAAAGATACTTCAAGATAATTCGCATCGTATTCGGAATCACTTGAGAAGTTGAGGTCTTCGGCATCAAGGACTGCTGCGGTCCTGTTATTCGGATATCCTGCCCATTCAAGGAATCCGTTGGTCATATAGTCACGGCCTTCATCGGAAACATAGCAGTTGACCATGCCGCCGCCAAGGACACGCATCTTGTCTTTATAAACATCCATTGAATACCAGACGATCGCTCCGATAAGAAGGAGGACCAGAACTGTTCCGGGAAGATAATACTGTGCGAGATATACTGCTTTCTGCTTGAAAGTAAGGCTTGCAAGCTTCTTCTTTTCTGTTCTGAAGAATCTTGTGATCTTATTGCCTGTCTTGTCTTCTTCAGCACCGGGTGTCTCAAGGCCTTTCTCGAGTTCCTTGATATCCTTCTTGCCGGCTGCGAGTGAGATATTGCCTGCAGCATCCGTCTCAGGATCGTATTCAACGGATTCCTGAAGCGCCTTAAGCTTCTCGGCCTGGTTCTTTTCGAGCTTGTCGAACTGCTTGATCATTACAATACAGATGAAGTATGTAAGCGAAGTTGAGCAGAATACATATATAAGCGGGAACCACTGTGCATACCAGAGGCATGCAACGATAGAACCCAGGAAGAATGCGAGAATAAGGATGAGAGGAATGAATTTAATAATTATGAGAATGAAAGCAGCCTTGAAGTACTCAGGGATCTTCATCTCGTATCTTGCGATGGTCGGGAAGATCGCAATTGTCATGAGAAGTGCAATAACGGTGAATACGATGACACCAACCTTATAGATCGTGGGAGTCTCAGCCCAGCCGGTATAAAGGATCCACTGCCAGTCCAAACCGATAAGAGCATAAGCGACGAGCATCACTGCCCATACGATAGTTGACTGCTTGAAGTTGCGCTTGAAGGCTTTGAAGAAAGGAACGACAGTACCTGTCTCCTCACCTCTTACCTTTTTCATTGCAACATAATACTTTGCTGAATAAGCAGCACCGAAAGTAACGATCGGAATACTGCAGATTACAAAGAGCAGATTAAGAATGATGAGATCTGCTACCGTACTTATGAAATCCATTACCGGACTGTCTGGTTTTAATATATTCATTTAATTTTTCTCTACCTGATTATTCATTTTGCCGCCGGCACTACCCTGGTGCCGCTATATTTTACAACAAAATCAAATTCTTTGTTTTCTAAGATAAGAAGGGCTGCCCCAAATGAGACAGCCCAATCTTAAAATCTGTGATAGTACGATAAACCTTATTCCTTAACACCACCGATCGTAAGACCAGTAACGAAGTATCTCTGAAGGAACGGATAGAGGGCGATGATAGGTGCCATTGTCGCGATTGTAGCGGCAGCTCTTACCGTGATAGGTGTAATCGTATTTGCTGCAGCAGCCTGTGACATCTGAGCGCCGGATGTTGTACCTGTTGTAGCGGATACGGAATCCAGGAGCTTCATAAGCTCGTACTGCAGTGTTGTGTACTGAGGATCGAATCTGTTGTAGAGCATAGCATCGAACCATGAGTTCCAGTGATATACAGCAACGAACAGAGCGATTGTAGCGTAAACCGGTTTACACAAAGGTGAGATGATACTTAAGAAAACTCTCATGTAGCCTGCACCTTCGAGCTGAGCAGCTTCTTCGAGTGAATCCGGGATACCAGCCATGTATGTTCTCATGACCATTACGTTGAATGCGGAAACCATACCGGGAATGATGTATACCCAGAAGCTGGATGTGAGGTGGAGGTATCTGAAGAGTACGAGTACCGGGATCATACCGCCTGAAGCATACATTGTGATGATCCAGAAGAGTGACATACCGGACTTGAAGAGGAACTTCTTACGGCTGAGGATGAATGAGAGCAAAGCGTTTGCTGCCAAAGACGTAAGAGTACCGAGGATGGTTCTTGCAACTGTAACCTTAGCACCAACACGGATACCGGGTCTCTCGAAGAGGATCTCGTGATAACTTCTGAGTGACCACTTACGAGGAAGGAGGTAAATACCACCTCTTACCGCGTCGTTACCTTCGTTGAAGGAATATGCCAATGTGTTAAGAACCGGGTAAAGTGTTACTACCGCGAATAATACAAGGAAAGTGGTATTCAGTATTGTGAAGATAAGGTCTTCAGTAGCCATTTTCTTCTTGTGCTTAATTTTTTCAAAAGAAACAATATCTGCCATGATTCTTTCCCCCTTTCCTTAGAATAGACGCTCATCGCCTTTTTTCTTGGCGATGTAGTTAGAAACTACGATGAAAGTCATTGAAACTACTGTCTTGAAGATACCTGCAGCGGTACCGAGTGAGTAGTCCATATTACGTGCATCCAATGCCCAGTCGAGGATGTAGATGTCGATTGTTCTTGATACGTTCTGTACAAGACCGTTACCGAGCAAGTACTGGAGCTCGAATCCTGCATTAAGAACGTTACCCATGTTCATCAAGAGAAGGATCATGATTGTAGGACGGAGACCCGGAAGAGTTACATAACGCATCTTCTGGAAACGTCCTGCACCGTCAATTGATGCTGACTCATAGAGGCAGGGGTCGATTGATGTGATAGCAGCGAGATAGATGATTGCATTCCAACCTGTCTCTTTCCAAAGGTGGGAGAGTGTGACGATACCCCAGAAAAGCTTAGGGTCGCCGAGGAATGCGTAAGGCTGCTTAAAGATGCCCAATCTCATAAGAATGTCGTTGATGATACCAGTTGATGTCAAAGCATCGTGAACGATAGCAACAACGATGATCCATGAAAGGAAGTGAGGCATGTAAGAAATCGTCTGAATGGATTTCTTGAAATACTTATTCTTGACTTCGTTCAAGAGGATAGCGAAAGCAATTGCAACTACTGTACTGAAGAAAAGGTTGAGTACACCCATTACAAATGTATTTCTGATAACCATCAGGAACGTTTTATCACTAAACAAGAACTTGAATTTGTCGATACCGACCCACTTAGAGCCGCCGATACCCTTGGCAAATACGAAGTTCTGGAAAGCAATTATCCAACCTGCAAGAGGCAGATAATAGAAGATAATTCCGTAAATGACATAAACGGCACTGATTGCCACCAGTATCCACTGCCTTTTAAATTCTTTGGCAGTTAACTTCGGCTTGTTAATGTCTACCTCTTTTGTCCTTTTCGATTTAACGATCGAATTTTCCATTTTTATAACCACTCCTGTGAAAAATGGTGGCAACCACAGTGTTTATGCCATGGTTGCCACCACAATTAATTATTCAAGACTGAATTAAACAGGTGCTGTCCATCCATAGGACTTAGCTGTTGCAAGTCTTTCGTCGACTGCCTGCTGAGCCTCATCAAGGAATGCCTGAGGATCGCATTCAGCATAAGCTGCCTGGTAAGCTGCCCAATCAGACTCGAAGTCGCTAGACATAACGACTGTAGGGAGCCAGAGGTGCTTGCACTCGCCCATTCTCTTCCAAGCGATTCCGCCAGGAGTGTCAGAGCTGATGTTGTTTGACCATGACCAGAGAGGATACCAAGGAGCATTTACAACGATCTCAGAACCGAGGAACTCGGAGTATGTCTGAGCGCCGTATGCTGAGAAGCACTTCTTAAGGGGTTCAGAGAGACCTTCGTAGAATTCTGAAGGCTGCTCTGAAGGCTGCATTCTGTTGATGCCGTCCTTGCTCATACCCATCCACTGAGGGCAGTATGAGTATTCGCATGAGTGCTTAGCCTTGTAGCTGTCGCTCTTCCAGTTCTCTCTCATCTCTTCTGTTCTGTAGTAGAGACCCTGATCGTCAACGAGGTAGTCAACACCTTCGATACCCCAGAAACGGAGATCGTGGATGTCCTGATCGAGGAGTGCGCTCAAGAATGCGAATGCGAGATCAGGATCAGAGCAGGATGTTGTAACTGCGCAACCAGAAGACTGGTTGAGCTCGTCGTCGTATGAGTGCCACTGCTGAGACATACCAGCCTTAGCTGTAAGTCCGAGAGGTACATAGTCACAACCGATTTCGTCGAGACGGAATGTTGTGCCATCTGTTGCTTCGAGGGGTGAAGCGAAGGGTCCCATGATGTTGTAAGCGAAATCCCAATACTGATCGCAGAGACCAAGTACACGACCTGTAGAAAGCTTAGCAATATACTCGTCGTATGTCTGTGTAGCGAAGTCAGGATCGATAGCGCCCTTAGCGTACTCTTCGTTCAACTTCTTGAAATACATCTTAGCTGTGTCTGTTGTGTTGTAGTCAACAACCTTCGGGTTGTCCATACCATTGTCGATATTAACGATAACGCAACCATCGTTCGGATAACCATCGAGGAACATAGGAGCGTTCTCAAGGCAGTAATACTTCCAGTCTTCGCAAAGACATGTATAAGGAATTACAGGTGTTCCATCCGGAAGTTCCGGGTTAGCAGCTGCATAGTCCTCGAGGAGCTTGAAGTACTCGTCCAATGTCTGGATCTTAGGATAGTTAGCCCATTCAAGAACACGAACCTGAATCCAGAAAGCCTCACCGTTGTGACCTGTTGCTGTGTTGTGGTCATAAGAGTTACCGAAAACGTTTGCCCAATAAATGTGGCCATCGTCCATACGGAACTTATCCCACTCTTCGTCTGTGTACATTTCCTTGAGGTTAGGATACTTTTCAAGATAGTCATCCCAAGCTACAAGCAAACCATTCTGATAGAGTGTAACGGAACCGTCACCACCATCAATAAGATCAGGCAACTTACCTGATGCAATGATGGAGCCGATAGCTTCGCCTGCGTCCTGACCTGTGAGCCATGTTTCCTTAACACGTACACCTGTCTTCTCTGCAATGAGCTCCATGATGTCGTTGCCTTCGTTCTTCTCTTTGCCTGCCATAGCAGCAAACATTGTGAAGTCAACGATCTGTTTTCCATCACCTGTCTGAGCAGGCTCTCCGCCGCCACTTGACTGTGTGTCAGTGGGCTTAGTAGAGCATGCAGCAAAAGATGATACCGCAAGCATTGATGCTAAGATCAATGAAACGATTTTCTTAGTCTTCATTACTAGACCTCCCGAAATAGATTCTCGCTAATTAAAACGAGTATTTAGCACCTACATTATATGTTTGCCCCATATTTGCCACAACCTGAAAAACTCAAACTAAAATACTGATAAACTCTATAAAAACGCATAGTTTTCCACATCGGTAAACAAAATCCGCGCTCCGCTTTAGTGCATTTTGCACAAAAAGAAGCGGTCTGCACGAGGCAGACCGGCTTTTTTCAGGATTCTCTGTTTGTCTTTCTATACTTTGACGGGGTACACCCCATAATCTCGATAAATTTGCGGATAAAGTAGTCGCTGTCCTTGTATCCGACATCTTCTGCGATACGGTTTATCTTCTTGTCCGTAGTGATGATCTGCCTTGCAGCTTCCTTGATCCTGTAATTTGTCAGGTAATTCTTAAAAGACGTTCCGTACTTTTTGCTGAAGACCTGTCCGAGATAAGAACTGTTGATGTGATACTTATCGCCCAAAGACTTAAGACTGATGTTGTCAGCGTAGTTCTCTCTTACTTCCGCTTCAACAGAAGCAAGGATGCCGTGAGATATGCTCTTTCTAAGTTCAGAAAGGTATGCGGCATATTCAAGGGCGAACTTTTTAAGGTGCTGGTGGCTGCCTCGTACAAACACGCCTTCAGATGTCTGCTCTGAAATATACTGGATGATTTCTTCCTGGTTGACCGTATCATCGAGCTCACTCGCAAGATGGATCAGCTGGAACAGGAGATAGTTGATGTTAAGGTCGAATGCCCTGTTGGTGCCTTCCTTGCCGCGGAGTTCCTCGTGAAGCTTATCGATGCCCTGCTCTATCATCTGAGTATCGTTCTTAATAATAGAACCTATAATCTCATCGATGGTGTTTTTGCAAAGGACTATGCTGGCATGTCCGGTCTGGGTATCCTCATAGAAATAAATCTTCTTCTTGTTATGGAATCCGGAAATACTCTTAAGTCTCCTGCATGAATCAAATGATTTGGAAAGAGATGAGATATCCGGTACCGCCTCACCGCAGAACATCCTGATGGGCTTAATGATTATTGTCTCGATTTTCTTAACAAAAGACTCAAGGAATTCCTTTTCACTGATATCGCGTAAGGCGGCCATGTTGTCACAGAAAAGGAAACCTACATTGTAGTTGTCCTCATCAAACGAAATATCGAGAGTAAAGTGGTTGGCATATTCCTTAAGGACTTCTTTGCATGCATTGTAGAGCTGCTTCTGGGCAGCACTCATGTCATACTCGTCAACATCATTGTCATCGTCTTCAATCTCGCTGTGGACAAGTTCAATGTAAATGAATCTCATATTGCCCAGAAGCTGGAGATGCTTGTTGGCATAATCAATATCTTCATCATTGAATTTGCCTCTGATGAGATGTCTGATGATCCTTGCAAGGTAAGCATCTTCCATCTTCTCCCTGTCTTTTCTGAGGATAATGGACTCTTTGTTGATGTTGGTAACTTTTCGAAGGACTGAAATAAGTTCCTCTTCTTCAACCGGCTTTAAGATGTAATCAAGGCATCCGTTTCTGATTGCCTTCTGTGTATATGCGAAATCATCGTAACCTGTGAGCAGTACGAACTCGGCATCAGAGATCTTCTCCTTCTTGACCGTCTCAAGAAGTTCAAGACCTGACATCTCCGGCATCCTGATATCGGAGATTACAAGATCGACATCATTCTCTTTAAGATACTTCAATGCCTCCTTACCGTTGGAGCAGAGCCTGGCGATCTCAAAACCGCCGCTTTCCCAGTCGATTAAGACCTGAAGGCCCTGAAGAATATAAGGTTCGTCGTCAACAAGCATTACTTTAAGCATAATTCACCCCGGTTTAAGCTGTTGTGATCATATCTGAAGGTATCATGATGATTACGCTCATTCCGATACCCTTTTCACTCTCTATCGAAAACTTCGCCTGATCTTTAAACATCATCTTTATTCTGAGGCAGGCATTAAGGATGCCTACGTGTTTTGCCTTCTTAATTGTATCAATAGTGACGGTATTCATGTTCTCCTGCAAAAGCTCAACTTCCTTTTCGTCCATACCGTCACCTGTATCTTCAACTTCGATAACAAGATGGTCTTCGTTCTTATATACCCTTACAAAGATCCATCCCTGCGTAGATTTGGACTCTATGCCGTGAATGCATGCGTTCTCAACAAAGGTAACGAGCGTGAGCTTCGGAATAAGTATGTTCTTGCATTCTTTGCTGATGTCAATGTTGAATGAGATCCTGTCACCGAAGCGGTAACTCTGAAGCTGGAGATATGCGTTGATGAATTCTTCCTCTTCTTCGATCGTAACCGCATCTTCGTGCCACTCAACGTTCTGCCTCTGCATGACCGCAAGTCTTTGTACCATCTCGGCAGTCTCGGTCTCACCTTTGAGGATACTGTGCATTCTTATACTTTCGAGAGCATTGAAAAGGAAGTGCGGGTTGATCTGGCTCTGCAATGCGAGCAGCTCGGCATTCTTACGGGCAAGGTCACTTTCCTGTTCGCGAAGCTTATCTTTATAAATAGTATTTGTAAGTTCGTTGTTGATATCAACGATCCTGTTGTAGTTATGCATAAGTGACGAAATCTCATCCGTTCCCTTTATCTCCTTGATAGGCTGGAAGATATCGTTGCCGCCTTCACCAAACGCATTCTCAAGAATGCTGATTCTGCTTGTAATGGATCTCTCGAGCATCTTCATGATGAGGATCGGGAAAAGGAGCGTAAAGATAACGATAATAAGCAGTACCGGCAGGTTGTTCCTTATAACAGACGCCAGCGCAATATCTTCAGTAAAGGCGTAGATCTTAAACGTGTTGCCGAACTTCTCATATTCCTGAATGGTTACATAAGGATCCTGATTGAGCCTTTGCAGAAGTGAATTATAGTCAGCGTTATTCTGATTCGAATAAATTACATAGTCATCGCAGCAGACATACATGGTGCAGTTTACCGGGATGTCATTCATCTCACTTGCGATCCATGATTTCTTATGTTCAATCGTGATTATCTTCGTGATACTGGATCTTGTGTTGGTCATTCTTCTGACGTAAATGAAGCGGTCCCTGTCTGTGGTAAGTACAACCGGTGCATCGTCGTAATATGCATAAACGGCTTCCTTCTTTCCGTTTTCGATAAAATCGGGATACCACTGCTCGAGTTTTGCTTCAGAGAGATTGTGGAAATAGTGTCCGCTCAGCATCGTCTGGTTATCCGAATAGATAACGAGCCTTTTCTGGTTCATGTCGGACATGGTGGAGAAAAACGAATTGGAAATTGTATTAATGTAGCTGTTGTAGTAATCGTACGGAATCTGGTAGCCGGTATTGATGAATTTATTAAGGTTGTCGTTGAGGTCGATCGCCGTCGCAACGTTGGCATCGGAAGCCAAGAGATCATCAAGATAATTGGTGTAGGCTTCGATTCCCTTTTCCCTGTAGAAAGTCTGGTTGCGTCTCTCGGCATCGAAAACGGATTTGAAAAGAATAGCATCGGTAATTACGAGCGGCATGATAACGCAGAATATGTACATTAAAAGGAATTTTTTGTTCAGCTTCAGTCTGCTGAGAAAACTTCCTTCACTGCCTTTAGCCATTCTCTTATCCCGCCCCGAAAACAATATCTGATGATTAACCAGTACCTTAATATGTTATTAGAAACACCCTGCCTTTGCAAACTCGCAGGTTGTCAAAGTGCTTGATTTATCCCTGTTCTTATCAGTAATTTATCCCGTTGAATTAAGTTATTTGTTTATCTAACATAAATACAGTTTATATATTTTTTATGAGGAGTCTCCTATGTTAAAGATAGTAAAGACTGAGAACGGACTCGTAAGAGGCCTTCCCGGAAACAACACAAGAATCTCCGTTTTTAAAGGCATCCCTTTTGCACAGCCCCCTGTCGGTGAAAACCGCTGGAGAGCACCCCAGCCCTGCAAGGACTGGGACGGCATCTACGATGCATATAAATTTGCGCCGATTTCCATGCAGGACCAGCCCGGTGTCGGAACTGACATCTACTGCAGGGAGTGGCACGTTGATCCCGACATCGAGCTCAATGAGGACTGCCTTTATCTGAATGTCTGGACAAATGCCAAGAGTGCTGACGAGAAACTTCCCGTTCTCGTATGGTTCTTCGGCGGCGGATTCCAGTGGGGATATACCGCAGAGATGGAATTCAACGGTGAGAACCTCGCAAAGAAGGGCATCGTTGTCGTAACCGTAAACTACAGACTCGGAGCGTTCGGTTTCCTTGCTCACCCCGATCTTTTCAAGGAAGCTCCTGAGGCACCTGCAAACTTCGGTCTTTTGGACCAGCAGGCAGGACTTAAGTGGGTAACAAGAAACATCGCTGCATTCGGCGGTGACCCCGACAACATCACTATCGCCGGCCAGTCAGCAGGCGGTGGAAGCGTTCTTAACCACCTGACAGCTAAATCCAGCATCGGACTTTACCAGAAGGCTATCATCCTTTCAGGAATCATCTCCTTCCCTTACATCAAGGACTTTGTCATGATTCCAAGATCAACAGATGACGCCTGCTCTTACGGCGTAAAGTTTTTCGAGAAGCTCGGAGTAAAGACTTTAGAAGAAGCACGAAAGCTCGATGCTTCATTCATCCGTGACAATGCTTCCGAGTTCAGGAATGCCGAGAATTATTTCTTCACCCCCATGATCGACAACGTCTTCATGGACGATGAACCTTACAAGTTGTTCCTTGAAGGAAAGCATGCACACGTTCCGCTCATGTCGGGCAACACATTCGATGAATTCCCGAGCGCTATTTTCGCTGATTCCAAGGAAGACTTCGAAGCAAAGGCAAAGGAGATCTTCGGCGCTAAGACCGAAAAGTTCCTCTCATTCCCTGAAGCACAGAAGAATAACGGCAACCAGTACGCTTCGCTCCGTGCGATCGAATGCGCCGTTAAGGCAGCATTTGCACACAATGACAAGCCGGGTTACTACTACTGCTTCGAGCCTGACATTCCGGGCGATGACAATCCGGGAACATTCCACTCAGTAGATCTCTGGTTCTTCTTCGATAACCTCGACAAGTGCTGGAGACCGATGACCGGAAGACACTACGACATCGCAAGACAGATGAGCACATACTTCGTCAACTTCGTTAAGAGCGGTGATCCGAACGGAAACGATGTTGACGGTACGGCACTTCCTTTGTGGAAACCTTTCACACCTGACTTCAAGAACGAAATGCACTTCACAAGAGACGGCGCTAAGACTTCTGTCCAGGAAGATTCTCCGGAATCTGATTTCTACACCTTCATGACCGAACACATCGCTGAAGCTACAGTCGGAACGGTCGCTGAAGTCAAAGCGGAAGATGCAGGACCCAAGGTAGCTCTTTACGAGGTTCCGAAGAAGCAGGCATTCAACCCTTACCTGCCCAACTGGGAATTCATCCCCGACGGCGAGCCTTATGTATTCAACAACAGAGTATATATCTATGGTTCACACGATATCTTCAACGGCGAATATTTCTGCCCGGGTGATTATGTAACATGGTCAGCTCCCGTTAACGATCTCGGCAACTGGACATACGAAGGCGTCATCTTCAAGAGAACTGACGATCCTGCAAATAAGGATGACAGAGGATGCCTTTATGCTCCCGACATGACCGTCGGACCTGACGGCAGATACTATCTGTTCTATGCACTCGATAACGATTGCGTGATCTCAGTTGCGGTATCAGATTCACCTTCCGGCAAGTTTGAATTCATCGGCAACGTACACTACGAAGACGGTACGCTTCTCGGAAAGAAGGAAGGCGACGAGCAGCAGTTCGATCCGGGCGTTCTTACGATCGGCGACACGACATACATGTTCACAGGTTTCTGCGGACAGGGTGACAAGTCGCGTCACGGCTGTATGCTTACAGTACTTGATAAGGATATGCTCACTATCAAGCGCGCACCTGAATTCGTAATTCCTTCAACACAGTACAGCGAAGGAACCGAATATGAAGGACACGCATTCTTCGAAGCACCTTCCATCAGAGAAAGAAACGGTATCTACTACCTCATCTATTCTTCACAGGTAATGCACGAACTCTGCTACGGCTATTCAGACAACCCGCTCGGACCTTACAAGTACGGCGGAGTCATCGTCAGCAACTGCGATATCGGAATCGATACATATAAGCCCGCTGACAAGCCTACGGCATTCGGTGCAAACAACCACGGAAGCATCGTTGAGATCAATGGAGAATGGTATATCTTCTATCACAGACAGACCAACAACGACTGGTATTCACGTCAGGGCTGCGCTGAGAAGATCGAGTTCACCGAAGACGGCCAGATCAAGCAGGCTGAGATCACATCCTGCGGACTTAACGGCGGACCGCTCTCTGACATCGGCGAGTATCCTGCACACATCGCATGCAACATCTTTGACGACAGAAACAAGATGTATGTCGGTGAACCCAAGTCTGCGAACATCACGATGGATATCAGAAACATCGAGAACGGGCCTTCGCATATCAGATGCATCGGCGATACTACCACAATCGGCTTTAAGTATTTCAACTTAAAGGGCGTTAAGGGATTGAGGATCACCACGAGAGGCTACGGCCAGGGTGAGTTTGAGATCAGTACATCAATCGGTGGCGAAGTGCTTGGCAAGATTCCTGTCAGATTCTGTACTGCATGGGAAGACGGCAAAGCAGAGTTCACGATACCTGACGGCGTATATCCTCTGTACCTCACATTCAAGGGCGGCGGCACTCCTTCACTCCTGAGCTTCGAATTCCTGCACTGATAAATATATCAACTGAAAACAATAACGGCTGAACTCATAATTCAGCCGTTATTTTTATCTCTTTATCATTGCCTTCGGCATATATCTTTCCGCCGTGTGATTCGGTTATGCCTTTTGCGATTGACAGACCAATGCCGTGTCCGCCCGTCTCAGAATTTCTGGATTCATCCGTTCTGTAGAAGCGGTCAAAGATGTGTTCGCGGTCGTGCTTGGATACAGGCTCAGTCGTGTCATTGCTTACAGACAATAATATCCTGGAGCCGCTCTTCTGAAGACCTGCCTTGATAGTACTTCCTTCGGGAGAATACTTGATCGCATTATCCATCAGTATCGAGACAAGTTCTCTTATGGCTCTCTGATCTCCGTTGTAGGCAAGGTCAGGAGTGATTGCTGTATCAATATCTCTTCCGTTCGATTTCGCAAGTCCCCTGAAAGATTCGATTTCGTCTGAGACCACGTCGGATATCGGGAAATCGATCTTTACCAGCTTGCTCTTTGTGCCTTCCTCAGTCTTTGCAAGATAGATAAGTCTGTTGGTAAGTTCAGTCAGTTTTTCCGTCTGTTTTCTGATGTCATCGATCCACTCGTTGTTCTCGATATCCATCCCGACTACATCACAGTCGGCATTGATTACTGCAAGCGGTGTCTTTAATTCGTGTCCCGCATCGGTGATGAATCTCTTCTGCTTCTCATATGCATCGGCAACCGGTTTTACCACAGCCTTTGAAGATATCGCTATGAGCGCGAAAACAATGATCAGACCGATTGCCGATATGGCAATGCTTATACCAAGGAATGATCTTGCATTATCAAGGCTTCTTCCGCAATCGTAGAAAACAACCAGCGTGACGTCACCCTTGTCGGTTCTTCTATATCTGTAATCACCGACAAAACCTGTTGTCCTTCCGCTATTGTAGATATCCTCACCGAGTGATACGGCCTCCGTTGAATCAACAGCCGCTATCCTGCCGGTATCAACTGCGACAGCATTACCGGACTTATCAAATACTATCGTGAAGAACCTCGCCTCAAATCTCATCTCAGGAGACATCCGGTCTTTACCTCTGCCGTCATGACCGAGGCCGCCCGGCCCGTCCCACATAGGCTTCGGATCCGTATCAGGCGGGAACTCACCTTCATTAGCGGTAAGGATATTAAGGACATCATCCGCATCTCTTATAACGTTTTTGTAGTTGAAGATATTTATGAGACCGATAAGCACAGCAAGAACTGCCGTTACCGACAGCATGGAAATAATAATGAACTTCCTGCGCAGCTTACTGATCATTTGATCTCCTCCAACGTGTATCCGGAATTCCTTACGGCTTTTATCTGAACATTGGCTTCAAGAGCTGAAAGTTTCTTTCGGAGAAAAGAAATATAAGTCCATGCAGTGCTTATGTCAGACTCTGAATCGAGGCCCCAGATCTTATCCATGAACTTCTCAGTGGAAATAAGGATTCCGGGATTCATCATAAGCATCTCCATCATCTGGAATTCCTTGCCTGCAAGTCTGTATTTACCCTTGGGTGAAGAAAGCTCATAGGTTCCCCTGTCCAATGTCAGGTTACCGAACTTGAGGACATTTCCCTGTGTTGCAGAAGGCTGCCTTGTAAGAACTCTTAGCCTTGCAAGGAGTTCCGGTGTTGCAAAAGGCTTTGTAAGATAGTCATTGGCTCCCGAATCGAGACCTTCGACTTTATCATCGATCTCTGATTTGGCGGTAAGCATAAGCACGGGGACGTTATTTCCTTTAGATCTGATCTCCTTTAACGCGGAGATACCATCCTGTTTTGGCATCATGATATCCATGATCACAAGATCATATTCGGTTGCCATTGCATATGACACTGCCTCTTCACCGTCAAATACACAGTCGACCGAATAATTGCTTTTCGTAAGGATAGCCTTTAATGCCTTTGATAAGGATTTCTCATCTTCTGCCAAAAGAATTCTCATATTACACCTCTTATATTATGAGCTTTCAGTCCTCCGGTAATCTTAATATACCATCATAAATAACCGGATGCTGATTTCAGTTTTTCTTTCACTCATTTTTCACTCGTTTGCTTTAAAGTCCGTTTTAAGTTTGCACCTTAAGATTAAGCCAGCAAACTTAAATGAGGTTAAAAAATGTCTTACCAGAATGTTTTCGAAAGATATGAATATAAATACTTTCTGACTGCATCCCAGAAGCACGATCTGCTTCACATGACAGGAGACAGGCTTGTCCTTGACTCGTACGGAAGAACCACGATCAGAAACATCTATTACGATACTGACAGCTTCAGGCTCATAAGAGATTCATTGGATCACCCGGTCTACAAAGAGAAACTGAGAGTCAGATCCTACCAGAGAGCAGATGACAACGACATGGTTTTCGTAGAGATCAAGAAAAAGTTTGAAGACGTTGTTTATAAAAGACGCGTGGCAGTGCCAAAGACAGCCGCTTCCGAATGGATAGACAACGGGAAGAACACTCCGATTAAGACGCAGATTACATCAGAGATAGATTACTTCCTTAACTTCTACGAAGGAATATCTGCCAAGGCCTTTATCAGTTACGAGCGCGAAGCTTATACCTGCACCTCCGATCCTGAATTCCGTCTGACTCTTGACGAGAATATCCGCGCAAGAGATACGGACTTGGATCTCGGAGACGATATCTGGGGCGTGTCCCTTCTTCCCGAAGGAATAACCCTTATGGAAGTAAAGATCGCCGGAGCGATGCCTATGTGGATGGCAAGGTTTCTAAGTAGTCTCGAAGTCCGGAAAGTGTCTTATTCGAAGTACGGAACTTACTACAGAGACCACCTAATGACAAATCAGCTTTCTGAAAGGAGCGCTATATATGCTTAACTTATTTAATTCGATAATACCGTCTACAGGAATAACACCTTCCGTGTTCATTATCCTGGTTCTCGCAACACTCGTTCTCGGCGGGATCCTTGCACTGATCCATACCTATAAAAACGATTACACCAAAAGCTTCATAATGACTCTTGCTATCCTCCCTGCTGTCGTTGCAGTAGTGATCCTGATGGTCAACGGCAACATCGGCGCAGGTGTTGCAGTAGCAGGAGCCTTCAGTCTCGTAAGATTCAGATCGGCACCCGGAACGGCAAGAGAAATCGGCGCATTATTTGCAGCCATGGGCATGGGACTCATCATGGGAATGGGCTATATAGGATACGCAGCGCTCTTTACCTGTCTGATCGGTATCGCAATGCTCGTATATGCAGGCATTTCAGCAGGAGACAAGAAAAACATCAGGAAGAACCTTAAGATCACCATCCCTGAAAACCTGAACTACACTGATGTTTTCGATGAAGTCTTAAGTAAATACACAAAGTCGTACAGATTAAAGCAGGTAAAAACCAGCAACATGGGCTCGCTCTTCAAGCTCAGCTACGAAATAGTATTAAGCGATCCCTCACTCGAGAAAGAATTCCTTGATGATCTCCGCGTAAGAAATGGAAACCTTGAGATATCCATCTCGGATTACCAGACCCAGAGCGCAGAACAGCTTTGACATAAGATAAGGAGAATAACATGAAACGTTTTAAAATAGACCCCCGGCTTATTGCAGCAATTACAGCGGGAACGCTTATAATTCTTCCGCTTGCCGCATGCACAACGCCGCAAGAGACTACAAAAGCCACCGAGCAGACGCAGGCCGTTACGGAGACTACGCCGGCACGGACTTCCGAAGAGGCTTTCACAGGAAAAGACCTTGAGGTCGGCTATGACGAGAGCGAAGCAGAGACCATTACACTTAACGGTTCTTCTGCAGTATCCACTTCAGATTCCGTGGATATATCAGGAAGCGTAATAACCATTAAGGCAAAGGGAACGTACGTCATTTCCGGAACCCTTGATGACGGCTACATAGTAGTTGATGCCGGAGACTCCGATGATATCAGGCTCATCCTTAAAGGCGCTGATATCACTTCATCCGATTATGCTGCCATCTACTGTCTCAATGCCGACAACGTCTTTATCACTTTGGAAGAAGGCACGGAGAATTCCCTGATAAATAGTGGTGAATATGATTCCAAGGACGATAACAGTGTTGACGGCGCAATCTTTGCAAAAACGGATGTTACCATCAACGGCGCAGGAAGTCTCACGGTATCTTCGACGGCACACGGCATCGTTGGCAAGGATGATGTCAACATCACCGGCGGAGTAATTACCATAGTAAGCGAAAAAGACGGCATTCAGGCAAATGATTCCGTAGCTATCCAGAATGCAACGATTGACATCACATGCGGCAAAGACGGTATCCAGGCTGACAACGACGATGATCCGACCCAGGGATACATCTACATCTTATCAGGCAACGTTACCATTGATGCAGACGATGACGGAATAACCGCAACATCCACGCTTCAGATAGATGACGGCACAATCAACATTCAGAATTCCTACGAAGGTCTTGAAGGACAGAACATAATCATCAACGGCGGAAACATCTCAATAGCTTCATCTGATGATGCGATCAATGCCGTATCAGCTTCATCCGGAGATTCCATGCAGGCAGACGGAACAAGCAGCATTGTTATATTAGGCGGATCTGTTTATGTAAGGAGCGAAGGCGACGGCATCGATTCCAACGGAACATTCGAGATGAGCGGCGGAACGCTTACGGTAATGGGTCCTACCAGGGGCGGCAACGGTTCCCTTGATGTTAACGGCTCTGCAACCATAACCGGCGGAACTGTCGTAATGGCCGGAACATCGGACATGGCAATGAATTTCACTAACGCAAACCAGGGCGCGATCCTTATAAATACGGGCTCACAGTCCGAAGGTACTGAGATCACAGTTACTGACTCTTCAGGAAACGTAATCATTCAGGCTACAGCCGACTGCAGCTACCAAACAGTGGTCATAAGCAGCCCGGACCTTGTCAAAGGCGATAAATACACGGTTTCCGCGGGAAGTTTCTCTGAAACGGTTGAACTTAGCGATTATATTTATGGTTCCGGCTCAGGATTTGGTATGGGAGGCTTTCCGGGAGGTAATCCCGGTGACTTTCCAGGAGGTAATCCCGGTGACTTCCCAGGAGGTAATCCCGGCGGCAGAGGAGGATTTTAACAACATAATTTGAGGCTTGTGTCTGATTCGTTAATATAACGATAAAACACTTAATATTCTTTTCAAATTACATTAATACAACATTAAATTTAGGTCATTGAAATTCAGTAACGAATAAACTATACTTCAAGTATCAACAAAGACATTTTTCTATTCCTATTATCCCCATATTTGCGGCCACCCTTCGTGGGTGGTCGCTCCTATTATAGGAGCTTTATCAGGCGGCAGTTTTCAATGCCTTCAGCCCAAAACTTTTCAACAGGAGTATGTCTGATAATGCCTATGATGGCTGAATTCATTGCGCCGTGGCCTACTATAAGGACATCTTTGCCCTCATTTACAAGCGGTAACGCAATATCATCAAGGAAACTCTTTGTTCTTGCTATAAGTTCTTCCAGGCTCTCCGCACCTCCGACAGCCTTATAATCTGCGGGATTGAAGAACAATTCTCTTACGGGACACTCTGGCTTATCGAAAACGTTTTCGATGCCTTCATAGATGCCAAAGCCCATCTCGGCAAGCCTTTCATCAATGATTATTGGAACTTTCCTGCCCTCAAGCACAAGATTTGCGGTCTCTCTGGCTCTTACGAGCGGTGAGCAGTAACAGACGTCGAAGTGGACATCCTTATACTTTTCACAGGCCTCTTTTGCCATGCCGATACCCATATCATTTAACGGAATATCCGTCTTTCCCTGAAGCTTATGCTTCAGGTTCCAGTCGGTTTTTCCGTGTCTCATTATATAAAGCATTATAATTCCTCTATGGTAAGTAGTTTTTCCAGGGGCTATTTTGCCATAAAGTCGCAGTCTTAATCAAATCTTAAGGAATTAGGTCATTTGATATTAAGGCTTTTATTCGTACAATTGCATTATCTTGAAACAGTGTGGGGGGCAACATGTATAACATTCTCATTTGTGATGACGACAAAGATATCGTAAACGCTCTGAAGATCTACCTGCAGAATCCGGATTACAGGCTTTTCGAGGCATTTAACGGTGTCGAAGCAACAGAACTTGTTGAGAAACAGGAGATCCACCTCATACTGCTTGATATCATGATGCCGCAAATGGACGGGATAACAGCGATGGCAAAGATCAGGGAGAAGTTCAATATGCCCATCATCCTCTTAACAGCCAAGTCAGAGGACCAGGACAAGATATTGGGACTTAACATAGGGGCTGATGATTATATCACCAAGCCCTTTAACCCCCTGGAGGTTGCAGCAAGAGTCGGTTCACAGCTAAGACGCTACACAAAGCTCGGCTCGGGAACAGCTGCAAAAGAACTTCTTACGGTCGGCGGAATCGAACTTGATGACACCACAAAGACCGTTACGGTAGACGGAAATGCCGTAAACCTCACCCCCACCGAGTTCGATATCTTAAAGCTTTTGATGGAATATCCCGGCAAAGTCTTCTCACCCAAAGAGATATACAGCAAAGTCTGGGGCGAAAGCGCTTTGTCAGCAGGCGAAAACACCGTTGCGGTACATATAAGACATCTTAGAGAAAAGGTTGAGATCACACCCAACGAACCCAGATACATAAAGGTTATCTTCGGCCAGGGTTATAAGATCGAGAAGGGACGAAACTAATGGAAAAGAAAAATAAACAGTTTTTCAGGACAGTAGCGGGCAAGTCACTGCTCTTCCTGACGATCAACATCCTTATGATTGCCGTTCTGGCATGCGCCTGCGCTGCTGTGGCATGCTATCAGGAAGATCTTTACAGCATATCAGAAGAAGAATTCTACAGTAATAAATGTGAGGACAGAATCAGGTATGAGGTAATGTCCAACACTGAAAACCTCCTCGGCATAGATCATTTCTCGGTAGAAAACCTGAGTCTCAAGGTCACTGGTGAAGACGGGAATCACATCGCATCCACACGTGATTTTGATGAAGCAAAGGCATCTGCCGGCAAGGCCGGCAAATATGAGAATGTCCGTCTCTATACATACGATGTTGATATTGTTTGCGCTCCGGACGGATCATTCAGACACATGAATGCTTATTTAACTGAACCTGATGACGTAGTAACCCATGCCACGATAGAGGCTTATGCCGATCCTGATCTCTTCATTGGCTATACAGATTTTGACAAGCAGATCATTCACTTCTGTGTCAGCATCCGCTATGCCGTTTACCCCATTGCATTTTTATGCGTAGTTGCAGGAATTGCTGCATTCATCGCACTCATGTGTGTTGCAGGAAAAAGACCCGGTACGGAAGAGGTCTTCAGCGGACCTTTGGATAAAGTCCCTTTCGACGTTCTGGCTTTTGTTTCACTCGTCATTACCCTGCCCATATTCGCGATAGTGGGAGCAGCTAACGGAATGTTCGAAGCTGCGCTGTTCGTTACCGCCTTCTTTGCATTTGCAAACATTATGATGGGACTTTGCGTAAGCTTTGCATCAAGAGTAAAGCGTCATATGCTCATCAAGGGAACACTGGCATATAAGATCATTTACTGGACGATCAAGGGCATTCTTTCAATCCCCCTCGTATGGCGCACGGTTCTTATCTTGGCAGGTATAACTTTATTCGAAGCCATATTCATCGTTGCAACAAGAGCTGATGAGGAAGCAATGATCGTGGGATGGTTCCTTGAAAAACTCTTCCTCTGCCCTCTTGTCTTCTACATCGCCCTCATGATGAGAAAACTCAGAGTATCAGGTCAGAAGATGGCTGAAGGAGATATCTCTTACCGTACATCCACAAAGGGTCTCTGGGGTGACTTCAAAAAGCATGCCAATAACCTTAACGCAGTAGCTGACTCAGTTACACTCGCAGTTGATGAGAAGCTCAAGTCAGAGAGAATGAAGACAGAACTTATCACTAACGTCTCTCACGACATCAAGACTCCTCTTACTTCCATCATCAATTACGCTTCACTCATGGGCACTACTGAACCTACAGATCCCAAGATGAGCGAGTATTCTGAAGTTGTAGTAAGACAGTCCGAAAAGCTTAAGAGACTTATCGAAGACCTGGTCGAAGCATCAAAGGCATCAACCGGAAATCTTGAGATCGTACCTGCTCCTCTCGACTGCTGCACATTCATCACACAGACTTCAGGCGAATTCAAGGAAAAGCTCGACAGCTGCAACCTTACGCTTGTAACCAATGCACCCGAAGGCAAGGTCATGATAATGGCTGACGGCAGACGCATGATGAGAATCTACGACAACCTCATGAATAATATCTGCAAGTATTCAATGCCCGGAACAAGAGTTTATCTCTCACTTGATGTAGTAGACGGAAATGCCGTTACAACATTTAAGAACACTTCAAATACAGAACTTAACATCAGTCCTGATGAACTGGTCGAGAGATTTGTCAGAGGCGACTCCTCACGTAATACAGAAGGAAACGGCTTAGGCCTTTCGATCGCACAGAGCATGACTGAACTTCAGGGCGGTTCATTCAAGATCGATATCGACGGAGATCTTTTCAAAGTATCACTTTCATTCCCTGTCCTCCTCGAACAGGCATGATATAGGGACAACATCATATAAGAAAAACGGGAAGCGTTACTGCTTCCCGTTCTTTTTTCCTAAGTTAGCCGGAAGTCCGATCTTCAGCGGACTGTCCTCCAGTTTTTCTTTAAAGACGCTGTCTTTCAGCACATTGATGTTTACGAAGAACAGTTTCATCAGCGTCTTAACCCTTGCGCCGGAATCATTTCTTATCTCACGCATTCTCGAGATCATGGCCTTAGTTCCCTTAACGCCAACCTTTGTAAGCATGCTCAGGTTCTCGCATCCGGAGGCCTCGAAAACGGAGAAAAGCTCGTCAACAAATACTTTGCGCTGCTCAAAACTCATCTCGCCGAGCCATGTGGTCATTGTCTCATCAAAGAGATTGCTTATCTTATCAGGGAAATCGCATGTGATAAACTGCTTTCCTTCAAGCTGCCATGAAAGAGGATCGTGCTGCATTATTCCAAGCTCTGTGCTCTTTATAACAACCGGTTCTACAGTGTTTTCGAGAAGTCTTCCGACAATTGAACTTTCAGGAATATATTTGCTGATCTTGGGCTTGATCGTCTTGAACTGTTCTGATTCCATGGCTTCGTGATTGAAACCAGGTCCGTCAAAGTTATATATGTTCTCGATCCTTGAAGTCAGGTCTGAATTAGCGGCCAAAGCTGCATATACTGCCAGATGTCCGCCCTTTGAATGTCCGCCGAGGCGCACTTTATCAAGGCGTCCCTTCATTACTTTCTCTAGATAAGCGGCTGCTTCATTTTCGGCAGGAACCGTCATGAAACTTAAGTTGAAGTCTTCCTTCCATCCGATGATCGTATCATCAGTACCGCGGAATGAAATAAATACTCTGTCATCGGAAGTGTCTATTTCAAGAGCCGCAAACTGAATCTCACGCGATATATCCGTGTCGTCTACAAAATATGAAAGATAAGCATTTTTGAATCTTTCGCACTGACCAAGAGCCCTGAGCATCGCCGGAGCAAAACTGATAAACGATTTGTCCTGGGCAAGCTCTTCTTGGGAATGCAAAGAGAAAAACTTCTCTGAAGCCTTTTCTATCGTTATCTTGCCCTGGGCTTTTGCAGGAACGACTTTGTCGAAATTTACATACGACAAACATGACAGTATCAGTGCGTCGATACTGTTAAAAGGATCTTTATCAAGCGTAAGATCACCGCGCCAGGCCAGATAATCAAGTATGTTGCTCATGCCTTAATTATATTCTCTTTCGGATAATTTGAAAGAAAGGTGCTGTCTCAAAAAGGCCTGCTGTTCCTTTCCCCCACACACTGCTTTCGTGCCAGTCACGTTTTTATACTTGGACGTGCGAAAAACACCCTCTCAAGTATAAAAATACAGAAATTTTATACTTGAGGACACGTTTTTCGGGGTGCGAAGTACAAAATTGCCAGAACATTAAAACTAAATATCTTCAGGCAAAATAAAAGAGGGTATCTCAATTTGAGACACCCTCTTGAATTAACATTTAGCAGTTAAATGATTACCTTCTGCCTGTCTTGATCGTAAGATCTTCCAGGAATCCCTTAGGACTTCTGATCTCAAGTTCACCTTCAACCTGAACGATGAGGTCGTTAGCAACACCTGTAAGAATCAAAACTGAAGTACCTGCAAACCATACATTCTCCATGCCTGTAAGAATTCCGATAACTGTAGGAACGATGCAGACGAGAATGAGGAAGAAAGCTTCCAGCCAGTTGAGTCTGTGTGCTGTTGACTTGATGAAATCAGTTGTCGGCTTACCGGATCTGATACCGTTGATCATACCACCGTTCTTTGTGATGTTATTTGCAATCTCAACGGGATGGAAATTGATCGCCGTATAGAAGAATGTAAATCCGATAACAAGAAGGAAGTAAATTCCATAGTACCAGCCACTTCCTGTGAAGCTTTCCTTAAGCCAGAGCGCTACCTTGTTCGTGCTGTTGCTGAAGAACAAAGTAATTACAATGTTCGGGATTGCCAAAAGTGACATTGTGAAGATAACAGGCATAACACCGGACATGTTAACCTTGAGCGGAATATAGTCTCTGTTACCACCACGCTGCTGTCTGCCGATAACCTTCTTGGAATACTGAACGGGAATTCTTCTTTCTGCGTTCTGAACATAGAGAACGAATACGATGATAGCGATAGAAACGATCGATACACCGATGAATACAAGAATTCCGAGGAGGATTCCCAACGCAGCATTCTCGATTGAGTCGCTGATGTTGACGCACTTCTCATAAAGTGTCTTAACCATATCAGGAAGACGGGTTGCGATACCAGCAAAGATCAGGAGGGATACACCGTTTCCGATTCCCTTGTCATTGATCTTCTCACCGAGGAAGACAACGATTGCAGAACCAGCTGTGAAAGCAAGAACTACAAGAGCTGCGTTAAGCCATGTGGGAATGCTTCCATTCAGTGCTGAACGTGTTGAATATGTGAACAGGCAGGACTGAACGAAAGCCAAACCGATAGCTGAAACTCTGGTTATCTTATCCATCTTCTTTCTGCCGGACTCACCTTCCTTGGAAAGATCTTCCAAACCAGGGATAACGACAGTTAAGAGCTGAATGATGATTGATGCGTTAATGTAAGGCGATACACCCAGTGACAGAATGGACGCATGATACAGACCACCGCCTGAGATAAGGTCCATAATGCTACCGAGCTGACCCCACTGGCGGATAACGCTGGTGAATTTCTCACCATCGATACCCGGTACAGGTACGAGTCCGCCGAGCATGAAGAGGCCCAGGATCATGAAGGTATAGAGCAGTCTTTTACGTATAGACTCTACACGAAAAGCGTTAACTGCAGTATCAAAAATACCATTCATGCCTATTAGCCCTCCGTAGCCGTGCCTCCGGCCTTCTCAATCTTCTCCTTAGCTGAAGCTGTGAACTTAACAGCTGTTACATCGAGCTTCTTTGTGAGCTCGCCGTTTCCGAGAATCTTGACACCGTCGTTAACCTTAGGAAGAGTGATAACACCCTTCTCAGCAAGTGCCTTAGCATCTACTGCTGTTCCGTTATCGAAAACTTCAAGATCTCCAACGTTTACTTCAATGTAAGCAGGAGCAAATCTCTTATTATTGAAACCTCTCTTAGGGAGACGTCTGTAAAGGGGCATCTGACCACCTTCGAAACCAGGTCTTACACCGCCGCCTGAACGAGCGTTCTGACCCTTGTGACCACGGCCGGAAGTCTTTCCGTTGCCTGATCCGGGACCTCTACCCTTACGATAAGCCTTTTCGTTGCCTGCGGAAGTCATTTCATTGAGCTTCATGTGGCACCTCCATTAATTCTCTTCTACGGCTACGTAGTTAACAGCCTTTTTGATCATGCCGCGTGTAGCCTCATTGTCAGCCTTCTCAACAGTCTGACCGATCTTTCTCAAGCCCAAAGCTCTGATAGTAGCCTTCTCGGACTCTCTTGCCTTATTTGTGCTTTTGACAAGCTTAATCTTGATGTTAGCCATTTGAGCGGGCCTCCTTACTTAATCTCGTCAACAGACTTACCGCGAAGTCTTGCAACTTCTTCTGCGGACTTCAAGGACTTAAGACCCTCAATAGTAGCGTTGACCATATTGTTAGGATTGTTGGATCCGATTGACTTTGTACGGATATCTGTGATACCTGCAAGCTCGCATACTGAACGAACAGGACCGCCAGCGATAACACCGGTACCGTTTGCAGCAGGCTTCATAACGATGTGAGCTGCAGCGAATTCACCGACTGTCTCGTGAGGGATAGTACCGTTAACGATAGAAACATCAACGATGTTCTTCTTAGCTTCTTCGATACCCTTTCTGATAGCATCCGGAACCTCGGTAGACTTACCGATGCCCTTACCTACACGACCCTTTCTGTCACCGATAACTACGAGAGCAGCAAATCTCATGTTCTTACCGCCCTTAACAGTCTTGGAAACACGGCCGATGTGGATAACGCGCTCTTCGAACTCCTTATCCTTCTTTTCTTCTCTTGAAATGTTCTTAGACTCTAAAGCCATCTAATTTGCTCCTCCCGATTAGAATGAGAGACCGGCTTCTCTTGCCGCCTCTGCCAAAGCCTGTACTCTTCCGTGATAGAGATATCCGCCACGGTCGAATACTACGTCCTTGATATCCTTGGCAATTGCGCGCTCACCGATAAGCTTACCAACTGCTGTTGCTGCCTCGATGTTGCTGCCAACGGATACGGAGCCCTTGATTTCCTTGTCGAGCGTGGAAGCGCTAACAAGAGTAACTCCCTTTGTATCATCGATGATCTGAGCGTAAATGTGGCTGTTGCTTCTATATACGCAAAGACGAGGGCACTCTGTCGTTCCGGAAATCTTCTTTCTTACACGAACATGCTTTCTCTTACGAATTTCATTTTTATCAATTCTACCAATCATGTTGAATATACCCCCTTTGCGCCTTACTTCTTAGCACCGGTCTTACCTTCCTTGATGATAAGGTGCTCGCCGGCATACTTGATACCCTTGCCCTTATAAACATCAGGAACTCTGAGAGAACGGATCTTTGCTGCTGTCTCGCCTACGAGCTGCTTGTCAGCGCCCTGTACGATGACCTGGTTATCTTTGACATCGATTGTGATGCCTTCGGGTTCAACCATCTCGATAGGATGTGAATAACCAAGGTTGAATACAACCTTGTTGCCCTGCTTTGTAGCTCTGTAACCTACACCGTTGATCTCCAATGTCTTTGTGAAACCTTCGTGTACGCCGGTTACCATATTCTGAATGAGCGCTCTTGTAAGGCCGTGGAGTGAACGATGATTCTTATCATCGGAAGGACGTGTAACTGGGATCTGTCCATCCTCCAGCTTTACTGTGATGTCCGGATGAACATCAAGTGAGAGCTCTGCTTTGCCGCCCTTAACCGTTACGTGCTGACCATCGATCTTAACATCGACGCCGGCGGGAACGACTATGGGCATTCTGCCGATTCTTGACATAAATTTTTCCTCCTGCTCTT
>CAMYXF010000020.1 GCA_947303185.1 uncultured Clostridia bacterium | reverse complement strand
TAAAGCTCTCATGAAGGAGCAGATAGTCTTTAATGTCGATTCCGGCAGAATAACCTACGATGCTTCCGTCCTTACCGATTACGCGGTGACACGGAACGATTACTGCTACCGGATTATCAGAGCAGGCAGCACCGACTGCTCTTGTGATCTTTCTTGCTTCAGGAAGACTGCCGTCAGTAAGCATCAGAGCGATATCCTCATAACTCTCAGTACCGCCGTAAGGGATAGAGTTAAGCGCATTCCATACCTTCTTCTGGAAAGGCGTACCGACGTTGAATCTTACGTTGATATCAAAGCCCGCTCTCATGCTGTCGAAATATTCCCTGAGTTCAACATAAGCTTTTGCAAGTTCGTCAGGAATATACTTGAGCTGGTCTTCATCTAAGTTATAGATGCCTTCGTCGTTTCTCATGAGGCCGCCGTTATCGTCAAGGAGCCCCAGAGATCCTGCAATGTTATGGATAAACGGATCTTCGACTATCTGTCCGTAATGGAAAAGCTTTACGGAATCAACATAGTCGCTGCCGCCTGATACGATTGCAACGCCTCTCTCAAAGGGAACGAAGCAGACATTGTATTTCGGATATTCATAAGAAAGCATTGCATAAAGGCCTGCATCTTCAAATCCGTTCTTGAGTCTAACCTCATCTCTTAAAACGGCTTCCTGCATGAAGCCGGCGCCTGTAAGGATCCTCTCTAAGCCTTCGTTACTGTGATTACAGATAACGGTGACCTTGTGATAGAACTGGTCAAGGAAACAGTATCTTAAGACCTCGTCTACCACGCCGCTCTGCGTATCGGCGTTGGCATCGCTCGTAAATACGAATTCGATGTGGGCACGGCAGTTTTTCCGGTCAGGCCTGAAAAGCTTAATGAGGGCATAGATTACGCCCTCCTTTACTGCAAGCAGTGCTTCACCCTGGCTTCCGGTACCAAGAGCCCTGATATCGTCTTCAATGAGCTTGATGGTCCCCACCATGAGGCCGCGCTTACGAAGCTCGGAACTGTCCTGAATATGAAGTTTGCGAAGGTCAATTAAATCAGCCATAACATTTCTCCGGATCGAAATCGTCATCCTGCTCCACAAATACCGCCGTATATTCATTCGTTTTTGTAAAAAGCTTGCTGTCATATGAATCAGGACAATAGACTGCATTATCCATTGTCTGTCTGAAATCAGATGCCATGTGACCGAAAATTTCATCCTCGGAGATCATGTCCCAGATAGCGTCATTTCTTGTAAGAGGCATAAGGCCTGTCATATCTTCAAGTCTGTATATAAGAAGCTGCGCATCAGGGTCGTAAGAAATAAAAGCCGCAAATTCGGAAGCAAAATCGCTGTTCTCCGAATCCTTGGATACACATAAAGAATAAGTGCTTACATAAGGAACACCTACGTTGGTTGCATCGTTGCAAGGGAGATGCAAAAGATAAAGGCTTCCGGGATAGTACTCGGACCATGCCCTTACGTTCGCAGAAGAATCTACCCACAAAGCAGCCTTTCTTGAATAAACGGGGTCTGCACCGTCTATCTGGTCAAAAGCAAGTTCTGACGAATAGAGATCCTTAACGTAAGATGCTGCATCGTAAACGATCTCTGTCGCAGAATCGTGATCCTTGGAGTACTCATCGTAAACCATATAAGATGTCGGCATATCGTTATTGAATGCAGAGCCGAGATAAGGAATCAGCTTATAAGCGGAAGCTATTGGAGCACATGAGTATTCATCGTTTATGTCTTCAAGATATTCCGTGAAATCTTCAGTGGTGTTCTTGATCTGGAGCTTGCCTGCTTCAGAAGGAATGTATTCTGAGTTGCCGATGATTATTCTTGCTGAACAGAAATGCGGAACTGCATAAAAGATACCGCCCTCCGAATCAGCCGTCAGGGCGCCTGTATAAATGTGCTGGCTGTTAAGATAAACATTGTCGGAAAGATATTCATTCAGGGGAGCAGCATAACCTGCCTTCCATACGGCGTTGCTGTCCTGTGCGAGATAAAGGTCAGGCATACCGGTCTTGTTCCAGTCCTTAACGGCATCAAGTGTCGCACCCGTACTTCCGCATCCTATGTTGGTAACGACGTAATTGGTCGCAACAGAAGAAAGGAAAGCCGTATCAATGGTGGAACCGTCATCCGTACTGTCCCAAAGGCCGTTGTTCTTGCAATAGAGCATGGCAGCAAGGCACTGGATGGTAAGGTCAGAATAAGGAAGCGCTACTTTGAGCTCCCTGATATCGCCGCCGGCGAACTGATCGTCTGTATTCTCAGTTGATTCTTCAGGTTCTGTCTCAACGCTCGGAGACTCGATCGAAGGAAACATGTCATCGCCCTTTTTGCAGCCGGTGAACAACGCGCCTGCCATAGACACGCAAAGTACAAGACTGGTGATTTTTTTCCCGAAACCAAGGGTTTTCATCCGATATAACCTCCGATAATGAGATTATAACATTCTTAATAGAAAACCTTGATAAATAAAGTTTTTAAGAGGCCGGCTTCTTCCCAGACAAAATCTCTGTTCTTTCACAGTTCTAAGCATGCCTCCAAATATGCGGCTAAACATGTGGCTATAGCCGCACCTTTTACCGCACATATCGGAAATTGTTAACAAATATGCGGCTAAACTTGTGGCTATAGCCGCACATTTTACCGCACAATTCAAATATACATAAACATAACCAACTACAAGCTGATCTTATATCTTACTTGACACTTATCCGCCAAATAGGTATATTTTTATGGCACGCCAAAGTGGCTCAGGGGTAGAGCAATTCACTCGTAATGAATAGGTCGCGGGTTCGATTCCCGCCTTTGGCTCCAGATTGTAAAAAGAGCTGTCTCACACAATTGAGACAGCTCTTTTTTATCACTCTTCCTTCTCTATCCACTCCAGTGCGTATTGAAGTTCATAATCCTGTCCTTGCATGTATATCTTGTTAACGGCTTCCATATCAAAGGGGATCCGCTCATCAAGAGCAATAGCGCTGACACGGTCAGGTCCTCCATCGATATAGATATTGCGTTCTTCATCAAGCGTCGCCATTATCGAATAACGCAATCTTATACTTCCGCCGCTCAAAAGGCATGTCTGGGCTACTCCCTGGGCACTTCCCCAGGACGTCGTAATCCCCATGACGGTTACGTTCGGACACAATGAAAGATCGTATGTGAGGATATCGCCGGCGCTGGCAGTTCCGGCATTGACCAGGACAACAACAGGAATATCAGAATATCTTCCGTCTGCAGGAACAGTCCATTTCCAGTAATCGGCCTCAACGAGATCACCATCTCTTATGAAACCACTGTAAGTCCTGATTTCTTCAGTTGTAAATAAGGATACGATTGCTGCGGAGATAACGTCCAATCCTCCGCCGTTGTCACGCAGATCGATAATGAGCCTGTCCATTCCCTGGGCTTTCATCTGCTCTATCCTTGATATAAGAAGTTCTTTGATGGCAGGATAGTCGTCATTCAGAGCAGCAATAATGTCACCGGCCGTGTCATATTCTTCCTCAGGGATGCAAAGATATCCGCAGCGGTCATCGAGCATCTCACAATATGCAAACTCGTTGCATCGTTTGCCGGTAACGGGTTCCATGGCTGCCATGAAACGGTTAAAGTAACTGCCGGTGCTTTCGAGCGTCACTTCGGTCTCTTTTCCGTCATCGCCGATAAACCTGACATTTACGGTATCTCCTCCTTTTCCTGCAAGGAATATAGGTCTCACGAAGTCTTCGTTTTCGGCGGTCGGGAAAGAAGTCAAAGGCCAACCGGTCGTAACACAGCTTACGTTTCTTATGGCTTCATCCATATCCGTCCCGTCCCATCCGGTTATCACGGTACCGTCATGAATACCAAGAGCATATGCGGCGGATTCTCTGTCCGTCAGGATCGCTACGATATTCCCGCTGTCCGTGCCGATCATGGAAAAGCCGTAATCGTTTCCAAGCATGTTATCATTGACCCGGCTTCTGAGATCATTATCCAGAAAATAAGGACTCAGATGGCCGTCGTGGAATTCATAACACAGATTCATTACTGCCTCTGCATAAGCCTCCTCATCACCGTTGCGGTCTGCCTCAGCCGCCAGAGGTATATATTTGGCTCTGAGCGCATCATAGTCGATCTGCTTATGATCCGAAAGAATATAGTGCGCCTCGATCTCATCGATGACTGCAGCCATTGAGTTTTCATAGTTCATATGCGAGTAATTGGTAAATCTCGTGTAACCGCTGATTCCCATGATGTAAACAACGCTCATGAAGAACACGGCAAAGTTTAATACCCCGGTGATCACAAGATACCTGACCTTTTTAGCTTTCCTGGCAATGATCAATCCTGATAACGCATATATAATGGCGGAGATCAGAAACCAGCCGTATCTGGAGAAGCCTAACTGGAAATAGCCTTTGGTATAGTTAAAAAGATAAAAGACTGCAAAATGTATAAGCGGAACAGCACCCAGGATCCTGTAAACATCAGGTTTCTTCGGCTTTATAAAAGCAACAGCAGTTATAAGGACCAAAAGCCACACTCCCGTAAAGATCATAATGTATGCCGTCGGGAAATCGACGATCTTGAAAGCTTCGAATACCTTAAGAATCAGTGTCATATTTCCTGATACCTCTTACCATCCCATCTCTTCAAGGAATTCCTTGATCTTCTTATGACGTTCCTTATCGCCTGAGACATACTCGCCGAGATTGCACTCACCGATAATTCCGCCGTCACGAAGATATATTATCCTATTTGCTCTTCTTGCAGAAGTAATGTCGTGCGTTACCATGACGATGGACTGACCGCCCCTGTTGATGTCCGTAAGCACATCCAATACTGACTTAACGCCTGATGAGTTAAGAGCACCTGTCGGCTCATCGGCAAAAACCACGTCAGGATCGTTTATAACGGCTCTAACCATAGCTGCGCGCTGTGCTTCACCGCCGGATAACTGTGCGGGGAACTTTCCCCAGAGGTCTTTGGAAAGACCGACACGCTCGAAAAGCTTTTCTGCCTTATCTTTCAAGTCTTTTTGCTTCTGCCCTGTCAGCATGCCTGTTGATATTGCGTTATCCATAATACTCATACTGTCTACGAGATGAACCTGCTGGAAAACAAAACCGCAGTGCTTACGGCGGAATACCGAGAGCTGGTCATCGTTCATGGACGTGATCTCTTTTCCGCTATAAGAGATGCTTCCGAGAGTCGGCTTATCCATTCCGGATAAAGCATACAGGAGAGTTGATTTTCCGGCTCCGGAAGATCCCATTATAACGGTGAAGTCTCCCTTATAGATTTCCATGTCGAGGTTCTTGATAACGTGCTGCTGCTTTCCTCCAACAGAAAAGCTCTTGGACAGTTTCTCAGTCTTGATGATTACTTCTTTATTCATTATTCTTTCTCCATTCTTTATTCCGAAATAAGCTTATATGCAGATACTTTCTTCATCTTGCCCGACATTACGAAAGATATCGCAAAGGTCATAAGTGTAACTATTGCCAGTGCAACAGGTATAATGACCGGATTGATGAGAAGATCTGAATTCTTAATGCCGTAGCTGGTAAATATTACGTTGAAAAGACTGTTGGTCGTAAAGCATGCTGCGATTGAACCTATCAGTGATCCTATAATGCACAGCGGCATCAGCGAGATCGATAACTGAAGTCTTAACTGTCTGCTCGTAAAGCCTACCGCTTTCTTGATACCAAACTCCTTTTCACGCTTGATGAAAACGGTCTTAAGAAGAAGTCTGATTACGATCGCAACCGTGAAAATGTTGAGCACGATGAGGACGAGAATTACCAATGCCACAGCATAGACAGGAACGTTCTCCGTGCTCCTCTGCGTATGGTAATAATTCTCTGTGCTCGTGCAGTAAGAACCCAATTCTGATTCAGCGTGTTTTAAGAATTCATCGACGTTCTTTTCGCTCGGATCGTTAAGTCTTACTCTGACGTAAGTATATTTAGATTCACCATCTAATCTCTCGAAGCCCTCTTCTGATATATATATTCTCTCGCCCATGCTGTATACCGCCTGCTGAAGACCGGTAATTAGATATCTGGCTTCCTTATCTTGGTACTTGATGGTAATCTCATCACCGATGCCGAGGCCGAGATTTTCAGCTAACAATCCGCCTACGATTGCTTCATTGGCTTCGGTTGCCATCTCTCCTTCGTAGACACCGCAGTATACATCTTCGGGCTTGTCCGAATAGAGAATGTAGCAGTTGTAATCACCTGCATGTCCGTCAACGTTTCCGAGACCATATGCCTGAGATACTTCATCCATGTTCTGGAGAGTGTCGATGATGTCATGCATTTCTTCAGGTGTATCGTATGTGATGTTAACGTATGCATCAGGCGCGTCGCCCTGAAGGAGTCTCTGGAAATTTGTTATGTCGATCTTGGTGTTATAGAAAAGGATCGCGGAGAATGCAGTCATGTAAGATACTGCGAGAATTACTCCGATAACGATTATGTTCTGACCTTTATTCTGGAGCATGCTCTTCAGAGCAAGAAGAGAATTAAGTCCGCCCGTTACTTTATCTAATGGCAGATAGTTTTTCTTAAAACTGTGGGATTCAAGACCGAATCTTAATGCAGTTGCAGGATGAATGTTCCTGATAAGGTGTGTGGCAACAAAAGTCACAGCGAGCATGACAAGAATGATTCCTGCAAAGATAGGAAGAGAAATGCCGGGATGGAATCCGCCTTCCCATACAAGACCTGAAAGCTGTCTTGTCGCATACTTTTCGAGAACCGGGAACAAACCATACGCCATAGCAATACCGATGCTGCCCGCGATTGCAGCTACAAGTGAATACTCAATCATGAGAGACATTCTTACCTGCGAGATCGTAAAGCCTACGGCACGGAGCGCGCCGATGTTCCTGATATCACGGTTGATGTTCGTGTTAACGGTAAAGATGATCATTATGAATGCGATGATCATGATTATCGCAGAGAACGCAGTCATGAATGCTGCAATGATATTGGTGATTCCCGTATATCCTGCTTTTGCAAGGTTCTTGCTGTATCCGTTGCAGAAGAAACCTTCCTTCATAAGATCATCCTGCAGACGCGAAGTGCTTGTCGCGATATCAGCGCCCTCTACAAACTTCACGCAAAGGAACATCATGGACATCGGAATGGAATTCTTGGAAAGCGTCACTTCTGCTTTCTCATTGATCTTCTCATAACTGTCATGGTCAATGACCGATGAATAATAAGAATATCTCTGTCCGCAGAAAAGATCTTCATAGATTCCAGCTACAGTGAATTCATAATCACCGAGTTCCGGAATCTTAAGTTTTAATTTATCTCCTACGCTTAATCCTTCAGATGAAGCTGTATAAACATTTACAGAGATCTTAGGTCCTGTGATTGAATCGTCTTTCTCGATATAGTAAAGATTCTGATATGTACTTTCATTTGTTTCATCCACAAAGAATATGTCTTCGAATGCTTTTTCTTTGCCATCGTTGATCTGAGCAGTAGCATCTTCCGGATAGATCATGTCGACCAGATAAGAACTCCCGACGAAATCCATCTGATCTACTTTATCTGCAATCTCTTCCCTGTCACCATAAGCGAAATACATTGAATCGGAAATGCCGCGCGTTTCGGTTTTCTCGTCATACATCGGATCAAAGCGCGCGACCATACGGCCTGCCTGCAAAAGCATTGCCGCTACGATAAGGATCAAGAGAAAAGCTGCAAGCACTGCCTTGTCTTTATGGAAATGTGCTTTAACAAGTTTTAACATCGGTTTAATCTGTCCCTTTCAAAAAATACGGTACCTTATGGTCTTGAGTATATTCTTTCGGGAGTTTTAAACCTTTGCCTGTTTTTTAAATCTTTTTAAAACCGCTGTTTAAGATTTGAATCAAGAGATCTTCAATGCCAGTTCTACGGCAAATCCGCCTTCAATGTTTTTGGGCGTAAGGCGTCCGTCCATTTTCTTCATAAGATAGTCTGAAATATAAAGGCCGAGGCCTGAACCGTCGTTATTACCAGCGTTGCTTCCGCGCTTAAACTTCTGCGTAATTATCTCAAGTTCATCTTCAGGAACGCCGGGACCTTTATCTGCGATCTCAATGAGCAGATATTTATTCTCGGAATCAAACTTGCCGTTAACGCTTATCTCAGTATTTGCATACTTATAAGAATTAAAGATTATGTTGCTTACGACCTGGTTAAGTCTTAATTTGTCTGCGTATACAACAGCTTCTTTAATATCGAGTTTCTTAATCTTTCCAAGATAATCAGCGTCTTTAATTATCTTAACGATATCAGTGGAGTTAACGTCTTCAGGCTTAACTTCAAGCTGTTCTAATTCTTCGAGCGTTGCGTGGAAAAGATTCGAAATAAGTTCATCGATCTGGTCAGCCTTTGCGCTGATGGCTGCAATGGTATCTTTTGTTTCATCAGTTGCGGTAAGACTCATTACATCAGTCATGGCCTTTATTGATGCGACAGGAGTTTTAATGTCATGAGAGAGCTGGGCTACCAGTTCCTTACGGCTCTTAACTGCCTTCTCTTCCCTGTCATGTGAAGCCTTTAATTCTTCACGCATTATGTCAAAGCTCTCGGTAAAAGCGCCGAAAGCATTTCCCTTATCCATCTCCAGAGGCGTATCAAGATTACCGCCTGCGATCCTTACTGCAAAGCTCTTAAGTTTTCTGAACGGATCGATGACGCTCTTCTTGATATAAAGATAGTAGAAAACAAAAACAAGAATGGTAACTGCTATAAGACTTCCGACAAACACAGCGATCTTGGTATTTGTCTGCTTCGCAAGTTCTGCCTTGGGGTTATGTACGAGTATCTTGCCTACTACAACGCCGTCCTTTTCGATGTCTCTGATAATGTCGTAATTGGAAGTAGCAGATGAAATGCTTTTCGCTACGTCATCACGCGTATAGATCAGAACGTTGCTATCGTTATCAAGGACTGCATAATCGAATTCCTCATCAGGAGTAATCAGTTCATCTGACTTTACACTTACCCAATCCCACTCATCACCCAGACGGATGATGCATCTGTTGATCTCTGTCGTATGCGTAGGTATTTCTTTTGAAAGACTGCCATTCATTATGACGTAGCAGCCGGCCGAACCGACTGCTATGAGAACGATGATATAGATCAAAAGAAATCTGAATTTCATTAAGCTGTTCCTTTGGTATCAAGCATGAATCCGACACCCCAGACAGTCTTGATGAACTTTGGCTGTCCGGCGTCGTCTTCTATCTTTTCTCTTAAATGCCTGATATGCACGTTCAGCGTAACATCACCGACGAATGTCGTATCCCAGATCTTCTCGAAAATCTCTTCCTTGGGAATAACGCGGTCGCTGTTACGGAGAAGATACACAAGTATCTTATATTCCATAGCCTTAAGCGGCGTCTCATTTCCGTTCTTGGTTATGGTTGCTTTCTTAAGGTTGATTACCGCATCACCGAGTGTCACGATGTTTTCATCACCGGTTGACTCGTCTGCTTTTTGCGATGCTTCATAACGCTTAAGTTCTGCCTTGACCTTGGCCAAAAGAACGCCAAGCGAATAAGGCTTGCAGATGTAATCGTCACCGCCGATGCTTAATGCAAGAAGCATGTCGTCTTCGGCAGATCTCGCACTGATAAAGAAGATCGGAATATCCATCGTCTGTCTTATCTTCTGGCATAATTCAAATCCGGAATCTTCGCCGAGATTGATATCCAGAAGAACAAGAGAACACGTATTCTCCTTAAAGAACTCCAGAGCAGAATTCGCATCAAGCACAAACTGCGCGGATACACCGGACATGTTGAAGTATTTCGCGGTGTATTCGGAGAGTTCTATCTCGTCGTCAATTATCAGTACGCTGTAATGCATAATGCTTTAGGCTCCGAAAAGTCTTCCCATTGAACCTACGACTTTATTAAGGTCTTCGATAGACTGGTTAAGAGTGTCAACATCGATGTTGCTGATCTTTGTAATAGCTTCTTCCATTGCATCCGTGTTGTCAGTCAGAACTGTATCAACATCAGCGATCATCTCATTCATTCCCGTAAGAGAATTATCAACGTTATCAAGTGTTGTCTCTGCCTTGCTTACAAGTGCAGTAGCCTCTTCGAGAGTTGTCTGGACCTGGTTCAGAGTTCTTACTACAGGCGGAACGATGATGATGGCAGCAACAAGGAAAATGCCTGCGATAACAAACAGAGCTGTAGCAACCATCATGGTTCTTCTTGCAGCCTTCTTCTCATACTTTAAGATCTCGGACTGAAGATCGTGGTCTGTATAATCAGAATACTTTCCGTTTACGATCTTATTCTCCTGGGGTTCTTCCTGAACAGGTGCTGCTGCAGGTGCAGGTGCTTCTTCAGCTTTTGCTTCAACAGCTGTATTCTCTGTTGCTTCAACGATCTTTTTTTCTTCTTCCATGATTACCTCCTAAAAACAAAAAGGGCTGCCTCATATAGAGACAGCCCTCTGATAAACAAATATTAATGGTGGAAAAGTCTCATACCTGTGAATGCCATTGCGATGCCGTACTTGTTGCATGTCATGATGACATGATCGTCACGGATGGATCCGCCGGGTTCAGCGATGTACTTAACGCCGCTCTTGTGAGCACGCTCGATGTTATCGCCGAAGGGGAAGAATGCATCAGAGCCGAGAGCTACGTTATCGTTCTTAGCAAGCCAAGCCTTCTTCTCTTCTCTTGTGAATACCTCAGGCTTAACCTTGAAGATGTTCTGCCATGTACCTTCTGCGAGAACGTCCTCGTACTCGTCAGAAATGTATACGTCGATAGCATTGTCTCTGTCGGGGCGGTGGATGTCGTCAACGAACTGGAGACCCAATACCTGAGGGCTCTGTCTGAGCCACCAGTTGTCAGCCTTGTTACCTGCAAGTCTTGTGCAGTGGATTCTTGACTGCTGGCCTGCACCGATACCGATTGCCTGACCATCCTTAACGTAGCAAACAGAGTTGGACTGTGTGTACTTCAATGTAATGAGGGAGATCAAGAGGTCGATCTTCTTATCTTCAGGAATGTCCTTTGTATCTGTAACAACGTTGTCGAGGAGAGCGTGGTTGATCTCGAACTCGTTTCTTCCCTGCTCGAAAGTAACGCCGTAAACTTCCTTTGTCTCGATCGGAGCGGGCTTATAAGAAGCGTCGATCTTGATTACGTTGTATGTACCCTTTCTCTTTGTCTTAAGGATCTCAAGAGCTTCAGGTGTGTAATCAGGAGCGATGATACCGTCGGATACTTCTCTTGCGAGCATTGTAGCTGTGATGGCGTCGCATGTATCAGAAAGAGCTGTGAAGTCGCCGTAAGAAGACATTCTGTCTGCGCCTCTTGCTCTTGCATAAGCGCAAGCGATGGGAGAAAGCTCGCCGAGATCGTCTACGAAGTAGATCTTAGCTTCTGTCTCAGAAAGGGGCTTGCCTACTGCAGCGCCTGCAGGTGAAACGTGCTTGAAAGATGTAGCTGCGGGAAGTCCTGTTGCTTCCTTTAACTCCTTAACAAGCTGCCAGCCGTTGAAAGCGTCCAAAAGGTTGATATAACCCGGCTTGCCGTTAAGCACTTCGATGGGAAGCTCAGAACCGTCTTTCATGAAGATTCTGGAAGGCTTCTGGTTAGGATTGCATCCATACTTGAGTTGCATCTCGTTAGACATTTTTATTCTCCTTATTTTCGAAAATTATACGTTCTTGTTTACGATTCTTGTCTCTACTGCGCCTGTCTCGATGTCGATGTAGCGTACGAAGAGAGATACCTTGTTATCCTCATTGAGGCTTGTCCATACTTCGTTTGTGAAAGTATCGATGTCACCCTTGAGTTCAACCTTCTCAGGCTCGCCCTCGAAAGAAGGAAGCGGGCTGCCGTCACCCATGTATGTGTGGATGAATCTGCCGATTCCTGCCTTGGGATTTGTGTATGTGAATGTGTGGCGCTCGCAGGAAGCCGGATCGCCGTCATCGCTCTTAAGGATGGACATAGCATAATTGTATGTGCCGTTCTCAACGTGCATGATGCCGGAGATTCTGGGAGTGTAGTTCGGAGCGTCGTCTTCGAACTCTCTGCCTCTCAAGGACTGCTCGAAAGTCATCTGCTTGTCCATGAGCTCATAGATAGTATCTGTCTGGTCACCGTTTGTAACGATAGTCTTGTTGCCAAGAACTCTTACGGGTGAATAAATGATGAGGTGCGGATCAGTAAGAAGTGAGGGATCGAAAGCCTCTGTCTTGATTCCGTCTTCAGTAGCCGTGAATACACGGTTTCTTGAATTGACGCTTCTACCCATGATGAAGTAAGCAGTAACAGCATACTTGCCGTCATCGGACTTACCGATTACGATGCCTCTTCCGGGATAAGCATTTTCCTTAAGGATCTGGCTAAGGTTCTGTGTGATCATATATGCACCTCCAAAATTTAATACTTGAATCAAACTACGCGGGCGATGTTGTTTTCGATTATCACCCTGCCGTCTGCGATAAGCCTTATGGCCTCAGGCAGTATCTTCCACTCGCACTCCTGCATTATCCTCTTCTGCAGTGTCTCAGGCGTATCGTTCGGAAGAACGTCTATAGCCTTCTGCAAAAGGATCGGTCCCTCATCGTAATTCTCGTTAACGAAGTGAACCGTGGCACCTGACACCTTAACGCCCTTTGCAAGAGCAGCCTGGTGAGGTCTTATTCCGTACATGCCTGCTCCGCAGAATGAAGGAATAAGTGCCGGATGTATATTGATTATGCGGTTGGAATATTTAGCAACGACCTTGGGTCCCATCAAAGAAAGGTATCCGGCAAGAACGATAAGTTCTGCACCGGACTCTTCTACTGCTTTTAGAACAGCTTCGTCCCATGCTTCAATGGAATCAAAATCTTTCTTGGAAACTACTGCTGACTTAATGCCGTTATCTGCAGCTCTCTCGAGCGCATAAGCAGTCTTCGAAGATGACAGAACCAGAGTGATCTCTATATCCTTCAAGATACCGTCTTTAGTATTGTCGATAATCGCCTGAAGGTTTGTTCCACCTCCGGATACGAATACTGCAATCTTCATTAAGCTAGTCTCCTATCAGTTGTATTTAACCTTGTGTACTGATTCTTCATCGTCCTCAGGCTTGCCTGCGATGAAGTCGCCGTCGAAGCATGCGGAACAAACGCCGCAGTCGATCGTGTTAAGTGATGCTCTGAGAGAATCAAGGCTGATATAAGCAAGTGAATCAGCGCCGATCATGTCTCTGATCTCTTCAACTGACTTTGTGCTTGCGGGAAGCTCTGTCTCAGATGAAGCGTTAACGCCGTAGCAGCATCCGAACTTAACCGGCGGAGAAGCAAGTCTTACGTGAACTTCAGAAGCTCCGTTCTCTCTTAAGAATGAGATGATGTGCTTTGTTGTTGTACCTCTAACGAGAGAGTCGTCTACGATAGCGATTCTCTTACCTGTGATAGCTGTTCTTAATGCAGCGAACTTCATTCTTACAGCGAGTTCTCTCTGCTGCTGTGTGCTCTTGATGAATGTTCTTCCTACGTATCTGTTCTTGAGGAGACCTGCGCCGTACTGAACGCCGAGGCCTGCTGCATAACCTTCAGCAGCTGCGTTACCTGAGTCAGGTGCGCCGATAACGAGATCTACGTCTGCAGGGCTCTCCTTCGCAAGAGCCATACCTACTCTGTATCTGGAATCGAAGATGGACATCTTGTCGATTACGGAGTCAGGTCTTGCAACGTATACGTACTCGAAAACGCAGACCTTACCGTCCTTCTTTTCGACTGAGTCATCGTACTTGATTGAACTCATGCCTTCCTTGGAGATCGTGATGATCTCGCCGGGCTCGAAATCTCTGATAGTCTCGCATCCGATAGCATCGAGTGCGCATGTCTCTGATGAGATATAGTACTTGTCGCCGAGTTTACCGAGGATCAAGGGTCTGAGACCATAGGGATCTCTTACACCGATGAGCTTGTCTTCAGTCATGAAGATCATTGCGTAAACGCCGTGGATCTCCTTCATTGTCTCAAGGATGGCGTGCTCGCAGTCTTCTGTTCTGATTCTGTTACGTGAGAAAAGTGAGAGAATGATCTCTGAATCTGTATTTGTCTGGAAGATGGCACCCTGATCCTTGAGTTCTTCTCTGATCTTATTCGCATTCATGATTACGGAATCAGATGTGAGTGCGATGCTACCTACTCTGGACTTAATGGAAATAGGCTGGATGGCGTCTGTGCCGCTTTCTCTCGGAGAACCGCCTCTTGCGTGTCCGATGGCACATGTACCTGTAAGAGCTGATAATGTTACTTCATCAAAAACATCGGTTACAAGACCGGGAGCCTTATGTACGAGGAACGTACCGTCGTCATTTACTGCGATACCAGCAGATTCCTGACCTCTGTGCTGCAATGAGAAAATACCGTAGTAAGTATCTCTTGTTACATCCTGCTTACTGCCTTTGATGTCATAACATCCGAAAACTCCACTCATGTGCCTGTTTCCATCCTTTGTAAATTTGTTCTATGTTAAGGGATAACCCCAAAAACCTTAGTTCATATCAGCGATCTTCTGCTGAAGTCTTGCATCTCTTTCATCAACGGAAGAAGCGAGACTTGCCTTGTAATCCTTGATCTTCTGCATGAGTTCAGCATCAGACAGAGCGAGCATCTGGCAGGCAAGAATTGCTGCGTTAGATCCGCCGTCGATAGCAACAGTAGCTACCGGAATGCCTGTAGGCATCTGAACTGTCGCATAGAGAGCATCAACACCTGCAAGAGCACCGCCCTTACAAGGTACACCGATTACCGGAAGTGCTGTATTGGCAGCAAGAACGCCGCCCAGGTGTGCAGCAAGACCTGCTGCAGCGATAATTACCTTGAAGCCTTCAGCTTCTGCATTTCTTGCAAGGGACATAGCCTTATCAGGTGTTCTGTGAGCTGAAGCTACAGTAGCCTTGAAACCGACGCCGAACTTGTTCAGCATCTTGAAACATCCTTCCATTACCGGAAAATCTGAATCGGAACCCATTACAACAAGAACTTTAGCGTCAGCCATGATAATTACCTGCCTTCAAAATATATTGGCGTTATTCGTCGCCCTGCGCCCATTCGAGGCGCTCCATTACCCTGAAATAATCTTCAGATTCCCACTCGTAAGGAGCGGGACAAAAGTCGTTGCCGGGCCTTGTTGAGGTCTGACAATAAGGAAAAACCCTCAGTCTATAGTCTACGCACTCGGAGCCGTCCTCGTCCATAATAAAATCGCATTGAATTATTACAGAATCAGGGTCTGTTAATGAGTAATTTCCACCAAAACAAAAGTTCGACAGAGAATAGAAGATGTAATGACCGTTATACTTCTCGATAGGCTGCAGGCGGTGCGGGTGTGTTCCGACCACGATATCAACGCCGTAATCGTCGATCAGGGAGTGCGCTATCTTAACCTGTCTGTCGGTGGGTTCGTATGTTCCTTCTGCGCCGAAGTGGCATGAAGCGATGATGATCGCAGCGCCTTCATCTCTTAATTCCTGAATGATTCCTGCTACGCTTGATGTATTGGTATCGTTACCGAGTCCTACCATGCCGATGACGATGCCGTTTGAAGTCGTAAATGTAGCACCGTAACGGTCGTCACTCCAAATGATGCCATATTCATCAAGATTGTCTCTTGTATCCTGAAGTCCGTCTTCCCAGAAATCCATCGTATGGTTGTTGGCAATATTTACTGCCTCGATGCCGTTAGTGGTAAGCATCTCAAGGTTTTCAGGATCCATGCGGAATATGTACTGGTTATTCTTATGTCCGGTTTTGTCCGTAACGGGATTCTCAAGATTTATGAGCGTTAAGTCGTCGCTCTTAAAAAGCTCTGCGCAGTTCTGGAAGCAGTACTCCATATCACCGTCTACGGTGCTGTCAAACTTCTTGTTGCTTGATCTGTAGTCCTGTGTCAGAGTGCAGTCACCTGCAAAAGATACGGTAACGACGCGCTCTTCAGGTGCCAGAGTGGGCATCGGAGTAGGTGTCGGAGTTGCAGTTGCAGTGGGAGTCGGATCGGTAGATACCGTCTCGAGCATCTTGGTGGTTGCTGCAGACTGAAGGATCTCTGTGGTCAGAGTAGTCTCTGATGTCTCGCCCGTTTCTGCGTTTTCAGAGCAGGCGGCTACCGATACGGTCAGCAGCGTAGTAGCGATCATGGCCGATAAAATCTTCAAAGTTCCGCGTTTCTGAGGGTTTGCCACCTGATGGATCTGCCTTTCGATAAAAATAGAATTGCCGACAATTATGCCGGCAAATTTATTCTATCATTCTTTTTCGAAATCAATCTAAAATTTTCTTAATTTAGTAGACCACAAAAGCAGTTCCGAACGGCTTGATGCCGATCTTTCTGGTTCCGCCCAAAATACCGCCCAGAATGAACTGTTCAGATAGAGGATGTATCTCTCCTTTATCGCCTGAAGCCTTGCAGGCAAAGCTGCCGTAATGCTCGCTAACGTCAACATATACAGGCTTATCGGATCTGTTCATGACAAATACTATTGCCCTGCTGCCAGTAGCCTCTTTTCCGAAAGCGTCGCGGCCTTCCTTGAGATATCTTACGAAGGCAAATGTACCGCCTTCAGCCATAAGGGTCTCATAGTAACCGGTGCGGAGACACTCGTTCTCAGTCCTGATCCTTGCGATGCGCTTGAAATAAGCCAGAGCATCCTGGCCCTTGGGGTCTACCCTGTTCCAAGGATACGTTCTTCTGTTGAACGGGTCCTTATATCCTTCCATGAGGATCTCGTCGCCGTAGTAGATACATGAAGAACCGATATAGCATGTCTGGAAAGCAAAAGCCATCTTGGCAAGGGATGCAACTACATCGTAGTACTTGGCATCTACCTTGAAGCCGCGCTGGATGTCCCTGTCATCAGTATCCTCAGGTCTTGAGAGCATCGTCATTATTCTCGGAACGTCATGCGAGGACACAAGGTTCATCATCGCATAGTATGCTTCCTTCGGATAACGCTCACGGAAACCTTCGAATCTGGTATTGGCGATATCTGCATCGATATATCCGCAGAGGAAATCCAGGAGAATGTGCCTGAATGTGTAGCCCATTACAGAATCGTGGGTATTGCCGAGCATGAAGTCACGGTAAGAGCCGTAACTGCACTTATTGGAAGCATCTTCCCATACTTCACCGATGACTGCGCCTTCGCCGTTCGTCTTCTCTTTAACGGTCTGCCTCATCTGTCTGATGAAGCTGTCAGGAAGCTCATCTGATACATCAAGTCTGAAGCCTGAAGCTCCTCTTGAAGTCCAGACGTCGACTACGCCGTCTTTTCCGAAGATGAAGTTCCTGTAGGACAGGTCGTCTTCATTGATATTCGGGAGATCGGGAAATCCCCACCAGGAATCGTAACCGACAGAGCCGTCCTGATTTCTGAAGAAGTTATACCATGAGCGGTAGCGGCTCTCCTCGCCTTCGTTAAAGGCCTTATAAGCGCCTACTCCCTCGTAACGGTCAAACTTATTGAAGTATTTGGAATCAGCTCCTGTGTGGCTGAATACGCCGTCCAGAATGATCTTTATCCCTCTTTCCCTGCATGCATTCTCAAGGCTCATGAAAGCCGATGTGCCGCCAAGGATTGGATCGACGTTAAGATAGTCAGCCGTATCGTATCTGTGCGAAGATCTCGCCTCGAAAATCGGGTTAAGGTAAAGAACGTTGATCCCGAGTTCTTTCAGGTAATCGAGTTTCTCCTCAATACCCTTGAGACTTCCGCCATAGAAATCGCAAGCAAGGTAACCTGTCTCAGGCTTACCCTTAGTATCGACATCTTCGCTCCAGTCCTTGTGATAGATACGCTCCTGCCTTGCATCGGTATGGATCAGCTTCTCATAATCAAAAGACGAATCCCTTGCAAATCTGTCAGGGAATATCTGATACATCATGGCACCCTTAAGGAATGAAGGCGTCTTGAAGTCTTTGTTGTAAACGGTTATCTGGAAAGCAAAAGGATACTTGTCTTCATTTGCGCCGACTCTCGGAGGGTCATTATACAAGGTTCCCTCACCATCGGGAGTATCCATGCCTGCGCCATAGTAAAGCGTGATAACAGGTGCGTTATCGCCTTCGTTTTCGCCGTTCACTTTGAAATTATCCGGAAGGTCCTTAAGATCACCCGGAACATTGAATCTAAACCAGTAAAACAGTATCGAAGGTTCAGCCGGAAGCATGAGGTTTACATGGTATCTTCCAAGACCTGATACCGAATACATCGGTTCTTCATGATATGAGAACTGGTAAAGGCCGTAAGTGTAACAAAACGTTACGTTCGTTGCTTCCCTGTAGCAGTCGAAAAAGATATCGACATTTGATGCTGCAGGTCTTGAACCAAACGGGAGCCTGTACTCAGGAAGGCGCGATGCATGAATGCACCGCGCCTTGTTTAAAGCTTTTGTACTGTTCTGAGTATTCTCAGAAGTCATCAGTCTTTCTTCTCCTTGTCTTCCGGCTTCTTCTCTTCTGCCTTTGCAGGAGCGGGCTTGGCCGGTTTCTTTGCTGCAGGTTTCTTGGCTGCAGCTTTCTTCTTGGGAGCTGCCTTCTTAGCTTCAGGCTTCTTCTCAGCCTTCTTCTCTTCTGCTGCCTTCTTTTCTGCAGGTTCCTTTTTCGCTTCCTTGGCAGGAGAAGCTTCGATTCTGGGAATGCCTGTGATCAGTGAATAGAGGCCTGCGTACTCGCCTGCGCTCTTCTTCCATGAATAGTCACCCTTCATGCCTGCTTCAATAATCTTATCCCATACATCCTGGTGATGACGGTAGATATCAGCTGCATACTTGGTAACGAATAAGAACTCATGAGCATTGATGTTTGCAAATGAGAAGCCGTTTCCTTCGCCTGTATATTCGTTATAAGGAGTAACTGTATCCTTAAGTCCGCCTGTCTCTCTTACAACAGGTACTGAACCATATGCCATGGAGCAGAGCTGTGAAAGGCCACAGGGTTCGAAGATACTGGGCATAAGGAAGATATCGGATGCCGCATAGATAGTATGAGCAAGGCCGCTGTCGAAATCGATGCATGCACACATCTTGCCGGGATTGCGGTTTGCGATATCAACAAGTGCTCTCTCATAGTACGGATCGCCTGTACCGAGAATAACAACCTGCATTCCGTCATAGAGCATCTCTTCCAATACATAAAGAAGGAGATCCAATCCCTTCTGGTCTACAAGTCTTGAGATCATTGCGCAGAGAGGCGCACCGGGATTAACTTCAAGGTTAAGCTGCTCCTGCAAAGACTTCTTGCAGACAGCCTTTCCTTCCTTGTAATTCTTGATCGAATACTTCATCGGGATCTTGTTATCGTTGGCAGGATCGTACTCGAGTTCGTTCATGCCGTTGATGATTCCGGATACCTTATAAGCATACTTCTGCAATGTATAGTTGAGACCTTCGCCGTAGTAGTCGGTCATGATCTCATATGCATATGTCGGAGATACCGTAGTAACAGAGTTGGAGAATACGATACCGGCCTTCATGAAGTTGATTGCCTTATCCTTGATGCAGAAATCTTCTCTTAAGAAATCATCAGGAAGATCAAGCATTTCTCTTACAACATCTGTTGAATGAACACCCTGATACTTCAGGTTGTGGATCGTATAAACCGTCTGAACGTTGGTGTGATATCCGTTCTTCTTGAAGTGGCAGTCCAGGAGCATAGGCATCATACCTGTCTGCCAGTCATTGCAGTGGAGAACGTTAGGCTCGAAGTCCATGAAGTCGCCCATGAAATCGAGTACTGCTCTCTGATAGAAGCAATAACGCTCGATATCGAAAACATAATCAACATAGATCTGGTCGAAGTTGAAATAGTATTCGTTATCGATGAAATAGAATACGACACCGTTCATCTCGAGTGAGAAAAGTCCCGCATAGAGTGAACGCCATCCCATGTGGACCATCTTCCATCCGAGGAAATGAAGTTTATCGCTGTACTTCACCTTGATCTTCTTGTAGAGCGGGATGATGACACGTGCATCTACTCCCTGCTTATTAAGCTCTACAGGCAGGCTTCCTACAACGTCTGCAAGACCGCCGACTTTGACGAACGGACTGCACTCTGACGAAGCGAATAATACTTTGATGTTCTTTTCCATAATCAGATACCTGCTCCTTTTCCTATAACAATAGGATAGTCGGGATGTCCGACAAGTCTTACGCCCGGTCTTACGAATGCGTTCTTATCAAGGATTACGTTCTCAAGGTGGCAGTTCTCTGAGATGTGAACGTCCTGCATGATTACGCAGTTCTTGACTGTTGTATTTTTCGCGATCGTAACACTTCTGAAAATAACTGATCCTTCGACCTTACCGTAAACGCGGCAACCGTCTGATACGATTGAGTCGCTCATCTCGGCATTGTCGAAGTAAAGTGTAGGAGCTTCGTCCTTGACCTTTGTGTAGATAGGCTTACCGCTCCAGAAAAGGTCATTCCTGACAGAATCTGTAAGGAGTGACATAGAAGAGTTGAAGTAACTCTGTACGTTGTTGATTCTTAATACTACGCCGGAATACTCGAAGCCGTGAACCTTGAATTCATCGAACATCTTAACGATGGAATGAATACCGAAGTGGCTCTGGCCGTGTGCCATCTGGCGTGCGAGGATATCGATCAAAAGGTCTCTTCTGAGGCAGAGGATACCAAGTGAGCATCTCTGTGAAGTAGCCTTAGCAGGATTGTAGAGCATGTCTCTTACGAATCCGTCGTCATCGATGTCTAAGATGTATGAAGGGTTGCCGTACTTTGTGCCGTCACGGTTGTACATAACGGAAATGTCGGCACCTGACTCTTCGTGTGACTTGATGAACGCATCAAATGTTGTGTTGAAGATAACGTTAGCACCTGCAACGAGAACGTAAGGTGTTCTGGACTGTCTCAAGAAATCGATAACGCCTGTAAGCTCTTCATCGGAATTGATGTTTGTAGCTTCAGAGTTTACGTAAGGCGGCAGGATGTGAAGACCGTCGTTCTTTCTGTCCAAAGACCATGCACCGCCCGTTCCAAGGTGGTCCATGAGTGACTTGTACTTGTTGTAAGTAAGAAGACCTACATTCTTTACACCGGAGTTAACCATGTTGGAAAGCATGAAGTCGATGATTCTGTATCTTCCGCCGAAAGGCATTGCGGAAAGCGCGCGAGGATTGGAGAGCTCGCCCAGAGATATCTTTTTGTTGTCGGCTAAGATAAGCCCCATTGCATTATTAAACATATGTCTTAATCTCCTTTACCTCATGCTCTGAATGTCGACTCGATGATGTCGCAGTCTGCCGGAACTTCAAGGTCCTGGTCTACCATGCTGTTGGCAGGTATTACCGCGCCGTCCCTGATCTTAAGGCCGCGCTCGAAAACACAGATTCCTTCAGAACAGATCTTATGGTTTGTATAAGGTCCTTCGCCTTCTACGAAGTTACCTGCCTGAACGTCCTTACCGATGATCGTTCCGACGTCGATCAGACAGCGCTCGATGTGTGCGCCTTCCTTAACGACGACACCCGGCATAAGTACGCAGTCCTTAACGATCGCGCCCTTTTCGACGATGACTGATTCGGAAAGAACTGAATGCTCAACGTCACCGAAGATACGGCATCCGTCTGTAAGAGCTGAATTCTTGACCTTAGCGCCTGAACCGATGAAGTGTGAAGGCTTAACAGGGTTTCTGGAGAAGATCTTCCATGATCTGTCAACGAGGTTGATCTCTTCAGGCTTATCAAGGATATCCATGTTTGTTTCCCAGAGAGATGAGATCGTACCAACGTCCTTCCAGTAACCTGAGAATCTGTAAGCGCAGAGCTTCTTGCCCTGAGCCAGGAGATTAGGAACGATGTTCTTACCGAAGTCGTTATTGGAATTCGGATCAGCTTCATCTTCGATCAAGGCCTGTCTCAATACGCTCCATGTGAAGATATAAACACCCATTGAAGCGAGGTTGCTCTTCGGATTAGCAGGCTTTTCTTCGAACTCTTCGATAACATCCTCTTCTTTTGTGTTGAGAATACCGAATCTCGGAGCCTCTTCCCACGGCACCTCATATACTGCGATCGTTGCATCTGCGCCCTTCTCGATGTGGGCCTTGAGCATTGCTGCGTAGTCCATCTTGTAGATGTGGTCACCGGAAAGTATGACAACATATTCAGGATCGTTATCATCGATAAAGCTCATATTCTGGTAGATTGCATTTGCGGTTCCCTTATACCAGTCGGAACCTGCATTACTCTGGTAAGGCGGAAGTATGTACGCACCCGCATTGTTTCTGTCGAGGTCCCAAGGGTGACCGTTACCGACGTATGTGTTAAGAGCCAAAGGCTGATACTGAGTGAGAACACCGACGATCTCTATTCCTGAGTTAACGCAGTTAGAGAGCGGGAAATCGATGATCCTGTAACGGCTTCCGAAAGGAACTGCCGGCTTAGCTACAGTCTTTGTCAGTACGCCGAGTCTGCTTCCCTGTCCTCCTGCGAGTATCATCGCAACGACTTCAGTTCTTGCCATAATGAACTACCTCCGTATATGAGCTTATTTAATCTTCTTTGTTTTTGTTTCTGCCGTCTTTGAAGGGGCTGCCTTTTTAGCCTCTGTCTTCTTTACGGTCTTCTTTGCAGCAGGCTTTGCTGCCTTCTTTGCTGCAGGTTTAGCTGCCGTTTTCTTTACGGCGGGCTTCTTTGCTGATGCCTTTGCAGCAGGCTTCTTTGCTGTTGTCTTCTTAGCCTTCTTCTTGACGGGATCTTTGACCTTCATGAAGTAGATACCGGCAAGCGGAGGAAGATTGATCTTAACCTTGTAAGGCTTGCCGTTTAAAGGCTCATCGATAGCTTCGAAGCAGCCTTCCGCATCAGTTGCCGTAGGATATCCTGAACCGCCGTGGCACATGTCGTCTGTATTGAAAACGATCTTATAGGTGCCCAATTCGTATACAGGCATCTCATATCCTTCAAGCGGCTGGGGAACCATGTTAAGGGCAACATAGATATCGTTGCGCTTGGGATCAGGACATGATCTCTTATAAACGAATACGTTGTTCTTTGTATCATCAGCTGCGATCCATTCGAAGCCTGCCCAGGTGTGGTCATCTTCCCACATCTGAGGATTCTCAATATAGAACTTGTTAAGTTCGCTGTTGAAATTCTGGAGCAGACGGTGTGATTCGTAATCTAACAGGAACCATTCAAGCTGCTCATAGAAGCGCCACTCGATGAACTGACCGAACTCAGCGCCCATGAAGTTGAGCTTTCCGCCCGGATGGCTGATCTGGTACATCATCATAGTTCTGAGAGATGCGAACTTTCTCCAGATATCACCCGGCATCTTATCGATAAGTGAATGCTTGCCGTGAACAACTTCATCATGTGAAAGACTGAGGATGTAATTCTCTGAGAACGCATACATCATCGAGAAACAGAACTCATCGTGATGCCATGCTCTTGCATATGAATCAGTTGAGAAATAATCCAGAGTGTCATGCATCCAGCCCATGTTCCACTTATGTGTGAAGCCCAAGCCGCCAAACTCAACAGGATGAGATACCTTCGGCCATGCCGTGGACTCTTCTGCGATGAGCATTGCATGAGGATAATTCTTGCGGATAGTGGAATTGAGCTTCTTGAAGAAATCGATCGCTTCAAGATTCTCATTGCCTCCGAACTTATTCGGAATGTACTGCTGTCTTCCGTAATCCCTGTAAAGCATTGAAGATACAGCGTCTACACGGATACCGTCGAGATGGAACTCGTCGATCCAGAATACAGCGTTGGAGATCAGGAATGAGAGAACTTCATTCTTGGAATAATCGAAAACATAAGTGCCCCACTCCCTGTGCTCGCCGATCCTGGGATCAGAGTATTCATAACAAGGCGTTCCGTCAAATCTGACGAGACCTTCCATGTTCTTCGGGAAGTGAGCCGGAACCCAGTCAAGTATTACGGAGATGCCGTTCTGGTGAAGGACATCGATCATAAACTTGAAGTCTGCAGGAGTTCCGAATCTTGAAGTAACGGCATAGTAACCAGTTACCTGATAACCCCATGAATCATCGAGCGGATGCTCTAAGATAGGCATGAGTTCAATATGCGTGTAGTGCATCTTCTTGCAGTAATCAGCAAGATCGATAGCGAGCTCTCTATATGTGAAGAAATTACCGTCGGGATGTCTTCTCCATGAACCGAGATGGATCTCATAGATATTGATCGGCTTGGGTGCCAATGCATCTGTACGGTTCTTTACGAATTCATCGTCATTCCAGATGTAATCATCAGGATCGTAAATTATCGATGCATTGTTGGGTCTTGTCTCGAAATGCCTTGCAAAAGGATCGCCCTTTTCATAGATCCTGTTGTCGGCACCGATAACTCTGTACTTATATCTGTCCCACTGCTGCGCATCCGGAACCTTCTGTTCCCAGATACCTGTCTTACCAAGCATGAACATCTGACAGTCGTTGGGGTCCCAATCGTTGAAATCACCCATGACGCTGACCATTCTTGCATTAGGAGCCCAGACGCGGAATATAAAGCCCTTTCCGTTCTCGTCCTCATAAGGATGAGCGCCGAGGAACTTATAGCTCATATAGTTCTCGCCCTTGTTAAATAAATAAGCGGCATCCATTGATGTTGCTCTGCCTCCCTGTCTCTTTGTGTTGACGTTGCAATAAAAATGCACGTCAAAATCCAAGGGCTTTCACCCTTAATAACAGATATTATAAACTAAATTAGAGAATTTACCAACCGAAAATACAAAAAAACTCATTTTTTTGACTTCGATTTTGTGCAAAATTACATAAACCCGTACATTAAAGCGGGTTTAACTGATACTGTCACGGCCTACCTTATGCTCTCTCTTCTCGGCATACATTGTCGAATCAGCTTCTTTAAGGCACTTCTCGAAAACCCTATGCAGATCTTCGCCAGGGTCAATACCGGGGAACTCAATATAAGAGCCGGTACTTACGCACACTTTGTATTCCTTGTCGTCGAGCATGACTTTTCTTCCGATGACTTCCCTGACCTTCATCACAAAGCTATCCGCTTTATCGGCCGTGTAGTTTTTCGCAAGAACAACGAATTCATCACCGCCTGAACGGGCACATACTTCATCACCGTTTGAAGCTTCGAGCATCGCATAAGCAATCGTCTTAAGACCGTAGTCACCTTCATTGTGTCCGAATCGGTCGTTGATAGTCTTGAGGTCATCCATATCAAAAACGATTACCGCAAGACCCGTGGAATTCTTTATGCACTCTTCAAAATACTCCTTGAAGAATTCTTCAAGACCGCGGCGGTTATATAGCTCTGTCAGCATATCCCTGTTATAGAGATATCCGAGTCTCGTTACCGACTGCTCGAGATCTATCTGAATACGTCTTGTCTCAAGGATAACGCCAAGATCTACAAACCACGACTGGATAGCCTTCTGCTCGCGGTTGTCGATATCAGGATCTGCGATCAGATAACCCATGTAATACTGGAGATGGTGCAGCGCAAAGATATAGTAAGGCTTCGGATCTTCGAGCATGTCTTTGGGAAGGATATCCTTCTTCCTGAAATGATGTACCGGAACATCGGTCTTACCGCAGTCCCTGAATCCTGCCACAACAGTCATATCTTCATCGGATTCGGAAAAATCATCATCGACTATACGTTGTTTATCCCAACCGGGAGCGAGACAAAGAAGCATGTCCCTGAAACCGGTATCAGTTTTTGCATTATCACTTATTGCCTTGAAGCATTCTTCAAGAGTATTGACATCTGATACCGAGATCATCAGATTCGTTGTCGACTGTGCGATAGCAGTGGCATTCTCGATCTTCTTAAGATAACTCCTCCGGAAGTCTTCAATAGAATCTACATTCTTTTCCTGACATCCGCATGACTGATTACATAAGATATCCCCTTCGATCATGATATCCTCATCGAACTTCTCGCCTTCAATCATTCTAAGCATGGTAACGATAGCCTGATATCCCATATCGTAGAAAGACTGTCTGGCTGTAGTAAGCGTAGGAAAACCGCACGTTGATTCTGCAACCGCATCGAACCCTGTGATGATCATATCTTCAGGAATCCTGATACCTCTGCTCTTACAGGCATTAATAAGACCTATAGCCGAATAATCATTTACACAGACAACCGCATCAGGGAACTTTTTGTCACGCTTGCTATAAGTGTCCAGAATATAATCCAGGGCGGGTTCGCCGCAGTCATACCAAAGATTGCCGTAGTAAACCTTTTCTTCATCAAAAGGAATGCCATGCTCTTCCAGCACCCTTTTATAAGACTCGAAACGGTCCTGCGAGAAACCGTGGTGAGGCTGCTGATCTCCTGCGAGATGGAAGATATCTTTGCATCCGTGACATTCGATTACATGTTCTACGACCTTGGCAAATGTATTCTTGTCATCGCAACGTATGTTGAAATGCTCTTCATCATTTCCGCCGATGCTGATTACCGGAATATCGTATTTGGAAAGGATTATCTTCAAGTGCTCTTTCAGAATATCGCTGAAATATGTTGTTATCTTAACAACACCGTCAAAGTCATTAAGATCAGGGATATCAAAAGATACCTTGTCGCCCTCATCGTACTTTGAGAACTCTTTGTAGTTTTTACTGCTGTATGAATCACCGAAACTTGCAAAGAAAATAAGCTTTACTCCATGCTTCAAAGCAGCATCAATAAGGCCCTTCTGCATCATTCCGGACATCTGCTCGTAAACATGGGATGTAAATACGGCTATCTTCTTCATAAAGCTCCAAAAGTTCTGCTTATACACACTCTTAAAATTATTATATTCATCTGGCTTTTTCATTGGTTAACGTTATGTAAATTAACTTTAATGATTTTTCACTAACGAAATTAATGGCCTGCGTGTTATTCTATTCAGAGTAAAAACAGAAAGGCATAAACAATGAAATACTTTGTTGCTTCAGATATTCACGGTGATTCATATTGGGCAGATCGCGTGGTCAGCGCTTTTAAAGAAAGCAAAGCCGATAAGCTTGTCTTACTCGGAGACATTCTTTATCACGGTCCCAGGAACGATCTTCCCGCACACTACGAACCCAAGAAAGTGATTGAGATCTTGAACAATATTGCAGACAAGATCCTTGCCGTAAGAGGCAACTGCGATACCGAAGTAGACCAGATGGTATTAAAGTTTCCGATACTTGCCGATTACATTTATCTCGTTGACGAAGGAACCGTATTCTTCGTAACTCACGGCCACATTTACAACCCGATGAACCTCCCTTCCGTCATGCCTGAAGATGCCATTCTTCTTACAGGTCATACACATGTTGCAGGAGACTTCATCTGGGAATACGAAGACGGCCGCAAGATCCGCTACATGAACCCGGGATCACCTTCAATTCCTAAAGAAGACACAAAGCCTTCATACATAATCATCGAAAACGGGAAAGCAGAACTGATCGCGTTCGACTGATTCTTAAGCAAATACAGCGCAACAAAAGGTCTGTCTCAAAACAGATGAGACGGCCCTAACTATTTGATTTAAATTGAGGGTGTGCTCTCCGGACTGAAGCCTGAAAAAATCACACTAAAAGTCATAGTACACCCTGACGATTACCGTGATTTTTGAAAACTGCGAAAAGAAATCACAGTAAAAGTCACAGTATACCCTGACAACTAACGTGATTTTTTGTAAGTGAGCAAGATGCCGCGACAAAAAAGGATGCCTCATTTTGAGACATCCTCTTCTTTTTGAATATTCACTGCATTACAGGTTCTTGTAGTAAACCTCGATCAAGCCTTTGAGCAGAAGATCCTTATCAAGTATGATCTTGTGTTTGCAAAGAGGCGCAACGATATCGGCATATCTGCCTGTTGCGATGAGAACGCATTTCTCACCATACTCTTCTTCAATACGTTCGATCATGCCGTCGATAAGCGCCGCATTCTGGAAGATAAGACCGCTCTTCATGCTGTCGACCGTGTTGGTTCCGATAACGTGCTTCGGTATCTCAAAAGCAATGTTGGGAAGCTGCGAAGTCTTGCTGCTCAAAGCTTCTGCTTCGATTCCCATACCTGCACCGATCGATGTTCCGACAAAGTTCTTTTCACTGTCGATAAGAGAAAAAGCTGTTGCCGTTCCCATATAGATATTGATCTGCGGAACGCCGTATTCCTTGATGCCTGCAACTGCAGATACTACAAGGTCACTTCCGAGCTGAGCCGGATTATCGATCTTTATCTTGAGGCCCGTCTTGACGCCCGGACCTACAACGATTGGTTCGACTGAACTGAATCGCTCTACTGCCTTCTTTATGGTTCCCGTAACCTGAGGAACAACTGATGATATGATCACGCCTTCTATCGCATCAACGGCCTGTCCGTTGAACTCAAGAGCCGACTTGATGAATGAAGCATATTCAAGATCTGTAGCAGTTTTGTCTGTCGTAAGAAGTTCTGTGAAAAGAACTTTTCTCTCTTCAAAACAACCCAGAAGGATATGCGTGTTTCCTATGTCGATAGCAAGTACCATATGTTTTCCTCCTACTGTAATTCAGCCAGGTGATATTATTAAGACTTTACCAGTTTTGCCTTGATAAGTGCAGTACCGATACCGCCTGTGAGAATGAATGCTGCGATAGCTTCGAAAACAGCATTGATGCCTACGATGGTAGCAAAGAGCATAACGATTCCGATAGTAGGATCGATGCCTGTTGCATCAGTTACCGTTCCCTTACCGAAGAGCAGGATAAGCGCTCCGACGAAAAGAACAGTATTGAATATTGCTGCGCAAAGACCGGAAACTGCTGTCTTAAAGAATACGGGAAGCTTTGTCTTCTTAAGCACCTTATATACAAGGCCTGTAAGGAAACCTGCAAGTATTCTGCAGACAACGCACATAATGAATGTGAATACGATGTTTGTGTTTGCGAGAAATGTTCCGAAAGGATCTGCTC
>CAMYXF010000019.1 GCA_947303185.1 uncultured Clostridia bacterium | reverse complement strand
ATCCGGTTTATGCTCCTATCGTTGAGCTCATGAAGGCTGTTGACGAGTACATCGCAACACCTGAGCGTCCTGTAGACAAGCCTTTCCTTATGCCTGTTGAGGACGTATTCACAATCTCCGGACGTGGTACAGTTGCTACTGGCCGTCTTGAGAGAGGTGTTGTTAAGGTTGGTGATCCTGCAGAGATCGTTGGTCTCCAGGACGAGCCTAAGTCAACAACTATCACAGGTGTTGAAATGTTCCGTAAGTCAATGGATCAGGCTGAGGCTGGTGACAACATCGGCTGCCTCCTCCGTGGTATCGACCGTAAGGAAGTTGAAAGAGGTCAGGTTATCGCTAAGCCCGGCACAACAACTCCTCACACAAAGTTCACAGGCCAAGTTTACGTTCTTACAAAGGAAGAGGGTGGACGTCATAAGCCTTTCGTAACAGGTTATCGTCCTCAGTTCTACTTCAGAACAACAGACGTTACAGGCGTTATCAAGCTTCCTGAGGGCACAGACATGTGCATGCCTGGTGACCACGTAACAATCGAAGCTGACCTCATCACTCCTATCGCTATGGAGCAGGGTCTTAAGTTCGCTATCCGTGAGGGTGGTCACACAGTAGGCGCTGGTACAGTTTCTACAATCATCGAGTAATTCGATAAGAACTGAACTAACAAAAACTGTTATTTCAAGAGGTTGTCTCATATGAGGCAACCTCTTTCTTTTATTGGGGGACGGCCCATGTAATGTGTTTGAAACGCCGTAACCTAACTTTTGCCACACTTTTGATGCAGATATGATATTTTGCGATTCTACAATCATACTGAATTCAGAACAAACAAAACCAAAAGGGGATAAAGGAGAATAACAATGAAAAGCACAGCTACGAAGATTACATCTGTCGTACTGGCCGCATCCATGGCATTGTCTTTTGCTGCGTGCAGCAAGCAGGGCAAGACAGGCGGCAACGGTGATGACAGAGAAACAAGTCACAGTGGTGATAAGATCGCTGCCGACACACCGTGGTTCAATTCCAAAGTAACAACATTCAAGCCTGAAATTGATGACAGCAAGCCTCTCGAGTACTGCTATTCAAACCTTTCAGGAGTTGATGACGATTACATTGTAGTTATGACGACCGGTTATTATAAGATGCCTAACGGCAACGATATTGACTGGGAAAACTTCAACTACAATGAGTATTCCATCAATCAGATCTCAGTTCTCGACAGAAAGACATATGAGACAGTTAATACTATCGATCTCGCTGAAGGTCTTTCCACAAACAGCTACATCGATACAGTAACTTACAGAGACGGCAAGCTTTCCGCTTACATCACGACATATGATGACGTTACATATAATTCCACAAGTGTAATTAAAGAACTTGATCTCTTAACAGGCAAGGTATTGGATGAATATAACAACGATGCAAACGACGACGGCACTTATGTTGAGCGTTCATTCAAAGTCGGAGATTATGTAGTCGATACATCAATTAACTGGGACAACAATGATAACGCTTACTATATCCTTTACATAACGGCACCTGACGGCACAAAGAACAAGATCGAGCTTAAGGAAGCCGGCATGAACTATTATGATATCCGCGTTATCCTTTCCATCGGCGAAGACAAGGCGCTCGTCCCGGTTTCCACAGACAAGACAGACGTTTACTATGAACTTGATCTTAAGACCAATAAGGCAACACAGATCGACGGCAAAGATTACGAATGGCTTGATATCGATACACTTATCTCAACATACAGCGGTAAAGACGGTTACACATACTATTCAACTCCTCTCGGAATCTCCAGAATCGACATGAAGAAGAAGTGTTCCGAGACAGTAATGAACTACAGCTGGTGCACAGTTAACAGATCAATTTTGAATTATCTTTCAATCGTTGAATGTTCTGAAGACGAGATCATTCTCTGCGGCGAAAAGTATACTTCAAGCCCTTATGAGGATACATACCAGACGGATTTTGTCATCGTTGACTTAAAGAAAGCAGAGTCCAATCCTCATGCAGGTAAGACCATCCTTGAGATGTTCTGCGCTTACGGTTATGTCGAAGAAAAGATCGGCGATGCCATCATCAAGTATAACGAGAACAGCAGCGCCTACTTCATCGAAGTAACTGACCGTTACTCCAACATCGATGATTATGATTACAACAACCTCAACAGTGAAGACGATTATGCTAATGCAAATCTTAACGTCAACGCGAAAATGAGTAATGAGCTCGCCATGGATATCATGAACGGCGAAGGTCCTGATCTTCTCATGAACGTAAGTGACCTCGGCCAGCTCAACGACACAAACTATCTTGCGGATCTCACACCTTATATCGGTACACTTGATCCTGAGAAGTATTTTACAAACGTCATTGATGCATCCCTGGTTGATGGAAAACTCTTCCACCTTCCTGTCAGCTACATGATTGAAGGTATCCAGACAGATGCCAAGTATGCAGGTGCATCAGGCGTTGGTTTTACACCCGCTGAATATGAAAAGTTCCTTAAGGAAACTTTGAACGGCACTGATTGTGTACCTTATGGTCAGGCGCTCTATTTCACCAAGGTATTCAATGCACAGAGCGATAAGTTCATCGTTGACGGCAAGGCTGATTTCTCAGCTCCTGAATTTGCCGAACTTGCAGAATATGTTAAGGAAAACGTCCAGGAAAACAGCAGAAGCTGGGATGAGATGTACAACGACGACATGTACTATACATCAACAGTCGCTGTAGGCGCAGCAGTAGCTCCGGTAAAGGGCGACATGGGTTATTCCGATGCTCCTGCAATCTATGGCTCAGTATATGGAATCAGCGGCTACTTCATTAACATGGCAAGCTTACAGGGCGGATCTGCCATCCTCGGCATCCCTTCAACTGACGGACGCGGACCTATGGTTTCACCTTATGTTTCAGTTGCTGTTTCCGCTCAGGCACAGAACGTTGATGCATGCGGCGAGTTCGTTAAGCTCCTTCTTTCTGACGAAGTCCAGGAGAGCCTTGCGATGAGCGACAATTTCGTTCTCAGCCGTGAAGCTTTCAGAGAAGGCGGAAAGAAGGCTATCGAGTACTACAACGGCGAAGGCGGCGAGTACATGTTCGGCTACGACAATGAGACAGGCAAGCCCAGCGATAACCGCATTAAGTTCTCTGAGCAGAACATCAGCGAGCTCGAAAAGATTATCGACAGCTGCTCCTGCACAAACTCGGCTGACGCAGCGATCAACCTGATCCTCGTTGAAGAAATGCCCGCATACTTCTTAGGACAGAAGAGCCTTGAGGAAGTTGCCAAGATCGCTCAGGACAGAGCACAGAAGGTACTAGACGAAAGAGGCTGATACTTTAAAACAGATCGAAAAGTTATGGCTGCTCAATTTACGGGCAGCCATTTTCGAGAAAGACTTATCATTTATATATTGGGGTTAAAGGAGAGAATAGGATGAAGACTTCGGTCAGAAGGGCAATAGCTGCTTCGGTTGTGCTTTCGATGTCGCTGTCATTTGCGGCATGCACAAAGAAGACACCTGACGCATCAGGCAGTGCGCAGCAGGCAAGCCACAGCGGCGAAAAGATTGCTTCTGATTCACCGTGGTATTCAAGCGAGATCACGGAAGTGGTTCCCGTCATTAACATGAACAGGGAGATCGAGTCATACTACTCGCAGTGCGCAGGCACGGATGACAAATACATAGTTGTCATGACCAGCGGTTACTATGCAATCCCGGCTGATTACAACTGGGAGAATTATAACAACAGCGACTTCGCGATCTACACGGTAACGGTGCTCGACAGGGCAACAAAACAGGCGGTCAACACGATCGATCTGAATGACATTCTTAAAGCAGCAACCTATATTGATTACGTCAGGTACTCTGACGGTAAGATCAGCGCTTTGGCTGTAATCTACGATTCAATGTCTGATGTTGCGTCATATCTGGAAGTATTCATTGATCCGGCCACAGGAGAAGTAGTGGATGCCCGTGACGTCGATGGCCACAGTATCGAAAAGTCATTTAACATCGGCTCATACAGGGTGGAAACCGAGCTTATGTGGGATGAGGTCAGTTATTACAACATAAGGATCTACGCTCCTGACGGAAGTGAGAAGATCGCGAAGATCACAGATCCCGGAAAGGGCATTTACGACGTGCCGATCGTGCTTCCCTTAAGTGAAACAACGGTACTTGTTCCTGCATCAGGCGAAAGCGGAAAGAATTATTATGAGATTGACCTTACAAGCGGCAACGTTACTGCCGTTGAAGGAAAAGATTACGAATGGCTCGATTTTGAGACCATCAACTCATCGTTTTTCGGTGATGACGGCACCGCATACTATCTTACCAATGCCGGCATCAAGTCTATCGACGTGAAGAACAAGACTGTCGGAATGTCTTTTAACTTCAGCTGGTGCAACGTAAGAAGGAGTGATCTTTGTGATTTTGCGATTGCAGATTATACTGACGATAAGATCCTTCTTTGCGGCGAGACATATAATCAGATGCGTTATTCGCGATCGGATAACAACACTTTCAAGATCGTCGAGCTGACTAAAACACCCAACCCTCACGCGGGAAAGACGATCCTTGAACTGTATGCACCCGACGGATATATCGACGATGCCGTTGCTGATACGATCATTAAGTATAACGATAGCAGCACGGGTTATTTCATTGAAGTCACTGACCGTTATAACAGCGACAGTTACTACGACTGGTCCCAGTACATAGACAGCGAAGACGACTTCGAATCTTATTACCTGAACGGAAACTCCAAGCTCAGCAACGATCTTGCGATCGACATCATGAACGGCGAAGGTCCTGACATCCTTTTGAACTGCGGCGAATACGGCCGGCTCAACAATCCGAACTACCTTGCCGATCTTTCACCATATGTAGGCGGCCTTGATTCAGGCAGGTATTTCACGAACATCATAGACGGCGCAAGGATCGACGGAAAGCTCTATCAGCTGCCCGTAAGCTACATGGTCAACGGTATCCAGACTTCACCTTCTTATGCGGGTGCATCAGGTATCGGATTCACCACAGCCGAATATGAGAAATTCCTCTATGAAGTTCTTAACGGAGAGGATGTATTTCCTGTCGGACAGGCATACTATTTCGCAAGGATCTTCAGCTCCATGAGCGATAAGTTCATCTCCGGCGGCAAGGCAGATTTCTCAGGACCCGAATTTGCGGCCCTGGCCGAATTCGTAAAGAACAATGTTCCCGAGAGCGCGAAATCCTGGAGCGAGGGAAGCTACTATGATTTCTATGACGGCGGCGTTATTTACGGAAGCGAACCCATAGTTGCGCCAGCCACGGATATTGTTGCCGTCGCACCGGTAAAGGGAGACAGGGTCTTAGACGGCAGTGATATAGCGGCTTATGTTACCTGCGACAGCATGTCCGGTTATCTTTATACGATTGCAGAGGGCAACGAAAGCACGGCAATCCTGGGCCTTCCTTCGGCTGACGGACGCGGCCCGATGTTTACCCTTGATATCTCGGTTGCAGTTTCTGCACAGGCCGAAAATATCGACGCATGCGGCGAATTCATCAAGCTCCTCTTAACAGACGAGGTCCAGATGAATCTTGCCATGAACGACAATTTCGTATTGAGCCGCGACGCGTTCAGACAGGGCGCGGCAAAAGCTGTCGAATACTATAACGGCGATGGCGGATATGATATCTTCGGTTACGATGAACTTACTGGAAGACCTGCCAACAACGGCCTGGTTTATGGTGACAAGAACATAACCGACATGGAGAACAACATTCAGAACTGCTCAAGAATCTACGCTCCTGATGCAACGATAAACCTGATACTTATAGAAGAAATGCCTGCATACTTCATGGGTCAGAAGAGCCTTGAAGATGTAATCGCGATCGCACAGGACAGAGTGCAGAAGGTGTTAGACGAGAGAGGATAAGGTTCTTTTCGGGCGTCGAAAAACAGATACAAATAATACGGGGTGCCTTTCTTCAAGACACCCCGTAAATTTTTTAATTGTGATTCAGATTAAACTGCGGGCTTTGCTGCAGGTCTTGTGGGAGCAGCCTCAGATCCCGGTCTTACAGCGGCAGCGGGTCTCATGGGTGCAGCTTCACTGACTGCGGGTGCAGCAGGCTCATTAATCGTTGTATCTAAAGGCTTTGCAGGTGCAGGATCAACGATGCCTGCAGCAGCTCTGAGCTTAGCGATCTCTTCAGCCTTAGCAGCAGCGATACGTGCTTCTTCTTCAGCCTTAGCAGCAGCAGCCTTAGCCTTCTCTTCTGCGAGGAGAGCAGCCTGTCTTGCTTCTTCAGCCTTAGCAGCAGCAAGTCTTGCTTCTTCGATAGCCTTCTCTGCAGCGAGGCGTGCTTCCTTCTCGGCCTTCTCGGCAGCGATACGAGCATCTTCCTCGTTCTTCATCTGGTTAGCTGCATCGAGATCTTCCTGAGCCTTAGCGAGTGCGAGCTTAGCAGCTTCATATTCAGCGGAAGCAACTTCTTCTTCCTTTGTTGCAGTGATGACTGCAGCCTTGGAATCCTGCTCAACCTTCTCGGCTTCAACTCTTGCTCTCTCGTCAGCCTTTCTGCGCTCTGTGATCTTAGCTTCTTCAGCTGTGAGAGCGGCAGCAGCCTTCTCTTCTTCTTCAGCCTTGGCAACAGCTGCTCTTGCGAGTTCTTCAGCCTTGTTTGCAGCCTGTCTTGCTTCTTCAGCACGCTTAACTGCAGCAAGTGTTGCTTCCTTGGCGATGTTCTCCTTGGAGATCGTAGCTTCCTCAGCCTTACGTGCTGTGAGGAGAGCTTCTTCAGCAGCGGTTACAGCGCTTCTGCACTCAACAACCTTAGCTGTAGCAGCCTTAGCCTTCTGGCTTGCGCGGCGCTCTTCGTTCTGAGCTCTGAGAGCTACAGACTGGGCAAGTGCCAATGCTGACTGTGCAGCGCTTCTTGCCGGCTGAGGTGTTACACGCTCACGCTCGCGCTCAACAACAGGCTTGCCCTCGGCTTCAGCCTCTTTGACTTCTGCGACGTACTGCGCGTGGTTAACAGATGCAGACTTAGGACGCTTGATCGGCGGTTTTAATCCGACAGGAGTAATACTGTTCTTGTCGGAAGATTCACCTTTCTGCTCTTCCTTACGTCTTGCTTCAGCAGCTTTACGCATCTCGATCTGAGCCTTAGCAGCTTCAGCACGCTCTCTTGCGAGCTGAGCAGCAGCAGAGTTGGATGCAGTGTGTGTGCTGTTGCCACCCGAACGACCTGATGTCTGCAGGTTAACTACATTACCGGAAGGTCTGACGCTCGGCTGAACATTAGACTGACCGGCACCCTGAGTAGCAAGGCCGCCGTCTTTACCCTTAAATACGTTACCCAAAATGTTTGCCATCCCTGTGCCCCCTGAATGTCAAGCTTTTGTAAAGATTTTGTTAATTCTCATTACTTTATTTATTATACGTGGCTTGTCAATTTTTTCAAGACATTTTGACTTATCAATCGGTGTTTTTTGAGGACAAATTTGTGCATATAGGCAAGTTTTCGAAAATTATTAGTACAAATTGCAAAATAGCCCATTCTTTTGTTTAGAAATACTTTACATAGGGTTTAGCGGAGTGTATAATTCGCGCATTATTGGTTTAGTGTCAGTAAACTCTTTGTTTAGGACAGGCAAGGCTATGGAAATCGGATCAAAGATCAAAAATCTCAGGTTACAAAAGGCTCTCACCCAGGAAGAACTGGCTGACAGATGCGAGCTTTCCAAGGGTTTTATCTCGCTTTTGGAGAGTGACAAGACATCTCCTTCAATGGCGACCCTTGAGGACATCCTCAACGCGCTCGGCACTGATTTTGCACACTTCTTCAAGGAAGAATCCGGCCAGAGGGTTGTTTTCGGCAAAGAAGACTTCTCGGTAAAGCAGGATCAGGAATTAAAGAACGAGATCTGCTGGCTCATCCCGAACGCGCAGAAGAACGAGATGGAGCCGATCCTTGTCACCATCGAACCCGGCGGTTCGACATATCCGGATAACCCGCACGAAGGCGAAGAGTTCGGTTATGTACTTGAAGGTACCGTTACCGTGGTCATTGACGAAGAACGACATCAGGTGAAAAAGGGCGAGAGTTTTTATCTCGAATGCGATAAGCCTCACTTCCTCGAAAACAACACCGGCCGTCAGGCAAAAGCAATCTGGATCTCATCGCCGCCGAGTTTTTGAGATAAGGCAACCGACAGAATTTCCTAAAGGGGTAAAGATAAATGGCATATAACCAGATTCTTCCGGACGATACAGGCAGCGAGCACATCATTGAGATCAAAGATCTGTGCAAGAGCTTTGACGGAACCAAGGTATTAAAGAATATTACGTTCTATATAAGAAACAACGAATTTATAACGCTTTTGGGACCTTCCGGATGCGGCAAGTCCACGACGCTCCGTATCATCGCAGGTTTTGAGACAGCCGATTCCGGCATTGTTAACTTCGAAGGCAAGGACTTAAAGAGCGTTCCTGCAAACAAGCGCAACATCAACACCGTATTCCAGAGATATGCGCTGTTCCCGCACCTCAACGTTTTCGATAACGTGGCATTCGGACTTAAGATCAAGAAGGTCAACAAAAAAGAGATTGAGCAGAGAGTTAACAAGGCATTGGAAACAGTAGGCCTTGATAACTACGGCGAGAGATATATCGACCAGCTCTCAGGCGGACAGATGCAGAGAGTTGCGATCGCAAGAGCCATCGTAAACCGCCCGAGAATCCTTCTCTTGGACGAGCCTTTGGGAGCTTTGGACCTTAAGATGCGCAAGGAGATGCAGATCGAGCTTAAGGAGATGCAGAGAGAACTCGGCATCACATTCGTTTACGTTACACATGACCAGGAAGAGGCGCTCACGATGTCCGACACGATCATCGTCATGAAGGACGGCGTCATCCAGCAGATCGGCACACCTATCGATATCTACAACGAACCCAAGAACGCATATGTCGCTGACTTTATCGGCGAATCCAATATCGTTGCGGGCACCATGAAGAAGGACAATGAAGTCGTTCTTTCAAGCGGCATCACGTTCAAGTGCGTAGATCCGCTTTTCCCGGAATTCACGGAAGGCATAGCAAACCTTGTCGACGTCGTTATCAGACCTGAGGACTTCTATGTTGATGAAGAAGCTGAAGGCAGGATCAACGGCACGGTTGAGTCTCTCGTATTCAAGGGCGTTCACTACGAGATGATCGTTAAGTCCGACGACGGAATCGAGTGGCTCGTACAGAACGTTGACCCTTCCAAGGTTGGAAGCAGAGTCGGTCTTTACGTAGATCCCGACGATATCCAGATCATGAGAAGATCAGAACTCTCGCCTGATTTCGGCAGCTTTGGCATCAAGCACCAGGTAGCTGAAGAGAGCAGCGAGGCTAAGGAAGCAAAGTCCAACAGCATCGGCGAGAATGTCGTCGAAGAAGCTGATATCAAAGAAGACGAAGACGCTGAAGAAAGTACAGAGGTTGAGAAAGAGGATTAATGACTGAACTCAAAGCCAGATTAAAGGTTATGCCGGTTCATGCGTTTGTCATGATCTTCGCTGCCCTCTATTCATTTGCAAGCATCTTCATCCCGATGTTTGAACTGTTCGTGCAGTATGTGCCTTACCGTACATACTCGCTTTTCTTGCTCCTTTTAAATCCGAGGGTATTCACCAGGATCAGGAGCGGCTCCGTAAATCTGAATTTCCAGAGCTTTGCAGCATGGGCATTCGTAATCACGATCGTTCTCGCAGTTGCAGCGCTCACACTTTCTCTTTGCTATCCGTTCTACTACAACTCAAGCAAGAAGAGAAAGTTCGGATACTTTGGCGTTCTCGCGCTCTTCATCGGTCGCGCTGCATGCCATGTCATCACGCTGTCCAAGATGGTCTCTGAAGAGATGATCAGCAGTAACAATCTCACACCCCAGAGACTTTATGTTGCACAGTCTTTTGCAGGCAACCTTTTGATCATCGTGCTCTTCATCGGTGTGGCAGCATGCCTTTACGGCGCACTGAATCTCAAGATGAACTACAAGATCTTTGCATATCCTTACATCGCATGGATCGTTGTATTTACTATTTTACCTTTGATCCTTATCCTCTTCCGCGCTTTCTTCAAGAAGGCAGCAGGCGGCGGATATGAGTTCACGACTGCAGGCTTCCAGGTTTTATTCCAGAATAAGACCGTCACGACAAGATTCTACGGCGTTGACGTTACTTTGCAGGAATACTTTTCGATCTTCTTAAGAAGCCTCGATTACGCGGTTTGGACGACGATCGGATGCCTCTTCCTGGGCTATCCTGCAAGTTATATCCTCGCAAGAAGATCCAAGCTCAAGAGACAGAGCGGATCCAGACTTCTCATGCTTTTCGTATTGCCGATGTGGATGAACACGATGCTCAGAACTTATGCATGGCGTGCATTCTTCAGCGAGACAGGCGTATTCAACACGGTATTCCAGCAGATGGGCCTTATCGACGCGCCCATCATGTTCCTCAAGAATGAGGTATTGGCAGACATCATCACAAAGCTCGTCATGACAAATGACTTCCTGCCGTTCATGATCCTGCCTCTTTATTCCGTGCTCGTTAAGCTCGACGACAGCTTGTCGGAGGCTGCATACGACCTCGGCGCGACCAAGACGCAGACGTTCTTCAAGGTCATTTTCCCTCTGTCTTTGCCGGGCGTTATCTCCGGAATCCAGATGGTATTCATGCCTTCGCTCACGTTCTACATGATCCCCGATATCCTTAACGAGGGCTCGAAAACGACGATCGGCAACACCGTCCAGAACTTCATCTTAAATGAAAGTACGACATACAATCAGGCGGGCAACGTTTTGTCACTGCTCCTCCTCATATTCGTTCTCATCACTATGGGAATCCTGCGCGGCCAGGATAAAGAGGCCGGAGGAGGTATGGCATTATGAGATTTGTTAAAAAGCTCGTACCCGACATCTATTTGGGCCTCCTCCTGATCTTTATCTATCTTCCGATAGTTATCCTGATCGTGTACTCATTTAACTCACTGCCCAAGTCTTTCATCTGGGGCGGCTTCACGTTCGATAACTACAAGAGCCTCTTCAAAGGTTCCGACGGAAGCGGCATTCTCGAGTCATTGATTGAGACACTCAAGGTAGCAGCGATCGCATCTGTAGCATCAACTGCATTCGGCGTCGTAAGCTCCCTTGGTCTTGCGTACCTCAACAAGAAACTCCAGAACCTCGCCATGACGATGACATACGTTCCGAACGTAATGCCTGACCTCGTTACAGGTATCTCGTTCATGCTCTTGTTCTCGTTCCTCGGCGTCCAGAAGAGTGAGTTCACTTTGATCATGTCGCACATCGCACTCTGCGTGCCTTTTGCGATCCTCTCAATAAGCCCCAAGATCAAGCAGCTCGACAAGAGTCTTACCGAAGCTGCAATGGACCTGGGCGCTACAAGATTCCAGACATTAAGACTGGTAATTATCCCTGAGATCATGCCGGGCATTTTGTCTTCGGCTCTTCTCACATTCACGCTTTCAATCGACGACTACCTTATCAGTAACTTCAACGTCGACAGCTCGATCCAGACATTGCCCATGATGATCTATTCCATGGCAAAGCTCGGCGTCAATCCTAAGATGAACGCCCTGACGACACTGATGTTCGGCGCTGTACTGATCCTCATGGTATTGTCCAACCTGTCATCGTTCAAGAAAGCGAAGAAATCATAAATTGCCTTTTCACCGGGCAGGGTATGGGCCCGCGATAATAAGTAAAAAAGCTAATGAGCATAAAGGAGTGTAAAGAAATGAACAAGAACGTAAGGAAAGTAATTGCTTCTTCCACAGCATTCGTTATGGCAGGCTCCATGATCCTGTCCTGCGGCTGCTCTAAGAAGCAGCAGCTCGTCATCTACAACTGGGGCGAGTACATCGCAGAAGATACCATCGCTAAATTCGAAGCAAAGTATCCCCAGTACGATGTAGTTTACAGAACATTTGAGACAAACGAGACAATGTACCCCAACCTCGAAAACGGTTACGACGTAATCATCCCTTCCGAGTACATGGTATGCCGTCTCATCGAAGAAGACTGGATCCAGCCCCTCGACTGGAACAAGCTTCCCAACGTTACAAAGTACATGGATCCCATGTTCCGTGACGTAACATACACAGACAACGCAGAGATTTCAGGTCAGGTTCTCGACTACGCAGTACCTTATCTCTACTGCACAGTAGGTCTCGTTTACGATGCCAACAAGGTAACACTTCCTGAAGGCACAACAGATCCTGCAGTCATCTGGGACGTTCTCTTCAACACAGACAGCGGCCTTTCAATCGGTATGTACGATTCAATGCGTGAGTCCATCGGTACAGCACTTAACTACTATGGATATTCCATCAACTCCATGAACGAGGAAGAGCTCAACCAGGCTCTCGATCTCCTCGTTGCACAGAAGAGCGCTCTCCACCCCGCATACGGTGTAGACAACCTCAAGGACAAGATGGCAGCAGGCGAACTCGCAGCATCCATCGCATGGTCCGGCGACCACATCGTCATGCTCGACAGAGTTGAAGAACTCGGCAACAACGACATCGACCTCCAGTTCGTTCTCCCCCAGGGTTCCAACTGGTCAGTAGACATGATGTGCGTTCCCACAAACTGCAAGAACTACGAAGGCGCTATGGAGTTTATCAACTTCATGTACGATCCCGACATCGCCCTCGAGAACTGCGAATATGTAGGTTACTCAACACCTAACACAGCAGCCAAGGACATGCTCGATCCCGAGATCTCCGGCAACAAGTACTACTATCCCGATGAAGAAGTCTTCAGCTCATTGGAAGTTTATTACACATCAGATGCTCTTGAAGAAAGATACACAGAGATCTGGAACACAGTAAAAGCAAGCGCGTAAGCGTTGCGATAATCCTTATCAGGGGCGGGCCACAGTTCAGGGTGTGGCCCGCTTTTAATTTGGCTATATTTTCGCGCGCCGGGCATGAAAATGCCGTCCCGTTTGTTCTTTTTTTTCGAAAAAACAGGCGAAAAAAACAAAAAATGCCATTTCTTTGTTATTTTTGCCTTTAAAAACGGGAAAAAAGAACAAAGCACCTTCATCTGTAATGTAGCAGAGGGTGGCACCCGGTTTGAGCAAATAAAGGCAATTTTAAGACTAGTCTCAACTTTTTTGAAATCCACCTATTTATCAGCTTAGGGCTCTATAATTGACTCACAAAGATGCTAAAACAGGAGGGAGCAATATGGCTGTTGATATTAGAAAAGACATGGATGTGCGATATGAATTGCTCGCTAGGAGCATTGTTGAAATAGAGAACAAGCTTAAGTTGCTGCCTGAAGGACGAATTCAAGTAAGAGAAAAAACCGGTAAAGCATACTATTACCTGATCAAAGAAGGAAAAACCATATATCTTTCCATGAATGATCTGGAGACCATAAATGGTTTGCTTCAAAAACAATACTTGTACACTGTTTTGAAAACCAATAAAAAGGAACTTTCCGCCATCGAAAAGATGTCCAAACTCTACCCGTCCACTCTTGCAGAAGACGTCTTTGACCAGCTGTCAGAAGGGCGGAAGAGTCATATCAAGCCCATAAATGTTTATGACGACGCGTATGCGCAGAAGTGGATGGAGGTGCCTTATAAGCGCAAGCCGTTCAAGAAGGACATGCCTGAGTTCTATACGACTAAGGGCGAGCGCGTCAGGTCCAAGTCGGAGATCATTATTGCCGACAGGCTGAGGGCGAACGGGATTCCGTACAGATATGAGTGTCCTTTGAAGGTCGGGAAGAAGATCATCCATCCGGATTTCACGATACTGAGGATGAGCGACAGGAAGATCCTTTACCATGAGCACTGCGGCAAAATGGATGATCCGAAATACATTGATGACATGCTGACCAGGGGTAAGGATTACAGTCTGGAAGACATCCTTTTGGGAGACAGGCTTTTCTACACGTTTGAATCAGATACCACGCCGCTTGATGTGGCGATGCTAGACATGCTGATAAAGAGGCACTACCGGTAATTACTCGTTGAAAGAAGCGGCAGCTTTCTCTGCGGTGAAGCGTCTTTTCTCGAGAGTCTTGTTGAACATTTCGTCTGCGGCAGAAGGGAACATGTCGTAGATGACTTTGGTGCCTTCTTCGGTGATGCCGCCTTTGGTTGCGACGCGGGTTACAACGTCGTTGAAGGACAGGTCTTTCTGGAGCATCAGGTCGCCGGTGGCGCTCATTGTGTTGAGGACCATTTTGACGATCTGCTCCTTGGGGATTTCGGTGTGGCCTTCTGCGGAGTTGCAGATGACATCGAAAATAGAAGCTATAAATCCGGGCATGCAGCTTACGAGTTCGGAGCCCATACCGACTTCGTTTTCGGGAAGTTCGATGACTTCGCCGATGGAAGATAACAATTCGCTAAGAACCGTCTTATCATCAGAGCCAACCTTATCGTTATAGCAGACGATGGTCTGTGAGCGGTCGATCTCGGCGGTGAGGCTGGGGATGACCTTTGCTGTCTTAACATCAACGACTTTCCTGATTATGTCGAAAGTGATGCTGCCGTTGAGGGTGACGAGCAATGAATCAGTCTTGAGAGAAGCAGCAATATCAGACAACACGGCTTTCATGTCGACGGGGCGGACGCAGACGAAGACGATGTCGCACTCGGAGGCGAGCGTGCAATTGTCGCAAACAACGGCGATACCTTCAGCTTCTAAAACTTTTTCGCGGGTCCTGTTCGCGATATATAAATCTTCCTTGGCGATCTTTCCATTGGATGAGAACTTCCAAAGGAGCATTTTGCCCATGCTGCCGTAACCGATGATTCCGATCTTCATGTTAGTCACCTCGAAAACAATTATTTCTTGCCGCTGTAAGAATAAGTCTTGGAATAGTCTTCGCTAAAACAGATATCCACCGTAAACTTCTCAAGATCGTAGACTGCTGACCAGCGTGTGTACTGGCTGACGTCGCTCAGCACACCCATGGCTTCGTCGGAAGTCATGGAGGTTACGCCGTCGATCGAATCGTGCATCTTTGCATAACGGTGGTCGTAATCCAGATAAGGATCGTTTTTGTATAAAGAGAAATTCGCGACCGCGGTGTCATCTTCGGTCACCATGAGGCCTTCGTGGGTCCACTCGGCGATAACTGAGCGGCCGCTCGTGTCGGTGATGAAGACATGGTATGAGTTTTTGCGCGGAGAATACATGTCGTAGCTCGCGAGAAGGACGAGTGCCTCGTCGATGTTTGCGCACTTGTCGAGCAGGACGCGGACAGCGGAATAGATGAGGAAGTCCTCTTTCTCAGTGTCGTTTACAATATGCTTGTCGCTGAGTTCGAGGAGGGAAACGCCAAGGCCCTTCTCATTAACGCCATCGCAGACGCACCAGGGAGCAGCGAAAAGCAGCGGCAGGCTTGCTTCGTCTTCGATGGCGAATTCGCCGCCAACGCCAAGATTTACATGCTTTAAGTCAGCGATTCCAATGGAAGCATAGCCGTTTTCGGGATGGGTCCTGACAACAAGCGCATCGCCTTCGGATGAGTCGTAGTTGCGTCCGAAAAGATGCCCGCCGTCAGAGCCATTAACAACAAACGAGCTGCAGCCCATGCCGGGAATGTCGCCTGTGGGAACGCCATGGGTGAGATTCTCAGTCATCCAGATATCGTACTGCTCTACATCGGTGATGCCGGCTTTGAGGTATTCGTCGATCTTGTAATCCGAATAACAGTCGAGAGTGTAGATGCCGTCAGCGACTTTGGTGAAGGAAGAGAGCGTTTTCTGCTCGGGATCTTTGCCTGAGCAGCCAAAGATGCTTAAGCCAAATGCGAGTACCAGAAAAGCAGCGGCAGATTTGACTGCCAATTTCTTAAAAACCATACAATTATCCCCAAAAAGGCTGATTTAACAGTGTTAAATGCCGTATTTACAAGGTTTTTACTGTGCTGCGAAGAATGTGCCGACGTCGTCCTGATCGATGATCTTCTCGAGTGTCTGGACAGAGGAACCGTCTGCGATGACGCCCATGATGCCGTTCTCGGTGACCTTGCTCATGGCTGTGATCTTGGTTGCCATGCCGCCGGTGCCGAGCCAGGAACCCTTGCCTGCGGTGAAGTTGAGCATGTCGTCTGTGACCTTGTCGACGTAGGAAATACGCTCGGCGTCAGGATTTTCGCGAGGGTTGGAATCGTAGAGACCGTCAACGTCGGAGAGGATTACGAGCAGGTCGGCGTTTGCGAGGACTGCAACGTCAGCGGAAAGCGTGTCGTTGTCGCCGAATGTGCCGTTGTGCATGATCTCCGTTGTGGAAACGGAGTCGTTCTCGTTGATGACGGGGATTATACGCATCTCGAGCAATGTCTCGATGGTGTTTGTAACGTTAGCTCTTGTGAGTTTGTCTGTGATGCCGTCCTTTGTGAGGAGGATCTGGCCGCAGCGGTAAGAATACTCGGAAAAGCTTCTTGCGTAAGCGTTCATGAGCTCGCACTGGCCGACGGAAGCGATAGCCTGCTTCTCACGGGTTGTGGTCGGGCGCTCCTTGAGGTCAAGGTAACCGATGCCGACACCGATGGCGCCGGAGCTTACAAGGAGAACTTCCTTGCCGCGGTTCATAAGATCGGAGATGGAACGACAGAGCCTGTCGATGTTGCCGAGGTTCATTTTGCCGTTGTCGTATGTGAGTGTCGAAGTACCGACTTTAACGACTATTCTTTTCGCAAAGTTGACCGGTGTACGTGATCCGCTGTATTTGCTCAAAGTAATTCTCCTTATTTCTTCTAATAATCAGACCAAACAAGAATAAACTCTTGCTTAATAAAATGCAAGGAAAGATTTATACCGGACCCGGTTGTCCGCCCGGCTGGCCTGGCTGACCCGGCTGGTTCGGATCCTGACCGGGACCCGGAGGCGGGAGAGTAGGTGTCGGTGTAGGCGAAGGCGCTACGTGTACCGGACAGGGTTTATCGTCGGTCGGGCAGAGGTAGCTGCCTGATACGAAGTAATCCGTGTAAACCTTGTTTCCTTCTGCTGCGCGGCATGCATCTGTCGGATAGTAGCCGGAAGAGCAGATGGATTCGGTAACGATTGAGTCAGGCTTTTCGAAAGAGGCGCCCGGGAGATACAGGTGGATGTGCTGCATGCACCATACCCAGATCTTGATTGCGCTGTCCCAGTCGCACTGCGGGATCTCTGTCTGTCTCAGTCTGTTGTCGTATCCGTACCATACGGCAGCGGTGTAGTACGGCGTGAAGCCGCAGAACCACTTATCGATGTTATCTGATGTGGTACCTGTCTTGCCGCATGTGTCGATGCGCTCGCCGTCTTCATTCTCGATCTGGCCGGAACCCCAGTCAGAAGGAGTATTGTTGTTGACGACTGCCTTAAGGATATCTGCGATGAAGAAGCATGTCTCTTCGGAATATACGCGGTAGCTGATCGGGTCGGACTTAACGATGACGTTGCCTTCGGAGTCGAGAACCTGCGTGTATGCGTAAGGCTCAACATAGGTGCCGCCCGTCGCGAAAGTGTGGTAAGCGGCAGCCATCTCGAGAGTTGTCATACCTTTGGTGAAGCCGCCGACGGACTGTGAAGGGAATGCGCCTTCGGCAGTTCTGTCGATACCGACCTGCTTCAGGTACCAGAGGGCCGTGTCGCCTCCGACTTCGGTCCAGAGCTCTGCAGCGATAGTGTTGAGTGAATATGTGAGAGCCGTTCTGATCGTGACCTCGCCGCTGTAAGTACGGCCGTAGTTAACAGGCCAGTCAACGTCAGGTCTTGTAGGATCCAAATGCTTCGGCTCGTCCCAGACTACAGTACCGGGAGCAATTATGCCGAGCTCAAATGCCGGTCCGTAATCGAGAAGCGGCTTGATGGATGAACCCGGGTTACGGTGCGTCGAGACCGCTCGGTTCAGCGACAGGTTCATGGTTTTCTCGCCATAGCCGCCCTGCATCGCCGCTATGGCGCCCGTCGCGTTGTTGATTACGACCATCGAGGCGTTTGGCTTTTCCGGGTAGTCGGCTATTCGGTCCGGGTCCTCCTGGAAAAGATCCCGGTCTTTAAAGGCGTCGTCCAAAACCTCCTGGGGTCTCGGCTCGAGCGTCGTGTAGATATGGTAGCCCCTGTTGTAAACGAGCGATGCGGCCAGGCTTCGGGAAATACCTCTCTGCTCAGCGATGTCGCCGATTACTTCGGAGATTGCGTACTCAACAAAATAAGAATTGATGGTTGATGTGCGGTCTGTGCTTCTCTGCTTGAATTCGAGTTCGGTGTTGAGAGCTTCCTCGTACTCTTCCTCGGTGATCATGCCGAGTTCGTACATCTTCTCGAGGATGGTTCTCATTCTTCTCTGGGCATTTCTTCTGCCGGATTCTCTCAACGGATTGTAGTAAGAAGGGCTCTTGGGGAGTCCTGCGATGAGGGCGCACTCAGGAAGTGTGAGCTCTGATGCGTTCTTTCCGAAATAGTTCATTGCGGCAGCCTGGACGCCGACATAGTTGTTGCCCATCGGCGCGAGGTTGATATAGAGCTCAAGGATCTCGTCCTTGGAAAGGTTCTGCTCGAGCTGCATTGCGGAGAACCACTCCTGGACCTTACGTGAAGTGGAGTGCTCGTCCTGGCCGCTTATGAGCTTGACTGTCTGCTGTGTGATTGTGGAACCGCCGTGTGTAGCTGAACCGCCGTTTGCGATAGCTGAGATGAGCGCGCTGCCGATACGCTTGATGTCGATACCGGAATGCTCGCGAAAACGCTCATCCTCGATAGCGATGATCGCATCATCAAGGTAAGTGTTTTTGATGTCGCTGTAGGATACGTAGATACGGTCAACGTTCTCGGAGCCTGTGAGCTTTGCGATGACGTTGTTTTCGCTGTCATATACGAATGAAGTCTGTGATTCTTCTGCTGATGTGAGGTCGCCGATGGAAAGCGGCTTTGTGGTGGAAGCGTAGCCTAAGAGCATGCCTGCGCCGAATCCGCCGAAAGTAAAGAAGAGGCAGAGTACGGCGACGATACCGATCTTGAGGATGTCGCCTACGAAGCTCACGATCTCGTGAGTGAGGCTTCTGTTAAATCCGCACTTGGTCGGTTTACCTTTGAGCTGACTTCTGAGCTCGTCGGCAAGAGCACTGTTTTCGGGTGCTACGGGTCTTGTAGATCTTTGTTTTTTATCAACATTCGAGGGCAAGATTACCATCTCCTCTTTTATTCTTTTAAATGTACAACGACAATTTTACCACGATTTCATCTATAATTAAGTGACTATTGTGAGGCAAAGAGGAGGGACGGGAGCGTTTTGGAGGCTACAGAGCTTACAATTACGGCCGTTGGCAGCGAAGGACAGGGCATCGGAAACCTGCCTTCCGGCAAGACCTGTTTTGTTCCCGGAGTGTTCCCGGGCGAGGTTTGCACGGTAGAGATCGAATCCGAGACGTCCAAGTATGCCGTGGCCGAAGTTAAGGAGCTTATCAAGGCTTCTCCTGACAGGATCTCGCCCTTTGTGCCTACTGAGGAAGTGTCCGGCGGACTGCCTTTTGCGTGCCTTTCCTACGAAGCGCAGCTCAAGATCAAGCAGACACGCGTCCGTGACTGCCTCATCAGGATCGGAGGTTTTGATCCAGCCTTTGTCGACGGTGTCATGAAACCCGTCCTGGCTTCTGACGATCCTTCAAGATACAGAAATCACATGCAGTACGCGATAAGGGACGGCAAGGTCGGTCTTCTCTGCGCCAAATCAGATGAGCTTGGCAATTACGACGGAAAGCTCATCGAATATGAGATCTTCGGCAAGATCAAGGAAGTTGTTGAAGAGGTCTTCGGCCGCGCGCCGACAAGGCTTTTCAACGGCCTGGTATTGAGAGGGTCTCTGAGGACCAACGAGATCCTTGCTGAGCTCACGAGTTCATCTGCCCAGACCCACGAAGTCGTCATCAGGGACGCAAAGCAGTATATCGCTTCGACCGGCCTTAACGATGCGGTCCGCAAAACATGCGAAGCTGACGGCTTTAATCTCAACGGCCTTCTTCTTCGTATCAGTCCCAACAAGGTCTCGAAAAGAACCAGGACCGGCGTAAGGACCATCATCGAAGGAGTCGATTATTACGACGAGATCTTCTGCGGCAGAAAGTTCAGAATCAAGGCAGGATCGTTCTTCCAGGTAAACACAAGCCAGGCCGAAAAACTTGCAAACAAAGCATCCGAAGCATGCGGCGGAACATCCGTTATCTACGATCTTTACTGCGGATGCGGCACGCTCGGTCTTGCGGTAAAGAAAAAGGGACAGAGCCTTTTCGGTATCGAAGTAGTACCTGAAGCAGTTGCATCAGCGAAGATAAACCGCTCTCTTGCGCTTTCGCAGGACGAAGCCTCCGAGTGTGAATTCATCTGCAAAGACGTTCTTAAAGCGGATTTCGGTTCACTGATAAAGAGTGGAAAGATCAAGGCACCGGGCTGTGTTATCGTCGACCCTCCCAGAAAAGGTCTCGACATCGGCGTGGTCAAGAAGATTATGGAGCTCGGCGCGCCTTCCGTCTGTTACATCTCATGTGATCCGGCCACGCTTGCAAGGGATCTCAAGATTCTCACGAGAGAATATGAGATCAGGGAAGTAACGCCTGCAGACCTTTTCCCTAATGCGGCGCACGTTGAGACGGTTGTCCTTCTTTGGCGGAAAGCCGAACAGGCGGATCGACATATCGTGGTGAATTATGAAACTCAGGGAAGACATATGAAGAAGAATAAATAGTGACATTGTTTCCAGATACAAATCGGGGTTTGGCGAGGCATATATGGAAAAAGCAACAAGAGAAAAACTAGCCAAGATTGCAAAGGATATGGCGCAGGTTCCGTTTCACGGAGATGTTGATGGGATGGCTTCCAATCTAGCGTCGATTGTGCGATTGTTTCCAACATGGAATCTCAAGGAAGCTGACGGGTTATGGTGTGCGGCGTTTGTCTATTATTGCTGCATGGCAGCGGGATTCGAAATCCCGTACAGACCAGAGGAATGTAAAACCTGTCATCTGGCTGCATGCTTTGGCTGGGAGGAGTTTGCCGTAGGCGATCGGCGGATCGAATACCATAAAGGGCAGGAAGGCTATGTTCCGGAAGCGGGAGACATCGTGCTCTATGACAGGGTATTCGAAAACAAAGAGCACGACCATATAGGGATCGTCCTTGAGAAACGGGAGTGTACGATCCTTGTTGCAGAAGGAAATGTGAACAATATATCCGGAATTATCGAGCGCCCTATCGATGAGCATATCCGTGCGTATATTCGAATTCCGGATGGGTATCGGTATAGAGAAGAGTGACATATCTCAATTTGTAAATTAATATGTTGCTCTAGGACGGTGTCTTCGAGACAGTGGTGCTGATGACACGGTTAGATCAAAGTGAAAGTTGAGAAAGTGTTATGGTTTACGTACTTGAAGATACATCCAAAGTTGATAAATTATTCGATGGCTGGCAGGAGACGCTGATCTATTCATGTCTTCAAAAAGTTATGGGAAAGATCTTTGTTACCGACCTCGAAAACCCTGTCTCGGCATTCGCACTTGTCGGCGTTTTAGGCTTTTTCGCAGGCGCACCCGATGAAGAACTGGTAAAAAACAAACCGGAAGGTTTTGTGATCTTGATGCCTCAGAACGAAGAGTGGGCAAAGCTCATCGAATCCGTATATCCTGACGCTAGAAAAGTAACCCGTTTTGCGATCAGGAAGGATACTAAATTCGACATTGAAAAGTTGAAGAAAAATCTTGAGCTCCTTCCTGACGGATATGAACTCAAAAACATAGACGGAGAGACATATGATCTGTGTCTCGAAAACCCCGTGACTGCTGACTTTGTATCTGCATTTGAGAGCAAGGAAAAGTACCTAGAAGACGGCAGGGGAGTAGTGATCTTAAAGGACGGTAAAATCGTAGCAGGCGCATCTTCGTACACACGTTACAGGGAAGGCATTGAGATCGAAGTCGATACCGCTGAATCAGAGAGAAGAAAGCATCTGGCAACGGTCTCCTGCTCCGCATTGATATTGAAATGTCTTGACGAAGGATTGTATCCGAGCTGGGATGCGCAAAATATGGGTTCCGTGCATCTCGCGGAAAAACTCGGATATGAATTTGACCACGAATATATCGCTTATGAAGTTTCCTCGAACATGAGGACGCATTAAGCCTTTGCGAATATACATACTCACTGTTATTATTAGCCCGTGAATTTTTATCACGGTGAGGATGGGATAATAGTGAATTACAAGACCGGACTGGTATTAGAGGGCGGCGCCATGCGCGGCATGTTTACATGCGGTGTCATCGATGTTCTCATGGAAAACAACATAAGATTTGACGGGGCGGCAGGCATTTCCGCAGGCGCGGTTTTCGGCTGCAATTACAAATCACGTCAGATCGGAAGAGCGATCAGATATAACAAAAACTACTGCAAAGATCCGAGATACTGCAGCTACCGTTCGCTCATAAAAACGGGCGATCTATATGGTGCTGATTTCTGCTACCGAGAGCTGCTTGACGTTCTTGATCCTTTTGACAAAGAGACTTTCAAAAACGATCCGATGGAGTTTTACATCGGCGCGACTGACGTTAAGACCGGCAAGTGCGTTTACCATAAATGCACCGACGGCGGCGGGAATGACCTTCTCTGGATGAGGGCATCCGCTTCGATGCCGATCGCGTCAAAGCCCGTCCCAATCGGAGACAACACTTATCTCGACGGCGGCATCGCTGATTCTATCCCATATGAATACATGGAAAGCCTCGGGTTTAACCGCAACGTCATCGTGCTGACCCAGCCCAAAGGTTATGTGAAGAAAAAGTCGCCGTTCATCATGAAGATGGCGCTCCACAAATATCCTGCCATCGCTGAAGGCATGGCAAAGCGCCACGAGATGTATAACAAACAGGTCGAAGGTGTTGATAAGCGCGAGGCTGAAGGAATTTCTTTTGTTATCAGGCCGCCCGAAAAGATCGGCATCGGCCGCACTGAGAAAGATCCTGAGAAGCTCGAAAAGGCTTACCAGGTGGGCCGCAAGGAAGCAGTGCGCGTGCTTCCCGAACTGCGTGCATTCTTAGGAATTGAATGATTCAATTTTCGTGCGCGGGAAACGACACGGATTTGTTAATGCCAAATTCTTATATCCTATGAGATAATCTAAACAGCTTTTCAAATATGGAGGTAGTTTATGAGAAAGATTTATGCTAAAGCGATTTCCGTTATGGTTCTTCTCACTCTGGCTGCGTTCTGCTTTACAGGTTGTGTAAGGTTCCGCACCTCGATGAACATCAAGAATAACGGTAAGGCTGATCTCACAGTCATTTACGGTTATTACAATGAGCTGATCGACGAGGACCTTGAGTCAGAAATGGAAGACTTAGCTGACGCTTTTGAGGACGACGGCTGGACTGTAGACGATTATAAGAAGGGTGACTACGAAGGTTACACCTTCACTATGACAAATGCCAAGGTCAAGGACTTTGAAGAAATCTTCAACGCTGACTGCTTTACAGATGAACTTGGTCTCGGTGATTTCGAACTCACAAAGAAGGGTTCCACATATACGATCGTGTGGGATACAAACGTTATCGGTGACCTCGGTGAAGAGGGCATTACTTCCGAAGACCTTAAAACATACGGCGGTTTCATGGAAGTTGAAATTACTCTTCCTTCTCCCGCAAAGGATGACAATGCATCTGAAGTTTCCAAGGACGGAAAGACTTATACATGGGATCTTCTCGTAGACGAAGAAGTTGAACTTACATTCTCTCTCGTTAACATCGGACTCATCGTTGCAATCTGCGTAATCGTATTCGTTGTAATCGCAGCTGCAGCAGTAGTTGTGATCCTCCTCGTAGTTAAGAAAAAGAAGCCTGCTGCAGAAGGTACAGCTCCTGAAGCAACAGCAGCTCCCGTTTCTTCTGCTGAGCCTTCATCACCCATCGACTTCTCTGCTCCGGCATCGCCTATCGATTTCTCAGCTCCCGCACCGGCTCCTGCTGCTCCTGTAGCACCAGCTGCAGCACCTGAGGCACCTGCTGCGCCTGTAGCTCCCGTAGCTGCGCCCGTTGCAGCTCCTGTCGCTGCACCTGTTGAGGCCGCTCCGGCTGCACCCGCACCGGCAGCAGCACCTGCACCTGTAGTTGAGGCTGCTCCTGTTGCAGCACCCGTTGCACCTGCAGCTCCCGCGCCCGCACCGGCACCCGCAGCTGAAGCTCCTGCAGCACCTGCACCGGCTCCTGCACCGGCTCCCGCTCCTGCTGATCCTACAACACAGGCTTGATGAGCTGAATCGATAATCAATATTGATAATTGCCCCTTCGGAATTTCCGGAGGGGTTTTTAAATTGCAGTTTTCCAAAACTGTTTTTGTTATTTTTCTCTGTTTTTGAAGGCAATAACAACAAAAAACGGCTGATCTTTGTTATTTTTGGTCCTTTTTCAAGGGAAAAATAACAAACCGCTGTTTAACAATTGGGTTTTCAGGTTTCCTTCTTGCGCAAGCTCAATACTGCAATAGCAGCGAAAACCAGTAAGATGCCGACAAACGCGATCGGTGATACAGTCTCTTTCATTACCAGAAAACCGAATAACGTTGCGGCTGCGGGCTCAACTGTAGCGAGTACTGCGGCTTTGCCGGCGGTGGTCATGTTGAGGCCCAATGTGTAGAGAAGAAAAGGGATTACCGCCGTGACGACTGATGTCAGAAGGACGAAGCCGAAGAGTGCCGGTTTGTTTTCGACGGCGGAGATTTTACTAACGAGATCAACAGGGTTGGCAACAAAAACAGAACCCAAGCCTGCGATCAGGAATGTGTAGCAGGTGACGGTGTAAGGTGAATATTTCTTGAGCGCGAATGTTCCGAAAATGCTGTAAAGGCCGTAGCCTAAGCCGGAGCCGAGGCCTACCAGGATGCCGACTACAGTTACTTTGCCGCCGAATCCTGATACGAGAACGCAGCCGGCGAATGCGAGTATGAGCGCGATGAGTTTTTGGATAGTGAACTTTTCCTTGAGGAAGATGATCGCAAGCACCATGACCCAGATGGGGGAAGTGTAGAGAAGGATAGCCGCCGTGGACATCGTCATGAGACGGATGGCAGTGAAGTAGCAGCATGTGAAGAACAGGATGCTCACAAGGCCGAGCGCGAGGAATAAAGGGATGTCGCGCGCAGCGATCTTAAAGCCTTTGCGGTCCTTGATGAGTAGTATCAGTGCAAAAAGAATTCCTGCAGTTGTGAGACGCAGACATGCGACCTGAATCGATGAAAAGCCAAGGTCATTTAAGTGGCGCACGAAGATGCCCATGCTGCCCCAGAACAGCCCGGCAATGATTATCAGGATGTCGCCAAGATAGCTTTTCTTTTCCACGCCCGCACCTCTTAACGAACGAATTATATCACGAAACCCATAATATAAGTGCCGGCCTGTTGTTGACGGAAAACAGTTGAAACTGTCAACAACTAAGCCGGCACGATTGTCAAAGGCCAGGGTTATATAGAAATTAGTTCTCGTCCTTAACCAGATCTTTTTCTTCTGACTTTGCCTTGTTTGTAACTAACGTGAAGCTTCCTACCATGCAGAGCGCAAAGATGAAGCCGAGTGCGATGTTGTGGAATACACAGCTCCAGAGGATGATCATGGCAATGAACAATCCTGTTTTTGTAAATGTAATTCCCAATACCTTTTTGCTCTTTGCTCTTGAGATGAGCTTATCCTGATACTCTGCTTCATGAAGCTGTCCCATACCTACGGAGTTTCTCAAGTGGTCGATCATGCAGTGGTCAAAATATGCTTCTTCTTTCTCGTATCCCTCAGCGAAAACTCTGCTTTCTTCAACCATCGTGTCTCTTGATTCTTCGAGCCATGCTTCGATGCCTTTTTTGCCTGAAGGTGTGCCTGCAATTCTTCTGTTGAAAGATAAACCGATGATGTATTTCTTCTTGTCGATCTTCTTGGTCATTACAAAGATCTCAGCAGAAGGCATGCCCTTGATCGTCTTGCCGTTTCCGTCAACAAAGTCTGTCTTTGCGTTTTCGAGCATGCTGCTTAATGCCGGATATGTGAGCTTATCGTTTAATCCGTCGGCAATGCCGATCTTACCGTCTGCGACATTCTTCAAAATGTTCTTTGAAAGCTCGTAGAAATCACAACCTTTTACGTAATCCATAACTGTTTTCCTCACTTTTCGTTTGTATTTTCCTTTGACAACGAGATAGTACCAGGTAAAACGGTCCCGGAAAGAGAAGTGTCGTGAATGGAACTTATATTGTCGCGAACTGCAAAAAACGGATCATCTGAGCATGAGGGCTATTCCGCCTGCAAGCAGGAGCACGCAGGGAATAACGGAGATTCCGATCTTTGCGCCAAGCTTCATGCCCTTCTTTTCGAGGCCTTCTGATATCTCAGTCTGGCGCTTAATGAGGTGCGCGCCGAGGACGAGGAACAGCGGAGACAGTGTAGCAAAGATCATGAGTGACGGCATTGCATCGACAGCGGCTGACGTAGCTTCTGCTGCTGTGACTGTCTGTCCCTGCTGCTGGGCGGTCATTGAACTGATAGAGCTTATGCCGATAAGCGTGAAGTTGTTGATAAAGTGAAAGAGCGAAGGAAGAACGATGTTGTTGCGCTTTACCATAAGATATGCCAGGCATCCGCCCATTAAAGCCGTGTTTATGAATCTTACGGTATCGGTGTGAAGAATACCGAACATGACTCCGATGATGAGTACGATGATCCAGTCCTTTTTGATCCCGCGGAAGTTGCTTAATATCGCGCCCCTCATTATTGCTTCTTCGCAGATCGGGGGACAGATGACAGTAGTGATAAAACCTATTACTGCTACGCCGGCTATCTCCTGAACGCCGGATGTTACGTTCTCAAATGTCTGCGGCATGAATTTGCCGACGACAACTGCGCTTAACATTCCCAAGGGAAGCGCTCCCAACCACATAAGTACCGTTCCGAAGAAATCCCTCACAGTTATTTTCTTAATGGGGAAAACTTCTTTTAAAGGAGTCTTATTGATAAGACATGCAACGATTGCAATGCCCAGAAAACCCAACTGGATAACGAATGTTGCGAAAGAACCTAAAAAGATTCCTCCGATAATGCTTCCTGCAATGAGCCAGGCGAGCGCGATAACAAATAAAATGACGCCCTTCCACGGTTTCCATCTTGCCTGAGTAGATAATTCTTTTGCCATATTTCTTTTCCCCCATTTAATAGTTGATAACCACGAAAATCTATCATCCGGCTATCCTGCAAATAGAAAGATGGCGTGAATGGTCGTTATTCTGCCGTAAATGGTATGTTATCAGCGAAAAACATTTATAATACTATTCAGTAAGATTGGCCGGGGAGGGGAAAATATGCGTATTGCTGTCTGTGATGATGAAGAGTTATTCCGGATAGAGTTTAAAAATGTCCTTGATAAAGCGCTTGTTAATGTCGATTACGACATTGATACTTTTTCGGGCGGTTCAAGTCTTTATGAAGCATTCTTGAAAGAACCCTTCGACCTGGTATTCCTTGATATCGAGATGCCGGGCATTGACGGTATTACGCTCGCGAAAAGATTAAGGGCCATATCAGAAAACGTCCATATCGTGTTCCTCACATCACACATCGAATATGCACTCGAAGGCTATGAGGTCAATGCATTGAGATATCTCGTCAAACCGGTTGATATGAATAAGCTCGGTGAAGTTCTGAAATATGTTCAGGATAAAAAGAATAATTCACGTCAGATCATGATCAGGGAAGACGGCGAAGACATCGTGATCGATATAAGCGATATCATCTATATGGAATCCATGGACAAGAACGTCAGGATCGTTACTTCCAAGCGTGAATACGTCACAAGATATAACATCAGTGACTACGAAGAAGAGCTGAAGAACAGCGGCTTTTTAAGGATCCACAGAGGTTATCTGATATCTTTATCAAAGGTAAAGAAGATCGTTAAAAACGATGTCGTAATGGACGGGGACATCTCTCTTCCGGTAAGCCGCAGCAACTTAAAGGCGTTAAAAGATGCATTATATGCATATGTAGAAGGAACCGCTTTCTGATATGACGGATAATTTGGCAAACGATATCATAGGTCTTATAACTTCGGTAGTGAGCAACTTTCAGGTCGTTTTCGCATTGCTTCTGATAGTTGTTATCTCGGCATGCTTTCTCGGAAGACAGGTTGAATTATCAAAAAAACTGATCTTATCGGCATTCGGTGTAACCGGCGTATCTTTAATCTGCATCATTATATTCAATTTGTTTTTCGCAGATGCAGATAATAATCTGATATTGCTTTTGGATTATATTCTTGCCGGAGCCTTATACGTTTATGCATTTGTATTCTTTCTAATTGCATTCAAAGAAAAAAGATTAAAGCGTGCCATTGAAGCATGGATCTGGTTTTTCCTTTTTATCCAATACATATCCACCTTTTCCAACATGACCGTTATTTATCTGGTTGGCGGATCTGAAGAACTGGTATATTCCGTATTTTACGAGAATCTGGGATCAGGACCTTTATGGCTGGCTATGTCAGGCATCAGTTTCCTTTTTACTTTAGCCCTTTTTCTCATTACGTATTTTGGTTTCTACAAGCCGAAAAAGTATTGTATTATCAACATTCCTGCCAGGATATTTTTTATTGTGTGGATAGTCACATTCCTGTTCATGCCCTGCATCCCCGCTCTTATTCCGTCAGAGTTCATTTCATTCGAATACAGATATCACATCATGAGCATAATGTTCGGTCTTGGCCTTATTATTCTCGGACTTGCAGCTCCGGTTTTCGTAGTAATCTACTCGGCTGAAAGATCTTATCTTGAGAAGAACAAGGCCCAGGAAGCATATATCAGCGCCGAGCTGGAATATATCGAACAGTATAAGCGTAAACAGACTGAGACAAGAGCTTTCCGTCACGATATCAATAACCACCTGGCAATGACACGGATGATGCTTGAAGAAGGTCATTCTGATCAGGCCAAAGAACACATAAGCGATATGCTCGGCAGTATCAGTTCGCTCTCTCCGAAATACGTTTCCGGTGATGAGATGCTCGACATCATCATCTCCATGAAAGCAGATAAAATGGATGAATTGAATATCCGTTTCGCGCTTGACGGTGTGGCAGACGGCGGCTTGAAGATAAAGCCGATGGATATGTGCAGCATTTTCGCAAACGCATTGGATAATGCGATCGAGGCAGCCTCTTCATGTGAAGAACCTTTTGTGTCTTTCTCCATCAAAAGAACGGATAAGTTTTTCGTATTCAGGATAACGAATTCGGCATCAGGCAAGGTCGATATCGAGAAGCTCCTGAACTCCACAGGTTACACATCCAAGAAAGATAAAGAGAGCCACGGCTTCGGCCTCATGAATGTCAGGCGCACGGTAGAAGCCTGCGACGGAATATTAAAGGTCTCATCTGAAGAGAATTCTTTTATCCTCTCGATAATGCTGCCCAGACCCGGTCAGAACTGATCTTTTGTTTCACACAGAAATATCATGTCCACTCCACGAAGCGTGGGTAACATCCTGCCCAAAGCTATGTTAAGTTTGTAGCGGAAGGAGGTAAGAGCCATGGATAAATATGTAACCGGAGCGGTGATCAGAAAGCTCCGCGAAAACAAGAACATGACGCAGGAAGAACTTGCAGAAAAAGTATTTGTAAGCAGCAAGGCTGTTAGCAAATGGGAGACAGGACAGGGCTTTCCTGATGTAAGCCTTATAGAGCCTCTCGCAAAGGCTCTGGGAATCTCTGTGATAGAGCTGCTCTCGGGTGAGGACATCAAAAACTGCAACCGTTCTTCAAATATGCTCAGAGGAAGGTTCTATGTTTGTCCCGTGTGCGGAAATGTAATTCATGCAACGGGTGAAGCGGTTGTCAGCTGCTGCGGAATAACCCTGCCGCCATTGGATGCGGAAGAGTGTGATGATGAGCACAGGATAAATGTGGAGACAATCGAAGACGAATACTATGTGACTGTTGATCATCCAATGACAAAGGACCACTACATCTCATTTCTTGCGGCTGTTTCAGACCAGGGCGTGCAGCTAGTTAAGCTCTATCCGGAAGGACCTTGTGAGACGAGATTCAGGAAAAACTGCATTAGGAAAATATATTCTTACTGCAATCATCACGGGCTGTTTATGCTTAAAACTTAAGGAAATCTTAATATGTTTGCCCTATTTCTGCGCAAGCTTTTAATTCTCCGTCCGTTATAATATTCGCAAGCTGACTTATGGGGATAGGTCAGCCGCAAAAATATTAGGAGATGATAGGAATGTTAGTGATACCGTATGTTTACATAGCAGCGGTCTATACAGCCATATATCTGCTCGTAAGGGCCGCTGTCAGCTTGCGCAATAAGAAGATTGACTGGAAGCGGGAGAGGCTTCATATTCTGATGTACATAAATCTTATTGTCATCATATACTTCACTTTCTCACCGCTTTGTCTGGATCTGAATGAGATCTTCAACTGCAGGATCAACCTGATCCCGTTCGTGTATCTGTTGGATTACGATAGCGGGGCACACATGATCTATAACGTTTTCGGCAATATTTTTATGTTTGTCCCGACAGGAATAGTATTGCCTGTGCTTTATAAGCGCCTGGATAATTTCTTCAAGGTTGTAGGAACCGGATTCCTCATATCTTTGAGTATAGAGATACTCCAGCTGCCGTTTGCCGACAGGGCATCTGACGTTGACGACCTCATCATGAATACATTGGGTGTTGCCACAGGTTATGTCATCTACATGATCGTGCGCTATGCAAAGAATCCGGGAAAACAGAAGGTAAACCTTCCGGGTGTTCTTAAGCAAAGATAAGCATAATGACAGACTGCTGTGAATTAGAGCCGTTTTCCGCAAGGGATACGGCTTTTTCCTTGTTGCAGACAAATATATTTTATATAATCTATCCTGCAACGCATAAACATAGGAGATTGATATGAAAAAGAAGGAAAACCCCGAACGCCGTAACGAAGTCGAAAAGACTTTGCTTGAACTGAGCAGTTTGGAGCAGAAAGCTCTTTTCGAGAAATATAAGACAGATGAAGAAGGTCTTGA
>CAMYXF010000018.1 GCA_947303185.1 uncultured Clostridia bacterium | reverse complement strand
ATTATGCTAAGGCCCAGGATATGGAGAACATTATCCAGGAGGTCTATCTGCCGACGGATATCGTTGTTGAGACCAAGAACGGCAAGCGTAAGGAAGTTGAGAAGCTGAGATTCCCCAACTACATCTTCTTGAAGCTCGTTTACGGCAACAATGATAAGGTTGATAAGGATCTCTGGTACAAGATCCGTAATACAAACGGTGTTACGGGCTTTGTAGCACCTGACCCGAACAAGCCGATTCCGATGACGGATGAAGACTTGGTCAAGATGGGACTTATTGTTCCTACTACTGTTGAAGTTGATTATCGCATCGGCGATCTCATCATCATCACAGACGGTCCTTTCAAGGACAGCAAGGCTGTTGTTAAGGACATCAATGAAGAGAAGCAGCAGGTTACTGTTACGGTATCCATGTTCGGACGTGAGACACCTGTTACGCTCGACTTCATTAAGGTAAGAAAAGTTTAATTAACGTTTATTAAAGACCTTTTGGTCTCTGATAATAAAAATTTATTTGGGAGGTGGCCAGTATGGCTAAAAAAGTAGCAGGCTATGTAAAGCTTCAGATACCTGCAGGCAAAGCAACACCCGCGCCGCCGGTCGGACCAGCTCTTGGACAGCACGGTATCAACATCGCGCAGTTTGTCAAAGAGTTCAACGAGAGAACAGCTAAGGACGCAGGTCTCATCATTCCTGTAATCATTACAGTTTATGCAGACCGTTCGTTCACGTTCATCACGAAGACTCCGCCGGTACCGGTACTTCTTAAGAAGACCGCTAAGATCGAGAAGGCTTCGGGAAGACCTAACGTAGATAAGGTTGCAACAGTAACATGGGAAGACTGCCTCAAGATCGCTGAGATCAAGATGCCTGACGTTAACGCTGCTGATGTAGAAGCATGCGCAAGAATGGTTGCAGGCACGGCACGTTCCATGGGAATCGTTGTAAAGAAAGACTAAGAAAGGAGAATAGAGCATGAAAACAGGCAAAAGATATGCTGAGCTCGCAAAGCTCGTAGACAGATCCGTACTCTATGATCCTTCTGAGGCAGCTAAGCTTGTCTGCGAGACAGGTAAGGCTAAGTTCGATGAGACTGTAGAGCTTCACGTAAGACTCGGCGTTGACTCCAGACACGCTGACCAGCAGGTTAGAGGTGCTGTAGTTCTTCCTCACGGTACAGGCCGTACAAAGAGAGTTTTGGTTCTCGCTAAGGGTCCCAAGGCTGATGAGGCTAAGGAAGCAGGCGCTGATTTCGTTGGTGACGACGATATGATCACAAAGATCGAAAAGGAAAACTGGTTTGACTTCGACGTTATCGTAGCTACACCTGACATGATGGGTAAGCTCGGTAAGCTCGGTAAGGTTTTGGGTCCTAAGGGCTTGATGCCTAACCCTAAGGCAGGCACAGTTACAATGGACGTTACAAAGGCTGTTAACGAAGTTAAGGCCGGTAAGATCGAGTACAGACTCGACAAGTCCAACATCATTCACTGCCCCGTCGGCAAGGTTTCTTTCGGTGCTGAGAAGATCGAAGAGAACGTTAAGGCATTGATGGAAGCTATCATCAAGGCTAAGCCGGCAGCAGCTAAGGGCCAGTACATTAAGAATTGCTCAATCGCAACAACAATGGGCCCCGGAATCAAGGTAAACGCTCAGAAGTTCGCTTGATTTCGATCAATTAACAATTAAATACCTTTCCTGCCAAAGACAGCAGGCGATTTCATTGAAATATGATTTCTGAAATGTCCGTTAAACGGGCGGCCGGCCGAGGAAGGAGCTGTTAGTTCTATTAAAGGATTAATTCGTCCCCCTTGGTTTGACCTGTCAGGTTACCCAGGGGGGTCTTTAATAGAAATAAAATAAGGAGGAAAAACCAATATGCCCAGTGAAAAGATTCTGGCAGCTAAGCAGCAGCGTGTTGAAGACCTCTCTTCTGAATTCAAGGGCGCTACTACATATGTATTCGTAGCTACACGCGGACTTACTGTTGCTCAGGACACAGAAATGCGTGCAGAGCTCCGTAAGGCTGGCGTTAAGTTCGCTGTTATCAAGAACACAGTTCTCAGACGCGTATTCGCAGAGCTTGGCTTTGAAGGACTTGATGAAGTATTCCAGGGCCCTACAGCTGTAGGTTACTCTAATGACATCATCGCTCCTGCAAAGGTACTCGCTAAGTACAGCGAGGACTTTGAGCCCATGGAGATCAAGGGCGGTATTATCGATGGTAAGGTTTCAACAGTTGCAGAAATCGTTGCTCTCTCCAAGGTACCGGATCCTACAACACTCCAGACACAGGTTGCATATTCTTTGCTTTTCCCTTTTACAAAGCTCGCTATGCTTGTAAAGGCAGTTGCAGAGAAGAAGCAGGAAGAAGGCGGCGAGGCAGCTCCCGTAGCAGCACCCGCAGCAGAAACAGCAGCAGTTGAGGCGCCCGCAGAGGCTCCCGCAGAAGAGGCTGCACCCGCGGAAACACCCGCAGAGTAATTAGCTAAAATTTCATAGGAGGAAACTTAAAATGGCTAGTGAGAAAGTTACAAGCATTCTTGAAGAAATTAAGGGTCTCTCAGTAATCGAGCTTTTCGATCTTGAGAAGGCTATTGAAGAGGAATTCGGCGTATCCGCAGCAGCAGTAGCAGTATCCGCTGGTGCTGGCGCAGGCGCTGGTGCAGCAGCTGCTGAGCAGACAGAGTTCACAGTTATGCTCAAGAGCTTCGGCGATTCCAAGATGGGCGTTATCAAGGCAGTTAAGGATGTTCTTGGTATGGGCCTTAAGGAAGCTAAGGAACTCGTTGAGAAGGCACCTGTTGCCCTCAAGGAGAACGTTTCTAAGGAAGAGGCTGATGACCTCATGAAGAAGCTCGCAGATTGCGGCGGTGAGCTCGAGCTCAAGTAATTCTTCTAAAAACTTTAGAATAGTGACTTATAGAGGCTGTCCATTACGGGCAGCCTCTTTCTTTTGAAAAATAACAATACTCGTTCTAAAATGTTAAGCAGTTCGCAAGTGTTCTTTTGTCGCTTAATGGGGATAGGATATGAGAATCGAAAATGACGAAGTCTTAAATGAACTGTATGATGAAGAATTCGAGAAGATTCCCTTCATTTTCAAATTCAGTAAAAAACGCTATATAGTCACGATCTGTATTGCGTGTGCACTTATTGTTGCGACACTTGTCCTGATAATCTTATTGCACGAGACCAGCAGCAAAGAGTTGATCGATCCGGTACCCGGTATGCTCTACCGTTCTGAAATGAATGCATACAATATCGGTCTGGCCATAGCACTGTTTTTCGCCGGTGTAGGACTCGCTGTTTCGATGATACTGATAATAGGGGCAAAATGGTTTGAGAACCGCGCTTTCAAGAAATCAGCCAACCTTGCACACAAGATTCATCAGGCGGAGAAACTCAAAGAAAAGGCCAGATGGATGAACAGAGAAACTTAAAGAAGTTTTAATTGCTGATTCCTATTGACTTTAAATCTATGAGTGGATATAATTTCAAAGCAACTTTTATGGCGGCGTAGCTCAGTTGGCCAGAGCGTCCGGTTCATACCCGGCAGGTCGTAGGTTCGAATCCCACTGCCGCTACCATAAAAGGCCCGTTGGTCAACCGGCTAAGACGTCGCCCTTTCACGGCGGAGTAACGAGTTCAACTCTCGTACGGGTCACCAATGGTACCATAGCCAAGTGGTAAGGCATGGGTCTGCAAAACCCTGATCCCCAGTTCAAATCTGGGTGGTACCTCCAAAAGCGTCGCTTTTCTTACAAAGCGACGCTTTTTTTAATCTTGCAATCAGAGTAAAATAGTTGCTATTCAATTGAGATTACGGATACCCCGGGAGATGAGGTTTGCATGAGAGAGGATATTAAGGAATTACTTAAAAGATACGATGAGATCGGCGCACTGATCCTTGAGCAGAAGCTCGACGAGTTCGGTGATAAGCTCGATCAGAAGCCCGACGATGTTGACGATACAACATACGAGGAATATATCCAGCGTCTTGCAAAAGAAGAGACTGACGAGGCTACCGCAAAGCTCGAGAACGAGCCTGATGAGCGTATGGGCGACAAGTCCATGCGTCAGGTAATGGATGAGCTCAGCTTCGAAGAGAAGACCGAAGCGCTCGAATACAGCGCCCTCAACCTCGACAGAGGCGTTCCCCAGTCACTTGTAAGCAGCATCGCAACTGAGCCTGCCGACCTGGTAAGAGATTACTGCGGTAAGATCATCGGCGAGTGCGCATGGACTGAAGAAGAGCTTTCCGATGAGAATGTTCTTTTCGAGATGCAGTTCCAGAAGGCTATCGCATGCTTTAAGGTTCTTATCCAGATGAAGGAACCCTGCTTTATCCAGGCAGTTCTTGACCGTTATTTGAGCTACGGCCAGACAAGAGAATTCGTCGCAGAGTCCATCGCAGAATACATCGAGGCATTCCCTGAAGTATCTGAGCCTTACCTCATCAGCATCATCGAAAACAACGTCGATACAGGTCTTGAAGGCCCTTGTGAGGACGTTGTCATCATGCTCACAGAAATCGGTAAAGAGCATAAGACGGAAGAGATCTACCAGACCTTAAGACATGCGTTCAGATACATGACAAACAAGATCTATGCGGTAATCTGCCTTGCTGATTACGGCGACGACAGAGCAGTAGCAATGTTCAAGAATTACATCAACCGCAATCAGAAGTCGATCGAGAGAGACCTCTTCTACGAGATGATGTCCGCTATCCAGCATCTGGGCGGCGATATCTCAGATATCCAGGATCCTTTTGGAGATTTTCAGAAGAAGCAGGACAAGAAGTAATAATGAACTTTAAGTACAAAAGAACGGAGAAACTCGAGACACTTTTAAATCTGTTAAGGGACTTCTCATTAAGCGACCAGATCCTTTTTGGCCAGCAGAACGCCGGCCATATTGGTGTGTCAATAATTGCAACGGACGGCACGGAATCAGACTGCAAGAATCTTTGCGGAAGCCATCCTGCTGTCGTCGGAATAGATACATTGGGTTTCACGGGTTATGAAGGTAACTACAGCGAGCTCATAACTGTTGTTAAGAACCTGAGAAGACAGGGAATTATCATCACGCTGTCTTCACACATGCCGAACTTCACTTTGGGAGGTGAGGAGTTCTACGATTATTCTCCCAACATCACCGAAGGCGACTGCGGTAAGAGGATCATGCCCGGCGGCGACCTCAACGCAAAATACTGCAGATTCCTCGACATGATCGCTGACTTCGCATCGGCATGCGTCGACGTTGAAGGCGAGAAGATCCCCATGATCTTCCGTCCTTTCCACGAATGCAACGGCAGCTGGTTCTGGTGGGGCAAAGACTTCCTTACAGACGAGGAATACATCGATCTTTTCAGATATACAATCGATTACCTCATGGGTCAGAAGGGCGTTGATAACCTTGCTGTTGCTTATTCTCCGAACGGTCCGGTAACAAGTGAGACTGAATATCTTTCAAGATATCCTGGTGACGATTACGTTGATATCCTTGGCCTTGATTACTATCACGACAAGCCCCACAAGGGAGACGGTTTCTATAACAAACTGACATCGTCTTTTGAAGTCATCGACAGAATCGCTGAACAGCGCGCGAAACTAACGGCTCTTACTGAGATCGGTTACCGTTCGCTTGATACGGAGAACGGATATTTCGAAGGCCTTGCACCGATGGACAACACGGTACCTGACTGGTTTACCCAGATCCTTGATGCACTGACTTCCACAGAGAGCGGAAAGAGCCTTTCTTACATGCTAATCTGGGCCAACTTCTCCGATACTCAGTTCTGGCTTCCTTTCGCTACGGAAGACTTCAGACACGAGATGTGTGATGATTTTATTAAGTTCGCCGAAGACCCCAGAATCAAGCTGGCTCCGGTGTTTGATTTGCCTGAACAGGTCTGATAAGATTGCTTTGTTTTAAGGCTTTGCGGGTTTAACTCAGTTGGTAGAGTGTCAGCTTCCCAAGCTGAATGTCGCGGGTTCGAACCCCGTAACCCGCTCCATAATAAATGATCCTTTTGGGTTTAAATCCAAGAGGGTCTTTTTTATTGCCGTTAATGTGTTGAGGACTTCACGTGCTAACACTTTCTTAAGAGTTCTCCTGAAAATGTGCGGCTATATATGTGGCTGTAGCCGCACGTTTTGCCGTACATTTCCGAATTTGTTAACAAATATGCGGCTAAACATGTGGCATAGCCGCACATTATGCCGCATGCTCACGAACACATAGTCATTGTCAGAAGAACCTAAAGATTGCCTATTTGTTTTCAGAGGGAAAATAAACTCGGGAAAATGATATCAAATAATCTGCAAAAGAAGTAAAATATTTTTATACCAAAATCCAAGGAGGATAAAAACTATGCAGAAATATGTATGCGCTTTTTGCGGCTACGAATACGATCCCGAGATCGGTGATCCCGACAGCGGAATTGCACCCGGCACAGCATTCGAGGATATCCCTGAGGATTGGAAATGTCCTGTTTGCGGCGTAGGCAAGGAGAATTTCCAGCCCGCATAAGTCGCTGAAATATAAAGATAACGCGGGTTCGCGGCAGGAATTGAGAAGTTCCTTCCGCGGCCCGTATAATTTGATTGGAGAAGGTTATGACTGGTCAGGAAAAGAGCATCAACAGAGAAAAGACGATAGTAACGACAGGCATTATAGGAATCGTCGCGAATATTTTTCTTGCGTCTTTTAAAGCTCTGATAGGTGTTGCTGCGCATTCTACTGCCATGGTCCTTGATGCCGTTAATAACTTCAGTGACGTGTTGTCGTCTTTAGTCGCGATAATCGGTACGAAGATCGCATCCAGAAAGCCTGATAAGAAGCATCCGTTGGGTCACGGAAGAGTCGAATATCTCGCACAGATGATCATTGCCGCACTCATCATTTATGCCGGTCTGACGGCCATGATCGAGTCCGTTAAGAAGATCATCACTCCAGTTGAGCCTGAGCATTCTGCTCTGTCCCTTGCGATAATCTCCGTTGCGATCGTCGTTAAGATCGTCCTTGGTCTTTTCGTAAGAAAGCAGGGCAAGAAGGTTAAGTCTGATCTTCTGATGTCATCAGGAACTGATGCGCTTTTCGATGCCATCCTTTCTACTGCAGTACTTGTATCTGCAGTGATCCTTCTCGTTTTCAAGTTCAACATCGAAGCTTATGTCAGCGTTGCAATCTCGCTCTTCATTCTTAAGGCAGGTTTGGAGATCATTTTCGAGGCTGTCGATGACATGCTCGGACACAGAGTTGAAGCTGAGTATACGAAGAAGGTTAAAGAGTGCGTTAATTCATTCGATGAGGTACATGGTGCTTACGATATCGTGCTCCACAACTATGGTCCTGAAAGATATCTCGGTTCAGTCCACATCGAAGTCGATGACACCATGACCGCTCATCAGATAGATGCGCTTACCAGAAGCATCACCGAGAAGGTTTATGTAGACACAGGCATAATCCTTACTGCAGTCGGTATATATTCCAACAATTCTTCAGACGAGCACCTCATGAAGATGAGAAATGAGATTGCCGGACTTGTTGTTGACCATAAGCACATTCTCCAGATCCACGGTTTCTATGTTGATGAGGCGAGAAAGAAGATCATCTTCGACGTCGTTGTCGATTTTGAGGAGCAGGACAGGGAAGGTCTTGTCGCGCATATCGTCGGCGATGTAAAGGAAGCCCTTCCGGGTTACGATGTGCAGGTCACTATCGACAGCGATATAAGCGACCAGTAAGCGGGTTTTACGGCCTTTTTTGCGAAAATTATTTTTCTTAAAATTTGGTGTTGACAAAAAATAGGCTCGACCATATAATAATCAGGCACGCGGGATTAACTCAGTGGTAGAGTGTCACCTTGCCAAGGTGAAAGTCGCGAGTCCGAATCTCGTATCCCGCTCCACCTGAAGCCTTGAGTAATCAAGGCTTTTTTATTCCCAAAATTCACGCAGATACCGCAATTTACTTTGTTTCCGAACTTTCAAATATGCCCCGGGTAATGTATATTTATAGTATCAACAGAATTTGAATTTTTCGGAGGTAGCCCACGTGAAAGGAATTATTCTTGCAGCAGGAAAGGGCACACGTCTTTACCCCATCACAAAGCCGGTGTGCAAGCCTTTGCTCCCCGTTTACGATAAACCGATGATCTACTATCCGCTCTCCGTTCTCATGGAAGCAGGAATCAAAGATATCCTTGTAATCACTCCGCCGGACGATACAAAGCCTTTCGTTGATCTTTTGGGTAACGGCGAACATCTCGGAGTCTCCATCCAGTATATGGAACAGAAGGTTCAGAGAGGTATTGCCGATGCTTTCATCATCGCAAAGGACTTCATCGCAGGCGATTCCGTATGTCTCGCACTCGGAGACAACATCTTCTACGGACCTTTCTTCAGACGTAAGCTCAGACTTGCAAGCCGTCAGGAGCAGGGCGCAGTTATCTTCGGTTACTATGTTGCTGACCCCAGAGCTTTCGGTGTCGTTGAGTTTGACGCTGACGGCAAGGCTGTATCCATCGAGGAGAAGCCCCGTCATCCGAAGTCAAATTACATCGTTCCGGGTCTTTATTTCTACGATTCACAGGTTTGCGATATCGCAGCAAACATCCAGCCTTCTGCAAGAGGCGAGCTTGAGATCACTTCAGTAAATGAGGAATACCTCAAGAAAGACCAGCTCCACGTAATCCCGTTGGGCAAGGAGTTCTCATGGTTCGATGCAGGTAACCCGGACAGCCTTTATGAAGCTGCAGGCCAGATCAGAGCCGCTCAGAGATCAGGAAGAATGATCGGATGTCTTGAGGAAATCGCTTGGCACAACAGATGGATCGAGAAGGAGAAGTTCATCGAGCTTGCCCAGTCCATGTCCAAGACAGATTACGGCCAGTATCTTGCTTCTTTAGGCGAAGATATCTGACAATCCGCAAATTCTTGATTTTCGAAAGATAATGTTATACTTGACATATGTCGTAAACACGGCATATGTCATTTTTTTAGGAGTACACAAGTGCCAAGGCCGGTAAGAGTCAGAAGAGTTTGTGAGGAACCCAGATACACCAGGTTCGTTCCGCAGGGCGGCGCGGACAATGAGTTGCAGGTCCTCACGATCGAAGAGTATGAGACTATCCGTCATGTGGATTATCAGAAGAAAACACATGAGGAGTGCGCAGCTCTTATGGATATCTCCAGGACCACGGTGACTGAGATCTACGAATCGGCAAGATTTAAGATCGCTGACGCCCTGATCAACGGCAAGACGCTTTGTGTCGAAGGCGGTAACTACAGAGTATGTGAAGGCGGCGAATGCTGTCTTTCAAACGACAAGAAATGCAACGGAGTTTGCAAAAACTGATCTGGAAGGAGATTAGACCAATGGCAGAAATTATTTTGGATGACATGAATTTTGAAGAGGAAGTATTGATGAGCAGCTTGCCTGTTCTCGTAGACTTCTGGGCACCCTGGTGCGGACCCTGCAAGATGCTCGGCCCCGTTATCTCTGCCATTGCAGAGAAGTATGATGGCAAGCTCAAGGTCTGCAAGTATAACTGTGATGACTCAACTGAATTTGCTGAGAAGTACAATATCGACAGCATTCCCGCAGTTAAGTTCTTCAAGGACGGCGAGGAAGTAAATGAGTCTCTGGGCTTCGTTCAGCAACCCGCACTCGAGGCAATCATCGAAGGCATCATCTGATAAATTAAATAACCAAAAGCAACTGTGATTCCGGCTTCAGTTTTTGAAGTCCGGAATCATTTCGTTTCCGGAGGAATCGTATTCCTGTACGAACGCGTTCGTCTGACCCTTTGATGCAAGATAATCTGCAAGGCTCTCACACGTTCTTTGCGACGGACGTTCTTTGAGTTTGCCCGTGCATGACGGCATCGGAGTGTACTGGCTCATGAGGCTTATAAAGATCTTGTTTCCGTATCTTGAAGTCAGGTAATCCAGGACATGCTTTGAATCGAAAAGTCCGCCGGGAAGAATAAGGTGTCTTACGATAACGCCTTTCTTGATCAGGCCGTCACCGCCCATGACGATATCTCCCGTCTGCCTTACCATCTCGTCTATGGCCTGGCAGCAGACCGTAAAGTAATCTTTTGCATTCGAATACTCAGAAGAGAATTTGGGCGAGAAGTATTTCATGTCGGGCATGTAGATGTCGACCAGCCCGTCGAAAAGTTTCAGCGTTGATACAAGGTCATAGCCCGAACAGTTAACTGCTACGGGTATCGTAAGGCCTTTTGTTTTCGCAATTGAAATAGATTCAGCGACTGAAGGAGCAAAGTGCATCGGCGTTACGAGATTTATATTGTTTGCGCCCTCATCCTGAAGCTTGAGATATGCATCGGCAAGCGAAGCACTGTCCATCTTAATTCCAAGTCCCGTCGGGCCTCTGGAGATGGTGTAATTCTGACAGAATATGCAGCCTAAACTGCAGCCTTCAAAGAAGACCGTGCCGCTTCCTTTATCGCCCGATATGATCGGCTCTTCTCCGTAGTGGAGCTTTATGAGGTTAACGACAGGGTATCCGGGCATTTTGCAGTAACCGGTCTTACCGCCGGTCCTGTCGGCTCCGCACCTTCGCGGGCAGAGATTGCAATTCTCAAACAGATTTTCCATATCAACGCCATTATAGCTCTAACATCAAGGCTAAGTTGATGATTTATCCAAAATAGGTATAGCTGATATAAACAAATACATATGATTTAACGCATTTTTGTTTGGGAACTTGGGTGTAAAATCTTACCATGGCTATACACGAGGAATGCGGCATTTTCGGAATTCACGGCAGTGAGTACTGCGCCAGTGATGTTTACTACGGACTTTTCAGTCTCCAGCACAGGGGACAGGAGAGTTGTGGTATTGCTACCAATGATGATGCCACTATTGAGTGCGTCAAGGGTATGGGCCTTGTCAGCGACGTTTTGAGCAGCGACAAGATCAAGAACCTCAAGGGAGATATCGCAATCGGCCACGTAAGATATTCCACCGCAGGCGGCAGCGTTCCGGAGAATGCACAGCCTATCGTTACCCAGTATTCAAAGGGTACTCTTTCAATCGCACATAACGGAAATCTCACCAATGCCATCGAACTCAAAAGAGAGCTCGAGGATAAGGGTGCCATTTTCCATACGACCACCGATTCGGAGGTCATCGCATATCTCATCGCAAGCAAGAGATCTTCCACGCCTTCCGTTGAAGAAGCCGTTAAGGAAGTCATGGGAATCATCAAGGGCGGTTATGCACTCCTTGTTATGAGCCCCAGAAAACTCATTGCTGCAAGAGACCCGTTCGGCTTAAAGCCCCTTGTCATGGGCAAGCTCGATAATGCCACTATCTTCTGTTCAGAGACATGCGCTCTTGAAGCAGTAGGTGCTGAGTTCATAAGAGACATTAATCCCGGCGAGATCGTTATTGTCGAGGACGGCAACATCAGATCCATCGATTCCGGCATCAAGCGCGGCATGAAGAAATGCGTTTTCGAATACATCTATTTTGCAAGACCTGACTCAGTCATCGACGGCATCTCCGTTGCCATGGCAAGAAGAGAAGCAGGAAGGATCCTTGCAAGAAAGCATCCCTGTGACTGCGACATCGTAATCGGTGTTCCGGAGTCAGGAATCGATGCTGCATTAGGTTTTTCAGCAGAGTCAGGCATCCCCTACGAGAAGGGCTTCGTTAAGAATTCCTATGTCGGAAGAACCTTCATCAAGCCTTCCCAGGAACAGCGCAAACAGGCTGTTAAGATCAAGCTCAATCCCATCTCTGCCGTTGTTAAGGGCAAGAGAGTTGTAATTATCGACGATTCGATCGTAAGAGGAAATACGATCGCTAATCAGGTCAACATGTTAAGAAATGCGGGAGCTGTAGAAGTCCATGTAAGGATCAGTTCTCCGCCGTTTATGCACCCCTGTTATTACGGTACTGACGTACCCGATGAGGAACATCTTATCGCTTGCAGTCACACAATCCCCGAAATTTGTGGCATAATAGGTGCCGATTCTTTAGGTTATCTTGATACTGAAGATTTGGACGCAATGCTTGGTGGGGATGGTTTCAGATATTGCGACGCGTGCTTCACTGGTAACTATCCGGAGCGATAAAGGGGCTTCTACATGCAAAACGAAGAGTTCTCCAAAAGAGGACACGAAAGAGCGCGGGTAAGATCCGCTGACACCGCAGTGAAAAAAGCTGTGGAGCATGAAGCTATGCTCGAACGCAAGACTGCGAAAAAAGCCAAGTCCACTGCAAAGCACGTTGGTCCCGAAAGGAAAAAGAATTCCCACGCGCACACAAAGCGTGTCAGCACCAAAGAACTTTACGGCATTAAGAAAAGACATAAGGGTCTTGTGCCGCTTGTTATAATCTTTGTTTTACTGCTTATCGTTTTCGGTGCCGAATATCTGGCAATCTCTATCTATGACCAGGATACTGCCATGATCGTGCGCGAAAACACGATAGAGGCAGGACAGACTGCTGACCTTAGCATGTATGTCCCGGGTGAGCCGGTATTTCCGCAGTACGTTTATTCCAATCTGGACTTTACGACCATTAATTACACGATTCCCCAGACCATAAGATTTACAGTAACTTTCTACGGCACACATTTCCCTTGCGTTCTTGAGATCGTAGATACGACTGCGCCTGTCGCAGAAGGAATTCCCCAGAAGTTTTATACGACGGATCCGCTCCCGCCGGTTGAAGACTGTGTTTCAAATATTTACGATTTGAACGATGTAATCGTTGAGTGGGAGGAAATCCCGGATTATACATGGGGCGGATATTTCACAGCCAAGGCACGCGTTACGGATGCAGCAGGAAACGTGACGATTGTTGATGTTCCTTTTAACGTAACAAGAGACATAAGACCTCCTGTTATCGAAGGACCGGAAGATATTGAAGTCTTTATCGGTGATTCGATTTCCTATATGGAAAACGTCACAGTAACTGATGACCTTGATCCGAATCCTACTTTGGAAGTTGATACCAGCGGAGTTGATTTCGACGAAGAGGGAACTTATGAAGTCATCTACAGGGCGCGTGATCTTACCGGCAATGTGTCGGAGGTTACGATCGAGCTTACGTTAAATGAGAAGCCTGACACATGGGTCGATCCTGAGCTTGTTTACGAAGAAGCGCGTGACGTTCTTAACAGCATTACCTGGGACGACATGAGCGACATGGAAGTTGCCATCCAGATCACCTGGTGGGTCAGATATAACATTCACTATGTTTCCGTCTGCGATGACACCAACTGGACGAGAGCGGCATACGACGGATTCACGAAGCGTTCGGGCAACTGCTATGTTTTCGCGATGACGGCGAAGGCGCTTTTCGACGTTGCCGGAATCGAGAACATGATCATCATCAGAGATCCTTATATCTACAATCCGCACTTCTGGAATTACATCCAGATCGACGGCGAGTGGTATCACTGCGACTCTACTCCGAGAATGGGTTACGACAGTTATTTCTTCATGTACACGACAGAAGAATTACAAAACTTTTGGGATAACGGATGGAATGGTTATAATTTTGATGAAGACCTCTATCCGGAGTCAGCTTCGGATTCGGTCCAGTACATGATAAATTACAGCGGGCACAGTATAAGAGACTAGTATGAACAACCAAAACGGCGGAATGAACAGAAATCCGGATGCGCAGCGTAATGCACGTCCCGTACAGAGAAAACCTGTTAATTCCGGTAGTGTATCTGCAAATCACCCGTCAGGACAAAGAAGACCTCAGGTTCAAAATGCCGGAAGACCTGCCCAGCAGCGTCCTGTTCAGAGAAATCAGAATGTCCAGCATAAGCCCCAGCCTGCCAAGCCGGCACCTTCGAAAAGCGTCCGTCCCACGGCTCCCGTAAATGCAAAGCGTACTCCTCCCAAAAAGGTCGAACAAAAACCGGTTAAGACTTCAAAAGGTCTTATCGGACTGCTCGTCGGCGCGGGTGTTATTCTCGTGCTCATACTGCTTGCGGCAGGTGTCATGAATTTCTATCAGAAGGAGACTGCGCTTCTTAAAACCGAAGTCACGATAGAGGCGGGAACGATAAGACCTGACATCAGTATGTACTTCGAAGGCGAACTGACTTTCCCGGATCTTGTGAAGTGCAATCTGAATTTTGATGAGGTCAACATCAATCTTCCACAGACGGTTAAATTCAACATAAACATTTACGGATTTAACTATCCCTGCAGGCTCTATATCGTGGATACGGTTCCTCCGACAGGAGAGGGCGTAGAACAGCAAATGTTCGCATGTGAGGAACTTCCCGATGCTCTGTCATGCATCACGAACATCAACGATGTAACGGATGTCACGGCATATTGGAAAGACGTACCTGATCTTTCATATGGTGGCAATTTCTTCCTTACGGCATTCCTTGTTGACGCGGGCGGTAATGAGACACCCGTAACCGTTCCTTTCAAGGTAACAAAGGATTCCACGCCTCCTGAGATAAAGGGCGCACTGGATCTTGAAATCTATATCGGAGATTCGATCTCATACCTGAGCACCCTCGTCGTAACTGACGACTACGATCCTGAACCTGTGGTTACGGTCGACAATTCAGCCGTTAATGCTGAAGAGGAAGGTGTTTACGAGGTCATCTATACTGCAACAGATTTTTCAGGCAACAGTACTTCAGTAACCGTTGATCTTACGGTAAAGGAAAAGCCTGAAGGATATATTGAACCCGAAGAAGTATATGAACTTGCAAGAGAAATCCTGGATGAGATCACCGAACCCGGCATGACCGAAGAAGAGATCGCTTTGCAGATCGTCTGGTGGTGCAGATATAACATCAGGTTCATCTTGAAGACGAACAGCGATTCCTGGACGGAAGCTGCTTATAACGCATTCATTAACCGCACCGGCAACTGCTACTCGACAGTGTATGCCGTAAAGGTTCTGCTCGATGTGGCAGGAATCGAGAACATGATCATTGAGAGATGGCCATATGAGACTGCCACCCACTTCTGGAACTATGTAAAGCTCAACGGCCAGTGGTATCACTGTGACGCAACATGGCGTGAAGGATATGACCTCTATTTCTTCATGTATACGACTGAGGAACTCCAGAATTTCTGGCAGGGCGGATGGAACGGATTCCAGTACAGGGTGGACGAATATCCTGAGAGCGCGACGGAGTCCGTACAGAGCAGGATAGATTATTGGAATCATACGATTTCAGAACCGTGATTATGCTATAATCCTTAAAAGCAAAACACACTAGGAGAGCGGAACGTGGATATTCTTTACATCGTTATGCCTGCATACAACGAAGAAGACAACATTCTTGATGTTGTTACTTCCTGGTATCCGATACTTGAAGGCAAAGATCCTGCTTCACGTCTTGTCATTGCCGACAGCGGAAGCGTAGACAGAACTCATGAGCTTCTGGAGAACTTCAAGAAAGACCATCCCCAGCTTGAGATCCTTTCCGAGACCGGCAAACAGCACGGTCCAAAGGTTATCGCTCTTTACGATTACGCCATCAAGAACGGCGCTGATTTTATCTTCCAGACTGACTCTGACGGACAGACGCTTCCTTCTGAATTCGATGCTTTCTGGCAGATGCGCCACGGCTATAAGGGCATTTTCGGTCACCGTGTAGTAAGAGGTGACGGTAAGTCCAGAGCATTTGTAGAGAAGGTCGTATGCTTCCTCCTCAAGTGTTATTTCCACGTAAAGGTTCCGGATGCGAATGCTCCGTTCAGACTCATGGATGCCAAGACGGTAGCCAAGTATCTTCCCAAGCTCGACAAGGATTACAACCTGCCGAACATCATGATGACAACTTATTTTGTCCATTACGGTGAAGAGCATGCTTTCCGTGAGGTAACGTTCAGACCCCGTCAGGGTGGTACTAACTCCATCAACATTAAGAAGATCGTTAAGATCGGCTGGAAAGCTTTAGGCGATTTCCACCGTCTTAAAAAGGCTATGTAATGACGGAATCCGCGAAAAAAGAATCCAAGACCATAAAGAAAGTAATCATTGCGCTGGTTTTACTGGCGCTTACTTTTGGAATCCTCGGCTTTATCCAGAAGCTCCTGATGCCCAAGTATCAGAGAGGCGTTATTGAGGGTTCCTTCACCGAAGAATACTACAAGGAAAAGGTTCCTCATGACGTAATCATCCTGGGCGACTGCGATGCTTATGAGAGCTATTCGCCGGTCAAGATGTACGAGGAATACGGAATCTCATCTTATATCAGAGGCTCCGGCGAGCAGTATGTCTGCCAGTCTTATTACCTCCTGAAGGACGTTTTAAGGACTGAGACTCCGAAGGTCGTAGTTCTTTCTGTTCACAATCTGCAGCACGACGCTCCGCGCAATGAGGCGTATAACAGAATGACTCTGGACGGTATGAGATGGTCCAAGGATAAGGTTGACGCCATCAATGTTTCAATGACAGAAGGGGAGACTTTCGTTTCATATGTGTTCCCTATACTCCGTTACCATGACAGATGGAATGAACTGACAAGAACGGATTTCGAGCATGTTTTCTCAAAGAATATCACTTCACATAACGGTTACTACATGCGCTGTGACGTCAAGCCGATGACAACATTCCCTCCGATGCCGCTCAGACCCGATTACAGCTTCGGCGACAATGCCATGTACTATCTTGACCAGATCAGACTCCTTTGCGAGGAGAACGGCATTGAGCTCCTTCTGGTACGCGCTCCGGTCGAGTACAAGTGGTACAAAGAGTGGGACGAGAATGTGCAGAACTATGCCGACCAGTACGGCCTTACCTATATCAATTTCAACGATTATGCAGATGAGATGGGTCTCGACATGAGCACCGATACTTACGATGCAGGCATCCATCTCAATATCTACGGCGCTGAAAAACTCAGTGTTTTCTTCGGTCAGTACCTGGTCGAAAACTATGACCTGACTGATTACAGAACGGTTCCTGAGGTTGCTGCCGAATACGAAAAGGACATCCAGTTCTATAACGACATGAGAGACGACCAGCTGTATGAGATCGCCACCTATGGCGAGCTCAAAAACTATGGTCTTAATGCCGTTGAGAATTAACCTACTGATTTAATAATATAATTAGTCATTTTAGAGTAAAAAAATCTTGCATTTTTCCCTATTTTTGTCGTATGTGAGATACACGCTTGGTGTATCATATTATGGTGTTTAATTTAATGTTTTGGAGGATAAGGAATAATGAAATTCGTTAAAGCAGCAGCTCTTCTTATGAGCCTTAGCATTGTCGGCATGAGCCTCTGTGCATGCGCAGGTGAGCCTGAGCCGGTTTCTTCAGATATCAACATCATTTCAACACAGGCACAGAACACAGGTTCCGCTACTGAGACATCAGCAGCTCCCTATGTTTTCGATTACAACAACTTCATCATCGGTACTCCCATCGACAGATCCAAGCTCCCTGAGAACTACGACGAAGTTATGCAGGCTTCTTGTGCCGGCGTTGGTTTGGCAACTGTATTCTCAACCAACTCATTTGAGGTTGAGCTCAGACTTGATTCAGAGATCATTGCACAGGTCCGTCTTAAGGATGATACAGTATCCACTCCTGAAGGTATCAAGATTTCAGATACTCTTGATGACGTAAAGAGCGTTTACGGTGATGAGCCCTTCCTTGAAACAAGCGGTGCCATTGAGTACGCAATTGATAATTACAGAGTTCACTTCGAATTCGATAACACCGGAAAGATCACATACATCTTCTATCTTGATCCTGAGTTTATCTAATGACTAGAGTAGGAAAGAAATCCAAGTTTACCCTTTCAAAGTTTTTGGGAGTAGTGTTTATGCCTCTGCTCGCAGGAGCTTTGTTAGGTTATACTGCGGCTTACTTTCTATACTCCGGACTTATCAACAATATAGAGCAGGAGTGTCTCTCCCAGGTTAATATCGAGTATGGTCATCCGATCACACTCGATTGCTTTTTTACACAGATTCCGCCGAACACCAAGTTCATTACCAATGTCGACATGATCGATACGGGTATGCTCGCATCCTACGACATCGCTATCGATTGCGGCGGACACGTAGTTCACTCCGTTCTTAATGTCGTTGACCGTACTGCTCCTACAGCTAATCCGGTTCCGCAGCACATGTATTCCGGTACTGCACCCGAGCCTAAGACCCTTGTAAAAGACGTTTGGGACATGACAGACGTTCACTGCACATACAACGACGGTGAGCCTGATCTCTCAAAGGGCGGCAAGTACGATGTCAAAGTCAGACTTACTGATACCAGCGGCAACTATTCAATCATCGACGTTCCTTTCACTGTCATTAAGGACACGACAGCTCCGGTAATCATGGGCGCTTACGATTTCGACGTTATGGTCGGAGACGAGGACGTAGATTACAACGACGGCATTATCGTTACAGACGATTATTGCGAGAACCCGATCCTCGTCGTAGACAACTCTCAGGTAAACCTCCACGTCGTAGGCGACTATCCTGTTACATATACTGCTTCCGATGATGTCGGAAACCAGTCTTCTGTTACTATCACCCTGCATGTCGTTATCATCGACAATGCCGAGATGACTTCTGCCGAGACCCAGGCATACGTTGAAGAAGCATATGCAATGGCAGAGGAGATCCTTGATGACATCCTCTGGTATGAGGATACAGAAGTCGAGAAGGCAATGAAGATCTTCTACTGGGTACACAACAACATCAGCTTTATGCTCAGCACTCCCCAGTATGACAACTGGGCAGTTGCTGCTATCAATACTTTCACAAAGAGATACTCATCATGTTACGGAACATGGGCCTGCTGTAAGGCAATGCTCGACGTGGCGGGTATCGAGAACTTATGCGTTGTCAGAGAAAGAACAAACAGCTGGGATAACTGGCATTACTGGTGCCTTGTTAAGCTTAACGGCGAGTGGTATCACTGCGACGCCCAGAAATACTTCAACGACTATACGCCGAAGGCATATTTCTGCTTCATGATGACTGACTATGAGATTCTTAACGCTCCTACGAATCACGATTTCGACGGTGATGCGTATCCGGAGAGATCGACAGACTCTGTACAGAGTTACATAAACGTATATCAGGGAACCATTGATTCGGATTTCCCTTATGTAGATTAGCAAGAACTTTAATGGGGATTAAAGGAAAAAGTTATGAAAAAGAATTCAGAAAGAGGATTAACGCCGCTACGGGGTGATCAGGGTGCAAGAAGCGCCAGAACACCTTCTGTCGGTGTTAACGGGAATCCTTATGCCGGCAGCGGCTATCAGGGCTCTTCAACGGGTTCTGACGGATACTACGATGCTCAGCAGGGATCGAACGGGTACTACGAAGATTTCAGTGCCCAGCAAAATTCAAACGGGTATTACAATGCCCAGCAGGGTTATTCAGAACCGATAACCGAGACCGATTATTTCCAGACATTTGAGGGCGAAGAGGATCCTTTGTCAGGCATGGCAGCAGACTATGTTGCCGGAAGAAACCTGAGAAGCTCTGCCGAAGTAAACGACGCCACAATGCTCTACAGCGGTAAGGTATCGCCTGACGGAACCAAGGTAAAGAAATCAGCAACTGCAACAAAGGCGCCTTTAACCAAAAAGCAGATCGCAATGCTTGCGGGCATCATTGTCCTGGCTGTCGTTGCCGTTGTATGCGGCATCATGCTGTTCACACCTGCCGCAGGAATCAATGCCTCTGTCAAGGAAGATGTTGTGCTCGAAGCAGGTACAGCCATCACGCTTGATGCTTTTTTCGATAACGTTCCCATGGATGCCGTATTCCTTACTGACATCTCCGGAATCGATATTACGCAGCCTGCCGTATACCAGCTCAAGATCGGATACGGCCACAACAAAGTTGCTGATGTCGTCTTAAGGATCGAAGATCACACGGGGCCTACGGGTGAGCCTGTTCCTCAGGAGATCTTCCTTAACTGGAAGATGCCTGAAGCAAAAGACTGCGTAGCAAATCTTTTCGATCTCTCAGGAGTTGCAAAGGTTTACTATACGGAAGGAACGCCGAAGTTTACAGCAGGCGGCACCTACCAGGTATCTGTCTCCGCCACCGATGTTTACGGAAATACGACACTTTTCCAGGTTCCTTTCAACATGATCGACGACCATACTCCTCCGGTCATCAAGGGTGTTCACGACCTTACTCTTGAAGGCAATCCTGACCAGCTTAACTTCTATGCGGGAGTAACGGTTACAGACGATTACGATCCGAATCCTGTCCTCAAGGTCGATGAATCACTCGTCAATTATACGAAGAGCGGAACTTACGATCTTGTATACAAGGCTATGGATAAAGCCGGCAATATCTCTACTGCAAAGTGCAAGCTTACTATCAAAATGTCCGAAGAAGAGGAGGAAGAAGCTGCTTCTAATTCGAACACGGATACAGGCACATACTATGTCGGTGACGGCGATCCTTATGCGCTTGCCGACAGCATCGTTTCAGGTCTCATCAGAGGTAACGATGTTGAGACTGCAAGAGCAATCTTCAACTGGGTTCACGACAATTTGTGGTTCAGACTTCTTTCCGGAACACCGGACTATGAAGATGCCGCATACAGAGGATTTACAAGACACAGCGGTGACTGCTTCGTTTACTATTCTTGCTGCAAGATGCTTCTTGATGCAGCAGGCATTCCTAACATGAGAATCGAGCGTTATCCGCAGTACAACGGAAACATCCACTACTGGCTCCTCGTAAAGCTTAATGGTGAGTGGTATCACTGCGACGCTACAGAAGGTTATAACGATCACCCGGGCGTATGGTTCATGTGCACGGATGAAGAAATCAACGATAAGTACCACCAGTTCAACGGTTCGCTGTATCCTGCACGTGCAGGCGGTTCGTCGGAGTTCCTGGCATCACCTACGCCTACTCCGTCACCCACGCCTTCACCGTCCGCGTCTCCGTCACCTTCTCCGACTCCGGAAGTAACACAGACGCCTACACCGACGCCTGAAGCTACACCCACACCTGAACCGGTGGCAACAGCAACACCTACACCTGAACCGACGGAAACGCCTACGCCTACTCCCGAGGAAGTACCGACTGAAACGCCGACACCGACTCCTGAGGAAGTGCCGACCGAGACGCCCACGCCGATTCCCGAGGGCGGCTGATAAGGTCTGTCTGTTTATATATAGAAAGTGTATTTAGTAATTAATTAATTATCCGTATGAAAAAATTTGTCGGAAAGATCATGGCATGTGTTTACTGTGCCGCTATTGTTGCGGCCACGGTGTATTTCACCATCAGGGACGCAGACCGCAATATCATAAAGGACGTAACAATCGAAGCAGGTTCCCAGATCAAGATCGAGGACTTCTTCCATGACTGCCCGGATGATGCCAGATTCGTTACCGACATCTCCTGTATTGATACAAACGTTCCTTCGATCTACATGCTTAAGGTCTTCTATGACGAAGCATTCGAAAAGGATGTCACTTTAAGGATCGAAGATCACACCGCACCAAAGGGAATCGCGCTTCCCCATAATCAGTATGCAAGTCTTCAATGGCCTAAAGCATCCGAATGTGTCGGTTATCTTTACGACCTTTCGGGCATTGCATCAATTGAGTATAAGAATGGTGTTCCGGATTACCAGCTTACGGGTGATTATCTTGTTCCTGTAGTCGTTACGGACTGGTACAACAATTCAACCGTAATTGAGGTTCCTTTCCACGTAACCGATGACCATAACGCACCGCTGTTTTATGGTATCCATGACATCACGGTCGGTGACGCTGAAGATACTGTAATCAACTATTTGGACGGTATCACGGTAACGGATGATTACGATGAAGATCCTTTTGTCATGGTTGATTCTTCCAGAGTACAGATAGGTGAGCCCGGTATATATACTGTTTCTTATATAGCGAAGGACGTCGCCGGAAACATAAGAAGACAGGATGCGCACGTTACCATAAAGAGCACGGATACAAGTGACAGCGTTTCCGGTGCAGGAAGCATGTGGGATTCACCTTACCATAATGAGCTGTACAGATTAGCATATGACCTTCTCGACGAATTGAGAGGTGAGGATGACAGAGAGACTGCGCTTAATATCTTCTCCTGGGTTCATTCATATGTATCTTATGAGACAGTTATGGGAACCATTACGTTCGAAGAAGCAGCATACAATGCGCTTACAAAACACTCCGGAGACTGCTACGGCTTCTATGCATGCTGCAAGGTGCTCTTAGATTGCGCGGGAATTCCGAACATGACGGTATTGAGATATCCGATCACATACAACGGACATTACTGGAATCTCGTCAAAATAGATGGCGAGTGGTATCATTGTGATTCGACGAAATTCATGAATCATCAGAATTTGTATTTCGAGCTTACAGATGATGAGATCATGGACAGCCGTCACCAGTTTAACGGTTCCATGCTGCCGGTAAGAGCAGACGGAACCCCTGAATATGCCTAATCTGAATAGATTAAAGATAATAGGAAAAGGAAAAGAAAAAGGAGAAAAGAAAAATGAAGAAAACAAAGATCATGACAGCAGCCATCGCTTTGTGCATGGCAGCAACAATGTTTGCAGGATGCTCAACAAATGAGACAACAGGTGAGTCAGCAGTAGCTACACGTATCGAGGGCGGCCAGACACAGATCGCAATTGAGAATTCAGACATTGAAGTAAGCGAGGCTGTAAGAGGATACGCTTTCTCACACAACGGATATGAGATCGGTATCGGTTCAAAGGAAGACCTCGTATTTACTGCAATGGGCGAGCCTACTGATTCAGAGGCAGTTGCTAACTGCGCAGGTCTCGGCATGGGAATTAACAACTACTATTACGATGGCAGAGTATTCATCCAGATCGCAGATACAACAGGTACAGTAACTCAGATCTTCATCAGCGATCCTATCATCGACTGCGGCGGTGTTGCTGTAGGAGATGCTGTTGACGCTGTTACTTCAGTTTATGGAGAGCCTTCTTTCCAGAGTGAGTTCATCGTTGAGTACAAGAAGGATGGCATGACACTTCAGTTCGAATTGGAGAACGGTAAGGTGTCAAAAATCTGGTATCTTGAGAACGCAACAGTAGAATAATCGAGAATATCGACGAATTTCGACGATTTTAAGAGAATTCTTAAAGTTTTTTCGGGAAAATTGTTGACATATCCGTGCAAGGCGGTTATTATATCCGAGCTTGCGCATAAAAAGGGCGTATTTTGCCCTTTCGTGAGATAAAAAAATCAATGAATTTAAGGAGACAAACACATGGGCACATATGTTGCAACCAAGGATTCAATTGAAAGGAAATGGCTCGTAATCGACGCAGAGGGCATGGTTCTCGGTCGTTGCGCTACAGAAGTTGCTAAGCTCTTAAGAGGTAAGCACAAGCCTACATACACTCCTTTCCTTGATACCGGAGATAACGTAATCGTAATCAACGTTGATAAGTTGGTTCTTACAGGTAAGAAGCTCGACGATAAGAAGTATCGTCATCACTCAGGTTTCCCGGGTGGACTTAAGGAAGTAGACTACCGCACATTGATGGCAAAGAACCCTGAGAAGGCTTTCGAGATCGCAGTTAAGGGCATGCTCCCTAAGAACTCCCTCGGCCGTCAGATGTTCAGAAAGCTTCACGTATATGCTGGTCCTGACTATGAGCAGACAGCACAGAAGCCTGAAGTTTACACATTCTAATCGGAGGACTACTGATAATGGCAGCAAAGAAGACAAGCAGCAAAGTATATTATTACGGCACAGGCCGTCGTAAGGACGCAGTAGCAGCCGTTCGTTTGGTTCCCGGTAAGGGCAAGATCACAATCAACGGCAAGGATATCGATGATTACTTCGGTCTTGATACATTGAAGCTCATCGTTCGTCAGCCTCTCGCAGCTACACAGACTGAGGATAAGTTCGACGTTATCGTTAAGGCTATCGGCGGCGGTATCTCCGGTCAGGCTGGCGCAATCCGTCACGGTATTGCAAGAGCTTTGGTTGAAGCTGATGAAGAGAGCTACAAGGCAGTTCTCAAGGAGAGCGGATTCCTCACACGTGATGCACGTATGAAGGAAAGAAAGAAGCCGGGTCTCAAGAAGGCAAGAAAGGCTTCACAGTTCTCAAAGCGTTAATCGTTACACGATTTACTACAGAACTTCAAAGGTCGTTCCGTTTGGAACGGCCTTTTTGTTTGTAATGGAATTTCTGAGGCTATTGTTGAGGTATAGGCCTCACATTTTGCCTCAAAGCCAGAGCATTTTTGAATTTTTGAGGTTAGACTTGAGGGTGTAGCCTCAAAAATAGCCGCAAAACAAAGAATTCGGATAAGCAATTTCTTTGCCTTTTCACCGCCTTGAATGTAAAATTATCACGCAAAGCGAAAAGGACGATTAATACATGATCAGTTTTAAGACTACATCTCCGGAACAGACAGAAAGATTTGGCTACGAACTTGCCAAGTCTCTTGTTGCGGGTGACGTTATCGCGCTGACAGGAGATTTAGGTGCCGGAAAGACATGTCTTACAAGAGGCATTTCAAGCGGTCTTGGATCCACATCACATGTATCCAGTCCTACGTTTACCATCGTTAACGAATACGAAGGCGGAAGACTAATGCTCTTCCACTTTGATACATACAGGCTTTCTGGTCCTGACGATTTCCTAATGAGCGGCCTTGATGAATATTTCTTCAGAGGCGGCGTGTGCGTCATTGAATGGAGTGACATAATAAAAGAACTGTTGCCTGAAGACACGATTAAGATGACAATAACAGGTGACGGCAACACGAGAAATTTCGCGTGCGAGTCAGGCGAGAAGCACATCGGATACATCAAAGAAGCTGCTAAGAAAGCGGGAGCAGAGATCGAAGAATGAGATTACTTGTCTGTGATACATCCAACAGCAACTGCAGTGCCGGTATCTTTGAAGACGGCAAGGAGATCTGCTATGAGCTTTCTTTTGAGACGCTGACTCATTCAGAGACATTCATGCCTCTGGTTCACAGAGTTATGGAGAAGGCAAAGATAAAGCACGAAGACCTTGACGGTTATGCCGTAACTGTCGGCCCCGGTTCTTTTACCGGAATAAGAATTGGTCTTGCTGCGGTTAAAGGCATGGCACTTGCTTCAGGCAAAAAGTGTATTGCAGTTTCTTCTACTGAAGCGCTCGCAAGATCTTGCGAGAACGCGACCATGACTCCCAAGAATGAGACGCTTATTATTCCTGCTATAGATGCGAGAAATAACAGGGTTTTCGCGCAGGCAGCAGAAGACGACACATTAAAATCTTTGCTTCCCGAAGACGCTTACGATGCAGATGCATTCGTTGCGAAGATCGAGAAGATACCTGAGATAATCTACGGAGCAAGACGTCAGATCATTGTCGTCGGAAGCGGCGCTAACGTAATGAAGAAAGCTTTTGAGAAAGCACAGTCAGGACTGAATATTTATTATGCGCCTGGCGCTGCTATCATGCCCAAGGGCGTCGCTTTGGCTGCATTTGCCAGCGGTGAATTCATTGATGCAAGAGACATAAAAGCATCTTACTGTGCCGTTTCGCAGGCTGAAAGGCTTAAGAAGAATGGCTGAGCCTGAACTTGTTATCAGACCCGCAGAACTTAATGACGTATCTGAGATCATGGAACTTGAGACAGGTTCCATCGTTCATCCGTGGGAAAGAAAAGCGATTGAATCACTAATTACAGATGACAATAAAAGATGCCTCGTTGCCGTATCTGACGGAAAGATAGCAGCCTATGTCGGCGCTGAGTCAGTGCTTGATGAGAGCAACATCGGCAACATCGTAACGCATAAAGATTACAGGGGAAAAGGCATAGGCACGGTACTTTTCAAAGCGATGTTAGATGAGCTGAAAGCATCCGGGATCGTGAAAGTTTTCCTTGAGGTTGAGCACGATAACGTCCCCGCGTTAAGACTTTATGAGAAGCTCAATTTTGTTAAATACGGTCACAGACGTGATTATTACGGTGCAGGCAAGGACGCTGTCCTGATGAGCCTGGATCTTGATTGATATTTTTACCAAAAGGTTTAGTCAAAACCCATCCATTTGGGGTAAATAGTCGAAAATGGCCGAATCGGTCCGTTTTCGGTTGATTTTCGAAAGACTCAAAAATATACTTATGAGGTATTTAAAGAGGGGTGTACCTGATTATGACTAAAGAAAAGATTGTTTTTGATTGTGAAGATGCTTTGCAGATGAAGGCCGTTGCGGTCATGATTCAGAAAGCTTCACAGTACCACAGCACAATCTATATTGTCCGCAGTGGCAGAAGAGCTAATGCGAAGAGCCTGTTGGGTGTTATGTCCCTCGGTATCGAGAACGGCGCCGAGATCGAGATCGAAGCTAACGGCGACGACGAGAAGGAAGCTTGCGAAGCTCTTATCTCTCATCTCAAGAATCCTAAGATTGCAGTGTAATGCCCGCCGGTAAATTTGATGCCAGGCTGGACACGGTTCCATTAAGCCCCGGAGTGTACCTTATGAAGGACTCTTCGGGCTGTGTTATTTATGTAGGAAAAGCAAAGAAACTCAGAAACAGACTGAAGAGTTATTTCGGAGGCGGAGCGATATCAAGTCCCAAAGTAAGGGCGATGGTATCCCATGTTGCAGACTTCGAATACACGGTCGTAGGTTCCGAACCTGAGGCGCTTCTGCTCGAAAATAATCTCATCAAGAGATACCAGCCCAAGTACAATATCCTGCTTCGTGACGACAAGGGATACCCTTATATCTGCGTCACTTTAAACGAAGCATATCCACGAGTTTTCAAGGCGTTCAGACCTGATCCGGAAGCGCGCAAAAAGGGTGCGAGATACTACGGACCTTACATGGGTTCAGACTGTTTTGAAGTATTAAAAGCAATCAATGACATCTTCCCGTTAAAGCGCTGCAAGAAGATCTTTCCGAGAGACATCGGTAAGGAAAGACCCTGTCTTAACTATCACATCGGAAAGTGCATGGCACCCTGTCTCGGCACTGTAAAAAGTGACGATTACCGCAACATGGTAAATCAGATTGTGCAGTTCTTTGAAGGTAAATACGACGGCATCGAGAAGGACATCAAAGCGCAGATGGAAGTGTGCTCCGAGAACCTCGAATTTGAGAAAGCAGGAGCATTAAGAGACAGACTTTACGCACTCCGTGCAATCCGTCAGAACCAGAGAGTTTACCTTGATATCGAGCGTGACGTTGACGCCATCGGACTCTATTCCGACTGCGGTGAAACATGCGTAAGAAAGCTTGAATTAAGACAGGGAAGAATCGTAGGTTCATCAACATATTTCTTTGCTGGTGAAGAAGGCGACCAGGAAGAGATCTTAATGAATTTCCTGATGCAGTATTACGAAGATGCGCCGTTCATTCCGCCGCTCATTCTCGTGCCTTTTGAGATGGAAGAAAACGATCTTGAAGTCATCGAGAAAACGCTCACCGAAAAGCTCGGAAAGAATTGCAGACTTCATGTCGCAGAGCGCGGCGAATTAAGAGAACTTGCTGATCTTGCAAAGAACAATGCGCGCGAGATGATGGTAAGACGTATCTTAAGAGGCGGTGCTGCAAACGCTGATCCGTCAGTGCCTTTAAGATATCTCGAAGAACTTTTGGGCGCACCTGAAGGAAGACTTTCGAGAGCAGAATCTTTCGATATTTCCAACCTCGGAAATGACGATATCTGCGCAGGCATGGTCGTGTTCAAAGACGGCCGCGCAGACAAACAGTCCTATAGATTATTCAAGATGAAAAGAGTCGAATCACAGGACGACTACCAGTCGATGAGAGAGACTCTTGAGAGAAGATTTTCGCACAACGAAGAAGACGGATTTAAGTATCCGGATATCATCCTCGTCGACGGAGGAAAAGGACAGCTCGAAGCAGTTGCATCTGTCGTAAGATCCATGAAGGGAACAGAAGATATCTACCTTGCCGGCATGGTCAAGAATGACAGGCATAAAACTGCCGGAATCGTTTTCGAAGACGGCCGCGAGATAAGGCTTGAAGGAAGAACACTTACCGACAGTGAGATGGGCCTTTTAAGATTCCTTACGACTGTCCAGAACGAAGTCCACAGATTCGCCATCTCATATCAGCATAAACTTGCAGGCAAACGCAACATCAGATACAAGCTCGAAAACATCGAGGGAATAGGTCCTGCAAAGCGCAAGAATCTGCTCGCGCATTTTGGTACAATAAAAGCCGTGGAAAATGCGACCGAAGAGCAGCTTAAAGAAGTCAAAGGAATATCCGACAAGGACGCTTCGGCAATATATCAGTATTTCCACTAAGGAGTATTGATGGCAATCTATGCACTGGCAGATCTTCACCTGTCCCTGAGTATCCCCGGCAAAACGATGGAGGTATTCGGTTCATCGTGGGGTGATTATATCTCAAGGCTGAAGGATAACTGGGAAAACACGGTTACCGATGCTGACACGGTGCTCATTGCAGGCGATATTTCCTGGTCAACTTATATCGACAAAGCTGAAGAAGATTTCCGCTTCATATCTGAACTTCCCGGTAAAAAACTTCTCTCGCGCGGCAACCACGATTACTGGTGGACGACGATGAGAAAGATGGAAGATTATTTCGCTGCTAACGGATTCAATAATCTCGAGTTCGTAAGGACCAATGTCGTCGAAGTCGACGGCTGTCTGATATCAGGCACGAGAGGGTGGATGATAGAGACAAAAGAGAGTCTTGAAGGTTCCGATAACAGGAAGATCTATGAGCGCGAAAAGTTAAGGATAAAGATGTGCATCGACGAGCTCGTTAAGGCTGATCCTGAACACGAAAAGAAGCATATCATGATGATCCACTATCCGCCGGTTACATCGAGAATGGATTTCACCGAATTTGCCGACATGATGGCTGAAGGCGGCGTCGATTACTGCGTCTACGGACACCTTCACGGAACTGCCCACAAGAAAGCTTACGAGGGCGATTATAAGGGCATGAAGCTCATCTGCTCTTCCGCTGATTATGTCGGGTTCAGACCGGTGAGGATCGTGTGAGTAAAACTCTTTTTGAGCTAACGGAAACCCTAATGACAATTCTATTGACGAAATCGGGCAAAATCGTCAATGATTTCGTCAATCTCGGCTCATTTTGACGATTTTATTGACGAATAGTGCTCTTTTCGTCAATGATTTCGTCACACAGCATTTCTAACAAGAAAAACGGGTACAATAAATCACTCCGAAATGCTACCCTAAAAACACGCTCGAAAAAATTTTTTCGAGTCCGCAAACGTAATGAATTAAGGCGTTTGCGGGACAGATAAATTATCTTTGATAGACAACCCTATATATATAATATATAATACTTTTGGGCTTAAAGCAGAGGGATATCCCTTGTGCGGCAAGCCCGTTTTTGTCTATATCTTCATTAGGGGTAATCACATGGCATACTCGATGACAGGCTTCGGCCGTGGCGAGAAAGTTTACGACACCAGAAAATACAATATTGAACTCAAATCCGTTAATTCCAGATTCTGCGATATATCGATCAGAATGCCCAGAATGTTCAACTATCTTGACGGTGATATCCGCCGCGTAGTTACGGACAGACTTCTCAGAGGTAAGATCGACATCTTCATCAATTACGAAGACCAGGGCGAGGCAGGCCAGACTGTCACAGTCAATTCCGGTCTTGCAAAGGAATATTCCGAAGCTGCAAAGGCTATCAGCGCAGTAACGGGCAGAGAAGATGATTTCGGCGTTGCAAGAATCGCAACGATGCAGGACGTACTTAGCGTTACCCAGAACCAGATCGATGAGGAAGCAGCTTCAAAAGAACTTCTTGAGACATTAAATCTTGCTATCGACGGAATGCTTGCAATGAGAAAGAGAGAAGGCGACAACCTTGTTGCTTCCATCCTTTCCAAGATCGATTCGCTCGAAGGCCTTAGAGGCGAAGTCGTAACAAGAGCACCCGAAGTTGTTGAAGCATATAAGCAGAAGCTTTCAGCAAGGATCAACGAGATCCTTTCAAGCGACCAGAGAGAATTCTACGACGACAACAGACTTGCTGCAGAAGTTGCGATCTTTGCAGACAAGTGCGCAATAGACGAAGAGATGGCAAGACTTTCTTCCCACTTCTCACAGGCAAGAAAGATCCTTGCAGAAGAAGGCCCCGTCGGCAAGAAGATGGACTTCCTCGTTCAGGAGATCAACCGTGAGGTTAACACAACGGGAAGCAAGGCTAATGACATCGAGATCACTTCAAGAGTTCTTTCAATGAAGAACCTTGTAGAAGAGATCAGGGAACAGATTCAGAATCTCGTATAACGGAAGGCAGAAAATGGCATCTGGATTTATAGACATCGGCTTCGGAAATATCGCACAGGCATCACGCATAATCTGCGTCGCTGCTGCTGAGTCTTCACCTGTAAGACGCATGATGCAGGATTCAAAAGACAGAGGAATGCTCGTCGACTGCTGTGCAGGTAAGAAGTGCAAGTCGGTAATAGTAACTGACAGCGGACTCGTATTAACATCCGCACTTGCAACATCAGAGATAAAGGAGATGCTGGGATGAGTGATTTCAGAGGATTGATAGTAGCAGTATCCGGTCCTTCAGGTGTCGGCAAGGGCACAGTTCTTGCGAGAGTTGAAGAACTTTTGGAACAGGCTAATCCCGGAAGCGTAGGACATTCGATTTCCGTCACGACAAGAGCTCCGAGAGGACAGGAAAAAGACGGCGTCGAATATTATTTCAGAACAACAGAACAGTTCGAGCAGATGATTAAAGACGGCAAGATAGTCGAGTACGACAAGTATGTTGATAACTACTACGGCACACCGTCTGACCCGCTCACTGAGATGGTCGGCAAAGGACAGGATGTTCTTTTCGATATCACCATAGAAGGAAGTCTCGCACTCAACAGAAAATTCGATGATGACACGGTCACGATATTCATCCTTCCCCCTTCAATGGAAGTGCTCGAAAACAGACTCAGAGGAAGAGGCACCGAGACTGAAGAGAAGATCCGGAAAAGAATGGAACAGGCAAAGGCCGAGATCAGACGCGCAGGTGAATTTGAGTACATAGTAACCAACGACGATCTCGAGAGAGCAGCAAGAGACATTCTTGCAATTATCACCGCTGAAAAGCTTAAGGCTTCGAAGAATATACACACAGCTAAAGAACTTGAATAAAAGGAGAAGAGAGGTAAAAAGATGTTAACAGATCCTTCAAT
>CAMYXF010000017.1 GCA_947303185.1 uncultured Clostridia bacterium | reverse complement strand
TCTATCAGCCTTCAGCAATAGCGCCTGTAGGGCAAGAAGCTTCGCAAGCACCGCAGGAAACACAAACATCAGCGTCGATGTTGTACTGTGTATCACCCTGGGAAATAGCTCCTACAGGGCAACCGTCAGCGCATGTTCCGCAAGAAACGCAAGCATCAGAAATTACATATGCCATAGTAAATTATCCTCCTATTCAATTAGTGATTTGATTATTTCACAAAAAACCGAAGTCAACAAGTAGTAAAATGGGTTACCGACTTATGTCGGTATAAACCGCATATGTTTTGCAACTTTTCCGGTCTTTAATGCCTTATTCGTTATTATCTTCGTCGTAAGCCCCATTCATGTCGGGATAGTCCTTGAAGCCTGAATCCTGGGCAGGCTTGCGCTTTGCCATGTCCCTGTTGAGATCTTCAAGATCAGCCCATGAAAACTTCTCGATTTCCGTCTCGCTCTCAGATACGAACTTTACGCTCAATGTCTCTTCAATGTAGTTAACATCCGTAACCTGACCCATGCCGTTAGGTGTTCTTACACGTGAACCGGGTTCGGGAAGTCTTCTGTGAGCATCGTCATAAGCTTCCTTCTCGAACTGAAGGCAGCACATAAGTCTTCCGCATGCTCCGTTGAGCTTGCCGGGATTGAGGGATAAGCCCTGAGATCTTGCAAGCTTTAAGTTTACGGGAGCAAACTTATTGAGGAAGCTGCAGCAGCAAAGCTCTCTGCCGCACATACCGATTCCTCCGACAAGCTTTGCCTGGTCTCTGGAACCGATCTGTCTTAACTCGATCCTGGTGCGGAATGTGTATGCGAGGTCCTTAACGAGTTCTCTGAAGTCTACTCTTCCGTCAGCGGTGAAGTAGAAAGTCAGCTTTCTTAAGTCGAATGTATATTCGCAGTCAACAAGATTCATCTCGATATTGCGTGCGGCGATTAACTCTTTGCACTTGAAGAATGCATCCTTCTCTTTAGCGCAGATGTCGTAGTACTTTTCGAGTTCCTTGTCACTTGCCATACGCTTAACGGAAGGAATATCTTCTTTGGAATCCTCAACGTAAGGCTCCTGGGCGACGAATGCGATCTCTTCGCAATTCTCGGTGTCGATCATTACCGCATCACCCAAAGCGAGCGATAAGCCGTCACAGCGGTATCTCAGCGTGACGCCGGCATCTCTTGTTCTTAAATTTACGATCTTCATTTCTTAAGCTCCTCATGTATGCGAAGAAGCATGGCGGAAGCTGAGGAATCAAAGTTGGAATTGACGTCCAAAGCCTTCATGAAAGTACTTACCGCTTCACTGCATCTTCCCAGTTTAAGTGTCGTTATATGTTTATTTGCGGCAACGAAATTCTCGATTGCCTCTCTGTCTGTCTCGTTATTTATCTTGCGGCAGTCGGGATAGTTGATAAGTCTTGCCGCGTCATCAAGGAACATAAGGATCGAAGAAGCGATTATCTTCGCATCGTCCTTGAATCCCGTCAGCACTTCGCAGAAGTCCTCTAACACATCGATATATGTGCTCGTAGGCATCGCGATCATGATGCTGTTTATCTCGTGTCTTATGCTTACGCCGGAATCTTCTCTGGCAAGGCTAATGGCCTTTCCGGGAATCCTTCCGCTGTTATAGACCGCTGCTTTTACCTTTGAATCTTCAAGGTCGGGACAATTGGCCTTTACGATCTGCTCCAATTCCTCATCACTGTAGGGATCGAGCTTGATCTCGGTAACTCTGGACATTACCGTATCAAGTACCGTATCAGTGTTGGAACTTGTGAGTATGAATACTACGTCTTTTCTGGGCTCTTCCAAAGACTTAAGAAGAGCGTTCTGGCTCTCCACGCCCAGATAATCGAAGTCTATTATGAATGTCTTTGTTCTTGCGAACTGGGGCTTGAGGTACGATTCGGCAACGACACTGTCCTTGATAAAATCGACCTTTACCATCTTTGTATCTGTAGGTTCGTAAACCCTGGTAACGTCGGGTGTCGTGAAGTTATCGAAGTACTTGCAGTTCGGGCATACTCCGCACGCACCGTTAGGACCTGCATCACTGCACATCAGAGCCTTTGCAAACTCTTCAGCGATGAGTCTTTTTCCCATTCCTTCAGGACCTGAGAGCATATAAGCACCGCTGCCGCGTCTCTGCGCTTCTGCAGCGAGTCTGAGCTTTATCTGCTTCTGTCCCATGATGTTGGAAAAAGCCATCAGATCTTACCTTTCAACGTTTCCTTTATGTCTTCGAAAATCTCTTCTACTCCGCGAGACGCATCGACAGTTACGATACGTCCGTCGGATTCTTTAGCCAGTTCAAGATATCCTTTTCTGACATCTTCCTGGAACTTGATTCCTGCAAGCTCTATTCTGTCGGAAGCTTCGCCTCTTTTGCCTCTTCTTGCAAGCGCTTCTTCGACTGTAATATCAAAGAAGAAAGTTACGTCAGGCTTAAGTCCGCCCGTGGCAGCCATATTGAGGCCTGCGACAAAGTCCATGCCCATGTTTCTGGCCATGCCCTGATATGCAGATGAAGAATCAAAGAATCTGTCACAGAGGACGATCTTTCCTTCTTCCAACGCGGGCTTGATTACCTCTTCCGTGATCTGCGCTCTTGCAGCCTCAAATAAGAGTAATTCAGTTCTTGAATTCATCTGCGTATTCTTCTTGTCGAGAAGGATCTCTCTTATACGCTCGCCGATGACCGTGCCGCCCGGTTCTCTGACAAAAATGAAGTCCTTGTTATTGTCCTTAAGATAATCCTTAAGGAGTTCGCACTGCGTGCTCTTACCGCACCCGTCAATGCCTTCGAAAGTAATGAATATACCCTTCATGATCAGTTGAGATTGATATTCTTGAGAGATGCGATCTCAAGATATATTTCCTTGGTTATTCTGGCGTTATCGCTTCTGATATCGTCGATGGTCTCAACCTTCTTGACGTTCTTTGCGACTTCATCACCGAACTCTCTGCTGGGGCGCTTATTCTTCGGCTTGGAATTCTGAGAGTCGTACTGCTTCTTCTCTCCGCCCTGGTTCTGTTCGCGCTTGAACTTGTTGTTCTTATTGCGGTTGTTATTCTGTCTGTCGGAATTACGGCCCTGGTTCTGACCGTTCTGATTCTGGTTCTGTACCTTTCCTTCAGCCTGGAACTCAGCGTTATCACGCTTCTTATTATCGTTTCCGCCCTGTCTGGGACCGTTATTTCTTCTTCTGTGATTCTGGTTGCGGGATCTGGATCTGCCGCCCTCCTGCTTTGCCGGATCGAATCTCTGGCGCTTATTATCCCTGTTCTGTTCGTTGTTGCCTGCGCCCGAATTGTTTTCTGACATAAAATCCTCCAACTTTCTTAAATAACGTGCCTAATTATAAACTTTGCCTACTGATAACTCAATTATCAGCGCTTCCGATATAGGGACACTTCCTTGTCATCAGGGTGTTCGATGTCCACATCTTTGATATCACGGAGCGGCACCGTGACAAATGACCTCAGATACCACCTCGGATGAGGAACGGTAAGTTCAGGCTTCATTATCACTTCATCTCCGTAGAATATGATGTCTATATCGATCGTCCTGGGTCCCCAGTGAACTTCCCTCTTTCTCATAAGGTCGTTCTCAATGACGTGAATCTTGTCCAAAAGTTCAAACGGATCAATGTCCGTATAAAAACCAACGCATGTGTTAAGGAAATACGGCTGGTCTTCAAGTCCGACGGGCTCCGTCTCATAGATAGAAGCATATCTGAAGTCTTCCGTGCCGCTTAATTCCTTTAATGCCTGTTCTGCAGCGAGAATATTGGCTTCCCTGTCACCGAGATTGCTGCCCAAAGAGAGTACGACGAATTCCTTGCGGCGTCTCTCGATCGTGACTGCCATGGTCTCGAAAATACCCTTTACAGGTGCCTCCGGCTTGGAAATGTTTACGATAACTTTCAGGATCCTGCCGTCTGTTTTAAGAACGCCGTCTGCGACCTTCTGCGCAAGGCACTCGATGAGATTGCCCTTGTCTTCAGTTACGATCTTCTTGACCTCTTCGTAGATCATCGCGTAATCCACGGTATCGGCAAGCTCGTCTGAGTAGCAGCCCTTTATCCTGTCCAGGAAAATGTCCAAAGATACGATGAACTTCTGGCCGTCGACCTTTTCGAAATCAAGACAGCCGGTATGTCCTTCAAATTCCATTTTCGAGAGCGTGATCTTATCCAATTCCCATTATCCTTTCGAAAACTTTAGAGGTTTGCAAACGCATAGAATGACGTGTCGAACACATCAAGTATCTGCCTTGAAGCGGCAACGTTGTGGACTCTTACCATTGCTGCGCCGAGTGATGCGGCAGTCATGGAAAGACCTGCAGTTGCGTTATCAAGCATCATTTCAGTTGCCTGGTCGCCGCCTGCGAAAACTCTTGCATAGCGTTTTCTTGAAGCGGCATAAAGAATAGGGTATTTGCCCTGAAGTCCCATGGAAAGTGTAGCTGCCGTAAGCTCGGCATCTTCTGCCCTGTTGGTACCGAAGCCGATGCCGGGATCAGTCATGATCATGTTATCCGGAATGCCTGCTTTCTTGGCGATCTCAACGCTCTCCGTAAGCTCTCTTACGGCACGTCTGCTGATCGGCTCATATGCAATCGGGTTATCACCGTTTGTTCTCTTGTTGAACATCAGGATGGCACCTACGCCGTTATCTGCAACGACCTTAGCCATCTCAGGATCACCCATGAAACCTGTGATGTCGTTGATGATGTCGCAGCCTGCAGTGATTGCTGCACTTGCTGTCTCTGACTTAAAAGTATCAACTGAAAGCGGAATGTCGAATCTGCTTCTGATCGCTTCCAATGCAGGAATGAGTCTCTCGAGTTCTTCCTCAACAGAGATCGGAACAGACTTGGGACCCGTTGCTTCAGCACCGAGATCAATGCAGTCGGCACCCTCACGGATCATGAGAGAACATCTGTCTACTGCGGCATCTACATCGGTGTATCTTCCGCCGTCTGAAAAAGAATCAGGCGTAAGGTTAAGAATGCCCATGATGAGCGTCTTCTTGCCTATCTCAAGCTGGCGGTTACCGCACTTGTAAATTCCGCAAAATCTTCCGTCAGTTGCTGCGTTCATTTCCCATTATCTCCTTTATACGGAACGCTGTCTGTTGATCAGTGCGAGCGCTTCGTTTCTGGTTCTGATATCAGATCTGCATCCGCCGCGCATTGCAGACGTAACAGTCTTTGAACCGGGCTTTCTGATGCCTCTCATCGTCATGCAGAGGTGCTCTGCTTCAAGAACGACGCATACTGATCTTGCATCAACTGCCTTCTCGATGGCATCTGCGATCTCTGAAGTGAGCTTCTCCTGAAGCTGAGGCTTTCTTGAAAGCGTATCTACGATCCTTGCAACCTTTGAAAGGCCAAAGATCTTTCCATCCTTCGGGATGTATACGACATGCGCTTTTCCGTGGAAAGGAAGAAGGTGATGCTCGCACATCGAATAGAACGGAATGTCGCCAATGAGGATCATCTCGTCATTGCCTTCGCCGTGGAAAGTCTTGATGTCCTTGCTGATATCTCTGTGAAGTCCTGCAAAGACTTCTGCATACATTCTTGCAACTCTCTGGGGTGTCTCCTGAAGACCTTCTCTGTCAGGATCTTCGCCTATTGCCTCAAGGATCTCCCTTACCGCATGCTCGATCTTGGGAAGATCCATGTTCTGGCGGCTCTCCTCCGGTATTGAGTTGTCATTAGCGTAATCGTACATTTAACTTTTCATCCCCTTCTCAAAGGTATTTCTTTCTGTATTCCATGGGTGTCATGCCCATCTGTTTTCTGAATGCGACATTGAATCTCTGAGGTGATGAGAAACCTGACTGCAGAGAAATAGCAGACACCTTTATCTCGTTGTTCTGAAGAAGTTTGCAGGCCTTCTCGATCCTCTTCTTCATGAGATAGTTCATCGGGCTTATTCCGGTATCATCCCTGAAAGCACGGGTGAAATAACCCTGGCTCAAGAATACGTAAGAAGCAGCTTCGGAAACCGTGATTCCCTGGTCGAAATTCTCGTCCATATACTGTTTTGCAATCGCAACGAGTTCTTTAGCCTTTCCGTTCTTAACGCGGAGGCTCTCTTCCCATTCGCCTCTGATGGCTCTTGAGAGGATAATCATGAGCTCTACCATGAGCGTATGGACCATGAGATCCTTTGCATAACGGTTCTCTGCTTCTTCGAGAACGATGCGCTCTGAAAGCTGGTTGATCTCCTTTTTCTCGTTACCCTTGATAACGAAGAATGGCTGTCTCGTTATGTCGTTGTCTTCGGTTACACCGAGATCTGCGAACTTAAGGAAACTCTCCAAAGAGATCTTCGCAAGAGAACCCGGGATAGATACGCTCGGGCCTGCATTGTTGCTCTTCGTATGAATGGCCTTATTCGTCTTTCTCGATTCCTTTGTTGCCTCAAGATCGGACGTGTCATGAACAAAACCGAAATAGAGATTGAGCATGTCGGCCTTGCTGCTCCTGATAACCAGCTTATGTCTTACCAGAGGTCTGATTACGACGACGGAACCTTTTGTAAGCGTAACCGTCTCGCTGCCGATGATAAGATCGATCTTGCCTTCTCTCAAATACAAAAGCTCATGCGAATTATGCATGCTCTCATCAGGAAGTGAATCCTTCGTATCGTAAGAATGCTCTAAGCCTTCAATGACTATCGGCACTGAGCCTTCGGATAAGAAAACGTCATCTTCGATTGCAGAAAGAAGCTTGTTGCTCATAAGTTAGCCCTCTCTTAGATAAAATTGATCGAGTCGATATAGATCTCGCCGTTGCGTTCTTTGTCTTCGATAAAGATCCTCAGCTTGTCGAGCTTGATCGGACCGTCTTCTGAATACTCAAGCGTGATCGTCTGCCATGTAAGCTGCTGCTTGATCTCGGCCTCGCCGAAGTCTTCGACGATAAGCTTTTTCTTCTTCTGGTCGGGATTAAATACCGACAGCTGGATCCTTGATCTTCCCCAGATCTCAATGGGCGCGAAAAGTGAAGCGTACTCAAGACAGGGTTCAAATCCGTAAAGGGACTTGTCTGTCTCATAACGGATCCTCAAAGAAGCGCTGCCCGTAAGCTTGTGGATATTATCCTGGGAAATGATTCCCTTGCCCTTGAATGTTCTGTAGATCTCAAGTGTCTCAAAGTCTGAATCGGGTGTTCTCTTACCAACAAACTCAAGACAGTCGCAGCGTGTGAAGCTCAAGTCAGGTGCGAAGTAAGCCGGATCCCTGTCGAATCTGAAAGGAAGGATCGGGAGATCTTCGCCGTTCTTAAGTGTCGCATCGTGCGGGAAAGGCGTGAATCCGTATGTGATGGACTGAGGTTCTTCAACGTCGTCTCTCCATACCATTACGCACATTCCGTAAAGGCTCTTGGCGTGAGCCGGATAGAAGATACGGTCCTCGCCAGCTACGGCAAATCCCGTAATCTCGCCTGATGCATCATTGTAATTAAGTCCGGAACCCAGGTTGCTGAACTTGATGATTCTCTTGTTGCCTGCGATCTCGATATCGTTCGGCTCAGGTGAAGACTTACTCATCTTAGGTGAGAAGTGTGTTCCCAAAGCGATCGTTGCAAGTCTCATGCCGAGAATAAAGCTTATCGTCTTATCAGGCAGGAGCATGTCGTGCATACTTACGATTCCAGAAGGCATCGAAAGAAGCTTTGTAAATGCAGTGAAATTCTCGTTGAATTCGAGAACGCTGTATGGATTTTCGAAGTCAACGTCATCAGGATGCATAGTTACGAAAAGGATCGAAGGCATGACCGTCTCATCGAAAACTTCCTTAGGCTCAAATACTTCTGCAAGAGTCGTAAGAAGTCCCATGAGGAAAAGATCGTATCTTTCGAAAAGGAGTTCTCCCTTGTCAGGTGAGAAGCAGAATCCTCTTACTGCAAGATTCTTCAAAGGAGCAAGCTTAGTCCTGTAAAGAATTGACATTCTGAACTTCTGCTTGATGAACTTCTTCTCATCTTCCTTGGTGAGCTTGCCGTCATCCTTCTTCTCGGGTACCATGCCGAAATCGAGCTGGCTTGCAGATGAGAAAGAGATATTCTCCTTATGGCCCTTTGTCTCATTAAGAGAGCTGTCTCCGGACGTAGGGAAATCGATATCGAGAGGCTTGATGTCGTCAGGATCCTGACCTTCCAGTCTCTTGATCTCATCCTGCATCGAGATATCGATGTCGCCGGACTCGATCGTCTCTTTGTACTCTTCCTTAAGCTCAACGGCCTTCTTCTTTTTCTCGTCGATCGCAAGAAGCTTCTTATAGCCTTCCTCGTCGAGATAAAGGCCCATCTGCTCTACTACGTCCCTTAACGCTTCAACCCTGTCCATGGCAAAAGGAGCGATCCAGTTAAGGATGGTCGAATCGTTATATGAGAGATCTACTACACCTACAGGATAAGAGATCTGGTCACTCAATCTGTATGCGAAAGCAAAAGCGGAAGAAGAAACCTCAGAAAGCTTTGCAGTCTCAGTAACCTTGATCCACTCAGCTTCCTTGTAGTGTGTCTTTTCTTCTGCAGGATATACTTCCTCTCCCTTTTCGAGACCTGATCTTACGGGAGAGAAGAATCTCAGGTAATTCATTACCTTGCGCTTTAAAGGAGCCTTTGTGGCATTTGCTTCCTTCATGGGGATCGACAGGAAATCAGATCCCAGGAAGACCCAGACGTCACCGCATCGCAAGTCGGTCAGAGTGGTCTGGTCGGTAAGGCACTTAAACGAAAATGTATAAGAGTCGCTGGAAGCCTTATAAGGCGGGATCGTAAAACTGAACTTACCCTTTGATGACGTAGTGGTCTCACGGCTTAAGATGACACCGTAATCGGTATCGAGTTTACTGACCTTTCTGCCGTCCGTCGGGTCTTTGACTATTTCGAGAGTAACTGTAGCACTGGGTGCGGCAACACCCTCGATCTTAAGTTCTACACCCTGCTGGAATACGCACTTGCTTGAAAGCCAGCTGGGCAAAATAATCGGATTGATCTGCATCTTCCTAACCTCTTTAAAAGAAAATGACTTTATCCGAGTATTATAGCATTAAAAGAAAAATAAACAGAATTTTCGAACGATTAGTGATCAAACGTCCGCAATAAGCACTTCAATGCCCTTTGCACGGCATAAAGCAACGCTCTCGGGAGAAGCACCGGAATCTGTTACGAGATAATCGATCTTCTCGGCAGGGATGAACGAAGAAGCAGAATCAGCACCCAGTTTGGTCGAATCGATCAGTGCAACTATCTTTTTGGCACGGTCTGCGCAAAGTCTCTTAAGCTCAAGCTCAAAGAAATTATCACCTGAAAGTCCGGCATCGGCAGAAAAACCGTTACCGGAAACGAAATAAAACTCAGCTGAAAGCCTTCCGATCATTTCTTTGGATGAAAGCCCCTCGATGGCACCCGAATGCGGTCTCAGCATTCCGCCCAGGATGATGATCGACTTGAAATTGCTGTTTCTCTGGAGTTCCATCGCAGTATGGATACCATTGGTGATAACTGTTACATCCTTAACTTTCTTGAGGTAAGGAATCATATGAAAGGTCGTTGAGCTCGCATCCATGAAAATCGTATTTCCGCTTCCGACAAGCGTTGCAGCCTTTGCACCTATGGCATTCTTAAGATCGACATGGGTAACGGCTCTGACCATATAGTTCTCGCCGCTGTAGGAAGGCATCTTGTGGGGAAGCTTGATACCGCCGTGGAATCTGACGATAGCGCCTTCTCTTTCAAGGGCTCTGATGTCAGTTCTGATGGTAGCTCCGGTAACGCCAAGACGCGTTGAAAGGACGGTCGTATTGATCTCGCCCTCTTCTTCCAAAATATCCAGGATCTGTTTTCTTCTGTCAGGAATTATCATTCCAAAATATTATCAAGTGAAAATCAGTTAGTCAATTCTTTTTTCACTTCAGGCTTACATTTGAAAGTGCTGATAGTCTTTGGGGCTCGACCAGTTACCGCCCCATGTCCATCCGTAATTGATGAAAAGTTCATATGCCCTGTCGTCTGTAGTGATCATATGATCGCCATCATATCTGTCATATACATAGTCCGATGCATTATCATGAGAATAGTGGGCATCACCGTCAGAATCGTATGTAACATAAGGATTCTGCTGGGGATTAATGTCTATCGCCCTGCCAAGTGCATGCTTGGAAAGATTGCCGGAACCTGTAGCAGTTCTGTAGCAGAAACATGATGTATTATTTGCTTCGATCGAGTACCAGTCCGAATCATCGGGATCACCTGCCCAGAAATCATCGATAAGATACATCGAATAAATCTCATAGCCTTCTGCACAAAGGGTCTCAAAGATATCCAGAACGTCTGAAACAACGAGCTCATTTACTATCATCTCACCGACCTGGTAATCACCGTCAAAGTTCACGTGAAGCATCTTGAGATATCTCAGATCGCTCAGATCGATATTGTCATTATCGACATAAGACTGGCCGTAGATTCTCTCATAAACGCTGTCGCCCTCTTCGATCTCCTCAGAATTGAAATACTGCGAAAGGTTATCCGTATCGATCTCATCACGGCTTAAGACAGTTCCCGCGCTTAAGTTCCTGATACTCGTAAGTTTCTCGGGTTCGGGTTCAGGCGTGGGTGTGGGTTCTTCAGTCGGTGTGGGTTCAGGAGTAGTCTCTGTTGTTTCTTCAGTTGTCTCAGAAGTCTCGGGAGCCGTTGTTTCAGGGGCTGCAGAGGTTGTACTTACAACATCTGTCATGCTTTCAAGTGAAACGTCTGTTGCTTCAGTCATTCCGGCCGACAACAGCTTATTCTCATCACCGCCACGCGAAAACTTGATAACAAAGATTATCGTTCCGCCTACAACTATGCACATTCCTGCGATAAGAAGGGCCGTGATTATGTTTTCTCTGCGCTTCCTTTTCTCAGACACAAATAAACTCCTAAGTAAAAATGAAAGTTTCTTATGACTTCCCCGACAATCTTATCATAGAGTTTCATTTTTACTATGCTAATGACATGAATATGATATTTAGCAATCAAAGTGATATAATGGTCGCCGATAAGCGCCTGTGGTGAAATTGGCAGACACGCCAGATTTAGGTTCTGGTGCCGTGAGGTGTGCAGGTTCAAGTCCTGTCAGGCGCACCATTTCAAACAAATAGAGGCTGTCCAAAGGACAGCCTCTATTTTATTTCAGTTAAAATCCTGATTACTTAACTGAGTCAACCATGTGCTTTCTCAGTGTCAGTACAGCGCCTGCGAGGAGGACTGCTGATATACCGAGGATAACATAATGGCTTACGGACTCACCTGATGCGGGAACAGAAGCAGCAGGCTTGATAGTAAATTTGGAAGTAACAGTTACATCGTTATCAAACAATACTGTAATCGTGTGCTCACCTGTAGAAAGAGTCTTAAGGAACTCAGGCATGATGGTAATGATTACACTTCCCTCTTCTGCCGTAATGAACTTGCTGTCAGTAAGCTCACCGTCAATATAGATCTTGCTTCCAGCATACTCGAAACTAAAGAATGTGTTATCGAAAGCCTTATCCTTGATACCGGCCTGAAGGATCCTGATTACGATTGAATCAGTACTGCCTACAGTCCATGCAGCGTCAGCGCCTTCAATTACTTTATAAATATCGTAAAGTTCGAAACTTGCATAGAAAACAGGCCACAGCAATTCTTTAAATTCATCATAAGAAGGCATCTTACCAGCTTCAACCATTGCAGCAGCTGCATCAACTACTTTCTTAAGTTCATTGTACGTTTCTTCTTCTAAATCAGCACCATAATCTGAAAGCAATTGCTCGCCTGCTTCCAAAGCCAATGAGTACATTGTTTTTACAGCTTCATCAAGCTTTTTCTTAGCAGTAGTATCGAAACCAGCCTGCTCTTTTTCTGTTAAGATTTCATTGAATTCATATGCAGCATCGTAAACGTCATAATAATTTTCTATGGTGAGTTTATCTGCAGCAGGAAGAGCATTTATCTTATCTAACACTTTCTTCTGAACAGATTCTCTTAACATGCTGTAGTATTTATCTTCTGCAGCATACATATCATCTGCATTTTCCACATAGCTTTGCTGCTTGTCTGTAAGTGCTCTGTATGCATCTAAAGCAGCGTTGATCTTTTCTATGCACTCATCGGTCAGCTCAACATCACCGATAGCATCGATAAGTTTCATAACCTCTGCAGCTTTATTCTTATCAATCTGATCAATCTGAATCTCAACAGCATTTAACTTTTTGATATCGATTAATTCTTTATCTTTATCAGATAATCCTTCATAAGCAGCTCTTGCTGCTTCAATAACATCTCTGTCACCTTCAGTTACATCGTCAACATCAGGAAGATCATCTATCATATCCTGTACAACTCTTTGGTCATCATTCAAAAGGCTGTGCGAAGCAAACTCATACGGAGCATCATTAGAACCATTACCGTTTAAAAAATATATTCCATCTGTCTGGAATGAGCATTTTGCTGATTCGATCGCAATGAATTCAGTACCTCTGGTAAATCCATAAACTCCATATCCATCTTCATCCACTTCTTTACTAACGACAAGCACCTCATCGCTATGTACAAACGCAACAGTAGTAGAAGCTGTGCGAATACCGAGCTCTCGTGCAGTTATGTAAATCTCATCACCTTCGTGATAAACACCGCTGTACTCAAAATCTCTGATATAATTCTCAGCTGCAGCAGTCGTCATCCCGATACCAATAAGGCATGAGATTGCGACTGTAAATGCCAGCAACATCTTGAATAAACCTTTTCCTGCTGTTTTCATGTTGGAAAACCCCTTTCTTTTATTACGCTCATTGAGAAAAACCCATAATGTTTCATTATACATTAAAGATGAAATTGTCAAAAAGAAATTATATAAATTAATGTTACAAATTATAAGGTCCCCACAGCCGTGAGGACCTTATGTTTGTTGTTACTCGTTAAACTTGTAAAGCGAGGCGTACACACCGTCTTTTTGCATGAGCTCGTCGTGTGTTCCGCTCTCTTCAATGCCGTTTTCGGTGAGGACCAAGATCCTCTCGGCATTACGGATCGTCGAAAGCCTGTGGGCGATAACCAGCGTGGTCCTGTTTTTCGCGAGTCTTTCGAGAGATTCCTTAACGATGTTCTCACTCTCGTTATCAAGTGCGCTCGTTGCTTCGTCAAAGATCAGGATCGGCGGGTTCTTTAAGAACACTCTGGCGATCGAGATACGCTGCTTCTGGCCGCCTGAGAGCTTAACGCCCCTCTGGCCTATATCCGTCGCATAGCCGTGAGGCAGGGACATGATGAAGTCGTGTGCGTTGGCAAGCTTTGCTGCTTCGATTATCTCCTCTTCTGATGCGCCCGGTCTTCCGTAACTGATATTGTCATAGATCGTACCTGCAAACATATAGACATCCTGCTGTACGATTCCGATGTTGTCGCGGAGGCTCTTCAGTGTAACGTCTCTTATGTCTTTGCCGTCAATCCTGATCGTGCCGTTTGTTACGTCATAGAATCTCGGTATAAGGCTGCAGAGGGTAGTCTTACCGCCGCCTGAAGAACCGACAAGCGCAACATAAGCGCCTGCGGGAACTTCAAGATTGATGTGTCTTAAAACTCTGTGCGCGCCTTCCTTGTATTTGAATGAGACATCCTCAAATTCGATATCGCCCTTAACGTCCGTCAGAGGCTCTGCACCGTCCTTATCCTTGATGTCAGGCTCAATGTTGATCATCTCGACAAAACGCTCGAATCCCGTGTAACCGTTCTGGAACTGCTCGGTAAAATCAATAAGCGTTCTTACAGGCTCGGTGAATACGTTGATGTAAAGAAGGAACGTAACAAACTGGTACACTTCGATGAGTCCTTTGCTCATGAGAATACCGCCTGCAACGATGACCAGGATGTTGATAAGGAATGTGAATGCCGTCATACCGGAATGGAAGATACCCATGTTAAGGTAACTTGCCTTCTTCGCCTTGAGGAAACCGTCATTGCCTATCTTAAACTTCTCGTTCTCGATCTCTTCATTTGCAAAAGACTTAACGACTCTTATACCTGAGAGGTTATCTTCGATCTGCGTGTTGATCTCCGCGATCTTTACCCTGTTCATCTTAAAGGCTTTGCGCATTCTCTTGTTGAGGATAAAAGCAAAGACAAACATCACAGGCAAAAGGATGAATGCGGCAATCGTCAGATAACCGCTTGTGCAAGTAAGGATCACAAACGAACCGATTATCTTTATAAGAGATATAACTATATTTTCGGGTCCGTGATGCAGGAGTTCAGTGATCTCAAAAAGGTCATTCGTGATCCTGCTCATGAGCTGTCCGACTTTCTGGTCGTCGTAGAACGAGAATGAGAGTTTCTGGTAGTGCGCAAATATCTCGGCCCTCATATCGTATTCCATCTTGGCGCCCATGACGTGACCGACATATGAGATGTAATAATTCGCAAAGAACTGGATTATGACAAGCGCAACGAGGATCACTGCAAATGTCAGGATCTTTCTCATGCCCTCTTCTGCTGTCAGGTTCGGAATCTCATTGGTAATGTCTCCGACAACTAGAGGGATTACGAGAGATATCGCCGAAGCTACGATCGCGAAAAGCATATCCAGGAAAAATGTTCCCAGATAAGGCTTGTAGTAACTTATCATTCTTTTAAGGTTATCCCTCATACTGTCTCCCCCCATTTCACAAGATATAGCAAAGAATGATACCATAATAATCACGAAGGTAAAGTATCTATATTACAGTTTTTGGAATTTTTATAGCCATTTGCATTGGAATTAAGGAGCGCCTATGAACATCACCGGTATCAGCTATAAGTTCATTATGTTCAGTCCGACTATCGATCAGGTCATCGATGCGGATATTCAGTTTACCGGAGATAACCTTGAGATTACGGAAAACACCAGATTCTCAAATGATGTTTCAATAAAACACTTCAAACTCACACAGAAAACGATCGATATTTTCAGATCACTCATCGAAAAGTATAAGATCACGGAATGGATCGGCAAAACGCCCTCAGCTCCCGTTATTTACAACGACGAGCATACTCATGTCATCACTTTCCTGACGCTTAAATTTGAAGACGGTACTTCTTCAGAAATAACTTTCAGAGAAGGAACTGAAGACATATATAAAGAAGCTTCCGATGAATTCCGCAAAGCATTTTTCACTGCTGCTTCAAATGAAGCGCTCATATCAGAGGAAAAGAAATATCCCAACTTAAAAGAAGCACGTTTGATAAAGGAAGAACACGGTCCCGTAACAGCAGTTGAGACTCATCATTTCTCAAGTGGAATGATGTACAACAGCAACGTAACTACCAAGCAGAAGATCAGTAAGATACCGGGCAAGGACGGGACTGTTCTTGTCGAGTTATACAGGAAAGCAGGCAACCTTCCCGAACAGACTGACAGCAAGGAAGTTGAATCGGACATCTTTGCAAAGATCCAGGAGATTTCAGATAAGGAAAACATTCCCGGATGGCATTACGTCCAGAGAGATCCGAGCATACCTGTCGACAGATCCATGATGCCCATGGATTATTCCGCAAGTTCTTCCCTAACCATTATCTATGACGATTCCCTGCTCACAGGCTGTACAGGAATCAGGAGGACAATCGGTGAAACCGCGTGCGAAATGGGCGGAGCTGAAGTCGATAAGACGATCTGCGAACTGATCAGGGAATGTGTAACTAAATCAGGTGCACATATCGAAGTATCTACTGTTAATCCTTATATTGCAGCTGCAAATAACGCTGGAGAACCTGTTCCGCAGCCGATGCCGATGAACGGGTTCATGGGTATGGGCATGATGCAGGGCTTTGCAAATCCTGCGCCCGCACCTGATGTTTCAACTGAAGGTTCAACACTTAATCCCGACGGGACATGGGACTGCAAATGCGGCACTAAAGGTCTTACCGGAAAATTCTGCAGCGAGTGCGGATACCCAAGACCGACAGCATAACTTTTGATATAATTACCTGGTTTGAATAACGCATGTTCACCCGGGGGTAATTATGATCGCTATCTGGTATGTCGCGCTGGCTGCGCTTCTGTTTGTCGGAATTAAATTCAGCAAGAAAAAAGAATGGAACGAAGGCAACATGTCTTTTGACCAGACCAAATGTTTTCTTGGTTTCTGCGCCATCATCATCTGCTTCCATCACATGGCCCAGGTTACATGCGCTCCATGGCTCAATCCCGTCTTCATCAGAAAGGGCTTGGACATCTTCGTAACAGCAGGATACCCCATGGTCGGAATGTTCCTGTTCTGCTCAGGCTTCGGTCTTTACAAGAGCGCGAAAACAAAGCCTGATTTTTTCAAACGTTTCATTCCCGTAAGACTCATTCCGATCCTCATTCCGACGATACTCACAGAGCTCGTCTATGTCTACTTCAGACACTTAAGACATCTCCCCATAAGATTCAAAAATCCCTTCATGACAGGAAACCACGATACCGTCCATCCGTTCATCTGGTATATTCCCTGCATACTTCTCCTCTACATTCTCTTCTATGTAGGCTTCGGCCTTATCAAGAAAGACTGGGCAGGAATACTTATCGTTGCATTAGGCTCCGGAGCATGGATCTTCTTCTGCATCAGATACGGTTATGGCACATGGTGGTTCAATACTGTCCACATGTTCCTGCTTGGAATCCTTGTATCAAAATTCGAGAAAAAGTTTTTCGAGAGCTGCAAAAAACTGTATGTGTTAAAACTCATCATCACGATCGCAGTTGCTGCAGTTTTATGGCGTCTTGCAGATACTGCAGGCAATCTGTATTTCCAGATCTCGCACACGAACTGGTCTGAGGCAAACGGTTATAAGGCAGATCTTTTCGCATGGATCTTCCAGTTCCTTTATACCATCGCGTTTGCAATGCTCTATTACCTTCTCAGCATGAAGATGAAGGTCGGAAACCCCGTCTTAAGATTCCTCGGCAAGTTCACTTTAGAGCTCTATCTCATCCACGGAATCTTCATCAACATGTTCGGTTACTGCATGATCAAGGAATCCGCGCTCTCTTTCTATTACATCAAGAATGTACCGTTGTTCGTGCTCGTGGTTCTTGCATGTTCCATTCCGGTATCATTTGGTTTGAGCCTAATAGATAAAAAGGTCGGAAAAATTCTCCGACCTAAAAAAGCGAATTAAACTGTTCTGAAAAACTTACCTGTACTTCAGTTCAGGATGCGCTTCGTAGTATGCGTTCTTGTCTGCATACATTCTCTCATCTGCAACACGCATTGCGGTACGGATGTCTTCGCCTTCACGGACTACGTATGTACCGATGGAGACATGAATGTTTTCCTTCTCAGACTGTTCGGCAACTCTCTTTAAGCGCGCTTCGAGAACGTCCTCATCCATCTCGGATGCAAGGATCATGAACTCGTCACCGCCTGCACGGTATACTTCTGCATCGTAGAAAATGCCGCTGAACATGTGTGCCGTAGTCTTAAGGAGATTATCACCTTCAGTATGTCCGTTCTGGTCATTAACGCGCTTCAAGCCGTTAAGGTCAGTAAAGACTACGCTGTAAGGACACTTCATCGTTGCTTTGTCTTCGATGATGTTGCTGATCATGTTATTCATCGCATTACGGTTCTTAACGCCCGTAAGCATGTCGATGGTACTCATCGTCTCAAGCTTCTTGAGCAACTGGTAGTTTGCGATCTCGGAAGCAATAAAGTATGTCGTAAGCTCGAGTGTTTCCTTGATCTTTACCGTATTCTCCTCATTGAAATTGAGTGACCACATATAACCGAGAGTCTTGTCATTATATATGAGTGGGTACAATACGATGTTATATACGCCTGCTTCCGTAAGAGACTCATACCATAAAGGATTAACCGACTCGAGCCACTCCCTGTCCTGCTGGTTCTTTACGATAACGCAGGAACTTCCGCCGATAGTATCATCCCACGACTGTGTAATATCGAAAAATCCGTCATCAAGGAACTCATCCATAGGAATAGCAGTGCTTCCTTCACTGAACGCTTCACAGAATGTCTTACAAGTACGTGTTTCCTTATCAACAAGCAAAATGCAGCAATGGTCAGATTCGCATATCTCTCGGATATCGTTTATTACTTCACCGATGGTTTCTTTAATATTGCTCGACCCTCTGAGCTTGATGCATGTCTGTAGGACTGTTGCAGCAGTATCTGCAGAAAGACTTGCTCTCTGCTCTGCATCAGCCTGGGGAGCAACATCATATGAGTACAGACAATAGCCCGTATTCTCTTTGTCTGATTCCAAAGGAAGAAGGAACATATTGAGCCAAAGGTTCATGAAAGGAAGCGGCACGTAAGTGTGGAGAGGCTGGCCCAAAATCGCGCTTCTGTAGCAGAAATCTTCGAAATTCTTATTCTCGGGCAAGTATTCCGTATAAGGCGAATCCGGTATGAATTCTTTTTGCATGGTTCTAATCATATCTTCGCAATGGGGCTTGTTTCCTGCCACGATGCGGATGTTACCATAACGGTCATCAGGATATACATCAACTGAAATCACGCAGGCCTTAGACTTATAACCTGAAAGCAGCTTATCAAAATCCATAATGGACTCTCCTCTCTTTTAAACCTCATGAAAAGCATACCATATCAATAGTTAATATTGGGTTCGTACACCAAAGGTGTTAAACATTCTTTACAAAAAGTGTGATTTTTGGTCATGTTCGAAAGGGTTATTCCGTCAAATCAATTATAATTGACAGTAATTTGAGCCTTAAGGTATATTTATTTAGGAATAATCATACTAAAGGGGTAGAGTAATATGGCAATTTGGGACAATCCTGCTAATAATGCGGGAAGATTCGGCGTACCCAAGGTCAGGACTTTCTCGGCAGATTCTTATAAGTGTCCGAACTGTGCTTCCAACCTTGTTTACGACGCTGAACACGGAGCATCGATCTGCCGCAACTGCGGCGGTCTTTTCGATCCCGACACACTTGAAAAAGTCGGTTCATTCGGACTTGTAAACCCGGAGAAAAATTACGACGGCACGATCGAAGTCAGCAAAGAAGATGCTGAGCGTATTGAGATCGTCTGTAATTCATGCGGTGCCGAGATCGTAACTGATAAGAACACATCATCAACGTTCTGCGCATTCTGCGGCTCTCCTGCGCTCGTTACAAGAAGACTTACACGTGAGTTCAAGCCTGACTACATCATTCCTTTCCAGTTCGATAAGGAAAAGGCAATCAAGATATTTGAAGAACACTGCGAAAGTGTCGGCCATCTTCCCAAGAACTTCAAATCGGCCAAAGTCTTGTCAAAGATGACGGGACTTTATGTTCCTACATGGATCATCTCATCAGAGGTTGAAGTTAAAGTTGCCGGACAGGGCAGAACGGGAAAGATGGTTGATGAAGCATATCAGGAAAATCACTCATCAACATCACAAAGCTTTTCACGACTGACATACGGCAAAGTCAATTTCAGACTCAAGGATGTACCGTTTGACGGAGAGCTCAAGATAGCCAACAACCTTATGGCTGCCGCAGAGCCTTTTGACTATTCGGCACTCGAGAAATTCAGACCTGAATTCCTTCAGGGATACTTTGCCGAGAAGTACGATGAACAGCCTCTCGACATGACCGACAGGATCTATAAAAGGCTCGACAAATATGCATTGCAGGTATGCGATGCGGTTGATTTCGGTTACGATGACTTCGTTCCCAGTTCAGACATGAGCGTTGTTACCTATAACAATCAGGATATCAAGTATGCACTTCTTCCCTGTTGGTTCTTAAGCCTCGATTACGACGGCGTTAATTATCAGTACATCGTTAACGGCCAGACGGGTAAAGTCTCAGGCGAGTTCCCTTATGCCAAAGGCTGGGAAACAATAGAACGCACAGGCAGAAAGGCCAGAATGGAAGCAGTCAGCTGGAACTCCGGCCTCCGTGTTCTCCTTTACGCTACTCCCGCAATCGTTTTGGGTATCCTGCGTTTTATCTCAGGTTTCTCCAGAGACTCGGCAGTCATGAGGTTTATTTTCGAGCATCCGCTCGAACCTCTGTTACTTCTCCTCGCACTCGGCGGTGCCGCATATGTGTGTGCTGAGATCCTGCCGAAGGTCCTTCACAGCAGAGAAAAGCATGATATCGAGATGCTTTCGAAGGCAAGCAGCCACGACCTGGCTCCCGAACCCGGCGCTGAAAACTACTACGATACCTCATTCCCGATTACGGCTATTGAGACGACAAAGGATTTCGTATCACTCGAGACTGGCTGGGATTATGCTGACAAACAGAGCTTTGACTTCAAAACCGCAATGCCTGAGGCTGAGAACAATGGTCCTGACGAGAATGCTTCAGACTTCGAAAAGCAGGGCTACGGACGCCAGATGCTAAGATAAAAAGCTATTGATTAACACTTAAAACTAAAGGGCTGTCTCAAAACAGATGAGACGGCCCTGTTTTTTGAAATGTCTCGTGTTCACCAATATAAAAGTCTGCAAAAAGTCTGCAGCTGCGTGATTTTTCTGTGATTTTTCAAAGCAGGAAGTAAAAAATCACACTAAAAGTCACAGTGTACCCTGACAATCACTGTGATTTTCTGCAACAGGTGACGCCTTATTCGTTGCAGTAATATTATTCGTCTTTTTCAGACGATGTCTTACCCTTGGAAAGCTTATACAATTCCTCTGCAGCAAGCCTTGTTTTCGCGACAATGTCACCTTCCTTAGGGAAGCAGAAATACAGGCAGTCATTAGTACCGATGGAAACGATGTCTCCTATCTCATACCAGAAGTAATCGGAGTTAACGCTGTAAGAAGCATTCGGTGCCTGCTCGTAGTGAAGCTTGCCGTCACAACCGTCAAGAACGAAACCGTTGTTATCGTGATGAAGCCTTCCTGTTCCGACCATATAGAGAGCCTTGGAATCTTTCAGGATCGCAATGTCGCATGGTACATCAAGAGAGTAAGTTCCGTTGGATATTTCTTCTTTGATCTGCTCTCTTTCCCATCTGAACCAGTCAGGAACATGCGTAAACTTCGGCTCGACATTGATGCCTTTAAGTCTTCCCAAAGTATCGAGTTCATAAGAAGCTCCGCACTCACGGCAGGTCAGGTTGATACCTTTACCTTCAGTCATACCTTCCTTCAGGCAGTGAGGGCATTTATAAAGGATCCTGTTAAGGCCGTCGGCTCTGAAAGGTTCATCGATCTCGATGTTGTTGTCCTGCTGCCATTTGAAGTAATCAAGAGTGAATTCTTTATCCACAATCTCGTCTATCTGTCTTACCTTTGTATTGGCAAGTTCTTCAGGAGTAAAAAGGCACTTCACCGTGCAGCTTACCTTTACATCGCGCTTCTGAAGATTGTTATAAAGTGGGTCTCTTGTGAATGCACCATATGTGGTGATCATGACGACGGGGTGCTTTAGTTTCTTAAGAAGCACGCCTAATCTTCTTGGGATCCTGGTGCCTGTACCATCAAGAGAATAACCTGCTTCAGGATACATCAGCACACTTGCTTTATTAACATTGAGAGCATAATCCATATCGGAAATAAGCGATATATCAGATACGAATTTTCTGGTAGGAATGCAGCCCAGAGATCTCATCAGACCTTCTTTACCGACAAGTGCATCAGACGTGCAGACTATGCTGAACGGACGGCCTTTAAGCACTTTGAATGCGATGGAAAGATCGGTGAAACTGCAGTGATTCATCAGTATCATCCACGGGCCGTCGCCGGCTTTTTCCATGTCGATCTGATCGTATGTGAAATCTACTTTCTTCAGTTCGCCGTTGAGCAAAAGACGTGCCACGCCTGCAAGCAGAGCGGACGGTTTCTTGGGCTTTTTATGCTCCCATGAAGGAAGCGCCATAGCCTGTTCATAAGTGATGTGTTTAGTCTTTATCTTCATATCTTTGATTATACATAAAAAGTTGCCGCGTCAAAACAATGCCCTCTGTTCCTTTCCCCCACACCGCCCGAAAATCACCACTTGGGGGAAAAATAATGCATTTCTTTCCCCCACACCGCCCGAAAAGATACTTTGGGGGAAAGCCCGCTAATTATATACAGCAAAAAAGAGGGTATCTCAGTTTTGAGACACCCTCGTTAAATACTTACTCGTCATCAAGCTTCAAAACGCTCATGAAGGCTTCCTGCGGTACTTCGACAGAACCTACCTGTCTCATACGCTTCTTACCTTCCTTCTGCTTTTCGAGGAGCTTCTTCTTACGTGAGATATCACCACCGTAACACTTGGAAGTAACGTCCTTACGGTAAGCCTTGATCGTCTCTCTTGCAATGATCTTGCCGCCGATCGCAGCCTGTACGGGAATCTCGAACTGCTGCCTCGGGATGTTCTCCTTGAGCTTCTCGCACATTCTTCTTCCTCTTGCATACGCTTTGTCTGAATGTACGATGAAGGACAATGCATCGACGGGATCGCCGTTAAGGAGAATGTCGAGCTTAACGAGCTTGGATCTCTGGTATCCTGCAGGCTCGTAGTCCAATGAAGCATAACCTCTCGTGCGTGATTTGAGCGCATCGAAAAAGTCATAGATGATCTCATTCAAAGGCATCTTGTAGTGAAGCATTACACGCTTCTCATCAAGATACTTCATGTCAGTATATTCGCCGCGGCGCTCCTGGCAGAGCTCCATGATGTTTCCGACATATTCCTTGGGGAGCATGATTGTAGCCTTAACGATAGGTTCTTCCATGTAATCGATGGATGCCGGATCAGGCATGTTCGTAGGGTTGGAACAGTCAACGACTGAACCGTCCGTAAGATAGATCTTGTAGATAACGGAAGGCGCCGTACTGATAAGGTCGAGATTGAACTCACGCTCAAGTCTTTCCTGGATTACTTCGTAGTGAAGGAGTCCCAGGAAGCCGCATCTGAAACCGAAGCCCAGAGCTGCTGATGTCTCTGCATCGAATGAGAGAGCAGCATCGTTTAATCTTAGCTTTTCGAGAGCGTCCTTAAGGTCACCGTATCTTGCACCGTCAACGGGATAGATACCGCAGAATACCATCTGCTGGATTCCCTTATATCCGATGAGCGGCTCTTCTGCAGGATTCTCTGCAAGAGTAACCGTATCGCCCGGAGCTGTATCTCTTACATTCTTGATGGATGCGCAGATGTAACCTACCTCACCTGCTTTGAGTGATTCTGTAGGTACAAGTTCGCCCGGATGGAACTTACCGAGTTCTGTTACGGTGAACTCTTTTCCGGAGTGCATCATCCTGATGCGGTCACCGGTCTTTACAGTGCCGTCCTTGACTCTTACGCTGACGATAACACCTTTGTATGAATCGTACTTGGAATCGAATACCAGGGCCTTTAAAGGCGCAGTCTCGTCGCCTTCAGGCGCGGGAAGATATTCAACGATCTTCTCAAGCACTTCGTCGATATTGATGTCGCTCTTTGCTGAGATAAGCGGAGCATAAGAAGCATCAAGTCCGATGTCGTCTTCGATCTCCTGACGGACCTCTTCAGGTCTTGCGGAAGGAAGATCGATCTTGTTGATTACCGGAAGCACCTCAAGGTCAGCATCGACTGCCAGATAAACGTTGGCAAGTGTCTGCGCTTCAACACCCTGTGAGCTGTCTACGACAAGGATAGCGCCGTCGCATGCTGCAAGGGATCTGGAGACCTCGTAATTGAAGTCGACGTGGCCTGGAGTGTCAATGAGATTGAGCAGATAAGTATTGCCGTCAGAAGCAACGTAAGGAAGTCTTACGGCCTGTGACTTGATGGTGATGCCACGCTCACGCTCGATGTCCATGTTATCCAGGATCTGGTCCTGCATCTCACGCTTTTCCCTTACGTGTGTGTGCTCGATAAGACGGTCAGCTAAAGTGGACTTGCCGTGATCGATGTGCGCGATAATGCAGAAATTTCTAATGTATTTACGGTAGTTTTCGCTCATGTATTATTCCTTATGTCAGAGTATCTTTACCTCGTTAAGCGGGAAGACTCTGATAATGGCAACACCCTTGATTCTGTCTGCCGTGAAGGGACCGAGATTACGTGAGTCATTACTTACGGGTCTGTTGTCACCAAGGCAGTAATACTCATTATCTCCCAATACGATCTCGTTGCCTTTCTTCATTGCATCGTCCATCATGGTTGTCTTTGTACCTTCAGGAAGATAATTCTCCTGAAGAAGATAGAACTCATTGGAATCGGCAGGCTTGATATAAACGTTGCCGTCTTCGATCTTTACGGTCTCTCCGGGAAGTCCTACGATTCTCTTAACGAGATACTCTTTACTGTAGTAACCTTCCATGTCGTGACCGTCCAGGATAACGATGTCACCCCTCTTGTACGAATTGAAATAAGTTGAGATCTTCTGCGCATAAATGACGTCGCCTGAAGACAGTGTCGGCTTCATGGAATCGCCGTAAACGTTGTCTCTCTGTACGAGGAAAACAACGATGAAGATTCCTGCAAGAACACCGATGCAGATCGTACGGAGCCAGTCCAAGATCTCATACGCGGTGCTTCCCTTTTCGAGCTTTTTACCGCGTAAGAAAGACTTGCTTCCGGAAGCTTCCTTCTCTGATCCGGAAGTCTCTTCAGCAGGCTTGGTCTCTTCAGAAGCAGCTGCCTCATTAGCATTTACTGCTTCTTCAGACTGCAATGTTTCTTCCTCAACGGGCGCGTCCGTTACTTCGAAAATCTCATTCTCGTTATCGCTCATTAATTCTCTCCGCTTGTTTCCTCAGTAGCTGTGATACTGATATGCAATTCTTCAAGCTGCTTGTCTGTTACATATCCCGGAGCATCCATCATGATGTCCTGTGCATTCTTGTTCATCGGGAAAGGAATTACCTCACGGATTGTATCCTCACCTGAAAGGAGCATAACCATACGGTCAACGCCGGGAGCAATACCTGCATGCGGCGGAGCGCCGTAGCAGAACGCGTTATACATAGCGGGGAACTTCTTCTTAACGTCTTCCTCGCCAAGTCTTACAAGCTCAAATGCCTTGATCATGATCTCAGGATCGTGGTTACGTACGGCACCTGAAGAAAGCTCAATTCCGTTAACAACCAGGTCGTACTGGTCAGCCATGATAGACAGAGGATCAATCTCGCCTTTTTCTGCCTTGAGAAGAACATCAAGACCGCCTGAAGGCATTGAGAAAGGATTGTGGCAGAACTCGAGTTCGCCTGACTCCTCACCGATCTCATACATAGGGAAATCAACGATCCAGCAGAATGCATACTGTTCCTTGTCCATGTGGCCCGGAACTGCAGCGCCGAATGTCTTAACCATAACGCCTGCCATCTTCTGTGCAGCGCCCTTTGTGCCTGCAGAAAGAACAACGAGTGTATCAGGCTTGAGGCCGAGCTTAGCAACAACCTCATCCTTCTTGGGAGCTACGAACTTGGAAATTCCTCCGACGATCTCGCCGTTCTCATCCATTCTGAACCAGTAGCCCTTACTGCCTGACTGGATCTCACAGTCTGCCATTGTCTTGTCGATGAACTTACGGCTCTCGTGGAAGTCAGAGATAACGATCGCCTTGATCTCGCCTTCAGCGAAAGGTGCGAACTCCTCTGTTCTCATGAGGTCTGTTACGTCTGTAACCGTAAGGTCGATACGGAGGTCAGGCTTGTCTGTACCGTACTTCTCCATTGCCTCAAGATAAGGAATGCGCATGAACGGTGAACCTGATGCTCTGTTGTACTTACCGTACTTTGCAAATACAGGAGGCAGTACGTCTTCGATGATCTCGAAAACATCTTCCTGGCTTGCGAAAGCCATCTCCATGTCGAGCTGATAGAACTCACCCGGGCATCTGTCGCCTCTTGCGTCTTCATCTCTGAAGCAGGGTGCGATCTGGAAATATCTGTCGATACCTGAAACCATCAGGAGCTGCTTGAACTGCTGGGGTGCCTGCGGAAGAGCATAGAACTTGCCGGGATGCTTTCTTGCAGGAACGAGATAGTCTCTTGCGCCCTCAGGTGAAGAAACCGTAAGGATAGGTGTTGTGATCTCCATGAAGTTATGGTCGATCATCGACTGTCTCAATGCTGCGATAACGTTGCTTCTCAGGATGAGATTCTTCTTAACTTCAGGGTTACGGATATCAAGATATCTGTACTTAAGTCTTGCTGCTTCGTCAGCTTCTCTGCTGTGGTTAACTTCGAAAGGAAGCTCGTTGTAGCGGCATCTTCCGAGTACTGTAACCTTCTCAGGTACAACCTCGATATCACCTGTTGCCTGCTTGTCGTTCTTGGAACTTCTTTCTCTTACCGTTCCCTCAACCTTGATCGTGGATTCCTTTGTGATAGCCTTGAATGTCTTCATCATCTCGGCTGTCTCGATAACGATCTGTGTTGTGCCGTAGAAATCACGGATAACGACGAATCCGAGCTCTGCTCCGACTTCACGGAAGTTCTCGAGCCATCCTGAGAGCATGACCTTCTTGCCTGCATCGCCGATTCTTAATTCTCCACATGTATGTGTACGTGACTGCATTATATTACCTCCAGCAAATGCTAACTTTTACTAATTATTTTCCGGCCATGAAATCAACAAGACCGTCGAGCTTAACGGGTGTCTCCGTACCGTCAGCCATGCACTTGACCTTTACTTCGCCTGAAGCAAGCTCATCGTCTCCGATAACTGCAAGGAAAGGAATTCCCTGCTTGCCTGCATACTTCATCTGTGCCTTAAAAGATCTTCCTGCCATATCTGTCTCGCAGCCGATGTCAGCAAGTCTTAATGCGTAGCAAAGCTTCAGTGCTTCGATTTTCGCAGCGTCAGACATGGAAGCGATGTAGATCCTTGTGTAAGAAGGTGCTTCCTTCAAAACGCCCTGTGCCTCAGCTTCGAGAAGGAGTCTTTCAACGCCCATAGCGAAACCGATACCGGGTGTAGCCGTACCGCCGCAGTCTTCTACGAGACCATCGTATCTTCCGCCGCCGCAGATAGTGCCCTGTGTACCGACGTTCTCAGATACGAACTCGAAAACCGTTCTTGTATAGTAATCCAAACCTCTTACGATATTCGGGTCGATAGTGTAAGAAATGCCGATCGCCTCAAGTCTTGTCTTGAGAGCTTCGAAGTGAGCCTTGCAGTCGTCGCAAAGGTGATCGATGAGTCTCGGAGCATTCTTAACGATGTCCTTGCCGCCGTCGACCTTGCAGTCGATCATTCTCAAGGGGTTCTTCTCGAATCTTGCCTGGCAGTCCTCACACATAGTTGAAACGTGAGGTCTGAAATAGTCCTTCAAAAGTGTGTTATACGCTTTGCGGCATGTGGGGCAGCCGATTGAATTGATATGGAGCGCGATGTTCTTAAGTCCCATCTTCCTGAAGAAAACATCGACAACGGAAATGATCTCCGCATCGATATCAGGACCTGCCGAACCGAATGACTCAAGTCCGAACTGGTGGAACTCACGCATTCTGCCCTTCTGCATCTTCTCATAACGGAAAGCCGTGATGTTGTAGAAAAGTCTTACCGGTGAAGGAAGGCTTGTCATACCGTTCTCGATAAAGCTTCTTACTACACCTGCAGTACCCTCAGGTCTGAGCGTGATGCTTCTTCCGCCCTTATCCTCAAAGGTGTACATCTCTTTGGTAACAACATCGGTAGTATCACCGACACCTCTCTGGAACAGATCTGTCTGCTCGAATGTCGGGATTCTGATCTCTTCATAGCCGAAGGAATGGCATACATTTGCGAAAGTCTTCTCTGCAAGCTGCCAATTGTAAATCTCTGAAGGAAGAATGTCCCTCGTACCCTTCTGTGCCGCGTATCTCATTCTTATTCTCCTAAATCTTTTAAATAACAAGTTATTATAGCACAAATCGAGGAACTTGCTTGCAAGGGTTCCGAGATGCAGTGCTATATTCGAGCGAAGCGAGAAGCAATATAGCACAAATCGAGCAAGTTGCTTGCGGAAGTGAGCAATATCAGCACGGAGCTTGCTCCAGGGCTGAATATTGGCGAACTTATGCGAAGTAAGGGATGCGAGATGCAGTGCTATATGTGAGCGAAGCGAACCAGTCTCTCAGCACAAGAACAAAAAATGATATGCAGCTCATGCCTGGGGCTGGCTGTGTCGACAAATCATCATTTATTTGTTTTCCGATACAGTTTTCTGATTCCTGTATCGCTGATTTAATTATTTAAGATTCATCGATACAAAATACTGTGTAAATGTATCGACAAAAATCATTTTTGAAAATTATCGATACAATAATTCAAAAATTGTATCGGTAGTTTGGATTCCAATTATTAATCGATATAAAAAACGGAAAAACTGTATCGGTAATGATTGTTTTTCCAAAACCTCGATACAAATCGCAGGAAATTGTATCGCTAAAACTGATTTTTCGAAAACATCGATAATTCTCGAAAAATGCATCGATGCAGCAATATTATTGGCCTGAGTTACTCTAAAAGATTCACCGGTCACAAACCGCCAAATTTACCAGATCAGCGGCTTTCTGTTTACGCCTTCTTGGCAATATACGCCATCCAGTCGTTCTTGGATCTCTCCTCGATTATCTCCATTCCTGCGGCCTTCAATGCCTCAATAACGCGCTCTTTCTTGTTATTGATGATGCCGGAGCATACGAAGATGCCGTCGTCTGCAAGGTCAGCGGGAATATCTACGGCAATCTCTGCGATGACGTCAGCGATGATGTTCGCAACGATAAGGTCGTAAGGCGCATTCTTTACGCTCTTGAGTTCGCCCGTGTAGCATTCAACATTGGAGCACTCATTGATAGCACAGTTCTCTTCAGCGACCTTTACGGCCAGGGAATCAATGTCTACGGCGTCAACGCTCTTTGCGCCGAGCTTGCTTGCAATGATCGCAAGGATTCCGGAACCTGTACCGAGATCAAGAACTGTAGTATCAGGCTTGATTACTCGGTCTAAGATCTCTGCGCACATGGAAGTTGTCTCGTGAGTGCCGGTACCAAACGCTGAACCGGGATCGAGGATGACCTTGATCGCGCCCTTTTCGAGCTCGGCATCGCCTTCTTCGATCCATGAAGGACAGATAACGATACGGTCAGAGAGTCTGAACTCTTCGTAGTACTTTTTCCAGTTGTTTGCCCAGTCTTCGTCGTCGACATAACGGAAGCCTTCAAAGCCCTTGCCGACATCAAGGAACTCGCCTATCTCTGCGATGCGCTGCCTGATGAAGTCCATGGCTTCTGCAGTCGGAAGTTCCTTGTCTGTGATGGAGCCGTAGATCATGCCTACGCCGTCGGGATTTGCGAACTCTTCGCTCTTTGCGCCCATGCGGATGACACCGTCGTCTGTCTCGGCGAAATAAGCCTTGATGACAACGTCCACTCCGTAACTCTCGATAGTGCCGTCATCGCAGTAGCTCAACGGGTCGTTATCGATAGTGTTTCGGAACTCCTGAGGGTCCTGCGAAGCAATGCCGTCGGCGCCTGCCTGCGCGAGCATTTCGCAGATAGCTTCGGAAGCTTCTTCAGTTGTCTTGATCGTTATTTCTGCCCATCTCATAGTCGTGACCTCTTCAATAAAAACGCGGGAACCCGCATGAGAATTCCCGCGTAAAATAAGCGTTTTGTATTACTTAAAAATGTTCTTGAGCTTCTGGAAGAACTGGCTTCTCTTCGCATAGTTGCGGTCAGTCAGCGTGTTGTTGAACTGAGTGAGAAGCTGCTTCTGCTCACGGTTAAGACCTGTAGGAACTTCGAGCACGAACTTGACCACATGGTCGCCCTTCATGTTCGGATTGTTCTTATTCGGAATACCCTTGCTTCTCAAAGTGATAGTATCACCAGGCTGGGTACCTTCCTTAAGCGTATATTTCTCTTTGCCGTAAATTGTCGGCACTTCGATCTCGCCGCCAAGAGCTGCCTGTGCAAAAGTAATCGGGATGCTGCAGGCTGTAGTTGTTCCATTGCGCTCGAAAACATCGTGCGGTTTAACCTTGAATTCAATGTAAAGATCGCCGTAAGGGCCGCCGTTTGTACCGGGCTCGCCTTCTCCTCTTACGGGAAGGAGGTCGCCTGTGTCGACGCCTGCAGGGATCGTAACAGAAAGATTCTTGATGGTCTTGAGTCTTCCCTTGCCTCTGCACTGTGAGCAGGGTGTCTTGATGACTGTGCCTCTGCCGTTACATGAAGGGCAGGCCTTTGTGACCATGGTCATACCAAAGAGCGTCTGTGTCTGCTGCTGCACTCTTCCGGCACCTCTGCATGTGGGACATGTCTCAGGTGTTGTTCCGGGCTGTGCGCCTGAACCGTTGCATGACTTGCAGAGATCTTCCTTGGTCAGCTGGAAAGACTTGGTGCAGCCGAATGCTGCCTCCATGAATTCAAGCGCCATGTGATACTTAAGATCAGCACCCTTCTGTGGACCTGTTCTTCTTCTCGAAGAACCACCGAATCCGCCGCCGAAGAATGAATTGAAGATATCACCAAGGTCAACGTCGTATGCGCCGCCGCCATAGCCGCCGCCACCGCCGCCGAATCCGTTCGGATCGACACCGGCATGACCGAATCTGTCGTATTTAGCTTTCTTATCGGGGTCAGACAGAATTGAATAGGCTTCATTGACTTCCTTGAACTTAGCCTCGGCCTCCTTGTCACCGGGATGCAAGTCCGGGTGATATTTCTTGGCCTGCTGTCTGAAAGCCTTCTTTATCTCGTCATCGGAAGCACCTTTGGTGACTCCCAAAACCTCATAGTAATCTCTAGCCAAAGAGGAACCCCTCCGTTCTGTTTTCGCGCCTCATAAATAGAGGCTTAGATTAGTTAACATACATGTGTCCGGCACACCTGGAACCAGACATGCCGGACTATTGTATCAGATTTTAATTCAATTAGAAGTCGCCGCCTGCGCTCTTGAATCCGTCGCCGTCGCCTGAATTGTCAGGACCAGCGGACTCAGAACCGTAACCTGCGAAATCTTCAGCTGAAGGCTGACCCTGAGGGCCTGCTCCGGGCGCACCCTGAGCTCCGCCTGCTGCCTGATAGATCTTCTCGCCGAGCTTCATGAGAGCCTGCTGAAGATCTTCAGTACCCTGCTTCATAGCTTCTGTGTCATCCTTGGAAATGGCATCCTTAAGCTTTGAGATGCAATCGTTAACCGGAGCCTTGTCGCTGTCAGAAATCTTGTCACCTGCATCCTTCATTGTCTTCTCTGCCTGGTAGCAAGCTGTCTCTGCCTGGTTCTTGACTTCGACCTTCTCCTTGTTTGCCTTATCCTCAGCTGCGTGCATCTCAGCTTCCTTAACAGCCTTCTGGATATCTTCCTCACTCATGTTTGAAGAAGACTGGATCGTGATCTTCTGCTCACGGCCTGTGCCCTTATCCTTAGCGCTTACGTTAACGATACCGTTAGCGTCGATATCGAATGTAACTTCGATCTGCGGAACACCACGGGGTGCGGGTGCGATACCGTCAAGGATGAAGTTGCCGAGTGTCTTGTTGTAAGCAGCCATCTCACGCTCACCCTGGAGTACGTGGACCTCAACCTGTGTCTGGCCGTCAGCTGCTGTGGAGAATACCTGGCTCTTCTTTGTAGGGATCGTTGTGTTACGCTCGATCATCTTTGTGCATACACCGCCCATTGTCTCGATACCGAGTGAGAGAGGTGTAACGTCGAGGAGAAGGAGTCCCTTAACGTCGCCTGTGAGAACTGCTGCCTGGATAGCTGCACCGATAGCAACGCACTCGTCAGGGTTAATGCCCTTGAAAGGCTCTTTGCCGAAGTAGTTCTTAACTGCATCCTGAACTGCAGGGATTCTTGTGGAACCGCCTACGAGGAGGATCTTGTCGATATCAGAAGGAGATACTGAAGCATCGCTCATAGCGCGCTTAACAGGATCCATTGTCTTCTGAACGAGGTCAGCTGTGAGCTCATCGAACTTAGCTCTTGTGAGAGTGATGTCCATGTGCTTAGGACCTGTAGCATCAGCTGTGATGTAAGGGAGATTGATGTTGGAAGATGTAACGCCGGAAAGCTCGATCTTAGCCTTCTCTGCAGCTTCTCTCAATCTCTGCATAGCCATACGGTCGGATCTGAGGTCAACACCATCAGATGTCTTGAATGATTCAACGAGGTAGTCAACGATCTTGTTATCGAAGTCGTCACCGCCGAGTCTGTTGTTACCTGCTGTTGCAAGAACTTCGAAAACGCCGTCAGCGATATCAAGTACGGATACATCGAATGTACCGCCGCCCAAGTCGAAAACGAGGATCTTCTGATCTGATTCCTTATCGAGACCATATGCAAGGGAAGCTGCCGTAGGCTCGTTGATGATTCTCAAAACTTCAAGACCTGCGATACGGCCTGCGTCCTTTGTAGCCTGACGCTGTGAGTCTGTGAAGTATGCAGGAACCGTGATAACTGCCTGTGTTACAGGTGTTCCGAGATAAGCCTCAGCATCGCTCTTGAGCTTTGAGAGGATCATTGCGGAGATCTCTTGAGGTGTGTAGTTCTTATCGTCGATAGTTACCTTATAGTCAGAACCCATCTCTCTCTTGATGGACTGGATCGTACGGTCAGGGTTTGTAACTGCCTGTCTCTTTGCAACCTGTCCGATGAGTCTCTCGCCTGTCTTTGTAAAACCTACAACTGAAGGTGTTGTTCTGTTACCCTCGGGATTAGGGATAACTACTGTTTCAGAACCTTCCATAACTGCAACACATGAGTTTGTTGTACCAAGGTCAATACCAATTA
>CAMYXF010000016.1 GCA_947303185.1 uncultured Clostridia bacterium | reverse complement strand
CCTTTCAAATCCCTTGAAAACCATTGATTTCAGTACGTTTGCCATTTATGTATGTGGAGTGCCGTGACAGATAAAACTCCGTTATTAGGGAAATAAAAGGAGATATTATGGCAGATGCACCTTTGCTAATTAGATTTTCAGAACAAATCACCATTCATGTTTCGGCGCTTTTCTTCATATTCATTTTTATAAGCAATGCATTGAAAAATGCATTCTTTAGGTGCGAATTTATAAAACTCAAATGGATCTATAGGTTTGTTGCCACGAGCCAAGTTGCACTTTTTACAAAGTGGCAACAGGTTTCTTAAGTCATTCCCACCGTCATAAGATTTTGGCACATAGTGATCGACAGTCCGGCCTTTTCCTGAAGACGGATTGCCACAATGAGCACAAACGCCTTTCGTCTTTGCCCATACTTGTCTGAGTCGATCTGTCTTATTTCTATTGCTTTTCATAATTAGAATTATATATTTTGGATACAATCAATAAATGGACTTTTAGGCAGGTAAAATGTGTGAAATTTCGAAACTAACGCTAGTTTCGCGATTAACCAGAGTTTTCCAGAGTTTTTCATTATCAGTCCCAATCATGGAATGCTATAATCAAGAAAAATAAACGTTTGTGAAAGTGAACTAATTTTATGGTTGATGATGAACTGCTCCAACTAAGAAAATCTCTTGAAACAGCGTTTATTGACAGATCTGTTGATTCTAATCTGGCGCTTAAACCAAGATTCTTGTCGAACAATCATCTTGAAGGAGAGAAACTTCTCTCTGTCATTGATGATGAGCTTTCCAATTGTAATGAGTTTTCTATCAGTGTCGCATTCATTACTATGGGCGGATTAACACCTCTATTACAAACGCTTAGAGAACTGGAAAAACGAAATATTAAGGGACGTATTCTTACGACCGACTATCTTATGTTTAGTGAACCGGAAGCATTGAAAAAGATCGCGCAGTTCAAGAATATCAATCTTAGAATGTTTAGCGTTCAGGATGGTCCAGGTTTTCATACAAAAGGATACATTTTTAAAGCTGATGGTTTTTATAAAATCATTATCGGCAGCGCTAATATGACGCAGAGTGCTTTAACTGTTAATCACGAGTGGAATACAAGAATTGTTTCTTCTGTGAACGGTGAAATGGCAAATGATGTATTGAACGAATTTGAATCATTATGGAACAGTAAGAATAGTCTTCCGTTTGAATCATTTTATGAAAACTATAAAACCAAGTATGAAGCTATAGCAAAGCAACGCGAAGTCGCTGCAAAGGAACAGGTTGTTCCACTTGATGTTGCTCGTTTGGAACCAAATACAATGCAGGTTGGCTTCATAACCCGCCTTAAGGAGTTGATCTCTGCAGGAGCTGATAAAGCACTTCTGATTTCGGCAACAGGAACCGGAAAAACATATGCATCTGCATTTGGTATTAGAGATGCCATTCAACCTTCCGGTAAGGTTCTCTTTGTAGTTCATCGAAAAGAGATCTTAAGACAGGCTTGTGAATCATATAAAAGAGTCTTCGGAAGCAACGTTAAGATGGCGATGCTTACCGGTGATGATAAAGATTATGAAAAGATATCACAGGCTGATTTTGTATTTGCTATGGTGAACATGATCTGCAAACCGGAAGTATACGAGCGTTTCTCCAAGGATGAATTCGAAGTAATAACTTTAGATGAAGCTCATCATAGTACAGCGGGAAGCTATCAGAAGATTATAGATTACTTTAAGCCGCGTTTCTTACTTGGTATGACTGCAACTCCAGAACGAACAGATAAATTCAATGTGTTTGAACTGTTTGACTATAACATTGCCTATGAGATTCGTTTGCAGCAGGCAATGGAAGAAGATTTGTTATGTCCTTTCCACTATTTTGGTATTACTGATCTTGAGGTTGATGGAGAATCTATTGATGAGGAAACGGGCCTTCGCAACTTCAGATACCTGGTAAGTGATCAGCGTGTAGATTACGTGATGGAGCAGGCTAATTACTATGGATACTCCGGAAAAAGAGTCAGAGGTCTGATCTTCTGTTCTTCTGTTAAAGAGGCAAAAGAATTGTCTATTAAGTTTAATGAACGCGGCTTTAGAACACTTGCGTTGTCGGGCGAGGATACTCCGGAAGAAAGAGAAGAAGCAATCGAGAGATTAGCTGATGACGGACGTATTGATAACTTGGATTACATTTTGACCGTTAACATCTTTAATGAAGGTGTAGACATTCCCGAGATTAATCAGATCATTATGCTTAGGCCGACGGAGAGTGCCATTGTATTTGTTCAGCAGTTAGGTCGTGGCTTACGTAAGAGGATCGGAAAAGAATATACAGTCATAATCGATTGCATAGCAAACTATAAGAATAATTTCCTCATCCCGATTGCTTTGTCAGGAGATAGAACTTATAACAAAGATAATGTCAGAAGATACTTAATGGAAGGCAACCGTGTTATTCCTGGTTCTTCAACAATACACTTTGATGAGATCTCGAAAAAGAGAATCTTCTCAGCTATAGATGTTGCAAATTTCAGCGACATTAAACTGATCAAACAGAACTATAAGAACCTGAAAGACAAACTCGGAAAGATACCGTCTCTCTTAGATTTTGACAGATACGGCGAGATGGATGTTCTTAGGATTTTTGATAATAATTCACTTGGCTCATATTATAAGTTCCTTGTTAAGTACGAACCGGAATATAAGGTCAGACTCTCTGCCACACAGGAGAAGATAGTAGAGTTTGTTTCCCGTAAGATTGCTAATGGAAAGCGAATACATGAAATAGAATTGCTTGCTTTGATGCTTAAAGAGAAAGCAGGTCTTATGCAGAAACTGAGCAACAAACTGCAAGTTGATTATATGATTGAGTTGCAAAAGAACACGTATGAAAATGTTGTTAATGTTATGACAAATGAGTTCCCTTCCGGTTCCGGAAAAGAATCGTATAAAGAGTGTGTCTTTCTTGAACGGGATGGCAGAGATTACTGTACCTCTCTGAGATTTGAAAAGATGCTTAAGGATGATTTTTTCTGTCAAATATTGCGGGAACTTATTGAGTTAGCCAGATACCGTTATGAACGGGATTACAGTTCCCGTTATCAGGATACAGATTTTGTTCTTTATCAGAAATATACATACGAAGATGTTTGCAGACTATTGTCTTGGGAACACAATGAAGTTCCACTGAACATCGGTGGATATAAGTACGATAAGAAGACAAAGACATTCCCAGTATTCATCAATTATGATAAAGCAGAAGATATACAGGATACTGTTAAGTATGAGGACCATTTTGTTACAAGCGACAGACTGATAGCTATATCAAAGAGCAACAGAACACTTGAATCTGAAGATGTTCAGAATTTCCTTTGTGCAAAAGAGAGGGGAATAGATGTTGAGCTTTTTGTCCGTAAGAATAAAGATGATAAGATATCCAAGGAATTCTATTATCTTGGCAAGATGACAGCTACCGGCAACACAAAAGAATTTATTATGCCCAATACAACTTCAACAGCAGTAGAGATTGAATGGCGTTTGGATACACCGGTAAGAAATGATATTTACGAATATATAGTGAATGGATGAATGAAATGAAAACTATAAAAGTTGTTGCAGCAATTATACAAAAGGAAAACAAGATCTTTGCAACACAACGCGGATACGGTGATTTTAAAGATGGATGGGAGTTTCCTGGCGGAAAAGTTGAACCGGGTGAATCACCGGAAGATGCTATAGTTCGCGAGATCAAAGAAGAACTACAAGCAGATATAAGAATTAAGGGTTCTCTTACAACTGTTGAACACGATTACCCGAAGTTTCATCTGTCGATGGATTGTTTTTGGGCCGAACTGGCGGATGATTCTAAGATGACTTTATTGGAGCATGAAGCTGCCAAGTGGCTCGATATTGACAGCATTGATTCAGTTGATTGGTTGCCGGCGGATATAAAGGTTGTTGAAGCGATTAAGAAAGATTATTGCAAATAATCTATAAACCTAGCGCTGTTTGAGATTAAACTATATTGTCGATAAATCAGAAGAATTTCTTTGAGAAGGTTCGATTATGGGAAAGCCAGATTTCTTGATTAATGAAAAAGATTATTATAGTAATCTTGAAATAGACAGTTTTGCCAAAATGCTTAAGGATCCTTCGTCTTGTTATAAGTATTATTGGCTTGAAGCAATAGTAAATCTGATCAATCAGAACATTACAGAGACTACAATTGGAGAAATCATTGATGAGATGATTTCGAATGCATGGTATACAGTAATTGAGCATCATATCCATTTAAGCGGATTCATTAAAGGTGAGGTTGTTGATGGACTAGAAAGGGCAGTTGTTCACTTAAGCCAATTGAGCATGCTCCAAAGCTCAGCCTCCGATATTGAAATAAAGAGTGCGTTGAAGTTGCATGATAAGGAACTGCGGGCTGAAAAAACTCAATTATCATACATGGTTCCTTATAGAGCATTATCCGGATTTTTTTACAACCATAATGCAAAAGTTAACTGGGAAAACAAAACTCAGTTGATTGAATATATCAGGTTTTTCAATAATTCGGTAAGACTTCCATATATTTTTGGAGATGGCACCTCGCTTAATAGAAAAGTTATATTTGATCCTGAATGGATAGAGATGATCAATGACAACACCGTCGAGATCCTCGGTTGGATTCAATACGAAAAAATGAAATGGCTTCAGAACAATAATCCTGAAGTTCCGGGATTAGTCTATAAACTTAAGCCTGGTGAAAACGTTCGGAAGATGGAAAGAGTTCGCAATTTATGGAATGGAATCATTAAATATACCGAAGTTCAAGATGTGTATACAAAAAAGACAATAGATCCAAATGACTATGATTTAGATCACTTTGTTCCGTGGTCTTTTGTAATGAATGATGAATTGTGGAATCTCATGCCGATGGATTCCAATCTTAATTCAGGAAAAAGCAATAATCTTCCTTCCTGGGAAAAATACTTTGACAGGTTTGCTGACAATCAGTTCATTATGTATGAGTTGATTTATCAGAAGAAGGATATATTTGCTTTGTACGAAAAATGCTACAAGGATAATCTTCATTCTATTTGGGCTATTCATGAACTTTATCGAAAGGGCAACAGCAAAGAAGAATTTTTTAGAATACTTTCGAACAATATGCGCCCCGTATATGATTCAGCCTTTAGGCAGGGTTATAGTTTATGGAAGTTCGAGATGACATAAAATACAATCGTTGTTGTCCTACATATATCAGTAGGACTAATTGATTTGCTCAAAAACCACATGATTTATATAATTACGTATTAGGGGAATGCACCTAAAAGTGTTATTTAGACAGCATAGGGATTCCCAATTTGCAAAATATTACACTACCTACAAGTGCATACACTTCAGTAAAGAGGAGCATATCAAATGACGTACACTTATATTCCATATATTCCTAAGCCCCTGCTAAAAGATTTTATTAGCAATCGTGTTGTTCCCTTTGTTGGTGCAGGTTTTTCTAAAAATGCAGATATTCCTAAAAATCTTTCTATGCCTGATTGGAACGAATTAGGCAAATTAGTAGCAGCTGAAATCAATGACTATGAGTATGATAATAACCCAATAGACGCATTATCCTACTATGAATCATTGTATTCACGAGCAAAGCTTGTTGAGTTTCTTATGAGAGCATTAAACGTTGGCAAAATAAAACCGGGAGATACATACCAAGCATTCTGCAAACTATTTACAGGCACTATTTGTACGACCAATTTTGATTTTTTGCTGGAAGAAGAGATGAACGCGTTACAACGACCGATCTCAACAATTGTAACTGAAGATAGATTGACTATAAATACTCCTGATGAGAACAGAATTCTAAAATTGCATGGTGATTTCAATCATCCGGATAGAATGGTAATAACAGAACATGACTATGATATGTACTTAGAAAAAAACCCGGTATTTGCGACATATATCTCCAATTTGTTTATAAACAATACTATGCTCTTGATAGGATATAGCCTTGATGACAGTGATTTTCGAGGCCTTTGGAAAATAATTAACAGCAGATTGGGTGGAATGACTCAACCAGCTTATTGTGTCACTGTAGGTGCATCTCAAGCTCTAATTGCAAGGTATACAAGAAGAAAAATACATGTTATTAATCTTCCTGGGCAACCCAAAAATTACAAAGAGATTTTACGAGTTTTTTTCTCTGAACTATATGATTACGTTTCAAAAGAGAGAGACAGAAGTGCAATTAGTAAAGATGATAGGATAAATGAACAGTTGATCATTCCTTCCGACAATAATAAATTGTGTTTTATTTCATGCTCGGCAAGACGCATCGCACGATTAACAACATTGTTATACCCTATTCTTCGCAGGCAGGGTGTAACACCAGTTAGAATAGATGACATGTTAATGCCGGATGAGAATTATATGGATGTTGTTGGTACAATTATCAGAAAATCAAACATGGCTATAGTCGACGTTACTGATAACTCCAGAGGTGTTTTAGCAGAACTGTCAATGCTTAATGCAGAACAGAAAAAAATCATAGTCATTTGTGAGGATAACACTAATTTACCACTGCCGCTTGTTGAATATAACATTCTTAGATATTCATTTGATGATGCATATGAAAAAAACAAGATTTTTGAAGAACAAATAATTAAATGGATAGATAGTTCTAATACTTCAACAAAGACAAAGAGTAATAATAGCAATCCGGTTGTTTTTGAAAGTGCTTTGAAGTTGTTTAAAACGAAAGATTATTCAGCGTGTGTTGTGTCAGCTTATTCAGAGTTTGAATATATTCTGCAAAAAATAAATCCTAATTATCAGATAGGAACGCGTTTGATTCTTTCTATGTATGAAGACGGCGTAATTTCCAGAGAAGAATATAGAAGATTAAGAAGTGTCAACATCTTAAGAAACAGAATAGTTCATGGAATTGCTAACAATATAGAAAAGGAAAGAGCAAATAATATTTTAGACGTATTGACCAGTATTGTGAGCAAACTTCCAACTAATTGATTTGTAAATTTTTAATGTATCCTGACTACAGAGACACTTTTGATGTATTTACTTAATCGAAGATTACTTAATAAAAAGTACGGCCATGACTATAAATCATTGGCGACGGATTTAGGTTACGAAGGTTGCACTACTCTCAAAAGAAATAATGTGCTAGAAGACGATGTGTTTGTGTGTGAATCAAAAGAAATAAAAGACCGTTTTCACAACAATAAATTAAAGGGTTGCTGTATTGATGTGGAAGCGTGTTTATTCAATATCCTTATATCAGGGAATACCATATTAAAGAATGATGCTTCAAGAATAATAGTTGCTGTTATGCTGAAAAACTACATTACTAAACAATTATGGAGTATAGAAGATATCATTAAATGGATTAAGGATTCAGAATATATTACACTACAAAAAGAAGCTGTAGAACACTCACTAAATAAATACACTAAGTTATTTGCATGTGATTCAGATAGTAACTGCTGGTACTTAAAATTGGAAGAGCTATCACAATAGTAATTGCGTGTCAAACCATACGTGGTTTATCGAAATTCTCCTGAAGAATTACAATGTGGTCAAATCGGATCCGAGAAATTTTAATTCAAAGGAGATTATATATGTCCAATTATGAAAACCAGAACTACTATTTAAAACATGAACTGCACCCTGCTTTGAACTGGAGTTCAACTCTTGCCGGATTTAACTTTAGAGATTTGCATCCTAATCTTTCCTATTATATGACGGCAGATCCTGAGGAAGAATCAGATCGTTGCTATTTTATTTCTCTTATTAGAAATAGTATAAAAGTCGTGCTTTATATAGGCGAATCAGCTTATCTTAGCAGGTTCTACGTCCACTGTTGGCATCTTGCAACTTATCCGAAAACTTATTTTGGAATCGACTCAAGTGAGGTTGACGATATTATCATTGAGTTCGACAACAAAGTTTTGCCCTCTATCGAGGAACGCAAAGCTCGCGAATTAGAACTTCGCAAGCAGTTCAAGCCAGTTTTGAATCCTGCGCATTTAGGCGATAGATGCATTCCGCGAGCAGATCGATATGATGTTGTGCATAATTATTTTAATTATCCGCTTAACCTTGAAGACAGAATCATATTTTTAACAGAAAAAGCTTCTTACCTTTATGACTATAAAACATTCCTTCGCAAGACTCCTTGCAGTGATAATAAAATGTTACAGTTACCGTACGGGTTGGAAGAGCGTGTTAGGCAGTATATTCAGTCGCTTAGCAGAGCAAATAGATCCTCTCTTATTCTGAAAATTGCTAATCAGCTCGGAGAAGGTTTTTTTATTACTCAGAAGACAGCTATTACTATATTGTCGCGTATGCTTGTAGAAGACCCTTTTGATAATATGAATTTGCTTATTTCATGTACAGAAATGCAGATTAAACAGCGCCAGAAATTGCTGGACGAATTGAAAAGGATAAGCTGATTAACATTCATTAAAGCTCTGGCTCGTAATGAGCCAGGGCTTTATGTTTTTTGATTAGTATGATTAATAAGAAATGTCCATTCGCAAATGTAATAGTGTCTCGATGACCTATCGAATAAAGTATATTTATGAGTTGATTATTATAGGTAAGCAAACATTTTTATAACGAATTGTTTTAGCTCACGTGTTTAGTTAATTCTCACTCAGTTTCACATTATCGAATTCGACACATTCGCAATAGCAACTATCAGGTTTGACATAGGTATATTGACCTTTATAAATTGTTAATTCATTCGTGGCAGGATCGACTTTGCATCTCATAATTAGTTTACCACTGCTGTTGGTACATACAGAAACATATTCATCTAGAGAATCTGAAGAATCTTTTAATGTAACTATTTCGTATTTTTTTATATTTTCAGGAATAGCGTATGTATTAATTATGTTTCCAATGAAAAAATACAGAATAAATACTAAATATATAGAAACTATTAATGTAAATAACGAACAAAGAAAAAACTCATATACTTTGTCGTTTTTTCTCTTGTTTTTTGCCTTAACTGAGGATTTAGTTCTCACACACGAGACAATATACATTACTAGCGACCAAAGTAATGCAATTGCCAAAAGAAAAAATAGAACAATAAAGCTTCTAGATTTCATACATTTGCTTATAGGTATATGGCGGATATTTAAATAGTAATCACAAAATAGGTAACACAAATAAGCACCTAATATTGCAAGCATTATACCAGTAAAAATATAATCAAAAACTTTATTAATAGATGTTACTTCTTTTGTTTTTGCGAAATATAACCCTATAGCAATAAATATTAACATGACTATCGGAGGAATAATTTGGATGATTAATTCACCAGATATTTCAATATTTATAAAATTGGAAAAAGGAATATCGTAATACTTGGAATAATTATGTGCTCTTATTGCTGTTAGTGTAATTATAGCACCTGAACCAAGAACGCCTAAAAGTTTAAAGACATTAAGTAGTTTAGCCAAATCGAATGTTGTCGTTGGTTTATCCTTAGTAATTGTATACTTATTTGCAACTGTTAACTGTCTTGCTGAGTGTTTATTGTGTCTCATTTTTCCTCGTACCACTTTTAGTTTTTGCTTGTTATTCATGTGTTTGTTCCTAATTGGTAATTTATTACAGTTAGTAATACTATTAAGCCATGTGAAATGCAAGTTAATGTATTATCCTCCATACGTCTCTCCCGCATCCCCATAATACTTTACCAGCTTCTGTTTCAGTGATTTCGGCCTGATTACTATGGCTTCTTTTCCGAATCTTCTGAAGTAGTCTTCGAGCTGCATTTCGGGCCAGTCGAAGTGATATTTGTCGCCTTCGGATTTGGAGAGTGCGGGGCGGTTCTTGACGATCATGCGGTACATGTCTTTGCCGCGGTCGGTCATGAGGACGACTGCGTGGATGTCAGAAGCTGCAGAGTGGGGATGTCTTGTTCCCATATCGGTAAGTCTTGCTTCGATCTTCTTATCCTTTGTGAAGGTGTCGGAGGTGACGAAGACGTTCCTTAATCTTGAGATCCTGAATGAGTGATCCTTGTTGTAGTTGTGGCCGTGGCAGAGCAGGTAGCTGAACTGTTCTTCTTTCGAGGTGGCGATAAGATACGGCTCAACATGAATGGTGCCTTTGTTCCTGTTATTTGTTGATGAGAATGTGAGCACCTTGTTTTCCGCTATTGCTTTGTTTATAGCTTCGTACGTAGGTTTGAATATAATCTCTTCTCTCTTGTTTCTTGGTATAGAGAGGTAGGACAGGAACATGTCCTTGATATAGCCTGACATGGAAGAATCCTGTAGGAGATTGTTCTCGATTATCTTGATTATGTTATAAGATTCGCCGCTGACGGTAAGGGTAATTACAGTGCTCTTACCGGATGCGGTTTCTTTATTGTTTATATATGTTCTGATTATCTTATCTGCAAGTTGGGATGCTTCTTTGGACTTCAAGGATTTTACTGAAGTCAGTTCGTTGATGACGTCTTTTAATAACTCGTCGTTGTCTTTTCTGTACTGATCAAAGTAGTTGACGATGAGTTCTTTAAGAAAGCCGTTAAGGTTGACGGTACCGTCTTTTCGGAAGAATTCGAAGAGCTCGGCATCGTTAATAAGACGTGATTTTGTGTCTTCAGATAAGTAGATCTTGTATTTCTCAGTCATAGTGTAACTCTTATTTGGGGTCGTGATTTCTGGGTAATAACCATAAAACTCTGCAATATCTCAATTATATTGGGGTTGTAATCACAAGTCAATCTGCATCTATCTAAACCCCAACTGTGAGGGTAACATAAGGGTGCAACGTGAAAGACACGCTCAGCAATTGAATCTAGGTGGTTTGCAGGTTCGAGTCCTGCCATAGCAGCCAAGGCGAAGGCTAAGTGTCTTGTAAATATGTTGACTAAAGGTGCATACAGCAATTCGATCAAACTGTTATAGGTACAGCCAAACCGCACCTTGTTATAAAGGAGATAAAGAAAATGTTGAAGTTTTTAAAGAGAGAAGCAAACAAGGCTTATACAGAGAACGGTGCAGTATCCAACGCATCTACTATGTCGGATTGCTTGGACTTATTTGCAACAGCCGGCGCATTGAGAAATGCAGGTGACGATGAGATCTTGGAAAGATTCATCAGAGCTTTTGCCGAAGACAGGGATATTGCCATGAAGACACTCTTCTTTGCAAGAGATATTAGAGGTGGCTTAGGTGAGAGAAGATTCTTTAGAGTAGTTATGAAGTACTTAGCCCAGAACTACCCTGAGACTGTCATTAAGAATATTGATAATATCGCCGAATACGGCAGATATGACGACATCCTCTCTTTGATGGATACAGCTTGTGAGCAGGAGGCAATCGCTTATATAAAGGCGGTTTTGCAGGAAGATATGGAGTCCATGCAGGCACAGGATTCCGTCTCACTGATGGCCAAGTGGTTGCCTTCTGTTAACGCAAGCTCCAAGGAGACAGTAAGAACTGCCAGAAAGATCGCGAGAGCGATGGGTATGTCTGACGCTTCTTACAGAAAGATGCTGTCTTCTTTGAGAGCTTACATAAAGATATTGGAGAATAACCTGAGAACAAGGGACTATTCTTTTGAGTATGAGAAGCAGCCTTCAAAGGCATTGTTCAAGTACAGAAAGGCCTTCATTAGAAACGATGAAGACAGATACGAGGCTTTCATTAGAAAGGCTGTAGCTACCCCTTCCTTATTGAACACAAGCTGCTTAACTCCCTACGATATCGTATGGGCTGTTATTAAGGGTGTCAGAATGGGCATGCCGAAGGCAGAGAAAAAGACCCTAGATGCTACCTGGAACGCTTTGGAGAACTATGTTAACTCAGATAACACGTTAGTCGTTGTCGACGGTTCAGGCTCAATGTACGGCGGCAGAGGCGTATTGCCGGCAGCTGTTGCAGAGTCACTGGGTATTTACTTTGCAGAAAGAAACAAGGGTGCGTTCAAGAACCACTTCATTACTTTCTCTGCTAACCCTAAGCTCGTTGAGATTAAGGGTAAGGATATTTTCGAGAAGGTACAGTACTGCATGAGCTTCAACGAATGCAGCAACACCAATATTGAGAAAACTTTCGAGATGATATTGGATACTGCAGTCAAGAACAGACTGAAGCAGTCTGATATGCCTTCAAGAATAATTATTGTCTCTGACATGGAGTTTGACTGGTGCGCCGAAAGGGCTGACATGACGAACTTCGAATACGCCAAGGAATTGTTTGCCGAAAGCGGCTACAAATTACCTAAGCTGGTATTCTGGAACGTCAACAGCTACAACAGACAGCAGCCTGTCACAATGAACGAAGAGGGCGTTACATTGGTTTCCGGTATGTCTCCTCAGATCTTCGCGATGCTGAAGGAAGACAACTTAAACCCTTACGCCTTCATGATGAGCGTAATCTCTTCCGCAAGGTATGAGAAGATCGCTGCATAAAGCGAGGTTAAAGAAATGGAATATATTGAAATCAAAGGAAAGGTAAACACAGCAATCTGCTATGCAAAGGTCGTGGAAGATGAAGCGATCGAGCAGATCAGACGAATGTGCGATTACCAGATGACCGAAGGGTCCAAGATCAGAATCATGCCCGACGTGCACTCCGGTAAGGGATGCACGATCGGTACAACAATGACTGTTGTCGACAAGGTCGTTCCCAACGTTGTCGGCGTGGATATCGGTTGCGGAATGTACACAGTTGAGCTCGGCAAGGGTGCCATTGATTTTGAGAAGGTCGATGAGGCAGCTCATTACATCCCTTCCGGAACATCCGTGTGGGCTGGAAGAAAAGAGAAGTTCGATCTTACAGGGCTTAAGTGCTACAGAGAACTTAAGGACACTACAAGACTCGGAAGATCTCTCGGTACATTAGGTGGCGGAAACCACTTCATCGAGATCGATGAGGGTAAGGACGGTACTAAGTATCTTGTTATCCACTCCGGTTCCAGAAACTTGGGTAAGCAGGTCGCAGAGTACTACCAGAAGCTTGCGATCAACTTACAGAGAGGTTATGGAGATTACCTTGAGAAACGAGATGAGATAATTGAGACTTACAAGGCAGAAGGCCGTAAGGCTGAGATCCAGGCAGCATTAAAGCAGCTTAAGTGGGAAGTGTTCGAAGGTGATACACCTATGCCTGAAGACCTTTGTTTCCTCTCCGGCAAGTACTTGGAAGATTACCTCCACGACGTGGAGATCTGCCAGGCATTTGCAAAGAGAAGCAGGGAGTTAATGGCAGAGATTCTTATTGAATGTGCCGGTTTGATTGCAGGTGAAGCGTTCCACACGATCCACAACTACATCGATACGGAAGAAATGATCTTGCGTAAGGGTTCTATTGCTGCACACAAGGGTGAGAAGGTTCTTATCCCCATCAACATGAGGGACGGTTCCGTCATCGCCATCGGCAAGGGAAACCCTGAATGGAACTACTCCGCGCCTCACGGCGCCGGAAGACTTATGTCCAGAACAAAGGCCAAGGAAACACTCTCCATGGAAGACTACAAGAAAGCCATGGAAGGTATCTACACAACTTCTGTCAACGAGTTCACTCTCGATGAAGCGCCCATGGCGTACAAGTCTTTGGAAGACATCATTGACGTTATCGAAGAGTCCGTAGATGTGGTTGAGGTGATTAAGCCGGTTTATAACTTTAAGGCGTAAGTGATTGAGTTTGATGACGATCCTTCGGGATCGTCATTTTCGTGATTGCGGAAGGGTTCTGGAATAAGGTGATAGCGTTATGTCTAAGGTTAAATTCTATCTTGATTCAAAACAGAAAACTCATCACAGGATGAGGCGTTATGAGACTGCGCACAAGAAGCTTTCCAGGGCGCGTAAGTATGACAGACGCGAGTACAGCCGTTACTGCGGTCTGGGTGGCTATTATGTCGAGCGGGAGAAGGTCATAATTACCCATAGACCCGCAAAGGATTTTGGAGGCAGGATCATCTACATTCCAAAGCTGCATTACACAAGCAAGAAAATCTTTGTAGTCAAACACATTGATAAGAATGCCAAGTATGTCAGGAATCAGGCTGCAAGGCGTCTCAGAAGACTTCGTATCGATGAGAATTCCGTTATATATTGTGGAGCGTTATATAAGAAGATTTATGACGTCGAGTGGAGTCTTGACTGAAAAGATGTGGAGTCAATCTTGAGGTGCAAAAAATGCACCTCAAGTTGGAACGTTTTTTGTTTCATACAGGAAACTGCCCCAACTTGTGGCAGTTTCCCCGAGGGTTGCCAAAATCGTCCACAACTTGTGGACGATTTGACTGTTTATCAGAATTTCCCCCAACTTGGGGTAAATACTCAGCTTTGGAGTAAAGTTCATAAAACCACGTTATATAATAGATAATATGAAGATAGCAACAATGACATTCCGGCTTCATGCCCCCTGGGTACACAGCCTTAAAGAGAAGCGCATGATCGTAAAGAGTCTTGTAACAAAGTTACAAAACAAATTTCACATGTCTGCAGCTGAGATCGACGAGCAGGATACACACCAGATCATAGTCATCGGTGTGGCATCTATCGTGCCGCACAATGCTATGGCTGACAGTCTGATGGATGAGATATCCGCTTTTGTGGAATCAAATACCGAAGCGGAGATACTTGAAGAGACCAGGGAGGTGCTTTGATCTGAGCCTGAAAGAAACGAGCAAGTTTATCTCTCTGATACTCCGCCATAAGCCTGAGACCATTGGAATCACTCTGGATGAACACGGCTGGGCAAATGTAGATGAGCTCATTGCAGGTATTGCAAAGACTCATCCTATTGACATGGCCATCCTTGAGCAGATCGTGGCTGAAGATGAGAAGCAGCGTTATTCCTTTAATGAGGATAAGACACTTATAAGGGCAAATCAGGGGCATTCCATTCCTGTAGATGTTGAGCTCGAGGAGAAACAGCCGCCCGAGATCCTCTATCACGGCACAGGCGAGAAATATGTTTCATCTATAAATGAGCAGGGATTGATTCCTAAATCCAGGCTCTATGTTCATTTGTCTAAAGACGAGAAGACTGCTGTTAAAGTCGGCCAGCGTCATGGCAAGCCGGTCATATATAAGGTTAAGAGCGGTGAGATGTATAATGACGGATATAAGTTCTTCCGCTCTGTTAACGGAGTCTGGCTCACGAAAAGTGTGCCGGTGAAGTATCTGTATTGATTACTGCAACCTTATTCAAGGGGAAGCCTTGGATAGAAATACGAAGCGGATAAACAGTTTATCAGAACAAAATAAGATCAAAATAAAAGGCGTCCGGAAGATAAATTCCTGACGCCTTTTTACGGGATATGAGGGGATAATTATGAAAAAATGTCGATTTAGATTCCGCAACTACGGATTCTGCTGATAACTTCAGCGTGTGTGAGGCTTTTGCCTGTTCTAATATCAAGATAAGTGTTGGGGTCTGAACCAAGTCCTGTTCCTCCGAAGCCGAGGCTTATATTTGCCCTGATTCCGAGGCTGTCTTCGAGGACTTCTTTGATCAGTGCAGCTACTAAACTGTTTGCGCAGGGAAGGTGTCCGCCGAGCTTTCCGCAGAGGTCTCCAAAGAAGCCGTTGCCTTCGATTGCTGAGATAAGTTCGTCTAATTCTGTAACTGTACCGCCTGATACGATCTCGAGCTCTTCCATTTCCAGTGTTCTGTAGTTAGTCATAGTTGTCATTGTTGTGTCCTCCTTTGATGAGACTGTGTTTTTGTTTGATGGCTTCATTATCACCGCCGTGAGTGGCACAAACAATCAGTAATTCACAGCGTAAATGTGGCTTAAGCAACAGATTCCCGGACGTCTGTTGCACAAATGAAAAATACCTCTTTGCTATCTACATCATTTGCAGAATATGCACGGCGTAATAACAAAACAAAACGGCTCTCTTGCGAGAGCCGTTCAAATGTTGAGTTTATTATTGAAATTAAGCTGACTTGTTGCCTGCGAGTTCTCTGACCTTTTCTATTGAGAGACCGGAGAATTCGGCGATTTCTTCTAAAGATAATTTCCCGCTCTTTAACATCGTTTTTGCATTCTCAATGCTGGCTTCAATTTTGCCTTCGTTTTTTACTTCTTCCCATATATCACACATAGCCTTAACTCCTTCCTCAGATTCCTTATAGTGTCTGACTTTGTCAGACAATTCTTTGTAGTACATGCCGTCTGCTTTGGTGCAGTAAAAATCGCTCATCAGTTTGCCCAAAGCAGAATCGTCTGTTCGTATCGATCCGTTTACATATATTATATGCTCTCCGTCATTGAATTGCACATTGTGTTCCAACACTGTACGTTCAATATGGTAAATGGGTTCATTCATGCCGAGTACATCGTTCTCTGTGATGAAGATCACATAATTTTCGCGAAGACCGGAAAAGTCGTCATTTGGGTTTAGCATGCTGGAATCCAGCAAGGCCGAATGGTATCTTGCTCTTTCCTTATTGGCGCCTTTGTCGGCTCTCTGGATCTCGATGTCGTACTTGTTTCCCTGTTTGTCAGTTGCGTGAATGTCAAGCCGGACTGACCTTCCCTGAATGTTCTTAAGTTCTTTTTGCGTTTTGACCTCTGATACTTTGAGATCGTCTCTGTCCAGAATGATCTTAAGGAGAAGTTCAGCGCCTTCAATGTAGTTATCAAAGCAAATCGTCATAAAATCATCATCCATAAGACGAAGGCGTTGCAATCTCTCAAGATCTTTTTTGCTAATCTTTTTGCGGTACATACGCTTGAATCCTCCTTTTCGAAATAGTGCTGATAATGTATCAGGTAAGGAGGAGAAATACTTCATAAAAAAGAATGGTTGTCCCAATAACGGATATTGACAGGGGAAAGCTGGCCGCAAAAGCGAATTAATCACGAGAAAGGAGATCGCATTTCAAGTTCCTGATCGCTTTTTGACATAAATCCCTACTTATTTGGTAGATTAGTTTTGAGGTAGGCAAAATGTCTTTAGACGAAATAGCCACATGTTCTGGGCTTTCACTTGAAAAGGTGAGGGAGCTTGCAGGCAACAAGTCAGCTTAAGCGACAAACACAACAAAATTGTAAGCATGAGGGTGTCTCATAAAAGAGATACCCTTTTTGTTGGCTCGTGTCGCTAAAGAATTTCAGTTCAAAGTTCAGCTACTAGACACGCGCGCCTTTTTGTCTATTGAGGGCTTCTTTTTTCGGAAATAAGATGGGACTGATCAAAACGAAAAGGAGTGATTAATATGATCAAAAAGGAATGGCAGAGGCTTATTCATAACCCGCTGCTCATCGTGGTGCTTATGGCCATAATCCTTATTCCTTCGATCTATGCGGGACTGTTCCTGGCATCGATGTGGGATCCTTATGGCGAACTCGATAAACTCCCCGTGGCAGTGGTAAACAAAGATAAGCCGGTCATTTACGACGGTGAAGAGATCAGCATAGGTAATGACCTTGTTGAGAATCTGAAAGAAGATGCTTCTTTGGATTTCCATTTTGTTGATGAAGCAACCGCGCAGACGGGACTTAAGAACGGTGATTACTACATGGTCATCACCATCCCCGAAGATTTTTCGCACAATGCAACAACGGTATTGGACGATAATCCGTTAAAGATGGATCTTCAGTACGAGACAAACCCTGCCACCAACTATGTGGCAATGAAGCTTTCCGAATCGGCAATGACGAGGATGGAATTGAGCCTTGAGCGGAAAGTAACGGAAACTTATGCTGAGACGCTTTTCACAAAGCTTACGACTCTCGGCAAATCTCTTGATGATGCATCTGACGGCGCGTCACAGATCTTAGACGGTGAGGTCGAGATGCAGGATGGCGTAGGCCAGTTAAGCGACGGTTCCAATGAGCTTAAGACCGGAACGGAAGATTTCGAGAGCGGCATCATCACATATACTGACGGAACGACAAAGATCAATGAAGGTGCAGTCGCAGTAGCTGATGGTGCAACAAGCGTAAGCAACGGCGCATCAGCAGTTAATTCGGGTGCAGCCGCTTTATCGGACGGAGCTTCTACTGCATATGCTGCCACAACGGCGGTCAATGACGGCGCAAAGGCAATCGAGCAGGGATCTAAAGATCTTTCGGACGGCATAAATACCCTTAACGACGGTGCATCTGATCTTGCTGCAGGCGCTTCTGCAGTTGCCACGGGCGCTTCTGCTCTTAACGACGGACTTGATACACTGAATTCTTCGATGCCTGCAGTTACAAAAGGCATAGGCGACCTTAATACCGGTGCATATGCGCTTTATTCAAGTGTGAAATCATATACCGAATATGTAGATACCATTGCACAGTCTATGGGCGGATTGACATACGGACTTAACACACTTGACAGTGCGGTCAACGGCGAAAATGGTCTTAAGGATTCTTCTGCTTTGTATAAGAGCAACATGGATGCTCTTGCAGAAAATGCAGTTTATCTTGCAGCAGCAGGCGTCATTCCTCAGGAATTTGCAGACAACATAACGGCTCTGGATACTGCTTATGCATCGATCGATGCAGCTATCGGAGGTGAAGGCGGTCTTGGTGATTCCGTTTCCGCTTTGTCACAGGGCGCGACTTCACTTAACACGGGAATCAATGCTGTTACAGGTGAAGACAACGCTAATTCAACGGCTCTTCGTGACGGCGCATATGCTCTTTACGAAGGCGCTACTACACTTAACAGTTCTGCAGCTGTTCTTGCAGAAGGCGTAGATACTCTTTCACAGGGTGCGTCAGATCTTAAGGACGGAACCGCAGCGCTTTCATCAGGCGCCGAGACATTGAGCAACGGTGCAGCAGCCGCAGCATCAGGTGCCGATTCACTCGCAGCAGGTGCAAGCACTTTATCTGACGGAACAGACCAGCTTAAGTCCGGCATGAACGACCTTAACGACGGTGCAGCTACTCTTGCAAACGGCACGGCCGAGCTTTCAAAGGGCGCCCAGGATCTTGCTAACGGTGCATCTGATCTTAAGGATGGAACGACAACGCTCGTAAGCAACAATGACACTATCGTTAATGGTGCTTCCGAAATCCGTGAAGGCGCAACGGAACTTTATAACGGCATAACGACTCTGGACGGCTCAATGCCGGACCTTATTGACGGTACAACGACATTAAGCGAAGGCCTTTCCGAGGGTGCCACAAGACTTGATGACACTAACAAGAATGAAGTTAACGCGATCATGTTCTCGAACCCTCTGGAAACGACAGAGACCAAGCTTACAAACGTTAACGATAACGGTCATGCCATGGCGGCATACATGATGTCCGTAGGACTCTGGGTAGCATGTCTTGCATTCTGCCTCATGTATCCTCTTACAAAGCATGAAGGCATGGAGTCAGGCTTCAAGTGGTGGCTCAGCAAAGCAAGCGTTCTTTACCCGATGGCAGCTTTACAGGCAGTAGTCCTCGTATTGATCCTGCACTTAACACTCGGATTTGAACCTGCCAGACTCGGCCAGACGATTTTCGTAGCGTGCCTTGCATCAGTCGCATTCATGTCGATCATGTACTTCTTCAACGTGCTTTTGGGCAAGGTAGGAAGCTTCCTGATGCTGATCTTCATGGTATTGCAGCTTGCAGGTTCCGCCGGCACATATCCTATAGAAGTCTCCGGTCCTTTGGCCGCAGCTTTGAACAGGTTTATGCCTTTCACATATACAGTAGCCGCTTTCAGAAGTTCAATCGGCGGAGGTGAACCTTTCCCGATGTCCGTGAAGATACTTTTGATGATATTCATAGTTTCAACTGTTCTTACCATCTTCCTTTTCGTAATCCGCGGTAAGAAAGAAATAAAAGGCAAGAGTAATCTTTACGATGTCATGGAGGCACACGGGTTCGCCTGAACAATTACTTAGGAGGCTGTCTTAAAGAGGCAGCCTCTATTATTTTTTCGCTTCATACCAGGTGAGCTTTCCCCCAAAGTGTTTTTTTCGACGTGGTTGGGGGAAAGAATTGCGTGTTTTTTCCCCCAAGTAGTGATTTTCGGGTAGTGTGGGGGAAACTTTGTCTGTGACCGGAAATGCCATTAGCGTTATAATCGTGTCATGGATACGAAAAACCTCATCAAGAAAACATTTCTGGAATTATTGGAGCAAAGGCCGTTATCGCAGATAACAGTCAAGGATATCGTCGGCAGCTGCGGCATCAACCGAAATTCGTTTTACTATCACTACGCCGACCTTCCGGCACTTGTTGAGGATGTAATTACCGAAGAAGCAGACAAGATCATGGAAAAGTACGATTCTTTTGAATCGCTCGAAAAATGCCTCGATGCGGTAATTGAATTTTCCTTATCCCACCGCAAAGTCGCGCTGCATCTTTTCAATTCCAACAGCCATGACGTTTTTGTCCATTATTTCATGCAGATAAGTGACGAAGTTATCAGAAGATATTTCGAAGAACTGTGCCGTGACAGAAAAATAGATGAGGAAGACAAGGAAATAGTCATCCACTACTATAAGTGCCTTCTTTTCGGGCAGGCCGTAGACTGGATGCGCTGCGGAATGACAAATGACATCCAGCACCAGTTCAGAAGGTTCTGCGAATTCAACAAAGGCTCAATAGAAGCCATGGTAGACCGCCTGAGTTCGTGATTTCCGGGTCTTGTTCAGGGCACGATAATATGCCTAATCAACCCTGTTTTTACTTGGTAGTTTGAATAATGATTGTCTGATTTCTTTGATTATTTTGTTGAAATATGGCCATCCCCATTTGTGTTTTGAAATTCCGCCAAATGACTATAATTGTGTCGGTATTTCTTACACATGGACAAACACAAGCGGCAAAGAGGACAACGCATTTATGGTTGCTTCAGGCAGCTGCTATGTATTCCAGGACGGCGTTTCTTTGAATACAACAGGTTCTCCGAAGGATTCTGAAGACGCAGGTAAGACACAGAACGACCTTCCCCAGTACGAGAAGATCGCTGACGGCGACACAATCACATACACAGCTTATTACAAGCTCCGTTCCGACAGCCCGATCGAGATCGTATACAAGGATTTCATGACTCAGGAAGTATTTGTTGACGTAGTTTACGAGCTTCCTGCATAAGTTGGAAAATTGAACTGAAAATGTTTGAATGGGAACGCCTCTGACGGGGCGTTCCTTTTTGTTTTCGAAAGGCATTATAAACAGTATGGGTTGCTTTACTTGCTGAAATCCAAAAACTTTATTTCAGCAAGTAAAAATCGAGTGTAAATGAGCTTGTTGAAGATCAGATTACTTGCTGAAAATGGAAAATTGTTATTCAGCAAGTAAAAACATGAGAGATACTGCCTTGGAAGAGCCAATTTTACTTGCTGGATTTTAGAAAAGTGATTTCAGCAAGTAATGTACGCAAAAAAGTAACGCTGTATGGTATATATCCACTGCCGGTCCTGTTCATTCATTAGGATTATGAAATCAATACTTAGTGCAGTCAATTAGTTGTTCAACTGCAACTTGTCCCTCCCTATATGCAACTTAGACGAATTTGCCGACGCGGCAGATCTGGGTCTGCTATAGTCTGGCCATCAAGCAAAACAAAGGAGTTTTCGGGAAATGAAAAAGAACAAGATCATCAAGGGATTAGGAATTACATTGGGCGTTATCGCATTCATCGGAGTTGCAGGCTCCATCGCAATGGGCGGAATCGTAGCAGATAAGATCCTTCACCAGAACAAAGATAAGGACACACATGACAACAGCATCAGGCAGCTCGAAGTCTGGGGATACGATACGGAAAAGTTTGAGAACACCTATGAGGGAATCGAAGTAAGCGCAACAGCTGAAGACGGCAACACAGTACCCGGCACTTATTACGGTAACGGCAGCGACAAGCTCGTCATCCTGGTGCACGGCGCAGGCGGAGACAGGGTATGCATGTATCCACTTGCTGAGCAGTATCTGGAAGACGGGTTTGACGTTATCGCGATCGACCAGAGAGGATGCGGCGAAAACGCTGACGACAGGGTTACTTTCGGAATCAATGAATCACTCGACGTTAAGGCAATGGTTAAGTTTGCAAGAGAAGAGATCAAGGCAGAAAAGGTCATCGTTCACGGACAGTCTATGGGTGGCCAGACAGTTGCGATCTACGCATCAAACGTTACACCCGGCACAGTTGAAGCAGCTGACGCTGTAATCTGCGATTCACCCGTTCCCGGAATGGAACTTATCCTCAAGGAAATGTTCGGCGACGGCGACACTGATTCATTTCTTGCCAACTATCTCACAGGCACAAGCAAGGCGTTCATGAAGGTCGTAAACGGCATTGATTACGATGACGGCGACACGATCAACGCAGTAAGAAATGACAACCTCCCTACAATGATCATCGTATCCGACAGGGACGAGGTCTGCCTTCCTCATCAGGTAGAAGAGATTTATGGTAATATAGCTTGCGAAAATAAGGTCATCTACCACGCAGACAGCGCACATATCGAAGGTGTTATCGACAATCCTGACGATTACATGAACAGCGTGGAGAGCTTTCTTAACGGAGTCGGAATCTGATAAATGAAACTCAACCTTTACGAAGACAAGAATACTTCAAATGAACACGTGGACGTGTATTACACGAATATGCGTCCGGTCATAAGACAGATAATCGATACGGTCAACTCAGAGCGTCCCTCATTGCAGGGACGCCCTGCTGATGAAGACTTAGATGACGGCGAAGAGATTCTGCTTGATCCGCGTGAGATTTATTATCTGGATCACATCGACCGTAAATTATTCGCATATACGAAGAACGGCGTTTTCCGCCTTATGAATACTCTCGCTGCATGCGAGGAAATGCTTTGGAATTACGGCTTCGTGCGCGTATCCAAATCGAACCTTATCAACATCTACAGGATAAAGCAGTTAAAGCCTGACCTTAACATGAAGGTATATGCGTCTTTCGATAACGGCGAGAGGATCTGCATTAACAGAAGCTACAAGAAGAGCTTCAACGAGTATCTCCAGAGAATGAGGAGGATGAACTGATGACAGGTAAGTTTAAAGAATATGTTTTGGAAGTCTGCTGCGTATTTACGCTGATGTCAGTTCTCGGCGCGGTCGTTAACATCATTGCAGGAACAGAGACAAACAACATCAACGTGCTCGTCATGTTTGCGACATGCGCGATCGCCACCTTCGTTTTATTCCTCCACAAGCTCTTTGACAGCGTCAGCCCGCTCGTAATGATAATCGTACAGTATCTCGTCGCGTGCGCGCTCGTAGGCCTCATGCTGTGGCTTATAAGCATGTTCATAAGCCCCATCACACCTAAAGGCTGGTTCGAGTTCTACAGATCATTCACGATCCCTTATATTTTCCTTGCAGGTTTCTACTACTACCGTGTTTTCTCCGAAACGAAGAAACAGGATAAGCTGATTCAGGAGATAAAGGAAAACAACAAGGCTGAAAGCGTATAAGGGTTTATCGCAGCGGGAAGGTTTTCGCTATTAGAAAAGCGGGTCCTGAGTGGGATCCTGAATCGGTTCCTGGATCGGTTCCTGCTCCTGAGCCTGCTCCGGTTCTTCTGCCTTGCCGATACTAAGGTGCGGAGTGAATCTTACTACCTGACCGCAGTAGAGGCATGTTCCCGTAAGAGGCGTATTGCCGTTATCGATAACGTTCTTGCCGCAACTGGGGCAGGGCATGGTGTCTCTCTTTGTGGGGTTGAATGTCTCAGGTCTTGAAACGACCTCTTCAATCTTTGCATTGATGCGCTCAGGATCGATACCCTGTTCGGCCATGATCTCCATAAGGGCCTGAAGCATGATCTTCTGCCTTAAAATTTCGCTCTTGAGATCGGTAAGGCCTCTGTTTACTTCAGCAACTTTTTCGGAATTGCGTGCTTCTATAGAAGCGGTCTTAATTGCAGATACGTTACCACTGTTGTTATACTTTGCCATTATTATTCCCCTTTTTCCATAAAGTGATAATTCAGTTTACCATAAACGAATCAGTACTTTCTTGCCCTGAAAAAGGTTTATCAAACACAGTACCATTAGTTTACAAAAGCATATACATTGCATATAATATGAATATGCGAGGTAATTATTATGGCTAAAACAGTAAATATGTGTGTTCGAGTAGATCCGGAGTTGAAAGCTCAGGCTGAAATAATTTTGGAACAACTCGGTATGAATATGAATGGAACGATCAATATGTTTTTGACTCAGATTGTTCGCGAGAAAAGGGTCCCGTTAAATCTTTCTCTTAACAATGACAAAGACGTTCTTCCTGACATTTATATATCAAAACAAGAACGAGAAAGCGGCATTGAAGGAATAGATGCCAGAAGACTTTTGGAAGAAATGAAGAAGATCGTATCAGACGCCGAAGCTAAAGAGAGTAATATGTAAAGTAATTTACCGCGATACCAATGTGTCTGATTTGCTTACTAATAAGGAAATCATTGTACCAAGTAATCTGTTTGTAGCATCCCTGCCATTTTATTCACTCAATATTGTTGTCGTTTTGATGCCGTCCTGAAGATAATTTGAAAACCCTGGGTATTAACCTATACGTGAAATCAAAGGGTGGGTATATGGGGCCGCCCGAGAGATCAAAGGGGAAATAGGAATGGGAATTAATGGCTGGTATATGGCAGGGGATGACTCTGCCGGCAGAAACATGACCGCCGGAAAGAACAGCAGGGAAGTGGCCGCAAGGCAAGCAGCTCCAAGACGCGTTGCCGCAAGGACGCCGGTTGTAAGAGAGCCGGCTGCCAGGGAGGTACGCGCAAGACGCAGAGCGCCTGCAAAACCTTCAAGCAGTTACACGGAATTTAATGCTGTTGATAGCAGCATTGAGGCCGGTTTCAGGCCCGGTAACAGGGTTGCTGTTCAGGACATGGCTGCAATGGATGCTGAGATAATCAAGGCTGAAAGGCCTGTCAGAAGAGCGAAGCCGGTTAAGACTGCTAAGGCGGAAAAGACTGCCAAATCACCAGCAAAATCAGTTGCCAAGAAGAAAAAGAAGAGCGCCGCAGGTGCCGTAATAGGCGTGTTTGGAGTTCTCATCGTTGTTGCGGCAGCTGCAGCCGGCGGCTGGTACTATCTGGCCGAAAAAGAAGGCAAAGACAATCTCAAAAAAGAAGTAGTCATTGAAGCCGGTTCAAGCATCAAGATAGAGGACTTCTTTTCGAATTGCCCTGTCGACGCAAAATTCGTAACCGATGTATCCGATATCGATACGGATGTCCCTGCCGTATACCAGCTAACGATTTCCTACGAGAAGGCGTTCACGGAAGACGTTACGCTCAAGATCGAAGACCACACCGGTCCTGACGGAAAGGCAATCTCCCAGCGCGTTTACACGACATGGAAAATGCCTGAAGCTGAAGAGTGCGTTGACGGTCTTTATGACCTCTCCGGAATCGCGGTTGTTAAGTACGGGGAAGGCACTCCGAAGTTCGAGAAGGGCGGCGAGTTTTCCGTGCCGGTTACCGTTACCGACATGTATGGAAATGACACCGTCATCAAGGTTCCTTTTACGGTCATCGACGACCGCGAAGCGCCCATAATTGAAGGCGTCCGCGACATCGAGATCGAAGGCGATGCGTCAGAGATCGATCTTTTGGAAGGCATTTTCGCATACGACGATTTCGATCCGGAACCGACTGTGAAGGTCAATGATTTCTCGGTCAACTATAAGAAGTCCGGCGAATACGAAGTGACGTATTCTGCGATTGACGAAGCGGGCAACGTGAGCAACGTGTCAGCGAAGCTCAAGATTGTGCTTCCCGAGAGCGAAAAGGACAAGAATAAAGATGCTGATAAGGATGCTTCTGATTCAGATAGTTCATCTTCTTCTGGATCTTCCGGCTCGTCCGGTTCATCCTCCAGCGGTTCGTCTGATTCAGCATATTCAGCAGCAGAAAACGTAATGTCTTCATTGTGGCGCGACAGTGATGTCGAGACCGCACGTGCCATCTTCAAGTGGGTGCATTCGAACATCTCGTACCAGACGGTGAGCGATTACATGACTTACGAGGAAGCCGCGTACAGAGGCTTTACGAGAAGGAGCGGCGACTGCTACGTGTATTTCGCGTGTGCCAAGATGCTTCTCGACTGCGCCGGCATCCCCAACATGATGGTCGAAAGATTCCCGGTCTACAGCAACGGCCACTACTGGAATCTCGTCCAGCTCGATGGCGAATGGTACCACTGCGACGCGACCGTGTTCAGGGACCATCCCGCGATGTATTTCATGTGCACCGACGACGAGATCGATGACAGCCATCACTCGTTTAACGGCGCCCTCTATCCAGAGCGTGCAGGCGGCTCATCCGAGTATTATGTAGCTCCGACACCGGAACCTACAGAAACGCCTGAACCTACGGCAACTCCGACACCTACGGAGGAACCCACACCGACTCCTTCTGAGGAGCCGACCGAAACAACAGAGCCTACAGAGACTTCGGAACCCTCTTACGATCCTGTAGCGACAGACGATCCCTACACCGGGCAGGCAGATACGGATTACACGAACCCTCCCGTAATCCAACCCGGTGAGGAGATCGATCTTGCGCAAGATCCTAATGGTGTTAATGTCGAAGCTTGAACATAAATACTGATATAATTACTCCTGTAAGGATTTTACAGGAGTATTTTTATGTCTAAGGTTTTCAAGAAAGTAATCGTAGTTGTTTTAAGTCTTGCGGTCCTGCTTGGATTTACCGCATGCGGCGAAATGAAAAGCAAGGTAAACGAGAATGCTCCGCAGGCTTCCATCACCGCCGAATGGACTTACGACCATCTCGTAAGCCATGGTGAATACGTTCCCAGATACATTTTTATCAGCGATAAGAACAATCCGCATTTCTCATCTGACGGATCTACTTATACGATAAATATCGTTCCCGACAAAGAATACACAGGCGAAGTAGAAAAGATCGACGACTGTAACTACAGACTTCACAGTCCCAACTCCGATAAATCGGTAGATGTATTTATCGCGGGCAACTCACTGACCGTGAAGATAGATGATGAACATGAGGTTGTGTTTGTGGCGAAGAAGTAAGGGTATTCGTTTTCAAGATGTTGTAAATTGATGATCCGGCCTCGCATTTTCGCGAGGCCTTTTTTAACTGATCTCTATTGTTTTCGTAACTTCAAATCCGACGCTCTTGTAGAGGTTTAGAGCGCGTTGATTCCATTCGGCAACGTGAAGGATAACGGTGTCGGAGTTAATGTTTTCGAGCGCCCACAAAAGGATATGTCTGCCGTAACCCTGGCCCTGATATTCTTTCTTAACGAGCAGGTCATCGATCTCATTGCCTTTGAGCGCAACGCTCCCGATGAGTTTGTCGTCTTTTAGTAGAATGAAAACCTGGTCCATTCCTTCATCGAAAAACGAATCATCCTGAATGAAGTCGTAGGGCTTGATTCCCAGCGCTTCACGCATCTCGTGATAGCACTCGTTATAGAGTTTCCGGTAGTCGTTTTTAAAGACTGATCCGTACGGCAACAAATGTACCGAAGAGCGGTCCGTTGTCTTGTGTGTATATGTCATCTCGTAGGCGTAGTTCATGTTGATATTATCCATTAATCGTTTTTCGCAGTCCTTCGAATACCTGATCATGAGTGAGTCTGACATCTGAAGATTCAGCAATGGAATCCGTAATATCCATTAAGCATTCTTCCGGTCCGACAAGGCGCGAATAAGATTCTGCACTCATTACAACCATAGAGCTGATTCCGTTCTTTGTCAGAAGAACAGTATCACCATTCTGTACGCACTTTTCAATGTCAGAAAAATTATCCTGAACTTCAGAGACAGGTCTTATCTGTAACATGTGAGCACCTCGAAATTCATCAATACATTGACTATATAACTACACAAATATTTATCAAGATTTTCAATCGCAATTGTCCTCAAAACAGACTGTAAACAACAGATTGCTCCTTGCAATTCGCTTTTGGGGACAAGTCAAGAATTATGTTTCCCGATATGAGGACAACCAGCTTGAAAGCCGCTGATATGCTAATTCTACATTGCTATTCTAATTGCATGGTTGATGAAGGTACAAATAAACAGGAAAGGAAGTAAATGCAATGTGTTGTAAAAAACAACATGATCCGGAAGATCTCAAGAGATTGCACGCACTCCGCCTCATCGACGATGATTTCATGACCATCTGTTTTGACGGTTACATTGAAGGCGCGGAACTTCTTTTGAAGATAATCCTGGACAGAGACGATCTGAAAGTCTCAGAAGTAAAGGCGCAGAAAGTAATGAAGAATCTTCAGGGCCGCGATCTCCGTCTGGACATCTATGCCACAGACAAAGACGGAAAGAAATACGACATCGAGATTCAGAGAACAGACAAAGGCGCTCACCGGAAACGTGCAAGATATCACTCAAGTATGGTTGATTCGGATATGCTGAAACAAGGTGACGATTTCACAGATCTTCGCGAAAGCTATGTGATATTTATCACAGAGAACGATGTGCTTGGTTTGAATATGCCTATCTATCACATAGAACGTTTCATAAGCGAGGCTCATGTGCAATTTGATGACGGCGAGCATATAATATACGTGAACGGATCAATGAAAACCAAGGATACTGCTCTTGGAAGATTAATGAGTGACTTCTATTGCACAGATGCGAAAGACATGAATTACAAGGAGCTGTCGGAAAGGGTTAGACATTATAAGGAAACTGAGGAAGGAGTAGATAAAATGGGAAGCGTATTAGATGAAATGAGAGATGAAGTAAGAATTGAGACTGCAAGAAAGATGATTAGCGATGGCGAATTATCGCTTGAGAAGATTGCTGATTATTCCGGTCTGTCACTTGAAAAGGTTAGGGAGCTTGCAGGTAATAAGTCAGCCTGAGTAATTGAATTAAGGGCTTATGAGAACAAGAGCAGCAATAATTGAAAGCATAATATTGGGAATCGGAGTACTGTTAAGTATCCAGGGGACGGCTAAGGCTGTCGGATACTCCAGTTCGTATATTCCTTATTTTGCACTTGCTGCACTCGGCATTGTGTTTATCGTTATTCTGATACTGCTCCGCAAAAAGAAGTTTACATTCCTGCTTGGAATAGGTTTTATCATTGTTTATCTTTACGTTGCGGGATTCGGTTATATCGTGTGCGTTCAGAACGCTATGCGGATGAGAAGACTGGAGTATTACAAAGGGAAAGAAATTGAGATTACCATCGGTGACGACAGATATGTATGGACAGGAGAAGCATACTATCGGTCAGCTGATCTTAGACCTGTTGATGTAAGTGATGAAGGAGCTTTCGTTACTATTGAGGGCGAGACAAGGAGTGTCAGTTTCGTATACGAAATGCCCGGCAATGATGACACCGTTTACTATGAAATATATTCCGGTTCAACGGGTGATTATCTTGTAATGGATAAATCATGAAGCCGGGGTGATAAGCCGGAATTGAATCATACACGATGGTCCAAATCCGTGAAGCACCTGCAACTTCATGATTTTGCATAAACAGAACAAATTATTTATTTGAGTTGATCCTGATCAGCCTTTCGGTTTGACGAACTTGAGGATCACGAGCGCTACGATTTGGTTTTCGCGGAGACGGTGAAGGTCACCAGTAGTAAACGGCGTCAGTTAATGCGACGTAAGTCTCGCCGTTATCTTCGAGAATATTGAATGTGCCTGTTACATTGATCTCGGTCATTGCAGGCGGGAAATCGTCGGGATATACGCAGTCGCCGGCAGGAATGAATTCAAGGCCCTGAGCGCAGCATGCCATGGCGTCCTTGATGAGACAGGCGTAATAATACATTCCGGCTTCCTCATCGTAATAGAAGACGAACTGGCCTTTCATCTTGACGGTTTTGCCGACGTAATCTTCAGGCGTATAGACCATTGCGAAAACTTCGGCGTAGATCAGGTCAGCGTTATCTATTGTGAGGTCGATATCGTATTCGTCGTTGGTTGTAGTTTCCGCCGGTGTCTCCGTAACGGATTCGGTAACGGTCGTTGTTTCTTCGGAGGGAAGGGAGGTCGTGGTTTCAGAAACAGTCGTGCTTTCTGCTGCTGCGATTTGCGATTCAATAACGTCCTTGGCTCCTGTGGGCTGGCTTCCGACTCTGCTGCTTGGGTTATTTCTGGTGCATCCTGTTGACAAAAGAATTGCTGCGCATGATATAAGGCAAATTGCTCTTTTCATAGTGACCTCCATTCGTAAGAAAGCCGGCATCCGCTTAATTGCAGATGCCGGTTTTTATCCTCAGTTAAGTGCTTCCTTAAGTACTTCGTAATTGCTTTCCATTACGGAAATGTATGTTGTTCCGTTTTTAACGTCAGCCATTGTCGTTGTCTGCATGGAATCGAGAGTTAAGATCTTCTGGTCCTTCGTTGTCGTGTTGCTGATTATTGTCTCAGCGATCTTGTGTTCCTTGCCTTCGATCGTCATGACTGATGTGAGTGAATTCTCATCGACTTTTCCTGCAAGGAAAGTGATCGTCTCAAAGCTTGCTTCAGACTCTGCTGAGCATCCGACGAAAGCTGCATAGTAAACGAGGCTGTAGTCGTCGATCATGTATCTGAAAGGGAACCTGTCTCCGAAAACGAGCACGTTGCGTGCTGCCGCGCTTACCATGTCGGAATATTCTTTATCGAGTGCGTTGAGCTTATCGATGTAAGCGGATGCGTTTGCGCGGTATATTTCTGCGTTTGTGGAATCAGCTTTTGCGATTGCTTCGGAAATGCTTGCGACGAGAACTGCTGCGTTCTTCAAAGAGAGCCATACGTGCTCATCGTATTCGATCTCGCCTTCTTCGTGATGGTGCTCGTGTTCATGGTCGTGATCATGATCCTCATCTTCATCATGGTCATGTTCGTGTTCGTGATCATGTCCTTCCATGCCTTCGATGATCTCTTCTTCCTTGACTGCACTACCGAGTTCATCCATGAGGTTGATTACGACCATGTCCTTGTTTGTTGCTTCCTTGAGGACGTCGTCGACCCACTCGTCAGATTCTCCGCCGACGTAAATAAATACGTCGCATGTTGAGATCTTCATGATGTCTGATGCCGTGGGCTGGTAGCTGTGAAGGTCTGCGCCGTTATCGAGAAGCATGGTGACTTCGGCGTTTGCCGGGTTGTTTCCGAGGATGTTCATTACCCAGTCGTATTCAGGGAAGATGGTTGTGACTATCTGTAAGTTCTTATTTTCGAGGGCTTCGGGAGCCTTGTTTGTGCTGCATGCGGTGACGCAGCCTGCTGTTAAAGAGAGTGCCGTAAATACGGATAAAAGCTTTTTCAAAATATATACCTCCAAATTGGGAACAAGGGATCTCAAAAGAAGTGCTGTCCGTTATGTCAGTTAAAATTTCAGTTTGTTTTTCAGTTGGCAACTGAATTTTGAACCGGACATATGCTTAAACTCTCGTATATTCAGTTAGGTTTTCAGTTAGCAAATGAACTTTGAACTGAAAAATACAGAGATGCTTTTGAGATGATCCCTTAATGTGTGATTTTTCCGTGGGAGAGGTATATCAAATGTTCAGACGTATCTTGTCTGAGACTGGTGTTTCTTTGCCGAATATGGCGGATGCGAAAACTATCGTGATAACGAAGAAGATTGCGTGTGTGGTGATGGCTGCGTGAACGGCTGAGCCTGTGCCGGTGCGGAATAAGCGGAGTGCGTTGCCGCATGCTTCAAGGCACTCGCAGACGTGGCATTCTTCGCCGCAGCAGTCGTGGTCTGATTCGAGTGTGACATAGCTTATGGAAAACAGCAGAACAAAGAGCAGCACCAATACAGTCAGGGATGCCGCCATCTTTCTGAATCCCGTTCTGCGTGAAGCGGTTGTCTTGTTTATCGGACGCAAGCGCGCACACTTCTTTCTAATTCGAATTTGAGAACCGTTCTCAATTATAAGTCTGAACGGCGCAAAGTCAAGGCCTCATACATGACATGAGCCACAAGCATTTATCCCGTAAAAGGTGAGAAGAAAGACTTGATTTGACAGCACCGGCTGTCACGCAGGTTGACAAATCATAAGTCCGTGATAACATATGAACAGTTATTCATATGAATAGCTACTCATATGTTAGAGGAGGCGCTTATGTTTTGGAGTAAGATTTCCGGAGTTTACGATCTGGTCGAAAATATCTATAACGGCAAGGCTAATGAAAGAACGACCGATTACGTCGCATCACTGATGGATAAAGACGATAAGGTCTTGGAGTGCGCGTGCGGCACAGGAATGTTCAGCGTGAAGATCGCGCCCTGCGTAAACGCCCTGACCGCAACAGACTTTTCTGACGGAATGCTCAAGCGGGCAAAGAAGAAGTGCAGCAAGTTCTCTAATGTCCTGGTCGAGAGCGGCGACATAACTGCTCTCAAGTACGAAGACAACAGCTTCGATAAAGCCGTCGCGGCTAATGTGATCCATCTTCTGGACGATCCTAAGAAAGCGATCGATGAATTAAAAAGAGTCGTAAAGCCCGGCGGAACGATCGTAATCCCCACATACATAAACTTCAACAGGAGTGTTGCCGCAGATGTTTTCAACAAGGCCGGTGCAGGCTTCAAAAGGCATTTCGATGAGGATACTTACAAAGAATTTTTCAGCGAACTCGGAGTCGGGAATGTCCGGTACAAAATTTGTGAGGGCAGGATGAGCTGCGATGTCGCTGTTTTCGAGAACATATAGGCTTATGTGGTAGAATACGCTTTAAAAGATGGCTTGGAACGGCCCGCAAGGCCCTAAACACATTGACTAGGTAGGATATAGATGTTACTCTACCTTCCAAATAAGAGATTATAATTAGTCTGTAATCGAGCTACTTAGAAAGCGAGCAAAGAAATGGAGCAGAATTCGAGAGAAAAAGAGATAGCAAATCTCGTCAGCAAGGTCATCGGAGATTACGACGGAGGCAAGAACATCGACGCCACGGATATCTTCAACAAGCCTGACCGCAATGAGATCATCGACATCGTAAACAATCTGTTTTTCGTAATGTATCCCGGTTACTTCAAGGACCGTACGTATAAGACCTACAACCTCAGAAATGAGCTCGCGGTAATGATCGAAGACATCTTCTACCGCCTGAACAAGCAGGTCTATGTTGCGCTCGATTTCTGCAAGCTCAGAGGTTCCATGACTGAGGACGCTCGAAAAGAAGAGAGCTACCGCATCTGCAGCACCTTTATCGAAAAGATCCCTCAGATAAGAGAATATGTCGAGTCCGACCTTCTCGCCACATACGACGGGGACCCTGCCGCAAGCAGCTTTGAAGAGATCATACTCGCATATCCCGGCATCATCGCTATCACGACATACAGACTCGCGCACGAGCTTTATCTTTTGAACGTTCCGGTAATTCCCAGACTCATGACCGAGTTTGCGCATTCAAGAACAGGTATCGACATCCATCCGGGCGCTACGATCGGCAAGCATTTCTTCATCGATCACGGCACGGGCATCGTTGTAGGTGAGACTTCCATCATCGGCGAGAACGTCAAGATCTACCAGGGCGTTACGATCGGCGCGCTTTCGACAAGAGGCGGCCAGAAGCTTGCGGGCAAGAAGCGTCACCCGACCATCGAAGACAACGTCGTCATTTATGCGGGTGCATCGATCCTTGGCGGTGAGACAACTATCGGAAAGAATTCCGTCATCGGCGGTAACACGTTCATCACTAGTTCCGTTCCTGCAGACACCAGAGTCAGCATCAAGAATCCTGAGATGGAATATTACTCTTCGGGCCACAAGCACGTCAAAGAAGAGATCAAGCAGGACGACGCCTGGTTCTACATAATCTGATATTTGCAGATAATCTCGTATTTGCATCAATGACAGCCGGGGCGGAAATCCACGACGGCTGTTTTTTTTTTCGCGCGAAAACCTGGAAGGCCGGTTGCCCAGTTTTTTGCCTATGTTTTTTGCTCGAAAAACTGTACGAAAACCTGGATTCTTGCAAAATCCAGCTTTTTGCCCAGGTTTTTTAGCGTTTTACATGGGCAAAAACCTGTACGGGGGAAAATACCGCGTTTTTGTATATGTATTTGAGTCGAAAACACGGGAGAAGATACCGCTCAAGCATACCCGGTTAAGCGACGCATCTTACTTTTTCTTCGTGAGCGTCTTTAATATGTCGATGTATTCCGAAGTCAGGTGCGACGGATGGATCGACAGCGGCAGAATGTATCCTATTTCCATGTAGTCGTCGACCTTGAGCTTCTTTGCGATGATGTTCGGTCCGTTAAGTTCCTCGTTGATAACGCCGCTGCAGATTGTGTAGCCGTCCAGACCTATCAGCATGTTAAAGAGCGTGGCGCGGTCGAGCACGACGAGTTCCTTGTCGCAGTCTTCAGTGCTCAATATTTCTTCCGCGAAATAGAAAGAGTTGTGGCTTCCCTGCTCGTAAGAAAGGCGGGGATAGGGCTTTAAGTCTTCCAATGTAAGATATTTCTTTTTTGCCAGAGGCGAATTCTTGCCTATGAAAACGTGCGGCTCAGCCTTAAATAATGGTGTGAAAGATAAGTTATTATCGCGCAGAGTTTTTCTAATAACTTCTTCATTGAACTTATTGAGATAGAGGATGCCGATCTCACTTCTTAAGTGCGCGACATCGTCGATTATGTTGAACGTCTGGGTCTCGCGCATGTGGAATTCGTATTTGTCGGCGCCGCTCTTTTTGAGGAGCTCGACGAAAGCTTCGACCGCGAAAGAATAGTGCTGCGCGGATACGAAGAACTTGAGCTTACCGGATTCTTTTCCCATGTAGCGCTCGTCGATGAGCTTTGCCTGCTCAAGGACCTGCCTTGCGTAGCCCAAGAATTCCTCGCCTTCGGAGGTCAGCTTGATGCCTTTATTCGATCTCATGAAGATCGTGATGTTATATTCGGCCTCGAGTTCCCTGATGGCCGTCGTAAGGCTCGGCTGGGCGATGAAGAGCTTCTTTGCTGCGGCTGTTATGTTTCCTTCTTCTGCCACGGTGACTATGTACTGGAGCTGCTTGATGGTCATGGGAGCGGTTTCCTTTCGATAGGCGTTTTCTTGATTATAACGCTCAATATAGATTATATCTATGGATGAACAGAACTTTTATGTATTTTACCCATTGCTTCGATGGGAATATACTCCCATTCAATAAATCATCCGCAAATATGGGAGGCACAACATGAAAACATCAGTAATCGGTTATCCGAGAATCGGTAAGGACAGAGAACTCAAGTTCGCATCAGAAAAGTTCTTTGCAGGCGAGATCGACGAGGCAGCTCTTCAGGCAGTAGCAAAGCAGATCAGAAAAGAAGATCTCTTAAAGCAGAAGGAAGCAGGAATCACATATATTTCTTCTAATGATTTCTCTTTCTACGATAACGTTCTTGATACTGCATTCCTCTTCAACGTTATCCCCCAGAGATATAAGGATCTTGGCCTTTCCGAGCTCGAGACATACTTTGCTCTTGCAAGAGGTTACCAGGGCGAGAAGGGCAACGTTAAGGCTCTCGCAATGAAGAAGTGGTTCAACACAAACTACCACTATCTCGTACCTGAGATTGACGACGATACAGAGATCAAACTCGTAGGTACAAAGCCTGTAGATGAATACAAGGAAGCAAGAGAATTAGGTGTTGATACAAAGGTTGCTATCGTTGGACCTTTCACATTCCTTAAGCTCGCAAAGTTCACCGGTGCAAAGAAGATCACTGACGTATGCGGCAAGCTCACAGAAGAATATGTAAAGCTTGTATCCGCACTTACTTCTAACGGTGCCGGCCTCATCGAATTCGATGAGCCTTATCTCGTAAGAGACCTGTCTGATTCCGACATTGAGCTCTTCAAGAATATCTACGCTTCAATCCTTGCAAACAAGAACGGCGCAAAGATCTTGCTCCAGACTTATTTCGGTGATATCAGAGATATTTATGCTGAAGTAATCAAGCTCGATTTCGATCTCATCGGTATCGATTTTGTTGAAGGCAGAAAGTCATTGGAGCTCGTTAAGTCGTATGGTTTCCCTTCAAATAAGGAACTCGTTGCTGGTCTTGTATGCGGTAAGAATATCTGGAGAAACGACTACAAGAAGACACTTTCCTCATTGAAGGAAATCGGAGTAGAGAATGTCGTTCTCGGCACATCATGCTCACTACTCCACGTTCCTTACACACTCGATAACGAGACCAAGTTGTCTGACGATTACAAGAAGCATTTCGCATTCGCAGAAGAGAAGCTTACAGAGCTTGCTGAGATCGCTTCCATCGCCGGAACTGATTACGAGAACAGTGATGCATTTAAGAAGAACCAGAGTCTTTTCGAAGGCCGCGTAAACAGCGAGGACAAGGAAGTCCAGGCAAAGGTTGCTGCAATCACTGACGCAGATTATGTAAGGCTTCCTGTTTTCGAAGAGCGCGAAAAGATCCAGAAGCAGATCCTCAATCTTCCTTTGTTCCCGACAACAACGATCGGCTCATTCCCTCAGACATCTGACGTCCGTAAGAACCGCCAGGAATTCAAGAAGGGATTGAAGTCCAAGGAAGAGTATGTTGAGTTCAACAAGCAGAAGATCGCAGAGTGCATCAAGCTCCAGGAAGAGATCGGCCTTGATGTAATCGTTCACGGCGAGTTCGAGAGAAATGACATGGTCGAGTATTTCGGCGAGCATTTAAATGGCTACCTCTTCACGGAGAAGGCATGGGTCCAGTCCTACGGTACACGTAACGTTAAGCCGCCGATCATCTGGGGCGACGTATCAAGAAGAGAAGCAATCACTGTTGAGTGGTCCAAGTTCGCTAAGTCATGCACAAACAAGCCTGTTAAGGGCATGCTCACAGGTCCCGTTACGATCCTTAACTGGTCATTCCCGAGAGAAGACATCTCCATCAAGGAGAGCATCCTCCAGATCGCGCTCGCAATCAGAGACGAAGTTCTCGATCTCGAAGCTAACGGAATCAACATCATCCAGATCGACGAAGCAGCTCTTCGCGAGAAGCTCCCTTTGAGAAAGTCCGACTGGTACAGCGAGTATCTCGATTTTGCGATCCCTGCATTCAGACTCGTTCACAGCAAGGTTAAGGCTGAGACCCAGATCCACACCCATATGTGCTACAGCGAGTTCACGGACATCATCCCCGCAATCGATGCAATGGATGCTGACGTAATCACTTTTGAGGCATCACGTTCAGACCTCCAGATCCTTGATTCACTGAAGGAAAACAACTTCAAGACAGAAGTAGGCCCGGGCGTTTACGACATTCACAGCCCCCGCGTTCCTTCCGTTGAAGAGATCGTTGCTGCGCTCACAAAGATGAGAGCAAAGATCGAGGATAGCAAGCTCTGGGTAAACCCCGACTGCGGTCTTAAGACAAGAGGAAACGAAGAAACAGTTAAGAGCCTTACCAACCTGGTAGCGGCTGCTAAACAGATCAGAGGATAAGTCATGAAGGTATCACAGGTTTACGAAAAGAAGAGAAGTCTCTCGTTCGAGATTTTCCCGCCGAAGAAAGACACCGAGCTCTCCAACATCGATGCTACTCTTGAAGTGCTCTCCGAGCTTGAGCCTGACTTCATCAGTGTCACCTTCGGCGCCGGCGGATCTTCCAACTGCAACCGCACGATCGAGCTCGCGAAGAAGATCAAGTACGAGTACAAGATCGAACCTGTGGTACACCTCACATGCCTGCACTACGATCGTAATGAGATCGACTCGTTTGCCCGTGTGCTGAAGGATGAAGGCATCGAGAATATTTTGGCATTGCGCGGCGACGCGAATCCCAACGTTCCTGCCAAGAATGACTTCAAGCATTCTTCTGACCTCATCTCATATCTTAAAGACAAGAACGACTTCTGCTTCCTTGGTGCATGCTATCCCGAGTGCCATCCCGAATCTTCAGGCGTCGTAAGCGAGATCAAGAGCCTCAAGAAAAAGGTCGACGCAGGCGCGGAAGTCCTGCTCTCACAGCTCTTCTTCGACAACGAGATCTTCTACCGCTTCCACGACGAGTGCAAGATCGCCGACATCGATGTTCCGGTAATTCCCGGCGTTATGCCCGTCATCAACGCGGCGCAGATCAAGCGAATGGTGTCTATGTGCAATGCATCATTCCCCAGGCGCTTCCAAAAGATCATATCGCGCTACGAGGACAACAAGGATGCTTTGTTCGACGCCGGCATGTCCTACTGCTTAAGCCAGATAATCGACCTGCTCGTCAGCGACATTAAGGGCATCCACCTCTACACGATGAACAATCCGGCGGTCGCCAGGAGGATTTGTGAAGGGATAAAGAATATCGTTTGAGTAAGTAAGTTGTTTTGAGTTTACTACCGACTAAATCGTCTTTTTTGAAGGTTTAGTCGGTATTTTTTTGTGTATTGAGAGTTCGAAAAGCTCCTCTGAACCGACTAAACTTCGATTTTTCGCGGTTTGGTCGGTATTTTTCCTTTGTTTTTGCCTTATCGAGGCGCAAATTTACCGACTAAACGGTTGTTTTTCGATGTTTAGTCGGTATTTTCAATAAAAGAAGGGGTCCGGGAAGCCTATTTTTACCGACTAAAACCCTGATTTTGCAAGTTTAGTCGGTATTCTTCAGGTCCTATTCGACTTGAAACTCAAGATCATACCTACTAAAACTCGAAAATGAAAAATAGTAGGTATTGTTTTCGAGAAATCAGGGTCAAATTGAAGGCTCTAATACCTACTAAATTGCAAAAATGCATTTTAGTAGGTACGTTCGACCCCAAATCGAAGTGTAATTTCCAATATTTATACCTACTAAATTGAGAAAACGCGGTTTAGTAGGTACATTTTCCATTTTCACCCCCAATTAAGAAACATGTAAGAATTGAGCAAGGAACCCGTAAAGTCTTCAAAGCCAGCAACTTGTATAGTGAGTACAACAAAGCAATTCAGGAGGCCTGTATGGTTCTTAAGGAAAGCAGAGTAGTAAAGTCAGTGATCATTTTCGTTATCTGTCTCATCGTTCATGCGGCAGAGGTGTTCTTCGTAAGGACGGACGAGTCGGTGTTTGCGGAGTGCTTCATCAATAAGGTTTTCGGAATCGTAATGCTCTTCGTTCTCCTTAAGCTGTGGGGAAGAAAATGGAGCGATATCGGCTTTAAGAAGGCAAGGCTCATTCCTGACTGCGTTAAGGGTTTCCTGATCTGCGCGCTCTTTTATTCGATCGGATTTGCGGCTGAGTTCATCATGCTCAAGGCATCGGGCAACCCCGGTCACATCGAGTTCTTCGTGACGGGATTCTCACTTACCGGCAACGTCGTAAAGCAGACCGGAATCGGCTATGTGCTCATGTGCATCGGCTTTAATATCATCAATGTCTGGATGGAAGAGGGACTTTTCAGAGGATTTTACATTACATATCTCAAGGAGCGCATCACACCCCGCAAAGCCCTTCTCATTGCTGCATTCCTGTTCGGTTTATGGCACCTTGTAACACCGTTACGAAGCGTAATTGACGGCGAGATGACCCTCCCGACGTTCGCTGTAATGAGCATCGGCTATGTTGTTCTGTCGGCACTCATGGGAATCAAGTGGGGACTTCTTTATGAGCAGTCAGGATCTGTCTGGATCGGACTTGCAGACCACTTCTTCAATAACTGCGTGGTCACAAATCTTCTCCACGTCGTAACTGATACGGGCGTTGACGAGTACCAGATCATGAGAGTACTGATCGGCGAGCTTACATCATTTGCTGCAGTCGTTATCTATACAAAGGTTAAGAAGAGCAAGGCTGCCAAGGCGGTCGCATGCGCAGCGTCCTGATAGAAGTGGTGTGCGCAGCGTCATGATAGAAGTGGTGTACACAGCGTCCAGATAGAAGTAGCTTGCACGGCATCCTGACAGAGGTAACGTCCACGGTAAACCCGGCAAGGTAATGTATAATTAGTCTGTAACCGTCAGACTGCGCAACAGCAATCCTACCTTACAGACTATGAACCGCTTAATTGGAAAAACTGCAATCGTCACGGGCGCCAATTCCGGAATGGGAATGGCGACGGCAAGGGCGCTCCTGGATGAAGGCGCGACGGTGGTAATGCTTTGCAGGAGCGAAAAGCGCGGCTAAGAGGCTTTTCGAATTCAGCGAACTGCTCGTGCAGAAACCGGCCGGTGCAACAAACGGCTGAAGGCAACTGTTATTAAGGGTGTATATCCAAAAAGGGAGAGGGCATTATGAAAAGGAACAGTATCAGAAAAGCAGGCAGCGTTGTTTTGGCATCATGCATGATGGTGTCATTAGCGGGATGCATACGTTTACCTAAAATTGGTTCTACAAGACTTACCCAGGAAGATATCGAAAATAAACTCAGACCGGAGATCAAGGTGACCGAGTGGGAAGGCGATGTTCCGGCAGGAATGGAAATAATGTACGTCTGCAACAGGAAATTATCTATGTTTTCTGGTGATAAAAACTGGAGAGAGACGCTTTTCGAGCACGACAGTTACGGACGTCAGACTGCAGTGGTCACGGTTGAAAAACAGGGTACGAAAACAACCTACACCATCTATAACGATGACGGAACGATGGCTGAGAAGAGATATGAGAAGAACGGTGATTACTCTTATGGTTATCAGTCGCGTGAATATACTTACACATACACTTATGACGATAAGGGGCAGCTCATAGCTTGTAATGAGGTCTTTATCAATCCTTACGGTGATCACGAGCGTGAAGAAGAGTTAGTTGAGTTTGTCTATGAGGACGGCCATCTTATAAAGGCGGGCGACGAGAAATATGACTACAACTTTGAATCTCTTCCTTACTATGAATACGTTATAGAAATCGATGACTCTGACTATGATTACAAGGTCAACAAATGCTACTACGATGAGAACAATGTCCTGACCGGCATGGACACCCACGATTACCAGATAGTTTACGAATACGAAGACGGCGTTCTTTCCGGATGGACTTCAACCGACCAGTGGAATAGGACAAGTTACTTTAATGCGGAAGGTGTAGAGCTCTGGGAGAAGGATGCTGATGGTACACTCCTGGAACAGAGAACTTTAAATGATCATGGTGACACCATCCTGCATGAACAATGGAAAGACGGAGAACTCTCTTCAAAGAGAGTAAGCGAATATGAGTACGATTCTGACGGAAACTGTGTATCCGTTACTTCCGACGACTGGTCGAAAAACTATGACGGCAAGGAAACCAGCTATACTTCCGTGAGAACATATGAGTATGAAGAACACGGACTCCTGGTTTCGGAAGTCGTATGTATCGATGGCCGATTTTCGGAAATGGAGGTTTATTCCTACGAAGCGATCCTCGTGCCGCAGACGTAAAAGTTCACACAAAACTCACAGATTCCAATACCCTCAAGGCATAGGGGGCATGTTATAATCGTTCATGCAGGTTAAGGGATTTGATTACATAAAACATAAGCCGTTTATCGATCTGAATCGCAGGAGAATATATGCGCAAGGACCCGGAAGTTTTTAAACAGGTTGCCACGACTCTGGCTACGCACTTCGACGGATTATATTATGTTGATATCGAGACGGGCAACTATGTGGAGTTCGTCCCCATCAGCCTGCTTAAAGAAATGGGACTTCCGGCAAGCGGCAAGGATTTTTTCAAAGATTCTGCCAGGTGCGTGAAAAAGTGCGTTCATCCTGACGATGTGGAGCAGGCCCTTTCTTTCCTCAAAAAAGAAAACATGCTGAAATACTTTGCAAAGAAAGATTCGCACGTTGCCAACTACAGGATTATTTCGGGCGGCGAGATCATTCACTTAAGGCATGTCGAATTCCTGTGTGAAGATAAAAAGCACATCGTTTTCGGCGCCACGAATGTTGAGGCCGAATACCGTCTCCAGGAAGAGCAGAGAAGAAATCTCGCATCAGCCGAGCTCCTGGCCAGACTTGATGACCTCACCGGCATCCGCAACAAGAATGCTTTCAAAGAACAGGTCAAGATGATAGATAAGTCGATCAAGGCCGGTAACGAGGTTGCACCGTTTGGCGTTGTTATGTGCGACGTCAACGACCTCAAGCGTACGAATGATACCAGAGGCCACAGCTTCGGCGATGAGGTCTTACAGGGTGCGAGCCGTATGATCTGCGAAGTCTTTAAGCACAGTCCCGTCTTCAGAGTCGGAGGCGACGAGTTCGTCGTGGTCCTCACAGGCAGCGATTTTAAGCAGCGCGAGAAGCTCGTAAAGAAGTTCAAGGCAATGACCGAAGCCAACAGGGCATCGCGTTCAGGCCCCATCGTTGCATGCGGTATGGCATCCTTCCATGCTGACAGGGACAAGGACTTCAATTCCGTGTTCAAGCGTGCTGACCAAAAGATGTATAAGAATAAGAGCAAGATCAAGTCGACGAAGATCATTGAAGACGTCAGAAAGATGAAGGACGTCAAAAAGCCCATCCCGGCAGCGAGAAAACGCTTGCTCGATTCGCTTTTCGGAGCGCTCTGCACGGTCTCTGACGGCGGCTATGTTTTCCTCAATGACATGAGATACAACTTCTCCAGATGGTCCATAACGCTCGTTAACGACTTCGGCCTGGAATCCGAATACATGTACAATGCCGACAATATCTGGAGCAAGTTCATACATCCTGAAGATGTCAAATCCTGCGGCAATGCCGCTGACGTAATATTTTCTGATAAAGCCCAGTTTGAGGCTTTCTATTACCGTGCCCGAAAAGCAGACGGATCTTATGTGCTCCTTTCTACCCGCGGCTTTGTCCTCAATGACAGCAAGGGCAAGCCGGAGTATTTCGGAGGCATCATTGTCCCTGACAAGTCAGAGGACTGATCTTTTAAAGCGGCCTTATTCTGAAGTGAACCCCTGAAGTTGAACAAACTTCGGGGGTTTATATATGAAATACAGT
>CAMYXF010000015.1 GCA_947303185.1 uncultured Clostridia bacterium | reverse complement strand
TTGAGAAAGGCCAGAGAGCAGATGAGAACCATGTATCGAGAGTATCAGGATCCTGACGCATCTCCTTGCCGCACTTAGGGCATGTGCATGTCTCATCCTTTGTAACTACGAGCTCGCCGCAGTCGTCACAATAGAATGCAGGGATTCTGTGACCCCACCAGAGCTGTCTGGAGATACACCAGTCTCTGATGTCTTCCATCCAGTTGAAGTAGTTCTTTGAGAATCTCTCAGGAACGAATCTGATAGAACCGTCCTTAACCTTTTCGATGGCGGGCTTAGCAAGTTCTTCCATCTTAACGAACCACTGGAGAGATACACGGGGCTCAATTGTAGTACCGCATCTGTAGCATGTACCTACGTTATGTGAATAGTCTTCGATTTCTGTGAGGAATCCGCCCTCTTCGAGATCCTTAACGATAGCTTCACGAGCTTCGTATCTGTCCATTCCGGCATACTTAGGATAATCTTCAGTAATCTTTGCATCTTCTGTAAGAACAGTGATTACCTCAAGACCATGACGCTGACCAACTTCGAAGTCGTTAGGGTCATGTGCAGGTGTGATCTTAACGGCACCAGTACCGAATTCGATATCAACGTAATCATCTGCGATAACAGGGATCTTACGGCCGACAAGAGGCAGAACGAGCATCTTACCTACTACGTCCTTATAACGCTCATCCTTAGGGTTAACGGCAACTGCAGTATCGCCGAGGAGAGTCTCAGGTCTTGTAGTAGCGAGGTCGATATATCCTGAACCGTCTTCGAAAGGATATCTCAGATGCCAGAAGTGACCTGCCTGATCTGCATAATCAACCTCAGCATTGGAGATTGACGTAAGGCAGTGAGGGCACCAGTTGATGATTCTCTCACCTCTGTAGATCAAACCCTGATTGTAGTACTTAACGAATACTTCCTTAACTGCTTCAGAGCAGCCTTCGTCCATTGTGAAACGCTCATGTGACCAGTCGCATGAAGATCCGATCTTCTTGAGCTGCTCAACGATTCTTCCACCGTACTGCTCTTTCCATGCCCAGGCTCTTTCAAGGAACTTGTCACGTCCGAGATCATCCTTTGTGATGCCTTCTTTACGCATCTGCTCAACGATCTTAGCCTCTGTAGCGATGGATGCATGGTCAGTACCAGGAACCCAGAGGGTCTCGTAGCCTGACATTCTCTTATATCTTGTGAGGGTATCCTGCAATGTATTATCCAAAGCGTGACCCATGTGGAGCTGGCCTGTAATGTTCGGCGGGGGCATCACGATAGAGAACTTCTTTCCCTTCTTGCCTGCCTTAGGCTTAAAATAGCCGCTGCTTGTCCACTTCTCATAAAGCCTGCTCTCGGCTTCATTCGGATCAAAAGCTTTACTGATTGAATCAATTCTTGCCATAACTAAATCTGATATCCTCTCTTACTTCTTTATCATTGAGAGCGCACCATAGAGGATGGAATCATCTCCTAAAGCCGCTTTCTTGAATTCAACTGTTTCTCTAATCGAAGGCATGCAGTATTTGTCTACTTCTGCAAGGATCTTCTCCATGAAGATATCGCCCACAGCTTCGATTACACCGCCACCGTACACGACAACATCAGGACTGAATGTATTTACGAGGTTGCCGGATGCGATTGCGAGATAGTGACATGCACGGTCTACAGCTTCACATGCTACTGCATCACCTTCAGCCAAAGCATTCTTAAGAACCTTAGACTTGAATACGCCGTTCTGTACAGCATCAGCCATTACTGACTTTCTACCTCTGGAAACCTGCTGTCTGATGTATGAAGACATACCCTGCTTACTTGAGAAAGCCTCAAGGCATCCTCTCTGTCCGCAGTTGCACAAAGGTCCTTCGGGATCAAGGATCATGTGGCCGTATTCTGCTGCCTTGAACTTATTGCCTGTGAAGAGGTCTCCATCAAGAATGAGACCGCCGCCCATGCCGGTACCTACAAAGAGACCTACAACATTCTTGTATCCCTTTGCCGCACCGTATTTATACTCACCCAGAACACCAACGTTAACGTCGTTGCCGATATAAAACGGGCAGCCGAACTCTTCTTCGATCGGCTTTCTGATGTTGTAGTTTCTCCAAGGGAGATTAGGTGAGAAAAGAACGACACCTGTTTCCTGGTTGATGACACCGGGAGCACCTGCTGCGATGGCATGGATATCGCCCTTCTTGATACCGGAGGAGCTGATAAGCTCTTTGACCACGCTGATGATGACTTCCTCAACGTTCTCAGAAGAATCTCCGCCAGCTTTTGTCTTTTTCTTGAGTCTGTACACGATCTCTTTTTTGGAGTTGAATACAACACCAAGCACCTTGGTACCGCCGATATCAAGACAAAGATTATAAGATTCTGCCATAGCTTATGCCCTCCTTAGTAATTTAATTGATAGTTAGTTTATTTGCTTATCAGCTGACGCCTAAAGCCGCGCCTGCTTCACCGAAGCTCTTTTCCTGTGTACCGTTCTTATAGATAAGTACAGGCTGCTTGCCTTCAACGATACATTCTTTCTTGATGATGCATTCCTTAACGTCTTTCTCGGAAGGAATGTTATACATAACATCTCTCATTGCTTCTTCGATGATGGATCTGAGGCCTCTTGCACCTGTGTTCTGCTCGATGGCTCTGTCAGCGATTGCTCTGATCGCATCTTCTTCGAAAACAAGTTCAACGTCATCCATCTTGAGCATCTTCTTGTACTGCTTGATGATTGCGTTCCTGGGTTCTGTAAGAACTCTTACAAGTGCATCTGCATCAAGCTTATCAAGAGCTACAGTAACAGGAAGACGTCCGATGAACTCAGGGATAAGACCGAACTTCATAAGGTCATCAGGCTTAACATCGTGGAAATAGAAACCGCTGTTTCTGTCCTTCTTGGACTGTACTTCAGCACCGAAGCCGTACTGCTTCTGCTCTACTCTCTGTGCGATGATCTCATCCAAACCGTCGAAAGCGCCGCCTACGATGAAAAGGATGTTAGTGGTATCGATCTTGATGCACTCTTCGTTAGGATGCTTTCTGCCGCCCTTCGGGGGAACATTTGCTACTGTGCTCTCAAGGATCTTGAGCAATGCCTGCTGAACGCCCTCACCGGATACGTCACGTGTGATGGAAACGTTCTCGGACTTCTTTGTGATCTTATCGATCTCATCGATATAAACGATACCCGTCTGTGCTCTCTCGATATCGTAATCAGCTGCGATAATGAGCTTGAGGAGAATGTTCTCTACGTCTTCACCGACGTAACCTGCCTGTGTAAGGCTTGTGGCATCAGCTACTGCAAAAGGAACATTGAGGATCCTTGCAAGTGTCTGGGCAAGAAGTGTCTTACCTGAACCTGTAGGTCCGAGCAAAAGTATATTGCTCTTGGAGATTTCAGTATCATCAGCGGGAAGATCTGAATAAACTCTCTTGTAGTGGTTATATACGGCAACAGAAAGTGCGATCTTCGCATCATCCTGACCGATTACATAAGAATCAAGCTTCTCCTTGATTTCATGAGGTGTAACAAGCTTCTTAGGCTTGATGCTGCGCATCTTACGCTTCTTGTTGACCTTCTCTTCTTCAGCAACGATGCCATATGCAGTTCTGATACAGTCGATGCAGATATAGCAGTTAACACCGGAGAAAAGTCTCGGTACCTCATATTCGGATTTACCGCAGAATGAGCAGCTCAAGACTTCTCTTGAGTCGCCGCCGTAGTTGCCGTTCTTAGAATTAGCCATTAAAAATCTCCTAAAAAATGATATTTTTAGTCATGATATTTTATCACTACCTGCCATTTTAACAAATAATATATATATAAATATTTCAAAATGGTGATAATTTAGGCTCAATTAAGAAAACAAAGCGTTAAATGGCCGCAGAATCAAGTATTACGGTAAAAGGTCCGTCATTAATGAGGCTCACCTGCATGTCAGCGCCGAAAACGCCTGTTCCAAGGCTCTTTACCTGCGGTCTTATCGAATCAGCGATGTAATTGTAGAGTTCTTCTGCCCTCTGGGGACCCATACTGTCAGTAAACGAAGGCCTGTTGCCATGTTTACAGTCAGCATAGAGAGTAAACTGGGAAACCAGCAATATCTCGCCGTCTATATCGGCAATGCTTAAGTTGGTCTTTCCGTTGCTGTCAGAGAAAATGCGCATTTTGAGGAGCTTGGCGATCATCTTATCGGCTACAGCCTCATCATCCTCTTTGCCGATACCGCACAAAACGAGCATGCCGGGACCTATGGAAGACTTTCTTACACCTTCAATATCAACTGCTGCCTCTTTTACAACCTGGATGCAAAATCTCATATATCAGAACTCCACGTCATTCTGGCAGCCTTCAAGCATGTACCATGAACCGTTCATCTCATAAACGACATAATAGAAATCAGCAGTGACACTTTCGGTGCCTTTGCTGAAAAATACGCTTACCTTCTGGATTTGTATCCTTCCGACTTCAGAATACTCACATCCTGCAAGGAAGCAGATAGCTGACCTCATGCCGGCTTCATCATAACCGTTAGCAATGGTGTAGTCCCTGTATCCTGTTGAAGCCGTGCCGTTAACTACAGCATCGATCTTCAGAACGCTTCTGTACTGCGAATAAAGATCGTCACCTGATGATTCACCCAACTGCTCTAAAAAGCCTGCAGGATAGCACTTATCGAACATTGTCCGGTTATCGGTAAACAACGATTCCATATAAGCTCTGGCTACATATTCACCGGATGTATTTACCTGTTCCATGGTAACCTGTGGTTCGATCTGCGGACCTTTATCCTTGCTGCAAGCGGTAAACGCAAAAACGAACACGAGTATCAAAGCTACTGCTGACAATGTCTTACGCATCTTATTCCTCCTGCCCCGTCATCTTCTTAACGTAATCAAGATACTCAATGATCTTTTTTTCGTATCCGATGTCCGTAGGCTCATAATATTTCTTTCCGAGTGTCTTGTCGGTCATGTACTGCTGCTTTGTAATATGTCCGGGGAAATCATGCGGATACTTGTATCCGACGGAATATCCCAGGTCTTCCATTCCCTTTGCAGGAGCATTTCGAAGGTGCATGGGAACGACTCCCGTGTCGGTGTTATTGGCATCATCAAGAGCCTTGTCGATTGCCAGATAAGCAGCATTGGATTTAGGTGAAGCGGCAACAATAATGCAAGCTTCGGCCAGAGGGATCCTGGCTTCAGGCATACCGACTGATCTGGCACATTCGTGAGCTGCAACCGCAACAAGTAATGCGTTGGGATTGGCCATGCCGACGTCTTCGGCAGCACATATCATTATCCTTCGCGCCAGGAACTCTATATCCTCTCCTGCAGCCAAAGCCCTTGCAAGATAAAGGATTGCAGCGTCAGGATCAGAGCCTCTCATAGACTTGATCATGGCGCTTATATTGTCATAGTGGTATTCGCCGTCCTTATCGAAAAGAACTGCCTTGGTCTGGATGCACTCCTTCATGACTTCGTCTGTGATGGCAATCGAACCGTCAGATGATGGCGGAGTAGTGATAACGGCGAGTTCTAAGCTGTTTAACGCTGATCTCGCGTCACCGTTGGACGTCTCTGCTATCTTCAGAAGCGTCTCTTCAGTTATCCTGACATCCATACTGCCAAAGCCTCTTTCCTTATCAGAGAGGGCATTCTTAAGCACTTTAACGATGTCTTTTGCTTCGAGAGGCTTTAACTGGCATACGGTTGATCTCGATACCAGAGCCTTGTTTACCTCAAAGAAAGGATTCTCGGTAGTAGCACCAATCAATACAACAGTCCCGTCTTCCACGTATGGAAGAAGGGCATCCTGCTGTAATTTATTGAATCTGTGGATCTCGTCGATGAAAAGAACGGTCTTTCGTCCTTCAGAAAGGAGCGGATTGGAAGCATCCCCTACTATCTTCTTGATATCTGAAACGCCCGCCGTTACGGCATTAAGCTGTTCAAATCTCGACTTTGTGGTATTGGCGATAACGCGTGCCAGAGCGGTCTTTCCGACTCCCGGAGGACCAAACAAAATGATCGAAGACAGACGGTCTGCCTCGATCATTCGTCTGAGCGTTTTGCCCTTGCCTATTATGTGCTCCTGACCTGCATAGTCATCCAGCGTCTGCGGAGACATTCTGTAAGCTAACGGTTTAGTGTTATCCATAAGGTCAGGTATCAAGCTTTAAAGCTTGGAATTATACGATATCCGGATAAACAGGATACTTATCTGTAAGAGCCTTAACTCTCTTGATAGATTCTTCCTTCTTATTCTCGTAATCGAAGATGCAGTCAGCGATGATGTTTGCAACTTCAACGAAGTCTTCTTCCTTGAAGCCTCTTGCTGTAGCAGCAGGTGTACCAACACGTACGCCGGATGTAACTGTCGGCTTCTCGGGATCGAAAGGAATTGTATTCTTGTTAGCTGTGATGTTTACATCATCAAGACGCTCCTGGAGCATAGCACCTGTAACGCCTGTGCCTCTCAAGTCGATGAGCATGAGGTGGTTGTCTGTACCGCCTGAAACGAGGTTAACGCCTCTTGCGAGGAGAGCTTCACTCATTGCCTTAGCGTTCTTTACGATCTGCTCGGCATATGCTCTGAACTCAGGTGAGAGTGCTTCCTTGAAAGCAACAGCCTTAGCAGCGATGATGTGCATGAGGGGGCCGCCCTGCTGTCCGGGGAATACTGCGGAATTGATCTTCTTAGCATATTCCTCTTTGCACATGATGATACCGCCACGGGGTCCTCTCAATGTCTTGTGAGTTGTTGTTGTAACGAAATCAGCATACGGAACCGGATTGGGGTGAAGTCCTGCAGCAACGAGTCCTGCAATGTGAGCCATATCTACGAAGAGGTATGCGCCAACTTCATCAGCGATCTCTCTGAACTTCTTGAAATCAATGATTCTCGGATATGCGGAAGCACCTGCAACGATTACCTTAGGCTTGCACTCGAGTGCCTTAGCGCGGATTGCATCGTAGTCGAGCATCTGTGTCTTCTCGTCTACCTGATAGAACTCAGAATGATATGTTCTACCGGAAACGTTGATCTTCATACCATGTGTTAAGTGACCGCCGTGTGAGAGGTCAAGTCCGAGGATTGTATCGCCGGGCTCAAGAATAGCAAAGTAAACTGCTGTGTTAGCCTGCGCGCCGGAATGAGGCTGAACATTAACGTGCTCAGCGCCGAAGAGCTGCTTAGCTCTGTCGATAGCGAGCTGCTCTACGATATCCACATACTCGCAACCACCGTAATAACGCTTTCCCGGGTAACCCTCTGCATACTTGTTTGTAAGCGGTGAACCTGCAGCTTCAAGAACTGCCTCAGAAACCATGTTCTCGGATGCGATAAGCTCGATCTTGTTTCTCTGACGTCCGATCTCCTGCATTATTGCGGAATAGACTTCAGAATCCTCAGCTTTGATGTGGTCGTACATTTATAGTTGTCCTCCTCGGGTAATAATCAACGCGCATATTTTATTATAAGGGGGACTTTCAATCAAGCGACTAATCGTTCAGTTAATTTTATAAATCTCGTCTGCTGAAGGGGCCGGCATTTGTCTGATTACACCATCAGGGCCGATCATTTTCGCGCCTTCGGAAATATCTGTGAACTCACCGATCACCGTTGCCTTGATTCCTTCAGCTGCCAAAGCGGCAATAACCCTGTCGGGTTCAGATGATGCGATCATGAGCGCTCCTGAAGAAATGAGCCTGAAAGGATCAAGTCCCAAAGCATCGCAAATGGACTTTGAACAGTCTGTAAAAGGCACGAGACGCTGGTCGAGCGTAACGCCGACCTTCGAAAAGTCTGCCATCTCAAAAGCAGCACCCTCTACACCGCCCTCAGTAACATCATGCATGAGGTTAACGCAGGATCTAGGGAATCCGTCATCTCTTAAGGCGCCTGTCTCTGATGCCAGAGGGCCTAATATGGTGCCTTCCTTTACAACGGAAATGAGGCTGCTGTATGTCTTGGCCTCTTCGATATATTCATCAGGAACTTTGCCATTAAGCTTATCCGCATGCTCATTCGCGGCAATAAAACTGCCTTCAATAGCTGCCGTCTTCGTGATAATCAGTTTATCTCCCGGCAATGCATGACCTAAAGGAACAGGACTTCCCTTTTCCACTACGCCGAATGCCGTGGAAATAACAACAAACCTGTTAACACAGTCGGATACTTCCGTGTGGCCGCCGACGATATCAACGCCGAGCTTGCCCGCTTCACGGCTGGCCTGGTCAACAATGGAACTTATCTCTTCTTCAGTAGAATCCGGAGGAGCGATAATTACGATGAGAATACCTGTGGGAGCAACACCGCAGGCAGCTATGTCATTGCATGAGACGTGGATAGCCAGAGTGCCTGACTCGCTTCCTCCTGCAGTAATCGGGTCAGACGAAGTGACAAGGAGATTTTCTCCTGTCTTGAGCCACGCGCAGTCAGCACCGATTCCGGCGCCAGAGAGCGTATTGCTCGACAGCTTCGGAAGTCTTGATAAAACAAGAGATTCGAGCTGTTCGTCTGTAAGCTTACCTATTCTCAAAGCTTATCCTCCAATCAGAAAGGATCGATGATGATATCTTCAGTACCGAGAACGCCTGATTCTACAAGGCTCTCGATATCAAGGTCCTTTTCAGCCTCGATTATATCCTCAGGATGAGGATGTGTCTTCGGGTGCTTTGCAACAAATACCGTGCAGCAGTCCTCATAAGGAAGGATTGATGTCTCAAAAGCACCGATGTTTCTGGAAATGTCGCATGTAGCCTGCTTATCGATACCGATAAGAGGTCTTAAGATAGGCATCTTTACGACTTCATTTGTGGCAGCGATAGCTTCCATGGTCTGTGAAGCAACCTGGCCCAAACTTTCACCCGTAATAAGACATTTACAATCATTCTTCTGCGCAAGGCGCTCTGCTATCTGAAGCATTACACGGCGCATTGTGACCGTGAGCATATCTTGAGGAGAGTGCTTATAGAGATCCAACTGGATCTGTGTAAAGTTAACGATATGAAGAGTCATTCTTCCGGAGAAGCCGGAAACGATCTTTGCGAGGTCAATAACCTTCTGCTTTGCAAGGTCACTCGTATAAGGATATGAGTGGAAATATACGGCATCCAAAGGCATACCTCTGGAAGCCATCATGAAGCCTGCAACAGGGCTGTCGATACCGCCTGACAAAAGTAGCATACCCTTTGCGCATGAACCGACGGGAAGGCCTCTGTGCGCCATCATCTTGCCTGAATAAACATAATTGGACTCACGGATCTCAACATTAAGAATGAAATCAGGATTCTTTACCTTAACGGAAAGATCAGGGAACTTCTGAAGGATCTGATATCCGAGTTCTTCACAGATCTCAGGTGATGTCATCGGGAAAGTCTTGTTTCCGCGCTTGCTCTCAACCTTGAAAGTCTTGTATTCGGGATTGTTTTCGAGGAGTTCCTGAACGCATGTGAAAGCATTCTCCTTGATGGACTCAAAGTCGCCCTCGAATTTTCTTGCAAGGCTTACGGATACGATACCGAAAACCTGACATACAGCCTTCATTATGGCCTCAGCAGATGCCATGGACTGGAAGTTCGGGTTGTCCTCTTCCTTGGGTTCGATCCAGATTCTGCTCTGGCTCTGATATATCTTCAGATTACCGAATTTCTTAAGTCTGTACTTAAGGTTGCTCTTAAGCTGGATCTCAAAAGATCCTCTGTTAAGTCCCTTGAGGGTTACTTCACCCATCCTCGCCAAAAGGACATTTGCCATGTTTATATCCTCACTTCACCAGAAATTGATCGTATATCTCGTCTACGCACTTAATGAACTCTACTGCTTCATCCATAGTATTATACCTGGAGAAACTGAGCCTTACAGCATTTGCGGCAGTCTTCCTGTCCACGCCCATCTCAAGAAGAACGTAAGATACCTTCTTCTGCTTAGCTGAACATGCGGAAACCGTGGAAACATATATGTCGTAAATCTCAAGACAATGAAGCATTGTCTCTGATTCAAAACCTTCGAAAGAAACATTCAGCACATAAGGAAGTGCATCGTCAGGAGATAAGATCTTCGCACCTCTGGAACTTAATTCCTTGCGGAGATAAGCGTTGATCTTCTCTACCTCCGAACGCGCCTCGTCGACTTCAGAAGTCACTTCCTTCAATGCTTCAAGGAAAGCACCTGCAAGAACGGGGCTCTGTGTACCAGACCTCATTCCCTCCTGCTGTCCTCCGCCAAGGATCAAAGGATCGATCCTTACGCCTTTCCTGATATAAAGAACGCCGTTACCCTTGATGGAATGGATCTTGTGTCCTGAGAATGAGCACATGTCTGCACCCATTGATGACAGATTGATCGGAAGTTTACCCAGTGCCTGAACGCAGTCCAGATAGATAGCCGTATCAGGTGATACAGCTTTAATGGTTTTCGAGATGCTCTCGAAAGGAAGGATCGAACCTGTCTCATTATTTACCAGCGTAAAACAGGCAAGCGCAACTCCGCCCTTTTTGAGTTCTTCTTCAATACTCTCCATAACAGGCTTTCCGTCATGACCAACCTTTACGTATCTGATCTCATAGCCGAGCTTTGAAAGATACTCAAGACATTCAAGAGTAGCCTTGTGCTCTGTTCTTGTGGAGATAACGGCATTACCCGCACGCTTGTTGCGGCTCATGTATCCCTTAATGGCTGTATTGGCACTCTCGGTAGCGCATGAAGTAAAGAAGATCTCGTCTGTTTTGGCACCGAGAAGTCCGGCAGTCTCCGTTCTTATTCCTTCATAGAGTTCTGCCGCCTTATTGCCGAGCTTATGAAGAGCTCCCGGATTTGCTGACAAAGAATTATCAGTGAGTTCCTGAAGCTTAGCTCTTACGCCGTCTGATACAAATGTTGTTGCACTGTTATCAAAGTAGATCATTAACCAAATCCTGCAAATAACCAGCACTAATACTGCTGATTTCATCACTTATCTCAAAAATAGACGAGTGTATTATATATTATCAGGACTTGAACGCAACTGATATTTATATATAAATGCCGTAGTATCAGCCGATCTGCTTTTGAACAGTCTTTACGGATTTTCTTCTGTACATAAGATACGGAATCAGAGTGAAATGGAATAGTACTATTACCTGAAGCACGATCAATGTACACCAGAGTGACTGGTCGAAGCCACGGAAGACTATCGATACATCTTCAGGAACGATATGCGTAACATTCAAAATGAAATTTACGGCAGCTCCGGCCGTAAAGATCCAGAATACCTGCCACGGTATATGTTTACTGATATTCACGATAAAGAAACCGAAATTATATATTGCAGCAAGTACCAGACCAATGACTAAAATCGTTCCGCTGTCATCGCTCATGAAGATAAATGCCAAAACGGTAAGCAGGACCTGATAGAGCACCGTCAGTCCGCATTGTACCGCCAGTCCCCTGTCATTTGATATCTCTTTCATCCTTCTGATAGAGATCTTTATTATCTGCCCGAAATGATATGCGATCGAATTCTCATTATCCATTACCCAATACCTCAGATAAATGCTTAACGCTACATTACTTTGGTTGTCAAACTAATTTAACAATAACACTACCGACTGAATGTTTTTTAAGCAATTATGTGGCAATAGGAAAACAGTAAGGATTACCATTTACGGTAAGGACATTTACCTCTTCTTGTAGCTGCCCTTATCTCGACAAAGCATCCGCATGCAAGACATGTTCCTTTATTTAACTTCTCACATTCTTTGCAGATACCAAGTCTTTGGGAAGTCTCTTCATCAGAAACAAGCTCTTCCGGCGGAAGAGCTTGAATTCCTTCTACAATAATCTTTTCGTATTGTTCCCTGCTGAAATCCTTAAGAAGACAGCGGGTGCAGATCTTGGGCATTATCAGATCTCTACTTCGATATGCATTACGCTTGATGCGGGGATCTTAAAGCTGAGCTTGTCACCTTCAAAGCTTACGCCGTCGAATGACTTCTCACTTACAACGTCCGGTTCATCAAACGTATTGTGGTCGTCCATCTTGCCGCCAACGACTGTAGCCTTGACGGACTTTATGCTGTTACCCATAAGAGTGCTTGATACATCGTATGCTTCAGAACATGAGAGGTTACCGAGAGTAATGTGGATCTTACCATCCTTATCCTTGGATACTGACTCATGGAGATTAGGAACCATGTACTCTTCCTCAAGTCCGATCTTATCAGTATTAACGGAGTTCTCAACCAATGTGCCGTCCTGGTGGCAGCTATACATCTTGAAGACATAGTATGTAGGAGTCTTGATCATCTTGTCGCCCTCTGTGAGGATAACAGCCTGAAGAACGTTAACAAGCTGTGCGATATTAGCCATCTTGACTCTCTTGCAGTGCTTATTGAAGATGTTGAGGTTGATGCATGCAATGAGTGCGTCTCTGATAGTATTCTGCTGATAGAGGAAGCCGGGGTTGGTTCCTTCTTCAACGTCGTACCATGTACCCCATTCGTCAACCATGAGACCGATCCTGCAGTCAGGATCGTATCTGTCCATGATAGCCGAGTGCTTCTCAATGAACTCTTCCATGTTGAATGTCTTGGCAAGAGTCATGTACCACTCTTTGTCGTTGAAGCCTGTAGCGCTTCCCTTGTGATCCCAGTCATAAGGAAGTGTGTAGTAATGGAGTGTAAGGCCGTCCATGTAACCAAAGTTCTGCGGGAATGTGCCCTGCTGTCTGAAGCACTCCCTGAGCATCGTCTCTGTCCAGTTATAGTCCTTATCTGTAGGTCCTACGGCAAGCTTCTGGATCTTCTTGTCCTTGTTGTACTGCTTAACGAATGTCTGGTACTGCTTATAAAGGTTTGCGTAGTACTCGGGAACCATGTTTCCGCCGCAACCCCATGTCTCGTTACCCACTGCGAAATAGTCAACAGTCCATGGCTTCTCCCTGCCGTTTGCCCTTCTGAGGTCAGCCATCGGTGATACGCCGTCAAAGGTCATGTACTCTACCCATTCGCTCATCTCACGGACAGTGCCGCTTCCGATGTTGCCGTTAACGTAAGTCTTACAGCCGAGCTGCTCGGCAAGTTCCATGAACTCGTGTGTACCGAAGCTGTTGTCTTCAGTAACGCCGCCCCAGTTTGTATTGATCATCTTCTTACGTGATTCCTTGGGACCGATGCCGTCCTTCCAGTGATACTCGTCTGCAAAGCATCCGCCCGGCCAGCGCAGAACGGGGATCTTCATCTCCTTTAAAGCCTCTACAACGTCATTACGCATACCGTTTGTATTGGGGATATCGGAGTTCTCACCGACATAAATTCCTTCGTAAATACATCTTCCGAGATGCTCGGAGAAGTGTCCCTGGATCTCAGGATTGATGTGTCCTAATTCTTTATTTGTGTTGATGAAAAGCTCGTACATAGATGACCTCACTAAATATTTATTGGTGATTATTCATACCTAATAAGTATATCTTTAATTCAGGGACATAACACCCTTCAATTCGCATAAGTTTACCCGACAAATTAAAACACCTTTGCTCATGAAGGACGTGAACAAAGGTGTTTAACTTTACTACAACCTTATAATTGTTATTTGTCAGGCATCAGTGCTGGCTCGGAGCAAAACCCCATTCATTTACAGTCTCTGAATAATCTGTAAGGCCTGCATAATAAGCTGTGATATCCGTAACCTCATTAGCGATGCTGTCGTACAAATATTCACCGGTCTGAGGATCTTCATTTATTCTCATAATATCGTTCAAACCGCTATTAGCTGCATAATCAACATATTCCTGTGTAATACCAAAATCGGCTGCGGTATAAAGATCCGGAACTCCAAATGTATGAAGCATTTCATGAGCAAAATGAGAAGGACATTCAGGATATCCTTCACAATTCATAAACATAAAACAAATCTCATAAGTGATCTCAGCTTCATAACAGAAGCTCGTCAAGCTTGTAGTTGTATTGGTTGACGGAGTATTGAAGTACATCATGTAAATGACCTGTTCAGCACCGACATCACTTAAGATCTTCGCTGTCTGGACATTCTGGTCAATACTGCTTGTTGCAGCATTGTTGAAATCATCAAAGTAATCATCACAATAACGGTAATCAAGTTCTTTAATTTCAAGATCCATTGCAAGTTCCGGATACTGTTTCCAGTCATAAATGAATTCAACATCTTTTCCATAGCTCTTACTGACATTTTCCAGATAATCAGTAGCTATTTCCAGATCTTTATAGATAAGCGCATCCAGCTGCTGATCAGCTTCGCTCTCGAAATTCCAGCCAGTCGTAGCATCATTTACGAAAATTGATACTACAGCAATCTTTCCTTCTAATTCTTTAGCTGTACCCAGATGATTATCATAAGGGTAACCGTATTCACTGTCAGAATATGTTGTTTCACTTTCTGAATTATATTCCTCATCTTCGGTTTCTTCAGAAGATTCATACTGTTCTTCTGAATAATCCGCCTCATAGCCTTCATAACCCTCTTCTTCCATGCAGCCGGCAAGTCCAAGAACCATGGAAGCAGCGAGACAACAAGCAATTATTCTTCTTTTCATAAATAAAACCTCCCGGATATTTCACCGTCGCAGATTCTACCACACATTTCAATAATTGAAAGCAAAATAAAAAGCTCTCCATGAGATCTTCATGAAGAGCCTTGAAACTGGTGCAGATGGCGGGACTTGAACCCGCACGAGATTGCTCCCACTAGCACCTGAAGCTAGCGCGTCTGCCAATTCCACCACATCTGCGTGCGGGTTAGATTTTATATCATGAGGCTTTAATTTTCAATAAGGACATAACGCGCGGTTAGGTTATAATCTCCTTATGAATAAGATAACCGTTTCCGTTACAGACCTGGCTTCATATATCTCCCGCCGAGGCAATCTTGCCGGCGGTTCATATGGTTCCGTATCAGGCATCGAAGGAACAAGACTCCACCAGAGAGTGTTCTCCGACCTCAAAAAAGCCTACGGAGACATCGTCACTACCGAAGAGCAGCTCATATACGACTACGTATCCGAATCAGGCATCTGTCTTTCAGTAAACGGCAGATATGACGCCATGATGAACGTAAGCGGCAAGCCGCCCATGCTTTTCGAGATCAAGTCTTTCAACTCAACAAAAGACACATTCGAAGCGCTCGTCAGGCCTGAGCACGTAACACAGCTTAAGCTCTACGGAGCCATGTATCTGCTCACTAATTCAGAGATCCTCGATATATCGCTTACATTGAGATATGTTTCTATAACTTCTTTGGAGAGCTTCGAAAACACTTACACGATGTCTTTCGAGGAAGCCGAGAATTACTGGGAAGAGATCTGTTCCGAATACTGTGTTTTCGCAAAGACACTGCTGGATTACCGTCAAAGCCTCATGGACACGACTTCCATTTTGAGATTTCCTTTCGACACCATAAGACCCGGCCAGAAGGAATTCATGAAAAAGGCACTCCTCGCGCTGAATTCCGGAGAAGCATTTTTTGTCGAGGCACCTACGGGCATCGGAAAGACCGTATCGACTTTATATCCGGCTATCAAGGGACTGGTAAAGAACAGATACGACCAGATCTTCTATCTGACCGCCAAAGAAGCTACAAGAGGCGTTGCAGAGTCTACCCTGAACCAGATGAGGAAGCAGGGGCTCATTATCCGCTCCATAACATTAAGATCCAAGGAAAAGATGTGCCCTTACGGCACTGAGTGTGATTCGAAGTTCTGCCCTCTTGCCAAAGACTATTACGGAAAACTGAAAGATGCTCTTGCTGAATCTCTCGTACTGGATGAGATAACACCAGAGAAGATAACTGAAATTGCTTTAAAACACGGCATCTGCCCTCACGAGTTCATGATAGATACGATGAACTACTGCACTGTCATCATCGGTGACTATAACCACATCTTCAGTCCGAGAGTATCTCTTATCGAGAAGGATCCCGGAAACCAGCGTGTTGCCGTACTCGTCGACGAGGCGCACAACATGATCGACCGTGGAAGAGACATGTTCTCGGCTTCCTTCTCCTTAAGCCTTATTGACGAGATGCTCATGGATTTTAAAGGGCGCGATACAAAGATCGAGACCATGATCCATCAGGTCCGCAATTACTTTGTAAATATCGGTACTTGTTTTGAATCATCAAGTTCGTGTTTCAAGTTGCTGGAACAGGCTGATGAGAACAAAGTGCTGATGACTGAGAACTGGGAAGCGATGAGGCAGCCGCCCCGTCAGCTTTACGCAAAACTATGGTATGCGATAAGACAGTTGTCTTTCGTGCTGGACCGCCTGGAACAGGGACAATGCAGAAAGACTTCAGTTAAGTTTTTCTTTGAAGCAAGATATTTCCTTACAGTATTGGAACACTATTTTGATAATGCGTATATCACGACCGCCTCGAAGATCAACGGCGATATCACGCTTACGCTTAACTGTCTTGACTTTGCATCAAAGTTAAACGACATAATCAAGGACAGGATGTCAGTCATATTCTTCTCTGCAACATTTACACCATATGAATATTACCGCAACTGTCTCGTTGGTCCTGACTGTGATTACTCATCTTTCTTAAGACTTCCGTCACCGTTCCCTCCTGAGAATCTTGAGATCATGATAAATTCAGAGATTTCAACCGCTTATAAAGACCGTTCATTAACCCAGTATGATCTTACGCAGTCCATCGCGGATTGTCTTTTGGGAAGGACCGGAAATCACATGATATTCTTCCCTTCATTCGAATACATGAACCAGATAATGCCCATGATTGAAGAATACTTAAAAAGGCATGACGTAAAGGATTACAAGATAATCTCCCAGATTACTGAGATGAGCAGTGTTGAGAAAGAAGCTTTCCTTAACAGCTTCTCCGAACCCTACCCGGGACTTCTTATAGGTGCGGCGGTATTAGGCGGTCATTTCGGCGAAGGCATTGACCTTGTAGGAGATAAACTCACCGGTGTTGTAATCGTCGGTGTCGGAATCCCGAAGGTAACACCCGAGAGGCAGATATTAAGCAATTACTATGCAGAGAAATTCGGTGACGGATTCTCTTTTGCATACAGATTCCCGGGCTGGCAGAAAGTCCTTCAGGCCGTAGGCAGAGTTATACGTACAGAGACAGATACGGGCTTTGCGCTCCTGATAGACTCAAGACTCGAAAAGCCCGATTATATTATGCTGTTTCCTGATCACTGGAAAATCTGATCAGATAGTAACCGTTACATTTGAAGGTTCGCTGCCAATCTTGATAATGCCCTCAGCGCCGTCGATGCCGTAAGTACCCTTTGTACCCTTAATGTTTACGATACCGTCGCTGTTTGTGTGAATGACTTCGTCCTTAGTCCACCACTCACCTTTTACAAGGCTTAAGAGCTTGTTGTAAACCGGCTTGCATCTGTTGTCTTTGGTTATAAGTCCGCTGGGTGCATTGAGCCAAGCGCCGTCAGCAAAATCCCAACCTGTGATGGCCTTGATATTAGGATCGGCAAAGAGGATCCTGTACATCTCTTCCCATTCTTTCTCCTGACGGAGCTCACCCTCTTCAGTAGTCGGCCACTCGTCAACCTGCCAGTCATTGAGGTCTTCGATGTATGCAGGCATTATCTCTCCGGAGATAAGTGTGTTTTCCGTAAAGTGGATCGGAAGACCGAATCTTGAGAATCTCTTTAATACGTCACGAAGCTTAGCCTCACCCCAGTAACCCTGGTGCTGGTGTGACTGGATACCGATAGCAGAGATCTCTACGCCGGCATCCAAGAGCTCTTCAATGAGTTTCTCATATTGCGGAGATGTATTGAAGTCGTTGATAAGGAATGTTCCGTCAGGATTAGCCGCTCTTGCAGCAGCGAAAACCTCCTTAACGAGAGTAACTCTGCCGTACTTATTGCAGATCCTTGTGACAGCATTATCATACTTATCGAAGATAGGCATGATGACTACTTCGTTGATGACATCCCAGATATCGATCGTTCCCTTGAATGCGGTAACGTCTCTGTTGATCCTTGCAAGCTGCTTGTCCATTATGACTTCATCGGAATACTTAAGAAGCCAGTCCGCACAGACCGTATGCCAGCAAAGAGGATGTCCTTTTAATGTAACGTTATTAGCAACAAGTCTGTCAGCAGCATCCTTTAGCATCTCATAGTTCGGATGTCCTTCTTCAGGCTCATAACGGCCCCAGTAAAATGGCAGTGTGCCATAGTTCATGAGAGCAAGCCATTTATCTCTTCTGTCTCCGTTGGGCTGCATTCCCGGAAAATCCAGGAAATCAAACGCACCGCATCCGAAAAGGAATTCATGCGATTTCTGGTTTAATACCATATCCTTATCACTGACGGGATTTCCGTTCTTATCTATAACTTTTACGAGACATTCGCCGATTCTGTGTGAGGGAGTAGTCGCAAAATTCATATGGCACTTCCTTTCTTGTGATCAACCTTGAATGACCTGATTATAGATTATTCAAAACAGAAAGCGTGTCATATATCTTTTCAAAATGTATTGAAATGTAGTCAGTTGTAAATTCTTTTAATTCTTTTTCGGTCTTTTTATCAGCCGATGATGTAAATAACCTTTTAAGATCACAGGTCGCAAAATAGTTAAGAGCCTTTACCGAAGGTGCCTCCAATAGTCTGTCAAAAGACCTGTTCTGATTTGAAGCGCTGTTAACTCCGCCTGCAATGTTTAAAAGGAATCTGTCAGGCTTATCCCCTGTTCCCTTATAACTCGGATTACTAAGATCGTACTCAACGGTAAAACCAGCAATGGTAAGAAGTCTCCAGTTAAAAGCTGAATATATAAGCAGATATTTATCCCTGTTATTTGCGAGCATGTAATATGCATAGGCTGCAAGCTCGTATGCTTCCCTGGCATTTTCGCTCTGAAGCGTACAATCTACAAGCAATGCCGAGATATGTGCAGCAACGGTCATCTGCTCAAGGCTTTCCATTATCTTTGAATTGCTCTCGATTATGGATGCATCTTTCAGATAGTAATAACCATGGGATACAGATACTACGAAATCACAGAGCATGTAAGGCATTGATACAAAACCCAATGAACTTCCGGGTTTGGATACGCCTTTTGCACAGATGGTTATAAGTCCCCTGTCTGAAGTAAGTACAGATAAGAGTCTGTCCTTTTCTTTGTAATCGTCCGACTTGATTATGAGACCACGGCAGTTAAAGGGATCCATTATTCATCAATGTCTTTGCCAAGACCCGTGGATCCGAGCATGGCATCATTGTTCTGCCAGTCGTTTCTGACCTTAACATAAAGATCGAGATAGACTTTGCAGTCCAAAAGCTTCTCGATGTTTCTTCTTGCAGCGGTACCGATGCGCTTGATCATCTGGCCGTCTTTGCCGATGATGATGGCCTTGTGTGAATCCCTGTTACAAATGATGTCAGCCTTAATGACAGTAACAGTACGGTCGTCACCTGATGTGATCTCGCCGTCATCGTTCTTTTCCTTGAACTCATTGATGATAACGGCTGTACCGTGAGGAATCTCCTGGTCAGTGTAATGAAGTACCTGCTCACGGATGAGCTCAGCTGCGATTACACGTTCTGTCTGGTCAGTCATGTATTCACTGTCAAAGAGCCTGGGTCCTTCAGGAAGCATTTTCGTAATGACGGAAAGAAGCAGATCAACGTTTCTTCCGGTCTTTGCGCTGACAGGAACGATATCTTCAAAGTTATAAAGTTCAGAATACTTCTGTGTGAGCGGAAGGAGCTTCTCCTGCCCTGCTTCATCGTATTTGTTGATCGCAAGGATAACCTTCTTGTTGCTGCCTTTAAGAAGTTCCATGAGTTTCTTCTCGACAGAACCGGGCTCAGGGAATCTTCCGTCAGCGATGAGCACGACGCAGTCTGCACCGAGAGCTGCCTTGTAAGATCTCTCGACCATGAACTCGCCCATCTTGGATGTAGGCTTGTGGATACCCGGAGTATCAGTAAAGATAATCTGCGTATCTTCAGTGTTATAAATCGTTCTGATGTTGGTTCTTGTAGTCTGCGGCTTATGGGATACAATGGCGATCTTCATGCCGGTAATGTAGTTCAAAAGCGTTGACTTACCGACGTTAGGACGGCCGAGCAAAGCAACGGTACCGCAGTGTTTACAGGGTGCTCCGGCAGGAATAAGACCATCAACCGGATTGTTTTCCCTATGATTATCCATCTCGAAAATATCGGCGATCTCATCGTCAAAAGCAAGACCGATATCTCTCATGAGTCTCTTCTGCTTATCGATCATGATCTTCTCATCCGTAGGATCGATGTGATCATATCCGAGAAGATGCAAAAGCGAATGAGCAATGAGGAACATTGCTTCTCTCTCGAATGAATGTCCGTAGCTTTCAGCCTGAGCTTCGCAAGCAACGGGATTGATGAGAATATCGCCGTAGCAGAGGATCTGATTACCGTCTTCATCAGTCTCAAAATCGCCGCTGTCAGGGATCATGTCGAACTCGCCTTCAGTGAGCTCTAACATCGGGAAAGAAAGACAGTCTGTCTCCTTATCGATATCTCTCTGCTCGCGGTTAACCTCTTTGATCTCATCAGGTGTTACGAATGTCAGTGTTGCATACGCATCCTTAAGAGACCTCGTTACCTTCGGCGAAGTATAATCACCGCTTAAGACCGCTTCGGAAAGACTGATGATGTATTCATCAAGTCCGTTAAGTTTATCTTCGGAAAATCCTTCCGCGTTATTAACTATATCTATTCTCATTCGGGGTACTTGATCCTTTCGTGGAAGACGCCGGCATATACCTGCTTGAAGGCGATTACGATCTTCTCGATATCATCAAAAGAAAGACCTGAATTGATGAGCTGGTCCTGATCGATCTTATCCTTAATAAGCACGCGGATAAGCTGCTCAGCGCTCTCTACGTCGCTTGTCTTCATTGATCTTACTGCAGCTTCACATGTATCTGCGATCATGACGATAGCGGATTCTCTTGATGAAGGTATATGACCTCTGTATCTGAAGTTATTAACATCCGGCGGTTCAAGGCCTCTAGCCTTCGCATCCTCAACTGCCTTGCGGTAGAAATACGAAGGATATGTCGTGCCGTGATGCTCGTCGATGATCTTAATGACGGCATTCGGGAGTCTCTCCTTTTTCGCGAGCTTAACACCGTCTTCAGGATGCTTTGTGATGATGGCAACGCTCTCCATAACAGTCAGGCTGTCATGGGGGTTAACTCCGCCGTGCTGGTTCTCTGTGAAATACTCAGGATTCTCGAGCTTTCCGATATCGTGATAGTATGCTGCAACCTTACAAAGAAGAGCATCTGCGCCGATAGCTTCAGCTGCAGAGTCAGCGAGGTTTGCAACCATCATGGAATGCGAATGTGTACCTGATGCTTCAAGGAACAGTCTCTTCAAAAGATGCTGTCCGGGCTGGCTCATGGAGATGAGCTTTACAGGTGAAGCGACATTACATACGAGCTCGAAGATCGGTGACAGACCTATTGCGGCAACGAGTGATGCGATCGTGCTGATAAACGTATAAACCAGTGAATTGAGATATTCTGTTCTGGCATTACCGATAAGGAAGTTGTAAGCAAAACTCGTTGCGATAGTTCCGATCGTCGGGAAGAAGATCAATGCAGCGTTGTTGATTATCTTGTCTGTTCTGCCTGCGAAAATTGCGCAGAGAACGATTCCGATCAGGTTGATGAAGAATACTTCCGGATCAAATCCGTACATCGGCCAGATCAAAAGCAGATTTATGACGGACAATATGATGCCGTTCTGGGTACCGATATATGTCGAGCAGACCGCTGCAAAGAAGATTACGATGCAGAGGAGATTTGAAAGAGTTGACAGATAAACCGAAGTACCGACAGTAACGAGGAATGTGGTAATAAGCAGGTAGAATACGGGAGTTTCAACCTTAAGCTTCTTACGCTCGATGTTAAGATAAACGACTGTAGCTGCTGAAATTACGAGTACATAAACAACGGCTCTTGCGAAAATAATGAGGTTAAACGAAGAGTCTCTGATGAGCTCAAGTTCAACGAGATTGCTGTATACATGCTCGTCAACGATGTCGCCTGCTTCAACGAGTTTTGTACCTTTCTCGATCATGACAGGTTCATTGATAACTGCAATGTATGCGTTGTTTGCTGAATCTGCCGTAGCCTTCTGGTCATATACGGTGTTGGGTTCAAGGAATGATGCGAGAACCACATACATCGCATCAGAATATTTAGAATATGAAGGACTGGATTCAGAGAAAGAATTGATCTGTTCGGAAATTCTTGTATGAAGAACAGCATCACTTACGTCGCCCAACATGATGAGTTCTGCAATGGAAGTCGTCTTCTCCCTGACATAAGTAAATGTCGTGTTGCTCATGCCTGTATCGAAGAAAACTTCAATGTCTTCAGGAGCGATCTTAACGCCCAGAGTCTGCTCTACTGTAACGGATAACTGGCTTGCAGAATCAGCAGGCTTAATGGGAGTCTGTCCAGTTCTTCCCTGAGTAGCATTCTTTCTTGCCTGTTCGGTAAGATCAAAGAAATCATCTACACGGTCGATACTCTCCTGTGACTGCTTATCAGACCTTACGAAAACATCGGCACATGTATCTCTTGCAACGATGGCTCTTCTCTGTGTCTCATAAGTATCTGCAAATGTTCTCGGAGCATAGATGTCCTGGTTTGCAATGGATCCGACTTCATAGTCGTAACTTACGGGAAGTGATCCGTAGAATACCAGGAATACGATGGTAAACGCAGCAAGCGCTAAAGTAATGATCTGATGGATCTTGGGTTTTACAGACTTTGTATTACTCATAAATCACCTTTTTTAGCATTCTCATACGCTCTTACAATCCTTGCAACAAGGCTGTTTCTTACAATATCCGTGTCATTGAGACTTACAATCTTTATACCTTCAACACCGTCTAAAACATTGATTGCATCCTTAAGGCCGTTCTCAACTCCCCTGGGAAGGTCGATCTGCGTGAAGTCACCGCATACGCATGCCCTGCAGTTTACGCCGAGACGAGTAAGGAACATCTTCATCTGTTCGGGTGTCGTGTTCTGCGCCTCATCAAGAAGAACGAAGCAGTCATCAAGGTTTCTGCCTCTCATGAATGCCAGAGGAGAAACTTCGATAACGCCCTTGTCGTAATAACGCTCAAACATCTCCTGACCAAGAAGAGCTGAAAGAGCATCGTAGATAGGACGCATGTAAGGATTTACCTTTTCTTCGATATCACCGGGCAAAAATCCCAGTCTCTCACCTGCTTCGATCGCAGGTCTGGTAAGTATGATCCTTGATACTTCCCTGGCCTTCAAAGCCTTAACTGCCATTGCAACACCAAGGAAAGTCTTACCCGTTCCGGCAGGACCGCAGCAGATAACGAGTTCAGACTGCTTTAATGAATCAACATAAAGTCTCTGACCCAAAGTTCTGGGCTTGATAGCTCTTCCGGAAGGCGTCATATAAAAAACTTCATCTGACGTTTTCAGGAATTCTTCAAGCCTGCCGTCTTTGGCAATATTCATGAGGTAATCGATATCAGTACCGTCGATCTCAGAATCATTTGAAAGCTTATCCAACGCCACAAAAGCATCTTTTGCCATCAGCACGTCTTTTGTATCACCCGAGATAATGAATCCGTTGCCGTCATGCTCTATCGAGACATCAAAAGACTCTGCAACTCTTTTCGCATAAACACCTGCAGTATGTGCTGAATTTCTAAGCTGTTCGATTCTTTCTTCCAAATGAGATCTCCTATAAAAGAATTATTATGCTAATTATCTTTATCGTCAACAATCAGCCCTTAAAACTGTTGATGACCGCCTGATAGTAATCCGGAAGGTCGCATTCAAAATGCATCGTCTCTCCCGTTCTCGGATGAACGAACGTGATCGCCTGGCTGTGAAGAGCCTGACCTGCAAGACCGTAGTTCTTTCTTCTTGAAGCATAAACAGGATCGCCTACCACCGGATGACCGATATAAGCCATGTGTACTCTGATCTGGTGGGTTCTTCCCGTCTCAAGAACGAGCTTAAGATCTGTTATCTCACCCAGTCTATCAAGCACCTCGAAATGGGTAACGGCAGCCTTACCGTCCTTATTTACAGCCATCTTGCGTCTGTCGGATGTTGATCTGCCGATAGGAGCATCGACCATACCCTTGTCTTCTTTTACGAAGCCGTATACAAGGGCTCTGTATTCCCTGACGATCTCATGTCTTGAGAGCATGTCGGCTAACTTTAAATGAGTGAAGTTATTCTTGCAGGCAAGCATAAGACCTGAAGTATCCTTATCGATACGGTGTACGATACCTGGTCTCAATACTCCGTTGATGTCTGAAAGATCATCCTTGCAGTGAGCAAGAAGCGCATTAACGAGCGTTCCCTCGCTGTGGCCTGCAGCGGGATGAACAACCATTCCCTGAGGCTTATTGATAACAAGAAGATCGGAATCTTCGTAAACGATATCCAGAGGAATATCCTGGGCTACAAATGATTCATCTTCTACAGGTGCGGGAACATCTGCTTCAACGACATCACCTGCTGCAAGCTTAGTGCCTGCTTTGGTGATTACTTTACCGTTAACCGTGATCTTGCCGTCATCTATAAGGCGCTTGTAAAACGACCTGGAATATGTTGAATCAAAAGACTCCGTAACAAAACTGTCGAGTCTTACTCCGTCCTGATTACAAACCTTAGAATCAATCGGCATTCTTTTCTTCCTTTTCCTGTTCAGGATCCAAAATAATCTCGTTCTTCTTGCTCTTAAACAAAACATTCCAGAACTTCTCGAAATATCTGGATTTGAAAATGATGATGAAGATAAGAAGTATCGTTCCGACTACTGCGCAGATATCCGCAAAGTTAAAGATTGGGAACGTGAAAGTACCAAAGTCGAATCTGATGTAGTCAACGACATATCTGAGACGGACTCTGTCGATGAGGTTTCCCACCGCACCTGAGAACAACAGGCAGAATGCAAGAGAGATCATCTGCATGGATCTTCTTGCAGCGATAAACATAAGGATCATGATGACTATGCCGAGAATAAGTGATATTCCGGACAGGAAATAGATTCCCCACCATTTATCGGCAAACATTGAGAACGCGCTTCCCGTATTCTCCGCATAGTGGAGAGAGAAGAAATTCTCAATGATGAAAACCTGGCCATAAGGCTTTATCTCATTTACGGCCATCTGCTTAAAGAGCTGGTCGGCAGTTATAAGTAAGATTGAAAGAAAAGCATAGAGAACGCAAACTTCATATCCTTTTGCTGATCTCTTATCGAAAAAATTATTCATATTCGCAGAACCGTTTGATCTCGGTACACCTTCCGTTTTTATCAGTCTCAAAGATAATACCACATACAAAGCCCGGGCCATCGGCAGGTTCGTACTTTGCAGGCAGTTTATAAGCAAGTCTTCTTATCGAAGACTCAACACTCATTCCAAGAATGGATTCCTTGGCTCCGCTCATGCCGCAGTCGGTGATATATCCCGTTCCGCCGTCAAGGATAGTCTCATCAGCGGTCTGGACATGGGTATGGGTACCTGCAACACAGGATACCCTGCCGTCGAGATAGTAACCCATGGCACACTTCTCGGATGTGGCGTCACAATGGAAATCAAGAAATACCGATGTGCAATTCTCAACATTCTTAAGTCTGTCGACTATTCTGTCGGCACATGAGAACGGATTATCGGGAAGCACATTTGCATAAACCTGACCAAGCAGATTAAACACGCCGAGCTTTTCGCCGTTCTTCTCGAAAACGCAGAAATCATTGCCGGGCCATGCAGGACTGAAATTGGCGGGTCTTGCAACATTGTTGACTTTGGTTATCTGGCTTAAGAAATCCCTGTTTGAGAATGTATGGTTGCCCATGGTAAACAGATCGGCACCTGCAGCTTCAAGATCTCTTAAGATGTTGATCGAAGCACCAAGACCGTGAACACTGTTCTCGGCATTGACGATGCAGCAGTCTATTCGGTTATTCCTGAGGAATCCGGGCATTACGGTTTTGAAAGCACGACGGCCGGCGCCGCCGACTATATCGCCAACAAAGCAGACTCTCAAAGTAATACCCCCATTCTTTTTATTATTTGAAATTATAGCACAAGGATTTCAGAATTTTCATGACAGCTACTAGTTCATCTGAAATGTGTTTTGATCAAATTATCGATTACTCTTGCATCCAAAGGTGTTTTCGACGTCTCAAACGAGAGAAAAAGCCTGTCACCGAGTATAATACCCGCATCGTTGTATCTGTTGATCCTGTTATTATTTCGTTCTGCATATTGGGGATCATCCAATTTTCCTAAATGTTCATGATATACAAACTTAAGATCACTCATTCTCAATATTGTAAAATCAGGATGAAATATCTCTCCTCCAACAAGAATCGGGCATTCATATTTATATGGAATTCCATTTGCCCATAACCGGTCGGCAATAATAATCTCTGACTTTGATCGTACACGTTCACCTCTAACAGTCAGATATACAGGCGTGTCTTTACCTATCGGGCTTGGATCATAAGGCTGGGCAAGCCATTTGCGTGCATATTCATCAGCGCCGGCAAAGATAGGCTCAGCATATTTTCTTCTGGATCCGGGAAGCTGATCAAATACAGCCTCGACACATATCTTGGGATATGCTTTTATTGCTGTCTCCAATTCATCGAATTCTCTTTTCGCAGACCTTAAAGCCTTTTTAAGATAGTCTTTTTGAACCAGTTGCTTAATAAGTTCTTCGTTTTTTGATGACAAGTAAAGCTGTTGTGATTTACCGGAGCGCATATAGTAATAAGATTTCCTGTTGTAATTCTTTACATAAACACAACCTTCCGGCATATGCTCCAGATTTCGTTCTATCTCAGAGATTGACTTTAGAAGAATATCTCGGCGATTAATCATAGTCTCATATACATTTGCCATTTTCATCCCTCCTGTTTTCCGATTATAAAGTGCCTGTTACACAAAAATAAGTCGTTCACAGAATATTGAGACTAGTCTTAACTTTTCCTTGATATCATAAAATAATGATTTCAGAGCAGTTTTGATAAGGCTTTGATGTTTACTTATCAAAATGTCCGCTTAGAAGGATGTTTTTGACAAGGTTTTGATGATTTCTTATCAAAATGTCCGTATAGAAGGATAATTTTGATAAGTTTGGGCGGCACATCGAAAAAAACAACTTGGCAAAGCACTTAGAGTGAGTATCAAGGCAAACAAAAAGGACCTTCAGATTTACATCTAAAGGTCCTTGATTTGTTTTGATCGATGATACTAACGTGTTAAATAATATATATAAAAATGCGATAAATAATTATTTAGCAACGTCAGTTGCCCTCGTTTCTCTGATGACATTCACTTTGATCTGTCCGGGATAATCGAGTTCATCCTCAATCTTCTTGCAGATATCACGAGCTTTAAGAGTCATTTCGTCATCTGATACCTTATCAGGTGAAACGATAACACGAATCTCACGGCCTGCCTGGATGGCGAAGCTCTTTTCGACGCCCTCGAAGCTTGTAGCGATCTCCTCAAGCTTCTCGATTCTCTTGATGTACGTCTCGAGATTCTCTCTTCTTGCTCCGGGTCTTGCAGCTGAGATAGCATCTGCTGCAGCAACCAGTACAGCTTCTGCAGTCTGGGGCTCAACATCACCGTGATGTGCCTCGATGCAGTTAATAACAGCGGGACTCTCATGATACTTCTTCGCTATTTCAACACCGAGCTGGATATGTGTTCCTTCCTGCTCGAAGTCTACTGCCTTACCGATATCATGCAAAAGGCCGCCGCGCCTTGCAAGATTACTGTCAAGTCCGAGTTCGTCCGCCATCATTGCAGCGATCCATGAAACCTCTATAGAGTGCTGCAGTACGTTCTGTCCGTACGATGTGCGGTAACGAAGACGGCCAAGAAGCTTGATAACTTCCGGATGCAGATTCATGACACCGGTATCAAATGCTGCCTTCTCACCCTCGGATTTAATAGTCTGATTGAGTTCCTTCCTTGCCTTACCTGCCATCTCTTCGATTCTGGCAGGATGGATTCTTCCGTCTGCGACAAGTCTTTCGATCGTAAGTCTGGCGATCTCTCTTCTGATGGGATCGAACGATGAAAGAACGATTGCTTCAGGAGTATCGTCGATAATAAGATCGACTCCCGTGATAGTCTCGATTGCTCTGATATTACGTCCTTCACGACCGATGATTCTACCCTTCATCTCGTCGTTAGGAAGATTTACAACCGATACAGTGACTTCAGAAACGTAGTCGGATGCGTAACGCTGAATGGCATTAACGATAATGTCTTTTGCAACCTTATCGGCATCCTGCTTAGTCTTCTCTTCCATCTGCTTGAGCATTAAGGCCATATCGTGAGTATATTCACGCTTTGCTTCATCAAGCACTAAGCTTCTGGCATCTGCAATCGTAAGTCCTGAAACCTTTTCAAGTTCAGTCTTCTTACGCTGCTCGTAATCCTTTGCCCTGGCCTCGAGTTCAGCAATATTCTGCTGACGCTTCTCGATTTCCTCCTGCTTGCGTTCACAATTAGCTTCAATACGATTGATATTTTCTTCTTTCTGCTCGAGCTTATTGCGTTCCTTTGCAAGTTCCTGTTTTTTCTCTCTGGCTTCACGCTCTAATTCAGAACGTACGCGAGATACTTCTTCCTTCGCCTGCAAAAGCAAATCACGCTTGTTGTTCTCTGCTTCTTTCTGTGCATTTGCGAGAAGCACATTGCTTTCCTCCTTAGATTTGGCAATATCCTCCTCAAGCCTCTTTTGTTCACCGGAAATTCCCGATTTAAAATAAGCTGCTGTAATAACAATACCCAGAATAAGTCCAACAACGCCCGCAATTATGTAAAACAATACCTGTGGCACGTTGGTACTCACCTCCAAAGTTTATTTAGTTGTCAAAGATCGTTAAGAATGGCTCTGACAAGCCATTAAGTATTGTAGAAATAAAACCCCTATCTGTCAATAATTTGTTAGAATGTAACAATGCGAATAGAGTATTTTGTTCAAAGTGAATATAACGGATGCGAAATCCAGCAGATCATGAGGCGCGAGTTCAAGATGAGCACCACATGGGTCAAGCGCGTCAAACTCTACGGAACCGTTGATCTCAATGGCGTTCATGCCAGAGTAAAGGACCGTGTTAAGGAGGGTGACCTGCTACTTTTCGAGTACGAAGACAACTCCGGAAAGCTCACGCCGCCGTATAATGTCAGCATCCTCTATGAGACTGAATCTTATGCGGTCGTCAATAAACCTGCCGGAATGGTAACCCATCCTTCACACGGCCACCTTGACGATTCGCTTCTTACGAACCTCTCGAAAAACACCCTCCACCCTGTCATGCGTCTGGACAGAGAGACATCAGGTCTTCTTATCGTCGCCAAAGACGGATATGCCCACAACATGCTTGTTACGGGTGCAGACATACAAAAGAGCTATCTTGCTCTCTGCTACGGAAAGTTTGAACCGGAAGCCGGAACAATGTCATTCCCCATCGCAAGACGCGCTGAATCGGTCATGATCAGAGACTGCGTGCCTGACGGCAAGCCTTCGGTCACACACTATAAGACAGTCCGGTATTTTGAAAAGGCAGGCATATCGCTCGTTGAATTCAAGCTAGAGACCGGACGCTGCCACCAGATAAGGACTCACTGCTGTCATGTCGGCCATCCCCTTCTTGGTGACGGCCTGTACGGACCGCTTTCTGATGACAATCCCAACGAAGCATTGAAGGAACTGGCTTCAGTTTACGATGAGAAGATTGGAAGAGTCGCACTTCACGCTTACAAGATCGAATATAAGGATCCCTTTGACCTTGAAGATAAAGTCTTTGAGGCAGAACTTCCGCAAGATATGAAAAAAGTGATATCGTCATGTTAGAATACTCAAGGAAATAAAACATTTATCTAAATGGAGAGGGAAAGAAAATGGATAACAACAACAATCAGCCTTTAGTTCAGCCTGTTCAGCAGCCTCAGATGCCGCCCTATGATCCCCAGATGGGTCAGCCTATGCAGCAGCCGGTTTACCAGCAGCCTGTTCAGCAACCTGTCCAGCAGCCCGCATACGAACAGTACTATCAGCAGCCTTACCAGCCGCAGCCCCAGTATGTACAGGGCAATAAGGCTACGCTCGGTATCAATCAGACTGATCTTTATACTCCTGCTGAGCAGTCAGAGAGAAGAAAGAAGGCTACGATCCTTTGTATCATTTCCCTCGTCTGCCAGTTTGCACCTGAGGTAATTGGCGGATTATTGTCAGGAATTATCGAAAGCGTAGATGAACTTTCAAGCAGTTCACTTGAGCCACTCACATATATTTCCTCAATGATCGTCGGCGGAACCTATATTGCTTCATGGGTATTGATGATCATCGCAAGAGTTAAGTACAAGGAAAGCAAGTTCGCCAAAGTCCTCATGTGGGTATACATCGGTATTCTTGCTGCAAGCGTCATCGCCATTGTCCTTATCGTTGCAATGTGCGCTTACATACTTAAGGACTGTCAGGGTTTCTGATATTTCATGCAGATAATAATCCCCGAATTTTCACGGTCACCTTACGCGCCGATCGTTATGTTATCAGTTGCAATCGGCTATGCGGTAGCCGTATTACGCATGAGGAAATTCGGAGTTAATAAACAGACCATCTTATATACAAGCCTTCTTTCCTTTGTCTGTACGATGGCAGGCTCTTTTATGATGGCTTTCAGGATAACGTCTGAAGGCATCGGTATTGGTTTTTCGGGTCTTGGTGCAGCTGTCGGTTTGATCACAGGCGTCTTTATATCCGGAATCATCATCAAAGATAAACCCGATCTCGTAATGACCTCGTTTGTCGTAGCAGCGCCGTTAATGTACGGCCTTGCAAAGATCGGATGTTTTCTTGCGGGTTGCTGTCACGGCAAAGAATACTACGGTCCGTTCGCAGTAGTTTACAGTAATGAACATGCAGGCTCATATTTCCCCATCCAGCTTGTCGACATGGTCATATTCATTCTTCTGCATGTTTTCGCAGTGATAATAACAAATAAGATGAAGAACAAAGTCCGTGCGATCTACATCATTCTCGGAGTAACGATACCTGTAAGATTCGCGATTGAATACACACGCTATTACCACGACGGTTCGCTCATTGCACCGGGACAGGTCACGGTGCTTATCGCAGGCGTTCTTGCAATAATAATGGTCTTTGTCTGGAAAAAAGTTTTGAAGATCTCTTATGACTGATAAGTTCAGTCTTTCAACGAATTGATAAGGTCTTCAGCAAGTCTCAAAGACGAATCGGAATCACTTCCTGACAAGAGTCTTGATACTTCGTTAACCTTGCTCTTGTCATCCAGAACAGTGCATACAGTTTCTGTATTTCCTGATACGACATTCTTTGTGAGCACGAAGCCTCTGTCTGAAGCAGCAGCGATCTGTGCGGTATGTGTAACGCACAAAACCTGATGTGCATTAGCGATCGCCTTGAGCTTATATGCGATGGCAAGAGATGCCTTACCTGATACGCCTGTATCGATCTCGTCGAAAATAAGAGTCGGAATGAGATCGACTTTACTCAAGACATTCTTTACCGCCAGCATGATCCTTGAAGCTTCACCACCGGATACGATCGCGGAAAGAGGTCTTACCTCCTGACCGGGGTTAGCACTGAAGCGGAATGCAATATCATCGATGCCGGACATCGAGAAGAACTTTGCCTTTTCCCTTCTTACGAAGCTTACTTCGAAAACAGCATTGGGCATTTCAAGATCAGCGAGTTCTTTGGTGATGGCCTTTTCGAGCTTTACAGCATAAGCCTTACGCTCAGAAGACAGATCTTCTGCGATCTTAAGAAGCTCTTTCTCCTTAACGGTTCTTGCTTTCTTGAGTTCCTGAAGGATGTCTTTATTCTTCTCTATGTCTTCAAGTTCCTTCCTGGAATCAGAAGCAAACTTATTGATCTCAGGTATAGTTGCGCCGTACTTTGCCTTGAGTTCGTAAAGAAGTCCGATGCGCTGCTCGGTCCTCTCCTTGAGACCTTCATCGTAATTGCGGTCTGACAGAACTTTCTCAACGTCAGAAAGCAATGCATCCAAATCAAGAGACAATGCATTTGCACGCTCAGCAATCTCTTTAAGGCTCTCGTCTGTCTGGGATGCTTTCATAAGTTCGCGGCTTGCCTGGTTTACGGCCTGCACGGGACTCTGGTATGAATCATCAGAAGATAAGAAACTCTGTGCATTTGTAAGGCTCTCGAAGAGCTGCTCATTCTGCGACAGTTTCTTCTTTGTCTCATAAAGGATCTCTTCTTCGCCGTCTTTAAATGCAGCTGCATCTATCTCGCTTACCGCAAACTCAAGATATTCACGGCGGCGTTCAAGATAATCGGGAGATGAAGATATCTCTTTGATCTTAAGCACGAGCGCTTTGAATTCCTGAAGACTCTGTAAATAGTCACGGTGAAGGCTTACACACTTCTCACCTGCAAATCTGTCTAAAAGTTTTACATGTGTAGCTTCATCGAAGATAGCCTGTGTGTCATGCTGGCCGTGGATATCGACGAGCATTGAAGATATCTCTCTTAATACTGAATTGGTAACTCCGGTACCGTTTACTCTTGCAACGGATTTACCGCTGTCATAGACAGTTCTGCTGATTATCAGCATGCCGTCATCATCTTCTATGCCGTTATCTTCAAGGAACTTACTGAAGTCACCGTCTTTTAATTCTGAGCAGTCGAAAACAGCTTCTGCAAAGCAAGAAGGACTTCCTGTACGTATAAGATTTCTGGAAGCTTTTGCGCCAAGTATAAGACTTATCGCATCAACAATAAGGCTCTTACCTGCACCGGTCTCACCACTGATGACATTAAGGCCTTTTCCGGGCTCAAATACTACGTTGCTTATTACGGCAAAATCTCTGATCTCGAGTCTTACAAGCATTAAATCAGCCTTTTTCCATCATGTCAGAGATAGTAATTGCGAGTGCCTTTGCCTCTTCAATTCCGGGGCATGCGGCAAAGATGGTATCGTCACCTGCGATAGTACCCGTGCACTCTTCAAGATGCATTGAATCCAAAGCGGATGCGGCAGCCTGTGCCATACCCGGCAAAGTCTTGATTACGATAAGGTTCATCGCCTGATTGACCGATACGATACTATTTGAAAAAACTGCGAGAAGTCTTCCGGGAGCCGTGTCACCTGTTCTGTCGAGAACACAGTACTTTGTTGCTCTGTTGGGAAGCGTGATCTTGATGATGCCAAGCTCCTTGATATCTCTTGAGATCGTAGCCTGAGTAGCTTCAAAGCCTGCCTGGTTTACCTTGGCAGTAAGATCTTCCTGTGTTGAGATATCGTTATCCCTGATAAGAGCAAGGATTCGCTCCTGTCTTGAATTCTTAGCGGTTTTCATAGAAGTAACCTCTCTGTACAATCTTCTTTCTAACATTACTGAAGAAGCCGTCTTTCTTCAGGCAGACAGTCTTTAAGACTTTGTCGTATCTTCTGATGACAACGTAATCGTAGCTCTCAAGATCAACGAAATCCCTTCCGTCAGGGCAGATCAGAGGTGCACTCTCGATCTCTTCAAGACCGATCCTGATCTCGCTCTCAGAAGTTGCCACATAAGTGTAGCCGTTAAGCGTGTGAGAGCAGATGGGGGTTACGATGATGTCCTTCATGTTGGGCATGAGGATCGGACCGCCTGCAGACAAAGAATATGCAGAAGAACCTGTAGCCGTTGAGACAACAAGTCCGTCGCCCCTGAATCTCTCTATGATCTGTCCGTCGATTGAAAGAACAAGCGTAGTAATGTGGGGTTTGGCGCCTCTTACGATAATGATGTCATTAAGGCAGACGCTGGTCCCCTTAAGATTTCCGTCTTTATTGAAAACTTCGCAGAGCAGCTGTGTCCTGTCTATCGTGTCATAGTCACCTGATACGAGCTGCGCTAGGTCTTTCTCGATGCTTTCACTCATGATCTCATTAAGAAATCCGATGGAACCAAGATTGATACCAACAAACTCCGTATCGAGATCTCTGTATTTTGCAACCTTCGACAGGAACGTTCCGTCTCCGCCGATGGATATGATCGCCTTAAGGTCTGTTTTCGAGAAGTCCGCGAAAACAACACCCGGAACTTCCTTAAGCTTCGGGCAGGTCTTATCCATGCCGGTCTCAAAGACAGGTACGGCACCAAGCCCGCTCAGTATCTGAGCCGTCTTAACCGCAGTCTCATAACCGGTATCTCTTGAACCATTGGAACAGATTCCGTAATTCATGAAGAAAGACCTCCAGATTAAAACTTTATATATTTAATCACTTTGTTGAATAAAAATACAGAAGTAAATAATTATTTAGATAAAGCAGCCTTAATTGAAGCTGCAACGGAATCTCCGTCCAGACCGCAGTATTTGAGCTGGTCCTTCTGGCTCATCGCCCTTACGATAGGGTTCCTTACACCGAAGACTGTAACGTCGCTCTCGAATCCCAAGATCTGAAGTTCGCGCTCAAGAGCTTCGCCGAATCCGCCGCTTATTATGCCCTCTTCAAGGCTGAATACGTACTTAACGCCGACCAGAAGATCCCAAATCTCCTTTGCGGGCATAGGCTTAATCATCGTCACGTTGATGTGCTTGCCGAGAATTCCCTGTTCCTTAAGAACTTCCATTGCCCTGTCAGCTTCCTCGCAGATCTTACCCGTCGATACGATCGCAAAGTCATTGCCGTAATCACAAACGACATGAGGAAGAACGCACTCTGATATATCTGAATACAACGGTCCTGTTGCTTCAAAAGGAGATGCTCCTCTCGGATATCTTACTGCCGCAGGACCCTTAACATTCTCTATCGCGTACTTAAGGCATCTGGAAAGATCCTGATAATCTCTCGGCGAGAACACAGTCATGTTGACCATCGAATTAAGATAAGAGATATCGAGAAGTCCATGATGCGTATGTCCGTCGTTGCCGACAAATCCTGATCTGTCGATCGCGAAAACAACATGGTTATTCATGAAGCAGCAGTCAGTGATCATCTCGTCATAAGCTCTTTGGAGGAATGACGAATAGATTGCAACTACAGGTGTAAAGCCTGATACCGCAAGACCGCCTGCCATAGTAACGCTGTGCTCTTCTGCGATACCGCAGTCAAAGAATCTCGAAGGGAATTTCATCTGGTAGTTTTCGAGTCCCGTGCCGAGAGTCATAGCGGCAGATATTGCAACGATCTTAGGGTTCTTTACTGCAAGCTCAGTGATCGTGTTTGCAAATACGGTCGTATAGCTGTTCTTGCTTGAAGTAACACCTGTATTGATATCGAAAGGTCCGACGCCGTGATAATCGGAAGGATTGGTCTCAGCAGGCTCATAGCCTCTGCCCTTCTGTGTCAGAACGTGGATAAGTACAGGTCCTCTGATATCCTTGGCTGCCTCAAAAGCTTTGATGAGATCATCCATGTTATGGCCGTCGATAGGACCGTAATAGTTAAGGCCCAGGTCTTCAAACATTGAAGGCTTCTTGCGGTACAAAAGGAATCTGAAGAAGTCCTTGATCGCAAGGATGATCTTGATAAGTCCTCTACCTACAAAACCGAGCTTACGGAGGAATGATTCCGTTGTCTGCTTTGCAGAGATATATCCCGTTGAGATTCTGAGCTTGGACAAGTGCTTTGAAAGACCTCCGACATTCTTGTCGATGCTCATCTCATTATCGTTGAGGATAATTATCATCCTGGTCTTGCTGTGACCTAGATCGTTGATCGCTTCATATGCAAGACCGCCTGTAAGCGCGCCGTCACCTATGATGGCAACTACTTCATTCTTCTTGCCTTCAAGGTCTCTTGCTCTTGCAATACCCATAGCCGCAGATATTGAAGTGGAGCTGTGGCCTGTATCAAAGGCATCATATGGCGATTCGGTAATTCTCGGGAATCCGGAAATGCCGTCCTTCTGTCTTAAAGTATTAAACCTGTCGAATCTTCCTGTGAGAAGCTTATATGAATAAGACTGGTGTCCGACATCGAAAACGATCTTATCCTGCTTATAGTCAAACACGGAAAGCAAAGCTACAGTAAGCTCTACTGCACCTAAGTTACTTGCAAGGTGTCCGCCGTTAGAAGATACCGTGTTAATGATCTTGTCTCTTAACTCGGAACACAGCTGAACACGCTCTTCAGGCTTCATAGCCTTAAGAGATTCAGGTGTAATATCCTTTCCGAGATACTTATAGTCCATTATCTGTCCCTGTTAACAAGAAAGTCCGTCAATGTCTCATAATCCGTTGTATCAAAGCCACTTGCAGAAAGCTTATCAAGGATCGTCTTTATGCTCTTTATCTCTTCATCAAGTCTTCCCTTTGCTCCATCAAGTCCCAGATGGGTAACAAAGGTAGCCTTGGAATCTCTCTCGTCTTTTCCGGTGCTCTTGCCCAGTACCTCACTGCTGGAAGTAACGTCAAGAATGTCGTCTTTGATCTGGAAAGCAAGTCCGATGTGATATGCGAGTTTTCTCAAATCTTTTGCAGTCTCATCGGAAGCACTTTCTTCCCTGGTCATGTTCTTATAAAGATAATACGGAGTTACGATCGCTGCTTCAATAAATGCGCCCGTTTTCTTCTCCTGAAGTTCTGTAAGAAGCTCTAGTGAGATCTCCTTATCTTCTGATGCAATATCAATGCTCTGACCTCCGAGCATTCCCCTGATGCCTGCATTCTCCGCCATCATGGAAGATGCATGGATATAGCCGGGGTTCTTCTCGCAGATAGCAAACATTCTCTCCATTGCTTTGTTAAGGAGAAGATCTCCTGCAAGAATTGCGATGCCTTCACCATAGACCATATGGCATGTGGGTTTTCCGCGGCGGAGCTCGTCGTTATCAAGACCCGGAAGGTCATCATGAATGAGTGAATATGTATGAAGCATCTCAAGAGTTGCAGCGAAATACTTAATATCTGCTTCTTTATCTGCATCAGCATTAAGCATCTCTGAAGTAAGATGCATCATGAGCGGCCTTAATCTCTTGCCGCCTGCCATAAGGCTGTACATTGCAGCCTTGACCGTAACATCTTCTCTTTCTTTCTCATCGAAGATGTTCTCAAGTTCAGGTAATATCCACGCCTCTGTCTTTTCGAGCAGGGTGTTAATATCAGTTCTTTCCATCATCAGACTCCGGTCTCGCTTATGTTAAGAGGATCTGTAGTACCGTTTGCCTTGTTGACAGCTTCGATCCTTGCCGTAACCTCATTAAGTTTGTTCTCGCAGATAGATACGAGTTCAATTCCTCTCTCGTAAAGCTTTAATGACTCATCAAGAGTAGCTTTACCTTCAGAAAGCTTACTAACAGTCTGACGAAGTTCAGCCATTGCTGCTTCATATGTCATATCATTCTCTTTAGACTTAGGCATTCTTATTTCCTCCGTCATCTTTATTCGCAATATCTTTAATCTCACTCAACAATGTACCGTCAGACAGAACGATGCTTACGTTGTCGCCCCTTTTGACAGATTTAACCGATTCGATCGCCTTACCGTCACCGTCACATACATAAGAGTAACCTCTCTTAAGCACGTTGCCGGGATTGAGCGCATCAAGTCTTACCTTAACTTCATTTATCTCAGAAGCAGTCTGCTTTACGAAGTTGCCTGACAAAGCTTCAAGTCTTGTCCTGAGTTCCCTTACGACAGCCTGCTGCTCGCTCGCATAGTACGCGGGTGAATGAAGTGCCTTATGGTTCTTATAAACATCAAGCGCTTTGCGTCTTGAATCGATAAACTGGTTGATCGATATATCAAGGTTAAGCGCAAGATTATCAATGTCTTTCTTCTGGTCAGCATATGAAGCGATAACCATCTCTCCTGCTGCTGTAGGCGTTGCCGCTCTTACGTCTGCAACATAGTCGATTATCGTATAATCAGGCTCATGACCGATAGCAGAGATAACAGGAATCTCACTTGCATAAACTGCTCTTGCTATGCCCTCATCGTTAAAGCAGAAGAGCTCTTCATAAGAACCGCCGCCTCTTGCGACGATGATTACGTCTACGTTCTTTTCATTGTTGAAATACTGAATACCTGCAATTACTTCAGGAGGACACTCTGTTCCCTGAACGCTTGCAGGATAAAGAAGAACATCGTGATGGGGATTTCTTTTTCGAATAGTGTTAACGATATCAGCAATGACTTTTCCTGATGCGGAAGTTACTACGCCGATACGCCTGGGAAGGATCGGTATCGACTTCTTGTGCGCACCGTCGAAAAGTCCCTCATCCTGAAGTTTCTTGAAAAGCTTATTAAACTGCTCGTGAAGATCGCCTGCTCCCATCTCTTCGATCTTGGTGGCGATCACCTGGAGTTTTCCGCCCTGTGCATAGAAATCGACGCCGCCGAAAACCTTGACCTTCATGCCGATCTCGGGCTCGATCTTAAGCTGCGATCTCTGTCTTGCGAAAATAGCGCAGTTAATTACGCACTGATCATCTTTGATAGAGAAATAAGCGTGACCTCTTGCTGACACAGTGTACTGCGATATCTCGCCCACTACGGAAAAATCGGCAAGATAAGGATTGTCAGCGAGGGATTGTTTTATGTAGCCGTTAAGACGGCTTACGCTATCAAAGTCGAACATGAGTTCAGATGCTCTTAACGAAGTTGCTCAATACGCCGTTGATATAGGATGATGAGTTGTCAGTTCCGAATTTCTTCGCAAGCTTGACTGCCTCATTGATAGATACGGATGTAGGGATCTCCTCAACCGTGAGGATCTCATATACCGCGATTTCAAGAATGATTCTGTCTGTCTGAGGGAGACGCTCGAGCTTCCAGTTCTTAAGGAAAGGAACGAACTTCTCATCAAGCTCGTCTCTGCTGTTGATGACGCCGTAAACGATGTCGAGGAAATAAGCTTCGTCCTCAACTACTTCAGGATAATTCTCCTTGAATGTCTCTATCTGATTGCTGATGGGGTCATTTCTGAAACCAATCTGGAACAATAACTCCATTGCATGCTCACGTGTCTCGATTCTACTCATCTGAACCTCCCCGGAGGCAAAATCCTGTCAAGGAATTTCTTGAACTTGCTCGTATCGGAAAAGAGGAACGAACCTACAAAGAAGCCTACCGCTGTCATTAATATGATAAAAAGGGTCTTAAAGAACCCGAATATGCAAAGTAATAATCCTATGATAAAGAACAGGACAGCAAATATAACACCAGCCTTGGTGTTACGGAGTTTCTCGAAAAGTTTGGATAAAAACCTTTCCATTATTATCTGCTCTCAACCTTTGTCTGAGCCTGTTCAACCTTGGAGACTCTGACGATAACCTGTTCTACTGCGATACCGGTATATCTCTCGATATCCTTCTTTACCTTCTCCTGAACCTTAGCCATTGAAGAAGGAATTTCAACGTTTGAATAGAGCTCAGTAGATACCGTTACTTTGAGTGCCTGGTTCTTGGCAGGAGCAACGTGGCATCTGGCGCTCTTGATACCGACCTGTGCAGACTTTGCTGCATTAAGAGCGATACTCTCGATTGCATCAGGTCCGATATCAACTGTACCGATGTCATTCTTTCTGAGTCTTGTACGGTTGAGTCTTCCAGATGTGATGATGTTCATAATGGAAACAATCGACGTGATGAAGAGAAGCATCAGAACGCCGAGGTAGATATATCTGCTTACAGGGCCTGTAACTATTGTGGACAGAGGTGAAAGGATATCCGCAAAGATACCATCATCAACAAGAGCGTATAACAGCACGACGGAAATGACGGCTATTACGACGGAATATATGAACATCAATGCTCTGATAAAGGAATTCATGAAACCTCCTCAACCCCGCAAACATAAACGTCGACACTCTCTACCGTAAGTCCGGTAAAGCGCTCGACGTCCTTTTTAACTTTTTCCTGAATCATCCAGGCAATCTCGGGAATGATCATTCCGTACTTAACGATAGGATATACGGTGATCGATACTGAGCCTTCTTCGGCATCACCGAAAACAACTCGTACCCCTTTGCCCTCATGTACTACACCCGCTTTTTCCTTAAGCGCAACAGCAAAAGAAGGAACCAATGACAAAACACCGTCAATCTGGAGCGCAGCTTCAGATGCGTACTGGGCTACAAAGCCCTGGGTCATTGAACGATCGCCTTTTATGGATTCGATGTTAGTATTGTCTTCCATATCGGTTCCTTGAATGATCTAAACTTTAAAGGTGCGGATAAATAACTGCCGTAAGCAGAAAACCCGCTTACGGCAGATCAATTCAAAACTTAAGCTCTTTCGAGATATTCGCCTGTTCTTGTGTCAACCTTGATCTTCTCACCCTGGTTAACGAAGAGAGGTACCTTAACAACAGCGCCTGTCTCAAGAGTAGCATACTTGGAAGCGTTGTTTGCTGTATCACCCTTAACACCGGGCTCACACTCTGTGATCTCAAGAACTACTGTGATAGGAAGCTCTACCTGGAAGATATCGCCCTTGTAAGATACAACCTTGCAAACCATCTCTTCCTTGAGGAACTTGATGCCGTCACCGATCTTATCCTGGTGGATAGGTGTCTGCTCATATGTCTCCTGATCCATGAAGTAGTAGAGATCGCCGTCAGAATAGATATACTGCATATCCTGTCTTGTAAGCTGAGCCTGCTCAAACTTCTCGTTAGGGTTAAAAGATCTTTCAACTACAGATCCTGTCTTAACATTCTTGTACTTTGTTCTTACGAATGCAGCTCCTTTACCGGGCTTAACGTGCTGGAACTCAACGACCTGATAAACCTGATCGTCCATCTCAAAACACAAACCGTTTCTGAAGTCTCCTGCGCTGATCATAAATTATTCTCCTTTTTTAATAAATAAGTGCTTAACTGTGTAATTTTACTTGAAAGAGTGATTCTATGCAAGTAGCCAAAGCTTATTAGTCATATTATCAAAATTTACCGATAAGTCTGACCAGTTTCTCAAACGGCCTCTTAAGAAGAACGTACCATATCTCCTTCTTGTGAAGCTTCTCAACCATTAAGGTCTTTACCCCTGCCCTGTTACCGGCGATGACATCGGTAAACACCTGGTCTCCTACCATAACGCTCTTATCAGGCGTGGTCTTCATGAGTTCGATCGCACGGAAAATACCTGAGGTTCCGGGCTTGTTTGCATATGTAACGACCGGAATATTAAGCATTTCAGCGATCTTGGCTGATCTTCCTGACTTAGCGTTGGATACCAGACAGCACTTTATTCCCTTTTCCTGGATCATCTTAACGCACTCATAACTGTATTCTTCAGGTTCTGTTGCGTGATCGGGGCCTAACGTGTTGTCGAAATCCAGAAGCGCCGTCTCTATACCGCTGCCGTAAAGCTCGTCCCACGGGATGTGGACAAGGCTTTCATATACTTTTTCGGGCTTCATTGCTTTGAAAATGTTCAAAGAAAACTCCTATTTGCTTAGCGGCAGTGTTCAAACCGTCTAATTTCTACGCGTTAAAACAATTATAATCATATTTTTTCGCGCCTGTGATATTATTATATGGCTATATGACAAGTCAAGGAGCATAAAACAATGAAAGTTACAAAATTCGGCGGATCATCTCTTGCCAACGCATTCCAGATTCAGAAGGTCTGCAACATTCTCTTAGCAGACGAAGATCGTAAGATCATGGTAGTATCTGCGCCCGGTAAGCGCACAAAGGATGACATCAAGGTAACGGACCTTCTCATTGCCGTTGCCAAGGCTAGACTGGCCGGCGAATCCTACGATAAAGAAGTTGCTGCTGTTCTCGCTCGTTACGAAGAGATCGCAGAAGAGCTCAACGTTAAGGAAGCACTTCCCGACATCGAGGAAAGACTCCTCAAGATCGTTAAGGCTGACTACACAGAAGACGTAGCTTACCTCGATTCAGTAAAGGCTATGGGTGAAGACTGCTGCGCAAGACTCGTAGCTTTCTATCTCACATCAACAGGCCACCCTGCAAAGTACTGCAATCCTGATGAGTGCGGTCTTTATCTTGAGCACGATGAAGCAGGCAAGGCTGTTATCCTCCCTGAGTCATACGACAACCTCGCAAAGCTCAAGGATGAGACAGACAAGCTCCTCGTATTCCCCGGTTTCTACGGCGTATCCAAGACAGGTAAGATCATAACATTCTCCAGAGGCGGTTCCGACATCACAGGTTCCATCCTCGCAGCTTCCGTTGGCGCTGACGTATATGAGAACTGGACTGACGTTGACAACGTTTTCGCTGTTAACCCCAACCTCGTAAAGAATCCCTTCCCTATCACAGAGATCACTTACGACGAAATGAGAGAGCTCTCATATGCAGGATTCACAGTTCTTCACGAAGAAGCTATCTATCCTGTTTTCGCACGCGGAATCCCGCTCAACATCAAGAACACGAACAACCCTTCCGCTAAGGGCACAATGATCGTATCCAAGCGTTCCCACTACGATTCACTTGTAACAGGTATCGCTGGTGACAAGGGCTTTGCTACAGTAACAGTAAGCAAGTACATGATGAACCGTCAGGTCGGCTTCCTCGCACAGCTCCTCAAGATCTTCTCCGATGAAGCAATCTCCATCGACCACATCCCTTCCGGAATCGATACAGTAACTATCGTTCTCCGCAAGAAGTACTTCACAGAAGAAAAGGAAGCTGTCATCGTAGACAGAATCAAGAAGGAACTCGAAGCTGACGTTAAGGTAGACAGAGACCTCGCAATCGTAATGATCGTCGGTGAAGCTATGGCAAATTCCGTCGGTATCATGGCAAGAGCAGCTTCTGCCCTCTCCAATGCCGGCATCAACCTGAGAATCGTTAACCAGGGCGCATCCGAGATCTCCATGATGTTCGGTGTATCCGAATCCTACTGCTCTTATGCGGTAAGAGTTCTCTACAAGGAATTGTTCCGCTATTAATTCACGGTTCTGATTACTTAGACTTCAAAGGGAATGCTCAGTTATGGGCATTCCTTTTTATTTGTGGAGGTATACCGACTAAAGTCTTGAAAACGAGGATTTAGTCGGTGAGTTGTGGCGTTTGGGAATCGGGATTTCGATAAGATTACCGACTAAACGGCGAATAACAGCGCTTTAGTCGGTAAATTACGGCGAAAATTGCAACGCAAGAGCATGAAATTACCGACTAAATCCTCGTATATGAGATTTAGTCGGTTCATTAGAGGTTTTCGGGCCCGAATTATCGAAAGAATTACCGACTAAACATCGAAAAAACGCAATTTAGTCGGTCGCTACCCACTAACAAAAGAAATTCGGCAGTTAAGTGGGTATCAGATTCAAGCATGCAAAGTGAATATACCAACTAATCTGCTAAAACCAACACTTTAGTGGGTAATAATCACGTCACGAAATCAAAGAAATACCCACTAACTTGCCCCAAACAGTAATTTAGTGGGTACCCGAGCGCCTATACGGTCATTAAATTATCGAAAACATACCCACTAAACGTCTTAAAAACGAAGTTTAGTGGGTTCACACTTAAATCAAGGCTCAATTCTTATCAAATTATTAGGGGTCATCTCTTTTTGAGACAACCCCTACATAAATTAGATCTTAGTTTGAATTAAACAGTTGCGTCTCCGCCGCCTTCGCCACCTTCTCCGCCAGTAGCAGGTTCTGTATCAGCAGGTGCAGGTGTTTCTTCAGCTGAAGGCTCTGTTGCCTCTGTTTGAGTTTCAGAAGTTTCTGATGAAGACTCTGAAGCAGATGTATCAGATGATGACTCCGATGTCTCAGAAGTCTGATCAGGCTCGGGTGCTTCAACATCTGTTGAGTTAACGGATGTCTCAGATGTCTCTGCTGTTGTCGTAGTAGTTGTTGAACCGCCACCGCCATTGTTTACTCTGTCTGTCTGAACAGCTGTTGTCTCGATGGATGCAGCTGTTTCTGTTGTTGTAGTAATAGCTGCAGGTGTAGGATCACCGGTTGTAACCGTAGTAGGATCGTTCAGAGTGGGATCGTGGTCAAGAAGCTGAGCTGTAAGGATATAACCTGTTACGTTGTTAGCTGTAATAACCTTGGAGAAAGTATCATCAACCTTTTCCTGGAGAGTAACAACGTCACCGCGCTTGAGCTGTGCAATGACTGTACCGTCGAGTGAAGCGGATGAATATACCGGAACGCCGTCGCTTGATGCGTAAAGGACTGAACCTACTGCGCTGGCATTTGCAAGAGATGTTGATGTCTCAGAGAAGTTGATGAGATTCTTCATATTGAAGATCATGAATGTTACACCGAAGCCGAGAACGATGCAGACGATGAAGATAACGATAGGAATGATGACTGTCTTAGCCTTCTCCTTCTTCTCGTTAACGATGGGTTCTTCTTCCTCATCGGAAATGCCGTTGCCTGCTTCACCGGGAACGAAGTTGATCGTATCAGATGAGTCGCCGTCGGATTCAAGATTGCTGTATGCATTGGACTTAGCCTTTGAAGCAGCGCCGGGTCTTGCTGCAACCTGGGCATCGCTCTTGAGGTTATTGTTGATGACAGCGTCACCCGGGAGAAGGAATGTGGACTCAACCTTGATATCGATAAGTGTGAGACCTGCCTTCAAGCCGTAGCTTACGGCTGCATTGATGATTTCCTTGGACTTAACTTCCGTAGATAAGGGCTTTGCGATGATGGAGTTACGCATCTGGGAAGGAAGCTTTCTTGATAGGCCTACGCCCATGAGGAACAATTCGTCATCGTCCTGGAGCTTTAAGTGAACCTTCTTATCTGCGTTAACGGGACCTTCCTGAGGCATCTTACCGAGATACTGTGTAAGATTCATGTTCTCAGGGTGTGTGAGCTCCTCTGAAGCCTGGATGGCACCCATCTGTACATATCTGTGCGCAACAGTCTGCTCTTCTGTAAGGAGCATGATGCGGTTGTTTCTGAACAATACTGCCTTTGTGATACCTACATGGATAACACGGAGGATGTCGCCTTCGATGACGAACATGGACATTGAGGTCTTGAACTGCGTTCCCTTGTTGGCAGCGAAATTACATACCTTAACGTTAAGGTTATTGATTACCTGATTTGCAAAACCGTCGAAATCGAGAACTGCCTGATTTGAGCAAGCGGCTACGATCTTTTCGAGCTCAGCATTAAGCTCAAGGTTCAATACGGCAGAAAGATTATCAGGACCGATTGTCGAGAAGATTGCGCAGATCTGGATAGGAGATGTGGATCTGGCTGTTCTTAAGAACTCGTTCGGGAAGTCTTCGATCTTACGTGAAAGTGTAAGAAAGAACACGTTCTCCTGAGGTTCACCCTGTACAAGGTTAGTCTCGGCAATACAAGTTGCAACTGTCTTACTCATCTTTATTCACCCC
>CAMYXF010000014.1 GCA_947303185.1 uncultured Clostridia bacterium | reverse complement strand
ATATCCAACAATTATCAATATTGATCAATTGCAACGGTGATGCGTCCGCTATAAAAGAAGAAGATTTGAGCCTATTCAAATGATTTTATTCATCTTTATTGGATAAGAGAGGATTTCTATGAAAAAGCAGATGGATAATATAGGTTCTAAACAGAATACAGGACTCAGCAAACTGTGTTTGTCAGGATTCATTTTTTCAATTATGCCTCCTGCACTGCTGATATTATGCTTTATCATCCCTGGTGGCTTTTACGCTTTGCCAGCCGTACTGATTATTCCACCATTGCTCGGAATTTTACTTTCAATAGCAGGACTTGTAACTGCAGGGAGAAAAGGAAATAGAGGCAAGGGGTTTGGTATTGCGGGAATCGCTTTACCGGTTATTGCATTTACTGTTATCTTCATAATTCTCGCCCCGATTCTTTCTGAAATGTCGAGAACAAACAAAATGCTTGCGCAAAATGAGATGTATGCCCTGGGTTACATGGGGAAATCATTAAATACTGAATATGATGTAAGTCAGTATATGATACCCGAAGGATATGATTTCAATTCCCTGAACATAACCATCAGCGACACGGAACTTGAGGCATATTGCGAATCCAAATTAGAGAAAATTGACAATAAAACGGATAAGAGCATCAGAGGAGTATTTCAGACATATTCTTTTCTTGTTATCAGAAGTGACAAGCTGAATGTATGGTTAGAATCCAACTCTCCCAATGGATTCTATTATCATGACGGTTATGCTTATATCTGTTATCCAACACGAGGAATGGAGAATATGATCGTAAGTGAGCCGCTTGCAGTATATAAGGATCCTTCTGATAAATTTGTAGTCATTACTAATTGCAACGATTATAAGGTTATTGCTGAGTTCTTTGAATGAATAGGGGAGGCCGTTCCGAATGAGGGATAGACAAATGGGATTGGTTTCAGAAGAGATAAGCGGTTGGAAGCTTTGTAAAATATCTGATGGGAGTTTATCTTGTGAGAATTCAAAGCTTAATGAAAATGACGTTTCTAAAGTTAAGGAAACCGTTCAATCCAAATTTGGTGAAAGAATGAAGAAAGAGAGTGTTTTTGTCAGTTACGACAATTGGTCTGGTATCTATCTCATGGCAATTCCCGGTAAGACAACTCGAAAATCTGATAAACTGGTTAAAGATATATACGAGTTCTTAATAAACTGTTCTTCTAATTCCCAAGGGTGATTTATGGCAAAACTGGCTTGTTATACTTGCTCAAATTGCGGTGCGGTCTTGAATGTGGAACAAGGCCACAAATTGTTCGATTGTCCTTTCTGTGGGGCTGATTTTGATTACTATTATTTCTACCGTAAGGATCTCCTTGAGCAGGCTGATGCTTGCTTGCGCAGGATGGATTTCACGGAAGCCAAAGAAAGATTTGAAGATATCTTATCTCATGAGCCACAGGAATTTCTGGCGCTCAGAGGATTAGTTCTCTGCGCCGGAAATATTATCTCGGTCAAAAATCTTACGAGTCCGGAAAAATTGGAAGGTTGCAAATTCGATAATGTCCGCAGTGTTGTTAAAGAGGTTACAGACATTGCCCGTGAAGAAGACAAAGCCTATTTCCTTAAACTAGCTGAGATGTTTGATCTGGCAGAAGAGTATATTAATGCCCGTAATGAACGCAATAGACGGTCCGACGATTCTAATGCGGAATTCAAGAAAATCGTTCAGATCGATAATGATATTGAAAAGACAAAAGCCACAATTGGAGGAATCCTGCTTTTCATCGGAATGATAGTTATGCTGCCATTCGCTTCTGAAGACACAACCAAAGAAGAAATGGAGAGCGCTGCTATGTTGGCACTGTCGTTTATCGGTGTGGGAATAGTTTGTGGTGTGTTTGCTGCATTTGGCAGGCTGGCCTTTTTTATCGCTCTTGGCATTGTAGCCTTGATATTGGGAATAATTGCATTTGCCCGACACGAAGAGAAGAAGGCTAAAGCACCTCATCGTCAAAAGATGAAGGATAATCAGGGCGCTATAGGCACGTTGTCTACTAAACTTGCAGAGCTTGAGACCAGATACACAAGCAACTATGAAGAATTGCAAAAAATGGTGCCCGATGACAAGAAAAGAATAAAGATGGCAGGGGCTTCTGATGCATATTCTGCGACAACGGAAGAAGAGAAACAGTTAATATGCAATAAATGCGGCGGTTTGTTATCACTTGACAGGGAAAGAAGGCTTTATGAATGCCGATCCTGCGGAGTCGCTTACAGCAGCGCTCTAATGTCTGATACAGATTCTTCCAAGACCGCTTTGCATCTTCTGTCAGAAAAAGATTTTAAAGAGGCAGACAGGCTGTTCGTATTAGAACTTCTGCTGGATCCTCATAACTTTACCGCTCTTCGCGGACGAGTACTTTGTGCCGGAAGATGGGCTTCTGTAAGGCACATTAAACTGGATGGTCATTATAATGCAGCCAGAATAAAACCGGCAAAGGAAATGGTTGAAGAAGCGATAACGAAAGCAACGGAAGAGGATAAGGAGTATTTCCTTACATTCCGTGAAGCAATCGAGGTGCTTGAGCGGAAATACCGGTTCCAAACGAGAATCAGTAGTGTGAAGAAAAATGCTGACGATACAGATAATCAACATACGCCTACTGATAAAACCCGTTTTGCAAAGCTGATACAAGAACTGTCTAAGCGGTAATAGACGCCATTGCTGTTTTGGCAGTTTGTTGTTGTTTCATTCACCGCAGGGTAATCCGTGCCTTGATCAAGCATGAACCCATGCCTAAGGCTCCGAAATGGCACTGCTGGGTAAAGAAAGAAAATCGAAGAGATTGATGTTTCTGAAAAGTAAATGCACGAGGAGTTACCGGTTTCGGTAACTCTTTTTTTAATCTATTGCGTGTAAATAAGATGAGCTTTGATATAATATGTCGTCGGACGGGATTAGTATATTTATCCTGGAATATAAGTATTAGGGGGAACCACTATGTGTGAATGTAAAAACTGTAAGAAGGCGAATGCGGAGAATACTTACAGATTTGCAGTAGTAAATAAGAGTTCAACTTCTTCCACAACGAATTACGTTGTTGCCAAGAAGACAACGACAACTGTATATGAGAAATTCATAGGATTTGAAAAGAGCAGCATCTGTAACAGCTGCATCAAGAAGGAACGTGTAAAGTATGTTCTCAAATGGACAGCATTAATAGCAATCGGAACTCTTGCCACGTTATTGGTAGCTGCTTTAAGAACCGGCTCCTTCGGTCTCTGGATTCCGATTGTTTTTGGCATAGTTACGTTGATCGGAGCAATAAGCTTGTTCTTCTATTCAATTGCCAGGAAAGATGCATTCTTTGCTGCAGATATCAGAACTGCCAGAAACTCAAATAATTCTGTTAAATATCTTTTTGTTCCGATGGATGCGAGTCTGTATACTGCTAAGGGCGCAGCAAAACCGGATCTGCAGTTATTTAAGAACAGAGGCGGGTTAAGGACAAAAGTTGCGGATAAGCTGTACGAGAATTACTTGGTTCCTGAGAACAGTGATGAGTTAATAGATTCATTTTTTACTGATGGAAAAAGTAATCAAGAAGCATGACAATTATTTGTTATTGCAACGGCGAGGGTGCCAGACCGGAATCTTTTATATTTAATAATATGACTGAAGTTGAGTTTCTTTGAGTTGAATATTCTCAGCTGTTAATTTCCATATCCGCATCCCAGTATTTATTCTTTTTGCCAAGCATAAACATTATGTCGTCGTCACTGAATAATTTGAAGTGATTTAAGTCCACGCCGACATTGAATCCGAAAGACTTCCAAAGACCACCGTATCTGTGCGTATGGCCGAATAAAGTCTGACAATCTTTGGCGTGGTCAGTAGGCTTATGTGTAAGGAAGAACTTTTCGCCCTGGATATCGACATAGTCATTAAGTTTTACGTCGTCGAATTTGCATGAAGGATCAGTCAGGCAGTATTCACGGAACTTATCGAATGAACCGTCAAAGCAGTCGTCGATAGCGCGCTGCTCGTTGTTTCCGATAATTAGGATGATATGTGCATTTATCCGCTTTGATACGGCAAGACCGCTACTGAAATCCTTTTCGAATTTGGGACCGCGGTTACAGAAATCGCCTATGACATATATGGTGTCATCAGAAGATGCCTGTTCATTCCATATCCTAACCTGCGCTTCCGTATACTCATTAATGTCATTGAACGGGCGGTTATCACGAACCATGATCTCTTTTGAATCCGATCCGAAATGAGTATCAGCGGTATACCAGTTGCTCATGCAAACTTCCCCCATCATCAACAGTGTGAAAATCAAATAAAAATGACAAGAATTATTATAGTACAAAATCGCTGATTATCGAGCAAAGTAATGAATATCCTGGGGGCTTAATTCATTTTCACAACGCAAAATTCAACGATTATTCAAGATTATGTTGCATATGTAAGACTCACACAAAAGATAGATGACAATAAAAACCCTATAGATGTCTGGACTGTTGAAGTGGGTGTTACATTTAATACAGCTGAACTGATGTCTGCGGACGTGATTGCTGAATCTGAGAGAGCTGCTACGGAAACTACAGTTGCAACATCAACAATTTCAGAAACATCATTTGAAAATACCGAAACTAATAAGACATCACCTACGTGGGATGATGACGACGATTGGGATGACGATGATGATTGGGACGATGATGATGACTGGGATGAAGATGACGACGATGATTGGGATGACGACTGGGATTATGACGATCTTTGGGATGTCTGATCTAAGTTAGTTTTTTCTGAGTCCAATATAGGAGTTACCGGGTCTGGTAACTCCTATTTATTTCGAATGTTATAATAAATATGTTTGAGGATATAGGCACGTACGGAAACACTCTTTGATAATACTCTGATGTGACTTATGAGAACCAAGGAAAGACTTATTAGATACACGGCCTTTGTACTATTGATTTTCGTTCTTTTTGGTCTGTCCGGGTGTGGCAAGACCTACCCGATACATGACTATGCGATAGATCAGGATAAGCATCCCGGATGGTACGTTTGTGAGGAAAGCGATTTTGTCGAACACCTTGATGTCCATTACAGTTATAACCTCCGCTCAGGTCAGGATCCGATCGAGAATGCTACCTATCTGGTTTTTGATTCTTCCGCTTCTGCCAGGTCTTATTTCAACAACTGCCTCGACGAATGCAAGGAAGAAGGAACCGGTATTAAAGAACGTGGTTTGAGCTGGTTCATTGCCAAAGTCCCGCACACTTATGATTGCGATATTACGGGGATGTATTACCTGGATAAAAACGTTGTAATTTACGCTGAAGTTTACATCACGACTTATAGCACGTTAGGTGATACCAGCTCGAAAGACAAATCTGATATGAAGAAGTACATATTGAAAAATCATAGTGAGATGAGAGAGTTCGTTATGGAACTGTTTAGTTAAGTGGAGATAGAGATATGAATAGTTTGCGGAAATGTTTTGCTTTTGTATTGGCTTTGCTTATTGGCATTTCTGTGTTTTGCGGCTGCAGCTCACCAGTTCAAAAACCGTTCTATACCAAAGAAGACATCATTGAGCGATGCGGTTTCAATGAAGTTTATGAAGACGATAGGATTTTTGTCGGTGTGAAATGCATAAAACTGACGAAAGCCCGTCGAGGTAACGGTGAGAATTATTATGACTATATGACTTTCTACATTTTCGATACCGTTGAAGAGGCTGAGAGTGTATACAAAGAGACGGAAGACTGGTTTAAAGAAAAGGATTTCAGATCAGGCTTGGATTACAGGTGCGGCTGGATTAAGGAAGCCTATGATGCGAACATATATGAGTATATTCATATTTCCGGAAATTTGATTATTACGGCTGATTTGAAATATGAGAGCAATTATTATGAGGAAGGCGATGAAACAATGCCTTCAACCGCAACAAGAAAAATTGATACGGATGCTTTCATCGATTTCGTAGAAAAACAATTCCCGTAAAGTATTTCAGAGGGATTATATATGATTCAGAGAATATGCCAATTGCTTAAAGATGAGCTTTTAGACAATGGTTATGAATATGGTTTTTATCTAAACGGAAAGACTTATAAACCTGATATGTCGAATGGATTTGATGAGGAATTCTTTGGCCGGTTATTGTCAGAGTACCGCATTCAAGATCCTCGTGATACCAGGCAGGCAAAAGTGGGAACATGCCATGACGCAGTTGTTCTGATGAAAGCAATTCTTGATGAACAGAATGTCCCAAGTAAGATTTGGCTTTTACATAATAGGCAGTACGGAAAGTTCCATACTGTTCTGACTTTTTACATAGATAACAAAACTATTTATTTGGAACTTACACCCCAGAACTCAAAGCACTGGTATGGGAAAGAAATAGTTTTTGACAGCGAACAGAGTTTTATTTCCGAATATAGTAAAGACGGTTGTGAAGTAATTGAAGTTACTGACTCTGTCGTTATTGGAGAAGCTCCGGATTTTGTTCTTTCCAGAATGAATCAATAAATTCGATTTGTCTTAAATACACGATAACGACAGACCTTTTTCTAGAGCGGGTGTTTCTTGTCAATACATCCATACATTTACAAATATCGATATGTGTGCTACTATCGTTTTGTTTATTGGAGGTAAATGCATATGGGATACAGAGAAGATGCACGAAAGATAAAGGCTCTGGCAGATGAGAACCGTCTGGCAATCATGATGTCGCTTCAGCAGAAGGAGAAGTGTGCATGCTACCTTCTGGAAGAACTTAATATCTCTCAATCGACGCTTTCACATCATATGAAGCTTCTCTGCGACAGTGGACTAGTAGATTACCGCAAAGACGGAAAATGGATGCACTATTCTCTTTCAGAAGAAGGCGTTAAGGCTTTTCGCGAGATGATAGACGGATATATCAGGATTGATAAGTGATTTAGGAGATAAGTGTATGAAATTTAAGGATAAAGTGTTTATTGTAACCGGCGCCAGTTCCGGTATGGGGAAGAGTTGTTGTGAGCTTTTGCTCGAGAAGAAAGCTGTTGTTGTCGGCATTGATATAAATGACAGTACGATAGAACATGATCTGTACTTTCATTATCAGTCGGATGTGCTGGCAGAAGAGCAGATTCAGAAGTGTATAGCAGAAGTTGATGCCAAATACGGACATATAGACGGTCTCGTCAATGCTGCCGGTATCTTCGGAAACAATAAGCCATTTTATGAATTATCAACAGAAGAGTGGAACAAAGTAATCTCGGTTAATGCTACCGGTTCTTTTATTGTATCTAAAGCCGTAGCTCCGAAAATGATCGCTCAAAATCATGGAAAGATAGTTAATATCAGTTGCATTAGATCTACCATATATAAGAACAATATGGCTGAATATGCTGCTTCAAAGGGCGCTGTTTCCTCAATGACGTCTGCCATGGCTTTGGATCTTGCTCCGTATAATGTCCAGGTAAACTGTGTTGCTCCGGGATTTATATACACCGGAATGACATCGGCTTCGTTTGATATACCAGATGTGAGAGCTAAATCTGAAGCGTTGATACCAAACGGAAGGCTGGGTATGCCAAAAGACATAGCATCTGTTGTACTGTTTCTTCTTTCTGATATGTCGGATTATGTGACAGGAACCATGTTGTTTGCTGATGGCGGATATCACATACAGAAGTAATAAGAAAATCTTCGCGAAAAGGGGTAATAATCTTATGTCGTTTATAGTTAAAGAATGTTCAGATATTGAAGTTATAAAGGCATTGTTTGTTGAGTATTCGCATATCAAAGGTGCGGAAAGATGCTTTGTCTCATTTGATAAGGAATTGAATGATCTTGAAGGCTTTTATTCCGGCGGAGCCATATTAGCCGGTTATGAAGATGATGAGCCTGTGGCATGTGTTGCTTTCAGAAAGATAAGTGATGAGACCTGTGAAGGCAAGCGCCTTTTCATAAAGCCCGAATACAGAGGAAAAGGGTATGCCAGAATAATGATCAAAGCAATGACGGATAAAGCGTCTGAGCTTGGGTTTAAAGAGGTTGTCTTTACGACCAAACCGGAAGTTATGAGCGTCGGATACGGTTTGTATAAGAGGATGGATTTTGAAGAATTATCAGAAGAGAACGGAATCGTCTCGATGAGGATAGATCTTTGCTGCACTAAGTGAAATCCGGACAGGTTAACGACATTCACAAAAAAAGTTTATAATATCCGTATATAAAATTGCTTAAGTGCATTTGAGTTACGGAAAGGTGTTGATATGTCATTACTGTATAGGGTCAAGTGTCCGTTCTGCGGTAAAGTTGAAGATCTCCCTGACTCCGGTCCGTGCCGGAAATGCCGAAATCCCATTCAGCACTACATATTTAGAACAGTCTTCCTTGGACCAGATGCCTCCGCTCTAAAGTAACAAAGGGGATGTTAGAAATGAGAAAGTTTATTATTATTATTCTTTCCGTGATCATTACATTTTCTTTGCTTTGTAGTTGTTACGTACCTGCAGATTTTCAGGATGTTGAAAACATAGTATCCATTGAATATTCCTATAATAATTCCACAAGCATTAATTACTACACATTTGATCTGGACAGAAAAGTTTTTTGTTTCAGTCATAGTAGTTCTGAGGAAAACTTGCCGGAATATAAACTCGAGCAATCTGAAATAGAGTCAATAAGGAGTGTTTTTGTACCAGCCGGAAAGTGGTCCCCGGATTATCAAAACAATTCGGGCGGTGGTTTCCCTTATAATGATAGTTGGCAAAACTACGAAATTGTCATTAATTATGCCGATGGAACGAGTTGTGTGTTGAAAGGAACTTCTAGCGGCGAAAAGATGCCTAAAGGCTTTGATGAAATGAGGTCCACTCTTGATGGCATTGTTCGTGTCAGGGAATACGGCAGTTTTACTTGTGATAAGGCCTATAGTTTTGATGGAAAGTATTATGTTGTTATTAACGAATCATATGGTCCTTTTGAAATAGATGTATATTCTAATGATGGATACGTTAATGCAATTACGTCACAGTGGTTTAATAAAAATGCCTTTTGGGGTGTGTGTTGGGAAAATGACAGTTATAATCTGTGGGTTCAGACAAAGACTGGAGATACGATGTGTTTTAGTAAGAATGGTGATGAATGGATTTTGAATGAAGATGCGGTAAGACCCGATTACATTATCTGTAAATCTAAATAGTTTCAGTTTTGATAAAACGAAAGGAAGGTAATCGTATGACATTTCAATACATCTTGGGCGAAACCGATACTTATATTCAAATAGGTTTATTGTTTTTCAGTCTTTTGTTTGCTGTATTGGGAATTTTTACCCGTGATGCTAAAAGCGGCAAGAACAAATTAGGTATTTCGTTATTGTTTGTTATTTTCTTCCTTATATTTATGTGGTTTGAGATATTTGCATATGGGATAGGTCAGGGCTGATCCGAAGGAAATTATAACGAACCAATGTCATCGGGATTATGAGAAGTGATGATTGCAGGATGAAATAAACATATTTAATTGGGAGTACTATGAAACAGCTGATTATTCCTTCAAAACTTAATGCAGGCGATAAAGTAGCATTTATCTCGATATCCGGCGGACGTGCCGGTGATGAGGACATGCTTCCAAGATATATGCTTGGCAAAAGAAGATTCGAGAAGATCTTTAATGTTGAAGTAGTTGAGACTCCCAATGCGCTCAAAGGGAGCACATATATTTATGAGCATCCTGAGAAAAGAGCCGAGGATCTGATGTGGGCCCTAAAGGATGATTCAATCAAAGGAATCATCTGCAACCAGGGCGGCGACGATTCATACCGTGTTCTTCCATATATTGATACCAAAGTAATTCGCGATAACCCTAAGGTGTTTATGGGATATTCTGACATTGCTACATGGACGGCAGTTTATACATATGCGGGAGTCCGTTCTTATTACGGTCCTAATGTTCTGACACCAATAGCACAGCCGGGAAAACTGGACGAATATACGGAAGAGGCAATTAGAAGGACATTGTTCTCAAACGAAGTAATAGGCGAGATCAGGCCGGCTGAAAAGACCACACCTATTGATTGGAAGACCACATATACGATCAAAGATGGTGACAAAGAAGTGCAGTGTGAGAGGTTCTCTGATACCGATGCCATTGAAGATCCTAATGATCCGATCAATTGGACGCCCGGAACCGGTTATAAGATTTTGCAGGGAAGCGGAAAAGTCACAGGTCACATCATCCCTGTTTGTGGAGGCCCTCTCTGGCAGATAATGGGAACCAAATTCTTCCCGTCAGCTGAAGTGTGGGAAGACTCCGTTATTGCCCTGGAACATTGTAATGTCTACGACAGTAAACTGGCGGGGTTACATGAACTTCGGGCATTCGCAGCTTCAGGTGTATTTGATAAAGCAAAAGCTATCCTCACTGGTCCTCTTGATGATGACAGTAAGGAAACGCTTTTCAAGGTTATCTTAAATGAAGTCCACAGACCTGATTTGGTTATTGTGGAGAACGTTGATTACATTCACAGAACGCCCATGACGGTGCTTCCTGTAGGCGCACAAATGGAGATAGACTGTGATGTTCCCGGAATAAAGATTCTTGAATCTGGAGTATCCTGAATGACCGCAGAAACAAATAAACTTTTCTATGAAGGCTTAATTGAGAATAATCCTGATAAGCTTCTAAAGTCTCCCAAAAGTGATCTGCATAATCACTCCACAAAGGGATGCAGAAGAGTTAAGCGTGCGGTTGACGTACTCGGTCTGGATGAAGTTCATCACGGGAACAATGCTGCTAAATCCGATGATGTCATGAGATTTCTGGCAGATAGTAAGATCAAGCTTAATATGTGTCCGAGCAGCAACGTGAAGCTTGGTTATACTGATAGTTACAAGGATCACCCAATCAGGATCCTGTATGAGAATGGTGTTAAAGTGACGATTAATACTGATGATCTGCTTATCTTTGATAGTTCCATTGAAAATGAATATCTCTTGCTTTATCAGGCTGGTACTCTGAGTGCTGAGCAGTTGGATGACATACGAAGGTCTGGGTTGGGAGATTAATTGTTATAATATGAGCGTCGGAAGAGTAGATTTTCTTGATTTATTAGGGGATAAAAATGGAAATCAAATACGTTACTAAAGAAGATAAGGAATTCTGGTTCCAGCTTGATAAGCACCTGCCTGAAGCAGAATTCGAAAAGAAGGTCCGTGACAAACAGGGCTATGTTATTTTCGAAGACGGGAAACCTGTCGGGCTGTTGAGATATAACCTGTTTTGGGATAATACGCCTTTCTGTAATATGCTGTTTATCGATGCTTCAAAACAGAAAAAGGGTTATGGAAAAGCTTTAATGAAATTCTGGGAAGAAGACATGAAAAGTCAGGGATACGGAATGGTTATGACATCAACACAGGTTGATGAGGATGCGCAGCATTTTTACAGAAAAATCGGTTATAAAGAATGCGGCGGGTTTACTTTGGATATTCCCGGATATGAGCAGCCCATGGAAATGATCATGAGTAAACCGTTGTAATTTAATATGATAACAAATTTATAATGAAATAAAGGTCTTGGTGTATTCTAAGACCTTTATATTTTTGAAAGAAGCAAAGTAAGTGATAGTATGTTATGGAAATGCAAATCGAAATGTATGGAGAGGATAAAGGTAATGAGTATACATGATAAGCGTATTGAATTTGGCTCTGATAAAGCAGCTGACAAGCAGAAGGCTCTTAGAGCCTCAGGTGATATGAATGCTGATTTCCTTGAGATGGCAAGAAACGTATATGCACATCTTAATGACGAGATATCGAAGAAGATCTTTGAGGCAAAGATCATGTATGCATCCACGGGAGATGTTGGTTATATAACAGGACTTGAGTCAAAGTACAGAAATCTGAACAGCGACATGCAGGTATATGTTGAGAAGATCCAGAAAGGTTCACACTGCCTGATCTATGGTGCCGGTGCAGCAGGACATTATCTTGCCGGAAGATTTAAACAGTTTGGCGTTAAGGTAGATGCGTTCATTGATCCTGATGAGAGCAAAGGCCCTGTTGATCAACCGACGGGAATCATGGTGATCACTGATAAAGAACTTTCAGAGAACAAATCACTTTACGGCGATAAGACATTCGTTATCTCATATTCAAAGAAGCCCGTAGCTGATGAGACCAGGAAGCGCCTTGTTGAAGAAATCGGAATCAGCGAAAAGAATATCTGCTCAGGAATCTTCGACTGGCGCAATAACCAGGGTCAGTATTTCGACTTCTTCGAAGCGGGAGAAAATGAAGTATTCGTAGACTGCGGCTGCTTTGACGGAGCTACATGCTTCAACTTTGCTGGCTGGTGCGGCCACAAGGGCTTTGAGCACATTTATTCTTTTGAAGCTGATCCTAAGAATTATGAGAAGAGCAAAGCTGCTCTTGAGCCTCTCGGAAAGTGCGACCTCTATCCCTATGGCACTGCAGACGTACATAAGAAGGTTTATTTCGCCGCAGATGCTTTCGAGACTTCATGCATAATCAGCAAGGAAGAGGCCGAGAAGAGGAACTTCGAAGGCGTTGAGGAGATCGAGACTGTTGCTCTTGATGAAGTGCTTGAGGGCAAGAGAATTACATTCATCAAGATGGATATTGAAGGTGCTGAGTACGAAGCTTTGGTAGGTGCACGCAAGCTCATTATGGAGAACCGACCGAGAATGGCTATTTCCGTCTACCATAAGTTCGAAGACTTTGTTACGTTGGCAAACCTCGTCCTCGAGATGCATCCTGACTACAGGATCTCATTCAGACATTACGGTTTTGATGAACTTGAGACGATCATGTATGTGGAATAACTGATTTTTGCTTCAAAATCGGTGCAACAATTACCCCTTTATATCTGTATTGAGGGAAACCTAAAGCAAGAAAGGGTCTTATTATGAATAAAAAAGCGGTAATCGCAAGTGTTGTATCCGTCGCTGCGGCATTAACCATAACTGCAGGAATAACTGCACTTGTTGTAAATGTCCTGAACTATAATACTTCTCCGACGTCAGATATCTGGGCTGAGGATGATGAAGAAGAAGAGGAAGAGACAAGTTTTTACAGGGATAATCCTGATCCGACTCCTGTTCCTACCAGAGAGACCCAGGGAAGAGACTATTATGAGGGCGGTGGATATAAAGGATGGGACAACTACTACATCATTCAGGATTTTACGACCGAAGAGATCGTTGCCGAATATGAGTACTATCACGACCTCGCTCATGCATATGATTTTGAAGAGCTTAAGAATTTCGATAAGGAACTTAAGCGCCCTTGCTATTCCCAGGTTGATTCCACCGGTTACGGTGTGTACATGTTCTATGACCAGATACTTCCGGATGAGCATATTGACCACATCGTAAGCTTTAATATAGAAGGAACTGAGTCTACCCATGCAGTTGAATTTACCATGAAGGTAAAGATCCATGACCCCGATAAGGCAATGGAAGTATACAATACGTTTGTAGACCGCTATAGCGAAGGCGCTCAGGATACAGAGTTCTACAACATGCTGAATACTTTTGATAAGGGCATCCGGATCAAGGTAAACGATTCGGAATCAAGGATCGTCGGCTATAAGAAAATCAGGGATGATTACGGCAACGTTGCATATCTGATATATGTTTCTGAGGATTATTAAGCACAGCGACTTTTTGCATGAAACTTTATATGGGGATTTGTTATGAAGATAGAATGTATTAAAGGAGTAAAGAAACCTGCATATGCGGCCGGAGCTGCCCTGATCGCTGCTGCGACACTTCTTGCGGGTTGTACTGCGGAACAAACTTCATCTTCCGAAGTCTCTCTGGCAGGTGCAGCTCAGATCAATCCTGATTACACTGAACGTGTGGTCGAAGAAAAATACTATAGTATTGGACCGGGTTGTGATCCGGAAAACTTCAGATATGATGTTACGCCATACAGGCTTACTGAAAATCCGTTCACTTTCTTTAATGATAAGCCTGTTGATGAGGCTGATTTTATTTCTTACGCAGAATCGAGATTCGATCAGATCACCGATGAAAGCTCAATAAGTGTCAGGGGCATTTATCATGGTTATGGATTCGAAGTAATACGAAGCGATATGTTTTCTGAGTGGGCTTCTGAAAACAATGTTCACGGCTGGTCTCCGGATTATAAAGCAATGGGCGCAATATATGGCGATTACCCGAACGGTAATGACGGCGGTGCTATGACTGAGGCCGTATTTTTCGATACTTATATTGATCCTTCCGGAAGATTCCTGGTTGTTACCTTGTGCGAAGACCAGAAGGTTGTTTGTGAATTCTTTGAATACGGTAATGAACTGGAAATGAGAGTTCTTCCTGAAGGGTATGATGAATTCTGCGAAGCGTACTTTAACGGAATGTACGGAACAGCAGAAGAATGTCTTGAATGGGCGAAAGAAAACGATGTGGTCGTCGTCGAAGACATGGAGATAACTTCAGGAGAGGATCTTTGGTATGCATTTTATAATGCGACCAGGAATGGAGAAGCAGCATCGATTCTTATCGCCAGTTATTACACCTTGGACGAAGAAGCTGTAAGCGAAGAATTATATGAGGAAGAAAAGGATTCTTATCCGGTATTGTATTTCGAATATATAGTCTGCGATGGCGGTCCTTATTATGATCTGAAGATCAGAGATTGTAGTCTTGAAACACTTGATTGTGAGGATTCTTATTTATCTCTAAAGCATTTCGAGGTGCCTTTAAGCGGTGAATACGTTAAAGGCGAAAATGAGGTGATTGATGCCTTTGTTCTTGTAAACAGCAGTAAGGCAACCTGGGATGATATAAGAAACGGTATGATCAGTTCTGATTCGAACGATTATATTCCGAACTATATATTGTTTTACTGGACTTGGATATTTGAGTATTGATATGATGCAAAAACTAAAAGCATTAACAAATACAAGCGGGTTTATCCCGCTTTTTAGGGTAGGAATACGTAAAACGTACAGTAATCGGGGCAGTTTACTGTATGTTTCAGGAACTCGAAAATAAAAGGGCTGCCTCAAGCTTGAGACAACCCCAATATAATGACTTTTTTCAGATGCTTAGTATTCATCAGGCATCGGATATACTCCATCCACTGACTGAAGAGCATCGTTTTCAACGCACCAGTCACCGAACTTCTCGAAAACATCATCTCCGAAGACTACCTTTACACCGTCGGTGAATTTCTGGTTGGTGCCTGCCTCGTAGTAGCCATACCAGCCTTCGATGTGATAAGACTTGATTTCCTCATTGTATCTGAAGTATGCATCGCTGCCGTAATTCTCGAAAAGGAACTGCCAGAAATATCTGCCGTAAACATATTCGGCGCCACGGTTTGCGTGGTCGATCTCCTCGTAATCGTCAAGGAAAATGCTCTCTGCGTTATCAGCATTGACCGGTTCCGGTACTCCGTTGTCGTAAAGATAGTGTCTGTCATAGGTAATACCGATTGACGGGTAGTCTGAAGCCAGCGCTGCAATAACCGTGCGTCCCATATATTCGGCAATGCCTTCACTTACTATTTTGGAAGCCTTTCCGTTTCTGCCTGCGACCGCATGAGTTAACTCGTGCGCGGCTGTTGTATAGTCAATATAATCAAGTCTTCTCCAATCAGAGTTTTCGTAGTAACTCGGGCATGAATCCCAAACCTCATCAGAGAACAACTCGTATTCAACAAGTACAACACTCTCACCATCACCGCAGGAGATCAGTCCTTCGTCAGTCTCATCTGCAATAAGGAATATAGGGAGTTTTGTTCCTATACTCCAGTTATCCCAGGGATTGAAACCGTCGTAGTATACGGAATTGTCAATGATCCCATGTGAGTATTCGTAATCAGGAGTGCAGAGCTCCAAACCGAGTTCTTTCTCGATCTCATCAATGATCGCGTCCAGATTGACTGCGTAGTCACCGGGAAGTTTAATTCCGGGTTCAATGAGAAGGAAGTATTTCTCAGATTCCAGATAGCAGTAATCTGTGGAGACAAATACACTGTCCGGATCACCGTCAAGCGTAATCTCTTCGTAATTGGTAGTAAAAGAGATGTCCGGTATGAAATTTGTCGGTTCAGTGATCTCTTCGGTTGTTTCTTCTGTGGTCGTAGCTGCTGTTGTGGTCGTAGCAGCAGTAGTCGTTGTCTCTTCTGCAATTGTGTCTGAAGTCTCAGCCGGTTTGCTGCATGAGCATAACAGCATGTTACCTGCAAACATTGAAGCCATCAGCAGAATTGAAAGTGCCTTGATTCTTTTCATAATCCATCCCCTTTCTTAAAACTCAAAAATAGTTTATAAGTTGCAATGTCATTATAACATGGGGTGTATTTTTTTGTAACGAAAGCGGATCTCATCCGTCTAACCTCTGATAATTCCTAAAAGGAAGTAAAAGGAGAGAAATGGAAATGGATAAGAGGAAAGCGATAACTAAGCCGATAATACAGGCAGCAGTAATATTGGGTGTTTTTCTGGCTATAGAAGTAGTCTGGGTTTATCTCAACGTGTTCCCGGATTACAACATGCTTTTGTGCGCAGATATTGTGATGAGAATTGTATTCGGCATAGTGATGCTGGTGATGCTTAATGGATATTCAAAGCGTGGTGAGAGCAAATATCCTGTTAAGAAGCTGTTTTCGAACAGGATACCGGTATGGACTTGGATCGTACTGATCCCAATTATTCTTTATATCATTGCACCGTTCTTTAAGCTTTTCACAGCTTATATATTTACAACAAGTGTCCTTACTACCCTGATCATAGTCATTGTCCAGCAGTTTGCAACCGGCTTCTTTGAAGAGCTTCTGCACAGGGCCCTTATGATGAACGGCCTGATCATGTACAATTCCAAGACCGTCAAGCAGAGGATCATCACAGTGGTAATTGCAGGAGCATTCTTCGGACTAAGTCACGCTCCAAATATTCTTTTTGGCGAAAACCCTCTGATGCAGGTGCCGTCTTGTTTTTTGTGGGGAATGTTTATTGCGGCAATCTATATGCTCTCTGATAATCTGCTGCTTGTCATGCTGCTCCACGCATTTAGCGATTCAACATTCAGGATCGTTGACGGATTATTCGGTTATGTACACGAAGCACCGATTTGTCAGGCAGTTGAAATTGCTCAAAATGTCATGGATTATGTTGTATTGCCTGTTGTTGCGATCCTGATCTGCATTTTCTATGACAGGTTAAAGGGCAAACCGGCGGACTGACCTTTAAGCTTTTACACTGAATTCCTATTTATTGATATAATATATAGCGATAAAAATCATTTTACATTTTGAAACTATATATTAGAGCAGTGATATGGGGAGGGTAAAAGCATGTCAGTATGTCCTAATTGCGGAGCATATAGCAACGGCACTAAATTCTGTGAGAGCTGCGGAGCACCGATTCCGGCAGAGCAGTACGCTCAGCCCGCACAGCCTGTTCAGCAGGCTCAATCCATACCGGTCCAGCCTATGCCTGCACAGCCCGTCCAGCCGCAGCCGGTCCAGCCTGTTTATCAGCAACCGGTACCTGTTCAGCCTGTTTATCAGCAGCCTGTTTATGCTCAGGGCGGCTATCAGATGCAGGGTTCTTATAATCCTCCTGTACAGAAGCAGTCTACGAACGGTGCCTGCATTGCAGGTTTTATTCTCGGCTTGGTCGGCCTTTTTACTTTTGGTCTTACCAGCCTTGTCGGCGTTATCGTAAGTATGATCGGCGTTATTATCGCCTTTGCCAAGAAGCAGAAGGGTAAAGTCCTTGGAATCATAGGTCTGGTCCTTTCGCTTGCTCTTTGTATCGGATGGGTCCTTTTCATTGCCAATGCAGATAAGATCAGCGCTTATATGGATGCTAACGGTGAAGGCGATTCGCTGGAAGAATGGCTTTTCGACGTTTCGTATGACGGCAATATTGAGATTATCAGTGAAACTGACTGGATCAGGAAGGACAACGGTTCTTATCTGGTCTTCGGTGCTGATGACCAGTTCACATATTATGCTGACTACCGCGTCCTGGATAATAATTATTCTACCGGTACATATGAGATCCTCTTCGGTTATGAAGCAATGGATATTATTGAGACCAGATACAGCCAGTATGGTATTACGTCTGATGATATCTGTGACGATATCGATAATACGCGTGGTATAGACGGTGTTGCGCAGTTCATGATCCTGGTGCTCCACAACGACGGTCTCTGGATCAACGGTGCGAATACCATGGATGTTAAGTGGGACAGCGTTTACATGGGCTATTACGATGCTGACCGCAATGTCATGGATCTTAGAAATCTTGACGACAAGATGGATTATACGTTTATTTCCTATAGCAATTTCGATCCGTCTAGCATTGTGATGCCGGATCTTAATCCGGTAGAGACAAATGCATTCGGTGACGGTTACTGGGGTGATAATCTGGTCGGCGCTGTTAAGCTCTATGAGGGCGACTGGAATGAATGTGACGAGCAGGACGAAATGGGTTATTCGTATCTCGAAGTGCTCCAGAATTACAATTCTGAAACTGAAACAAGAATCCAGCTGTCAATAATTTCAGGCGAGTACGATCCTTCTCTTGCTGAAGAAATGGCATATGAATTCCAGGAAACAATGGAAGACGGATATGAATATGATGTAAGCGAAGTTGAAGAGGTTACTCTCGGAGGTTTCACTGCTTACGAAGTATCAGCACAGAATGATGACGGCAAATATATCACTGCCTGGTATTTTGTTGACGAAGAGCTCCATATGCACTATATCACGGCACAATACTATGATACTGATACAGCAGCATTTGAGATGGTAAGGGATACATACGTATTCGTGGTTATATAACTTTTCAATTAGGATAATCAAAAAGGGGTAGAAAAGATGGAATGTCCAAAGTGCGGAAGAAAATGTTTTGAGGGAGTAGTTAAGGCAGGACAGGCCGGAACTTTATTCAACGAGGCTGCCAACTTGTCTTGGACTCCTGAATATGAGAAGAAAAAGATAATCAAGAAAGACGCGCTGAATTTGGAAAAATCCGGCGTTGGTTATTACTGCCAGTTCTGTGAAAAGGTTTATGCTACCTTTGAATTGAACAAAATACAAAGCGTTTTTCAATAATAGTAGCCTGATTTTGAAATAACTAACAGATATGAATACTGAATTTTATGATTTAACTGTTGTTGCTTTGGAATGCCGTGAAAACGAGAAACAGATTAGTGTTCTCGTTTCCTTTTACGATGAGTTTATTGAACTGAATGCGGTAATTGACGAAATGGATTTTTCAGAAAAAGGTGATGACCTGTTTGCTGCATTTCAGGTGTTCAGGGATAAACTTCTGGAATCTGGTTATGGCATTAAGTGTAATGCTGCCAGAATCAATGCTGTTCAATCAGGAATGATGCGTGATTTGGATGTGGTTTATCTGGTGGAAATGGGGAAAAAGCCCAGTATGGAAGATGTTCACGGCTTTTGGGATTATTGCGAAATGAATGAATATCCATCTACAGAAGAACAAGAACAGTTTAGAAAAAAGTGGACGGAAAGTGTTTAGTGGGGCATATACATGGGCGTAATCGGTTTTCACAATCCTGATGAACCATACGGATTCTTAAGTAACTGGTATTTATCTGACTTTTCTGTTGAAGGGATCAAGTTTTCTTCTATGGAACAGTACATGATGTATGAAAAAGCTGTCTTGTTTGAAGATAAAGATATTGCGTCAGAAATACTGAATACGGATGATGTTGTTCTTATCAAGGAATTCGGCCGCAAAGTATCGAACTATAATGACTCCGTTTGGAATGGAATGAGACAAGTCATTATATATAAAGGCTTGGTTGAGAAATTCATGCAGAATGATGACTTAAGAAAAGCATTGCTGGATACAGGCGATAACATATTGGCAGAGTGTGCTGTTAAAGATCCGATCTGGGGAATCGGTCTGTCCTTGACAGATAATAACCGACATGAAATAAATGCCTGGAAAGGACAGAATTTGCTTGGGTATTCTCTGATGCTTGTAAGGGATGAATTGCGAAAATCTAATAGCTTTTAGAATTGCAATAGGGATAAGATAGAAAAATTAGTCAGTTGAATTTGGGAGTTGCTTATATGATTTCGATATATAAAAAATTCCATGTTGGGTATTGGTGCATAGGAATCATTACGATTATATGCATGGTTGCTTCATTGTTCCTGTTCTGGAACGGCGAATGGTATTTCCCGATCCTGAATCTTATGGCGGCATTAATTGTAGTCATTATTGATGCTATGGTTTTTACTACTCTTACAAGTAAAAAACTTTCAAAAGAAGTAACAGTCCTCATCAATGAATGCCAGGCAAATAATTATATTAATAGTCTGAAGAAACTGTTTGAGAAACAGACAAAACCTTCTGCAACCACTCCATATTACTTTATGCTCGCTAAAGGTTATGCTGTTATTGATAATTACGATGCGGTTTATGACTGCTGCCAGAATATCAAACTCAAATCATATTTGATTGTGCGCCGTGAGTGCATGATCGATTATTACCTGAACAAAGGAGATGTTGCTTTGGCTGAAGCTGAGATGGCAGAGCTTCGAAAACAGCTTCCAGGAATAAGGAATCAAAAAAGCAGGGAGAATTTTGAGATAAGCCTTAAGAATTTCGAATATGCCATCAGGATAAAAAACGGCGATTATGAAGGTGCTGTTGAGCATTATAAGAAAATGCTTGATACGATTAAGCCTCTTTATCCCTTAACCAAAGTCAGTTATTCATGTGCGATAGGCAGAGTGCTTATCTTGAAGGGCGACTCTGAAAGTGCAAAAGAATATTTTAAGGTTGCATATGAATTAGGCGGTGACACGAAATATAGAAAGATTGCAGAGGATAAGCTTCAGATGCTTAATGAGAATAATTAAGGAGGCATAATATGTATTGTTGTAAATGCGGAGCCCAGAATGATGATAATGCAAGATTTTGCTCAGAATGCGGTTTGCGTTTTCGTCCTGAAAATTATGATGCTGTTCCGGTCCAGCCCGTTCAACCTGGTCAGCCTATTCAGCCTTCACCTGCAGTTGTGCCGATCGTACCTACTCATTCGACTAAGAACAATGTTATGTGCCTTGTCGGTTTTTACGGGGCTTTGTCATCAATCGTTATGATGGGATCAACTTCGCCGGTATTTTTTATCATATCCCTTATTGGTCTTATTAAATGCAATAAAACGAAAGAACCGGGCAGAGGCTATGCCATTGCGGGAATAATCATAACTTCGGTGATGATGGGCACTTTTATAGTCGGAGTCATAGCCGGACTTATACAACGTGATTATTAAGGAAACCCAAAGCCTTATTAAATACGAAAAGAGGAGATTCTATTTGGTTATCAGAGATGTACAGACTGAAGATGCAGAGCGTTTGGTTGAGATTTATTCTCACTACGTTCTGAATACGGCAGTTTCATTTGAATATGAAGTTCCGACAGTAGAAGAGTTCAGACAGAGGATAGAGAAGATAACATCAAAGTATCCGTATCTGGTCTGCCTTATTGACGATAAGATAGTCGGCTATGTTTATGCAGGAGAATACAGTTCACGCACTGCATATTCGTGGACTGCAGCGATGTCCATATATGTGGATAAGGATTATCGCAGACAGGGATTAGGATCAGCGATGTACAAAGCGATTGAGCCAAAACTCAAAGATATGGGCATTGTTAATCTGCTGGCCGGCTCAGCTTACTGTGAGCCTGAGGATGAATATCTGACTCATGCAAGCAGCCTGTTCCATATGAGCCAGGGATATTCTGAAGCAGCATATTTTAAGAATATCGGCAAGAAGTTCGACAGATGGTATGACCTGAAATGGTATCAGAAGGGGATATGATTCTATACGGCTGTAATTACGTTGCTGATACCAGAGACGGGTTTGAAGATAATCCGCTTGATACAAAATGGGTTGCTGAATATTTTATGCCCAAAGCCAAAGAGTACGGATGCCGGATTATATTTTTCATAATTGACAGAAACAATTCTTTGAAAGATGAACTTGATGGCCAGGAGAAGGACTCTTCTGATCTTTTGGAATTCAGATATATCTTTGATATAGCAGAAGTTTAAAGGGGATAATTGATGACGAATAAAGAAGTACTGCAGATTGCCATGCAGCAGTCTGCTGAAGATATAGGTTGTACAGTTGCAGATTTTCTTGCTGACGATAACAGGGTGGTGCCTTTTAAACTTGGTGAGAAATCCAAGAATTACTATAAACTTCCTATAGGATGCAACTTCATATCTTATGGGAATAATGTCGTTGCTGCTGCAACTGAAGAAATAACAGAGATAGTAAAAGAGTATATTTCAAAGTTTAAGTTTTATCACTGCTTTGAAACGCCGAATATGCGTTGGCTTAACGAAAGACTGGAGCCTTTGGGCATGACTGCATGCTTTATGGCTGAGTATTATCTGCCGGATCTTAACAGATTGACCGAACTGCCGTGTGAGTATGGACTTCGCATATTGGAGAAAGGCCAGTTTGACGATTTGTATTGTCCGGAATGGCCTAACGCACTTTGCTGTGACAGAAAACATCTGGATATGCTTGCTGTCGGTGCATATGATAACGGGAAGCTTATCGGACTTGCAGGATGTTCTGCTGATGCAGAGCAGATGTGGCAGATAGGGGTTGATGTCCTGCCTGAATACAGACGAAAGGGCATTGCTTCATCAATAACATCGAAACTTGCATTAGAGATATTAAATCGCGGTAAGATTCCGTTTTACTGCACCGCCTGGTCGAATGTCAGATCTGTAAGAAATGCCATTAAGTGCGGACTGATTCCGGCCTGGGTTGAAATGACAGTTAAGCCTGTTTCAGTAGTTGAAGAAATGAATGTATAATTTCCCCTGAAAGAAATATATGTGAGGAATGTGATGGACTTAAAAAACTTTTTGATCAGAAAAGCAACAATTAAAGATATATCCAGAATTGCTGAGATACTGGTATTTGTTAAGAGGATGAATTACCATTCTATTTTTCACGATGATTCAGTTTCCTTTGGAGAGATTCAGGTTTTACCTGTTGCTGAAGAGTATTCTGCACCCGAGATCCTTAATAACATTTGGGTTTATGAAGCAGATGGTATTGTTAAAGGACTTATCCGTATTGTTGATAAAGAGATCGTTGAGCTATATGTAGAGCATTTCTTTCAGGGACAGGGCATTGGAGCTGAACTTATCGAATTTGCGAAGTCTGAGCATGATGCTAACTGCCTTTGGGTGCTCGAAAAGAATACATCTGCGATCAGGTTTTATGAGGCTCACGGCTTTAATGTTACTGATACCAAACAGCTTGAAGAGGGCACGCCTGAATATAAAGTGCGGATGGTAAGATGACTGATAACCAGAACAAAATCGATATGAATGATCATTATATACGTCATAAAAAGACGTATTTTAAGTTAAGCATAATATCCGGAATTCTGTTGGCTGTATTACTTCCGCTTACTGTTGTGTTCTGGTTTAAACTTGACGCTGTTGATCCGGATTATCAGGTGGTAAACGTCAGGGTAAACAGTGCTTACGATGCCAAAATCGGCAATGATGTTTATGTTAACTATAACAACAAAGAGTATAAACTGGTTAACGTTACCGATTCCGAATTCCCCAAATACAAAGCGTATGCCGGATCTAATATGACGGTTGAAGTCTATCTTGGAGCTGACGGAAGGCTTTATTCTAATGTTAATGGTATCGGGCATAATACTCTCACCGGAAAACTTTACTTTGCATTTCTGTTTGCGACGTTCGCACTGATAATGTCTACAGGTGTTTTAACAGGTTGTGTTGTAGAGGCTAAGAAGCGCGAAAAGGGTATTTATCCGAGGCGCGGATTCTAAGAAATAAGCAAGGAGATTTTTATGGCATTTACATTGAAGATTCAGAGCAAGGGTTTGTTTAATAAGGCTAAGGCCATTGATTTTGGTGCGCTTCTCCGTGAGTGCAAGCTGCAGCACGGTTCATACAATGATTTCTATGTCATGGATATGGGCAAATCCAATAACGGAACTGCAATCTTATACAATCCCTCACGTATCGGCAGAGGCATCTTCTTTGATGCCAGGAACGTCGGTAAAGGCGAGATAACAGTAAACTACAATATCCCGACGACTGCTGCTGAAATAAAGGATTTCGTTAATGTAGTAAAAGAAGTTGAAAGACAGTTTGGAAAAGCTTCTTTCCACTGTGAGGAAGAGAATAAAGACTATACAACTGCATCATTAGAGAGTGCGATACCTCAGATGATCGAGTTTTCGACACAGAAGCTTAATGAAGGTTGTGCTAAAAACGATAGCATGAATTATATTCTGACTTTGGCGATGTTCCCCTGGTATGTGGATGATGAGCATAGAGAAAAGTATAAGACATGCACTTCGCTCGATGATTTTGAGGCAACGATTCATGCAATGCAAAATACAGACCTTTACTATGCAAAGCCTTCCTTGTTCAAGGATAAGAGCAATAAGATCCTGGCTTTCTATACGCTGACTTCAAACTGCGAGAGCCTTTTCCCGGCTAATCCGAGAAACTTCCTCAATATGAATGTTCAGAGTATCGATAAGGCGTTTATTAGGTTTTTCATCTTTGAAGAAAAGAAAGTCGTAGACGGTCACTATTCATACAGACAATTCATAGAGTTCGTTAAGCAGAAGGGTGCAACGCAGTTTGATGCTGAGAGATTGAGAGTTCCTGAGATTTCTAAAGAAGAGATAATGGAATTCGTGAACAGCGTCAGTCAGGAATAAGATTTCCTGCAACAAAACATTTCTTAAAACTGTATTTATAGTAACTGAGGCTAAGCAAATGCCTGTTATTTGCATGGCACAGTAAATTCTATATGGGGTTTTGTTTTATGTTGAAAGTTAAGACTGTTGCACTCTTTTCGGCGCTTGCTATCATGCTTACAGGTTGTTCGTCAGGTAATGAAAGGCTGATCGATAGGCCGAGTCCTGAAATAGAAGTAACAGCAGAGGAATTCGAGAAAGAATATGGTTTTAGTCCTTCTATTCCGGAAGGCGTAGAAGAAGTTCAGTATATTATCGATACTGATACACATCGCGGATTTGTCGGTTTTTATGAGGGCGAAGTCTTGTGGAATATAAAAGTATTAAAGACCGAAGAATTTAAAGATATTGGAACACCTTATTTCTATGAGGGAACGACAGAAATAGACTGTTTTATTGACAGTAACCAGGATCTGACAGTACATGGTGTTGAGCCGCAATTAAATTGCTACATGAATCAGTATTCAGAAGATAATGTGGATTACTCTGCTGTTGCAATGTGGTTCATTGAAGATGACGGTTTGATGATCACTCTGGTAAGCTTATCTGATGAGCCCGTGCATACTATGCCGGTTGAAGTGTTTGATTCTGTGTGAGCGGGCGGATATTCATACATTGTAAGTTCCGGGATAATATTTTAATATCTACCTGATTAAACTATCTGTGGCTGCATGAATATGCGGCCTGAGTAAAGAGGGCAGAAAATGGAACACAGTGAAATGTACACATATTTCATTGATCTTATAAACGGACCGTCGGTAGACAGAAGAAGGTCTGGTATTCCAAGTCTTCTGCTCGATGAGATATACGATTGGGAGAGAGAAGAGATAGAAGACATCATTTGGAGAAGATTCCAAGTTGGTGATGTGGATATGACGTACTATCTTCCCAGGCTGAAATATTATCAGCCCGTTGAGAAAATAGAAGAAATGGTCTCAGGATGTAAGATCCCGAGCCGCATGTGCGTTCAGTTGATGTATGCCCTTTACAAGATAAACGGTGATCCGGATTGTCTAGAGATCATTAAGACCAACATAGTAATGAAGAAAGAACACACTTCATATGCTGCGCTTGTTGTGCAGGATCTTGATAAGGAAGACAAGAAGATATATGACTTCCTTTGTGATCTTTATGTTTGTGACATTGATTCGTTTGAACTGCGCGTGGTTGAAGACGGAATCATGTACTTAAAAGGCTTTAGAAGAAAGCTTTTCTCTTTTGATCTAACTGATGAAGAAAAAGCGATGATTATAAAGTATTACTCAGATGATATCGAAGAAAGAAAAAGGCTGATAGCCGAGTTCAGAAAAGAATTCGGATAACCGAATGATATAATTGTCAGTGGATTAATGGAATAATCAGGAGGATATATATGTTACTTGATGAATTAACAATGGAAGAGAAGAAGGCTTTCTGGAATATAGCTAACGTTCTGGCGTCTGTTGACGGCAGAGTAATGGAAGAAGTATCTATCCTTAATCAGTACAACGAGGAGATGGGCGTTAACTTCGCATTTATCGATGCATCCTTGGTTGACGTAAAAAAAGAGATTGAAAGCATCAAGTCAAGCAGCTTAAGAAGCCGCAAGATCGTTTATTTCGAGCTTTTCGGCGTGGCATATGCAGATACAGAATTCGATGATAAGGAAAAGGCTGTCCTTGACGAAGTAAGCGCAGGCCTTGATATTGCAGGTGACATCAGGGAAGTTCTCGAGCAGAGCGTAAAGACGATCTACGATACATACAGAAAAATAGGTGAAGTACTCGAAGAATGATCGAATATAGAAGACTTGAAAAGAAAGACCTTGATGAGTTCATAAGGCTCAGGATCAACCAGCTGCGCGAAGAGGGTGCAACTGAAGATTTCGATCTTAAGCCTGCTCTTGTGGATTATTACGACAGACACATGGCAGATGGTACATTCGTCTCATATGTTGCCGTAGATGGCGATAAGATCGTCGGCACGAGCGGCATGTCTTTTGTTGAGAAACCGCCGTATTTCGGTTGCCCGAGCGGAAAGCTTGGGCTTCTTTCAAGCATGTATACGGACAATAACTACAGGAGACAGGGAATAGCTAAGAAGCTGCTATCCATGGTCGTGGAAGAAGCAAGAGCATATGGCTGCGGAGCTGTACAGATCACAGCGTCCGACATGGGCGTTTTGCTTTATCAGGACTTCGGCTTCGTTAAAAACGGCAACTTCATGCAGTATAAGCTTTGATTTCCTAGTAAGTCACTTCTTCTTATTTACAAGTTATTTATAAGCAAGTAACTCATAATATCAAATATTCGTGATATAATTTTAGGGTACAGGTTTGCTCTCCATATGAGCTAGAAAATCATTACAGGGAGATCCCTAAATGAAACGTTCAACAGATCTTTATGTAGATGGTAAGCGCAATATCCTCGTTGCAGATGACGAGATGATCAACCGTGAACTTCTGAATAACATCTTATGCGATGAATATGATGTCCTGATGGCAGAAGACGGTGAGATGGCATATGACGAGATAAAAAAGCACCGTAATACCTTATCACTCATTCTCCTGGACCTCATGATGCCCAAGCTCAACGGCCTTGATCTTCTGTCGCGATTGAAGGAAGATCCTGATCTTAAGGGAATTCCTGTTATTGTCCTGACGTCTGATCAGGCATCCGAGGTAGAAAGCCTTGTACGCGGTGCAGCTGATTTTATCCCTAAACCTTATCCGCAGCCTGATGTGATCAGAGCCAGGATTTCACGCTCAATCGAGCTTGCTGAAGACCGTCAGATAATCAGTGAGACGGAACGTGATGATCTTACGGGACTTTATTCTTATGAGTATTTCCACCGTTATGCCGAGCAGTTCGATAAGTATCATCCGAACACTGTTATGGATGCTCTCTGCCTTGACGTCAATCACTTTCATATCGTCAATGAGCGCTTCGGTATGGCAAAAGGTGATGAGATATTAAGAAGGATCGCAGGCTGTCTCATGACGATATTCTCAGCGTCTGACTGCGTTATCTGCAGAAAGAATGCCGATACGTTTTTAGTCTATTGCACCCATCGTGATGACTACACTTCGATAACCGATAAGGTCTCTGAAGTATGCTGCGACATGCCGACTTCAGTAAAACTCAGGATCGGTGTGTATTCTTCATGTGATAAGAAACTTGATGTCAGAGCCAGATTTGACCGTGCTAAGATTGCTGCAGATCTTATCAGAAATAACTACTCCGTATTTGTCAGCGTTTTCGATGAGTCATTGATGGAGAATGAACTCTTTGCAGAACAGCTCGTTGATGAATTCCCTAAAGCGCTTGCTGAAAAGCAGTTCAAGGTATTCTTCCAGCCGAAGTTCAATATTGCCGGAGATAAGCCTGTCTTATCAAGTGCAGAAGCGCTCGTAAGATGGTTCCATCCGACACTCGGAATGATATCTCCCGGTAAGTTCATACCGCTCTTTGAAGAAGATGGCCTTATCGCACAGCTTGATGAATATATCTGGCGTTGTGCGGCTGAGACCATTGCTGACTGGAAAAAACGTCTGGGCGTTTCCGTTCCTGTATCAGTTAACCTCTCACGCGCAGAGATGTACGATCCTGCGCTGGTCGGTACTTTCGAGAAGATAACATCAGAAACAGGCACGACTTCAAAAGACATTTATCTTGAGATCACAGAGTCAGCTTATGTAAGAGACGCTGACCAGATCGTCGACAGAGTTAAGGAATTAAGAGACCACGGTTTCTTCATCGAGATGGATGACTTCGGTTCAGGATATTCATCTCTTAACATGATCTCAGAGCTTCCCATCGATGCATTAAAGCTCGACATGATGTTTATCAGAAATGCATTCGACAAGCAGAACGATACGAGAATGATCAGCATCGTAATCGATATTGCGGATTACCTTGGAGTGCCTGTTATTGCAGAAGGCGTTGAGACTGAAGAGCAGTATCTCGAATTGAAAAAACTCGGCTGCACGATAATCCAGGGTTACTATTTCTCGAAGCCGGTACCGGCTGAAGAGTTCGAGAAATTTCTTGTAGAGAATAATGCTTGAGAGGAGACGGATTGATGCTTACCATAGATGCTCTTAAACAGTTAGGCTGCAATACGGATGAAGGTTTAACCCGCTGCATGGGAAATGAGGCATTTTATTTCAAACTGATCGGCAGGGTCGTTGATGATAAGAATTTCCAGGCTCTTGAAGATGCAGTAGCTGCAAAGAATTTTGATGCAGCGTTTGAAGCAGCGCATTCTCTCAAGGGTGTGCTCGGCAATCTGGCATTAACGCCGATATATGAGCCTGTTTATGAGTTAACAAATCTTCTCCGCGAGAAAAAGGACATTGATTATTCGGAGTATCTTAAGACTATATCGGAAAAGCGTTCTGAGCTTGCCGGCCTTTTAGTATAACTTAGGAGATCATGTGATGGTTCATAAGCTGAATAAGAATAAAAGCTTATTGCTTTCAGCATTTCTTTGTGTTGTTGTACTTGTTGTTGCTCTGTTTCCCCAAAATGTCCGTGCTGCCGGCCCTTCAGGCGATACTGTAAAGGTCGGTTACTATGAGCAGGAAGTGTTCCAGGAAGGCGCAGCCGAGGGTACCGTAAAGACCGGTTATGCATATGAGTACTATCAGAAGCTTTCCGAATATACAGGCTGGCGTTATGAATATGTTTACGGTGAATTCGGTGATCTCTACCAGATGCTTCTGGACGGGGATATCGATTTCCTTGCAGGCCTTGCGTGGAGGGAAGAAAGAGAAGCCATTATCGGCTACCCTGATGCTGCTATGGGTAATGAGACCTACAGTCTTGTAAAGCATGATGTAGATGATGACATTACACTTGATATCACTACGTTAAACGGAAGGAAAATCGGTGTCCTGGACAGTGCCATGGTCGATGTTCTTCAGAACTTCCTGAATGAACATTCAATCCAGGCTGAAGTCGTTAAGTTCAACGATTACGAACCTCTTTTCAAAGCGTTCGACAAGCACGACATTGATATTCTTGCAGCCGAAGGTGACGGTGCCTATGGAAGAGATCATGCTGAGCTTTTGTGTCCGTTCGGAACATCTGAGTACTTTTTGTGCGTAACCAAATCAAGGCCGGACCTTCTTGCCGAACTTAATGAGGCGCAGACTGAACTTGCCGTTAATGAGCCGAACTATATCAACAATCTTCGTAATAAATTCTATCCTGTAAGCATTTCGAGCCGTGCTTTATCTGAAGCGGAAAAGCAGTGGCTTTCAGAACATAATGAGCTCAGGGTAGGATACCTGAATAATTATCTTCCATACAGTGATACTGATTCATCAGGCAATGTGACAGGACTCGTAAAAGACTATGTTCCCAAGATCGTTGAGGGTCTTGGCATCCAGGATATGTCTGTAACTTATAAGGGCTATGACAGTTACGATGACATGATCTCAGATCTTGAGCAGGGTAATATCGATACGGCATTTCCTGTCGGAGGCGGTCTGTTCTATTCTGAAGAGAATGGTATCTTCCAGTCGACTTCAGTAATATCCGCAGCAACAGAAATAGTGTACTCAGGCGATTATTCAGACGATACGCTGAAGCATTTTGCCGTAAATGAGAATAACCGCATGCAGTACTATTTTGTTCTGACTTATTATCCTGATGCGGAGATTACGTTCTATCCGTCAGTTGATTCCTGCCTTAAGGCTGTCATTGACGGTGATGTGGGATGTACAACATTAAATGGTCTGAGAGCAAACGATATTCTCAGAAACTCTCGCTACAAAAGATTGTCCCAGCTGCAGACTTCATATGAAGACGACAGATGCTTCGGCGTACAGATCGGTAATGCAGGACTATTAAGACTGCTTAACCGCGGTATCAGTCTCGTCGGAGAAGATTACGCCCAGAACCTTGCATTCAGATATACAGACCAGCTGTATTCATATTCAGCGCTCGATATGCTGCGTGATAATATGGCATTGTTCGGAACTGCAATGCTTGTAATTGCGGCGATAATAATCGCATTGCTTATCCGCGACAAAAGAAGATCAAGACGTGAAATCACTAATAAAGAAAATGCAAGAAAAGAACTGGAGAAGGCAAATGCCGAGATCCTGGAGCAGTACCATCACAGAGAACAGCAGGATAAGATGATCACCGCGTTGGCATCAGATTACCGCTGTGTTTATCACATCGATCTCGATAATGACGATGCCGTCTGCTATAGAGCCGATCCCACCGATAAGGAACAGCCGGCTGAAGGTGTTCATTTCCCTTACTATGAGTTCTTCGCGAAATATGCGAATAACTCCGTTGCTGAGAGCTACCGTGACGGATTCTTTAAGTTCATAGATCCTGATAACATCCGCAAGGCATTGGCTGATAATCTCATAATCGTATACCGCTATCTTGCCCAGAGAGACGGAAAAGAATACTACGAGATGATCCGTATGGCAGGTGAACGTCATCCTGATGAGCGTGACGATAAGATGGTCCATACAGTAGGATTGGGACTTACCGTAATCGACGAAGAAATGCGCGATACGATGGAAAAGAACCAGGCTCTTGCTCAGGCTCTGGATGCAGCAGAGCAGGCCAATAAAGCGAAAACAGCGTTTCTGTCCAACATGAGCCACGAGATCCGTACTCCTATGAATGCCATCATCGGTCTCAACAGCCTTGCGCTCCGTGATGAGACTCTGACAGAAGATACCAGAGAATACTTAGAGAAGATCGGCGGCAGTGCGCGCCATCTCTTAGGACTCATTAACGATATCCTCGACATGAGCCGTATCGAATCAGGCCGTCTCATTATCCGTAAGGAAGAGTTCTCGTTCAGCAACATGCTCGAACAGATCAACACGATGGTTATGTCCCAGTGTAATGAGAAGGGACTTCACTATGAATGCCGCGTAACAGGTGGTGTAAGCGATTACTACATCGGCGATGATATGAAGCTTAAGCAGATCATCATCAACATTCTGTCCAACGCTATTAAGTTCACTGATGCACCCGGAAGCATTCAGTTCGTAGTTGAGCGTATGGCTGTTTACGGCGATCATTCAACGCTCAAGCTTACCATCAAGGATACCGGTATCGGAATGGAGAAAGAATTCATTCCGAGGATCTTCGATACGTTTGCACAGGAAGACAGCAGCCGCAATAACAGATACGGCAGCACCGGACTCGGAATGGCTATCACCAAGAATATCGTTGAGCTCATGAACGGTACGATCTCCGTTGAATCCGAGAAGGGCGTAGGTACAGAATTTACTGTTGTTATCACGCTCAATAACTGCGAGCACCAGTTCACATCTACAAACTACGTTAATCCGAAGGATATGAGAATTCTTGTAGTCGATGATGAAGAAATCGCAGCAGAGCATGCCCGCATTGTATTGGATGAAGCAGGAATCAAGGCAGATACATGCTACAGCGGACAGGAAGCTCTTAACATGCTTGAAGTATGTCACGCAAAGCATGAACCTTATAATCTCGTTCTTCTTGACTGGAAGATGCCTGAGATGGACGGTATCGACGTAGCACGTCAGATCCGTCAGCGTTATGCAAAAGAGACTACGGTAATTATCCTTACATCATTTAACTGGGATGAGATCATGGAAGAAGCGCTTCATGCAGGCGTAGACAGCTTCCTTGCAAAGCCGCTTTTCGCATCCAACGTAATAGATGAGTTCGAGCGAATCGCCCGCAAGAACAGCATGAGTCTGTTCAAGGAGAAGAGCCGTGCCGAGCTTAAGGGCAGACGTATCCTGATGGCAGAAGACGTGCTTATCAATGCTGAGATCATGGAACAGATCATCATGGTAAGAGGCGCTGAGATCGATCATGCTGAGAATGGTAAGATAGTTCTCGATATGTTCGAAAAGAGCAAAGAAGGTTATTACGATGCAATCCTCATGGATGTACGCATGCCTGAAATGGATGGTCTTGCGGCAACAGAAGCAATCCGAGCTCTCGAAAGACCGGATGCAAAGATAATTCCGATCATCGCAATGACGGCTAATGCTTTCGACGAAGATGTTCAGAGATCATTGCAGGTCGGAATGAATGCTCATCTTTCCAAACCTGTCGAACCTGACCGTCTGTATCAGACACTGGAAGAACTTATCTGGGAATACGACCAGGCCAGATAACCAGAATAATAATTGCGCGATAAAAGAGGCTGTCTCATGTGAGGCAGCCTCTTTAATTTGTTTTGTTATCTGTTTGCGTTGATCAGATCTGCAAGTAATGACCAGCGAGCAACCTGATTCGGGTTTTCACGGGGATAGAAGAAGTGAAGTTTACCGTCGTGGTAGAGTTCAAATCTTTTTCCGGCTTTATAAACAATTGCCTGGATATCCTTAACAGGAATGGTGAATTCTTCAGTTCCGGACTTGTATTTGAAGTTCTCTTTGTCGAGTGTGCATACGCCGTTTTCGCGCTTTGTAACTCTAAGCTTGTCAGAGAAGACCTTCATCTTAACGTTTGCTGTCAGGTTGAGGGAATCAAGATCCTTTTCTTCAAGCTGACGGATAGCTTCGTAGTATCCTGCGATTGAATGCATGTCATCAGTGAAGTGATACTTCTTATCAAAAGTGTGGACCTTACCGCATGCAGAGCACTTGAAGTCGTTGCCGCTGCCTTTTGTCGTATAGAGCTTGCCGCAGTCTGCACAACGGTAAAGAACCTTCTGGAGCCCATTTGCCTTGCCGCCCTGACGGTAAGAGATATTGGACTTAGAAGCATCGTTATAGAGCGTGTCTCTGATGATCTTATTAAGTTCGTCTTCAGACATTGAAGCGATCTCACTGCGCTTGAGAACGCGCTCAACCTTAACCTTGATGTCTGATGAATACTTTCTTCTGCGCCACTTCGGATGAGCATAGTATCCGCCATCGATCTTTACGAGAACGATGTCGACATCAAGCTTCTTGTAGAATGCAGCATCTTTACGGGCGAAGCTCAGAGAACGTCCGTCAGGTGAGAGACGCTCTTCGGGGAACATGACTACAGGGAAGCCGTGCTTTATGGTGGATTCGATTTTCGCGTCTGCTTCAGGATCGTCAGCGCACAGTCTTCTGGGAATGAATCCGCAGTGGCTCTGCATTATGTTGAACAGCGGACTGGTTAAGTAGTAGCGGTTATAGACATAAGCAGGGCTCTTAAGATTGGAAATATAGTTCAGATAAAAGAAGTCCATGAAGCTCTCGTGATTTGAAAGTATCAGATAGGGAGCATCGGCTTTGAAGATATGTTCATCGTCTACGACAGGCTTCTTCTTGCCAAGCTGGATGAGCTTAACGACCATGAAGAAAATGTCGAAGAAAAGGGAATCCGGTGTCTTATCCGTTCCCTTGAGGACGAACTTGTGCATGAACCAGTAGATCAGCGCGAAAAGCATTACTGACAGAGCGATAACGATGAGTACCAGGAGCCAGAGCGGGATGCTGTTAGTAAAGAAGAGCTTTCCTGCCTGACCGATGAGTACGGATACGACTACTGAAGGAATGGCGCTGGTGGATACCGTAAGCATGTATTTGCCGTATGAGATCTTTGTGCTTGCGCCGTAATAGCAGATGGCACCGAAAGGAATGAACGGCATGAAGAAGAGTAGATAGAGAAGGATCACGATATTACGGTCCTTGGCATTGGAGGCGATCTTGTCGATCATGCCGCGATTCTTCTCATATGTTGAGCTGTTTACCTTGAATACACGTACGAGCATGAAGATGATGGTGGCACCAAGGCAGATGCCGATATCGCACAAGGGAAGTGAGATATAGATGGGGTAGCTAAGGCCGCTCGCGATCTGTATGAACTCTGCGGATACGAAGATGATGATCATCTGCAGCGCTTCGATGAGAATGACGCTGACGCCGCCGAATATGCCGGTGCTCCTCAAAAGCTCGCTTGCTCCGTCAAGGTCATTGTCCATCTGCATCTTGAACAGAGGAATCATGATGTCCTTCATGAACAAAGCAAAGAGGAATATGATTATCGCTAATATTACGAAGACCACTACGGTCTCGACATTTATCTTTTTCTTCTTCTTAACCTGTACGTTTTCCATCTACGACTTCCGTATTTATTAATATAAATAAAGGCAGCTGAGCTGTTTGTGTCCATAAAAACTTATAATAGCATATTAACTAATAAACTTCTTATACATTGACAATTCTATCTGACCCTAATATCCTAACTTACAGTTAGTTACAGATCGGAGGATTAAGATGGGCAGAACAAAGAGCGGCTCATATAATACCAAGCAGTCTTGTGAGATCCTTAATTTCCTTAAGGATAATGCGGGTTCGCACTTCACGAGCCAGGAAATATCCGATCATTTCAGAAGCCAGGGAATAAATATCGGTCAGGCTACGATCTACAGAAGATTGGACCGCCTTACGACCGACGGCCTTGTAAATAAGTACATCATCGATGAGAAATCTCCCGCTTGCTACGAATTCATAGGTACGGAGCACTGCAGCCACGGAAAGTGCTATCACATGAAATGTGAGCAGTGCGGCAAGCTTATCCACCTTAATTGCGAGGAGATTAATGCATTTTTCGAGCACGTGTCAGAAGAACACGGCTTTGTACTTGATCCTAAGAGAACTGTTTTCTACGGGATCTGCAACGAATGCAATAACAGCGAATCCTGATTATCAGAGCATATTTGCGCGCTTTGTGACTTCGTCTCTTCTGCGCTTGATTATGCGTGCGCGGAAGATGAGGAGCACGATTACGAGCAGGAGAATAAGTCCCGACAATACGGCGAAAGTAACGAGAATGCTTCTTACGCTGGTAAGATTGGTGATCTTCTCAGGATTTACTTCAACGACACCGGCTTTTTTCTGAATCTCAATGACAAGGGTGCCTATGAGATAGGTCTTATCCGAATAGACCTTGCACAGCGGTATCTCAAGTGTCTGTTCATCCACCTGGGTATCAATGACCGTCTTGGACAGGTCGATCCTGTTGGTGCTTCCGAGCTGGGCTCTTGCAGATGTTGTCGTGATGTACTGGTCAAGAACGACTCTCTGTTCGGACACATAAAGGTTCGTGTCGGACAGGAGGTCTGCAATCTGCATGTTCGCTTCTTCGACAAGGGGAGTAAACTCGGCTTCCGTGATCTCAACCGTTGCAAATGTTGAGTAGCCGTACTCGAAAAGTCTAATAAGATCAGAATATCTGATATCAGGGTCATCAGCGTTAAATACGCATCCGACGAGCGTTCTGTTGTTCTTCTTGGCAGCTGCACAGAGGGTGTAACCTGCGGAATTCGTAAATCCGGTCTTACCGCCGGCATAGTACTCGTAACCGTATGTTGTAGTGTTTACGAACCTGTTGCTGTTGGAGAGGTCTCTCTCGCTGCTGTATTTGTTTGTGGCGCTGATCGTGTAGTTAAGAGTCTTGGCAATCTCTGAGTAGCTCGTGTTTGATACGGCTTCGTTAAGAATCAGGGCCATGTCGTAAGGAGTTGTAACGTTATTGGGGTCAGAAAGACCGTAAGCTGAAGAGAAGTGGGTGTTGATGCATCCGAGCTCAGAAGCCTTAGCGTTCATGATCTCGCAGAAACCTGCTTCTGTGCCGCCCATGTACATGCCGAGCGCAAGGCTGGCATCGTTGGCTGACTTGAGTACTGCAGCGTAAACAAGGTCCTGTACGCTGATCTCTTCGCCTTCCTGAAGGCCGAGCTTAACGTAGTCGGAAGTGATCTCATCCATGGCTTCGGCAATCTCTTCGGTGATTGTAACGGTCTCGTTCATGTCGAGACGCTCCAAAGCGATAAGGACTGTCATGACCTTTGTCATTGAGGCAGGCTCTTTCTGGACATCGTAGTCCTTGCCCAAAAGGATCGTGCCGCTGGTTGCGTCGTAAAGAATATAAGAAGAAGCAGAGACCTCAGGCGCATCTTCATGAACCTCGCTCAAAAGGTCAGTCTTGCGCTCAGAAGCTGTGACGATACCGTCATTTGGATCGTCGGGTGTGGTCTCATCGGCCAAAACAACTGTGCCTGTGTAAGCTAAGAAGCTTGTTACAGTGATGAAAAGGGCAGTGATGCCGGTTAAAATCTTTTTGCCGAATGCTTTCATAAGGTCTCCCATTTTGATTTTGACCATAACATTATATTTTCTTTTGATGAAAAAACAAATAAAAACGCGTTAGTGTAATTTAAATTAAAAATATAAAGCGATTTACTGTATAATTAGCAAGGTTACGAAATGGAGCAGTAAATGGCAATTATAAAGACTACAGATAAAGATAAGCTCGACTTTGACTCTGCGGTATCAGAACTCAGTGAGTATTTCTCTTCTTTGGGAGCCCGCAAGGGAAGAGCTTTAACATATAACGTGCTGACATACGGATGCCAGCTCAATGAATCAGATTCCGAGAAGATCACCGGAATGTTATCTTCGATGGGACTTAAGGAATCTTCCGGCGGAGAGCTTGAAGCTGCCGACGTCATCGTTTTCAATACATGCTCGGTAAGAGAGAATGCCGACAGACACCTGTTCGGCAACCTTGGCGTTTTCAAGTCGCTCAAGAAGAGCGACAGGGATGTCATCATCGCCGTATGCGGCTGCATGATGAAGGTGCCGGAGAACGTTGCTAAGATCAAGAAATCATTTCCTTACGTGGATCTTGTTTTCGATCCCCAGCAGATACACAGATTCCCGGTCCTTCTTAGAGATTCGATAAGGGACAAGAAGCAGATGGTAAATATCTCTGCTGACGACTATATTGCAGAAGACAGCTTTTTCCCAATCGACAGAAAGAGAAAGTTCAGGGCGCTCGTACCCATCATGTACGGCTGCAATAACTTCTGTTCTTACTGCATCGTTCCTTATGCAAGAGGCAGGGAGAGATCAAGAGATTTCGACGAGATCGTAAGAGAATTGGCTGACCTCGCCTCCAAGGGCTATAAGGAAGTCATGCTTCTGGGCCAGAACGTCAATTCCTACAAGGGAGAAGGCGGAAAGACATTTGCCGATATCTTAAGAGCGGCATCTGACTTCAAGGAATTTTCAAGAGTAAGATTCATGTCTTCGCACCCCAAGGACCTTTCCGATGAGGTAATCGAGATAATGGCTACAAGGCCCAATGTCGAAAAGCACCTCCATCTGGCAATGCAGTCCGGTTCAGACAAAGTCTTAAAGGACATGAACCGCCCTTACACGATTGACAGATTCCTTGAGATAGTTGATAAGTTCAGAACACAGGTTGAAGGCGGATCGCTTACAACAGACATTATCGTAGGATTCCCTGGTGAGACGGAAGAAGACTTTGAGCAGACTCTCGTAGCCGTTGATAAGGCAAAGTTCGATGCTGCATTCACTTTCCAGTATTCACCGAGACCCGGTACAAAGGCCGCATCTTTCCCTGACCAGATCCCTCAGGATGTAGTAACGGAAAGATTCGGAAGACTTACTGAATATACAAACCGTTTTGCTGAAGAGTCCAATGCAAGACTTGTAGGCAAGACTTATGAAGTTCTTATCGAAGGCATCAGCAAGGCGGGTGACATGACCTTCTCCGGAAGAACCATAACAAATCATCTGGTCAACTTTACGATCCCTTCTGATCTCGGTATTGAGATCGGCCCTGATATGCTTGAAGGCAGGCTCTGCGAGGTCAGGATCGACCATGCAAGACCTTATTCCGTTGACGGCGTGCTCATCAGCCTGAAGGGAGAATGAGCATGGCAGATAACAACGGATTTGATGAGAATAACGTAAAAGCAGCCGGCCAGTTCCCGATGAGCCTTTCAGACCTTAAGGCTGAAGAGCTCTCTCCCATGATGCAGCACTATGCCGAGATGAAGGCAAAGTGCGAGGATTCGTTCCTTTTATACAGACTCGGCGACTTCTACGAGATGTTTTTCGATGATGCCGTAAAGGCTGCAAAGATTCTTGAACTCGCGCTCACGAGAAGAGACTGCGGTTCAGGTTACAGAGCACCGATGTGCGGCATTCCTTTCCATGCATATTCGACCTATGCCAACAGGCTTGTCCAGGCAGGTTATAAGGTTGCAATCTGCGAGCAGCTTGAAGATCCTTCGGTTGCCACAGGCCTTGTAAAAAGAGGCATTATCAAGATCCTTACGCCCGGTACCATTACCGAGTCGGGCGGACTTGAAGATCGTAAGAACAACTTCCTGATGAGTATTTACTGCGTAGGTTCACAGTTCGGTGTTGCATGCGCCGATATCTCGACAGGTGATTTCGAAGCTACACAGCTGACTCTTACGGATAACGGTGAGCACCTGATAAACCTTATCGGCAAGTATTCTCCGTCAGAGATCATCTACAACTCAAACTTTGAGGGCACTCCCGAACTTTCAGCAATCAGGACAGGTACTGATATCGCCCTGACACGCCGTAATGACAGGGATTTCTCTGAAAGCCTTTTCAGGAACAGCGGTGCTGCTGTCCAGGATGCAAAGCTCTTTACCAATCCCGAGATGATGTTCTGCGCATGCGCGGCTCTCATCCTTTACGCTGAAGAGACACAGACCGATAAGGTCACATACTTGGACGTAGTCAGATGCTACAAGATCTCCGATACTATGGAGCTCGACATTGCTACACGTACTGGCTTAGAGCTCACTTCAACCATCAGGACAAAGCAGAAGAGAGGTTCGCTCCTCTGGGCAATCGACAGGACCAAGACTTCTATGGGCGCAAGACTTCTCCGCAAGTGGGTAGAAGAGCCTCTTATCAACGTTAAGGCTATCAACAGAAGACTTGATGCCGTTGAAGAAGCAAAAGAAAAATACATGGCGCGCCAGCAGATCATTGAAGGTCTGTCAGGCCTTTACGATATTGAGCGTCTTTCAGGTAAGGTCTCTCTCGGAACTTGTAACGCCAGAGACCTTTTGGCATTGAGAAACTCTTTGCGCAAGATTCCTTTTGTAAGAGAGGGATTGGAAGAATTCAGCAAGGGCATGTTTAAAGAAATCAAGAATTCAATGGATCCTCTTACGGATATCTGCGAACTTCTCGAAAAGTCCATCAATGAAGATGCTCCCGTTACGGTTAAAGACGGCGACATCATTAAGCGCGGATATAACGCAGAGTGCGATGAGCTTTACGACCTTGCAAAGAATGCAAAAGAATACATTCTCCAGCTTGAGAATAACGAGCGTGAGAGGACCGGTATCAAGACTCTCAAGATCGGTTACAACAAGGTGTTCGGATACTTTATCGATATCCCGAGAAGCCAGTCTGACAAGGTTCCTGAAGAGTATGTAAGAAAGCAGACTCTCGTAAATAACGAGCGTTACATTACTCCCCAGATCAAGGAACTCGAAGATAAGATCGTTTCAGCTTCATCACGCCGTATCGCTTTGGAGTATGAACTGTTTACTGAAGTAAGGGAGAAGGTATCAGCCGTATCCCAGAAGCTTTTTGATACCGCGCGTTCCATCGCACAGACAGACGTCATCACTTCTTTGGCTGAGCTCGCCGAAGTGGAGAATTACGTTAAGCCTTCAATCGACGATTCAGAAGTCATCGATATCAAGGACGGAAGACATCCTGTTGTCGAACAGATGATGAGATCTTCCCACGAGTCATTCGTTCCCAACGACATCACAATGGACGAAGAAAAGAGACTCATGGTCCTTACAGGTCCTAACATGGCCGGTAAGTCAACATTCATGAGACAGACAGCTCTTATCGTTCTCATGGCGCAGATAGGATCTTTTGTTCCTGCCGCTAGTGCTAAGATTGGATTAGTAGATCACATCTTTACAAGAATCGGTGCATCCGATGATATCTCAACCGGACAGTCAACATTCATGGTCGAGATGAGGGAAGTATCTTACATCCTTAAGAACGCTACACGTAAGAGCTTACTGCTCCTTGATGAAGTCGGAAGAGGCACCAGCACATACGACGGACTCTCCATTGCGTGGGCTGTTATTGAGTACATCATCGATCCGAATATTCTTTACAGCAGAACTATTTTCGCGACGCATTATCACGAGCTTAACCAGCTCGAGCGTCTTAACCGCGGCGTATATAACAATCACGTTGAGGTCAAGGAAGAAGGCGACAGCGTAACGTTCCTTCATAAGATCTCTTCAGGTGGAACGTCTGACAGCTACGGTATTGAGGTTGCAAGACTTGCAGGACTTCCTTCTGATGTTTTGCTCCGTTCAAAGGCAATCCTTTCAGAGCTTGAGAGGATCGGAAAGTTCAAGGTTAAGGGTAACCGCGAGAACATGAACAGTGATGAGGAACTCTCCACTGAAGTAATGCCCGGCCAGGAATCTTTCTTTAATCCAGACAACGTTGTTTACCGCAAGGAAGACAAGATCCGTCAGACGTTAAGAGAACTCGATCCGACAAGACTTACGCCTATTGAAGCAATGAACATTCTCTATGAGTTGAAGCAGAAGTGCTCGGAGGAAGACGTTGGGCAGGATTAATATATTAGATACCAAGACCGCCAATGCCATCAAGGCAGGCGAGGTTATTGAGCGTCCCGTTTCCGTTGTCAAAGAGCTTATTGATAACGCAATAGACAGCGGAGCCACGAGGATCACCGTAGAGTTTGCAGGCGGCGGAATATCTCTTATCCGCGTAACTGACGACGGCTGCGGTATGGACAGGGAAGACGCTGAGAAGGCTTTCCTCATCCATGCTACATCCAAGCTTCATTCGATCGAAGATATCTATTCTCTTTCAACAAACGGATTCAGAGGCGAGGCATTGGCTTCCATTGCCGCTTGTTCTGACGTAACTCTCACGACATGTCTTAAGGGTGAGAATGAAGGAACCAAAGTTGTCTATGAAGACGGTTCGCTCAAAGGCGTTTTCGAGAACGCTGCAAGCACCGGAACCACTGTTGAGGTAAGGAATCTTTTTAAGAATCTTCCCGCAAGATATAAGTTCCTCAAGAAAGATTCGACAGAGGGAATGTACATAACGGGACTCATCGAAAAGATCGCCGTTATCGCACCCGAGATATCAATAAAACTTATCAAGGACGGATCCGTTTTGTTTACCACACCGGGTAACGGTTCCGCGTTTGATGCAGTATATGCCGTATACGGTAAAGAGACCGCCAAAGCTCTGGTCCCCGTAAGTTTCAAGTATGAAGGCGGAAGGATCGAAGGCTTTACCGGAATAACTTCTTTTGTTAGAGGCAACAGAGGTCTTCAGGTCGTATATGTAAATGGAAGACTCATCCATAGCAAGACTGTATCTGCAGCTATTGATGAGGCATATAAGAATGCGGTAATGAAGAATAAGTTCCCCATCTGTTTCCTCATGATCTACTGCGAACCCGGAACTGTCGACGTTAACGTTCATCCGCAGAAGAGCGAAGTAAAGTTCAGCAATGACGGCGACATCTTCAGACTCGTATACCACGGCATTAAAGATGCGCTTAACAAGAGCGGTGAAGCAGGAACTCTGTTCGGAGGTATAGCTTCGAAGGAAGAAGAGGATACCAATACCGGAACACAGCTGAGATACGATTTCTCCGCATCAGCAACTGCTTCAAAAGCAGCTTCAACACCTGCTGCTTCAACCGCATCCCATAAACTCGGAAACAGCCAGCAGGGAGATCCTGCTGCAGCAAATAAACTGCTTCAGATATTATCTGATTTCAAGCCTGATCTTGAAGCTTTGAAGGAGACTCCTGACGAGCCTAAGACTGTTGAAGAACAGGCTCCTGCTGAAGTGGTTCCCGCGTTTTCGAGCGAGCCTGAAATGCCTGCTCCTGCAATCATTGAAGACGTAGCAGAGAACAGGACGATTACCGACATCGACAGACTTGCTGCAGCAGATTTTGTCGGCATTATTTTCTCGACATACATCATCCTTCAGAATGAGGATGTCTGCTTTATCGTTGACCAGCACGCTGCACATGAGAGAGTTCTTTATGAAGAATTCATGGTAAAGAAAAAACCGGGCGTTGCGCCTGCTGTTGAGCAGGTTCTTTCTCCCCAGATACTTACGCTCTCATGGGAAGACTACAGCTTTGTAGAAGATAAGATCGACCGCTTCAAAGAGAACGGTTTTGAACTTGAACTTTTGGGCGACAGACAGATCGCAGTAAGAACCGTTCCTCTCGGAAAAGCCGGAAAACAGTCTGAAGTATTCAGCGCGATCCTTAATGATCTTAAGCGTGAGGTTCCTTCCAAGTCAGAGATCTGGTACCAGCTTATCCAGACAACTGCATGTAAGGCCGCAATAAGAGCAGGCGATAAGATAACGCAGCAGGAAGCGATGGCTTTAATCGAAAAGCTTTCTAAGCTTGAAGATCCTTATCACTGCGCTCACGGAAGACCGACTTTCTTCACGGTCTCAAAGAAAGACTACGAGAAGAACTTTAAGAGAATAGTCTGATGGATAATCTGTTCCCTATAAAAGGCATATATTCATATATCCCGATAATCGCAGGACCTACCGCGAGCGGCAAGAGCGCGCTTGCTCTTGAGATCTGCAGACAGGCAGACGGCGAACTCGTCTGTGCCGATTCCATGCAGATCTATAAAGGTCTTGATGTCGGTACTGCAAAAGACAGCAAAGAAGAGATCGGCAACGTTCCTCATTATCTTACCGATATCATAGAACCCGGAACGGATTTCTCTGTTTACGATTATCTCAACACGGCTCTGCCGATAATCAAAGATATTCTTGAAAGAGGCAAGCTGCCCGTTGTATGCGGCGGCACAGGCCAGTATATCTCATCACTTTTATATGGTCTTGATTACGGAACAGGTGATGAAGAAGCTGAACTTGAGGCTACAAAAGAGCTTGAAGCTGAATTTGCTGAAAAGGGAATAGAGTCTTTATATGCAAGGCTTATGGAAGAAGATCCTGAAGCAGCAAAGATGATCCATCCCAACAACACCAGACGCGTTATAAGAGCGCTTGCCGTACACAAGGCATTGGGCATCACTTTTACTGAGAAAAATAAGCGCTCAAAACAAAAAGGTCCTGAATATCCTTTTAAGGTTTTCATGATCGACTGGGACAGGGACGTGCTCTACGACAGGATCAATAAGCGCGTAGGCATCATGATCGAAAACGGTATTGTTGATGAAGCGAAGATGCTTCTCGAATCCGGTGTGGACAGAAAGTCTACATGCTGGCAGGCAATAGGTTACAAAGAAATGCTCAAATACCTTGAGGGTGAAGAGTCTTTGGATGAAGCTGCCGACAGAATTAGGATCGGCACAAGACACTACGCAAAGCGCCAGCTCACATGGCTTAGAAGCATGGGTGATGACGTAATCTGCATTAAGCCTGATGCTCCGGAAAAGAATTCCAAAATAGTTTTAGAACAATGCAAATAAAAAAGTGCTGAAAATAGGATTTCAGCACTTTAATGTATCAAACTGACTTGATATAATAAGGAAAATTTCAAGACTAGTATCAACTTTTGTTTGAACCGGTAATTTTACTTGAAAATACGCTGTCAGCAACGATAATTAAATTAAAAACGTTGGGCCCATGCAGAAAGGGGGTAGTTAATCAATTGTATATCGATGTAAACCAACTACCTTGCCGAGAATTCTGCAACCTTCTGTATTAAACGGAATCGGCGAATAGGCATCATTTTCAGGGAACAGATAAGGGATTCCGTTCTTTTTCCCAAAACGCTTAACTGTAGCTTCATCATCGATCAAAGCAGCGATGATGTCGCCTTCGTCACAAGTGTTCTGCTTACGGACAATGATGAGATCGCCGTCAAGAATGTGAGCATTGATCATACTGTTACCGCTGACTTTAAGCATGAATGCTTCTGAATCTCCGATAATGGATTTTCCGACAGGGAATGAATCAGTGTAATTCTCATAAGCAAGGATAGGAATTCCGGCAGTGATCTTACCGACAACAGGAATGTTGCGGTAATCATTAAGCTCAGTAACGCTTGCAGAATCGGAGAAATCCTGTTCTGTGCTGTTAGAATTCTGCTTGATAACGATGGCTCTTCGAAGTCCTGGTCTGTATTCGATCCTGCCAAGACTGTCGAGCTGCTTAAGATACGTATGAACTGAGGAAGTTGATTTTAGACCGACGCCTGCACAAATATCGCGAACCGAAGGCGAGATCTGATTCTTACTGATATAGTCGCATAAATAGTTATAAACGCGTTCAATTGTTTTGTCGCCGGACTGCATAAACTATCCTCCAAACATATTTTCTAAGTTAATAATATCATTCTTTTCAATTGTGTCAAACAATTGTTCAGTTTGAAATTTAATAAAGGAGTTTGCTATGGACGAACGTAACAAGAAGAAAAAGAAAAAACGCACAAACAGCTATGATGACGCTTTGGACAATGCAGCTTCCTTTGAAGAAGCTAGAGCCATTATCAATGCAAGGCTCAACCATCTTTGTACCGATCTGTCTGACTGTCCTGAAGTTGAGAACCGTCTTATCCGTGAGATCAACAAGGCATATGAAGACCAGAAAGTAAGTCTCATGGATCTTTATGCCGGATTTTATTCGCCGTGCAAGATATCGGATACTGTTTTCGAGCCAAGGGGACAGGGCGACATGAATGATGTCATGATCGATTTCTCTGAAGGCTTCGATGAATTCGTTGAGTCGCTCGAAGAGTCTTATGTTAATAACATCATGAGAAGAAGGAGGGCAGCTGTCCTTTTGAAAAGGATGCTGTCGATGCAGCTGCCGTATTCAAGATTAATGTATCTTTATTACTATAAGAAACTTGATCCGATCGTAATAATCGATGATCTGTTTATAAGCAGGGCTACCTTTTACAGGATCAAATCAGTTGCGATAAACATGCTGACGAGCATGTATTTTACTCCGGGAGATGAGAATCCTGAGGAGAAGGGCAAAAGCAAATGACGCTATAATGCCACTTCTTACTTATGGTAAACAATGCTATAATCGCCTCTAGCAGGTAAAAATATGGCAGTTAATCAGGAAGACAGAAATTCGGATATCATCCAGACAGGTAATGGCAAGAGTAGCGCTTTGCTCGATTTTTTGGGCTGCTCTTACCGCGCTACCGTAAGACTTATCAAGGGACTTCCTTCAAGGGTAGTCAATTACTTCAAGCGTAAGATCAAAGAATACCGCAACCGCCCCAAGCGTACTGACATCAGCCGTGTATATGTTGTCGTAGGTTACACAACAAAGAAGCGTGTAGATGAGAAGTTCAATGCGGAAAGAAGAATGATGATCATAAGAAGAGGTCTTCTTATATTAATATTCATCCTTATACTTTTCATTGCGGTAGACAGAGTAACAGGCCTTGTTAACTACGGAGAGATGGCTCAGATATTCGGTATCGATTCCTGGGATGAAGTAGTCGAGAACGATCCTTTTGAAGACAGGACGACACAAACTTCAGCTACTGCTGTTACTGAAATGACAGTTAGTACCTGATTAACAGCTTATCATACCTAAAAAGTATAATTGTAATACCAAAAATGAAAGTTCAAATTTCTGAACTTTCATTTTTTAATTTCCTATTGAAATTGGAAAAATCTTGTAATACTATACATAACGATTGGTTTAAACTAGGTTCTCATACCTAAGCTTTCAGTCTACAAAATGAATAATTAGCCTGGCGAACTTGCAAAATTGAATTCCAGGCAGAAGAAAGGTGGAAATCTTATGGATTACAAGATTGAGAATGAGTATCTTAACGATCTCATGCAGAAGGTTATGGCAAGGAATGCTAACGAGCCCGAGTTCTTCCAGGCTGTTTATGAGTTCCTTAACTCTATTGCTCCGGCACTTCCCGTACACCCTGAGCTTATCGAGAAGCAGGTTCTTGAGAGAATCGTAGAGCCTGAGCGTCAGATCATGTTCAGAGTTGCTTGGATCGATGATGCTGGCAGAATTCAGGTTAACCGTGGTTACAGAATTCAGTTCAACAGCGCTATCGGACCTTACAAGGGCGGTTTCAGACTTCACCCCTCTGTTAACCTCAGCATCCTTAAGTTCCTCGGCTTCGAGCAGATCTTCAAGAACTCACTCACAGGTCTCCCTATGGGCGGCGCTAAGGGTGGTTCTGACTTCGACCCTAAGGGTAAGTCTGACAACGAAGTAATGGCTTTCTGCCAGAGCTTCATGCGTGAGCTTTACAGACACATCGGACCTGACCTCGACGTACCTGCTGGTGACATCGGTACAGGCGCAAGAGAGATCGGCTTCATGTTCGGTCAGTACAAGAAGATCGTTAACGAGTTCTCCGGCGTACTCACAGGTAAGAAGCTTTCTTTCGGCGGTTCACTCGCTAGAACAGAGGCTACAGGTTATGGTCTCTGCTACTTCGTAGACGCTCTCCTCCACGAGAAGATGAACACATCTTTCGAGGGCAAGACAGTTGTTATCTCCGGTTCAGGTAACGTTGCTATCTATGCTACAGAGAAGGCTCAGCAGCTCGGCGCTAAGGTCGTTGCTCTTTCTGACTCCAACGGTTATGTATATGATCCTGAGGGCATCAAGCTTGATATCGTTAAGGACATCAAGGAAGTTAAGAGAGGCAGAATCAGCGAGTATGCTGATCAGGTTGCTTCCGCTACATACACAGCAGATGAGAACGGTTCTAAGGGCATCTGGACAATTCCTTGCGACATCGCTCTTCCTTGCGCAACACAGAACGAGCTCGGACTTGAGTCCGCTAAGACACTCGTTGCTAACGGCGTAAAGGTTGTTGGTGAGGGCGCTAACATGC
>CAMYXF010000013.1 GCA_947303185.1 uncultured Clostridia bacterium | reverse complement strand
TTCCGCAGAATGGACATCCGTTCTGAAGATCCTTTATCGTACTGACGGCGGCGCAGTTCGGGCAACAGATGCTCTCGTTATCAGGATGAGAACCTGAAATGACATCCGTGACAGTCCCGTAAAAGTCGCGTCTGTGCTTATCTTGGTAGATTATCTGTCCATTTTGCCTGATGCATCTTTTAACACCGAGAAAAGCTAATCCCACGGTGCTCTTATAATACTCGTCATACCAGCTCTCGCCATCAAAGAATGTATTTCCTACGGGTGAATCATGAGTCCATTTAAAAACTTCAAAATCCATCTCTATTTCTTTTTCGTTTAATCGATCATTCTGCAGTTTAAGCGCATATGTAACATCATTATCAGCATAAGGAATGGTCTTGCCTTCACATATGGCCTCTCCCAAAGATGATGAGAAGCTGATGAGTTTCTCGTCATAAGCAGGACTCATCGGAATCGCCTTTTGATAATGTTTTCCCATATTTCATCCCCTGTATTCAGTTTTTATGCACGCTAATATGATTTACTGCTGATATAATCGGCTATTTTAAAAGTTAATTGCCTAACCAATTATAATATTCTGTTTCATTACATTGCAGAGTGTCAAGGCATATTCTGCTTTCCTGAAGCTTATGTCTCCATTAACATAACATTAACTGATATCTGTTTGTAAATGTAACTATATTCTTATGCAGCGGGAAAACAAATTGTAATCGCGAATTCCTTGCCTGTTTGTTCGGCAGTTATTGAACCTTCCATCATCTCAACAAATCTTTTGCAGATATACAGACCAAGACCTGCACCGCCTTTGCTCCTGGAGAGATCGTCCCGGTAAAACCTGTCGAAGACCCTGTCCGTATCTATATCCTTGGATGAATCAGTGATCATCCGCATCGTTATCTTCCCAATCTCACTATCATCGATCCTGAATTCCAGCCTGCCTTCCGAATACTTCACGGCATTGGAAATAAGATTCTGCATGATCCTTGAGAGCTTTTTCTTATCAGCTCTTACATAGATATTCTTGTCAGACTGTTCAAATACTGGCACGATTCCCTTTTTGTCGATCTCGTGGCTTTCGGCAAGTATCTCTTCGCAGATCGTTTCAGGGAGATTCACTTTCTCAATATTTATATCGACCTGATCTGATTCTATGAGGGATATGTCGAAGAAATCATTAACAAGATTATTCAGATAACGTGCTCTCTCAAGAGCTATATTTATGTTGGCGTTTTTCTCCTCTTGGTCATCGGATCTCTCTGCGACCTGAAGATATCCGATAACAGAAGTCAGAGGCGTTCTCATGTCATGGGAAATCATCGAGATCGATTCGCGGATCTTTCTTTCCTCATCTTTGCCTTCAGCCTTTATGTTCATTATCCGCTCATAAAGAACGTTAACTTCAGTAATCATTTTCTGAAGATCCCGGTCGATAAAATCCATTTTCATCAGATTATTCCCGGGATTATTCTTCATGTCTTTTGTAACGCGCTTAAGTTCCTTCTTAATGAGCAATAATCTGACAAATAAAAAGAGGACCAGTATTATAAGGATAATGATCACATATAACATACCCGGTCCTCCGTATTAAAGACTAAATCAGTTCGCTACATCTTTTTTATTGAAAATCAACGATGTAATTACAACCAAAACCACAGCCGCTATTATGGCACACACGGCACACGGTATCAAATCAGCTGCTGATGAACTCTTGGCCAGGCAGAAGAACGAGTGCTCGTATATGAAATTGCCTCCAAGGAAATTCCGCAGTACATTTCCGCCTAACGCAGCAACTGTAACACAAGCGAAAAGCGCCGTATAAACATTTCCGCAGATAAAGGTAATTAACAGATAGAATGCAGTCATTGCAATTATCTGAAGCGTGACAACCCCGATCCATAACAAGTCGCTCATGGAGAAGCCTTCGAAAGTAAAACCGAACACCTTTCCGAACACAGCTGTCTCTCCTACGAGTTCAAAAAAGTGAATTACTAATACCATCAAGCTTGTCGAAATAAGCTTGGCGACAACTATCTTCCATCTCGTATTTCCTGACACGATCGCTCTGTGCAATGTCCTGTTCGTAAAGTCTATTCCCGCAAACCATGCTATGATCATTCCGTAAAGGAAAGAGAATGAACAGTCCTGAATTCCCTCTGCAAATCCGTCATGCATCGTACCGAAATAATGGATATCTATTGCTTCCTGCTTCAGTCCCTTGCAAAACCAGTCTATGAACATCAAAAGGATTATTCCCAAACAAATATACAGAGGTATAAACCTTCTTGCCTTATATCCTTCAATCTTTAAAAGATTAATCATTTCCTTTCTCCCCCGTGATTCCGATAAAATATTCCTCAAGCGACATTTCTTTCGCCGAGAGCTCAGATACAGTTATTCCGGCCTGCATCATATATCCTGACAATTCAGTCATGATCTCGGGTTTTCCATAGATCTTGATTGCTTCATCTGTTTCAACTTTGTAATTGATATCAGGAAAATATTTTTCCAGGATTATCACAGTTTCAGGGATGTTGTTATTCCTGACAAAAACATACTGGCTGCACTTCTCCTCCAGCTGCTCATGTGTCACAGTCTCGATTATTTTTCCCTTGTGAATGAATATGAAATCCGTCGCCAGAAGATAAAGTTCACTCAGGATATGGCTAGATACGAAGATCGTGCAGTCATTATCCTGGTTTATCTTCTTCAGCATGTTTCTGAGAGTTACAATGTTTTTCGGATCAAGACCGTTGATCGGTTCATCAAGGATCAGAAATTTCGGGTTCCCCACCATGGCCATCGCGATGCCGAGTCTTTGCTTCATGCCCATGGACAGTTTCTTTGCTTTTTTCTTCCTGCTGTCTGTAAGTCCTACAAGCTCGATCATCCTATCCGTAGCCGACTCATCGGGATTACCCACCAGCAGCCTTTGAAGCTCTACATTCTGTCTTACTGAATAACCCGGATAAATATACGGGCCTTCGATCATCGTACCTACGCCTTTGCGCTTGTTCTCGATAGCGGAAGGATCAGTCTCCCCCATGAACGTCATGTCGCCTGAAGTGGGGAATATCAGTCCCGCCATTATCTTCATCAGCGTACTCTTTCCTGCACCGTTTTCACCGATAAAACCGTAGATACGGTTATTCTTCAAGGTAATGCTTACATCATCAAGAGCAAACTGGTTCTTGTATTTCTTGGTAAGATTCCTTGCCTCAAAGATTACATCACTCATTTTTCTATTCCTTTCGTGTTGATAAAACAAGAATACAAACAGATTATAAGAATGATATTCATCAATCCTTAAGGAAATCTAAAGATTGGAAAAACAACTTTACTTTGAGAGCCTGTAACCCATTCCGTAAACAGTATCTATGTAAGACTCGTCCGTATATTTCGCTATCTTCTTTCGGATATTACTTATATGGACATTCATTGTATTATCGTCACTCATATAGGCATCACCGGTAACACTCTCGAAAAGGTTCCGCTTCGAAAATACTTTGTTGGGATTCTCAAGAAACAGCTCAAGAATGCTGTATTCCATACCGGTAACGGTAATCTCTTCATTCTTAAAGAATACTCTTTTGGATTCTTTATCCAGTCTGAGATCCATAAATTCAATAACCGGTGCATCAGAGGTATTCTTTGTTCGTCTTAATACCGCCTCTATGCGGAGAATAACCTCATCAATGTCAAAGGGCTTGCTTATATAGTCATCTGCACCCAGGCGGAGAAGTTCTATCCTGTTTATGACCTGATCCTTGGCTGATAATACGATAGCAGGAGTGCTGCTGACCTTTCTGACCTCTCTCAATACTTCTTCACCGGTCTTTAAAGGCAACATAAGATCCAGCAATATCAGATCACACTTAGTGTTAAGAGCCTTATTAAGACCCTCTTCGCCGTCAAAAGCACAGTCAGTCTCATATCCGCTATCGGATAAGACTTTGCACAGAAGATTGTTTATCGTTTTGTCGTCTTCGATTACCAGTATCATATTAATAAGTTCCTATCCATCGACTACATTATATCAAAAGGAAGTGTTTAATGAGTTTAGTCACTGTTAACCACAAAAACAAAGGGGCCTGGAACCCCAAGCCCCTTGATTTTATTGGTGATCGTGAACGGATTCGAACCGCTGGCCTACCGCTTAGGAGCGTCTAAAGAACAACTAAAAACATTGAAGGGACGGCGTTTCTGAGCTTAACAATAGTTCAAGTCAGATTCTTTATTAGCACAATCTATGATCACCTTCATACATTTCCTACACAGAAGTGCCTTTACCGCTGAACCTTTCATAAGTGACAGTTTAGAAAGAACTAATGAATCTTCATGGAATCCGGCCCTCCCGAATGTCGGTCGTTTGATTCCTTTTTTCCATGAAAGCTCCTGTGGACTTTGTATTATTCCTTCTTCCATAACATTATTGCAATACGGACATGTCATTGATTACACCTCGTAATTATCTAAATAAACATATGCATTCCTCATAATCTCGTTTTTATCTGACAACATCATATAACGTATCGATTGCTTCTTCCCCTGAGCATGGATAGTCAGGTTCAATGTAGTCTCCATTCGATGGATCTATTCGGGTATGGTAATCAGTCGAAACGGAAAACCACATTCCTATGTCATCGAAATAGAACTGCGTAATCTCACTACAGCAGTTGCAAGCTTGCGATGGAGACTCTCCAATCACCTTTCCAAGGTCATTATCTACTATCATCTCAGCAAAAATCATAGCTGCCGAAAATGAAGCCTCATCAGTTAGCACATATAGGTTCCCATCAAACTCAAGCTCAGTATTTCTCTTATTCTTAGTCACCCCACTCTGATCAAATGTCAGAAAGTTCCACCTTATCTTTCTGAAATTGTCTCCCTGGTAATATGTATCTATAGGCAGATATTTAAACAGTTCATTTATGACATATGTGTCACCGCCACCATTTCCTCTTAAATCGATTGCAAGATTCTCAATGTTTTTCTCTTTAATCTCCGTAAACATTTCACGAAGGACTTCCCTGTAATGCTCACTTATCCTGCAACGTTTTAACGTAAGTATTGCCAGACTCTTTTCTTCGTCTATCTCATAATAAACATAATCATTATTATCTGATGGCAGGTACTTATCCTCAAGATCATAGTATTCATCACAAGTTATGAAATCCTCGCGGTTATATGTGCGGGATTCCTCGTCTCCATCCTCGCTCTTCCACACGACCTTAAAAGGCGCCTCTACCCCGCATAGATCCAGATAAAACAAATCTTCCATATCTACAAAAATATGACGCGGTGTTTCATAGGAAGCGTAAGGCTCTATGAGTTCCTTCATCCCATCCTCTGTAATTCCGTTTACGGAATAAATGCTATAACCTTTGCTCTTCATCTCAGGACCATCCGGTAGATACATAGAGTTCCACGTATTAAAATATGTATGCGCATCGTTTATCTCATGCAAGATGCTTTTTACACCACGTGTAAATTCTATCCTCGTAACCGTATCCTTTGACTCAAAATCAGCCTTAACTTCATCATACTTTGCCTGAACCTCAGGTGTCAGTCCATCCACGAAAGATATATGATACTTTTTAAGGTAGTCCATAACCTCTTCAAGATCATCCAGTGCCTCTTTCTTTGTGAGGTCTGAATTCTCATAATAAAGAACCGGTCCCTCAGAAAACTTGTAGCCATCACTATTCCAATATGGGCAGGCATATGCAAAAAGCACGCACATAGCTGCAAAAACACTCGAGATAATTACCGAAATAATCTTTGCTGCTTTCCCGTTAAATACTTTCTTGGCAATAAAAAGTACAACAGCTATATCCAACACTGCGGCGAGTATCATAATCCACTGTGGAAAATCCTTCCATATCACAAATACATTCAGCGCAATTATGCCAAACACCAAAAGATTTATTAAAATAATAACAAATACTGCGCCAGCCTTTTTAAGTCTATTCATTGTAAGCATTCCTTTTCCTTCGAGTAATTATTTATTCTATGAATAATCAATCTCCCCATAATATGAATTTACAATAACGATTATAATCAGTGCGACTTTCTGAAAGATTATGCTTTCCTTAACATAACCTTAAACTTTATACGCTGAGGCGCCGAATCACTGAAAAGGAGTTACCGAACTCGATAACTCCTCTATGGTGGGAAGAGGTGGTTCTATTTCAGCCATTTTTGCGAAATCCGCAATGCCAATAAATTGATGCATTTGAGCATCATAACCTACCCTAAAAACAGGGCTTAAACCAAACTTAAACCACAGATTTTTTTACATAGGGGAACCAACAACATAATAGACCGGGTACAAATGTTGTAACCCGGTCTTTTTTTCATTTGTTAAGAAAATCATGCTTGGACTATTAAATTGCGATAAACCCTACACTAATCACTAGTCAGTTTCAGGATTATTCTATCTTATTAAAATGTTATTTTGATATTCATTAAAGCGTAATAACTGTCGGACTATAATAAAGCTATATTGCTAATTTAATATAGAGGAATCGAAAATAGCATTTTACGTATACTGACTGGAGGTAATAAAAATGAAGAACGATAATAACATTGAACTGTCAATTGACCAGCTTGATTCGGTTGCGGGTGGTAAAACACGTTGCGCTGGAGATGTTTATGCTTTTCCATACTGTCCTGATTGCGGAACGAGAAATCTTACCAGGACGGGCAACACAAGACCGGGCAACACAAGACCGGAATACATTAAATACAATTGCTGGCGTGACGATTTTGAATGTAAATGCAACCAATGTAAAAGAGTTTTCTGGTGGAACGAATTTGGCTTTATGTTATGGTAATTAGCTGGTTAGGTTCCCTGTTCAAAGTCGAGCATATAGAAGAAAGCTGCAACGAAACGCTAAAGCGCTTGTCAAAGCATTTTCTGAAAATTTACCGTTTTTGATCATGAGGTCCCAACTTGAGCCGCACTGCATGATTTCCATCATGAGATATTCAAACTGACCACGATCGTCGTGGAGAGGGATGCCTCATTCCTCGACATGGTACTTGATATTAAGCTCAGATGTTGTATCCCAGTTACAGTAACTCATAAACTGATTATATCATCGCAGTCAAAAACAGGTCCCGGAAACAGTGTTCCGAGACCTTGTTCTTTATCGATTGTTTTAAAAGTTAACGCTCTATTACTCTGTAATTGCGGTATACACTTCTACGTGATTTCCTTCGGAATCAACAAATTCCGCTACCCAGTTTTTTCCTATCTTCATTAAGGGAAAACATATCTCTTTGCCTTCAAGTTTTTCCTTCATTTTTTCTAAAGTATCAAAATGCAAACTCGGAAGACAGTTGCTGCCATATACGTGTGTTTCATTTACCATTTTATAAGCAAATAAATTGAATCGAAAACCGTCAACTTTAAAACAGCTTCCGACTTCCCCTTTTTCTGATACTTTTTGTTCGAAAAAATCTTCATAAAAACTAATCGCTCGTTCCATATCGTCCACAATAATATATAGTGAATCCACTTTACAAAACATATCTATAACCCCATACAATCAAATTAAAATTATCTTTTCCAAACCCATTATATATTAAGCATTCCATGAATCAATTTGCTTGCATGAATCTTCCACCATCTTCTGTCCATACTCGCCTTCGAAAAAATGATCAGCGCCGTCAATGGTTACAAGTTTACTCATAGGAAGTGCTATAACAGCCTTTGTAAAAGCATGCGGATCGTCGCCGAAACCGTCGTGGGTTCCCATATAGATAACCGCATTGAGCTTAGTTTTCTTAAGCATCTCAAACACATGCACAGAAAGCAAAGGCTCATCCTGCATTATGATATAGTCGTCGTTTGCAATGGTAGGTTCAACAAGGATCAGACCCTTTACCTCCGACTGTCTTCTATAACCTGTATATACACTTACCAGACCACCATAGCTGTGTCCCCAGAGATAGATTTCATCGGTATCAACTCTGGGCAATGAGTGCAAGGAGTCCATAACCGAATACAGGTCTTTTACCTGTGAGAGCATAACCTCACCGGTGGTTGCCGCACTTCCATCAATATTCGTAGTGAAGTTAAACACAACGGCAGCATACCCGTTTTCAGCAAATGCTTTTGCCTTCGCTTCGTAGTCTGTATACGGCTGCAACAATCCGCTCGAAAGGACTATAACAGGGAATATTCCCTCTCCGTCTGGCAGATAGAGTTTACCTTCGAGCATGGTATCATCCCTGTAGAACACAAGCTTTTTCTCGGTATCTGAAACATCGGTTACGGAAGGTTCTGCCGTTGTATATTCGATCTCGGAATCAACTGACGGATCAAACTTCGGTTCGGTCTCCGCTGCAACGATTTCTTCGATTCTTGCATCATATTCAGCACGGGTAAAGAAAACCAGATCGTCCCACTTCAGCTCATATTCCGTACCTGTAGATGAATCAGTAACAATTATCATATTCCTCTCAGGATCAAATCTGTCTGAATAGTTATCGCAATTGGATTTATTGACTTCAAGCCCGTTCGCTTTTGCAAATTCAGGATAATACTTCGGTCCGCTGATTACGCTGCCGTAGGCCGGACCAGCAAGACTGATCACACCATCATACACTTTGTATACAGTTGTACTGGTACTTAAATTCTTACCAACCTTTTCAACGCAGATAAGTTCTGGCTCGCCGTCATTATTAAGATCCGCCAGATAAACAGAATCTTTGAATGTGCAACTAGCGAAAACCTCTTCTGTATCATCATTAATAAACAACAACACATATGGAGTATTTTCCTGATGCCAGTTCTCGATTCCAAGTATAGGACCATCGTAATCTTCAGTAACTTCTACCGGTGTAAAAGAAGCGATCGCATTCTCAGAAGATTCAGATGTACTCCCAGCTGTTTCAGTGACACTCTCAACAGTTTCCGCTTCCTGCCTGCATGAAGTTATTCCCATCACCATAACTACCGTCATCGCAGCAGCCAATACACTTTTTCCACTAATCACTTCCCCATCTCCCCAGCTGAGCAATGATATTAAAATTTTCCTAACTAACGACTTCATTATATCAAATCGCTCAACCACAGGCTTTTACTTAGAAAAACAAAGGAGTTACCGAAACCGATAACTCCTCTATGGTGGGAAGAGGTGGTTCTAATTCCACCAATTTGGCCACCGCTGCAAAGCCAATAAAATCAAGTATTTGAGCATCATAAGCCGGACTAAAAAAAGGGCTTAAACCAAACTTAAACCACGATTTTTATTACATAGGGGAACCAACAACAAAAATTACCGGGTACATTTTCTTGTGCCCGGCATTTTTTGCTTTATAGATATTTAGCTTAGTACATTTAATTCAAGATATTATTGTCTTTGAATATGCCTTCTGAGGTTCAGCTCAGTCGAAACAGTCCCTTGTTCTTCCGGCGGGATAACACAGGTAATCTCTGCGTAACCGTTATTTACCCAGAAATTCAGACCTGTGTAGTTCTTGGTAGAAACAAGGAGCTCTGACGTATTATAGTCTTTGTAGATCTCATCCAATGCGCAGATTGCCTGTGTACCACACTTCTGTCGTCTGGAGCTTTCAGCCACATTAAATCCAAGAATAAAGAACAATTCTCTTTCTGTATCTTCAACTATCCATGCGTAGCCAACAGCCTCTTCCTTATATATAAATGCAAAGCATTTCACAGGAAAATTCTTGGGCAAGTCAGGTATTGTCTCATATACATCCGCAAACGCAGACAGTGCCGGTCTGCCCTCGACCTTCATTAAATAATCTGAAGACTCTTTGCAGATGCTTTCAAGCGTATCTCTGTATTTTTCTATATCAGTTGTAAGATAAAAATCACTCATTAGTTTAATCTCTCTTAGACTCATTTCCTGATGATTTTATGATTCATTTTACAGTAAAGCCGGAAGAATCACTCCTCCTGCTTGTATCTTTGGGATATTATCTTCAGGACTTTTAGTACAGATCATCCTCTTCATGTTCATCGCAATAGATCGACGCCAGAATATACGGAGCACATTCCCTGTCACCATGCTCAATTATCAGATTCACCTCTTCTTCAGTGAGGCCCCAGAAAGTCTTTATGTTAAAAGGCTCTGAATTAAAACACCCTAAATGAACACATGCCTTTATCTGAGCCAATGCAGCGCAAAACAGGTTGTGGTCTAAAGCAGAATCCGTCCGTATCTCAAGATAATTCCGGACAGCTTCACGATAGTTTTCCATATCGAGATATTCGTTAAAATACTCTTCGAAAGCGGACTTCATTTCATCACGGTTTAAACTGTGATATCCCACATTCACCATATTCTCAACATATTTATCAGCATAATTCATATTTATAACTCAAACGTGTAAGTACTGCTTATAACCCTGAATGATACTCCCAAAATGGTACATCGTCCAACCAAACTCAGCTGCCGGACAGTTCAGAATGCTGCTTAAATTCCGGTCTTTTCATAACTTGCTGCTCATATGGTTTAATGAATAACCATATTACCACATGATCGATCCTTTCAGCCTAAGCTGTATTTCTCCTTTACCCGCTCATCAGGTTCATATCCTGACAGGTAATCATCGGTCACGGAGATAAGCTGATCGTAAGTTACGGGATAAACGGTGTAGTGACCTGTGTAATTATTCGGATCACTGAATGTAATATCCATTACGACAAGCGCACCGCTCTGTTTTTCGATGCCTGACAAAATACAATTGCGGATACTGTAGATATTCTTGAAATTACTGTCATATACATCCACGTTGGTTGAGCTGATGTAGTAGTATCCGCTCTGCTTGTCATAATAGAACGTGTTCACGTAGCCTTCCATTGAATAGATCGTCTTAATCTGTTCGCCCGTGGAAGCATCAAAAATAAACACGGTACCTTCATATAACTGGATAAGTCCGAGTTCGGCATTATGGCACATAACAACTCTTTTTATCCTGTTCTTTTCGAACCCGGTCTCATTCTGCATTACCAGATCCACAAAAGAGGAAATTTTAGGATCCTTACATGCCAAATCGAGGTCATAGTTATATATCGGCAGTTCTTCATAATCACCTGAGAAAACCGTCATATAATCTGACTGCCTGAATGTGTATGTATAGATGTGGTTATCACCTGTTTGAGCTGCATAGAGTTTCCCGTCTCTGTATTCCTGCATCCATGATAATAATTCATTACTAAGGCCTGTATCATAGCATGTATATCTGCCGTCCCTGATCTTATACATCGAGTCAAAATCATCCAGCAATATAACTTCATCAGAGAAAACAAACGTCCTGATATAGCCGCTGGCTTCAAATTGATCTACATCATTAAGATCTTTATCCAGTATTGATACAGATCCGTCGGTTACAGTGACAACGTAATCATTCAGGACAACTAATCTATAACTGTCATTGACGTACCTGCTTTTTACCGTTCCGCTATTAATATCCATGATCCAGAGAGAATAATCAAATTCCTCGATTTCCTTCCAGACAATGTTCTTTCCATCTGTTGCAATATCAAAGCATACGGAATTGGCAATAAAAAGCTTGCTGGAACTGCCGTTCAACATATCAATCACAAATGCATTGGTTACACGGTTATCATAATCAGTAATAAAAACCCAGCATTCGTCAGATCCGGGAATAAAATTCACCGCAATCTCAAGCCTGGATTCATCAGAGACCCCCTCGGAAGAATAGTTGAAATTCCATACCTGCTTATTTCCCTTATACAGCACGAAAGAATCACCGGTTCTCGCGGCATATCCTTCTCCGTTAATGTTTGAATATAAAAATGCCTTGCTCACTCCGAGATCTGTCTCGGTTCCTGATTCAAAATCGAAATAAGAATAATTATCATCCGCTCTTTTGAAAACAAAACCTTTTTCCCCGTCAAAAGCGAAGTAGGAAAAGTCATCTTCTTCAAAACTTAATACAGTTGCACCGGTATTCATGTCAACAACATATCTGACATAGTCAGTATCCTTGACTGAAGCATATCCTCCGGTTGGAGATATGATCATTTCATCAAGTACCGAACACGGAAGCAGGACATCGTTATCACAACCGAACGTGTTCGGAAGGTCATAGATACCGAGCGCGTTGACAAGAGCCTTTGTGGCAAGCTCACTGTAGTTACCGGTGTCTTCATCCGGGAGTGCAAGTCTGGCTGCATATACTGCATCTTTTCTTTTACCGTCGCGGAGAAGATTATCCGATGTTGCGGCGAGCGAGTCTGCGTACTTGAGGCTTATTATTTCGTTTTGTTCCATTATCTCGCGGTTCTGTCCGGCGATCCTGAACAGGAACCCTATACAGACTGCAAGAAAAGCTACCAGAACACCAAAAACAATAATCACGCGATTTCTAGTGCGCTTATACTGCTCCTGCCTGTGCCTTTGCTGCAGGTCGTCAAACCTTATTCCTAAGATTGCTGCAGCAAGACGGATTACGGCTTTGTCTATCTTGGGATTCCTTTCTTTAGAATTCTCACCTCTGCAGTCCGCAGCAAGCGGCTCCCTCAGCACTTTCGTCCAGAATGGTCTTCCATCTGGTCCGATCTTATACAGGTCTTCATAAATTACCTCAGGAGGGAATGTTTCCATGGGTTCGCCATCTGCGAGCACGAGCAGGACATGTTTCCTGTCATGGAACCTCAGGAAAGTCTCAATCTCTTTACGGCACCACGGGGATTTAAGATACTCGGGAGAACAGATTGCAATAAGATAATCTGAATTTACGATTGCTTCTTCTATTGCCTTGGTCAGATCATCAGCTACGGCAAACTCCGTCTCATCGCGGAAGATGCGGGAAAACCTGTTCCTGCCCACCTTTTTAGCTATATCTTTAGGAAATCGGAAGCTCTCGAGTTTCTTCTGTATTTTTGATGCTATCTCGTTGTCAGGCTCACAATGCCTGTAGCTTATAAAAGCATCGTATTTTTCTGTTTTTGCCATACCCTTACCAACAAAAGCAAAATCAACCATTGGCTAAATCGCCATTCACACATGGTTATTATATCATTTTCTCCGGTGAGTATTCTGGTGCAGCCTGTTTAGCTGTAATAGGATTCGAACCGACTGTCTCTCTGACTATTTCAAAACGTCTTTCATTGATGAGCTTGATTCCTTCATCCAGAAAGGCATTAAGATCCCGTCTTAATGTTTTTGCATTGTTATCAGAAACAGGTCCCGTCCAGAAAATCCTTCTTATCTGCTTTCCCGAATCGTCAGATGAAATAACGATAAAGTCCTGTCCCATAGACGGTACCAGCAATTGCGAGATGCCGGTCGAAAAGTTGAATCAGGTTCCTCTCAGATTGTTGGAATCGATACCTTCCGATTTAATCAACCATTACATTAGCTTTCTTTTAGAATAATAGTACTAATCAACTCTTTCTTGATTTTGATGAATTCAATAATGTTATTGATCAATACAATACTAGCCTAACTAAAACTTACGACAAAATTTACGACAAAATAAAGTAGGTTTATGAAGAGTTAAAAAGGGTTATAAAGAGTAGTCATTTTAGTGTTTATACCCTTTAAAACCGCTCAACCACAAGCAATCCTATAAAAAACAAAGGAGTTACCAGATACTGATAACTCCTCTATGGTGGGAAGAGGTGGATTCGAACCACCGAAGTCGATGACGACAGATTTACAGTCTGTTCCCTTTGGCCGCTCGGGAATCTTCCCATATATTCAATTGTTGTGTAGTGGTGGGCCTTCGGGGACTCGAACCCAGGACCAACCGGTTATGAGCCGGGAGCTCTGACCAACTGAGCTAAAGGCCCACATCCACACTACACATGCTTTTTTCAAAGCGCTTGATTAGTATAGTAATTAAGTTCTGTTTAGTCAAGAGTAAAATTCAGGCTGAGGCAAAAAATGCCTCAACCTGAACTGAATTATTACTTTGCGCTAATGTATCCCTTAGCTACGAGAAGCTCAGCCGTAAGGACTCCGCCGCCTGCAGCGCCTCTTAACGTATTGTGTGAAAGGCATGCAAACTTGTAGTCGAAGAGGTTGTCTTCTCTGAGTCTTGCTACTGATACGCCCATGCCGTTCTCGAAGTTAGCGTCGAGCTGGGGCTGGGGACGGTTATCTTCCTCAATGTACTGGAGGAAATGCTTGGGAGCTGAAGGAAGACCAAGCTTAACTGCTTCGCTCTCATAGTTCTTCCATACTTCGATCATTTCTTCCTTGGAAGGCTTGTTCTCAAAGGATACGCTTACTGCGGCCGTATGACCTTCCTGAACAGCTACACGGTAGCACTGAGCGGAGATAACGGGCTTTTCAGCAAGCTCGATGTGGTCACCGGCAAACTGACCCCAAACCTTAAGAGGCTCCTTCTCGGACTTCTCTTCTTCACCGCCAATGTAAGGAATTACGTTGCCAACCATCTCAGGCCAGTCCTTGAATGTCTTGCCGGCACCTGAGATTGCCTGGTATGTGCAGACTGAGATAGCCTTGATACCGTTCTTGAGGAAAGGTGTAAGAGCCGGAACGTAGCTCTGGATTGAGCAGTTAGGCTTAACGGCAATGAAGCCTCTCTTTGTACCTAATCTCTTTCTCTGAGCTTCGATGAGCTGAGCGTGGTCTGCGTTGATCTCAGGGATGATCATAGGAACATCTTCTGTCCATCTGTTAGCAGAGTTGTTTGAAACAACAGGGCACTCGAGCTTAGCAATCTTCTCTTCCAAAGCTCTGATCTCATCCTTCTTCATATCTACAGCACAGAATGTGAAGTCGATCTTGCTGCAATACTCTTCGATATTGTCTGTACCGTAGACTACCATCTTCTTAACGAACTCAGGACAAGGTATGTCGAGCTTCCATCTGCCCTCGACTGCCTCTTCGTATGTCTTGCCTGCAGATCTGGGTGATGCGCATAAAGCAACGATCTCAAACCAGGGGTGATCTGCGAGAAGAGTGATAAATCTCTGTCCGACATATCCCGTTGCACCGATGATACCGACTCTTAATTTCTGTTCCATTTCTAATTACTCCATTGTCTCTTCACAGTGAAAACTGTGGTTATTTTCGGCTCGATTGTCCGCGTACCGCGTACATTTGTCTTTCGAGCAAACACATATTATCACAATGACTTTTGTATAACAAGTATGTCAAATCAACCAAATGCCCGCCATCCTTATGTTAGAATTAAGGCAATTAATCAATAACCAAAGAGGTATCTGAGCTTATGTCGCCTACATTTCCGCTTCTCGAGAATTACTGCAGTTATATGCTGGCAGCCTTGGGACGCTCGGAACTGACGGTTAAAGAATACAGATACGACCTTATTCTTTTCGCGAGGTTCCTTAAAATGGACCGCGGACTGGTTCCTGAAGGTACTCCCCTTGAAGAGATCGACATATCAGACGTAGACGTCAAAATGCTTAACAGGGTCACTACGGACGACCTTCTGGCATTCGTTATCTGGCTATCCCGCTCTCGAAAACAGTCCAATGCCGCAAGAGCAAGACATGTTGCCTCTCTCAAGAGCTTTTTCAAATACCTTCATTCAAAGAGAAGAGTCATAGACCACAACCCTGCTTACGACATAGAGACACCTAAGATCGGCAAGCGTATGCCTAAGTATCTTACGCTTGAACAGAGCCAGGAACTGCTTAAGACAGCCTACGACTCGCCCAAGGACTCCAACGAGCGCGATTATTGCATGCTTACGCTGTTCCTTAACTGCGGAATGCGTCTTTCCGAATTGCGCGGAATAAACACCAACAATATCCACGGCACTACCCTTACCGTTATAGGTAAAGGTAATAAAGAACGTACTATTTATCTAAACGACGCGTGCCTTGAGGCTTTGGATGACTGGATGAACAAGAGAGCTACCCTCAAGATCAAGCCTGAGGCAGAGAAAGCCCTGTTCGTATCCAAGCGCGGAACAAGGATCTCGGATGACATGATCCAGATAACGATAAAGCGTCTTCTTGAGGAAGCCGGCATCGATACAAGGATCTATTCGGTGCATAAATTGAGACATACTGCAGCGACCCTCATGTACAAGTACGGTAAAGTCGACATAAGAAATCTTCAGATGATCTTGGGACACCAGAGCGTCTCAACTACCCAGATCTACACGCATGTTGATGACGAGGCATTGCAGCGCGCCATCGAGAGCAATCCGCTTGCGAATTTCGATCCTGATAAAAAGAAGTAATTACACCTTATTCATGGGTTCGCCCCAGCCGCCAAGATCGTTTCCGGTGAAACTGAAATAACGATGGCATGTTGTCTTTACAGGAGCGATGCGCTTAAGCTTCTGCTCAGCCGTCTCATCTGATGACAAAGACTCGTCCTGAAGGACGTTTCTTATCTTGCAGAGCATTACCGTACCGTCGTGCTTTTGGATAAAGTCTGTAACTTCCAATTCGAAATTAACGGGTGAATTATTAAGCACAGGAACGTTAAGGACAGCGCCCTTGCCGATGTCTAAATCGATCTTCATCTTGTCCGGATTATCGCCGCTGACAATTCCCATATAATCAGCTACGGGAAGCAATTCCTCAGTTACGAGATTTGCAGAGAAGATCTTGTTGCGCATAATGTTCTGCTTAGTGGTCTTATCTCCTCCGATGCAGCACATTACACCCATCTCGCCGTCCCAGATATAACTGAACCAGCAGAAAAGTCCGAAATCGGGATTGCCGTTCTCATCGTAAGTTCCGTACAGGAACAGTGTCTGCGGACAATAGTCGTTATAAGGCTTTAAGCTTTTCTTTCCCATGTTTTTAATCCCCCTATATGGATTATTTGACTGAACTTGTGAGTCTTATCTTCGGCCTGTCAGAACGCTGTTCAAAGCCCAACATACAAATAAGAGCTGCCACCGTTCCCATAAGAGCATAATGCGAAGTAAAAGTGCCGATGTTATTTGCATATGGTTCGCCGAGCTTAATCTCGGGAAGTCCAACTGAATAACCGAAGAGCAGATAAGGAACGGAAACATGCATCATTTCCTTGAAGTTCTTCTTTTCAACGAAGAAAGTTCTCTTATTCGTGACTACGACTCCTGTCTTACCGTGAACAAAAATACCGTCATCGTTATAAATGATTATTCTCTCGTCGGGCATCATGGAGCCTGATAATCTTCTGGAAATATCAGTAAGATTATTCTCTCTTATACCGGGCGCAGATGCCTCGTTATAACCCATGAGATAGTCTCGCATGTATTTCTCGATCTGCTCTGAAGAATCGTATTCATTAAGCGTACGGACGAATGCCTGTACACCCTCGCTGTATTTAGGATTCTCTGTAAGCGTTTTATAGTCCCACTCGTAAATGAACCAGTCTTTATTGATTGGGCTGTCGCCTATCTCTTCTTTTGTCGTATCATCAAGAGTAAACTCGCTTCCGCAGAAAGGACAGATCATTCTTTTTCTGCTTGAAGCGAGTTCTAATTTTCCGTTACAGTTGGGGCATTTATTAAGTTCCATGATTTCACCTTTTCATATAATGAGTTACTGCTTCATTATAGCTGAAAACAAGGCGGAATCGGAAACTTGTTATTTATCTGGTGAAGTTTGTCCAGACACGGTCTTCTTCATCCGGAAGACCGATCTGTTCTTTGCCCAGCGCTATGCTTCGCATGAGAAAAACCATATTACGTGCAAGAACACGCATTACCTGTCTTCCCTCGTCGTCTACGCTTGCCTCACCGGGCTCCCATCCGTAGATGTTATTCCAGTACTGACTTGTAGCAACAGGCATGTTGCAGAGCGTGAAGAACTTATTAAGCTCATCAAAAGTAGCAGTGCAGCCTGAACGTCTTGCGCTTACCACGCTTGCGCCTACCTTGAGGCTCTTATCGAAATGCGTGCTGTAGAACATTCTCTGAAGAGCACACATCAGTGTGCCGTTTGCAGAACCATAGTAAACGGGAGAAGCAATAACTAATCCGTCTGATTCTTCGAATTTCTGTGAGAGCTCATTTACGATGTCGTTAAATACGCACTTGCCTGTCTGGCGGCAGGACTCACATGCAATGCATCCTCTAATGTCTTTCTTGCCGAGCTGATAGTAATCGTATTCGACATTTGCCTCATCGAAAACCTGCTTCATCTCATGTAATGCAAGAGCGATATTACCATTCTCTCTGGGACTTCCATTGAGAATAAGGACTTTGAATTTCTTTTCCATATCAGGCCTCATCAGATGTAATAAACGTAGTTTTCTTTTCGAGGTGCAGGTGCATTTAAAGCGTCAGCCTTATAGCCCAATGCGCAGTGGCCGATGCCTTCGTACTCATCAGTGATTCCGAGCTTTGCGAGAATACTCTTTCCAAAATCAGATTCGAACTCCTCTTTTGCCCTGTGGATCCAGATGCTGTCTACGCCAAGGCTTTCAGCCGCATTCATGAGATTGCCCATAACGAGAGAACCGTCGTAAATATGAGTCGGAACATCTTTCTTAGCAAGAACGATAAGAATAACGGGTGCGCCGTAGAAAGGATCAAATCCAGCATCCCATCCACCGATCTTTCTGTTTGCTTCTGAGATCTCATCTCTCATCGCCTTGTCAGTTACGGCAATGATGATGGGACTCTGCTTGCCCATACCTGTAGCAGCATATGTACCAGCCCTGATGATGGCCTTAAGGTCTTCATCCTTAACCATGTCAGGCTTGAAGTTTCTGCAGCTTCTTCTTGTCTCTAATACTTTCAATGTCTCATTCATGATATTTACCTCTTGATTAATAACCTATCTGTTTAAGGATCTCATCTATAAGTTCTGCATTCTTTATCGAGAATTCAGGTGTAATATGCTGAGATTCTCCGTTCTCGATACATCTGCCTAACTGCTCAACTTCAAGCATGTAGTTGTGAGGAACGTTGATTGAAGGCGTATAAACCTTGCTTCCGGATGTAACGGTATATGAGACCTTTCCTTCCTGGTTGTACTCAACGTCTGATACGATGGTTCCCTTAGAGCCGTGGACATAAAGAATGTCTTTTCTTCTGTCTGAACCGGGATCAAAGATCATGCCGACATTGAATACTGCTCTGACACCATTTTCGAACTTCAGGATAACTGATGCCAATATATCTGCACCCTTATCGTTGAACTCTGCTTTCGCCATGACAAAATCAGGTGTGGAATCTACAAGGGACAAGATCATCGTCGTGCAATAGCATCCGAGATCGTAGACAGCACCGCCGCCAAGCTCCTTATACATTCTGATGTCTTCTACGTAGTACTGTGTAAAGAATGCAGTATCTACGAATTCCACGTCACCGATAACTCCACTCTTGATATCATCCTTCAACGACTGGATATAAGGACTGTGAAGATATGCATACGCTTCCATCAGGATAACGTTATTCTCTTTTGCAACAGCAAACATCTCTTTTGCATCTTCTGCATTAAGTGCCAGAGGCTTTTCGCAGAGAACGTGCTTGCCTGCCTTCAAAGCCTTAATGACCCATTCCTTGTGAAGATTATTCGGCAAAGGAATATAAACAGCCTGGACATCAGGATCTTCCAAAAGCTTATCGTATCCTACATAAGCTTTCTCAAAACCAAATTCATCCTTGTAGCTCTGGACCTTGGCTTCGTTTCTTCCTGCAATGGCATATAACTCACAGTTCTCAGCCATCTTCATGCCGGGAATGGTACATCCCCTTGCGATATTCGCAGTGCCCAAAACGCCCCATTTTACTGACATAATGGAATCCTCCTGTTAAGAATGAATATGAATTGTATATTTTGATTACATGCTTGCGCGATAGATGTCGAGCATTGCCTGTTCGTTAAGGACCTTGGCAGACCCCATCTCACCGCCTACGCCGACAGCGCACTTGTGAGCCATGACAACGAGATCCTTCTCATTTGCATTGACACCAAGTTTACGGAGATTTGTAGGCATGTTGATGCTTCTGTAGAAATCTTCCATAGCCTCGATACCCTTAAGAGCGATCTCTTCATCAGTACCGGAATTCTCAACTTCCATAACGTTAAGAGCGAACTTCTTGAATCTCGGGAGACAGTCCTTGTAAACATATCTTGCCCAGCTGCCCCAGATAGCAGCAAGTCCTGCGCCGTGAGCGACGTCGTAGAGGCCGCCGAGCTCATGCTCAAGCTTATGCGTCATCCAGTCACCGCCGTCGTTACCGCAGCCTGTGAGGCCGTTATGTGCGAGGCTTCCTGCCCACATAACTTCTGCCCTTGCATCGTAGTTCTGGGGATCGTCTCTGAGGATGATGGCATTCTTTTTAACCGTGCGGAGAAGTCCTTCTGCAAGTGCATCAGTGATCTCCATATTGCCGCCGTTTGTGAAATATCTTTCCATGGTATGCATCATGATGTCGGTGCATCCGCAAGCTGTCTGATAATCAGGAAGAGTCATTGTAAGTTCAGGATTCATGATAGCAAACTTTGCGCGTGAGAAATCACTGCTGTAACCGCGCTTAACGAGTCCTTCTTCCTTTGTGATAACAGAAGAGTCACTCATCTCACTTCCTGTTGCTGCAATGGTAAGGATTACGCCTAAAGGAAGGCAGCCTTCAGCCTTACGCTTATAGTCGTAGAAATCCCATACATCGCCTCCGTTGGCAACGCCGTAACCGATTGCCTTAGCTGAATCGATCGCACTTCCTCCGCCTACTGCAAGAAGGAAATCAACATTTTCTTTTTTGCAGAGTTCGATGCCTTCATAAACGAGTCCGAGATGAGGATTAGGAACTGCGCCGCCGAGAGTTACATAGCTGATTCCGGCAGCATCCAGTGTATCTGTAACGCGCTTAAGAAGTCCTGAACGGACGACGCTTCCGCCACCGTAATGGATAAGGATCTTTGTTCCGCCGAACTCTTTAATGAGGTCAGCAACCTTAGCTTCAGTATTCTTTCCGAATACAACCTTAGTGGGTGTGAAATACTTAAAATCGAACATGAATCGTGCTCCTTTCCGGTGGGTGTACAAACATAGTAGTTTGGGTTGAATATGCTCTTATCTTACACAAGATAAAAGGTCCGAAACTACTAAATTTCGGACCTTTTTTATCGCAAATTGAATTGATTTATTTTAGCGTATCAGCCGCTCGTAGCAGAAAGCTCAGTTGAAGATTCAGCAAGCTGAGGACCTAATACTGTAGTCTCAGCCGGCTCAACCTGGCCTTCAGCTGCAGGATCTGATACCTGGCCTTCAGTAGGTACAGGCAGGAATCCTTCTTCTGTTGATTTGTTTGTCTGTATTCTGAACGGATAGAATGAAAGCGCATTGATGTACTGTTCCTGAATGGATGCAGTCTCGAAAATACTCTTCTCATTAATCAGTTCTGAATGTCTGTAAGGAAGCGTTACAGCAACATAACTTACAGCCCAGATAACGATCGCAAGAACGATTATCTCAAGGATAAGAAGAGGCGTTACCTGGAACAGATCGTTAAGCTTACGCATCTGCTTCGGGCGTCTTCCCTTCTTTACATCCGTGTTGATGAATTCCATAGCCTTAAAGCTCTTTGAATCGATCTTGGAAAGGATCTTCTCGAGCATTGAGTTACGTGTATATTCATCGAGCAGTCTTTCTTCAAAAGTAAGATCTGCAGGAAGCGGATACTGTGCGACTATGTTCTTGGAGTTAGCAAGAAGAATATCACCGAACTCATAGATGACCTTATCACCGGGAATGTTATTACGCTTAGCGTAGATATCGAGATAAGACTTAACGATTGCATTCTCGCAACGTGTAGCCTCCTTGGTAATTCCGTAGCAGGAAGAATAAACCATAACTACGGTGGACATATAGAAGTCGCGGATATTCTCGCGTGTCAGTTTCTGATTCCAGAGTTCATCAGCCATTTTGATTACCTCCTTCGTTTTCGTCTCCGTTCAGGAAAGCAAGCGGATCCGGAGCAGCCGGCTGGGCTGCCTGGGCACCATACGGATCAGTGCCTGCAACTGCATAAGGATCTGCAGGTGCCTGCTGCATCTGCTGTGCAGCATAAGGATCTACGGGTGCAGCATACTGTGCCGCATACTGATTGGGATCAGCCTGGTACGGCTGCTGAACAGGCTGCTGATACTGCTGTTCAACCGGTTGCTGATACTGCTGTACAGGCTGTTGATACTGCTGAACAGGCTGCTGGTATTGCTGCTCAACAGGCTGCTCTACGGGTTGCTGGGCAGGCTGCTGATATCTTCTCCTGTTCTGTACAGCAGCTTTACGTACAGACTGAGGATACTGATGTACGGGAGTTGGCGCAGGTGCTGCAACAGGTTCTTCAGGGATAGCCTCACCTGCAGGAAGCTGAGCTTCAACAGGCTCCTGGGGAGCTGCCGGTGCTGCCATCTGGGGTGCTGCCGGAGCAGGCTTTTCGCGCTGTCTCTTCTCAGGCTTCAATGAGATATCACGCTCATCGATCTGGCCGGAGAACGAAGACAGAGGATAAAGGAATGCAAGTACTGCAACGATCAGCGTAAGGATAAGGAATGTGATCCTGACGTTGTTTACCATGAATGCAACCATGATTATCGGGAGCATGATTCCGGCACCCATATAAACCGTGTACTCTGCGAGCTTTCTCAAGTTAGCCTTTACCTTGCCGTTGCAGATAAGGTAAAGAACATAGATGTAATAGTAATCGTGGATTCCGAGTGCGATACCCATGAATGCACATGAGACTACGAGCATCTTTGCAGAAGGCATGATTGCGAAAAGGAACAGACCAAGAACTGTAGATGCAGCCTGGATAAGCACTCTCGTTCTTGATGTGAGAAGGTGCGCAAATCTGTTCTTAACGAAGCCGCATACGAAGCATGCAGTGAATCCGCAAACGAGGAAATAGAATGATGTCGTAGGAAGTGAGATGCCTACTCTTTCAAGATAGTTCGGAATGAACATGAGCATGAATGAAAGAGCGACACCGAGCATCAGGAATGAGGAATTCAGGAATCTTGCGATCCTTGAATCACCGAATACTGAGAAGAATCCGCTGATTGAAAGAGACGCTTCTCTTACCTGAGTGTTGTTCTGCATAAAGTAGATCATGCCTATGCTTGTAAGAACGAGTGCAGCACCGCTGATGATGGTTACGATGAAAAGACCGTATCTCTCATAGCAGATACCTGCAATAACCGCACCTACGGCAACACCGAGAAAATAAGATGATGCCTGAACATTGTGGATTACTCTGTCATTGTAGTCCTTATATCCAAGTCTTCCTGCATTGATTCTGTAGTCTCTCAAATAGTCGAAAGACATACCGAAGCAGAAGCCGATCGGAAGTGCGAGAACAGCCGTAAGATAAGGGAAATTAACTACGCCTGCGATAAGTGCGAAGAAATAACCTGCGCATGTTATCGAGATAAGAGCGATCCTGCTCGTAAGCTTTGTCTTGATGCTGTTACGAAGTCCAGAGAATCCGAGATAACCACAGATGAATAAGAGCAACGTAACGCAGATCAGTCCCTGCACTGCCTGCATCGGCAGATAGTCTATCTGTTCTTTGAAATAATCCGCAAACGCTATCGGCATCATGATGGAGCCGAATGCAGTAAAGAATGAAAGGAATCTGTTTGCATTCTCACCATACATAACGAGTACGGGAGCGTTGCCGGAGATGCCCTTTGAGATCGTTGAAATGAGAAGGTTCAATTCGAAGATCATGATACCCATTGAGATAGCAATGGAGATGATCGTGAATATCCATGAAAGGCTCATTCCGTTTACGGAACTCTCGAAATCATCTCTGGGCATCATAATCTCGAGAACGCCTGATACGGTATTCTCAGAAGAAATGATCGGAGCAATAGCGCAAACATATGAGACGCCGCCGTCATTTCTGGATGTGAAAGCAACCTGCTGGAGACCGAAGCAGTCGATGTACTGGTTGCCTGCGCCTGTCAGGTAATACTGCTGTACGTTACCTGTAGCAGTTGAAGAATAAAGTCTTAAGAATGAATCACCTGCCATCGTATAGATGTTTACGATATAAGGCTTGTCATTTGCATACTTATAAACAGGAAGCATGTAGGACATGTTCTCTCTTACTTCAGTGTATGTAAGAGCAGTAGCGGAAGTTACCGCGCACTTTTCCATCATGTCTGCACGCTCGCTCTCAAGAGCTTTAATGTACGTGTTAGAAAGCTGTGTAGCCATCACGATAAGTACGACGAGGATTATCGTGAAGCAGTAACCGATCGTGGAAGAGATAAGTCTTCTGTCACGGTTCTGGGGAGTCTCAACATTCTTCTTTCCTGAGCCGCTCTGTCTTCCTCTGAGAACACGGATGAGAACTTCCTGAAGAGCGAAAAGGAATACGCCTGAAAGAACTGCGATTACAACCGCTGTAAGAATTCTTGACTCAAGCTTGTCGCCTAATTCATAGAGCTCACCGAATGTGCACTTGTACTCGAAAACACCAACACACATGCCTGTGCTGTCTGTGATCGGAACGATGATGCTCTCGTAATTCTTTCCGTAGAGAACTGTCTGCTCTGACGTTCCGCCGAGCCACTCGGAAATGTCTCTGCTTGCAACTGCGAACTCTGAAGGATCATTTACGCCGCGGCTTAAGAGAAGTGATAACTGACCCTGGTTATAACCGAAAAGGCCGTATCCTTCTGCGGACAGATTCTCAGATGAAGTATCTGCAAGCATAAGGTCGAGGAGTGCGCTGTATCTAGCCGGAGCATTAACGGTATTCGATACGAGATCATCACCGTCGATACTCATTCTGACTATGTCTGTCACCTGATGCATCTTCGTGTCAGAGATCTTCTGGAACTCTTCCTCGAACTGGAGTCTCATGTGGTGAACAGCAAAAGACACCGCAGCGATCGCTACGACAAAAGAAACGATTATCAATATACAGATACGAACTATTCTACCGGCAACATCATTACGTTCAGCCGTTTGTTCATTCTGAAGATTAGCCATTTAAAAAGCCTCCTGCTCTGCTTATAAACCGCATACATTATACACAAATAATAAAAAAACAAGAAATATATGTATAAGGCAGAAATCAGGTGTTTTCTGAAAGGGCGCCGGAAACTATGTCACGGAGTTCTTCGTAAGAGAGACTTCCCGACTTGTTATAAGTAACGATACCGTTCTTATCAATAACTATCGTCTGGGGTAAAACAGTCGAAGCATTCAGAAGTTCACTTACGCTTCCGTCTTCATCTACTGCAAAAGGAATAGTATAAGAATAATCTGAAAGCCACTCCGCTACGTCGGTTGTTACCGGCGTCGGATGAATCGCGATCACTGAGACTTCACCGGAAAATTCTTCACTTATCTTCTCAAAATTCGGAAGCTCATCAACACATGGAATGCACCATGTTGCCCACAGATTTATAACAACAACCTTCCCCTTCTGTTCAGACAAATTGAAATTATTTCCATCTACACAAGCAATGGAAAAATCACTTAACATCTCTCCTTGAGCTGCACCTGTGGTGATATTATTCTTTCCAAAGAAATTAACAAAAACGATTACCGCAACGAGGAAAACAATCGCTATACTCCAGAGAATTATCCTGATATTTTTCCTCATGATTCTGCCTCCTTATGAGCGATATCAGGACCTCTTAAAGCAAGCTTTCCGGCCTTGAAAGTTATAGCTTTCTCAGGACATACATCAATGCATTCCCCGCACTGGATACACTCCCTGTCACCAACATTTTTAATATCCATCTTACAGGTCTTAACGCATGCTCCGCAGTTATTGCATTTATTCATGTCTACCCTTACTCCGAGCAGAGCGATCTTCGAAAACAAACTGTAGATCGCACCCAGAGGACAGATAAATCTGCAGAACGCACGGAATATAAAAACACATGAGATCAACATCGCAATTAGTACTGCAAGCTTCCAGTAAAAAAGTCCACCGGTTAATGCGCGAAGATCTGCATTATCAGGATGGATCATCAACAGCAATGCACCCTCTAAAGTTCCTGCAGGACAGATATATTTGCAGAATGCAGGAAGAGGTAATTTCCTAAGGCCAAAGAGCAATGGAATTGCAACAACGAAAACACCTAATATCACATACTTAAGCCATGTAAGTTTTTGAGTGATCTTATTCTTCTTAAGCTTCTTAACCGGTATCTTATGAAGCAGTTCCTGGATAAGTCCGAATGGGCATAAAAAGCCGCAGATCACACGTCCCAAAAACATTCCGAAAAGAAGGATTATTCCAACAACATAAAACGCAGGTCTGTCAGCCGATGCTGAAATTGCATTCTGCAAAGAACCCAAAGGACATGCACTTATCGCACCGGGACAAGAATAACAGTTAAGACCCGGAACACATGCGTTTTTCAAAACTCCTGTATATATCTCACCTTCTGCAAAGCCTTTAATGTAAGCGTTGTAAAGGAGTGCCGTATAAACCTGTATGAGCCTTCTCGTCAAAGGTTCTCTCTGCTTCTTATCCAAGGCCGATACACTCCGAACAGATCTTTACGGCTTTTGCAAAAACATCACGTGCTCCGCCGTTTAATACGCCGAAAACTATAAGAAGGATTGCTGCGGCTACCAAAACCGCCCAAATTATTTTCTTGTGTTTCACTTCTAAACCGCCGCTAAAGTTACGTTAAAAGTTTCAGTTTTTTCTTCTGTGTACCAGTCTGATTCTTCAGGCATTTCATAGCCTTCAGGACACTTTATAATCTGCACGTGATACTTGTAAGGTTCACCTGTAAAAACAGCAGTTCCTTCTTCATCCGTTGTAACAGGAACGCATGTTGAATCAGTACAGAAATTGACTATGACACCTTCTATTCCCTCACCGTTTTCGAGGTCAGTTATAACGACCGTATAAATGCATTTTGAAGGGTCTTCAGTCTCACTTTGAGATGATGTTTTCGATGCACAGCAAGTAAGACATGTAAGCGTAATTACCAGTGCAAAAAATACGCAAATATTTCTGATTAATTTTCTCATTTCCTATCTTCTTCCCATAAAGATTTTCGTGATGTCTTTATCTTATCACATGGCAGATTTTGTATTCACGGAAACGAAAAAAAGGTTACCTCAAAATGAGATAACCTTTTTAATCTGGTTGCGGAGGCGGGACTCGAACCACACGACCTCCGGGTTATGAGCCCGGCAAGCTACCAACTGCTCCACTCCGCGATATCAATCGCCGCACTTAAAAGGAATAAATGGTGCTCGTGACCGGACTTGAACCGGTACGGATTTTACTCCGACGGATTTTAAGTCCGTTGCGTCTGCCAATTCCGCCACACGAGCCTATCCGTAAGTGCGTGAACAATATTAACATCATGAATGTTCAAAGTCAAGGCACAATATTCACTCATAAAGTTTATAAAAGACAAGAAATCGTAACATAAATGTATTGATTGAGATTTCATTAACGATAAAATAGCATATATATTTATTTATAAAGGAGATTAGACTTATGCCTAACGATCCTGATAAGTTTAACAACTTAAACGGTATGAACAACTCTGACAACAAGGACGATTTTATTGATTCCTCTTTTGCAGTTCAGTTCAAACCCGGTGACAAGACTGAATCCATTGCCGATAAGCTCAAGGAGAGCAAAGAGAATCTTGAGAAAAAGAACAGCTCTTTCGACAGAGGATTCAAAGACGAGTTTGATGATTTTGAATTTGATTCATCCATATCTGCATTCAAGCCTTTCAAGGCTCCCGAAGAGCCCGCTGCTCCCGTTGTAAAGGAAGAGCCTAAGCCGGAAGCACCCAAGGTCGAGCCTCCCAAGGCTGAAGCTCCTAAGGCACCTGTTTCCACAGAGCCTGCCTTCCCCAAGAATGGCGGCACATTCGATAAGCCGTTATTCACAACCAAGGCACCCGAACCTTCCAAGAATGCTATTCCGAAGTTCGACGATCTTGATGAAGCACTCGACAAGTACGAAGCAAGACAGGCTAACGAGAGGATCTTCAAGTCCGGTAACGGTCTTGACTTTGCTACTTCACAGCATGACAAGAATACAAGTCCTTTCCTTAACGCAGAAAAGCCTGATATCCCTGCGCCTAACGGTGTAGATATCCCGAGAGCAGAAGCACCCAAGGCACCTGCACAGCCTGCAGCACAGCCCGCAGGTTTCAGACCTTATCCTTCTGCAAATAAGACAGAATTATTCAATACGCCTACTCAGAACGCCAAGGCTGTACAGGAAGCCGAGAAAGCAGCAGAACAGGCTGCAAAGGCTGAAGCAGTTAAGCCTGTTGAGCCGGCTAAGCCGACAACACCTTTCGCATCGGCTAAGCCTGCTGAACCCGCTAAACCGGCAGAGCCCGCAAAGCCCGTAAATCCTGCAGCAAGCGTTATTCCCGAGACAAGAGCAGACATGTTCAAGCAGGATGCTGCAGCTGCACAGGCTAAGCCCGCTGAACCTGTTAAGGCAGCTGAACCCGCTAGGCCCGTTGAACACGCAAGACCTGTTCCTCCGGCAACAGCTAAGGCAGCTGAACCTGCAAAGTCATCAAATACAGCAGCCGCAGCTGCAGCAGCATCCATTACGGCAGCAGCCGCTTCTGCTTCCGCAGCAGCAAAGGCATCACAGGCTTCCGCAGCAGCAAAAGCAGCTGAACCTGCTAAGCCTGCAAAGTCTTACGAACCTGTAAAGGCACCTGCTGAACAGGAAACACCTCACAGACCTGCCGCTTCAGCTAAGCCTAAGGAAGCGCCCGCAGTTAAAGCTGCAGCCGCTGCACCCGCACCTGCTCCGGCACCCGCTCCTGCACAGGCAAAGCCCGCACCGGCTCCTGCACCTGCACCTTCTCCCTTCCAGGCTAAACCTGCTCCCGCTCCTGCACCGGCACCTGCTCCTGCTACAACAGGACACAGACCGGGTACATCAAGCAAGCCTGCAGCAGCTCCCCAGATGCCTGACAACTCACCTTTCGAGCCCAAGGGAAAGCAGCCCGTACAGGCTACAAGAGGCGTTGCCGCAAATGCTACAGCTAACTCTCACATCAATAAGACGATCACACCTGTCAGCACAGTTAAGAACAAGAAAAAGAAGAAGGAACCCAAGGCTACAAAAGATCCCGGACTTGCAGGTCTTATCACATTCCTTGCAATCATCCTCGTAGCAATCGGCGTACTCCTCGTTCTGGACAATACTTCAGGCCTCAAGAATCTCTTCGGCAAGAAGCCTGTCGAGACAATTACAACTGAAGCTACAACGACAGCTACGATCGAACCTTCCAAGGAGGAAACAGAAGTTACTACAGTATCAGAGACAACAACAGAAGCTACAACAGCTGCCACAACAACTGCTGCAACAACTACTGAGACAACTGAAGCTACTACAACTACAACAACAGAAGAAACCACTGAGGCTACTACAACCACAGAGGAAGAGACAACAACTACTGAAGAAGAAACAACTGCTACAGAGCCTGCAAAGACAAGACAGACAACGTCTAACACTGTTGAAGGTTCAAGCATCAACGACTTCAGCACAAGGATCTGCAACTTTGCTCCTACTGAAGACGGCTTCAAGTTCGATATCGAATTGAAGAACAAGAGCAACTGCACAGCTAACCTTCCCAAGTCTCTCTATGGTCTTGATATCAAGCTCTTCTGCGATCAGGATATTACTGATGTATCTTCTGACGCAATGACATTTACCGGTGACGGCACATCATTCAGAGGCACACCTAACGAGATCGCAGTTGCAGGCGGCGAGACATATATCTTCACCGTTTATGTAACCACAAGCTCTTATGTAAGCCAGTATGGTTACAACTACGCATTCTTCGACTGGGTCAAGTAATCAGTAATCAGACGCAAACTAAAAGACGCTCCCGATTCGAGAGCGTCTTTTTTGTTGGTTTGTTTTTTGAATTACTGCTCGCCTTTGATCGTATCGAAAACGAACTTGCCTCTTCTGAAATCGATCTTGAGGCTTACGACATCCTTGAGCGCGCCTGTGAGGAACATGTCAGAGAGAGCATCTTCAACATTTGTCCTTATCGCCTTGCGCAAAGGTCTTGCACCATACTTCTCGTCGTAACCGAGCTCAGCAAGTCTGTCACCTGCTGCCTTTGTCATGGTGCACTTGATGTGCTTGTCATCCAATGCCTGGAATACATCCTTGATCATGATGTTAACGATCTGGCGGATCTCCTCAGGCTTCAATGACTTGAAGATAATTGTCTCATCAACACGGTTCAGGAACTCAGGACGGAATGTCTCCTTGAGAGCGCTCTGCACGTGCTGTTCCATAGCTTCGTGTGTCTCGTTAAAGAAACCGATCGTAGCAGCCTTCGCTGAGCTTCCTGCGTTGGAAGTCATGATGATGATGCAGTTTTCGAAGTTAACGTGCAATCCGTGGCTGTCTGTGAGGACACCGTCATCAAGCATCTGCAGGAGAAGGTTGAATACATCAGGGTGAGCCTTCTCGATCTCATCGAAAAGGATTACCGAGTAAGGCTTTCTTCTTACCTGCTCAGTTAACTGTCCGGCATCATCGAATCCGACATATCCCGGAGGAGAACCGATGAGCTTGGATACTGAGTGAGGTTCCATGTACTCGGACATGTCAATTCTGATGAGAGCTTCTTCAGTATCGAACATGACTTCAGCCAGAGCCTTAACGAGCTCTGTCTTACCTACACCCGTAGGTCCTACGAATATGAATGATGTCGGCTTATGCTTCTTTGTAAAGCCGGCTCTTGTACGTCTTACAGCGCTTGCAACGGCGTGTACGGCCTCTTCCTGACCGATTACGCGCTTATGAAGTCTCTCTTCAAGATTGTTGAGCTTCTCTGTCTCAGTCTCAGAGATGGACTTGAGCGGAATGCCTGTCCACATCTCGACTACGCGCGCGATATCCTCAACCTGGATCGGATCAGGTGCGATGTCGCTCTCGAGCTGGTCGAGCTCATTCTGGAGCTTGTCAGCCTTTGCCTTGAGCTCAGCTACCTTCTCGTAATCAGCTTCACGCTCCTCAGGAGATGAATTCTCCATGGAGTCTATCTGCATCTGGTGCTCACGCTTAGCCTTTTCGAGCGCCTTCTTCGTATTGGCAAGCTTAACAAGCTTAACGTTCTTGAGATTTGCTGCAGAACCAGCCTCATCAATAAGGTCGATGGCCTTATCAGGAAGGTATCTGTCAGTGATGTATCTCTTGGATGCCTTAACGGCAAACTCGATTACTTCATCAGAATATGTGACGTTGTGGTGCTTCTCGTAGTAATCCTTGATACCCTTCAAGATCTCAATGGACATCTCTACGGAAGGCTCGTCGAGCATAACTTTCTGGAAACGTCTCTCAAGAGCAGAATCCTTCTCGATACGCTTATATTCAGCAGTTGTGGTAGAACCTAAGATGCGGAGCTCGCCTCTTGCAAGAGCGGGCTTTAAGATGTTTGCTGCATTGGTTGAACCCTCTGCATCGCCTGCTCCGATGATCGTGTGGAGCTCATCGATTACAAGGATGATATTCTCAGCCTTGATAGCTTCGTTGATTACGCCCTTGATACGGCTCTCAAACTGGCCTCTGAACTGAGTACCTGCAACCATTGCAGGAAGGTCAAGCTGCCATACCTGCATGTTAAGGAGCTTCTCAGGGACTGATCCTTCAACGATCTTAACAGCAAGGCCCTGTGCTACTGCTGTCTTACCGACACCGGGCGCACCGATAAGAACAGGATTGTTCTTGGAACGTCTGTTAAGAATCTGGATGCATCTCTCGATCTCTTTGTCACGGCCGATAATGCGGTCGATCTTGCCCTCTGCGGCACGCTCGGTAAGGTTTGTACCGAATTCGTTGAGGTACTTGAGACGTTGCTTGCCTCTTACCTTTCTGGGATCCTTGCTGGCCTTGCCTTCCTGGGCATCATCTCCGGCTTCACTGCCGGGTCTTCTTCCGAAGAGAGAACCGAAGATATTATTCTTCTCCTCACCTTCAGATGACTTGTCATCTTTTGAATCATCAGGATCTGCAATGTTTACGGGAGTTGAATCCTCATCGAATTCATATGTCTCGTCGTCATCGTCGAAAGATGAACCGCCAAAATCATCACCGGCCGCAAGAGACTTAAGAAAGTCAGTAGGGTCAGCTGAAAAACCGTTCTGTGAAACAAGCTCTTCGAGCCTGTCGCTCATCTCTTCAATGTTATCCGCATTGATTCCTGTTGCCTTGAACATATCGGTAACACCCGATATACCTGATTCATAGGCGCACTTAAGGCAGAAACCTTCGTCTATTCTCTGACCGTTCTCATAACGGCTTGTGAAGACGATAGCATGCCTCTTTTTACAAATACTACAAATTGCCATTACTCTTCTCCGTTGTCGTCTATATCTTCCCTTATCCTGCGTCTTACCCTGGGACCGGTAAGAATGTCGTATTGTTCTTCCTCGAGCCTTGCCGTGTCGATAAACGCAGATATATCCTTATACTGACCGTTCTTCCTGGCCCTCTCAAGAATGGGCTTCAAGAACTGTCCCGTATAAGACTTCTTGCATTTAGCAATCTCCTCAGGCGTTCCGGAAGCAACTATCTCACCGCCTCCGTCACCGCTCTCGGGACCCAGATCGATTATATGATCTGCTGTCTTTATGACATCCAGATTGTGCTCGATTACGACCACAGTGTTCTTATTTTCGGTTAGGCGTTCTAAAATGTCAACCAATTTATGGACGTCAGCGACGTGCAGACCGGTCGTCGGCTCATCTAATACATATATCGTTTTTCCCGTCGATCTTCTCGACAATTCCGAGGCAAGTTTGATTCTTTGAGCCTCACCGCCCGAAAGCGTCGTGGAAGGCTGTCCGAGCTTGATATAGCCCAGACCTACGTCCTGAAGCGTCCTAACCTTCTTATAGATCGTAGGATGGTTCTTAAAGAACTCACAGGCCTCATCTACGGACATCTCGAGAACATCAGAAATATTCTTGCCGTTGTATCTGACTTCAAGAGTCTCACGGTTATATCTCTTACCCTTACATACGTCGCATGTGACGTAGATATCGGGAAGGAAGTGCATCTCGATCTTGTTAACGCCGTCTCCTGCGCAGGCTTCGCATCTGCCGCCCTTGGTGTTGAAGGAGAATCTTCCTGCCTTATAACCTCTCTGCTTCGCATCAGGAGTCTCCGCATAGAGCTTACGGATGAGATCGAAAAGTCCAATGTATGTAGCAGGGTTACTTCTCGGAGTCCTTCCTATGGGGCTCTGGTCGATGCATATAATCTTGTCGAGGTTGGAATACCCCGTAATCCTGTCGCACTTAAGACGCATCTTACGCGAGCCGTTAAGCTCGTGTGAGAGGTACGGCACGAGAGTCGAATTGATAAGAGATGACTTACCCGAGCCAGATACGCCCGTAATAACCGTAAAAAGGCCGATCGGGATCGACACGTCGATATTCTTAAGGTTATTTACGTGAGCACCTGATATCTTCAGCATCTTCTTGGGATCGATCTTTCTCCTGTTCATGGGAACGGGAATGAACTTCTCACCGGAAAGATACTGGCCCGTAACGGAATTCTTCTCAGCGATGATGTCATCTACTGAACCCTGTGCTACGACATTACCTCCGAACGAACCGGCACCCGGGCCGATATCGATGATGTGGTCAGCAGCACGCATAGTATCTTCATCGTGCTCAACGACGAGGATGGAATTGCCCAGATCCCTGAGTTTAAACAAAGTCTTTATAAGTTTATCGTTATCTCTCTGGTGAAGACCTATTGAAGGCTCGTCGAGGACGTAGAGCACGCCCTGGAGGCCCGCACCGATCTGTGTGGCAAGTCTGATTCTCTGTGCCTCACCGCCTGAAAGAGTTGCAGACGATCTTGAGAGCGTCATGTAATCAAGTCCTACATCGTATAAGAACTCAAGTCTTGATTTAACTTCCCTTAAGATGGGAGCAGCGATCTCCGAATTCTTGCCCTTGAGCTTTAAGTCAGAGAAAAACTCTCTCATCGACTTAACGGACATATCCGTAAGCTCGCTGATATTAAGACCGCCTACCTTAACGGACAGACTGTTCTTGTTAAGTCTAGCGCCGTTGCAGACAGGACAGATGTCAATGCTCATGTATCTCTCGTAAGAAGCCTTTGCCTCTTCACTGCCGGACTCTCTCCAGCGTCTCATAACGCTCGGCACAACGCCTTCCCAGTCGGAATAGTAATCGCCGCTTCTGGGATAGAGTGAATTCCTTGTATCGACCTTCAGCATCTCTCCGCCGTTACCGTAGAGAATGATGTTCTTAACGTTCTCGGGGAGCTTGTAGTAAGGCGTATCAAGCGAGAACTTGTACTTCTTGGCAAGTGCTTCGATAAAGCATCTTCCCCAGCTCTTGGGATCGTCGAAATTCCAGCCTGCAGTCCTTACCGCGCCTTCATTGATAGAAAGCTTTGGATTTGTAACGCAAAGTTCAGGATCTACCGCCGTAAGAGTACCGATACCCGAACAATTGGGGCATGCGCCTTCAGGGCTGTTAAAAGAGAAGCTTCTCGTATTGATCTCGCCGAATGAAATGCCGCAGTCAGGGCATGCAAGATTCTGCGAGAAAAACTCCTCGCTCGTCTCATATGTCTTCTCGCCCTTATCGTCTGTTGTAGCGGTCTGGAGTTCAACCGAAAGAAGTCCGTCAGAAAGCTTAAGAGCAGTCTCACACGAATCGTAAAGTCTCGTTGTATTTGCTTCCTTGATGACAAGTCTGTCTACTACAACTGAGATCTCGTGCTTGTTGTTCTTGTTAAGGCTGATTTCCTCATCGAGTTCATAAGTGATGCCGTCAACCTTTACTCTCGCGTAACCGGACTTTCTGAAGCCCTCGAAAAGCTTTCCGAACTCACCCTTCTTGCCTCTTACGACAGGAGCGTAAATGATAGCTCTCGTGCCTTCGGGATAAACCTTGAGCTTGTCTATTATCTGGTCGATACCCTGTGATTTGATGGGCTTGCCGCAGTTCGGACAGAAAGGTTCGCCGACTCTGGCATAAAGAAGTCTGAAATAGTCGTATATCTCAGTAACGGTACCTACTGTTGATCTCGGGTTGCTTACCGTTGATTTCTGGTCGATGGAAATAGCCGGTGACAGACCTTCGATGCTGTCGAGGTCAGGCTTGTCGAGCTGGCCCAAGAACATTCTGGCATAAGAGGAAAGTGATTCAACATATCTTCTCTGGCCTTCAGCGTAGATCGTATCGAAAGCAAGTGAAGATTTACCGGAACCTGAAAGACCTGTCAGTACGACCATCTTTCTTCTCGGTATGTCTATGTCGATATTCTTGAGGTTGTGCTCTCTGGCGCCTCTGATCTTTATATACTTGTTCTCATCCATATCCGTAAAAAGTTCCTGTGTTAACAAAAAGACGGACATCAAGTAAGATGTTCGTCCTTCCTCATTATTTGGTGACCCCAAGCGGATTCGAACCGCTGATTGCGCCGTGAGAGGGCGCCGTCTTAACCACTTGACCATGGGGCCTTGTTTGTTTGCCCGAGTATATTACCACAGGATTATTTTCTGTGCAAGTACACCGGGCAATGTCAAACCAAGTTAGTTTAATTCTGTCCTCATATCGGGATAAATTGTCCCAATATCAGATTATGTCCTGTCTTTCTTCTGCAGGAACGTAAGGTCTTCTCTTGTTTACGCACTTGAATGCAGGTCTCATGATACGGCCGCCTGAAACGAGCTCCTCGATTCTGTGAGCGCTCCAGCCTGCGATTCTTCCGCATGCGAACAGAGGTGTATAAAGCTCTGAAGGGATTCCGAGCATTGAATATACAAGGCCTGCGTAGAAGTCAACGTTAGCGCAAACGAGCTTATCGGACTTCTTAACTTCGTGGAATACTTCAGGTGCAAGCTTTTCGACGAGCAGATAGAGATTATAAAGATCCATCTGGCCCTTCTCTTTTGCAAGAAGCTCAGCGTACTTTCTGATCACTACTGTTCTGGGGTCGGACAAAGTATAAACTGCGTGACCAATACCATAGATGAGTCCTGACTTGTCGAATGCCTTCTTGGTGATGATGTCAGCAAGATACTGTCTTATTGCCTTCTCGTCTGTCCAGTCGTTTACGTGCTCTCTGAGATCCTTCATCATGGCATAAGCCTTGTTGGATGCACCACCGTGCTGGGGGCCCTTGAGAGAGCCTACTGCAGAAGCGATTACCGCATATGTATCAGAACCCGTAGAAGATACTGCGTGAGTTACGAATGTTGAGTTGTTACCGCCGCCGTGCTCAGCGTGGAGAACGAGCATGAGGTCTAAGATCCTTGCTTCAAGCTCAGTGAATTTTCCGTCAGGTCTGATCATGTGAAGGATGTTCTGTGCGGTATTGTATTCAGCTACAGGAGCATGGATATAAAGGTCTCTGTGCTCGATGTAGTGTCTTCTTGCCATATAGCCGTAAGAGATGAGTACAGGGAATCTTGCGATGAGCTCTGTGCACTGTCTTACGACGTTATTGATATCCGTTGAATCAGGATTATCGTCATATGAATAGAGAGCAAGAACGGATCTTGCAAGCTTGTTCATGATGTCCGGTGAAGGTGCCTTCATGATCATGTCTTCTGTAAATCCGTCAGGAAGAGGTCTTACTTCGCTCAAAAGATTATTGAAATCCTTAAGCTCTGAAGCAGTCGGAAGCTCACCTGTAAGAAGCAGGAATGCAGTCTCTTCATAACCGTATCTGTTCTGTGAGAAGAATCCGTTAACGAGATCTTTTACCTCATATCCCTGATAGAAAAGCTTACCCTCAACGGGAATCCTGTCGGCATCATCAACAATGTAACTCATGACCTCACCTACTTCGGTAAGACCTACGAGTACGCCGGTACCGTCGTTATTACGCAGACCGCGCTTAACGTTGTACTTGGAATACAACTCTGTATTAATATGCGATTTTACTTTTGCTACTTCAGCAAGTTTGCCGATAAGCTCTTTGTTCTGTTCGGATTCCATATTGACTGACTTCCTGTATGTTCACTTAGACTAGCGCCTATAATACCAGATATTATAAAGCTTTTCTTCTAATAGGAATTGCTCACGGTTTTACGAATAATTATGCATTCACAATGCGTAAATTGTTTAGTTCGTTAATAAAGGTCTTTTTAAAGGAGCTTTGAGAGCTCAAAACCAATGAGCGAAGCCGCTACCGCAGCATTGAGAGATTCGGCTTTTCCCTTCATTGGGATCTTAACGAGCTTAGTGCATTTCTTCGTAGTCTCATCAGTAAGACCGTCACCCTCATTGCCTATGAAATAAGCGCATGGGAGCTTAAGATCGCCTGCTCCTAATTCATTGCCCTTAAGATGCATCGCGAGAGTATCGATATTCTCTTTATTGAAGAATTCAAAACACTCATCCATCGTCTTTCTTACGACCGGGATGTGCCATACCGATCCCATCGTTGCCCTGATGACCTTATCGTTATATGGATCACACGTCGTGGGACTTACAATAACTGCTGTAAGACCGAAAGCATCAGCGGTTCTGATTATCGTTCCGAGATTGCCCGGATCCTGTGTGTTCTCTAAGACAACGTAGATGTCCTTGCCGTCTGCTTTTCGAGGGATATCAGAAGATATGGAAGGCTCTTTGATAATGAGCGCCACGCCCTGCGGATTGACTGTCTGGGATATCTTCTTGAAAACGTCTTTACTCAGAATAAGCGGCTCAGTTCCGGGCGTAAATTCTTTTGCCCAGTTAAGCCTGTCTTCGGAGACAATAACTTCGATCGGAGTCTGGCCGCTTGCTAACGCCTCCTCGCAGAGCCTTGTGCCCTCAAGATAGATAACGCCTTCAGATCTGGCATTATCTCTTTTGGTGAGCTTTGCGATGCGCTTCACGTTCGGATTGTCGCGGCTGGTGATGATCTGCACTAGGGTAAGTCTCCTTTTTCGATACGAACAACATTATATCAGATTAAAGAACACCTTTTGCGAAAGAGAAAATGCGGCTATATGTGCGGCTACTGCCACAGGTTTAGCCGCATATTTGTTAACATTTTTCGATATGTGCGGTAAAAAGTGCGGCTACTGCCACAGGTTTAGCCTCATTTCCGGTTCATAAGCAACCAAATTTTCGGACAAATAAAAACTGCGCAGGAATTATCCCACGCAGTTGTTGAATTCAATGTGAATTAAGTTATCAGAGAGCTGCCTTAGCCTTCTCAACGAGAGAAGTAAAACCTGCTGCATCTGTAACAGCGATATCGGAAAGAACCTTACGGTCGAGCTCGATACCAGCCTTCTTGAGGCCGTTCATGAATCTGGAGTAGCTCATGTCGTTAAGACGGCAAGCTGCGTTGATACGAACGATCCAGAGTCTTCTGAACTCTCTCTTCTTATTTCTTCTGTCTCTGTAAGCATAGTTACCGGACTTGAGAACCTGCTGGTTAGCAACCTTGAAAAGCTTGCTCTTATGACCCCAGTAACCCTTTGCTGCCTTTAAAATCTTATGATGACGCGCTCTTGTGCGGATTCCTCTTTTAACTCTTGACATTATCTTGTCCTCCTAAATTCTAAGCAATTAAGCGTAAGGGATCATCTTCTTGATGATTCTAGCGTTCTGATCTGAGCAAACCTGATTGTGTCTGAGGTGTCTCATTCTCTTAGTAGGTCTCTTGCTCAAAATGTGGCTTCTGAAAGCCTGCTTATGGAGAACCTTACCGGTACCTGTTACCTTGAATCTCTTCTTTGAAGAAGTGTGTGTCTTCTGCTTGGGCATATTTCTATCCTCCTAAATTATTTTTTCTTTGCCGGTGACAGGTACATTACCATGTTCCTGCCTTCTATCTTCGGCGGTCTGTCTACTGATCCATATTCGGTTACGCTCTCAGCAAAACTGTTCATTACTTCGTAACCCTTATTCTGGAAAGCCATCTCGCGGCCTCTGAATCTGATGTTAACCTTGACTCTGTCTCCTGCTGAAAGGAACTTAACGACCATCTTGCGCTTTACTTCGACATCGTGAACGTCTGTTGTAAGCTTTAAGCCGACTTCCTTAAGTTCTGTCTCTTTCTGCTTCTTCTTTGCTTCCTTCTCTCTCTTGCTCTTCTCGAAAAGGAACTTGTTGTAATCCATGACTCTGCAAACCGGGTTGTCAGGATTAGGTGAAATGCAGACGAGATCTAATTCAGCATCTTCGGCGCTCTTAAGAGCTTCTTCGATTGACACAACGCCAACCATCTGTCCTTCTGCGTCAATAAGACGAACCTGAGGGAACTTGATAGCTCCGTTAATCATCTGAGTCTCATTGGTCTTTGCGATGGTAGCCACCTCCTTAGTTAAGACTTCCTAATACTTGCATAAAAAAAGAACGGATAAAATCCGTTCTCTCATAACTACCCTGCCTTAATGGCAACCCCTCAAAAAATAGGTTAATTATCTAGTTATTGACCTCTTTACAAGCTATTGCCGCTTGAGGTGAGAAACGGATGTTCTTCTTTCACGAGCGATATAATACTTAAACTTTGCCACAAAGTCAATACTTTTCAAAATATTCTTTCGTTCGCGCGGGTCCTCCGCGCGCTTTGCGCTTGTGCGGAAGCGCTCACGAAACAATATTTTTCAAGACGATTAATGTATAACCTTAAGGAACGATCTCCTATGGATAGGGGTCATTCCTTTCTCCCTAATAGCCGCATAGTGGTCCTTTGTGCCGTAACCCTTATGTTTTGCAAAGCCGTATCCCGGATACTGTTCATCGTATTCTACCATCATGTGGTCACGGGTTACTTTTGCAAGGATCGATGCAGCAGCGATCGAATCTGATTTGGCATCCCCCTTAATGATCGGGATGACATCAAGACCAGTACCCGACAGATTAACCGCGTCGATGAGAAGGATGTCAGGAGACTGGCCCTTTGCAGCGAGGTCTTTTACGCATGTTCTCATAGCTTTTTTCGTAGCTTCGAGAATATTGATCTCATCGATTTCTTCCGGACTTACGGCGCAGATGGCATAAGCCTTAGCCTTCTCTTTTATCTCAACGAAGAGTTCTTCCCTCTTCTTCTCGGAAAGCTTCTTGGAGTCATCAAGACCCAATATCTTTACCTCAGGATCAAGGATGCAGCATGCGGCAACAACAGGTCCTGCAAGAGGGCCTCTTCCCGCCTCATCGATACCGCCTATCATCTTGAAGCCCTTGGATAAGCAGTCGTTCTCGTATTCATACATCGCCTCATACTTGGCGATAAGCTGTTCAGTCGTAAGCTTGGGCATGTTTTACCTCACTTAAAATCCTCAGGCATCTCTAAAGTGATCCTTCCGGTCCTTCCCTCTCTTAAGTCATTCAGGAAAAGCCTTGCAAAGCGCTCCTCGTCGATCCTTCCGCCGCTTAAGATGCAGCCTCTCTTCTTTGCCATCGCAAGGAAGATATCGTAGAACGGATCCTGGAAATATCCTGCGTCCTCTTCAGCCTGGATCTCCATATCAACGCCGTAACGTTCTTTAAGAAGATCAGGATAAATATCGTACATTATCTTTAAAGTCTCATAAGCGACCTTAACTACATCCGTAACTTCTTCTTTTACGGAACCTAAAGCAGTAAGGCAGATGCCGCTCTTGGCATTGGCAATTCTCGGCCACAAAACGCCTGCCATGTCCATGAGCTCAAGTCTTCCGCCTGTCATGATCCATTTGAAGTCTTTTGTAACACCCGGCTTATCGCCCGTAACGGCAGCTTTTCTGCCTGCGAGAGCATTGATGATCGTGGACTTTCCTGTGTTCGGCGCGCCAACCACCATGACTCTTACGGGTCTTCCGATCCTGCCCTTCTCAGCGGCCTTCTCGAGCTTATCCTTCATGAGTTCCATCGTGATCTGGTTAAGCTTGTCGAAGCCCTTTTTATGCGTGCTCTCAAGCGCGCAGGCACGGGTCTTCTCAGACTCAAGACTCTTTATCCACAAGGGAGTTTTCGAAGGGTCTGCAAGGTCAGCCTTATTAAGGATTACGATCCTTGGCTTGTCACCGATTATCTTATCGAGTTCCGGATTGCGGCTCGAGAAAGGTATTCTGGCATCGCACGTCTCGTATACAAGATCGACGAGCTTTAATCTCTCGCCCGTCTCATTGAGGGCTTTTCGCATGTGCCCCGGAAACCAGTTGATGTCATTCTTTTTCTCTGCCATAAGAACTCCTTATAAGTTACTCACAGATTGTAACACAATAATATCTGTCTTTTCGAAATCTGGAACTCTAAACTGTCAAAAACAAGCGTCCAGATTTTTGTCCAGGAAAAACGGATAAAAACATGGACAAAAAGCTGGATTTCCCGAAAATCCAGGAAATCGTCCAGGAAAAAAGCCAAAAAACCTGGACGTTTTCCTGGGCAACAAAAAGAGGTGCCCGAAATGAGCACCTCTTGAAATCGAATTTAAGATTGCGATTAGATCTTCTGTGTGATCTTTGCAGCCTTGCCCTGACGATCGCGGAGATAATAAAGCTTTGCTCTTCTGATCTTACCCTTACGAATAACGTCGATGTGATCGATCTTGGGTGAGTTTACAGGGAGAATTCTCTCTACGCCGATACCGTAAGATACACGGCGAATTGTTATTGTCTCTGAAAGGCCCTGGCCTTTTCTTGCGATGACATAGCCTTCGAATACCTGAATACGCTCCTTTGCGCCTTCCTTGATAAGGAGGTGAGCCTTTACGAAGTCGCCGACTTCTACTTCAGGATAGCTGTTCTGAATATTCTCGCTCTCGATGACTTTTACTAAATCCATATTGTTTGTTTCCTCACTTTCCTGCAGATGTTCTTGCCTGGATGATGGCAGAGGACCATCCTGATAACTGGAGAATTTTAGCACATGCCTCTTTCAAAGGCAAGCATTTTAGCCCAATCACTTTCAGAAATGTCAAGTTTGTCAAGCATATCGGGCCTGTTATGCCATGTATCGACCAGTGCAGCGATGCGGTTATACTCCGTAATTGCTGCGTCGTTGCCGTTTTTAAGGACTTCCGGGACGGCCTTGCCGTGCCATACCGGAGGCTTGGTATACTGCGGTGCTTCAAGCATTCCGTCAGTGTGGGACTCATTAGTATACGCTTCTTCATTGGGAAGCACGCCCGGGATGAGCCTTGCAACCGCATCGATCACTACGATCGCAGCGGTCTCACCGCCCGTTAAGACATAGTCGCCGATGGATATCTCCTCGTCGCAGATCTCATCGATCACGCGCGCATCAATGCCTTCGTAGTGGCCGCAGATGATGAGCAGATTATCGTATTTGGCAAGCTCGTGAGCCTTGGCCTGATTGAAGACCTGGCCCTTGGGCGACATGTAAACCGTGTGAGGCTTCTTGCCTCCGCAGAGTTCGACGGCCTTTTCGTAAGCTCCGAAAACAGGTTCGGGACGGATCATCATGCCGGTACCGCCGCCATAAATGGTGTCATCGATACGGCCGTAGTTATTGGGCGCGAAATCTCTCATCTGGATGCATTCCAAAGAGAAGGCGCCTTTCGCCATTCCCCTGCCCGTTATGCTGGTATCAAGATATGAAGTTACCTGCTCGGGAAATAATGTAGCCACATAGAATTTCATATGCCTTATGTACCGTTCCCTTAACCCTTCCTAAGAAAAACTGCGATATTTCAAGGGAAATAATAGCATAAATGCATCTGATTTTCGAAAAATGCCGCCATAATGATTACGGCGGCACGAAAGCTCTTATGGATATGTCTTGTTGACCAGACGGTCCTCGAACTCGTCTACTGAAAGCGGATGGTCAAAGAAGAAACCCTGGGCGATCCTGCAGCTGTTCTTTCTCATGATCTTCAGCTGTTCATCCGTCTCAACACCTTCAACGACGCATTCCAGACCCATATCATGCGCGAGTGAGATAAGATGCCTGAACATTACGTTTGAGATATTACTGTCATCTTCAGTTTCAGGGACAAAGCTCTTATCGATCTTAAGAACATCCCACGGAATATCACGGATAAGATTCAATGATGAATATCCTACACCGAAATCATCCACGGCAGTCTTTACGCCTTCTCTCTGAAGGCTGCTTACGATACGTCTCAAGTCGCTGAACATAACGTCAGAAGTGGTTTCCGTAAGTTCGATCTCTATAAGATCGTGAGGAATATTATACTTATCGATTATTGTGATGATATGATCCGTCAGATTGATATCGACCAGGTGTTTTCTTGAGAAGTTGACTGATACACGTACCGGCTTGCGTCCTTCATTAAGCCATCTGACCATATCCCTGCAAACGTGGTCAAGAACATAGAAATCCAAATCGGAAACGAAAGTATTCAGCTCAAGAATAGGTATAAACTCGTCAGGCGGTATTACCCTTCCGTCTCTCTGCCAGCGGCAGAGCGCTTCTGCGCCGACGATCTGCTTGGTCTCAATATCGACTTTGGGCTGATAGTGGATTATGAATTCCTCATTCTTAAGAGCGCCCATGAAAGCCGACTGGATCATTTTCACATGGTCGCTCTCAGACTTCATCTTTTCGCCGTATGTGACAATGCGCTCGCCATCGTGGCGTTTTGCAACATTGCCTGCAAGCATGATCTTGTCCATGATGTCACCGTAAGACTTCAGCATATACGGTATAGGAAGCGCATAGATTCCGGCTGCAACAGAGACATTTACTCTCTGTTGTCCTGTCACGTCGTAAGCAATGTTGGCACCGGAAAAGATCCTGAAAACATCGTCCTGTACGCCCCTATCGAAAACGCCGATGAACCTGTCTCCGCCGAGTCTTATGATAATGCCTGTTTCTCCAATGGTATCGCTGAGCAGTTCATAATACTTGCGCATGACGATGTCGCCATTCTCACGTCCGATCTCCTGATTTATCAATGTGAAATTATGGAGATCGATGTAGAATGACACCTTGCCGCCCAGCTTGTTTTCGGCATTGTTAACATCCATGAATCTGGCAAAGGCACGGAAATTGCGGTAACCGTCAAGGTCAGAGAATCCGAACTCTTCAAGCTTTTTGATCAGACGCACTCTGCTGACATATCCGAGTATGATCCTTAGCATCGAATCGAGCTGCTGGACATCAACATCCTCATGAACATATTCATCAGGGTTGGAATAAAGCGTTCCTATGATTACTGCCTTTGAAGTTGAAACGATCCTGATGCGTAAAAGGACTTTGGTGCTTTTTCCGTTATCGAAATCGCAAAAAACTTCACCAATCCCACGCTGTTCCATCATTGGAGTAATGTAGAATTCACTCATGCCCTTGGTAAGCTTATAATCCTTGCAGATCTCCGTTATCAATTGAACATAAGCGTCACGGTCAACAGGCTGGCTGTGTGTAACGCTGACCATTCTTTCAAGATATGAAGCATATTTTTCTTTTGATACACAACTCATAAAGATCACCTGTCTTTCGGAACTTAATTAATCATTCAGGTCTCTTGGGACCCTGGCCATTTACACCAAGAAGTTTTGTAATCAGTGGTGATAAAATGACCGACAAGACATAACTGACAAGAAGCGTCGGTAAAAGAAGCTTAAACCAGCTGCCGAACCACATTACCGTAAAAGGAGGAAGCTGACTCAACGCTTCTGCAGGAAGCTTCATGCGTGCGGAAATAACACCGTATAAACTCATAAGAATACTCATGATAAGTGTATTACCGAGTGAGATCGGAATCGCATTAATGAGGAAGAACTTAATTCCCGGAGGATTGGCATTTGCTTTTCTTGCAAGCATTGCGCCAAGCTTACCTAACGGAACAACCAGTGAAATTATCACGCCGATAACGATCGATAATGCGATGTTCGTGATATAAAGCATTTCGACGGGAGTATATCTTACGGCTTCCGGATTATTCTTAATTACGAGCGCAGCAGAAACGACACCCATTACGGCCGACATAATGATCGCCATTATTATTCCGACAAGACGTTCTTTCTTCATAAGCTACTCCAATAAAAAAGCTGAGCGTTTCTGAATATATACGATTATCTTATCAGGGTTTTAAGTCATATACATAAACCAATTGTAAAATTTTATTGTAAAACTGAAAAAGCTCCGGGTCACCGGAGCTTTTAAGTGCTGTTTTTAAGACCATTAGCAACGGTCAATCATATAATTCATAAAGGCCTTCAGGCATCTTGCATTTGATGAATCCCTCTTCGATACTTACTTCATAGCAGTATGCTTTTACAAAAGGGATCATGAGATTTTTCTTTTTGTCACGCTTTATCTCAAGCGTAAACTGGGATCCTGTCTCAAAACAATCAATGACCGTTCCGACTTCTCCCTTTTCATCGTCAATTACTTTAAGGCCTTTGAGATCGGTAATAAAGTAGCTGCCCTTCTTGAGCTTTACCGCATCCTTTCTGTCGACAGCGATAAATCTGCCGCGCAGAAGTTCAGCCTTGTCTCTGTCGGGGACGCCTTCGAATTTTACGAGAACGTTTCCTCTGTCCAGCCTTGCAGAAGAGCATACTGAAGCTTCAGGCTTTTCGAAATTCGGCCCGCAGAAAAAACATTCCTTAAGTTTAAGGAAACGGCGCGGGTCGTCCGTTAAGGGGAATACTTTAACTTCCCCACGGACACCATGCGCGCCGGTAATCTTTCCTATAATGATGAGATTATCCAAAAGAATCAGCCTACTATATCGACTATAACGCGCTTACCTTCTTTGAGGTACTTAGCCTTCATTATCGAACGGATAGCCTGAGCTCTCTTACCGTTCTTGCCGATAATCTTTCCTGTATCTTCGGGAGCAACGGACAGCTCGAAAACAACAGTGTTTCCACGCTCTGTCTTCTTTACGTTTACCTCATCGGGATTGCTGACAAGTTCCCTGGCGATATAAACCAATAAATCGTCCATATAAAGCTCTCCTTCCTATTATTCTGAGTATCAACTGATATTAAATCAGATGATGCCCTGCTTCTTAAGAAGAGACTTTACTGTATCTGTGGGCTGTGCTCCGTTAGCGATCCACTTCTTTGCTGCGTCTGCGTCGATCTTAACGCCGTCTGTCTCTGTCATGGGATCATAGTAACCGATCTCCTCGATGAAACGGCCATCTCTAGGATATCTAGAGTCAGCAACAACTACACGATAGAAAGGTGCCTTTTTCTTACCCATTCTTCTTAAACGAATCTTAACTGCCATTTTTGTTTCCTCCAAAAAATATATTTTTGTTTTTTATAATCTGCGCCATGAAATATGACGGGATTGACTTTATCTTCTGCCCTTGCGCTTCTTCTTGCGGTCGCGTCTTCCTGTGGGCGTAAAGGGTGTATCATCGTAATCTTCCTTGGGTGCTGAGAGGCTTCCCATACCCTGAGGGAATCCTGTTCCCATACCGGACATTCCACCCATGTTTCCTAAGCCGCCCATGTTGCCCTTAAGGCCCATCTTGGCTGCCTGCTTTGCAAACCCCTTAGGCATCTTGAATCCGCCCTTGCCGTTTGAGAACTGCTTCATGAGCCTTGCTGTCTGCTCATACTGGGCGATAAGTTTATTTACATCAGATACCTGAACGCCGGCACCTGCTGCAATTCTCTTTCTTCTGCTCGCATTAAGGATAGAAGGTGCTCTTCTTTCCTTCTTGGTCATGGAAGTGATGATGGCCATCTGTCTGTCGACGATCCTGTCATCAAGATCTTCCTCGTTGACCTTGCCTGCAGCGCCTGGCATCATGCCGACAAGGTCTTTGAGCGAACCCATCTTCTTCATCTGTGCGAACTGTTCATAGAGGTCATCAAGGTTGAAGGAACTGGTCATCATGCGTTCCATTGCCTTGCGTGCTTCTTCCTCATCGATGTTCTGCTGTGCCTTCTCGATAAGGCTTACGACGTCACCCATTCCAAGGATTCTGTCAGCCATACGCTGGGGATAGAATCTCTCGATGGCGTCAACCTTTTCGCCGGTACAGATGTATTTAATAGGCTTGTTTGTAAGTTTTCTGATTGAAAGCGCAGCACCGCCTCTGGCATCACCGTCGAGCTTTGTCATGATGAAGCCGTCCATGCCGATGTTCTGCTCGAAAAGCTGTGCTACGTTAACAGCTTCCTGACCGATCATCGCGTCGACTACGAGGAGCTTCTCTGTAGGATTTACTGCAGCTGCGATGTCACGGAGCTCTTCCATGAGTTCTTCATCTGCAACCGTACGTCCTGCAGTATCGATGATGAGGTAATTGCAGAGCATGTATCTTGCTTTGCCTTCACCGTCTCTTGCGATCTTAACAGCATCTTTCTCTTCAGGATCGATGTAGCAGTCAACGCCTACTGCATCACTTAAAACCTTGAGCTGCTGTGCAGCGGCAGGTCTGTGAACGTCTACGGATACTACCATCGGCTTCTTGCCATTCTCTTTTAAGAGTTTTGCAAGCTTTGCTGCAGTAGTTGTCTTACCTGCACCCTGGAGACCGTAAAGGATTATCGTATTGAATCCTGTATCTGAAACCTTGAGTTTGTCTTCGCCTTCTTCACCGCCAAGAAGTTCTGTGAGTGCGTCTCTTACGATCTTTACGATCTGCTGGCCGGGTGTAAAGGACTCCTGAACGTCAGCGCCCTTGCACTTCTCGGTCATGTCAGCGACGAATTCCTTGACTACGCTGTAGTTAACATCCGCCTCCAAAAGGGCCATGCGGATCTCGCGCATCATCTCCTTGATGTCGCTCTCACTTACGCGGGCCTTGCCGCGCATCTTGGAAGTAATATTCTGAAGCTTTTGTGATAAGCTCTCAAACACTTGTTACATTTCCTCTATTAATTCTTCAAGCTCTCTTGCCGCCTTGCCGGTATCACCGCTGTTAAGGTGCGCGAGCGCCTGTTTTGCTTTTGCCTGCTGCTTCTCGAAAAGTGCAAGAAGCCCGAGCTTCTCTTCGTACTCTTCAAGCTGCTTCTCTGCCCTCTTGACCGTGTCGTGAACGCCCTGTCTTGAGATACCCTCTGCTTCGGCGATCTCTGCCAAAGTCAGATCATCGTTATAGTAGCTCTCACAGGTGCGCCTCATCTTGGGCGTCAGGAGATTGCCGTAGAAATCAAGCAAAAGGTCTGTTCTTACTGACTTTTCACGCATTTTAAGGCAAGCCTCCCCTATTTCAGCCTGCACATAATAACAAAGGTTAAATGGCGTGTCAAGTATTTTTACTTGTCAGATGAATTTTAAGTTTTAGCCCACCAGTAGCAGAAAGCCTGTGTTCTTGCTGCAAAGTTATTCTGCTTAAGAAGTTCTTTTACCTCTTCCTTTGTATACCAGCGCGCTTCGATCTCTTCCTCATCAGATGTACTAGGAGCGAACTCGCCCTCGGCTGTACCGATGACGCAGCAGGTCCTCTCATTAGTAATCCCTACACCTGAATAGCTTGTCGGAAGGACTTCGTCGATGGATACGAGCTTAAGGCCTGTCTCTTCCCAAAGTTCTCTTTCTGCAGCTTCTCTGGGAGACTCACCGGGATCGATGAGACCTGCCGGGAAGTTATAAGCAAAACCTCCGACAGCCATTCTGAACTCCTTGCTGAGAAGGATTTTCGAGCCGTCGGAATTTGTGATAATAAGAACTACCGCATCACATTTATCTGCCTTAAGTTCTTCAAGACTGGTAATATTCTTATCTCTTGAGACCATCTCGTAGATTTTCCGGTTGCCGAGTTCGGTCTCGTATTCAGCGTTATAAGATGTTATAAAACGTCCTTCGTGGACTTTCTTTATTCCTTTGAACTTCATTTCTTCTTGCCCTTACTCTCTTTTCCCATTCTCTTCTTGATGATGTCTTCGGGCGCAACGGAATAACCGAAAAAGCCGAGTTTCTCGCCCAGGAGATAATACTCGCCGTGGTTATAAGCCACAAGTCTGGCGTTATCAAGGCAGAGCTTGCCCTTATCGTCCAAAAGATAAGTATCAGCAGTGATGCCGACTATCTCTGCGATGAACATATCGTGTGACCCTAATTCCTGAACACTCTTAACTTTGCATGAGATAGATACCGGAGCTTCCTTGATAGCATAAGCATACTTAAGACCCTTAGCCTTAACGGGTGTCAGAGAGCATGACTTGAACTTGTCTTCCTTGTCTCCTCCCCTTACGCCGCAGTAATCGCAGGCTTTGCACAAAGACTTGGATACGAGGTTTACTACGAACTCGCCTGTCTCTGAGATGAGCTTATGTGAGTGTCTTGATTTGCGGACACTGATGGATAACATGGGCGGCTCGGAATTGATCGTTCCTGCCCATGCGACAGTCATGATGTTAGGTCTCTCTGATTCTGATTCAGGATTCTTTCCTGCAGAAGAAACCATTACTACCGGTACCGGATTAAGAATTGTTGAAAGTCCTACTTCAACTTTATCGTGTTTAGCCACTTTTTAAACCTCCTTGGATATGAGCGGTGTTACCGCCGTAAAGCTCTCATGAAGGAGCAGAT
>CAMYXF010000012.1 GCA_947303185.1 uncultured Clostridia bacterium | reverse complement strand
ACATGCCGAACGTAAACACCCTGATCGTCGAGAACGCCGACCGCTTCGGCCTCTCCCAGCTCTACCAGATCAAAGGCCGTGTCGGCCGCTCTGACAGACAGGCATACGCGTACATCACATATAACGCCGACGCCCCTCTCAACGAGGAAGCCTCGAAAAGGCTCAACGCTTTGCGTGAATTCACCGAGCTCGGTTCTGGTGTCAGGATCGCAATGAGAGACCTTGAGGTTAGAGGAGCCGGCAGTTTGCTGGGTGCAGAGCAGCACGGCCAGATGGACGTCATCGGATACGAACTTTACTGTCGTTTGCTGGATGAAGAAGTACGTCTTCTCAAGTCAGGAAAAGACGAAGTTCTTGATACTGATGTCATCACAGGACATTCAGAAAGCACCGAAAAAGGCTTCACTGTTGAAGTCGATTACGATGCTTACATTCCTTCTTCCTACATCCAGGATGAGGCTGCAAGAATGAGCTGCTACAGACGTATCGGCGACATCTCAAGCTTCGAATCCTATGGCGATTTCATCGATGAAGTCACCGACCGTTACGGCGATGCTCCTTCGGAAGTTTATATCCTCTCAGGCGTCTCTCTCATGAGATCTCTTGCAGGCACACTGGGCTTTACAAAAGCATCTATCAAGAACGCCGGCGTAAGACTTTATTTGAATCCTAATCTCCAGATTGATATGCAGGCATTAGGTGCTTTGATGAGAGATCATTTCTATGGTGCCCGGGTTACCATTAATGCCACAGGAAGCATGCCCTATATGCTTTTCAAGCCGTCTTCCGTAAAGCAGGACAAGACTGTAACTGAGATCATAGGTCTGCTCCGGATCCTTGATGAGAACCGGACTCCTGAAGACAAGCCCGAAGCCGATAAGGTATAATACGCAAAGGCTAAATGCTCCAATAGTCTAATGGATAGAATGGCGGTTTCCGGTACCGCAGATGCGGGTTCAATTCCTGCTTGGAGCGCCAATGTATAAAGCTTCTTTCAACGTACGGACAGTAATTTGCCTGCGGCAAATTAACTAGTTGAAAGAAGCTTTTTTATTGGCGACAGGGGAGTAACTAGTTGAAGGATGTTTTCATTTTGGCGGCAAAGGTGTAACTAGTTGAAAGAAGCTTTTTAATTGGCGGCAGGGGAACTGGACAACCACGTTTGTTATTTTTCGAGGAAAAAAGGGCCCAAAATAACATAAATCCCCGTTTCTTTGTTATTTTCGCCCTCAAAAAACAGAAAAAATAACAAACGCCCCCTCATCTGTAATTGTTTGCTCAAATAACGCCCAACAATTACAGAAATCTGCGTTTTTCTGTAACTGTGGCCGCAAAAAAGGGCCAACAATTACACAAATCGGCATTTTTGTATAATTGTTGCCCCCAAAAATGAGGAACAATTATACACGGCTATCTGCCCACCCACAAAAAACATTGAGAAACCCCTATATTTATTGACCTTTACGGCCACACCTTGTATAATGACCGAGTTTTATGGAGACATAAAATATCAAGCATAGACGAAGTTAATCAGAGTCTTAGGTGATTTTACGGACCACTCCTTCGGGAGTTAAGGCCATACGGACAGCCGGGTCCACTGCCGATGATCGGGATTCCGATCTATTGATTGAGTTAAAAGCTCAGTTTTATAAGTTGGTTACTTTATAACCGAATGCGTAATTTGCGCAAACTTGTGAAATGGTCAATAAGAGTAGTAAAAGTAGTATTGCTATATAGACTCTGCCTGATATTCTTCATGCCGGTGCCGTAGAACACCTGTATGGGGATAAACGAAGGTAATATTGTAAATCGGACGCAAGTTGTGTAATTACACAGCTTGCGTTTTTTGTTGAGGTGGAAAATGGAAAGACCTGAAATTGATCAGACACGTGCCCCGATTTATGAGGCGCTTGAGAGATTTCGTGAGATGCGTGTTGTGCCGTTCGACGTGCCGGGACATAAGCACGGTAAGGGCAACCCCGAGCTTACGGCGTTTCTGGGCGAGAAGTGCGTAGGCGTCGACGTTAACAGCATGAAGCCTTTGGATAACCTTTGTCATCCGATATCGGTTATCCGCGAGGCTGAGATCCTTGCTGCAGATGCGTTTGGCGCAAGCCATGCGTTCCTTATGGTTGGCGGCACGACGAGCTCTGTACAGAGCATGGTTCTGTCATGCTGCAAGCACGGCGACAAGATCATTTTGCCGCGTAACGTGCACAGAAGCGTAATCAACTCGCTCGTTCTTTGCGGCGCGATTCCGGTATACGTAAATCCGGAAGTAGACTGCCGCCTTGGTATCTCTCTCGGCATGAGCCGCGACCAGGTTAAGAAGGCGATCGAAGAGAATCCTGATGCAGTTGCAGTATTGGTTAACAACCCGACTTATTACGGTATCTGCAGTGACATCCGCGCAATCGTTAAGATGGCTCACGAAGCAGGCATGCTCTGCCTTGCGGACGAAGCTCACGGAACGCATTTCTATTTCGGCGATAACATGCCTGTTTCTGCAATGAAGGCGGGCGCTGACATGGCTGCTGTTTCTATGCATAAGAGCGGCGGAAGCCTTACGCAGTCAAGCCTTTTGCTCATCGGCGAGAATGTAAGCGAGAGACACGTAAGACAGATCATCAACCTTACGCAGACGACATCGGGAAGCTATCTTCTCATGTCGAGCCTTGATATCAGCAGAAGAAACCTTGCCCTCAGAGGAAAAGAAGTTTTCCGCAAGGTTATCGAGATGGCTGAGTATGCAAGAGAAGAGATCAACGCGATCGGCGGCTACTATGCTTATGGACGCGAGATGATCAACGGCGATTCGATTTTCGATTTTGACCCTACGAAGCTCAGTGTACACACAAGAGACATCGGTCTTGCGGGCATCGAAGTTTATGACATTTTGAGAGACGAATACGATATCCAGATCGAGTTCGGTGACATCGGAAATATCCTCGCATATCTTTCAATCGGCGACAGAATGCAGGAGCTCGAAAGACTCGTTAGCGCGCTCGCTGAGATAAGAAGAAGATACAAGAAAGACCCTGCAGGACTCTTGAGCCAGGAATACATCGATCCTGAAGTTGTCTGCAGCCCGCAGAGTGCGTTCTATTCAAACAAGAAGAGCATTCCGATTAAGGAAAGCGCGGGTCAGGTCTGCAGCGAATTCGTTATGTGTTATCCGCCGGGAATCCCGATCCTTGCACCGGGTGAGAGGATCACGGACGGCATCCTTGAGTACATCGAGTACGCGAAGGCAAAGGGCTGTTCCATGACGGGTCCTGAGGATCCGGACATCAATTACATTAACGTTCTGATATAAGGAGGACGCTGGATGAATCTGTGGTTTAGTGAATATCATGCACCTGACGTAAGGCACAGCATGCGTGTCACAAGACATCTTTATTCGAGCAAGAGCGACTATCAGCAGATAGATATTTTCGATACTCCCGAATTCGGAAAAGTGCTTGCGCTGGACGGCAACGTCATGCTTACTGAGCGTGACGAATTTATCTACGACGAGATGATCACGCATATCCCGATGTCCGTTCATCCCAACGTCCAGGATGTCCTTGTCATAGGCGCTGGAGACGGCGGTGTCGTTAAGGAGCTCACAAGATACGAGAGCGTTAAGCGCATCGACCTGGTCGAGATGGATCCCCAGGTTATCGAAGCGTGCCGCACGTATCTGCCTGAGAACGCATGCAAGCTCGACGACTCACGTGTGCATATCTACTTCGATAACGCGCTCAGATTCATCAGAAGAAGCTGCGAGGAATATGACCTCATTATCGTAGACTCGACCGATCCGTTCGGCCCTTCCGAAGGTTACTTCACGAGAGAGTTTTACGGCATCTGCTATAACGCTTTGAGAAGCGACGGCATTATGGTCAACCAGCAGGGAAGCCCCTTCTACAAGCACGACGCTGAGGCGATGCAGAGAAGCCACAAGAGGATCGTAAACACGTTCCCGATCAGCCGCGTTTACCAGGCGCACATCCCGACATATGCGGCAGGCTACTGGCTCTTCGGTTTTGCGAGCAAAAAGTATCACCCGATCGACGATTTCGATGAGGAGAGATGGAAGAGTCTTCACCTCAGCACGAAGTACTATACGACCAAACTGCACATAGGCTCGTTCTATCTGCCGGCTTACCTTGAGAAAATGCTGATGGAGGTGGAAGCGTGAATAAAAATGTAGAGACATTTATCGGCTGCGACAGCGGATACGAAGAATCGAAAATCGTTCTTTTCGGCGCGCCTTTTGATTCCACAACAAGTTTCCGTCCGGGCGCGAGATTCGGAAGTTCCGCGATCCGTCACGAGAGCTTCGGAATCGAGACTTACAGCCCTTATCAGGACAAGGATCTGACAGATCTTAAAGTCTTCGACTGCGGCGATCTTGAGCTCTGTTTTGGTTCACCTGAAGATGCACTTAAGGACATCGAAGAGCAGGCACGTCAGATCGTTAATGACGGCAAACTGCCCATCATGCTCGGCGGCGAACATCTCGTTACTTTTGCAGCGGTGAAAGCTGTTTTCGAGAAGTATCCGAAAATGCACATCATCCACTTCGATGCACATGCGGATTTACGTGACGATTATCTCGGCGCAAAGCTCAGCCATGCGTGCGTTATCAGAAGATGTTATGAGCTTGTCGGCGACGGTAAGATCCACCAGTTCTGCATCAGGAGCGGCGACCGCGAGGAGTTCCGTTTTGCAGATGAGCACACTGACATGCATAAGTTCAATTTCGATGGTCTTAAAGAGCTCGCCACCGAGCTTAAATCAGATAACCTTCCGGTCTATTTCACGATCGATATGGACTGCCTCGATCCGTCCGTTTTCTGCGGCACGGGAACGCCTGAGGCAGGCGGCGTAAACTTTAAGGAACTGCTTGATGCGATCCTTGAAGTAAGCAAGACAAACATAGTCGGCGCGGACTTGAACGAGCTCGCGCCCATGCTCGACATCAGCGGCGCTTCGACCGCAGTGGCATGCAAAACATTAAGGGAATTGATCCTTTCCATCAATACATAAAAAGGAGATAGAAAAATGAGCAGAGTATTAGTAATCGGATGCGGCGGTGTTGCAAATGTTGCGATCAGAAAGTGCTGTCAGGCAGATGACGTTTTCACAGAGCTTTGCATCGCAAGCCGTACAAAGTCAAAGTGCGACGCACTCGCAGAAGCATTGAAGGGTAAGACAAAGACTGTAGTTACGACTGCACAGGTTAATGCTGACAGTGTTGACGAGCTTGTTGCGCTGATCAACTCATACAAGCCTGATCTCGTAATGAACATCGCGCTTCCTTATCAGGATCTCACCATCATGGACGCATGCCTTATCTGCGGCGTTAACTACATGGATACAGCAAACTACGAGCCTGAGGATACAGACGATCCGGAGTGGCGCAAGATCTACGAGAAGAGATGCGAAGAGAAGGGCTTCTCTGCTTACTTCGATTACAGCTGGCAGTGGGCTTACAAGGAGAAGTTTGAGCAGGCAGGACTTACAGCGCTTCTGGGCTGCGGCTTCGATCCCGGCGTAACACAGGCTTACTGCGCATATGCCAAAAAGCACGAGTTCGACACGATCGACACGATCGATATCTTAGACTGCAACGGCGGCGACCACGGCTATGCTTTCGCTACAAACTTCAACCCTGAAGTTAACCTCCGCGAAGTTTCCGCTCCGGGCAGCTACATCGAAAACGGCAAGTGGGTAGAGATCCCCGCAATGAGCATCAAGAGAGAGTACGACTTCGACTGCGTAGGCCAGAAGGACATGTATCTTCTCCACCACGAAGAGCTCGAGTCTCTCGCCGTAAACATCCCTGAAGTTAAGCGCATCCGCTTCTTCATGACTTTCGGCCAGAGCTATCTTACACATATGAAGTGCCTCGAAAACGTAGGCATGCTCTCCACAACACCGGTCATGTTCGAAGGCCGCGAGATCGTTCCTATCAAGTTCCTCAAAGAGCTCCTTCCCGATCCTGCAAGCCTTGGTCCGCGCACACACGGCAAGACAAACATCGGCTGCATCTTCACAGGCAAGAAGGACGGCCAGGACAAGACATATTACATCTACAACGTCTGCGATCACCAGGAGTGCTACAAGGAAGTTGAGAGCCAGGCAATCAGCTACACAACAGGCGTTCCCGCTATGTGCGGCGCTATGATGCTGTTGACCGGCAAGTGGACAGACAAGGGCGTTCACACAGTTGAAGAATTCGATCCCGATCCGTTCCTCGACGCGCTCGACAAGTACGGCCTCCCGAGAAGCGAGAGCCACAACCCCGTTCTGGTAGACTGATAACATGAACGATATCTTTGACGGCATTACATCTGTTCTGAACGGCGAAAACATCAGGGCCATAAAAACACCCTGTTATGTCATCGACGAGAAGAAGCTTTCTCATAACGCAGAGGTCCTTGCATCCGTGATTTCACGCACGGGATGTAAGATCCTGCTCGCCCAGAAAGCATTCTCGAATTACGATTTCTATCCGCTTCTTTCAGGCTCTATTTCAGGCACTGAAGCGAGCGGTTTATATGAAGCGCGGCTCGGAAAAGAAGAGATGCCTTCCGGTGAAGTTCATGTCTTCTGCGCTGCATACCGTGACGATGAGTTCGATGAGCTTTTGAAGTACGCTGACCATATCGTTTTCAACTCTATAAACCAGCTTAAAAAGTTTGGTGTGACTGCCAAGCTTAACGGCAAGAGCGTAGGCCTCAGAATTAACCCTGAGTGCTCGACGCAGGAAGGTCACGAGATATATGACCCCTGTGCAAAGGGAAGCCGCTTAGGCGTCACCAGAGCCGTTTGGGACAATGACATGACTCCTGAGCTGTTAGAGCTTTTGGACGGCCTTCATTTCCACACATTATGCGAGCAGAATTCCGATGCTCTTGAGATTACTCTGAAGGCAGTTGAAGAAAAGTTCGGCGATGTTCTTCCGCGCATGAAGTGGCTTAACATGGGCGGCGGTCATCACATCACCAAAGCTGATTACGATGTAGTTAAACTCGAGAAAGCTATCACATATGCACAGGCTGCATGGGGCGTTCAGGTTTATCTTGAACCCGGCGAAGCAGTTGCTTTGAATGCAGGATATTTCTTAACGCACGTTCTCGACGTTGTTGAGAACAACGGCGTTAAGATCGCGATCTTGGATGCCAGTGCAGCATGCCACATGCCTGACGTCATTGAGATGCCGTACACTCCTCCGCTTATGGATGCAGACAGTGACTGCAAAAAGCCTTATGTTTACCGTCTTGCAGGCCCCACATGTTTATCGGGCGACGTCATCGGCGAGTATGGTTTTGATCATGAGCTTAAAGAGGGCGACATACTGGTTTTCGGCGACATGGCAATCTACACGACATGCAAGAACAACACGTTTAACGGCATGCCGCTGCCTGATATCTATGGGCTGAAGGCTGATGGGGTTTTCGAGAAACTGACAGACTTCGGGTATAAAGATTTTAAGTACAGATTGGGTAAATCGTGATTTTCCGCGTTGGCTGTTAATAGCGGATTGATATTTTTCGCGAAAAAACGACCAAAAATATCAAAAAATAAGGGGTGTCTCAAAAGTGAGGCACCCCTTTTACCGTTCCACGTGGAACTTTATTTTTGCAGATAGTCGATAACGGCCTGGATGATCTCAGGGTTCGGATAGCCCTGATTATCGCGCCCTTCGATACCGTAGACGATCGCATATGCGAAGTTGTCTGCCATACACTCTTCAGGGTCTACGACATAGCCGGTGTTCTCACCGAAGATCTCATAGAAATTGGAAGTCTGGGCAGGTGTGTAGTAGGTGTCTCTGCCGTCGATCGGAATGAGTGCGGTCTCGCTGCATGAAAAGAATGTAGACTGTGATTCAGCAAAATGCTGTGTGGTGATAAAGTCAGTGAAGCATGGGACCTCTTCGCCGTCGATGATGAAAGTCGCATATGAGTCGTGATGCTCAACATCAGGGTTTGTGATGTGATACTCGAAAACGCTTGCCGGAATCTCAAAATCGGAATCTGTGACCGTGAAGTTAATTATCGAATACATGTCTTCCCTGAATTCAGGATTATTTCTTGTAAGGCAGTGGAAGATCTCGTGACAGATCAGCTCATCAGCCAGCTGCGCGGTCTCCGGTAAGATGCTCATTAAAGAATACGCGGAGATGACCGTAGCGTTCAGATAGATCTGGGTTCCGTGTGTATAACCGCTGGCACCGAGCTCTTCTTCCATAGTGGTCTTGACGAAAACGATCTCCTCAAGTTCGGGAAGCTCATAACCGTTCTTCTCAAGAGTCTTCTCGATATTTTTAATGCGGCGGTTTATGAAAGATTTTTCGACAGCCGTAAAGTCCTGCACCTGCTCTGCAGCAAATGCTTTGTATTCTTCCATGGTCGCGCCGGTCTTCTGCATCTTGTAGTCGAGGTCGTTCTGCGAGAAATGGTCGTAGTAGTTCTCGTTGTTTGAGAGCATCAGTTCGCGGCCTTCTTCAGCGGATGCGAAGCGGTGCGGAATGTGTACGTGCTTTTTCGAAGTGCAGGAACAAAGCGCACCTGCTAAGATGGCGATTATAGCTACAACAGATATAACTTTTTTAAGTGACATTGATCTATCCCCAATTCTTTTTTTACGGCTAAATTGTACATATAATTTTGATTAACGCAAATCTGAAGGCAAGCTTGATTATAAGGACAATTTAGAAGACATTCGTTGACTGCTTTTATACTCGATGTTAGAATTACTTCAGGATAGCACGGTCTGCAGAGACGGTTGCTTCCGAAGTGGTTTTTTATTTCCCCACCTCAGGAAGTCGGTCCTGGGTGGGGGTTTTTATTTGCGTTTATATCTGGAGTCCAGATACGCAAATAATTTCAAAAAACCTCTTGAAGTTATGTTTATGTTAGTGTAATCTTCATTTCGAAAATTGAATACGGAAACGGGAGCTTGTATACAGGCTGAGAGGAAGGTATGACCTTCGACCGAGAACCTGATTTGGATAATGCCAACGTAGGGATGCTTAACACAGAGTGTTTTGAAGGGAGTTGTCAGTAATCAGGCAGCTCCCTTTTTTCGTGTCCGGAAGGAGACAAAAATGAAAAGATACAATGTGTTGAGACTGTCGGTAATGGCGCTTCTGATTGCGATCGGAGTTGTGATCTCGCCGCTTTTAAGGATCGAGGGAATGTGCCCGATGGCGCATCTGATCAACATCACCGCTGCAGTTTTATTGGGCCCAGTTGATGCGTTTCTTGTTGCGCTTCTTATAGGCATCATCAGAATGTGCGTGATGGGTATCCCGCCGCTCGCACTTACAGGCGCAGTATTTGGCGCGCTGCTCTCGGGAATCCTCTACAAAGTCACAAAGGGAAAGATCTGGGCCGCTGTAGCAGGTGAGATCATCGGAACGGGCATTATCGGTGCGATCGTGTCATATCCCGTCATGGCTTACATCTGCGGAAGAGAGGGCCTCGGATGGTTCTTCTACGTGCCGTCATTTACATGCGGAACACTGATCGGCGGAAGCATCGCAGCCGTTCTTTTGTACAGGCTCCAGCACGTCGGCGTGCTTAAAAAGATGCAATACAAAATCATGGCAGGAGGTGCTTTATGGAAAAAGCAGACAGAGAAAACCCCTGCCTGATCCACTGCATAACAAATCCCATCTCGATCAACCAGACGGCCAATGCCGTTCTCGCTCTGGGTGCAAAGCCAATTATGGCTGAGCACCCATTGGAGGTAGAGGAGATAACCAAGACAGCATCAGCATTACTGCTCAATATCGGCAACATCTCCGACGTCAGAATGGCTTCGATGAAGATCTCTTTGAAAGTCGCGAATTCAAAGAATATTCCGGTCGTTCTTGATGCAGTCGGATGCGCATGTTCCGCACTTCGAAAAAACTTCGTAAGCGAACTTTTTTCTGAAGGAAAATTCGCAGTAATCAAGGGCAACTATTCAGAGATTCTTGCAATCGGAAATGACGCATATAAAGACATCGGAGTCGATGCGAAAACAGGCATCAATGAAGACGATGTAAAGCGTGCGATCTTAAAGATTTCTTCTGATACAAACGCAATCGTTCTTGCCACAGGAAAGGTTGATTTCATTGGCTTTGACGGTTCTGTCACTGAAGTTAGCGGCGGCTCGGAAATGCTTTCTTCCGTTACCGGAACAGGATGCATTTTGGGTGCAGTTATTGCAACTTATCTTGCAAGAGAAAACACGTTAAACAGTGTTGTCGAGGCGTGCAAATTCTTCAAGCAATGCGGAGAAGCAGCAGCGCGCAACAATGCAGGCAACGGTACCTTCATTGTGAACTTAATTGATGCGCTTGCAGACAGAAAGATCACATTCGATCCCACGATGTATTTCATCACGGACAGCACCATCTATGAAGAAGATGAATTCTTATCAAGAGTGAAGGCTGCGCTTGACGGCGGAGTCACCATGGTACAGCTCCGTGAGAAGAATAAATCAACAAGCGAATATATCGATCTTGCAAAGAAAGTTCATGCGCTTACAAGTGAATACAATGTGCCGCTGATAATAGATGACAGGGTAGACGTAATGCTCGCGTCAGGCTCTGAAGGTGTGCATGTCGGTGCTGAAGACATGCCCGTAAAAACAGCGCGCAAAATCATTGGCAATAACAAGATTCTTGGTGCCACGGCAAAGACTGTTGAAGCAGCTACAAAAGCATACGAAGACGGCGCTGATTATCTTGGTGTCGGTGCGATCTATCCGACCACAACAAAGGTAAAAACTATTCTTACTTCAACTGAAACTTTGGATGCAATTACAAAGGCTGTTCCGATTCCGGTTAATGCTATCGGCGGACTTAACAGCACCAATCTCGGTGTCCTCAAAGGCATTGATATTGCAGGTATCTGCGCTGTGTCGGCGATCATGAAAGCTGACGATCCGAAGCGTGCCGCAGAGGAATTAACAGACGCATTTGCAGAGCTCAGGAGATGCCAATGAAAAAGGTATTAACCATTGCCGGAAGCGACTGCTCGGGCGGCGCCGGAATACAGGCAGATCTTAAGACGATGCTTGCAAACGGAGTGTACGGAATGTCCGTCATCACATCGCTTACTGCGCAGAATACAACGGGCGTAAAAGCAATAGAAAATGTCACAACAAACTTCCTTAAAGACCAGATAGATTCTGTGTTTGAAGACATCGTTCCTGAATCAGTAAAAACAGGAATGATCCCAAGCAAAGAATTAGTGGAAGTTATCGCTGAAAGAATAAAGTTTTATAACGTGAAAAATCTTGTCGTCGATCCCGTCATGGTCGCAACGAGCGGCGCGGATCTCTCGAACAATGAAAGCGTTAAAGCACTTAAAGAAAAACTCATTCCTTTATCAACGCTCGTTACTCCAAATGTGCCTGAAGCAGAAGTGTTATCGGGCAAGAAGATAACAACAAAAGATGACATGAAAAATGCCGCAGAAAAGATAAGCAAAGAATGCGGCTGTTCGGTGCTCATCAAGGGTGGTCATTCAGAAGAAAATGCTGATGATGTTTTGTTCCACAATGGTGAAGTTTTTGTTTTCGCGATGCAGAAGATCGATAACGAGAACACTCACGGAACGGGATGCACATTATCTTCAGCAATCGCGTGCAATCTTGCAAAAGGAATGGATGTTCCGCAGGCAGTTACGCGCGCTAAAGAATACATCACAGAAGCAATAGCAGCAGGCCTTGATCTGGGTCACGGAAGAGGACCTTTGGATCACGGACACGACATTAAAACAAAATACAAAATTTGAGGAGAATACACATGGAAAGAAATTACAAGACACAGATGGAAGCAGCACGCAAGGGCATCGTAACACCCGAGATGAAGATCGTTGCCCAGAAGGAATACAGGACCGAAGAAGAGATCCGTAACTGGGTCGCTGAAGGCAAGGTTGCGATCTGCGCAAACAAGAATCACAAGTGCATCGACCCTGAGGGCGTCGGCTCTATGCTCAAGACAAAGATCAACGTTAACCTCGGCGTTTCCCGCGACTGCAAGGATTACAACATCGAGATGAAGAAAGTCCAGGCAGCTGTCGACATGGGCGCTGATGCCATCATGGACCTCTCATCACACGGCGATACGATCCCTTTCAGACGTAAGCTCACATCGGAGTGTCCTGCCATGATCGGCACCGTCCCGGTTTACGACGCGGTAATCCACTATCAGAGAGACCTTGCGACACTTACTGCAAAAGATCTTATCGACGTTGTAAGACTTCACGCTGAAGACGGCGTTGATTTCGTCACGCTTCACTGCGGCATTACAAGACACACGATCGACCAGATCAAGAAGCACAAAAGAGAGATGAACATCGTCTCCCGCGGCGGCTCTCTGATCTTCGCGTGGATGTGCATGACCGGCAACGAGAATCCTTTCTACGAATACTACGACGAGATCCTTGACATCTGCAGGGAGTACGACGTTACTATCTCTTTGGGTGACGCGTGCCGTCCGGGCTGTCTTGCCGATGCAAGTGACGTCTGCCAGATCGAAGAATTGGTCCGTCTTGGCGAGCTCACAAAGCGCGCCTGGGAAAAGGACGTACAGGTCATGGTAGAAGGCCCCGGCCACATGCCGATGGACCAGATCGAAGCCAACATGAAGATCCAGCAGAGCATATGCATGGGAGCGCCTTTCTATGTTCTGGGACCCCTCGTAACTGATATAGCACCCGGATACGATCACATCACTTCTGCCATCGGAGGCGCCATCGCAGCAGCTTCAGGCGCCGCTTTCCTTTGCTACGTAACTCCCGCAGAGCACCTCGCGCTCCCCAACGTTGAAGACGTTAAGCAGGGAATCATTGCATCCAAGATCGCTGCGCATGCTGCCGATATCGCGAAAAAGATCCCTCACGCAATGGACGAAGACAACAAGATGGCAAAGGCCAGAAGAAAGTTCGACTGGGAAGGCCAGTGGGCATGCGCAATCGACCCTGAGACAGCAAAAGCCATTCGTGACGACAGAGCACCCGAGCACGAGGATACATGCTCCATGTGCGGCAAGTTCTGCGCAGTCAGGAGCATGAATAAAGCCCTCGCAGGCGAGTATATCGATATACTCTGATTACTTTCTCGCGGTTATTCCGTAGCAGTTCCTTAAGAGCCTGACCCTTCCGGAATAGGTGTTTTTCGCGATGTATTTGTCGAGCGAATCATCTTCCGGCATGTGGTCAAGGATCGGAACGACTCCGAGGAAAGCTTTGAATGTCTCTGCATCTTTGAAGAATTCGCGCTCGTGGAGCGGAACGAGTTCCACGTCGCGGAAACCTGCAGCCAAAACATTCTCATAATCTACGATGCTTATCGGAACCGGATCGTCAAAACCCTGTCCGTAACCCACGGTCTTCTTCAGATCCCAGCAGTCGTATTTGTCGACGCCCCTGATCAGAAGATATCCGCCGGGTTTGAGGCAGCGGAAGATCTGCTCCGCATCGATGCAGGTGTGGCGCGCAACAACGACGTCAAAGTGATTGTCAGGGACATCCATGTGAAGGTTGTCCATCACCTTGAACGTGATGTTTTTGCGGCCGCTCTTTGCAAGGTTTTCGAGGGCGGTAGCGACCATGTTGGGTGAGTAATCCGTGCCGACGATCTCCGCGCAGTCGGGGAAATTCGCAAGCAGTTTCTCGCCGCCGCCGGTGCCGAGATCCAGCACATGCGAATCGGGTGTTACGACAGACTTCAAGATCTCATAAAGATCCCAGTCCGTCAGGCTCTCTGAGTAACAGTCGTACTCGTCAAAACTCCAGTGAGCCAGCTTTTCGTAGTATTCAAAATCTTTGTCGTGAAGCATAAAAAAAGAACCTCCTTTCACGAACAGCAAAACTTCGCGCTATGTTAAGCGCACTTCTTTGTCATTCATGATGAGATTCCAAGGTTCTTATCATTATTAACCCCGCTTATAAAAGCGTCGCGGCAGCAGAACGCGAATAACTAATTGATCTGTTGCACATTCATCTTACTTGCAGGTGAGGGCGTTGTCAATTGCATTTTCGACGCGCCGTGAGAATGGGTATAATAGTTTTACGTGGCAACTTATTCACGCAAAAGTACATCTTATGCAGGATGTTCTTGAAGCGCGCAAACATATAGAGGATAGTGGGCCTGACGGAGGCATTAAAGTGCGTTTGATCCTTAAAGAGAAGAAAGACATTAAGGAGACTGAAGTCGAGATCAGATTTCAGGAAATGAATGCTGAAGTTGAGAACCTGATAAGCGCAGTCAAAAGTGCACATGACAGCCTGATTGGGATCAAAGACAACGGCGACAGCGTACCCGTGACATTCTCGAAGATCTTGTATTTCGAGGCAGTGGACAGATATGTTTTCGCTTACACTTCAGCGTCAGTCTACAAAGTCAGAAACACTCTTTATGAACTCGAGGAAATGTGCAGAACGAGAAACTTTGTGCGCATCTCCAAGGCTCAGATCGTAAACGTAAATGCCGTCCGCAAGATATCTCCTGACGAGGGAAGAAAGCTAAGGCTCCTTCTCGCAAACGGCGAGACAGTCATTGTCTCAAGTGGTTACGTCGGAGATCTCAAGAAGACCATCGGCATGAAAGGAGATGCTTAACATGGACCTTAAGAGACTTAAGCAGTCATGCAAAAAAGCATTCATCATCGTGACGGCGGTTTTCTCCGCAAGCGTTGTTCTGCTTGCCGGTATCATGGCTTACTTCGGATGGTTCATAAATCCTGAGATCATCTTAAGGCTGTTCCTGGTCTACACCATGCTGTTTGTTCTGACAGTAGTAAGGACGTATCTTATCGGAACAAAGTGGGCACAAAACAAGCCTTACGTGCTCGTCAACATTATGTTTGCGCCGCTGTACTTCGGTTTTGCGGTGCTGGGTCTTTATACGAGAAGCAGTTTTTTCAAGCCGGAAGACCTGCTGCTCTTTGCTGTGATGTTTGTCATCACGTTCACGATAGCCCAGACCATTACGTATTTTGTCAAGAAAGCCCGTACCGACAAAATGAACGATGCTTTGAATGAATTTCATAAGGAGCATCAGGAAGATGGATACGAAGAAGAAATGGTTGACGGTAATTAGAGTCTTAGCGTCTCTCGTCATTTGGTTCGGAATTTACAAAGGTCTCGTTTATCTCGGTGATACATATCTGTTCGGCATCATGCCTCAAACAGCTAGGCAGCTTCTCTGCGCGACGGTGATCCCGTATGCAGTTGCGATGCCGCTGGCATACCTTGTTTTGCTTGGCATGCCCGTCTCGAAAAGCGGCACGCCTCTGATGAAGCCCTCTTTTGCAAACATGGGAAAGATATTCCTGATCCAGTCAGGTTTTTCCTTTCTGGCGCAGTTCCCTTTGGCGGTCCTGATCAAGATCCTGAATATCAACACGCCTGCAACCACTGCGGAAGACATCCTCGCGCAGCCGCTGTTCTACGGATTTCTGCTCCTGGTCTTCGCACCTGTAATGGAGGAGCTTCTCTTCAGGAAGATCTTTTTTGACAGGCTCATGGTATTGGGAACAAAGCCCGCGATACTGCTGTCTGCACTTTTCTTTGCGCTCCCGCACATAATCTCACAGGGTCCCGCGCAGTTCTTCTACACGTTTGTATTAGGACTCTCGTTCGGCTTCGTTGCGGCAAGGACAAAGAAAGTCTGGCCCTGCATGATCCTTCACTCATTGAGCAACCTCTACTGCGGAATCCTTACCGCCGTCTGGCCCATGGACAAGCCGGCGTTCCTGCTCGCATATGCCGCAATTTATGTTTTCGCAGTGCCCATAACGGCAATCGTGCTCCTGGTCAAAAACAGAAGGAAACTGGGGCTTTCCACCCGCTAAAGCCTTGCGGTTGAGATAACTTTTTCGAGATGTCACCAAAATGCCACCCATTTATAAGTGTGTTTTTCCTATCTTTTTGGTACAATGGTGGAGCAACTTTGTAAATTCGGGTAGTTGTTATGGAATTAAAAGAGTTTTTGAAGTACAAGAATATCGTCATTCAGTGCCACGATAATCCGGACGCTGACGCGCTCGCCTCAGGCTACGCACTGATGTGGTATTTCCAGCAGAACAATAAGAAGGCCAGGTTTATCTACAGAGGCCGCAACGAGATCAAGAAGAGCAATCTCATGATCATGTGCAAGGAACTTGACGTTCCCGTTGAGTACGAACCTTTCTTTGCCGAAGAACCTGAGCTCGTCATTTACGTTGACTGTCAGTACGGACAGAAGAACGTCACGACGACAAAGTCCAAGAGGATCGGCATCATCGACCACCACCAGAAGTCAGAAATTCCTGCTACGGCTATCAGCTATATCAGAAGCGATGTCGGCAGCTGCTCAACTCTTTGCTGGAACCTTATCCGTAACGAAGGCTTTAACCCGAACGACAACAGAATGCTTTCAACAGCACTTTACTACGGACTTTTCTCCGACACCAACAGACTGTCGGAGGTATCACACCCGTTAGACCGCGATATGTTGGACCAGCTGGTCATAAACAAAGCCACAGTCACAGAGATGATCAACTCAAACATCTCTCTCGACGAACTCCAGATCACAGGCAAGGCCATCATGAACTACGAGTTTCACGAGAGCAACAGATACCTGGTCATCGAAGCAGAGGCATGCGACCCCTGCATCTTAGGTGTCATAAGCGACTTCGCCCTCGAGACCGAAAACGTTAACGTCTGCATCGCTTTCTACGAGAGCCCTTATGAAGTCAAATTCTCCGTCAGAAGCTGCTCCAAGGAAGTCCACGCAGATGAGCTTGCGGCATTCCTCGCAGAAGGCTTAGGCGGCGGTGGCGGCGGTCACATGCTCAAGGCCGGCGGCACCATGATGCCCGACTTCCTGACAAAGTCAGCCAAGGAGACCATCGAAGAGCGCCTCCAGTGGTACTACGACAGATATCTCGTTATCTATGCCAAGAACACGAAGCTCAACACTTCCAAGTGGAAGGCTTACGACAAAGTCTCCCAGACTCTGGGCTGCATCAGACTTACTGACGTATTCCCGGTTGGCACGCCCATCAACATCAGAACTCTCGAAGGCGACGTTGATACAGTCATCGACGAAGAGGCTTACCTCATGATCGGCGTTGAAGGCGAGATCTACCCCATCAAGGAAAACAAGCTCTTAAGCAGCTACCAGCTCACAAACTTCGTCTTCACAAGAGACTTCGAATACGAGCCTAGAATCAAGAACAGAGCCACTGGCGAGGTCAAGAAGGTCATGCCTTATGCCAAGACGGTAAGAACTGTCAGCAACTCCGTTGTCTTCGCAAAGCCCCTGGAGCAGCCCGTAAAGCTCTTCACGGCATGGACTGAGGATAAGTACTACTCAGGCGACATCGGCGATTACCTGACCGTCAGAGCGGACGACGAGCACGACATCTACATCGTAAAGGGAGAGCTTTTCGACAGGTTCTACAAGCCCAGGACGAACAGATAAGAAATGTGATTATAAAGAGGATGCTGCGAGGCATCCTTTTTAGTTTGTGCTACCCCTTATTGACGATTTTTTGACGAAAATGGGCGAAATCGTCAATGATTTCGTCAATTTCGGCTCATTTTGACGATTTTATTGACGAAAAACGTTATTTTCGTCAATGATTCGTCGACCTTAAAATCCTTGTGACAATTCATGTGACAAAATGAGCCATTTCCGTCACGGATTCTGTCACATCACTTTTCGCAATCAGATCGAAAACACGCACTCCACAAAACAGGGCGCCCCCGTAAGGAGACGCCCCGCATTTACAAATCAATCAAACAAAGAATCAGATACCGTACTTATTCTTTAATTCTTCAGTTACTTCCTGACCACCCAGATAGTTGTAAGCCTTTTCTATCAGTTCATCGATTGTGTAGTGCTTTATGTATCCCACTTTGCATTCAGTGCTTGATAAAAATGAGTATACAAAGAAACGGTCGGTTCCTTCGTGGTAACAGTAAGCATTTTCGATGCTTGTGATCTCAATCCAGGTCTCTGTATCGAGAATGATTATCTGATCACCGGTCTGAATAAATACCTGATGATTATTGTCATCAAAATACATATCCATGTCACCGGTTCCGTAAAGTGTGGTGGGAACTTGTTTTAATAATGTTCCATCCTCGGAATTATATAATATAAGATAATCGTCAGAGAGCAGATAAAGAATGACGTCACTGAATTTGGCACTGCACCTCAAAGTGCTTAAGCAGTTAGCGCTATAAAGCTCTTTATAGGATTCATCTGTTACGAAAAAGATGTTTCCGTCAGAGAAGAAAATCCGCGAACCGTCATCTGATGCCGTTATAGATAAATGTACATCACGGTTTAAAGCCCATTCATCAGGAACATCCAATTCCTTGAATTTTTTTGAGTCCAGATCTCCCACAAACAGTCGGTTTTCTACCGGCACAAAGATCTTATTAATCTGCTTAATGTATATTGGATTACCCACAAGAACATAATCGAGGTCCTTTACATCAAGAGGCTTGAATTCCTTGTGGTTTGAGCCGTCAGCTTCCCATACTTCCGCAGTTAATTGAGATTGCGATATCTTGCAGGTTATTATCATGCCGTTGGATAAATCATCACCATTGCTTAATTCTATGCCGGTATCTTCCACTCTTTCTTTATCAATGTTAATCAGATAAACATTGTTGCCGAAAAATCCGTAGATTTCATCATCAATGTGCTGGATTTCAAAATGTGTCAGGTAACCGCCCGTATATTCAACATCTTCCGAGAAAACAAGTTTTGTGGTGTTCATGTCGATTACACTTACTCTGATAACATCAACTCCGGTCAATTTACCTGCTATTACAAGATGTTCCCCGTCATTATAGAATTCCTGATAATTTGTTCCGGTGTAAAAACCGCCGTAAGCATCAATGGAGCTCCATTCATCATCTTCAATGCCGTAGTTGTGACAAATGATATCGGTACCGTTTCTGTCAGCTATATAGAGTTTGTCTGAGATTATAGCTTCAGAAACAAAATTACCCAGAACATTAAGGGAAGCCATTGAATTCGAATCTGAGCTGATCGTAATAATAAATTCTCCGTGTCTGCAGATAAATTCCGGATTATTATTTTTGTTATGATCATCTACAGCTACGATAGAACTGCTGGTCTTGTAGTCGTTGATTATCGATCCGGATTTTTTGTCGGCGATAACAGCATGATTACCTGCATAAAACAAAACGGCATCACGGCCCGGAATGTCTAAAGCACCATAAGAAACCAATACATCGGTGTAATCGAGTTCAGAAGACCAGATCTGTTTCATTGATGTATCGAAACAGTAGAATTGCATATAGCCTGTCTGAACATATGTTATATTGCTGCTTAATGATGTGGATGATACAGCGTCACCGTTGTTTGTAACCAAGATAAGATGATCGTTGTCAAAGAACTGAAGTTTGGAAAGGATGTATCCTTCAATCTCCTGACTGGATAAATTTCCTGTTTCCGTGTCGAACATAGTGATCTTTTCTATGCCGTAATTTGTGGTGTTATCAACGAAAGCCAGTTTTTTCCCGTCGGGAGATGCAACCAGGAGGGAGAATCTTGTAAAAATGCCATCTGCAACCTTATAAGTGTCTATAACTCTGCCGTCTTTTGCTGAAAGCTTTGCTATTTCTCCGTTACCTATATCGAGATATACCGAGTGGTTAGCAAAGACTACGTCGTCGCTGAGGATATAATGACTCAAATTACACTGGTATTCCCAAACGAGCGATCCGCTCTCAACATGGTAAGACTCAATACGGTCGTGGAAAACGACCAGAAGCTGAGCTTCATCCAAAAAGAGGATATCAACAGGTTTTTCATTGGTATCCAAATCCAGAAGCTGTTGATTCGTATACGCATTCCAGCAGTAAACCCGGCCTGCCGTATCAAATGCAGCAAGATACTTCATATCTTCTGAAAGGATAATATTACGAACATAGCCCGTTGTCTTATAATTCCAGACAGGAGTGTAATTAAGAGCTCCTGAAAGTGATTCGTATGCGGCTGTAGCATCTGTTATTGCACGCTGCGCTTCAGCTGTAACAGGCATTTTTTTCTGTGAATCATTAGGGAGTGCTGCAAGAGCCAGCTGGAGAGCATCGGTTCTTTTGCCGTCTGCCAAAAGCTGTTCGGCTTCGTTGGAAAGATAAAGCGATCTGCTTCGGAGGGATTCAAGATAGCTGTCATTGATCTTCTTGGTCGTATATCCGAGGTAGGCTCCCAAAGCGATAAGTACTGCAAATACTGCGGCAATGATGGATGTTGCACGTCTGATACGGTACTGTCTTCTTCTTCTCTGAAGCTCGTCATAAGAGCATCCTAAAAGGGCAGAAGCCAGACGCGGGAGTTCTTCCTTGTCGGCGGTTGACTTGGGAAGTCTGTAATCGCATGACAAAGGTTCGATAGGGACCCTGACCGTGTGAGGCAGGCCGTTTTCATCGATATATTCTTTTTCGGTTGAGAGGATCTCTTCGGGAATGACGTCGTAAGGCTCGCCGTCGCAAAGAACGGTCAGGACCTTGTCCGTCGTGTGTGTCTTAAGGAAGGTGTTGATCTCCCTTTTTACCCACATGGATTCTTTAGTGTTGGTAGAGCAGATTACGATGAGGTATTCAGCCTTTTCGAGAGCGTTGGTGATCGTCTCGGTCAGGTCGCTGGTGATAGGGAGCTCGTCCTTATCCCTGAAAATACGTGTGATCTTTTCGTGCTTGAGCTTTTTCTTAAGCTTGTGAGGCACGTGGAAATGCTCAAGCTGCTTTTGGACGTGAGCGGCGATGGCCGAATCAAGCTTCGCATGTCTGTACGAAATAAAAGCGTTGTAAAAATCTATCATGGAGCTACCCTCTCCTGTCTATATTCCTTGCTGTAATAGTAACATAAAATAAAAAATTATTTATTTGACGATACTGTTACAGCCATTTTTACGGCACTTATCCTTATTACAACTTTACAAGCCCTGATGTTGCAACTATAATATAAACGAGTTTATATAATTGCGTTTATGTTATGAGGAGTATCTGCATATGGCTAGAAAAGTTACGATCGGACGCGAATTGATCCTGGAATCAGCCCTTAAAATGCTTATCAGAGACGGCTATTCTTCGGTGAACATAAAGACCCTTGCTTCAGAGATCGGTTGCTCAACGCAGCCCATTGTCTGGCATTTCGAAAACATGGACGGCTTAAGAGCCGCTCTCTTTGATTATGCCCGTGCCTATGCCGCAGCAAGCGCGATGTCTGCAACAAACAACGCCGTTGAAGGCTTTGAAGCCATCGGCGCAGCATATGTCAGGATGGCGATAAACGAACCCAACCTGTTTAAGTACCTCTATCTGGGCGAGGCACCCTTTGCACAGACACATAGCGTAAAAGACATCGCCACCGGCGAGCATAACGCGGAGATGATAAAGAATATCTGTGACCAGACCGGCTTAAAGCGCCAACAGGTCATCCGCTTTATCAGGAACACGATCATATACTCGCATGGAATTGCGACTCTCGTCGCTACAGGTATGTTTACGGCGACCGAGAAAGAGATGATGAAGATGATAAACAACGCGGCAGACGGATTCCTTCTAATGGAAGGCGTTGATCCTGATAAGATGCCGAAGAAGGGAAAGATTAAATGATTACAATCTTAGCTGTTATTGGTGCAATATTACTGTTCGTTGCGGCAGTATTTGAAGTTCTGCTGATCGCAGGACTTCCTTTGGGAGAGTTTACGATGGGCGGGCGCTACAAAGTCCTTCCGCCGATGATGCGCCTGGCAGGAGCATTCTCGTTTCTGACCCAGGTGTTCGCAGCGCTGATCTTGTTGCAGGCAGCAGGCCTCATGAACATGTGGTTTTCCGTAAGTGTCACCAGGATTATCTGCTATGTTTTCGGAGGCTTCTTTGCGTTCAACACAATCATGAATTTCTTCTCTCTAAGCAAGAAAGAAAAGTACACCATGACGCCGCTTGCCCTGATCGAAGCGGTCATCTTTATCCTTACAGCTATTTCGCTGAAGTAATTATTTAACCTTGGTAACCGTGCCGTTTCCGCCGTCAACGGTAACGACATCGCCTGTCTTAAGGACAGTTGTCGCGTTGCGGCAGCCGACAACAGCAGGGATGCCGAATTCACGTGCGACGATAGCAGCATGGGACAAAGGAGCGCCGATGTCAGTAACGATCGCCGATACCTTATGGAATGCGACTGTCCAGCCGATGTTAGTTGCGCGGGTGACGAGGATCTCGCCTTCGGCAAGTTCATCGATGTGCTCGACGTCTTCGATTACGCGGACCGTTCCTGTTACGACACCTGCAGCACCGGCAAAGCCTTTGACGTCAGAAGATACGTCTTCGTTGGAACTTCTGCCGCTTATGTAAACATCGTTTCTCCTGTCGGGATCTTTAAGCCATTCATCTGCATCAAAACGGCCGATGACGAGGTTCGGGAAAGCAGGGTAGGAGCAGTACTTTTCGAAGGTCTGCCTACGTGCTGGAATGTATGACAGGACAGAAGAATCGCCTTTAAGCAATGCGAACATTTCCTTATATCCAAGCATGAAGATATCTTCACCAAGGCCGTTTAATTCGCCGGCCTTAAGGCAGTATTCCCTGAATACGCAGAAGATGCGAACGCCTTTGCTTCTGATGTCTTCCCTGAAATCATTTGCGTGAATGAACTTCGCGATCTCCTTGTCGATCCACTTGCTCTTGGAAGGATACTTGGACTTGAATTCGGCAAGTGCTTCCCTGTACGAAGCTTCCTGGTTTGCAAGGATCGAACGGAGGTTATAGCCGCCCTCTTTTCTGTCGTTCAAAAGGTTGTCAGGGAAGGATGGGTCTTCATAAGGGCGCGGCTCCATAAGCTCCATCTCGTTGGCGGAGCGGTGGCCGCAGATCTTTATGTACTCTTCGCGTGTCATCTTTCCTTCGGCAACGTCTTCCAAAAGGAGCATCGGCTTCATAGATGCGAGCACGCCGACGCAGCCCGTTAAGAGGCGGTTTGCCATGTCTTCGCCTGCGATCTTCGAGATCTTTTTGCGCGTTCCGAAAAGAGGCACCAGTGACATTCCGCTTTCTGTCAGGATCGATGCAAGTCCGTCGTTAAGCTTCGGAACCAGCACATCATCCCAGTATTTCATGAGTGCAGAATTGTTACTTATAGCGCGGATCTCAGCGATAAGATCTTCTGAAATATCATCCAGGCGCAGCACCATCTCGTGCTTTTCTTTTTTGGAAAGCTTCGATTTATTCTTCGGGAAAAGAAGCGTCCAGAGGTTATGTTTGAAAGCCTTTTTATCAAAAGGTGATACCGGGATTTCAACGCCTGAAGGTATCTCGCCGACAAGGTCTTTTACAGTCTCGTATGCTTTCTCCGGAGTCTTGCCGTAAGCCACCATCAGGGAGCACATGACGGATATGTTCATGTATGCCTGGCCGTTGATGTTGTCGAGCCATTCGGGCAGGCCGACAAATTCATTAATCTTCTCCAGAACGCTGAAAGTCATGGGACTTACAGGTTTTGTGAAGATCTCGCCTACGTTGGTTTTAGTAAGAAGTTTATAGCCTGAGCGCGTGCCGTTTACGTCGTAATCTTTTACGGAAATCCTTTTCAGAGTCGTGATGGGGCGCGCCTGCAAAATATATACTCTGCCGCCTGATATTGCCCACTCGATGTCCATCGGAACGCCGTAGAATGAGCGGATCGCAAGTGAATACCTGCGGAGTGTTTTGGAGAATCTTGCGAGATCGGGATTGCCTTCGTACGACAATTTCAGCGAGCCTATTCTGAACTCTTCGGCGTTCTCGGAACCTGACACGAGTTTCTCGCCATCGCCGTGAACGTAGTTGCCGACGATCTTATCGTCTTTTCCGGTGATGATGTCGGAGGTGAAAATAACGCCCGCATATTCAGGCTTTACGAACTCCTGGATTACGATTCCGATGCCTTCGCCGGATGCGTCATTGTGGCTCTTATATTCTTCGACGCGGTCGCTCTTTGCCGAAGCTGCAACGGTTTTTACTGCATCTCTGATCTTTGGAACGATAACGTCCGTGAGTGTCTCATACTGACCTGCAAACGAGTTATTCTCGCCGTCTTCGCCGATGGCAGATGACCTGACCGCATAGGTCTTGAGCCTGTCTAATTTACCAATGGTATTGTTCAGTTCTTCGGATGCTTCATCTGTGAGTTTCCCGTCGCGAAAACCTTCCGCGGTGATGACGTAACCGCCGGGAATATTCATATTCAGGTTCTTCATCATGAGCGATAAAGAAGCCGCCTTGCCGCCTGCTACGGCAAGCTTATCTTCGGGTATTGTCCTTAAGTCGAAAATGTATTTCATGTCATTCTCCGAGAAGAAGATCTATGCGCATATCGATGTATTTTTTGAGTTCTTTTTCTTTTTCGAGATCGATGCCGAAATCCTTCTTAATGTCTTCTTTTCTGAATATGATCAGCTGCATCATGGAAGATATCTCATATGCGATGAGCTTGCACTCTTTATCGGTCCTGCGTCCAGCATAATGCATCTTCACATAAGCAAAGCTGAAAGACTCTTGCGAGAGATCCCTGTTGAAGAGAACATAAGGCGTGATGGCCTTTGTGAATTTCGGGTTTTCGATAAGGCACTTCGCAACGATGAAGTGGAGCTTTTTAAGAAGGTCCTTGGGAGGGAGGTTCGAAGCCAGGAGCTTCTCGACATCTTTATCTTTGAGGAAACTCAGATACTGTTTCTGGAAAGTCTGGTAGATGAGGTTCTCTCTTGAACCGAAGCAGTAATTTATCATGGAGGGCTTTGCGCCGGCGCGGTCTGCTATCTGGCGTGAAGTGACGTTAAGCGGATCGTCCGTTTCTTCCATCAGAGCGAAAGTCGCATCGAGCAGTTTCTCTTTTGTTATGTTGAGTTTTTCGTCTTTTTGCATGGCCAGCCTCCCATTATTGAACGCGTTCAATAACAAAGATATCACATTTATTTGTACGCTGCAACTGATATAATTATGGAGCGAGCGAAGAAATGACATTATGTCAGATATGGATTCCAACGGGGATAAACCGGTTTTCGGGAGGTGGAATATGAAAGCTTCAAAAGTAATCGCAGCAATCATGGCAGCAGGTCTGTTATTGACTTCGACCGGATGCACAGGCAGCAAAGCCAAGCAGCAGGCAGCCATGGAGGAGGTCCTCGACTCTTATGTGTCGAAAGTCCTTTCAGGCAAGGATGCATCCAAATATGTCGATGCCAAGGAAGAAACGGCATTTTCATTCTTTAACGAACGCGCAGATATCCTTACGGCAGTTTTGAACAGTTCCGAGTATGAGATCGTCGAATCCGAAGTTGACGTGAAATACAAAGAAGGCAGTGTCACGATCGAGCTCAAATATCCTGATGCAGAAGGGATTGCGGAGTCATATTTCGACGTTGAGTTTGATGAATATCTTGACGAGCTCAGGGCAACAAAACCCAGAAAATCCAAGAAGATAACGATTGATTTCGTTCTTAAGGACGGCGACTGGCTAGTCACCAAAAAGTCTGACAAAAAGTTCAAGGAAACACTTGAGACACTGGTCGCAAATATCGAACTTGAACCCTACTACAGTGGTGGCAGTTCCGGCCCGATCGCAGATCCTCTTGCCGAGAACAAGATCGGCATCTCAATGCCTACAAAAGATCTCATGAGATGGAATAGCGACGGAGACAAGCTTAAGAGCCAGCTGGAGGCACAGGGTTTCAACGTTGATCTCCAGTATGCTTCCAATGACATCAACACCCAGATATCGCAGATCGAGAACCAGATAAACCAGGGCTGCAAAATCCTGATCATCGCTGCAATCTCCAGTGACAGCTTGAGCAATGTTGTGGAAGAAGCTCGTGATAAGGGCATTACGGTTATCTGTTACGACCGCATTATTATGAATGCTCAGATCGATTACTATGTAACTTTCGATAATTATGCAGTCGGAGAGCTTCAGGCCGAGTACATTGTTAACCAGCTGGGTCTCGACAGTGCACCTGCCGGTACGACCTACAACATTGAGATCACGGCAGGCGATCCTTCAGACATGAATGCCCAGTTCTTCTACAGCGGCGCAATGGATGTCCTCCAGCCGTATATTGATAAGGGTGTTCTGAAGGTCCCTTCAGGCCAGATGAATTTTATTGATGTTTCCACGGATGCCTGGTCCACTGAGAGAGCACAGGCCAGGGCAGAGAACATCATTGGAGCGTTCTATATGGATGGCGAGACGATCGATGCATGGCTCTGTTCCAACGATTCAACAGCGTTGGGCGTTACCCAGGCGCTCGAGACATATTACAAGGGCACTTATCCCATCATCACCGGCCAGGACTGCGACATCGCAAACGTTAAGAACATCATTAACGGCAAGCAGTCGATGTCGGTATTTAAGGACACCAGAACCCTTGTTGACAGGACCGTTAAGATGGTCAAGCAGATTGCTGAAGGACAGACAATTGAGATCAACGATACAATCACTTTCCACAACGGATACGATTACGTAAATTCATATCTCTGTGATCCCATCTTTGTTGACAGCAACAACTACGTTGAGATCCTCATCGACAGCGGTTACTACACTGAAGACATGCTGAAATAACAGGAGGTTTTATGGTAAGACACGTTATAGTCTGGACGCTTAAGGACGAGTATTCCGACAGCGAGAAAGAGAATATAAAAGCAGGCATCAAGGAAGGTCTTGAGGGCCTTCAGGGCAAGATCCCGGGCCTTATTGAGATAAAGGTAAATACTGATAAGCTCGCAAGTTCAAGCGGTGATGCAATGCTCGATTCACTTTTCGAAAACGAGGAAGCACTGAAGAACTATTCTTCCAATCCTCTGCATGTTGAAGTTGCCACCACGAAGGTCAGACCTTTCGCGAAGGTCAGAAGCAGCTTCGATTACGAAGTTTAAAAGTAAAAATTTTAAAAGCAAAATAAAGGAGATTACTACCATGGCAAACATCGAGAAAGTATGCGAATTTTTGGACAAGACAAGAACTTATTACCTCGCAACAGTTGACGGTGACCAGCCGAGAGTAAGACCTTTCGGAACAGCTCTCGTTTACGACGGAAAGCTCTACATCCAGACAGGCAAGGTTAAGCCCGTTTCAAAGCAGCTCGCTGCAAATCCTAAGGCTGAGATCTGCGCTTTCGACGGCGAGACAGGAACATGGCTCCGCGTATCAGGCGAGCTCATCAACGACGATTCAAGAGATGTAAAGGTTGCAATGCTCGAGAAGCACCCTGAGCTCAAGATGATGTACAACGCTGATGACGACAATACACAGGTCCTCTACTTCAAGGACGCTACGGCAACATTCAGCTCATTCACAGCTGCACCGGAAGAGTTCACGTTCTGATATCAGTTCATTGATATTAATTTGTTATTTGATTTACCGTCCCAAACGCGAAAAGAGCCAATGGGACGGTATTCTCATTTTTATTCCCACGTGCCCTTCTGCTTTATTCCCGTTGCGAGCGCGAGTTCTTCAAGGCGCGAGATCTCATCGTCTGTAAGCTCCAGATTAAGGCCCTTTGCGAGAGGTTCCACGTGACGGGGCTTATTAATGCCGACGATGGGGATGATGCCTTTTGACACGCCCCAGGCGATAGCGATCTGTGATGAATCGATGGAATATTTTTCGCCCAGCTCGCAGATGTAGCTGATCAGTGCATCGGCCTTCTTAAACTTTGATTTTCCGAACATCAGGCCTCTCATTGAGAAAGTCTCAAAGTGGTGGTCTTTGTTGTAATGGCCTGACAAAGCACCCTGCTCGAGAAGCATGTAGCCGAAGAACAGTATTCCGTGCTCTTTGCAGAAGGCGAGTGTGGAAGCTTCTCTTTCCATCGCGAAAAGACTGTAGTGGTTCTGTATGGCATCAAGATGCGCGCCGTTTTCCTCAAGGATCTTACACGCCAGAGCGATCTGCTCCGGGTTGCCGTTGGACAGGCCGATGCTGCCAATCAGGCCTTCTTTGTAGAGTTCGGCCATCTCTTTCATGTTGCTCTCGATATTCTTGGGCGAGTGCAGAAAATACAGGTCGGCCTTGGATAATCCGAGGCGCTTAAGGCTTGCTTCGAGTGCAGCGCGTGTCTCGCCGTCTTTGTATCTCTTGCCCGGAAAATGCTTGGTCGAGATAAACACGTCCGGCTTGTCCTTGATGAATTCTCCTATGAGAGTTTCAGCAGTTCCCATGCCGTAAACTTCGGCGGTGTCCCACGCGTTGAAACCCGATGCGTACGCCTTCTCGAAAACTTCCTTAAGCTGTTCTTTTGTGAAATTCTGGCCGAAGATCATTTTCGAGCCATTGTTTCCTTTGCCCCAGGACCATGTGCCGACAAGTCCTGATGTAAGTGTTTTGTTGTTAAGCTGATATTTCATGAATGGCACCTCACTGACATTTTATAAGCTTATAGTATCGCTGACTTAAGGATTTATCTTTAAGCAATCTTTAAATCTTATGGTACTATTACTAAAATCTTGAAAAACGCGAAAGACGTGAAAACCATGATTCAGGACATATACCCGCATAAGCTGGATAACCATTATTATCCGGACAGAAAGCCTTCTGAAGGCAGTTTTGTCATGGCCTTCAGACACCAGGAGATCCTCGTTAAGGGCGGAGCATTCCCACGTGTAAGCGAGCTCTCTGAAGAGCTTAAGACCAGGCTGGTTTATCTTTTCGCGCTCGACGAAGATTACTATTTCTTCCTCGATGCAAAGGAAGGAACGGCAATACCTGACGGATGCGAATTCGTGAACGTAAAGTCTTTCAGACGCTCAGGAATCGCAGAAAAGCAGAACGTGTTCCTCGCTTTCACGGCGCTCCAGCTCGCGAACTGGTACCGCGGAAATAAATACTGCGGAATATGCGGAAAAGAAACTCATATAGACGATAAGGAACGCGCGTTAAGGTGCGAGTGCGGCAACGTGCTCTACCCGCGCGTGGTTCCCGCAGTCATAGTCGGCATCACGAACGGCGACAAGATCCTTGTGACCCAATACAGGACCGGTTTTGCGCACTTCGCGCTCGTGGCAGGTTTCACTGAGATCGGCGAGACCTTGGAAGAGACTGTCGCACGTGAAGCGATGGAAGAAACTGGCCTCAAGGTCAAGAATATCCGTTACTACAAGTCACAGCCGTGGGGAATCGTCGACGATATTCTCGTAGGTTTCTACTGCGACGTTGACGGCGACGACACCATCAGGATGGATGAGGGCGAGCTTAAGATCGCCGAGTGGCGCGCAAGGGAAGACATCGAACTCCAGCCCGACGAATACAGTCTCACAAACGAGATGATGAAGATGTTCAAAGAAGGAAAGACTTAAATGAAGGGCATTAAGTTCGTTGTTTCCATCCTCATTGCATCATCCGCACTCGGTATCTGTTCATGTACAAAGCCACCTAAAAACAGGACCGTCGAGAGCATTGCAGAAGAGCGTGTCATTGAGGATTCACGTCTTGTTTCGGTTGAGGAAGAAGAGGCCTCTAACGGCCACCTTTATTATCATTATGTATTTGAATCCCGTGAACGCGATCTTACTTATGAGATCATTGCACGTCCGGTCACTACAGGTTTTGGCGGATACTGGGAAGAGATCTGTTATGACGAAGGCGTCCGTGATTACTACAGAGACGATGTCATGAAAGTCGTTGAGGCCTGCCCTTTTTATATGGACAACCCTAAAGCTAATTTAGAGGACGATATCCTGTTTTATATCGACACAGATGAAGATGCCCGCGAGGTGGCGTGCGTTCTGGCTAAATGCAATGAGATAGTATCCGACCAGTTCAATTACACACCGGATGCTGATCTGACTGATCCCAAGATAATGAAATACAAGATCCGTGTTATTCCGGGAAACCTGAGAGACAAAGTATTTTCCTACAGTGATTACGATGCCTATGTTTATGTTTTAAACGGCCTGGATGATGAAGAAAAGATCTATAACAGGATACGCAACAACGTAAATCCTGATACCTGATCAGCCTTTGATCTTTCCTACAATTGTGCACACGAGGAAAGCGGCGATGTCTGTTATGACTATCGTCGATCCAACCGGTGTGTCCATCAGGATCGAGACAATGATTCCGAAAAGCGCGCATACGACAGATATAACAGCCGCACAGACGGTTACCGAACGGAAGCTCTTGAAGACTCTCATTGCAGACAGCGCAGGGAAGATGACCAGCGCGGATACGAGGAGTGAGCCTACGAGGTTCATTGCAAGAACGATGATGACTGCGATGATGGTCGCGATGAGAAGGTTCAGAAGATTTGTCTTCGTGCCGACAGCTTTTGCAAAGCTCTCATCGAATGTAACCGCGAAGAATCTGTTGTAGAACGCAACGAAAAGAATTACCACTACGATCGACAAGACGATACTGAGTATTACCTCCGACTTGGTGAGCGTAAGGATCTTCATGGATCCGAAAAGCGTTGTGCAGACGTCACCTGAGATGTTGGATGAAGTCGGGAAGAGGTTCATCAAAAGATAACCTACAGCGAGTGCTCCGACGGATATCATGGCGATTGCCGCATCACCTTTAATCTTTGTGTTCTGGCCTGTCCACAAAAGCAGGATCGCGCAAAGGATCGTGATGGGGAGCGTCAGTATCATTCGGTCAGAAAGACCCACGACTGCTGCAACTGCCATCGCGCCGAATGCTACATGTGAAAGACCGTCGCCGATATATGAGAATCTCTTCAGTACGAGTATTACGCCGAGCAAAGATGAGCAAAGTGCGATCAGCACGCCTACGATGAGCGCGTATCTTACGAACGGATATGAGAAGTATGAGATCAACGTATTAATGATGGTGATGACCTCCCTCCAGATACTTCGCGCCGGCTGCTGATGTCTTGTAGTCATCAACGCTTCCGAAGAAGAAATTATTTCCGATATGAAGAACGTGCTTTGCGTATTTAACTGAGCATGCGATGTCGTGTGAGATCATGATGATCGTGATGCCCTCATCGTTGAGCTTGTCGATAAGGTCATACATCTCCAAAGTTACCATCGGGTCGAGACCTGATACGGGCTCGTCAAGAAGCAGCATTTTCTCTGTGGCGCAGAGCGCTCTTGCAAGAAGTACTCTCTGCTGCTGGCCGCCTGAAAGGTCACGGTAGCTCCACTTTGCAAGGTCAGCGATACCAAGGCGTTCCATGTTGTCGAGCGCTCTTTTCTTTGCAGCCTTTGAATAAAAAAGATTAAAGCCCAGGCTGTTCTGGCATCCTGACAAAACGACTTCGTAAACGGAAGCAGGGAAGTCCTTCTGGACGACAGTCTGCTGGGGCAGATAACCGATCTTTGAAGCGGTGAGATCGTCGTTATATTCGATGGTGCCTGCAAGGGGTTTCTGGAGGCGGAGGATCGTTCTCATGAGCGTGGACTTGCCCGCGCCGTTCTCGCCTACGATGCAGAGATAGTCGCCCTTTTCGACACTGAAGCTCAAGTCTTCAGCGAGGGTGATGTTCTCGTAACCGAGTTTAAGATTTTTACAGACGAGCTGGTCCATTATCCTAATGCCTTTTCCAGAACTTCGAGATTGCTTTCCATTATTTCCACATAAGACCTGTTGTCGGAGGTCTTCGTGCTCTGCATTGAATCCATCACAAGGATCTCCTGATTCTTGGATGAAGTATTTTCGATTATTGTTTTCGCGATCGCCTGGTCCCCGCTGTCGATCGTGATTACGGCATTAAGTCCAAGCTCGTCAGCCTTGCCGGCAAGGAATACAACCGTATCAAAGCTTGCCTCGGTCTCAGCAGAGCATCCTGCGAAAGCCGCATAGTAGTTGAGGTTATAGTCATCAATCAGATATCTGAACGGGAACCTGTCAGCGAAAAGGAGTGTGTCCCTGCCTGCGTTATTAACGGCCTCTTCGTACTTCAGGTCGAGCTCATGCAGAGTATTGTTATAGCCGATTGAATTCATGTAGTAATTTTTGTTGTTGGTGGGGTCGACTGCGCCCATTGCAGCAGAGATGGCCAGCACGCATTTCTGCGCGTTCTTAAGTGAAAGCCAGACGTGCTCATCGTATTCAACGCCGCCTTCTTCCTCATCATCTTCAGCCTGCATGCCTTCGACGATCTCTTCCTCAACTGCAGATTCGCCGATAACGTCCATGAGCTTTACGACCTGCATTTCTTTGTTGACTGCTTCCTTGAGAACGTCTTCGACCCACTCGTCAGATTCGCCTCCGACATAAACGAAGACGTCGCATGAAGAGATCTTCACGATGTCGCTCGCGGTCGGCTGGAAGCTGTGCATGTCAACGCCGTTGTCGCAAAGGAGTGTCAGGTCGATGTTATCGATGTTGTCGCCGGCGATGTTTCTGACCCAGTCGTATTCAGGGAAAATGGTCGTAACGATGCTGAGCTTGCCGGACCCGGAAGTGTTTGCCGAGCATGCGCACATGGAGACTCCCATGAGCCCTGCGAGCATGAGTGATATGGATTTTCTGATAAAGTTCTTAATGGCCATTTTCCGTCTTTCTTTATATAAAGTATGTCGGTTCGGAAGGCTATTATAGGAGTGCCCCTGTCAGGTGTCAATATGAAACTGATTATCATTTTCGACAAATCTGATAATTTTTCTCATTTTTGGGCTCCGAAACCTGAGTTTTTGTTTTGTCATACTCGAAAAATGCGGTTATTAATACGGCCATAGCCGCATATTTAGCCGTATTTTTGTTGACGCAACGGCAGAAATGCGGCTATTAATACGGCTATAGCCGCACTATCAGCCGTATTTTCAGGGCGGTCTTCAATTTCTACCAATTTTGCAAATCGATACACTAACGATACACTGAACCTGTAACATCACTCTAACGGAGGGTATCCATGTACAGAGTCTTGCTCGTTGAAGATGACAAGCAGATACGTGAGGTAATCGGAGATTATTTCGGAAGGCGCGAAAAGATCACGCTCGACTTTGCCGAGGACGGAAATGCCGGCCTTTCGAAGATCTTAAACGAATCCTACGACCTCATCGTATTGGACATCATGATGCCCGGTCTTGACGGATTTGAACTTTGCAAGATCATCAGGAAGAGATCTGACGTGCCGGTGGTTTTCCTCACGGGCAAGGTCAGGGAAGAGGATGTTTTGTACGGCTACGAGCTGGGCGCGGACGATTACATCGTAAAGCCGTTTTCGCTCGCGATACTGTACAGCAAGCTGCTGGCACTTTTAGAGCGCTCATCGCAGGAAGTCCAAAAGCATAAGATCCTCACAAGCGGCCAGATCACTCTCGATCCTGTGAGATTCGAAGTGAAGATTGCCGATGAGGTGGTCGAAATGCCGCCCAAGGAATATCAGATCCTCAAGTACATGATGGAGCACCCGGGTGTTGCGATCACGAGAAGACTTCTGCTTGCGGTCGCCTGGGGCGGAGATGACTTTATCTCTGAAAGAGTCATCGACAACCGCGTGAAGAACCTCCGCAAGATCCTTAAGAAAGAAGGGTCGCGCATCAAGACACTCATCGGAGTCGGATACCGCTTCGACTGAGCAGGGAGATATTGGGGAGGCAGCAGCATGAAGAAAAAGAGCTATTTCAGTTTTCTGTGTGGAAAACTCATCGCCGGACTGCTTATCGGAGTGATCGTTTTCGCGGCAACAGCAGCATACATGCAGGGCATCTATAACATTTCCGTAAGGGACGGTTTTGATGAGGTCGGTGAAAAGTACAAGAAGCTGATTGAGTACTACGATGAGGGAGTATACGACTCCACGTTTATCGACATCATCACAAACCTTTACGCAGCTGATTACGTGAGGTTTGCGAAGGTCGGAGAAGACGGTAGTTTTGAGACGGTCTACGAATCCGGTTACGACGTCATTCCGGTCGAGTTGAATACCGTCCACAGATGGGTCTACGTAACCAAAAATGAAGAGCTGCTCGCTCAGGAAAAAAGAACCACAAACATAAACGGTGAAGACTGGACGATCGAGTATAAAAAGTGCGATGAGATCTGGAATATTGACCGCGTTACGGATACGGTCCTGTCTAACAGCTGGAATACGACTTCGCTTTCGAGCGGGTACAAGTACGGTAACTATCTTTTCCGCGGATCAGCCGAGCTCTGCGGAATCTATCAGTATTCACTGCCAAGCATCAGGTCTTATTACATTGAAGGTGACACCCTGCATATAGGCAAAGTCGCCGAAGTAGACGGTTACATTGAAGACCGTAAAGGCGGAAAGACATGGGATTTTACCGACCCTGCGAATGCTGACAAATATACTGAGATCGAGATCGACGGCAGTGCAACAGATCTTTATATCTACCAGCTTGCAGAAAGGCCTGACGGATTCCTGAATGACAATGCGGATATCTTCCTTGCAGGCAGCACCGGCGAGCTTGAAAACTCATGTCCGCGCGAGGATTCAAGAACTATTGTATACAGCGACAGCACCCACGAATACTATGTGCAGAACATGTCCGGAAGTTCGCTCATCCAGGGCGAAATGCTCGTTACAAAGATCAACGGCCAGTGGTACATGATCGAATATGTCATGGAGACGCTTCCTTACTCGTCATACCTTAAGCCGTTCTTCATAGTCCTTGCGATCTTCATTCTTGTCCTCAGTATCGGCATTCCGTGCCTTTCAGCGATAAAGCCTTATTCGCAGTACAAGATGGCATACGAGAATAACCGCTTCAAGAACAACCTTATCGACTCTCTGGCGCACAATCTCAAGACGCCTCTGCAGATACTCGGAGGCTACGCTGAGAACCTCAAGGACACCACGAGTGAAGCCGACAAGAACCGTTATGCCGACGAGATCCTTGCCACGACTTCCGACATGAACAAGGACATCGAAGCGTTATTGAAGACCGCCGACAAGACGTCTCTCACGCTCTCGAAAACTTCCATCCGCAAGTGCCTGGAAGAAGTCGCATCCAAGGCCGGCGCTGACATCGACATCAAGGGTGACGCCGAATACAAGATCGAAAAGGATTACTTCAACACCGCGCTTTTCTGCCTTGTAGATAACGCGGCAAAGTACGGAAATAACGGTGCAAAGATCGAAGCAACGGTTACTTCAAAAGCAATCACCATCAGGAATAAAACAGCAGCCGGCAACTACACTCCCGGCACGGGAATCGCCATAGCAGGAAGGATAATGGAGCAGCACAAGCTGAAGTTAACTACGGATCTTAAGGACGGCGTTTTTGAAGCAAAGATAAGCACAAAATAACGGCCGCAGTATGGGGAAATGAAAACGGGGTGTCTCATGGAAGAGGCGCCCTGTTTTACATTGATTTCCCGAAAACTGCACCGCTGTGGTACAATAACTGACAGTTTTTCGCAGGAGGTAACTCCATGAAGGGTACAGTAAGACTTGCAGTCGTATCAGTTCTTTGCCTGCTCCTGTTCGGAATGTGCACATTCTTTTTGAGGGATTTGCTTTTCGGAGGGGTCGCAGCAACATACGAAGAAGCTGAACCAAATTACACAGAATTCAAAGACAAGTGGATCTCATACGAGGTAATAGGATGCCTCGGATGCTATGCAGAGGGCACTGAGTCCTACAACTTTATTCCCACGGGCCATGAATATTACTACATGGTATGGATGTACGACGGATCCATCATGCCGTTGTCAGTTTCCAAGAAAGCCGACAGGGAATATCTTGATGCGCTGACAGAAGCGACATATGACTATGTTGACGGCAAAACAGACATGATCGAGATGGAACCCAGAACATTCCTGGGAACTGTTGGGACACAGGAGTCTGAAGCAAACCAGTATTACAGGGAAGCTTTAAGATACTTAGAGATCAGCGAGGCAGACGGATGGGTAGTCCGCACTGTTCTTCTCGACTGCACAAAGACACGCGCAAGCTACATTCTTTTGTGCGGCGGCGTCATGATGATCCCGGTCATCGGAATTACAGCAACGATCGTTACTGCCAGGAAGGAAAAGCGTAAGCGCGATAATCCGACTATGGATTACCTGCCTCATTAATTCCGGCTGGCACCAATTAATCAGAATAAAAAATCCCGTTTAAAATTCAGTTCCTAACTGAAAAGCAAACGGGATTTTTGTTGTTTTAAGTTGTTTTTTCAGTTGGAAATTCAGTTGCAAACGGAATTCCAAACTGAACTATTACTCATCGTCCTCAGCCTGAGCCTTTGACTTTGAAGATGTCTCTTCAACAACGGGCGGCATGTAAGGATTTACGTTGGGATCAGCAGAAGAAGGTGCCTGAGCCGGATCAGTCCTGTACTCGAAGAAGTAATTTACGATCGGTACGATGAGTCTTGCGTTAGGCTCGTTGAGGGAGCACTTGAAGATAGGCTTCTTCTCGTCTCTGATGTAGATCTGGGCCATGTTGCTCATGTAAGCATTGTTGTTTACGGCACGGTCGAAGTTGCTTCTGTCGATGACATATTCCTTCTTGCGCTTTGTGTATGTGATCTTGTCCTTTGTGATGACAAGTCCGCAGATGTTTGCTGTTGCGCCGTTAGCGATTCTGTCGATGAGACGCTCGCCGACCTTTCTTACTACGATCTGGTAGAACGGGGGAGCTACTACTTCGAACTCTGCCTTGATGCGCTTATATGTTCCGATTCCGTAGCCGGAATAACCGTGTCTCTTGAACTTGTGGACTTTGCCGTCGTATGTAGTGAAGTCGAATTCGTATCTGAATGATCTGTCGAAGTAGAAGTAGATCATGGACGAAGAGTTGAGGGCAGATGCCTGGATGACTGCGATCTCATCGTACTTGATAACGTCTCCGTTGATGTCTACGAACGTGTCATAGAAAGTGATGTTCTTGCGGCCCTTGTCATAAGGAACCACTAATCTGTTGTCTGCCTGGTTAGCGCTGATCTGGTTTTCCATATCCTCTATCCTCCCGAAAAGTGTTGCACGTGAGAAAGTCTACCTTTTCTGACAACGTTTATCAATAATGTTCGGGAAAATAGGGAATTTTGCCTCTGCGATTAGTCTCGATTAACTCGTTTTCGGGCCTTGCGAAAATCATTTGGGCAAAAAGCCGCTTATATATGGAAAAGTTCTGTTAATTACACTCACTTTACCCGTTTTGGCGGTTGAGTTTTGAAAAAAAGATTGTAAGATTATAGCGTCAACAAAAATATCAGGAGGATATATATATGTCTTTAGTAACAACGACTGAGATGTTTAAGAAGGCTTATGACGGCGGTTATGCTGTTGGTGCTTTCAACGTAAACAACATGGAAATCGTTCAGGGAATCACAGAAGCAGCAGGCGAGCTCAAGAGCCCTGTTATCCTTCAGGTTTCAAAGGGCGCAAGAGCTTATGCTAATCACACATATCTCGTAAAGCTTGTTGAGGCAGCTATCATCGAGAACCCTGAGATCCCGATCGCTCTTCACCTTGACCACGGTGATACATTCGAGCTTTGTAAGTCATGCATCGACGGCGGATTCACATCTGTCATGATCGACGCTTCTTCCAAGTCTTTCGAGGACAACATCGCACTCACAAAGCAGGTTGTTGAGTACGCTCACGATCACGGCGTAGTTGTTGAGGCTGAGCTCGGTACACTCGCAGGCATCGAGGACGAAGTAGTCGTAGAGGCTGGCCACGAGAGCTACACAAGACCTGAAGAGGTTGAGGAATTCGTTTCCAGAACAGGATGCGACTCTCTCGCAATCGCTATCGGTACATCTCACGGCGCTTACAAGTTCACAGCAGCTCAGTGCACAAGAAATGAAGAGGGCATCCTTGTACCTCCTCCGCTCCGTTTCGACGTTCTCGAAGAGTGCATCAAGAGACTCCCCGGTTTCCCGATCGTTCTTCACGGTTCTTCTTCCGTACCTCAGGAATTCGTTAAGATGGTTAACGAGTACGGCGGAAACATGCCTGATGCAGTTGGTATCCCTGAGGAGCAGCTCCGTAAGGCAGCTACACTCGCTGTTTGCAAGATCAACATCGACTCCGATATCCGTCTTGCTATGACAGGTAACATCCGTAAGTACTTCGCTGAGCATCCTGATCACTTCGATCCCCGTCAGTACCTCAAGCCCGCTCGTCAGGCTGTTAAGGACATGGTTGCTCACAAGATTAAGTACGTTCTCGGTTCAGACGGTAAGGCTTGATCCTGACTTAACTGATAAAGTAACTGATATTGGGGCTGTCTCGAAAGAGACGGCCCTTTTTATTTCTTCTATTACAGAAAATCACAGTAATTGTCAGGGTGTACTGTGACATATTGCGTGATTTTTTAATCCGGATTTAAAAAATCACAGTAAAAATCACGCATATGCAGACTTTTTACAGACTTTTCGGGAGATCTTGAGGTGACAGCCTCAAAATGTTCAACGGACAGCATTTTAAGACAATACTTTTATCAAGGTGCAACATTTTCGTTGTTCAAATTGTATTGATATATAATAACGGAAGTCGGAGGAGCACATGAGATGAAAAAGAAGGTTATAGCTACAGTTCTTATCCTTGCCAATTTAATGACATTGGCTTCCTGTTCCCAGGCCTCAAGTGGTAATGCACCGAAAAGCAACAAAACTGCTGAAGCTTTTTCTGATGATGACGAAGAAGAAGCTGAAGATGACGATAAAAACGACAACAAGATTGCCGAGGACAAGATTTACAGCAGCGTAGATAAGATCGCCACGGCCCTTGCAGAATGCGATTACGAAGGTTTTTGCGAGCTTTGCACATACACGCCTTATGAGATAAGGTCAGTCATGCCCGTAGTCGAAGAGGTTGATGAGATCGACTACAGTGACCAATACATGAGAAAGAGTCCTTCAGAGCAGCTCCGCTGTAAGAATGCGATTGCCGCCACGACCACATATGAGATCGACAAGTCCAGCTTCAAGTCCAATCTCTGGGCTAAGGAATGCACGGTTAAAGTTACTTTCTCCTACAAGGATTTCAGCAGCGTTCTGGATCAGAGAGATAAGTTCCTGGGTTCTGCCGATTTCAACATGCTCCTTGCAGAAGTTGAAGACACGGTCGATATGGAAGTGACACTCGAATTCACCAAGGAAGATGACGGAAATTATCTTCTTGCGAACGGATTGGATCTTGTTGATATCTACGACTACGATCTTCCCGATCTCGAGTTCATGAACAATATTTTCGACACCATCTCAGACAGCTACATGACAGGCCCCGGCTGGGATCCCGTCACTGAGACATACACTGATACAAACACATTTGAGTTCGTAATCGAGCTCGACGAGAACGCAAGCGATTATGTCTGGCAGTATAAGTACCGCGTAGCCGAAGAAACATCACCCGAGTGGACTCCGCTCTACACATCAGAGAAGATCATCGACAGATATCCTACTGAGATCCATCTCACATATACACAGGAAGAGAATATCCCGTCAGGATTCTATGTATTCTTCATTTACGACATGCAGTCCGGAACGATCTACGGATGGGAGTTCGATGTAGTTAACACGGCTGAAGCCGCTACCGTTAATACGGTAATCGGCACCGTTACTGATGTAGAGGAGACAGAAGAGACGGAAGCTCCCGAAGACGAGACCTGATATCAAACTTAAGAAACTACTTTAAGAAGCCTTGCTCCTGGCGCTTACGGGTATCTGCCCCAGGCCCTCAGCAGGGCTTTCTGCTGCCCACCGGCGTTCGATCTTTTTGAAGATGACCATCGTAATTACCATGCCCGCGATGCCTGCCGTGATCCATGCGAACGGATCGGAAGCAACCGCGATGTTGTAGTTATGTACATGGATAGAATAGAAGGACGTGATCATTCTCGCGCCGAGCTCGACAAAGCCAAGGACAGTCGCGATGCCGGCATATCCTACGGACTGGATCGTGTTCCTGTAGATGAAGATCGCAGACAGGAAGAAGTAGCATACCGCGCACTCCATGATGTATGTTCTTGCCCACGGAATGTAGAGTGATACGTCTACGTCGGAATCGAAAAATAACCAGAGCACGTGCGGAAGCGCAACGATGGCAAGGACTGCCGCAGCGATCGAATAAACGATGTAGATCTTGAGCGCGCTGCTTACGCCTTTCTTGATTCTCTTCATGTCTTTCGCGCCGTAGTTCTGGCCCACGAAAGCAGCCATTGTCTGGCCGACCGTGAACATGCCCTGCGTGATGATTCCCTGGAATCTGCTTGCAGCGGTAATGGCGCCGACCGCGATGGAATCGAAGGTGTTGAATGCGCTCTGCATGATCATGGTTCCGGATGCGGTGATACTGTACTGGATAGCCATCGGGATGCCGAGGCGGAGCTGCTGCCTGATGATCTTTCTGTCGATCTTCCAGTCGGACTTATCGGGCCTCAAGGTCGGCATTTTCGCATAGATGTAGATGACGCACGGGATTACCGCGAGCGCCTGTGAGATAACGGTAGCAAGGGCTGCGCCTCTTGTGCCGAGACCGAACCTGATGATGAACACGAGGTCTAAGCAGACGTTGGTTGCAGCAGAGCAGAGGAGGAAGATCAACGGCATCTTGCTGTTGCCGATGGCCCTCATCATGGACGAGCAGAGGTTGTACATGATCGTGAAAACGATTCCGCAGCAGATTGTCGTGATATATGCATACGCGTAATCGAAAATATCACTTGGCGTATTCATGAGCACCAAAAGCGGACGCATTACCGTAAGGCTTACCGTGGTAAGGATGGCGGCTACGATCATGCTCAAGTAAAAACCGTTGGTGACAGAAGCCTTCACGCCCCTGCTGTCCAGGGCGCCGTACTTCTGGCTCGTGACGACCGAGAACCCCGTGACCATTCCGTTTGAAGTTCCGATGATGAGGAAAACGATGGTACCTGTAGATCCTACGGCAGCAAGCGCCTGAGGGTTAACATATCTGCCGACGATAATGGTATCCACGATGTTATAGAGCTGCTGGGCGATGTTGCCGGCAAGCAGAGTCATCGTGAATTTTAATATGATCGCAAAGGGCGAACCCTTAGTCATGTCGGTGTCGGTTCTTTTCGGTGCCATGTCATCTTTCCTGATATTGAATTTTGCACATTATAAGACTGCATTTTCGCATTTAATATCAGAAACTTTGTAATTATTATTGATATCCGAAATATAACCTCTTCTTTTACCCAAAGTTAACGGCTTGTTTACATTAAAAAGCACCTGATGGCAAGAAAAACAAAATAAATGCAAGTAAAATAAAATCGGGCGTTTGCGAAATATTGTATAGTCTTTACGACCCACGAAAACCAGCGTCAAAAGAATCAAAAATACCGGAGGATTTTTTCAATGAATGAGATAACCCTTAACTGGAATGAATATACCGAAGCAGCGATCAAGACGGCCGCAGAAGGCATCGTCATGCTCGAGAACAAAGACAATGTTCTTCCTTTAAAGAAAGGCTCGAGAATTGCTCTTTTCGGAAGAATGCAGACGCACTACTACAAGTCCGGAACAGGTTCCGGCGGTATGGTAAACGTTCACCACGTAACCGACATCAGAGAAGGTCTTAATGAATGCCCGGACATCACGCTTGATGCCGAGCTCATGGACATATACGACAAATGGGACGAAGAAAATCCCATCGATGCAGGTCTCGGCTGGGGCAAGGAGGCATGGTCACAAGCCGAGATGCCTGTATCTGAAGAGCTCGCAGGCAAGCTCGCTTCCCGCAACGATATCGCTGTCATCATCATCGCAAGAACAGCAGGTGAGGACAGAGACAACTCCGCAGAGAAGGGTGCTTATTTCCTTAGCGACAGCGAAGAAGGCATGCTCGAAAACGTTACCAAGGCATTCGATAAGACCATCGTTCTTTTGAACGTCGGCAACATCATCGACATGTCATTCGTTACCAAGTACAACATCAAGGGTGTTCTCTATATCTGGCAGGCCGGCATGATCGGCGGCATCAGCGTCGCAAGAGTCATGTCAGGCAAGGTTAATCCTTCCGGCTGTCTCCCTGATACCATCGCAAAGTCTTTGGAGGACTATGCTTCTGACGCATACTTCTGCAAGGACCTCAAAGAGGATATCTACCACGATGATATTTTCGTAGGCTACAGATACTTCTCAACATTTGCTAACGATGCAGTCCTTTATCCTTTCGGTGCAGGACTTTCATATACCGAATTCGAGCTTACGGATTCCGAATTCAAGTTCGAAGATGACGTCGTAACAGTAAGCGTCACCGTAAAGAACATCGGCAGCGTTCCCGGTAAGAAGGCCGTAATGGTTTACTGCAAGGCACCTGACGGAGCTCTCTCAAAGCCTTCAAGAGTATTGATCGGCTTTGCAAAGACAGGCAACATTCCCGCAGGCGAAGAAGAGCGCGTTATGATCTCAGCTCCCGTAAGAAGATTCGCATCTTTCGATGACGACTGCAGAACAGGCTTCGGCACTACAGGCTTCGTGTTAGAGAAGGGCACATATGAGTTCTTCTTAGGAAGCGATTTCATCTCTGCTGCAACCGTAGGTTCTTTTGATCTTGCTGACAACAGACTTCTCGAAGAACTCGGCACGGCTCTTGCACCCACAAAGGCATTCAAGCGTCTTGTTGCCATTCCCAATGGCGACGGTACATATACAAAGGGCGAAGAAGATACGCCTCTTGCAACAGTTAACTATCTCGATTCACGCCTTGAGCGCGTAAGACCTGAGATCCCCCAGACGGGCGACAAGGGCATCAAGCTTGCTGACGTTAAGCACGGCAAGAACACGATGGACGAGTTCGTCGCACAGCTCACAGACGAAGACCTCTCACTCATCATCAGAGGCGAGGGAATGGGAAGCCCCAAGGTTACCATCGGTACTGCTGCTGCATTCGGAGGCGTCACCAAGGAGCTCAAGGCACTGGGCGTTCCTACTCTCTGCTGCACAGACGGTCCTTCAGGCATGAGACTCGACTCCGGCAAGAAGGCATTCTCACTTCCTAACGGAACATGCCTTGCTTCAACATTCAACGTTGACCTCGTTGAAGAGCTCTATTCTTACCTCGGCGTAGAGATGCTCTCAAATAAGATCGACGCGCTCCTGGGTCCCGGAATCAACATCCACAGACATCCCTTGAACGGCCGTAACTTCGAGTATTTCTCCGAAGATCCGCTCCTCACGGGCCTTATGGCAGTTGCCCAGGTAAAGGCTCTCGAGAAGTCCGGCGTTACACCCGTTATCAAGCACTTCTGCGCTAACAACCGTGAGACAAACAGACGTGAGATGAGCTCAACAGTTTCATCCCGTGCGCTCCGCGAGATCTATCTCCCCGCATTCGAGATTGCCATCAGAGAAGGCGGATGCAGATGCTTAATGACTTCATATAACCGCATCAACGACATCTACAGTGCATGCCTCTACGACCAGAACACCATGATCCTCCGCGAGCAGTGGGGCTTCACGGGTCTCGTCATGACCGACTGGTGGGCATACATCAACAAGGAAGTCACGATCGCCGAGAAGTATTCTCTCGAAGACCATTCCGCAATGGCAAGATCCCAGAACGACGTCTACATGGTCTGCACCAGCGTCGAAAAGGAGAACCTGCTTGAGACCGACACCTACAGAGAACTCACAGAAGGCGACGGCTCTCTCATCACACGCGCCGAGCTTCAGAGAAATGCGATCAACATCTTAAACTTCGCCATGAACACTCCCGCAATGGACAGAGTCGAAGGCAAGGAAGTTACCATCAACCACATCGACAGTCCTTTTAAGGATGACGACGTTGAAGTAGATACAGATGTTTTCTATTCAATGGACGACGAAGTCACGATCGAGTGCAAGACAAAGACATCAAGAGGCAAGGATTTCGTTTTCGGAATCACATGCGAGAGACAGGGTTACTACGGACTTGAATTCACCGGTTATTCCAACCTGGGCGAGCTCGCGCAGATCCCTATGACGGTCTACATCACATCCATTCCTTGCGCAGTAATCACATGGAACGGCACGAACGGCGAGCCCGTTACAAAGAGCTGCGAGGCCATGATGTATGCCAAGAACTGCGTCTTCCGCGCGCACTTCGCATCAGGCGGCGTAACGATCACTTCACTCAAGGTTAAGTACTTAAGATCACTCGACGAACCCACCGCAGAATAACGGCATTTTATAAACAAAGTAATTTGTATTAAAATAAGGTCGGCTTTTATCAGCCGACCTTATCTGATTTAGGGGATATATGAGAAGAGACTACTTCACATGTGTATTCTTGGGACTTATCGCGGGAGCGTTGACTTTCGTGTGCTTTAAGCCGCTCTATTTCACCTGGAACCAGATCGTACCCAGAGATTTCACCACGTTCGAGCGCCTCATGAGCGTGCTCTACACGTTGTTCTTCCTTTTCTTCCTGCCGTTTTTCGCAGCATTCAAAAAGAAGGAATGGATCAACTGGGGTCTTGCCGCATACGGCCTTCTCGCATATTTCCCTCTTTGGTTCTATCCCGCACCCGAGCTCATCGTTGGCGACGGCGCAAGCATTGGCCACATCTTGGGAGCCCTCTGCTTAAGAGCCATCTATGCCGTAATGCAGGCACCTTTCGCAGCGCTTTCACCGCTCATCGGCAACGATGCCGCATCTTCAGTTGTTTACTGGCTCCTGCCGGTCGCGATCGTCTGGCCCGTCGTATTCAGGATCATCCGCTTCTACAGAAGAGCTTATCTTTCTGAGCAGCTTAACCCCATGACTCCCGACCAGGCTGCACCCGCACCTTCCAAGGCACCCGAAGCACCCGAGAAGCCTGAAGTACTTGGCACTGTCATCAGCGCGCCTGTTACAGCCCAGACACCTGCCGATATCACGCGTAAGAACCAGCCCGCCGAAAAGACCGACGATGTAATAAACATGCCTCCTTCAGAAAAGGAAGAAAAGCCCGCCATGAAGGAAGGCCACTCCACAAAGCGTGCCGGCGTAAGAGCACCGGTAAGACCCGTCCACGTAGGTGTCGCCGCACCGGAGCAGAAAAAGGTCGAGGCATTGGGAACAGGCCCCAAGAAGGAAGTTAAGACTGAAGAAGTCATTCCCATGGGCGCTCCGAAGCCCAAGTCAGACGAGGCAATCCCGATGGGCGCACCCAAGCCGAAGGAAGACGAAGCCATCCCTTTGGGAGCTCCCGCACCGAAATCCGATGAGGCTATTCCTCTTGGTGCGCCTTCCCAGGAAACAGGCGGTAAAGAGGAGTAAATACGGTTTCCGGCAGGTAAAATCCCTGGTGGTTGAAAACCTACCGCTCACCTTGTAAAATATATCGGTTGAATAATAGGACGGAGATTCAAATCCATGGCTAAAAACAAAAGATACTGGAAAACCATGCTGGCTGGCAGCGACGATAAGAAGCATGCCGCTACGACAGGTGAAGACCCTCTCGAAGAAGGTCTGAAGGATCTTACATGGTTTGAGAGCTCCAAGCGCGCAGTCCAGAGAGGTCTCCACAAGACATACGAGACATTCGGCGAAGAAGTCGGTAACTCACTTACAGCCGGCGTTCCCGCACTTTATCTCTTAGGACTTCTTCCTTTCGCAGCTATCAATACTTATATCGGCACTTCTGCTGAACCCGGCGTATCACAGGCACACATTGTTATGTCGGTCATCGGCATCTCCGCTTTCATCATCACTCTGATCCTCGCGCTGCTCATGTCCACGGTTTACCACCTCATGAAGCACGGCACACCTCACAAGAGGATCATGAACAAGGTAAACAGAAGCGTTGCTTACTTCGCAATCCTTGGTGCTTACACACCTATCTGCATAAATGTTTTAGGTCCCATCTCAGGTTCAGTACTCTGGGCTCTTGAAGCTCTCATGGCAATTGCCGGCGTACTCGTTACCGCACTTGCTTATCACACAAAGGTCGGCAAGGGATTCACATACTTCATCTATGCAGTAATGGGATGGTCCATCATCTTCAGAATCATCGAGTTCTACAACAACGTATCACACCTCTGCTTCTGGCTCCTCATCTCCGGTGCGATCGTTTACACGGTAGGCATCTTCTTTGCACCTTCAAAGAGAAGATTCAAGTTCTCCCACATGGTATGGCACTTCTTCATCCTTGCAGGACTCGTGCTCCACGTTTTGGGATTCATTTATTTCTTCGGTTAATATAATTACTTATTAAGTAACTTACGCGCCCTCGTTATGAGGGCGTTTTTATTGCCCCCCGAAAACCCTCTGAATGCACCTATAGTTGCGTTTGAGCGGTTTTCGATGCCCGAAATTGTGGAAAAATATTAAACCCGCATAAACGGGGATAATCCGAATTATTCAAGTGTACAAATCGGATTTACCGGATACGATTTTTCTTGACCGGGGGTACCCATAATGTAAAATATCTTTATAAACATATGGCGTCCCCGTACCGCGGTCAACACGGTGTGGGGTTTTTTAAGAAATAGGAGGATAAGGAAATGCCAGAATTTTTAACAGGCCCGATCATTGCAGCAGCAATCATCGCAGTTGTTGTAATCATCATCGTGATTTGCAGCTATGTAAAGGCACCGCCGGATAAAGCATATATCATCTCAGGTCTTCGTAAGAACCCTAAGATCCTGATCGGTAGAGCAGGACTCAAGATGCCCTTCTTCGAGAGAAAGGACGAGCTCCTCATCAAGCAGATCTCGATCGACATCAAGACAGACGGTTACGTACCTACAGCAGACTTCATCGGTGTTAACATCGACGCAGTAGCAAAGGTAAGAGTAATGAGCGAAGGTGAAGGCGTTAAGCTCGCCATGAAGAACTTCCTCAACATGAAAGAGCAGCAGATCGCAGATTCTCTCGTTGACTCACTTCAGGGTAACATGAGAGAGATCATCGGTACGATCACACTGAAGGACCTCTGCAACGACAGAAAGAAGTTCGGTGACGAGGTTCAGCAGAAGGCTCAGGAAGACATGAAGCGTCTCGGTATCGAGATCATCTCCTGCAACGTACAGCACGTAACAGACGAGAAGGATCTCATCAACGCTCTTGGTCAGGACAACATGGCTAAGATCCAGAAGGACGCTTCGATCGCAAAGGCTCAGGCTGACAGAGACGTAGCTATCGCTCAGGCTCAGGCTCAGAAGGAAGCAAACGACGCTAAGGTCGCAGCTGACACAGAGATCGCTGTAAAGCAGAACGAACTCGCTATCAAGAGAGCAGAACTCAAGACAGTCGAAGATTCAAAGCAGGCTGAAGCTGACGCAGCTTACGAGATTCAGAAAGAGAATCAGCGTAAGACAATCGAGGTCACAAAGACCAATGCCGACATCGCTCGTCAGGAGAAGGAAGTCGACCTCAAGAGAAAGGAAGCTGAAGTTAAAGAGCAGGCTCTCGACGCTGAAGTCAAGAAGAAGGCTGAAGCTGAGAAGTTCGCAAAGCAGCAGGCTGCAGACGCTGCTCTCTATGAGAGACAGAGAAACGCAGAAGCTGAAAAGTTCGAACTCGAGAAGGCAGCTGAAGCTCGTAAAGTTCAGGCTGAAGCAGACCTCTATGCTAAGCAGCAGGAAGCTGAAGGTATCCGCAAGGTCGGTGAAGCTGAAGCTGCAGCAATCGCTGCAAAGGGTTTAGCAGAAGCTGAAGCTCTCGAGAAGAAAGCAGAAGCTATGAAGAAGTACGGCCAGGCAGCTATGATGGAAATGATCGTTAAGGCTCTTCCTGAAATGGCAGCTGAGATCGCAAAGCCTCTGTCTACAATCGACAAGGTAACAATTATCGATTCAGGCAATGGCGAGACAGGCGTTGGCACAATGGGTTCTTATGTTCCCTCAGTTCTTGCACAGACAATCGAGTCTGTTAAGGAAACAACAGGAATCGACATCAGAGACATCATGAGAGCTAATACATACGATGCAAAGGTCAACAAGAACATCACAGTATCAGGCCTTGATGGACTTCAGACACTGAACGTATCCACAGGCGACGTAAATGAGACAGTAAGCGGCGCTCCTGCCACAGCAGCTCCCGTTGCTCCGGTCGCTCCGGCAGCACCTGCTGCACCCGAGGCACCCACCGCGCCGACGACAGAGGCTTAATTTACAAGCTGTGATTAGTCACAACAACTGATTAACTAAACCGCCCCTTCGGAGATCATCTCTGGAGGGGCTTTTAGTTGGTAAGGGGGTATTTTTGGGGAGCCGCGCCCGCTTTTTTTGGTGCCGTGTCCGCTTATTCGAGGTGCTGTGTCCGCTTATTCGAGGTGCTGTGTCCGCTTATTCGAGGTGCTGTGTCCGCTTTTTCGAGTTGCCGCGCCTGCTTTTTGAGGTGCTGAAACACGATTGACGGTTTTATTGACGAAAATGGGGATAATCGTCAATGATTTCGTCAATTTCGGCTCTTTTTGACGATTTTATTGACGAAAAGTGCTGTTTTCGTCAATGTTTCCGTCAATAAGCTAATTATCAACTTTCCGGGGGCCTGCAAATGATCGAGCCGTACACGGAGCCGTTGAGTTTTACCGGCAGTGTACGTATATCAAATGGTGTGTCATCAGTATCGTATGTAAACAGGATATCCATATCAGGAATCAATCCTGCTCCAATGTAATTGCTGTATTTTACTTTGGTGTCCCTGAGATAGTCAGCAGAATGTTTCATACCCAAATGCTCGTGAAACTTACATGAGTCGAGTTCCCTAAAATACAAAACAAAATCGGGATTGATTGGTTTGGATAAACCGGCAATTGTTATTGAAGGCTCATATTTAAACGGTATTCCCATTTCGGTATAGAAGATTGCAATATCGCGTTCGGCAGCGGATCTGTAATAGATTCCGTTGAAGAAGTTGCTGTTGTATTTTTGATATCTTGAATTGTCATCATTTTTGAGACTGTCGAAAAACTCTTTATCCATGACTACCTTCTTGCTGGAGTCAACGGCAAGATGGCGTTTAATCTTGCAAGGCGCACATTGAGCAAGCGGTTCACCTCTGAAATTGGCGTTCCAAATAGCTTCATAGATTTGAAGTTCATTTTCCAGTTCTTCTCGCGCGTGAAGGAGATTACAATATTCTTTGCCTACGCTTGAATCTGCACATATTCTACGACCGTCAACTTTAATCACACTTCTCGAAATACCGTTTACTTTGTGTTCGCCCAACGTGAACTTCGGCAACTGCTCAAGCTGTTGTCTGCAGTAATTGATCTTGAGAGAAAGGTATTCTCTGGGGATGTATTTATTCGTTATGTCCATAACCTGATTATGGAAGATAATTTCGCGAAAACAACCGACAAATGCCGACAAAAACCGACAAAGCCCAGCTTCAAAAAAGCGCGAAAAACGCTCTGATTTTTCGGTAAAGATAAAAGAAATAAATAACTACATTAACTGCTGCATTAAGCGGCAGCCTTCTTTTTCGCGATCACCAAGACCGCACAAACCGCACCTGCAAACACTACTGTCTCAGCAACCAATGCAATAACGGTTCCAGCAAGGCCGGACTCTTTGCCTGTCATGATGCTCACGATGTCCTGGCTGCGGGTCTTATCGGCGTAGGTTAAGAAAAAGGTGTAGGTGTCGAGGTCCATCATTTCGACCAGGACTATGTCGTCGTTGGTCTCGACACGGTAGTAGCAGGAGCCGGAAGGGAGATATTTGTATTCTTCCAGGATCTTGTCCTGCTCTTCACGGGAGTAATTGCGGTTTACAAGTCTGTTCACTATAGCGCCGGCATCGCTGTCAATTCCGGGTTTGCATTTCTGCCAGAAGTCGTATTGCTGCTGAGAGTCACCGTTTCCGTAATAGAAATCAAGATATGTACCGTAGATGTTGTTACCGAGATTCTGGCTGCTCCTGTATATGATGTCAGGTGAGCCTTGGAGATAAGCATATTTGCCGAGTTCGATGGCGAGTTCGTCGGCGCGGGTAATCTCGTAATCAGGAGTTGTCAGGATGCGGTTGAAAAAATAGATCATGCCGGGAAAATACCAGTAGTCCTTTGCGGGGAGCGAGACGATATCGCCGCCCACGGGTCTGTATTCGACGTGCTCGTAAATAAGGTCACTGCCGATAACGCCGTCCTGTTCACGCAAAAAATCGAAATCTATATCCGTGCATAAGAGGTATTCGAACTTGGTGAGCTCGTGTTTTACGCCGTCATCGTAAGTGCTTACGAGATAGTACTTACCGCCTTCGCTGAACACTTCGATCGTCTCATTTATCACTGATAAACCGCCGCTCATATGGACCGACATGTATTCGATATTGACCTTGCGGTTTTTAACACGGGCATCGGAAATGCTGTTCCCGCCGAAAAGCGGCAGCAGGGTGGCACCCGCTGCGCAAAGATAGATCACCGTAATGATTAGAATTGTAAATCCTTTTTTCCCCATGCCTAAAGTGTATTTCATAAAGACGCGGATTTCTACTGATTTCCACTATGAATCCATGACCCCGAAAACTAAAAGAGGCTGCCTCACATGAGACAGCCTCTATAGGTTATTTAATTACAACTCTATTAACCGAAGAGTGTGAGCAGGATGCCGGCAGCAACTGCTGAACCGATAACGCCTGCAACGTTCGGACCCATTGCGTGCATGAGCAGGAAGTTGGAAGGATTCTCCTTCTGGCCGACCTTGGAAGCAACACGTGCTGCCATAGGAACGGCGGAAACGCCTGCTGCACCGATGAGCGGATTGATCTTGCCCTTTGAAAGGACATACATGATGTCGCCGATGATGAGACCGCCGACTGTAGCGAAGATAAATGCTGCAAGACCGATACCGATGATCATGATTGTCTCAAGCTTGAGGAATCTTGCACCGACTGCTGTAGCACCAACTGATGTACCGAGCATGATTGTTACGATGTTGCACATTGCGTTCTGAGCTGTGTCGGAAAGACGGTCTGTAACACCTGACTCTCTGAAGAGGTTACCAAGCATGAGGCAGCCGAGGAGAGGTGCAACGGAAGGAAGGATGAGAACGCAGACAACTGTAACGATGATAGGGAAGCAGATCTTCTCTGTCTTGGATACGGGTCTTGTCTGTTCCATCTTTACCTGACGCATCTTCTTTGTTGTAAGGAGCTTCATTACAGGCGGCTGGATCATAGGGATGAGCGCCATGTATGAGTAAGCTGCGATAGCGATTGCGCCGAGAAGCTCAGGAGCGAGCTTTGATGTGAGATAGATAGCTGTCGGGCCGTCAGCACCGCCGATGATTCCGATGGAAGCAGCACCCTGAGGATCGAATCCCAGGAGGCATGCAACTACGAAAGCAAAAGAGATACCGAACTGAGCGCCTGCGCCCATGAAGAAGGACGAAGGTCTTGAGATCAAGGGTCCGAAGTCTGTCATAGCGCCTACTGCCATGAAGATGAGGCAGGGGAAGATATCCATCTTAACGCCGATGTACAGGAAGTCGAAAAGACCCGGATCGATGTGGGCGCCTGTAGCGGGATCGTGATAACCGCCGCCTAATGCAGCCCAGTTGATATCACCCTCAAACCATTCGGGGTGGAAGATTCCGCCGCCGGGCCAGGGGAGATTGGTAAGGAGCATACCGAAAGCGATAGGGAGCAGGAGGAGAGGCTCGAACTGCTTCTTGATCGCCATGTACAAGAGAGCGAATGCGATGAGAATCATGATTCCGCTCTTCCATCCGTCCGGATCAAGGAAGAACTGGGCGAAACCTGATGTCTCCCACAGATTTTTTAATACTTCTAACATTACCCTGATACCCCCTGATTAAGAAATAGATACCAAGGGTGTGCCGGTGTCTACTGACTGGCCCTTTGTTACGAGAACCTGAGCAACTGAACCTGAGCAGGGAGCGTAGATCTCGTTTTCCATCTTCATAGCTTCGAGGATGCAAACGAGCTCGCCTTCCTTAACTGCCTGACCGACAGCAACCTTAACGTCAAGGATCGTACCGGGCATAGGTGAGTTAACAGGTGTTGTGCCTGCAGCAGCGGCAGCGGGTGCGGGAGCAGCGGCAGGAGCAGGAGCTGCAGCGGGTGCAGCAGCAGGTGCGGGTGCGGCAGCAGGAGCAGCTACGACAGCTGTTGTTTTAACGAGATTGGCAACGCCCTTCTCAACCTCTACCTCATAGACTTTATCGTTGATAGTTACGTTATAAATCATGGACTTTCTCCTTTACTTCTTTTCGACCAGCTTGATGGACTTGAAAACGAGCTCGTTGAGCGGGATTCCGGTGTCATCAGCGACGATGGCCATGATCATGGCTGCTGTCTTCTCGTCGCAGTTCTTGAGCTTCAAAGATCCGGAGGAGAATACTTCTTCGGAAGCTGCGGCAGCAGCAACTGCAGGTGCAGCGGCAGGAGCAGCAGCGGGAGCCTTCTCGGGCTCTTTCTTTGAGCCGACTTTTGTGATCGCCTGAATGATCTTTCCTGAGATTGAGATCAGGATGTACATCAGCAGGAGAACGGCGAATACTACGAGAATAACGATTCCGGCATTCATGAACATCTCAGCAGTAGTGAGGTGCTGTCCACGCTCAACAGTCAACTGAATAACAGGATTCATAATTAATCCTCCTTCTTCTCGATGGTGTAGTTAACTGTGTTGGATTCCTTCTCCTCACGAGCTGCGAAGAACTTCTCAGCTACCTGAGGGAAAGCGATGTAAGAGAGAACGTCCTCGTCAGATCTTGCCTTGTCGCCAAGTTCTTTCTTTGTCTTCTCGAAAACGGGCTCCAAAGAATCAGCATATCTGCCCTGAACGAGTTCTTCAGGCTTCCAGCATCTGTCGATGAGTTCCTGGTTAACTTCGCCCGGTGCTCTGCCGTACTCACCACGGAGGTAAGCCTTGATCTCCTTGGAGATGTTCTTGTATCTCTCGCCTAAGAGAACG
>CAMYXF010000011.1 GCA_947303185.1 uncultured Clostridia bacterium | reverse complement strand
GGCGTGTCTTGCCCGCCCTACGCTGACAAAGGTCGATAGCAAAGGCGGACGCCGTCCGTACTCGACCAACCGAGGTCCGTGCCGCAGCGGAACGCACCGTAGTTCGCATCGGCATCCCCCACGTCCGAGCCGACGGGGCGATTCCCCGAGGCATAATAGTAAGCGTCGCAGTAGTAAGTATTGTAACTGCTATTGCTAACAGTTGCGGCTGGGAAGTTAAAGAACGGATAATTTGGATCATAGCCAAGTTTTGAAATCTCTTGGCTACTTGTTGTGGGTTGCGCATACCCTGCCGAAACGTAATCTGCCGGGACAGGATCGGATTCTGACCCGAGCGAAGCGTATTTTGTCGGAGCAGTGCAAAGTTTCCAAGTGCCGCTCGAACCCATAACGCCGTCTATCCAGCCGCTTTGCGTTGTCCAATAAATGCCCATCTCGTCATATGTCCAAGCGGTGCCTGTATTGGTGTTAACGGTCATCTTGAGGCAAATGATAAGGTCTTGCCAAAGCTTCTGCATCTGCCAGTCAAATAACTGATACCCCGTTCCTTTAGCCATTGCATAGCTTCTGCCCGTTCCGACGGTCATCGTCGCCGCAGATGTCGCCGCAGTAGACACACAACCCGAAGAAGATGTGTTCCAATACTTTCCGATAAGGACGTACTCTAAAACCGCTCCGTTCTCATCAACGAAGCAGGAATACGGTTCGTAACTGTTATCTCTCTTGGAATTTGCGATAGTGAACGAAGTGATCTGTCCGCTCGAAGTTGCTTCGACCTTGCGATACATCGTCGGTATCTTGATAAATACGTCCGTGCCTTTTGTTACTTCTTCAATTCCAAGATTCGCAGGAGTAAAGCCGGCGTCTTTATTAAACGTTACGGACGACGGCGAGGACGAACCAAGGTTTGAAACGGTACATTTGTATTCTGCTCCGAAGATAGCATAAACTGTTAAATCAGCCGCCGGAGTATAAGGAAATGATATTGCAGTTGTGCCGCCGCTTGTTGTTGACCATCCCTTGAACACATAACCGGTTTTTGTCGCAATTATCGGATTTGAATTTATTGTTCCGCCCGCTTCTACTGATACAATAGCTATATCGTCCGTGCCATCGTTAAAGGTTATGTTGTAGCCGCCTGTTATTCCGCCGCCACCTTCAGTAAATGCAATATATTGGCCAATATTATCAGCATCTGGCACTTTAATTGTATCCACATTCGAGTATGTTGTTGAACCAAGTTTAATGTTGCTCATCCTATAGTCACCTCATTTCCGCTCTGACTTGCAGGAGCATTTTCTATTGTTAATTCTGTGCCAGCTTGAGAAGCGTCATAAACTGTATATGTCCCAATAGAGACATCATCCACATAAAACTCATAAGATTCTGCGTTCTCTACTTCATCAAAGCTTGCCGTTGTATCTGCTACAGATAGATTTGTCGGGGTATCTAATTGAGGCAGCGCTTCTTCGCCCGAAATCGTGAAGCTGACCGCTCCTGTCGGATTGCTGAGCTGTAGCGTGCCCTGAGTGTCGCTGACCTTAGTCCACGATCCCGTTGCGCCGGTTACTGTCGGCCCTGTCGCCGGGCATACATAGTTTGTGCCGTCGAAGGCATATGTAAGCGTCACCGTCTCGTTATCGTGAATGACAGTCGCATTGCCCGGAGCCGCTGTTGCATTCACGAGCGTCGGCGTAATCGAATACGTCTGCAAGCACACCGCAGTTATCGTGACAGCACCCGTAGGATTTTCGATCGAAAAGATACCGGTCGAAGAGCTGTAGTTTACGAGCGTCGCATTTGTTACCGATATCGACGTAGGCAACACGCACCCGGACGAAGGCACCACAGTCCCGGTAAAGGCCTCTTCGTCTGAAAAGATAAATGAATCGTAAAGAGTAATGCTGCCCTTTGTCGCAGAACCGGTTACGGCATACGCAGTAAAGGACAACACGTTGCTCGGATCGCTGTCCTCATATCCGGCTTTTTTCGCAATGACACTAAGTGTGTGCGAACCCGCCGTCATATTGGGCAGAGAATGTAAGTTATAAGGTGTGCTCATCCCGCTCCTCCTTCTGCGTCTATCGTGTCAACTACTGTGCCGTCAAGCAAAATGTCGTATTGCTCTGCCGGGATTTCTCCATCCGTTATGATGATCTCAGGCGCAGCGTATTCTATGTGAGGCGGCAACATGATCTGCGTTGACCATATCCCTTCGCCGCCATTGTTTACTATATCGCCGTAGGGCGTGTGGAAGGCTATGACAGAAGGGAAGGCTATAACGAGCCCTGCCGCCAATGATTGAATAGTCATGTCGCCCTCCTGTTACATAAGCCGCCCGATTATCGTTACTTTTCCCGAAGCGATCGCAGTTATAACCACCTTAATTTGTTCGACACCGGTTACACCGCCCACGGCAAAGAGACCGGCCCCTTCAATCTTGTTTGTCACTGTCATGTCCGACAGATTGACAAGACCGAGCGAATACCAGCTATCGCCAAGCTTGCCATATACCGTTGCGTCAAGGCCTGCCGGTGTGCCCGATACCGCAATCGTCAGATCTGTGCAGAGATTATTGTCGAGTATCTCACCGGTTCCGGCCGCAGTCGCCTCTTCAAAGAAATTGTGCTGTAATATATTGAGCATCTCTTTTCCCCCTTATATTATGATCGTATCTGCTAAAGTCCCATCCAGGTAAATATCGTATCCATCAGGCAATGGCGATGAAGGTGAATCGGTAATCAGAACAATTCTGCCGCTTCTGTATATTACCGGCGTCGCCAAAGTTTCCATCGTGTAGCTGATTGCCGTGCTCGCAACGCTGTCCTCGTAGTTTATGCCGTCGGCCAATGTGACACCAACGATCGAGGCCGAAGTGCCTTCCGGGACGTACGTCGAAAGCCAGCTCCGAAGATTCACGGAAGTGTCCTGCGTCGTCATCGTGTAATTGCCCAAAGACGTTGTGTAGGCAACGATCTTGTACCCGGTCGCATTCGTTACCGCAGGCCAAGACAAAGTGTCTCCGCTGAGCGAAGGCACCGGAGCGGCAAGCCTCTCAAGCGCCTCAAACAGAGCGCTGTTGCTTAGCTCCGATTCCGTCCAGGACGCATTCACGGCCGTGACCGCTATTGAGTAAGCGCCCCCGGGAAGAAGCAGATCCGAAAGGTCGAATGTCGTTGTCGTACATCCCTGATAACTTAACGTAGTCCCTACATAAATATTATAAGACGTGGCAACACCGCTCATATCAGTAATTGTCAAGATGTCACGAGTGATGGATATAACCGGAGCGGGCAAAACCTTGTCTGTAAGCGTCACTCCCGCCGGCTTTACGATCATTTCTTCGTTGATATCACCGGTCACGGTTATCGCCGTGTTTCCGGCTGACAGCAAGCCGTAATTCGGGTTCCAAAGCTTTAAGCTCCTGTCAACCTCATCGCACGTTCCTATTGCTCCGTTCTTCAAAGCCTGCATCTTGAGGAGCTTTCTGTAGTTTGCGTCGGTTATCGGATATTCGGTCAATATTCCGCTTGTGATAAGCGCCGCATTCTTCCTTGTGAGGCCTATTGTGCTTCCGAGAAGGTCAAGAGAGCGCCCCGAAGCACTATCAATTGATTTGATACTTTTGAGCGTGCCGAAGAGCGTCGAGATCTCCGAAATCTGCGTATCGAAGGCGGCCGTAAAGGCCATTGTATTCGGCGTTTGAAATTCACCCGGAAAGTCTGCCGAAATCGCTTTTATAGCCATGTCCTCAGCCCCCTTTACGATGCTATGATTATGTCAATACGTGCTTCTGCAAATTCGTACCTGGATGTGATCTTCGGCGCAAGGTAATACTGATCGTAAGTGTCCCCTGCGTCTATGCTGCCGACGATCTCGGTGTACTCCACGTTTGCCACACGAGCAGTAATCTCTGCCGCAATCGCCTGGAATGAGAGCCCCTGGTTTATCGTCAAATGCTCAGCCTTCGCCAAGAAGAGATCCCGCACCGTTGTGATGTAGTCCGCAGGGAGCGTGCCCGACGTTGTGAGAGTGATCTTCACGAAGGTATAGATTATGTTCGGCAAGTAATACTTGACGTTCATTGTTCTGTTTTCTGTCTGGACCGTAATAATATGGTAGCCGTCAATCGTAATGCCCGCCGGGACGCTGCTGTAGATCGCTCTTCCGAGATCATCGTCAGTCGCATCCTCGATGTCAATATAAGGCGTCACGCTGTGAGCCGGGTATGTGTGCCCCCCGTCCGTTACAGAGCTGTTTGTGTTATTCACGTAGACAAAGCAACCATTCACGCCGTCAACCTTCATGATGGAAGATCTGATCGCCTCGTCAGAAGCCGCACCATGCACGAACGTGCCTTCGTTGTATCTTGCCCTGAGCTCTTCGTCTGTCTCTTCGTAATTGCCTTTTTGCGCTGTCTCGCAGTAATATGTTGCGTAAGACGGAGGAAATGAGGCAATATACACATCTGTGCCTGCATACTCGTTCGGCCCGATCTCGTTATCTGCAAACGTCGCCACACCGGTGAACGAAACGCCCACCATGTTGTTGTATGCGAAGATGTGGTTCGTGTCTTTCGCCATCACGATCTCAACACCATCGGTGCCATTTACCAAATACTTAATAAGGCTCCTCGTCGCTGGCGGAAGAAGCTGAAGCTGAGAGTATAGAGCGTTGTTGTCCGTTGCCGTTGTTCCGGACGCAGTAAACGAAACCGAAATAACATTATCAATTGATAGTGAAACTGTTGAAGAAGCCGCCGCACCTTCGCATGAGAGCTTCACAGCCCTGGCGAAGTTTGGCGAAATGATAACGGATTCTGTCGCCGTCAGATATCTCACGAAATTATCCTGAGAGATCGCCGCCGCCATGCCCTCTGTGATCTCTGTGCTGAGAGCGGATGTAGGCGTGATATCTATCTTGTAGATTGAAGGCTTAGCGCTCTTCCGGACCACGCCGCCGACACTGCACGCCGCATCGAGCGAAGCGCCTGTTGCCGTCTCAACATAAGCGGAATAGTACACGCTTTCGGCAATGTCCCAAAGCCTCGCCATTCTGTCGGCAAACGTAGCGACGATAACATTGAACACGCCCTGCGGATTCGCTGACACGTCCACGTTAAGGTTTGTGAGGAGCTCAGCTCGTATCTCATCGTATATCTCGTCAAAGCGCTTCTTAATGAAGCCGCCGCTTGTAATTCCATAGTCGCTCATATAACAATCTCCCCCGATTCTCTGCCATTGTCTCCGGTCACGGAAAATTTGATAAATACCCCTCGTTTAACCTTCTTGATATCCAGGCTGTTCACAGTCCTGAGCCCTACGATTTCGCCGAATACATCGAAGATATCTTGTGTTATATACGTTTCGTTATATTTCTGTCCGAGAATGTTGTCGAAGTAAGGCACGCCGTAATCGGTATTTATCGGCCATTCGCCTTTGTGCCAGCGAAGCCGCACAAGTATTGCCTGAGCGATATTATCTATGATCGTTGCGTCGCCTGTTGACAGATCTAAATCGCCATCGGCATTAAGCAGTAAGTCTTTCACCAGCACACCCTCCTTAACCGTGAATAAGCGTTCCGTCGATGACCACGTCACCTTTGATATACATCGTTCCGTCTGTGATACTTATCTCAAGCTCGCCGTTTTTTATCATTAAGCTCTTGTCCTCGTTTGCCTGCTCAGTAAGCTCTCCCGGGCCATAGAAGCAGCCGAGAATTGCGATCGCATTTCTGAGCGAGAAAGGGCTTGATTGAGGAAATTTGTCCTCTTCCATCCACTTTCCGAGATTCCGCTCCGTGAAGAATACAAGCACCTGGTCGTTCTTCTCCACCGGGGCAGAAAACTCAATCGCACCAAACCGGGGAAACACAACCGGCACTTCGTAAAGCTCCGGATAGTCCACGGCCTTGCCATTGAAGTAAGTCGTCGCAATCGGCTTTATCGTCGCCGTGCCTTCTTTTGCGTCGTACTTCATAACCTTTCCGGGCATGACCGTGTGAAGGCCGTTGAGAAGCTCGTTTTGGATCGCTATCTTTACAGCCTTTGAAAATTCTTGCCTCATGAAGTCCTCCTGTTCTATGCGGAATATTCCTTAAGCTCTGCCGTACAGATCCAGTCGCCGCCAAGGTTATCCCCGGTTATCGTCATCTTGTAGACGGTAAATAAGCCTGAGACCTCTCGTGATTCCAAATACACCGCATCGTTTATCTGGATTGCACCATTCATGAAAAACTCGACCCGATAGCCGTAAATCGTGTAGAGAGGCGCATCCGTAATGTTGTCGTTCTGCGTGACACTCGATTCATACAACCTTTGGGGCATGCCAATTAGCCCCGTAAGCGGCGTGAGCGCATAAGCGGCTTTGGCATTTTGTTTGTCGGTTTCCAGCTTGATATATAACGTCCCTGCCTCGAAGCGCCAAACATAAGCGGAAAATAGCGATTCGCTCAGGACCGCAGAAGCCTTGCCATATATCGAAGCGCCCCATTTGAGCCGGTCGCTTGACGCTTTTGTAAGCGCAGTTTTTGACATGCTCAGCGGAACACCCATCACATAAGCAATGCTTCTGAATATATGGTAGAACGTTGTTTTCGCTTTGAATGCGAGCGATATAATGCTCACCGTCAGCTCCTGGAAGCCGTCAACAGCCTCAATAGTGCAGATTCTGTCGGCACCCGAAAGTGTTTCGACCATCTGCACGACCGTTCCTTCAAATATGACCGGAATGCCGTTTCCGCTGCTATAGCCCGCTCTCAGTTTGACCTTTGCACCGTGCTGTGAAAGCATGTTTACAGTCGCTTTCGAAAGGTTCCATATCTTTATCCGGGCAAGATTAAGCGCCGTTCCATCGGTCCGCTCTACGTTAAAGCTTATGCGAAGCGGCATTTCTCCCGCCGTAGATCCACCGATCGTTCTGCTACCGCCATTTGACGTCACCGTGAAGTAATACTCTCTGTCCCTTAGCGTCCAGGCTTGCAGATCTCTGTCGGAATCAACACCAATTGCATTTAAAACATAACTCTGCGGCATATCATTCCTCCGTTAATTCTTCGCCCTCCGGTACGTATGCAAACGTCGCTGCGCCTTCCATGATCGCCTCTTTGTTTATGACATTGGTCACTTCCGAGAGGCAATAGAACGTTCCCCTTGGCATTCCCTCCGCAGAAAAGGCTCTGTTCAGCGGAATGTTGGGGACAAGCTTTGTAGCAAAGATCAGATTGTCAAAATCGGTCCACAGACCAAACGTCCAAAAGTCGCCCTCGACGTTGTATGTAAACCGGAAATAGTATTGCTCGCCGTCCACAGTCTGCCTGTTAAAGCTGTCGTTAAGCGTCGGAATATTGTAGTAAGTCGTCATTTTGTGTAATGCCCTCCATTAGATCCTCCGCCAAAGTTACTGCTTGACTGGTTTGCCGTCGCCCCGGAATACGGATAGCTCTCAGACGTTGTAAACTTCGCCACAGTCGCAGAAGGGAAAACCATCTGCTTTAGTGCCATATCGACCGAGTAAGCTCTTCCGAACGAATTGTCCCGTTTGATTGACAAATCTTGAATGATAAGGCTGCCATACGCCGCTATGCCGGAATAGACCGTGCAAAGCTCTGCGCTTGCATAGAGCGCCTTCAGGTTATCTTTCAGCGATTCGAGATCCTCTTCGCTGTGTGCCCCGCCTCTGTCAAGGCTCATCGCAGTAATGACGCCCGAAAGAGTAAGCCCCGGCAAATGCTTCAGCACGCTGTCGGACACCTTGTTGCCGGCCTCTGTCGGATATTCGGGCACCGTTGACGAAAAGTCCTGAGAAACAACCTCGCACGCATCAAAGACGACCACACGCCCTGAGCTGTTACCTTTTATTGACGTAAATCTCATAGCTTAGCCTCCGTAATACAATGCGATCTTAAGCTGATCCGAAACATCCTCAGCGGAATCTTCCATCGCCTGAGCGGCGTTCAGCTGATTCTGCCTGTCTGCGCCGTTAAATGTATAATCGTTGTTCATCGTGATCGTGATCGTGCTCGTAGAGCCGCCGTTCAAGATCTTGTCATCGTTTTCCGTGATCTTGTCTGCAATATCGCTCACGTCGTCCTTGAGAAGCCCGAAATAACGCAGTATGGCCTCGAAGAAGTCTCTTATCCTCTCGATCGCCTTGCTATGCTCGCTTATCATGTCAAGCCATTTCATAATGCTCTCAAGAGCGTCGCCAAGCCTTTCCTTCAGCCATGCGCCAATCGCAGAGAAGCCGGTCTCCAAAATTGTCGCAAATTCAAGCATTGTGTCCGCATACTTTTCCCAAAGCTTCAGATATTTCTCAAGCGCCAGGTTAAATAAATGCGACGTCAGCTCCCCGAATTTGTTGAAGAAGTCGAGGAAGGGCTTCCCGATCGTGTTGATTAAAGTGTTTATGATCTTTAATGCAAACGTGATGGATTTCGCTATTGTAGAGACAAGCGGAACAATTGTTTTTAGGAAATCAATTGTTGTGATAGCTGAAGTCTTAAGCACACTGCCGAAGATATCTTTGACATTGTTCCAAAGATCCAAGAGAGCCTGGCCGAGCGGAGCGAGCTCTTTTTTCATGTCGTTGAGAGCACTAAGAAGCGTTTGTCTTGCGGCATCCGGGTCTTGTCCCCTCTCTCTGTAAGCCTCTTCCGTGAGGCTGTCCTCGCCCCTTGCAAACGCCACGATATCAGCGACTGTTTTTATCGCAAGGTATATGACCGCAAGAATCCAGCTTATCTTTCCGAGCATTCCGAGAATGCTTCCGGACGAAGCACCCGCCCCGCCTGCGGCACCCGCCGCACCGCCTGAGCCAAACGCCGACGTAATCGACGGAAGCGCCTGCTTAAGCTTCGAGATGAATTCAACGCCCTTGCTGAAAAGCGTAATGCTCGCCGCAATCGCCGCCACCTTTCCAAACAAGGAAGGAAGGCCGCCGAGCGCCTCTATAACATCTCGCACCTTGTTTAGCTTCGGTCCGAGCTTATCGCCAAATTGCCTGATCTTAAGAGCGATATCGTTGACGATCTTCCTACCGTCCGAAGATAACCAAAGGAAGAATCTCTCTTTGACATAGGCAAGAGAATCGGTAATCGTAAGAGAGATCCTTGAGTATCTATCCTCAATGTCATCAAGGTTGTTGTATATAGCCCTGGTGAATTCCTTCAGCGTGATATTGTTTTGCATAGCCATCGCTCTGATGGCCTGATTTGTCGTGTTGAGCGTTTTTGCAAGATAGTTTACAAGCTCCGGAGCCGCCGCAAGCATTTGCGACAAATTTGTGAGCCTGCCGTTTGCGAAATTCTGTGCGAACTGCTCTACGAGGCCGCCAGCCTCATCTCTTCCGAGCCCTGCGCCACGGAATACCTTTCCGAGCGTTTCCACAAGGCTTGTAGCGTCGTCAAGAGAAAGCGTCCATGCGTTTGTGTCCTGGACCATCTGCTTCACAGCGGAAGCCATTGAATCATACGACGTGTTGCTGTTCTGCGCAGCCGTCATGATCTTCTCTTGCAGAGCGGCCATGTCCTGCATATAATCAACCGCATACGCAAGCTGATTATTTATCTGCATGTAGTGTTCTACTTGCTTTCTCGCCTGGTTAAAGAGCGCACCGACGGCTACTGCCCCAAGTATCTTTTTTGCGAAGGAGGCAAACTTGTTCACCGACGCCATTGCCTGATCGTACGATTTGTTATCGACGTTGTAGCCGATCGCAATGGCAATGTCTCTTATCGTCATCTTCGCTTGTTCACCTCCGCTTTCATTTCTTCAGCACGCATTGTCTGAATATCCATGTCCCTCTCATAAAGGGCATATAATTTAAGCGCCTCGTCAAGAGTGTACGAGTGATCGAGCTCATACTTCGAGGCGAGGCGGTTTTTTATAAGTACGTACATTCTCAGCTCAAGGCTGCTAAATGCGGTTAAGTCGAAGTCTCCGTACTTTTTGATATCTTGCTCAGCGGGTTCTCGTCTGGGCTGCCAAATAGGCCGCCCAAGACGCCGAAAAAATCCCCGTAGTTTACCTTAATGACTTCGACGGCAAGACGATACATAGCGCCTATAGCCCCGCAGAAAATCTTGTCTGCGACATCTCCGGTAAGCCAAACGGGCGACGCACCGTCTACTTCGACGGATATGTTCTTATTTGCAACAAGAAGGCGTCTCAGAAGTCCTTCGACCCTGTCGCCTGTAAGTGTTGCGAAGAAGCCTGTAAGCTTATCTGTGTTAATCTCTCCATCCTTCGTTGTAACTGCGGCTGAGAGGCCGCCGAGAGCCGGTCCTATAAGTGCGAAGAGCTCGCCGCTTATGTTCGCCGCCTTCATTGCCGGGAACGGAAATATGTGGAATACGTTGCCACTTATTTCTACTGTTTTGGGCTCATCCTGTGCTTGCGCCATAAATTGTCCTTTCCGCTCTTAAAATCAAAGAGCTATGTTTGAATCGGAAATTGCTCCGGTCTCGATCATCCATTCCAGGTTGTTTGTGTCCTTGCCACGAACGATCGAAGGCTGTCTCATAACCCATGCCTGGTTTGCGAAGAATTCAAGGTTCCCCGCCAGGTCCTTAACCTGAATGCTGAAAACGCCGGTTCCCTGCATTCTGTCCTCGTTGTAATAGCTCTGAAGCTTGGAATTGAACGAGGAAGTCTGAAGCAGAACGAGACGCACCTGATACTGATGGTTCGGGTCTATAGCTCTCGCTACTTCGCCATCGCACCCGGTCTTGCTCGAAACGCCGTCGCTCTTGGGCTCGATCGTTACGAAAGAATCATCAGCCGCACCGGACACGATCTGTCCGTTTATCGTGATGATAACGTTGTACGAATTGTAAGTTTTGACAGCTGTGTTCAATACTCTTGTGTTTGCCATTTTTGTTCACCCCTCTCTTACTCCGAAAGTGTACCGACGATCTCAACCACATGCACGGCACCGGACAGTCTTGCCGAGAAGCTGACGCCGCTGAGTGCACGTGTTGCTCTTGTCGCAGAAGATATCGTTGTGATATCCGGAATCGTTACCGTGAAGCCGGGAACAGATGTGCCGTTCTCAAGGAAGTCGGTTCCGTCTATGCAGCCATCAGACTGTCCCTTTGTAAGCACCTTGCGGATAGCGGATTCAATTGCCGTGAGGCCTGCCGCATTGTAAGGCACTTTGACGGTCGAAGCGAGAAGGCTGTAAACTGATTCCTGAACAGCGCTTGCGAGATAGTCGCAATATCTCATTACGTCTATCCACTCGCCGGCTACTGTGGCTCCATCGTAAGTTACGTTTCTGCCGCCGATGAGAGCATAGCAGTTTACGCCAGCCGCCTTGAAGGCGTCTATCTCTGTTTTTGTGTAAGAACCTGCCGTTATGTCGGTCAGCGTCTTGTATGCCCAGGTCTCTGTTCCGGGCTCGTAGGTAAAGCCTTTCGCCATGTAAGCTACATGGATGAACGCATTTTTTGTGCCGTTCGTGTCATAGGCAATACCGAATGTGTAAAGGTTCGTTGTCCCAACCGGATTGAGTGTCGAAGCATTGTCCGCCACCGAGAAACCAAACAGCTTGTGGTTTGTCTCGCACCATGTCGATATGGTCGAATAATTTGACGTTGCAACGCCTACGGTCACAAGTCCGTACCAGCCGCCCTCGTTGAGAGCGTCGTCGAGCAGAGCAGTGAGCGCTGTCGAAGTCTCGCTGTTGTAAGGTACTACGTACACGCCGCCAGCACCGTTGCTGAAAGCCATCTCCGCCGCCTTGTAAACATCCTCTGTTGCCACCCAGCCTGCATCAAGAATCTGATCGAGGCTCGTATAGTAAGCAAAAGCCGCCGCTGTTGCCCCCTGTGCCGCCGGTTTTGTTCCGAGAATCAGCATTCTTTCAAAAGTCGTGTTCTCTGTTGCTGCCTGACTTATTGATATTTGCACTCTCACAATGTTATCCAATACAGCCATCTTGTGTTATTCCTCCTCATCTTCAAAAACTACGTTGTCTATCTCATATTCAAGATCCCCGGCAAGCGTTGCACTGCCGCCCCCGCTTGAATTCTGTTGCCAGTTTTCCCTGGTAATGCCCGCATAACCCGCCGATTCCTCGTTATACGACAAGGTCACTTCCTGCATTGCCCGGTATTCAAACTCCTCATCGAGAACCTGAGTAAGATCTCTCAAGCCAACCTCGATGCTCATGCCTATGTTTTGTGCCTGGAACTTTGCCTGAGCGTAAGGCGACACGAGAAAGTTCACGAAGTCGCTCAGATCTTCCGTCGCTGTGTTCTCGTAGTACGTTCCCCCCGTCACCGAGACCGCCTTGCCCTTTGTGTAGAGATTGACGTCAATGGATAATCGGCAGGGAATGTATTTGGTAAAGTCGTTTCCCTCAACGATGCCGTCCCTGGCCCGAATGATATCGCCGGTCTGAAGTGTCACGAAGGGAAGCGTCGGCCTCACCGCCGTGTGAACAGCGCCCCAAACGACCTTTGCCCCGGTGAAGTATTCTTTCACGAGATTATAAAAGAACGTTTTTACTTGCCCGACAGTCATTTAACCACCCCCTCCGGAATTCTTATCCAGGTGCATGTGTAATGCGCTATCGGAGTATGCTCGTACATCATGGATGAATCGCATTCGTACCATGAATCGCCAAAAAAAAGACGGTCAGCACGCTGTCCTGTTTCCACGTTTTCTGTGAATAAGGCGGCATCGCCATAACTCGTAAGGCGTTGCACCCGGCGCTTTCCGTCTGTGTCTATCGTTGCCGTATTCATATCAGGCTGAACGTCAAGCAACGCCGTTAATTCTTCGTAGGATGCTACCGGATAACCATTTACGATCGTCTGTCCGCTGAATCGGCGCACTGTGTAATTTTTACGCCATATATTCATTCACGCACCCCCTTCTATGTTATTGACTCATTATCATACTGCTCTGCATTGTCCTTCGTCATTATCTGGTAATGGACGCTCTGTCTCATCCGTCCTGTGTCAATGAGCGGCTTGTCGCTACCCTTTATTGCAATCGTGTAAGGCGAATTCGGAACGAACTTGCCGTCCCTAATCTTCTTTTGAATGAGACCTTTTTGGAAATTTCCGAGCATAGACAGAAGCTGAAAAACATCTATCTTAAGCATGGCGAATTGTTTGAAGAAAGCCGCCACTCGCTTTGTAATGAGATCCTTGTTTTCATCAACCGACATTCTCAAGAAAGGTCTTGAAGGGCTGTGCACCGTTCCGAGCTCGTTCCACATTGCGACATCCAAGAGATCTACTCTTCTGTCACTTCGTGACTCTCCCGGCGAATGCACAGCCCCCGGCCTGGCCTTCTCTCCCTTGGTATCGGGAGCCATCATTGGCGAGGCACCTTTGCTTTTCTTTTGTTTCTTTCTCTGCTTCTCGTGGAATTTTTCAACTTCCTCGGCATCGTATGCCGCTACCCCTCGCTGATATCCCACTCGTACAGTCAGCTTCGACAGCTCTCTGAGCCTCTGTTCAAAAAGCTTTCCGTCCGCAGTCTTTTTTATATCGACGTTAACAATCAAAAGATCTCACCTGCCGATATAATGGGAATGATGACTCTGCGCCTTATTTCTAAATACTGGAGGCCGTAAACTGTAAGCGCATACTCACCATCCGCCTGCATTGCATTTTGTCCGGAAGTCGAGTAAGAGATCGAAACTCCACCTTCCGAGTAAGATGCGACCCTCAAGCCGTCGTCAACCGTTCCCGTAGATTTATCCCCTTCTCCGGCAAGCTTCATCCTGTGCGCTGTAAGGTACGCAAGCGCCTGGTTATAAAGTTTGCCAAACCTTTTTTCACTTATAAGCGGAGCCGTCAATTCAATCCACGTCAATACATTTGCGTCCGTGACCTCAGAGAACTCCCCGGCCACCGCACGAAAGATTTGTAGTGTTGTCATATCTTAGCCCCCCTCATTTATAATCAATCAGTTTTGTACAGTCGTCGCCGCAATAATCATGTCGCAGAGCTCTTTCTTTGTGTTCTCCTGATTCCCGGGAAGATTAAGCTTTGCGCAGATCTCAAGAAGCTCGTCCTTCTTTTTCTTGCTGAGATCAGCCACGCCTTCCTGCGCTTTCTTGACCTCTTCCGGATCTGCCGCTGTGTCAAGAAGCTTTACGATGAAATCCATCTCAACGTAAGTGTCGAGTATATCGTTGTCCTCGAAATCCTTCGGCACTGTTGCGATTTCGTTCGGCAGAACCGCAAGTGTTCCGAAGCCGATAATTTTGTTGCTCACGTTTTTAATTCTCATTGGTTTGTCCTTTCCGTGGCCCTTCTCAAAATGCTCATATTTTGCGTTTTAGGCCACTTTGTCTGCGGACGTGAAATTATATCTCCACGCCCGCAGAATGAAATCTTGATACTCTCAGTCAAGCGAGAGAATATCACACGCCAGCGGCGATGAGAGCAGACAGCGGATAATAGATTATTGCGCCTGCTGTACGGGCCTCACAAGGCACCTCAAGCTCAAGTCCCTTGGGCTGAACCGGATGCTGATAGAAGGGCAGCGGATGCTCGATGGTGAACTTGTCTGCGCTTCTTGTGAACAGGAAAGCAACGGCCTTGCTCGAAGCAGAGTAAGGGTTGATCTCGCTGTCAGCCTGGAGCTCAGCGGCGGGCTCAATGGTCTTAAGGTAAGGCGCATTTTCGAGCACAAACTTGAGCACGGTATAACCGGTGTTCTCAATCTGCCTGGTAGCAATGTCAAGATAGACATCGGCAGGGAGTACGAGAGTGTCGGGGCGCTCAACATTCTTGGTGTTGGCGGCTACGAACTTCTGCATGCCGTTGATATCCCCAAGGATCTGAGCCGCACTTTTGGTAGACCATGTGGTGGAAGAGCCAGTTCCTGTGTTGGGAAGGCTGTATGTAGGGATGTTGTTCGTTGTGGTAAGCACGCCAACGAGGCCGCTGTCGGAATCGCCTGCCCAAGCAATCTTGTTGAGCAGATAGTCTATCTGGTAGCGAGCAGACTCAGCTTTTCTCACGTCAAGAGACTTGCCAGCCATTCTGGAAGCTCTCATCTCCTGAACGGAATAGCCGTAGCTGTCACCAACAGATTTAATCTGAGCCGTGGTGGGAGTGCCTTTTACGTCAGCCCTGGGCAGATCGGTCGAATAGTTAGATATGATCTTAGCCATGCCGACCTTGTCGTAGCTGTAGTAAGTGATGGTCTCAGCGCCAGCGTTTACTTCGTTGCTGATGGGGAAAAGCTTCAGAGCTGTAAACTCAGGATAAAGCTTATCGTAGGAGCGAGACTTGATATAGTCGAGCTCACGAGCGAAGAAAACGGAAGCGTCCTCTGCGCTGTCGAAGCGAAGTCCCCTTGTTCCGGCAAGAGCGGCCGGAATACCGGAAGAAGCAATTGCCGCATAGTCCTGCGGATCATAGCTTCTGGAAGGTCTCATCGAATTATATTTTTTAGCCATGTCTTTGTTCCTCCTTCAATAATCAGGTAGCATCGTTTCCGGGCTCCCAGACCTTGTCTGTGCTGTCGTACTTGATAACCTGTCCGTTTGTAGGAGCGGCAGTCGCAAGATCAACATCATTGAGATCGCCAAGATCTAAGCCTACAACATTACCGATTCCACCGAGCTCGATAACATGAGTGTTTCCACTTCCCGCAAAGCCGAGGAATCTCGCACCGGGAATCTTTACACCGTCTGTTGCAAGGTTAGAGAATTTGCCCTTGTTGTCGCCATCGTTAATCAGATAAACTGCGTCGCCGTAGTGAATCGTCAGAGAGGCTTTAACCTGAGCCCATATTCTGCCTTTGCTGAGAACGCCAACCGTTGCGCCATTTGCAAGCACTACGTTGCCGCTCATGTTGTTCTCAGTCGTGAAACCGTTCACTGTGATGCCCTCGAAGTCTGCGGCTGAATCGCTTGTCGTAGGAAGCGCAACCTGCACACCTGCGGTGGTGCCTTTTACAACACCGATACCGAAGCCGAGAACACCGTCATTCTCTTCGTTTCTCCGAGCGTCAATAACGTAAGGAGTGATGTCGAAGAGACCGCCGGCCAGTCCGACCGGGGTTTTGAAACCATAACTTAACTGTGCCATTATTTAATCTCCCCCATTTTCTTAATCATTTTCTCACGTGCAATCTCAGCCGAAGTCATGTTCTGTCTCACGGCCGTTCCGTCTGCGTTGAAAATCTGTCTGCGCTGCGCATCTGTTCTCCTCGTTTTACGAGCAGTATTGCGAGCCGCCTGATACATACCGGCGATATACTTGTCGGATTTTCCGTCAAGTCTTATTCCGGGGTTCATCTTCTTAACGATCGCCATTCTTGCTTCTTTGAGAGACATTTTTTCAAGGCCTTTCATATTCAGCAAGTCGCCGGTCCTGAGAACGTCAACCTTTCCCGCAATGTAACGGTCCACGCTGTCAAGATTCAGATTCTTAGATCTGCTGAGATCATTGTCGCAGTTATTTTTGTCGCAATGCTTTTTGCCAAGCTTTTTCTTGCCATCAGGCCTGCGGACAACCTTCTCTTCCTGCCACTCGATCTCGTCCTCGTCGTCATCCTCATCTTCGGGAACATCGTCGCCTTCGTCCTCAAAGTCCTCGTCATCCTCAGACTCTTCGTACTCCTCGACCTCTTCCTCTTCGTCCTCTTCCTCGAAGTCCTCGTCGTCCTCGTCCTCCTCAAACTCGTCCTCTTCCTCGATATCCTCTTCGGAATAGTCCTCGTCATCGGCTACTTCGTCGTCGATTTCCTCTTCCTCTTCGAGATCAACTTCGTCCTCGTCCTCATCTTCCTCGAAATCGGCCTCTTCTTCCTCAACCTCAACTTCGGGCTCTTCGCCGTCGGTCTCGTTCTTCTTCTGAGCGCCCATCTCCTCGATGATCTTGAGAAGCTCGTCAATATCTTCGTCCTGTTCGGCAATCATGCCGAGCGCCGCTCTTGCGTCTGTAGGATCGTCCTGCTCGTCTCTCTTGTCTCTGCGTCTCTTGACACTGTCAACACGCTCCTCAAAAGAGAGCTCTTTACCGGGTTCCTCGACAGACTCAGCTACTTCTTCAACGGGTTTGTCAGCATCCATTTTCTTTTTGCGGAAGAATCCAAGGCGCTTTTTGCTCGCATCTTGCTTTTCCTGCTTAGCAGCTTCTTCTTTATCCTGCTCTTCTTTGCGAGCTTTAAACGCATTGATCGCTTCCTCAAGCACAACTGGATCCATCGGTTCCCCGTCAGCATTGCGTCTCTTCTTCATGCTCTTTCCCCCTGTTTTAGTTTTGTCTTTCCCGTCGATATTCAAACGTGCAGTTTCGCCCGCACGTGCTTCGGCCACTAACGCCAGGTGATTTATCTCGATATTGCGCTGGATAGCATCGTAATGCTCTCCATGCCACTCCCCCGGCGTCTCGTCCAGCTCCAGGTTATAGCCCAACGACAATGCTCTGAGCCCACACTCTTTCAACTCTTCGGTGTTGTGGATAATAATCTCGGCACGCACATCCTTTCCGTCTTTATACCCGTTTCCCAGTATTGTGCCGATCTGCTCTTCGCCTACATTGTTCTTGTCTATGACTCCGGCGTTGTGAGTAATGATTATTGGCTTGCCCTTGTAGCTCTCAAGCGATTTCCGGGCGAACACCTCTTCCGGGAGCCTGAGCTCTTTTCTCGTGCTTCCGTCGCTGTTCGTGTACTCGAAAATCCCGCAAGTCGTCAGAATCGGATGATCTATCAGATAACCCTCTTCTGTAAAGTACGTCGCATTGAGCGGCATACTGTCAAATCGCTGAACTCTGCTCAGTACCATCTTCTTTCGTCTCCTTCTCGAAGAATCTCTCGCTGAGACTCTTTACAAGTGTCTGCAAGTGCAGAACGTTGTCGATTCGGATATCGTCAACCATGTCTGCCTCATGCTTGTATATCGGAGCTTTCATAAGCGCTTCCAGCTCGTCGGTATAGTCCTCAATCGCCTGAGCCTCCCGCTTAATCTGTTCACACAACATCTTAATCATGCTTTGTCCTTTCCACGTATCCTGCCGGTATCTTTAGTGTAGCCTCGTCAAAAATAGGAAGAGCTATGCACCGGCACTGGTAGTCCTGCCCCGGATGACATCTTCTTCCCGTTTTCCGATCTACAATCGGAGGATCGTCCCATGAGAATATCTTGCCGTCAAGTACCGCATGCCCCGGTCGAACTCTGCTGTCGTCCGAAGTGCTCCACTCGTACCTCGTGACGCCCGCATCTCGCTGTGCCTGCTCTGTGACATCGGCATTCAGCTTTGCCATTTGATCCCTGGCGATGAACTTCGCCCAATACATATCGTAGTGATATGCTGCGGCAACCTTCTTCGCTATCGAATCCGTTGTCTCGCCGGTCAAAAAGCCGTTCTGAACTATGTTCATCATTTTGCCGAGCGTTTCTTTAGGCCTTGTCACGATAAGATTGACGTTATCCTTCGTCCATTGGTCTAAGGTTTGCCTGTAAAACTCGCCTTTGTAATAGTCGTCAAGGATATTGATACCAATCGTCCTTTTTACTTCCTTCTTCCACTCAGCAATACTTAGCTTCTCTCCCATTATACCAAGGGCTTTTATTTTGCTTTCCAGTTTTATTCTACCTGTACGCCGCAAGAAGTCGTTATACATCGTGTAAATGATCTTCTGTGCATAAGTGACACCCGCCGGTGTAAGCCCCGTTTTTGCCACCTCTTCAAAGAGCTCGTCCAGGACTGGCTTGTACTTCGTGTAAGCCTTTCCGAAGTGCTCCAGGTATTTCTTTATCATCTTGGCGTACTCTCGCTCGATGCCTTTCGGAAAGCGGCCTGTATATCGGCTGTGCAGAACTCTATGCGTCCCGAACTTCTTCCGAATAACCTTGTTGACCTCGTTCTCGTTTTGCATCGTTTCACCCCGCTTTCTAAACAAAGAAGCACGGTTCATCGCCGTGCCTCTCTTTATAATTATTCGGTTTTAATTGCGTCAGAAGATCTCGTTCGCTTCCGGCTTCGGGAAGAACTTGTCCGGAATCTTCCTGCCATCCACAAGCGCTGACTCAAGCCATCTGATCCGCTCGTCGATATCCGGGACGCCGCCATCCCACATTTCCCAACGGCACTCACCGAGAGATCTCTCATATCTGCCCTTTAGGAAATAGAACCAACCGACAACATCCTCATCGCCTTTCAGATCCTTCTTGACCTCGTCAAGCGCTTTTTTGTTGTGTAGAAATTCGTTTTTCATATTTTGTCGTAATGCTTCCCTGCCCATTCCAATATCTCCTCAAATACTGCATAACTCTTCGGAAAATACTTGGTTATTAACTCAAGCGATTCCGGATTGCACATCTTTGCCGAAAAGGCCTCTGCGAAGAATTCAGTCGCAGTGTGTTTATTGCCTGCCGCATATCCTTTATCATGTCCGCTTCCGAACTTACCATGAGACGCCATGCAGAACATATCCAAGACATCACCATACACAGACCATGGTTTGCCACTAACGCTCGCAAGCATTGAGTGCGCATTGGCGTCTTTCAGTTTGATTAGATCTGCTAACTTGTTCTTTTCCTTGTAATCTTCAGGTGCATAAGTGTAGTACCATGTTGCCGTGTCGTAATCATCCTTTGAAAGTGCGCCGGAATAGTATATCGTCTTTATTGACTCTTTATCGCCCTTCTCAATTTCTTTTTTCGCAACAGCTGAAAACTCTTCCGAAAGCTTTTGGCGTGCCTCTTCCCACTCGCCTTCCATGGTTTTGCGAAGCTTGCCGTCCTCGTACACTTCCGACAAATGTTCAGTCGTTGCACCGTAACTGTAGACGCCAAAAACAGCCGATTCTGATTTTTTGTGCCCCGTGTATGCCTCTGCGAGCCTGTCGTCTATCAAGTGCCCGCCCTCGTGGAAAGTCTCTTCATAAGGATGATAGCCCTTGCTTCCCTTCAAGCCGCCGCCAAGGCATATACGCCAGGTGCCTGTTATATAGCACGTTTTCTTGCCCTTGACTTCGGGCTTCATTCTATGTTCGAAGTGTTTCCAAAGCGTCGATTCGGTGCCTTTGTTCTTTGCAATGAGATCGTGCATAGGCTTGTATTTTGCACCGTACTTTGCCGCAAACGGATTGTCAATTCCTACATCGTAATCACCCTCTGCGCCGCTTTTCTTAATTGTTGCTGTATTTGATCTTATTGCTTTCACGTTGCCGTTCATCAGCGCAGTGCCAAAATACGCCGAAGTACCATAAGCCTTTGAGAAAGTCTCATCTCCCGGACGCTTCTTCCTCCAATCGTTCTGATACTTTTTAAGAATAACGCCGTTCTCAAACTCGATTTCGGTTCCTTTGGGCATTTCATCCATCTTTTTAACAATGTCGAATCTCGAAGCAAAGCCCGACGGCCTACACGTCATGCCGGTTTTAGCTTCATCCCAAAGCTTTTTGGTAATCTCTTCTGCGTAATTTCCCTCGAACTTGATCTCCTTATCAACTCCCGGAGGCTGCATTTTATCTAAATCTATAGAGCCGAGGTACTTCAGGCCATCTGTCGCCTTTTCCAAAACTGAATAACCGGATATTATTCCGTCCCATCCGTTTTTCCCGGCTTTTATAAAGCCCGTCGGATATGACGTCCCATATCTTATATACGGTTCCCCATTGATTTCGACAACTGTACCCTCAGGAATCTTTTTCTCCAGGCCACTCACAACAGAAAAATCAACCTCAGGCTTTCCATAATACGTCTTAGTCACATGGTCTTTGCACGTCTGGCTGATTTCTTCCACCTTTTTTGCCGTATCCTCATCCTGCTCAAAGTCGCCCCATTTTGGCACCTTCGGTTTCGGAGGCGGCGCTTCTTCGCCTTTCTTGCTTTCGCCAACTTCGCCCGCAGTCTTGCTCGGATCTACCTTGACCTCGCCGCTCGTGCTCTTCGCTCCACTAAGCTTTGTCCCGGTAAGGCTTCCACCGGCACCCGCAACCACTACGCCCTCATCGTCTATCAGAACGTGTTTGCCCTTGTGGCCTGGCTCTCCGGTTCTTTTGTTCTCTTCCTTTGCGCCTACCGTTATCCAGCGCTCGTCAGCTCTGTCAAGCTCTCGTTTCGCCTTCAGGCGGCCCTTTCTGCGCTCGTTATATTTGTTTACGACGTTTCTTAGCTTTCTCCGGCTTTGATACCTTTCTATAATGTCCTGTAAGTCTTTCTCTACGTCCATCCCTTTCTGCCCTCTCGCTCAAAAATCATAGCAAAACGCAATGATATCGGTCATGCTTCTTAACTGTCCTTTTGCCGCCTGGCGCTCAAAGCTCTCTCTCGTTCCCTCGTGCACGAGCTGTGACACGACGGCCGCATCAAGCCAAGGCTCAGAATCTATCCACTTTTTCGGAAGCTTGTCTTTGTACTTCATGACAAGCTCTTTGACCTTCTCAGATCCTTCGTAAGCCGTGTAGCCAGCCTGGCGCTCATTCGCCGGCCAATACACATCACCGTTTTTCTTCCACTCAAACATCGCAACCCTTCCTTTCTCATTCCTCGACGTACTTATCGCCTTTTAAATTGGTCTTGCCCTTGTAGCTCTTGAACACATCTTCGGGATCGCCGCCTTCTTTGTTGATCGTTCGCAACGGAACAATGCGTCCCATCCCGAGTGCTCTCATAATCATTCTGTTTGCCGCCTCTCGCCTTGACGCCTTTTGGTACCTCACATGCACATTGTAGCCGGCACGTTCGAGATCGTTCAAGAAGCTGTCTACAGCATCTTTTTCTCTTCCCAATATCGGAATAATGAGATTCTCGCCCTTTCTTCTTCCCTTGGTAAACTCGTTAAATGCCTTGCGTCTCAATGCGTTTGAATCCGGTGTCACCGCTGACGCCGCCGCCCCTTTGCTCTCCTTGAACTCCGGATAACGTTCCTTCAGCATATCGCTGTCAAGAATGAATGCGCCTTTCTCTTTGCTCAGCGGATTTACCAGCCTTGTGCTCTTTCCTGATGCCGGCCATCCGATAATGATCCATGCCTCATGGCCTTTGTTTATTTTCCCGTCGAACACATCGTGCTCCCGGCCATCTTCGCCTTTAGCCGTACCGGAATAAGCGCCCTGCTTCATGAAGTCGTCAAATATCTGATCCCTGATCTTCTTGCGTTCGTCTGACGTTTCATTTACTGCGTCTCCAACCTTCTTTTCCCACTTCTTCGCCTCTTTCTCAAGATTGCGTACTACCGAAAGCTTCCGCAGATCCTTGCGCTTAAAGTATTTCCCGATCTTAAGCAGTTTGTAAAGCTCAATGGATTCCGGGTCTTGGTAAACTATGCCGCTTGCGTCAACCTCGTCGAACTTCTTTTGCTCTTCGGGCGTAAGCGGATATTTATCTCTGAGCTTGTGAGACGGTTCAATTGCTTCCGGCTTTGGAGCTTCTGCGGCTGTCTCCTTCGGCGTTGCCGTGGCCTTGGTTTTGTTCGAGAGCTCTTCGAGGCTTTTCCCAACCAAACCTTTCGGTCCTTTGCTTATCACGCCGTCGTCATCTATATAAACGTGCTGACCGTGTTTCTCGCCGTCTTTCCCTTCTCGGCCTATTGTAATCCACCGGTCATCCTGGTTCAATCTCTTTTTTACTTTCCTCTGCTTCATCCGTCTCGTCTCCATATAAAATTCTTTCAAGGTCAAGCCGACAGTTATTTGTTTCGTTTAATACCGCTTCAGCAACGGCAGATCTAAATCTGAGCTGTCTGCCCTCATCCAATATCGTCGTCTGCCATGCACCGGCATAGACAAGATTGAGCTCCTTAAGCTCATAGGCAACGCTCTCAACTCTTAATAACTTCTCTGCTGATATACTCATAGATGAACCCCTTCCCAGCGCTTTGCGCTTGCCTTCACGGCTTTTTGTGATATAATATAACTGTCCTTGCAAAAAAAGTATTGCAAGGGAACTTGCCTTAAGCTTCCTTTCCGTTTCCTTGCAATATTTTTCCGAGAGTCGGTTTACCTTGCTTCATACCGGCTCTCGGTTTTTCTATATTTTAAGCCTTTTCTGAATCATTGTCAATAGTTTTTCTGAAATAATTTCAAATTTTCACACGTTTCCCCGATATATGCAGTTTGCAAAAGGCTTTCATCTTGAAAAGATTCGTTTTATAATATTCATTTTGGCCTTATCTTGCCTTTTCGGAATATCAGGCTGCGCTTCTTCCGGATTTCCGCCACCCATCATTGCTTCAAGCGGATTGTTCTGCCCTTCGGGAGCACCGCCGGCACCTGCCATCATTGCGGCCATCGGATCTTGCTCTCCTCCGCCCTGCTCTTGCGTAAGTGCCTGCATTTTGTACTGGTTCAATGCGTCTCTCTCAGCCTTCGTGAGTATGTCCGGTGCCTCTTCGTCAATAAGATCCTCAATCTGATATTCTTCGGAACTCTTGAGGCCTTCACGTACTTCGGAAGGATCTAACGCACCCATGTCAACATAAACCTGAGCCGTGTAAGCCTTGGTCTGTGCTATCTGCGCCTTCGTCTGGTCAACATTGGCCTGCTCGCTCTCGGTCATACTCCAAAGCGGATTGAACTCAAGCTTGAACTCTACCATGTTGTCAATTCTGCCCATGCGAGCCTCGACGAACATAATTATTTGAATTAACTGGTGCAGATTCGCTTTGACCATCGTCTTTTGAATGTGCTCGATGAAGTTATAATAGTTTTCGAGATCGCTCTCACCGGTGCTGTTCATTCCCGCCGGGCTTCTACCGAACAGAACCGTCTGTGGTATTTGCGTAATAGCGGACAGCATATTGCACGTGCTGTCGATGACTTCGCTGATACCCTGAACAGAGAACTGTTGAAAGCTGTAGTCCTCGCCGTCGGCGTCAATGGCAATCGAATTGAGAATACCTCTCGCCATGTCGATGACTTCAAGCCTCTTCAGGGCCTGGTTCTCGCCTTCATCCGTAGCCAAGAGCTGTGCCAGGTTTCTCATCTTGTAGATAGCCTGAACGCTTCTCTCAAGGAGCTTCACTGCGTCGCCGTGCGCCGTGATGGTCTCTTTCAAGACCCTCTTAATGCGCACATACTCAGGCACACCCCAAAAGTGGTATTCGATATTCACGCCCACCTCCGGCATTGTGCTGTTGTGGAATACAAGCACTCTGCTCTCATGCACCTTGAAGAACCCGGTTATCGAGCTGATGTAGTACCACTGCGGTTTTCCGAACTTGCTGTGATCTCCGGGAAGGCCGTTGTAGTCTCCATACGTCTGATAAAGGCTCGTATAGTCCGGCTGAACTATCGCACGCTCAAATACCAAAAGCTCGTCAATGTTCTTCGCACGCACCCAGTCAACCGGCTCGTCAAGGCTTCTTCCGTCGTCAATCAGCATGACTATTACAGAGCCGCCGAAAAGCCTCGCCCATTTGATCGCCGTTGCGAACTTCTCTTCGTAGTCCAAGAGATCCAGCTTTTCCATGATCGCATCGTTTATTCCTTCGTCAAGAACGTTAAGGTTAAACCCATGCTTCATGGCCTCTTCCGCCGGCGTGTCAATGATCTTTGCGAACAGTCCGTTGCCCTCGTACTGCTTCGTCAGCTCAGGCGACATCGCATAGTCCTCTTCCACGTAATGGTAATGCTCTGTGCTGTCCCTGTACGTGCCGTACTTGTTCAGCATGTTCTGATAGCCGTCGGTCCTATAGTCTCTCCTCTTGCCGCCCGCACTCATCGTGGCGTGCATGCTTTTAAGACTGTTTAATTTTTCCTTCGTCATATCGTCTCCTCATAACAAAAAACAGACGCCTTTTACAGCGCCTGTCTTTCTACAGTATTTTGACTGTTTGCTTATTTTTTCTTGCGGAGCCACTCTTTATATCCGGCCTCAGCACTATCTAAGATCTCTTTCTCGATCTTTTTGTAGGTTTTCTCCATGTACTTTCGAGCTTCTTTTGCCTTGTCGTACCCTTCCGGTTTCCGTGTCAATCCTTCAACGATCTGTTTGGCAAGTTTCTTGCTTCTGTCTGTTGCCGCAAAAGATCCCGGCACCAGCCCGTGCTTTGTGTATGTCGCCCATGTGCCCATATCTAAGCACCGAACTTCTTCTTTGCCCGGTTCAGTGTAAACGTATGCGAACACCTCGTCGGGCAGCTCAACACATACTGTCTCATATTCCGGATAAGGCGTCCCGGGATAAACGCCCAGCGCCCCTATTATTCTCACTACTTCCATGCTTCGCCTCCGTCCTGCCATCTACAGCTATATTATACACCATGTTTACCACGGGTGTCCAGCGTGCTTGCTACCGCCAATATTTTTAACAGTTACTGTTATGCCGTATTCCTCAAGCTTTGCTTTTGAAGCGGCTGAAATAACTGTGTCCGAGCCAACTACGATTTCTTTTACGGTCGAGATCGGCATTTTGCCATGGTACTGCATTTCCACGTAATGCGGATAGCCGGAAAACTTTTTCAGATCCTGTACCGTTTTCGCCTTTCTCAACTTTTCCATGAACTCGTCTTTTTCCCAATCGGAATAAGTCTCGTTTCTTCTTAACAACCCAAACACCGTCGGTGGATGGCCTGCTTTGCCCGGTTCGAAGGACAGGCCGAGAGAATCGCCACACGTGAACGTTGCACGGTCCTTGACGGCTTCCTTTTCAAATATCAGCACGCAGTTGCCATACTGATCTCCGCCCGCATCACCTGCGAGCAGAGTGTCTCTCTCACTCATAAGTCCATACTTTTCGAAGGTCTTGCCGTCTGCCCACTCTCCGTCTTTCTTCAGAGTAGTCCCGAACAGTTTTCCGGACGCCTGATATCTGCTGCCGTGGTCAAAATCGCCAAGGCCGTGAGAGGTGCCCGTTTCAAACTGGTTCAGCAGTCCCTTTTCTACAATACTGTCGATTATATCGCCCGGGAACCGGGCGCAATACTCGGCCTTGTCGAAGATCTTTGCAATAAGGCCGTTCGCCTCTTCAATCTCTTCGTCTGTAAAGACTTTAAAGCTTGTGTCTCTGTAATGCTGTACCTTTTCGTCGTAGTTTTTAAGCGACGGAACAGAAGCCAGGTACTCAGGCGTCGTGTATTTCTCCCAATCGGCCTTCGCCGCTTTTCTTGCTGCGGTCATATCTATAGGCTTTGCAACTTTATGGCTTCCTACATAGAAGCTCTTTGCGTTGTTCACCTTATTTGACAACCACAACACATCGCCTATCTCGTATTCCTTGCCTTCTACGTCGTGCTCCCATGCGTCTTTGCCTACGCACTTGAACGTGTCTCCATCCACGTCAATTGTGGTGCCAACCTCACACTCCTTAAGCAGATCTTCAAAGTCTTTATCGTCCTTGCCGGCCTCTTCGTCAAACTCGCTTAAGAGATCCTTCGAGGGCTCTTTTGTCGCCACGTCTCCCTCTTTCTTCCGCTTGACGTACCAATTATCCATCGTGTCAGCAAGATTCTGCCATGTGGTCAGGTCTTTCAAAGAACTCGTTCCTGTCGGTATGCTTATGCCGTAGTATTCGCCGCCGCTCGTCACGATCCAGCCGCTCTTTTTGCGCTCCAGGGCCATGTCTCCGTCTTTGCGAAGCTTAATTATTGTCCCGACCGCATAGCCATTCAGAATATCTTCGATGAACTCCGGGATGTCATTTTTTGTCGCTTCTTTGAATACGTCAACAGACGTCCGGACATTTGAACTGCCCCAGTCCTTGTCCTCAAAGCCCACAATATCCTTCGGCGCTTTGTGGCCTGCAAGCACCCACTCGCCGTTCGTTTTCTTTCTGTAGCTTTCGCCATCGAGCTTGAGGATAGACGACGCCGGCATTTTGTCAAGTATAGCCTGGCGCTCTTCTTTGGAAGCCGCTTTTCCGAGCGCCTCAGCGAATTCCGCACCGCTTGAGATCACTCTCAGCTTGGCTTTTTCTTCCTTCTTCTCAACCTCGCCCTCGGAAGCCTCCGAACTGCTCGCTGTTGCCTCAGATAAACCCTTTGGTTCGGTTTCCGAAGATTTACCTTCGCCTTTCGAAACCTCCTCTGTGGCCTTTCCTGCGCTTTCTGCGGCCGTGCTGACTTTAGCCGGGTCAACCTTTACTTCTTCGGACGTGCTCTTGGCCTCCGGGAGTGTAACACCCGTTAAGCTTCCGCCCGCACCTGAAACGATCTTTCCCTCGTCATCAATAAGCACGTGTCTGCCTTTCCCTGCCGGTATTCCAGCCTCTTTATCTTCGGGCGTCGCTCCTATTGTGATCCATTTTGCGTCCAGCCGGTCCTGCTTTCTCTTTCTCCAACGCATGACGGGATTGTTGTCCCGCCGTGCGTTTTTTCTTTTGTAGAAGCCGTCCATTCTGTCCTGGTGTTTGCGACTCGATATATATTGTTCCATGACATCACGGAAGGCTTTCTCATAATGATTCCAGGGCTGAAGCACGTCGTCAAAATCATATAGATATAATGCGAGACCATAGAGCGTTTCCTGATCTAAGGTTTTCAGCCATTCGGGCTCGAACCTTATGCCTTTGCGGTTTTCTTTCCACGCCCCGGGAGCTCTGCCAAGTGCCTCATCGGCCTTTGCTCTCGCATTACCGAGATTATATCCAAATACTTTTGCCGCTTTCATCAGCACATCGTGCGCATGCTCCATATCTTCAAAAGGAAACGTTGCGATTTTCTCTGCCAATTCATTCTTTGTCATTGTCTCTCACCTCGCTTAGAAGTCATACGCATCTTTGCCATCGTCATATACACATTTTGTTCCAACCACCTTCATCGGTCTTGGATTCTGCTCAACCAGATCAAGCTCAACCTTATACTTGCCGCCCGGCTTTTCGATATTGCGCACCTTGAATTTGCACCCACGCTGAAGAAGGAACTCGAACTCGCTTCCTGAAGCCGGGCTCTTTAGCGATGACGTCTCAACAGCGGAATCCGACAATTCCATTCCGTAGGACGATATCGGATTGATATATGCACCCTTTGTTCCTGTCGGGCAATAGATCTTGAGCTGTACCGGCTTGCTTGAAAAGTCAGCCGCCCCCGCAGCAGTGCAACTCATGTACGAAGGCTCTGTTATCTCTTTACCAATAAGATCTGCGCCGAAGGAATCCGGCCCCCACTTTGAATAAGAACTGCTCTGGTGGTCTACCATCGCTCTGAACGTTCCAAGGCTTATGCCTCTCGTCAGAACTATCGGCTTATCCATCGTTGTTTGCTCAAGCGCATCGTCAATTGCTTTGATCTTATTTCTGATATGGTCTGCGTCTTTTGTATAGCTCGTGTAACTATACCCCCTGAGCGGCTCGTTTGTGTCATGGTATGAGCCGGTGTAATCTCTCAGCGATGATTTTGACGAACTACTAAGACCTTTCCACCACTCTTTCATAGCCGGGAAGAGTTCTTTGTGTACCTTCGTCTTTCCCTCTTCCGTTCCGGGCTCTTGAATTGCGCCCTTTCTCGCCGCATCGGAATAAGCGTCCTCACCGAACTTCACCGTTGATAGGCCGCCTGACGTTTTGCCTTCTGACGCATGACTGCTCGTGTCGGCCGGCCCCTTATAGGTTTTCTTCGCCGGCTTCTTTTCGGGAGGCGCATACGGGCCAATATCTAAATCAGCGCTGAACGTTGCGCCTTTTTTCGCCGCTTCAGACAGCTTTTTGTGCAACTCGGTATCTTCTTTTCCCAGGTAGAACTCAACGTCTTTAATATTTCCATCTTTGTCAATTTCTTTTACGACATAGCCTCTGTCTCCTGTGAAAACGTCGCCTATCTTGCGTACCACGTAACCGGAACCATCTGTATTTCGCATTTGGAACGTCGAACCGCTCTTGATAGCTGTCAAAGTATCATGAAACGCATTATAGTCAGGCGAAGTCAGAACGCTTTTCTTAAGCGGCGCAAGGTGCTTTTTTAGCATAGACTGACCTGAAGCGGCCCATCCCTGCTCTGATAGCCTTGTTTTAAGCCAAAGATCTTTGTTTTTAATAAGATTCACCAGGCCTGTATCGCTTAGCTTTCTTGTTTTGTCTCCCTCTTTAACATCAAATGTTCCATCGGCCTGCTTTGTGATAAACACTGTCTCGCCATCCATGTTTTTCATCACGGCCGCAAAGTCCTTGTTAGTCAATCCGATGGACTCTTTCAGCTTTTCGACATTCCCATCGCCTTTTTTTAGCTTGAGAAGTGTGGCATTAAGCAGATGTATCGCCGGCACATTCATCTCTTTTCCGTCTACGGAAACGTTTTTGGCCATTGCCATTTGAAGCGCAACGTCGTGATTGTTTTTAACATATCCGCCCAACCACTTATCGTCGCCTGCCCACGGATATTTTGATTCTTGCTTCCAGGAGCCATCTTCCTGCTTCGTATATCGGATGGTCTTGTATGCGGTTTCTGCAATGATTACTGCCCCAGTATCCATCTCATCCAGTCTTTTGTTGATTGTGGGCTCGTCAAAGGCCGTTACTGCGCTTGCGAGATCATCCTTTGCCTTGTACGGCTTTTCAGGCTCTTCTTCAATCTTTGGCGGCAGGCTCTCGCTCGATTTCTCCGTGCCTTCTAATTCGCCCGTGCCTTTCGGTATCAATTCAAGCACTTCGCCAGTCTCAGGGTCTACTACGTTCAGCCCATAGCCGTTCGCAATAAACTTTTCTAACTGTTCCTCAGAAAACAGCAGATCGTCTCCCGAAGAAGGAAAGCTCGCACCTTTCTGGCTCCAGCCATCCTCGCCCTTGTAATATTCGTCTCCCGTCCCATCCTCGAATATTATCCCTGTGCCTATTGGTGCGTCCTCAAGCCACTTTTTCCAGCCTTCAACATCTTCTGATCCTATCGCTTTTTTTGCCGTCTCAAAGTCAAACTTTTTCTTTGGTTCTTCGCCGCCCACGGATGCGGTTATCTTTTCGCCGCTTTTTCCATCCACGATCTCGAAACTGCTTGTGAGGCCAAATATAGTTTCCAACTCTCCCATGAGATCATCGCTATCGTCGAATTCGCCCTCGTCCTCGAAAGAGCCAACGAATCTCTCATGCCAAGTGCCGAACTTATCCTTTTCAATTACTACTTCGGTGCCATCCACGTCATAGTAAAGTCTCGTCGCCGTAGGAGCGTTTTCCAGCCAATCCTTCAGTTTTTCCTTGTCGTGTGCTGCTGACTCAAAATCGTGTATGCTGAACTCGTCGCTTTTTTCTTCGGGCTCTTTCGGTTCTTCACCGGAAGTCTCTTCGCCAGCTTCGCTTTCTTTCTTCGGCTCTTCGCTCTCAGTGCCCTTGCTCCCGGTCTCTTTAGCCTCCGCCGCAACCTCGCTTGAGCTCTTGCCCTCTTCGCCTGCCGGGCTTGTCGGAAGCGGATCGCTCGTCTTTGCCGGGTCTACCTTGACATCTCCGCTCGTAGACTCTGCGCCTGAAAGCGTGACGCCTGTAAGACTTCCGCCTGCTCCGGATAAGACCTTGCCTTCATCGTCGATAAGAACATGACGCCCCTTCATTCCGGGAGCGCCTCTTCTCTCATCGGGCTCTACAGCACCGATGGTGATCCACTTGGCGTCCTCTCTTTCGGCCTTTCTTGCCGCTCTGCGCTTTTTGAAGTTATAGTACGCATTGCCCTTTTGTCTTGCGTCCTTTCTGCGCCTGTAAGCGCTGATCTTATCTTCAACAGACATCTTTCTTTCCCCTTTATATCAGATTGCGTATATCGAATACGTACTCGATTTCGTTAAAGGCCGAGCTCGTTGCGTCAACCATATCCTTGAATTTACTTGCCGGGAAGCTCTCAAGCTGAGACAAATAGGCGTCATTCCACGGCGCACTCACGATATCGAAGTTTCCGCCTTGCCATTGCGAAGCAACCGGCTCCGCTCTCGTTTCCTTAGATCCCGTCTCAAGCCTGGCTATTACCTCAAACCCTGCAAGCCACTTGATATAGCTCGCAACTTGAGCTTTTCCCGCTTGCCCCGGATCTTGTGGTATTCGCACCCTCACGGCTCCGTACTTCGCTCTGTCGCTCTCCGCCGCAAGCCTGATCGTGTTTCGCACACCGTCGGCGTCAAGCCTCACGTTTATAACGTCAGCAACCACGTAGCGGCCGTTGCGCCGCTTGCCTATTAAAACTCCCGCAGTATATGCCGGCTCCCCTTCCTTTTCGGTGCTGGCGGCCAAGTCCCAGCCACGCACCCAAGAAGTAACATCCGACGGCACTACCTGCAATATTGATCCAAGCTGTTCTCTCTTAAAGTATAACCCTGCCGCCGGCTTGATTTTCCAGTTTCCATAAAGCAACCGCTCCTTCTCGACGATAGGAAGCGCTTTGAGGTTTGCCAAGTATTCGGGATTGACTCTCAGAAGCTCCGCATTGTCGTATATCGTCGAAGGAATAAAGGTCACAGACTTCGGTTCAGCTCGTTCTTCTTTTGTAACTAAGTTAAACCTCTCACAAAGCTCCTCTGGGTCATCGGCCCAATAGATCTCTCCGTTCCTTCTTATCATCCACCGAAGCTTGCCGCCTCGTTCCTTTATCGGATAGCCCGTCTCCTGATCTATCCACCAAGCAATAAACTTCGCAACCCAACTGTCTGCGTCCGGATTGCACGTTGCCCTGATAAAAGGCTTAACACCGCATGTAGATCTGTTTCGTGATAGCATGTAGAAGAAGGAATACTCCGAAAAATGCGTGAGCTCGTCGAAGCATATCTCGCAGATCTGTGTTCCCTGCCAGCTCCTTGTGTCCTCGTTGCGCTCAATATGTGCAAAACTGACCTTGCTAAGCACCTCACCGGTTTTCGGATCGCTGAACTGCCATTGTGCCTGGCCCTTTCGCACCTGCGCCCCTTTGAAGCCGCCATACAACTCGGCCGCCTGGTCCCACAGTCCACCTTCAGCATAGATCTGCACGGCGTTTTTGCGGAAGATAACAGCGCCAAATCCGGGCACATTCTTGTATCTGAGAGGCGATAACAATAGACCGTAGGAATTATGCGTGACAATAAAATCCTTCGCCACGTAAAGACCGTTCGGCTCATCTATCGTTATACATTGGCACTCAGCCTCGCCGCAGGGCTCGATAGCAGTTATCCTTCTGCAAAGCGGGCTGTACCCACCGTTGAATTTCTTTCCTTCGCACCGTTCTTTCTTCCTCTTTAGCCGAAAGAGATCTGCGTTGTTTTCTGTTTGTATATAGACCAAGTATGCGGTTTTGCATTCTTTTTTCGTTCCGTCCGGAAATACGCACACCGGCGTTTTCGTTGTGATCGTTGCCTTGCCGCCAAGTGACCACACTATCTCCTGAACATCTTTCGCCAGCTGTTTTGATATTGTGCAGTATTGCAAGTGCCCTTTTTTGTCGGCATATCCATCCGTATCCATGAGACCTTGCAGAATCGCTTTTCTGTCCTCTATGGAGGCAAGCTTATACCCGCTCGGTATATGCTTATCTTCTGACCTGCACTTTAACCCTTGCGCTGTCAGCCATCTCTTTTCTTCCCGGAAGTTTTGAAATCCGTAGGTTTTTGCATGATCTGCGGTTATCATGTATTCTTTCAGCTCATACCCGTCTGCCCTGATATTGTCGAACACCTCTTCATCTTCTCCGCATATCGTTACACCCCACCGTGTAGAAGTGCAACCATCACCGAGTATTGCCCCAAGCGTGTATGGCTTTATCTTTCCACATGTGCGAGCCTTGGTAGTAACAACCGGCTTGCACAGCGGAATCAGCATGTTCTTGCCCTTCTTGACCTCTTCTATAAGCTGAAACGTATCGTAGATCTTCCAACCTTCACGTTCTTTTAGCTTGCCGTGCTTCCTTGCTTCTCTCGCAAGCCATAGGTGTTCGCCCGTGCACCTCGTTTCTGCTCCGTCAATAAAAGTAATTCGATATATCGGGACGACCCCTTGCGGATGAACCTGAATTACTGCGGCGCTATGCCCGTTGGCTGTTGTTACTCTCTCTCCGACCTTGATCTCGCCCATAGGACGAAATCCGAATGGTGTAAGCACCGGCTCATCGAGCGGCATCGCTTTCCCTCCGCCTGCGCTTCCCCCGTAAATGCAGATGTCTGCGGCTGTCGCCAAGAACCTCTCTTGCGGTCCCGCTTGAGGACGTAACACCTTCGGCATATCGCCACCCCCTTTCCATTTGCGTCATATTGCGAAATAAGGCCGCCTTCGCAGACGACCTTAAATTATCATAGCTATTCGTAAAAACAAAATCCTGCCACGCTCTCGCAAGCCGTGTGCTTATTCAGGCTTCTCTTCGCTCTTTTCCTCGCTCTTTGTTCCTTCGATTTCCGGAAGGTAAACCACCACGTCGTTATCATTCGGCATTTCGAGCACTGCGTCTGTTGCATTCTGGTTTTCTCCGTTCACAGCCTGTACTATAGCAAGCGAATTCCGGACGTACTCTTTCGCCTCTCTCGCCGTCAGCTCGTTCTCGTTCATCGTGTTTAGCTTCTTTATACCGAGCGCCATCATCTTCTGCGCAGCAGTCACGCTCGCCTCTTTGACCTGGAGGATCTTTCGTTCAAGCGCTTCCCGTGCCTTGCGCTCAATATACTCATCATAAGCCGCACATCTCTTCACCCAATGGTATTTTCTCGACGCATTCCAAAGTGTCTGTATAGGCCTTCCGGTTATCTCCGCCACTTGCGGGATCGTTCGTGAAATACCAAGGTTTAGATATACGCAGAAAGACTCGTACTGTTCAGCCGGCTCTCTCTGATACCGGTCCCAAGCGTCTCTTCCCATATCAATAGTCCTCGTCTATCTCGTCCTCGTACTCGTAGGTGTTATAGTCCCTACCTATACGCATTGCTGTCTCGACGTACTCGTGGAACAGATCTTTAGTCATTTTGATTCCACGCCGTTCCATCATTTCCTCAAGCACCTTTGCGCCAATCACCGCCTGGATAGCATGATATACCGCATTGTCGTACGCATCTATAATGCGCTCCGCCGTCTCCTTCTTAACTCTTGAGCTCGCAAGCGCCTGTTTAATCTCATCCTTTTCGGCCCTGAACATCTGCTCCATTGTTATGCCGCTTCCATATTTGCCCATTGTCCTTTTCCCCTATCTTTTAATCATTTGTTTTTGTTCCCTCCGGATTCAGCCACTGCGACCATATCTCCGTTGCTATGTTCGCCATCATGTTCGGAGGCACCGACATTCCGCAGACGAACTTAATCTCGTTCCCTTCGAAATCGTAGTCTTGCGGAAATGATTGAGCCGAAATATAGTCATTGTCGCTGAACCGTCTCTTGTCAGCAAAACGATAAAGCTCGCCTCTTGTTACAATCGTTTGGCATACGTCCTTGTCGTCGCAGATCTTGTCGCTGAAAAGCTTTCTTTTGCCTTCCAACCGAGTGCATGCTGCAGCGAAGTCTCTGTCGCCGGGCAAAATATAATCGACGTATTTGCGATTCCAACTCGCAACCGGTTTTCCCTCGCCACTTCGAATTTGCCCGAAAGGTATTAAATCGTAGTTAAAGTTCAGTTTGAGAGGCTTATATCCCATTCTGTTGCCAATGAAGAATACACGCTCACGAATCTGCGGCGTGTCCATATACATCGAATTAAGCCTGAATACCTGAACGGTATATCCAAGCTCTTTAAATCTCTTCAGAATTTCGTTTACATACCCCTTTGCATTGCCCTGAAGCAACCCGACCACATTCTCTGCAATAACGATCTTCGGATTTAGCTTTTCGACCGTGTCGAGGAACACGAAGAACAGATCATCCAGGCGCTGAAACTTCTGACCCTCTTTGAACTGCTTTTCTTTTCCCCAACCTTCTTCACGCTTGCCCGCTATACTGAATGTGCTGCACGGTGGTGAACCGTCAAGTATATCCAAGTTGCAGAGCTCGTCGGGCAATGTCTCAATTGCGTTGAAGTCTCGCAGATCCATGCAGTAATTGTATTTCGGATGATGATTTTTAACGTACATCGCATTGATCTTCGGATCTATTTCCACGTTGCCGAGCACCTGAAAGCCCGCACGCTTATATCCCATTGTAGAACCGCCGCCACAACTGAACGTAGAGAACACCTTCACGTCTTTGTCTTGCTTGAGCTCGCTGAGATTCCATTTCCAGTTATACCTATTCATTTCAATTAAACCTCATTCCGCATTCCGGGCACTCGTATTTGAAGTGCTCGTCGGCAAAGTCATCCGGATTGAGCTCTTCGCCTTCACGCATGTTGATATTGGCCTCTGCCTCAAGCTTTGCAATAACCGCCTCTGTGTCAATGTCAAACTCAAATGCCGTCATGTCGACTTCGCCCTCTTCAAGCGTTTTTACATACTCAAATCCGAGCTTGTCCCAATCCCACGTGCTCTCTTCGCCCGACTTGTTATCGACGATTCTGTAGGCGTCCGCTTGCTCCTTCGTCAGATCTGCAATAACGCAAGGCACTTTATCCAGGCCAAGCTTCTTCGCCGCTTTGAGCCTGGTATGCCCGACTATAATCACTTTGTCTTTCGTCAGCACCAAAGGCTGTTTGAAACCGAACTGTTCAATGCTCGACGCAAGAGCGTCTACCGCATTGTCGTTTATCCGGGGGTTTTTCTCATACGGCGTGATCTCATCGACCGGGATATACTTTATCTCCATTGGTTTTGCTATCTTATCAAGCTTCATCGCCGCTCACCTCACTTAAATTACATCCGCACCGAGGACAGATAATGTCCTTGCTGTCCTTGCTCGCTCCGGTCTCGTTGCCTGCCGTGCCATCTGTATTTACAACCACGTCTTGTAAAAACTCGCTTGCCATGTCGGCGTCAATCTCCACGCCTTCAAGATTATAATCGTATGGAAATAAATACCCCGATTCCGTCAGATCCTTGAGCTCGTTTGCCAGCTCCTCGTCGTTCCACGTTGCCAGCTCAGCCGTTCTGTTGTCGGCAAGCCTGTATGCTCTCGCCTGGGCCTCTGTTAGATCATCGGCAAATGCAACCGGGACGAACTCAAGACCGAGGAGCTTCGCCGCTTTGTACCTCGTGTGTCCTACAATAATAGTCATGTTGCGATCAACGACTATAGGCTGTTGAAAGCCGTATGCCTTAATGCTCGCCGCAACTCCAAACACGGCCTGGTCGTTAAACCGGGGATTGTTTATATAAGGCTTTACATCCTTAATCGGCACTTCGCAGACCCTTAATTCACTGCTGTTCATTCTGTTTCCTTTCCCGTGCCAGCCGTCGCTTCTCGGCTTGTTCGGCACGTTTCTGTTCCTGCTCTTTATCGTATGCCCGGAGGCACTTATATCCACAGAAGTATTTAGCACCACGCTTGTACGCATAACTTTCCGCCACATACCATGTAAAGCGGATATCCTTTCCACACTGTGCGCATGGTTTCAAATTGAATTCCTCTTCCATTTTTATCTCCTGTATATAGTCAAAACCGGTCCATCGTTGCAGCGAAGAACCGGCTCGAAAGTGATAACCCTATCATGAATACTTTTTAGGAGGCTTTGTATCCAATATAAATGATAACAAATGTGAATTTTAATGTCAATACAGTCTTTTTCTACCACATTTGTGATCGCTGCACCCTTATTTGTGCTCATCTTCCGCTTCCAGGAGCCAACAGAACATCGCCACGATCGCACCCTTCAGATGTCGCTGTACCTCTTCGACTCTCTCCACGTTCTCGCCTCTTGATTCAGCGGCGTTGCTTATCTTTTGTAACTCACCCCGACTAAATCTAAGTCCATTCAATACCCTCTTCAGTCTCTTTCTCTCGTTGTCGCTCATACTCTCACCATTTGACCTACTTCATGCTCTCCCCCGCCGCACAATAGAAGTCCGGCTTTGCATAGCTTCTCACCATCATCACAAGCCTCAGCTCATCGCCATTGAGGTATCTCGGGTTGCCCATCAGCTTCCCCCTTCTATCGTGGGCAGATCGCTCCAGTCTATCTCTTTAATGCCCAGCGCCACGTAGCCTTCCTGAAGCCCCCAACCGCTCAATACATACGTGATCTTGTACGCTCGCCTGTTAAGCTCGTGATAGACATTGACCGGCAGCTCAGCCGGGCCTATCACGACCTGGAAAGTTATGTAATCACCCTTCTGAAATCCTCTGTCATTCCTTCTTATCTCAAAGCTCTTGTTTCCGGACAAAACCGCATCGGCAAATGCCTCGTTTAGCTTAAGTTTGTGTGTCATCTTTGTTCTCCTCCGCAAATGTGATTTTGCTTGAGATTTCAATGTACTCCTCTATCCTCTGGTGATAGAAGTTGTAGGCAAAGTGTGGCCTTTCTCCTCCGAATTCGTATTTGTTTCTCTCGTCACGGTTCTTTACCAGTGCATCCGCAATCGCCAATTGCAGTAGGGTGGCTTGAATTGATGTCAATTCTATTGATATTTTTTCTCCCATTACTCTTCCTCCTTAAATCTATCGTTCGTGATAACTTCTTCAAAGTCCATTTTCGCTCCGCAATGGTAGCAGTAGTAAAAGTTGTGCCACCTCCGCATATCTTCTTCCAGGATCGCTCCGCAATTAGTGCAACGGAATTCGCCTTCGCTTTCTTTCCATCTTGCGTGTTTCACTTCCTGCAAGGGTCTTTTGCTTGTCAGACTATCATACATTACTTGGATGCGCTTTATTTCTTCGTTCCACCTTAATACCAGTGGAGTAGCGTCTTTCCCATCGAATTTAAGTGCTTGCAAAAATAGATTTCTAAGTCTATCCAGCATCAGTTTCCCTCCTCTTTAAACCTATCGTTCGTGATGATCTCTTCAAAGTCCATTTTTGCTCCGCAGTTAGGACAATATCTATCTTTGGGCTCTACGTCTCTGCTTCTCTCATAATCACAGTCCGAACAATGCCAACAGAAATCTTTTTCGCTATGTGTTTTTTCGTCATAATTATCCCAATCCAAAGGACTGGAATCCCAGGCAAGAGGTTTCCAATATTCCTTTTGGACCCATATTGCGTGTCTCACCGGCTCGACATCTTCCACGAGCGGACAATTCGGGAGCTTTTCTATCCCAACGCACCACTGGTGCAGAATGTGGCAACACTTCGTGCGAACATTATAGAGGGCGCAGTCAACGCACCTCTCCGGTATTGGCATTGCTATGTTTAATCCTATCATTGCTCTTCCTTTCATCTTTCCGGCAATGCGGTATAACCTTCCCAACGTATCTTGACTTTTTTAATTTTGCCCGTGTAAATCGGATTGAGTTTTTGACCACAATATGGACAGAAGGCTATTGGCAGGTTATACCTTCTTGTTTCTTTTTCAACGAGCATTATCTTGGATTCGTCAGTTATCCTGATCCACGTCCCTTCTTCGGTTACCAGCGCAAAAGCCCCTTCACAGATATCACACATCAGTATCCCTCCATATCTCCAACCTGTTGTCAAGGATCGTTTTATACTGCTCCATTACACTTTCTTGGCTTACCAATAAAGAATACTCCGATGATGATAATTGCAAAACCCTGCTTGATTTTAAAAAGGCTTTTAGCTTCTCTAACCTCTCGATAAGCTCCGCACGCTCTTGTATTACTCTTTCTTTTGCCGTCATTGATCTACCTCTCCCATTGTGCAACCGTCATCTTGGCCTACATATATTTTGTGCTTGTTGCAGTAACCGCACCTCTCAAGTTCGTGCCAAAAAAAGCAATCGGCGCATCTTGTTATCTTTTTACCACTCGACTTTTGCTCCTGCATTTTGAGCGCTTCCGTGTTCGTTGCACCGCTCGATAGCTTCTCGCCCGCTCTCCCGTTCCACGCCTTGATCGCCGCTTGCTTTGTCGCATAACAATGCGACTGCTCCACGCCGCAGTATTTGTACGTACACTTGATAAACCATGGAGGATAAATATCACAATCAATCAAGCTGGCTTCTCTTCCGCAAAACGGACACGCTTTTATTTGCTCCATTACTTTTTACCTCCCCCATAAAAGATGATACAAATAAGTCCAGCACTTGCGACAAGTGCGGCAAGGGCTATTATTAAAAAACTAACCCGAAGATTACCTAAATGCTCAGCTATTTTTTCTAACACTTCAATTTCGGTCATTGATCTATCTCTCCTATATCTTGATATTGAGGTTCCCGTGTTCGTTGATCCATTCGATGGCTTCTCGGTATGTAACTCCGTTGTTCTTGCAAGCGTCAAACAGCTTGTGCATACTCGGATGCGTTTCCCGAAGCATTTCAAATCGGTTCGGGGATTTTTCCAAATGGCACCCGAATCCGCAGAGCATACACCCCGTCCGCTTGCATCCCGTTGTCTCGTATTTTCCAACCCCCTCAATATCAAAGGTTAATTGACCGCCTTTCGGTATTACTTCGCCATACACAGAGCAGATTGGGAGTTTGTTGGTGTAGATGTATTCGAGGACATCGTTTTCTGTCCAGAACGCCATCGGCATTGAAGAAGGTTCATTAGCGTCGAATGCGTTGCATCCTTGCTTTATCCAAGCAGATGTTCTTCTTCTACTCTCCTCCGCCATCATTGCGGTCATTCTCTTTCTTCCCGTCTCTTTGGTGTACCGATGAGCAGGTTCTTTTTTCATCGCCGCACAACACCTTGTGCTAACGTCGAACGGCGCATCCAGCAGGAATTTCCACTTGGGGCAATTATATGGGCTTAGTTCACCCGTTTTAGGATCAATGTATTCCCCCGATAACTTTTGTATTCTTTCCTCGAAAAGCTTGCCTTTTTGTTTGGCCTTACGAGCTTCTTCGACCACCTGTGACACTTCTTTCGAGACTAACGGGAATCCGTATTTCTTGCACACCTCCACGAAGCTGATTTTAGGCTTGACAATATCCACATCGGGGAAGGTTTTTACAAACTCCTTCAGTTCTGGATACTGTGTCGGCACGTCAACAAACATCGCTCTCACTTTGTAGCCGCAGACATTCCTCACCAGATCCATCAGCACCGTTGAGTCCTTGCCGCCCGAGAAAGAGATATACACTCCATCCTCGCCAAATTCATTTACCCAAGACCTTATTCTGCTACAGGACATCGCAACCTTGATATTCAGCGGCAATGCCTGTAACTCTTTAAGGTCATTTATTGTTCGTTCTGTCATTTTTTCTCCTTGCCTCTTGCCTCTTCGCCTAACATTTGCTCTTCTCCCCGCTCAGCCAGCCCTCAAGAAATTCTTTGATTTCGCTCTTTCCGTAATTGTTCGTCTCTTTGTCAAACTTTCGATGGTCTATAGGTTCGCAAAGCAGAACCATGCTACTCCTGATGTATTGTGCTTTTCTATTAAACACCTCAACCAAATCTCCAATTTCAAGATTGGGGAGCTTTTTGATTGTTAGGGCGGGCCGCACCCAAACATCATTGTTATCATCAATGTAGTAGCCACCCTTGCCGACGAAACCGCCATAGTTTACGCCAGCGACATCGTTCTGATTGAGGCCGGGAGACCGGAGCCACCACCAATTTCCGTCGGCTAAAATCCATCTCGGAAGCCTTACGGCTTGTCCATAGCTCAACAGAGTGATCCCTTTGACATCGTTTTTATCTATCGTAATCATCGTTAGCTCCTTTTCTCTTAATAGCTGTAATATCCATCTTCAGATTTTTCCTTTTCTGTCTGATAGCACACGGGGCAGAGTAACTTTCCTTGTCTCTTGCGGAACCCAGCCACCTTTTCTGCTGTGCGAATATTGTGCACACGAACACCTTTCGCAGAGTCCCCTGTGTGCAATATCTCCCAATTGCCGCATAAATCGCATTCTATATTATATTCAAAGCACCTTAATACTGTTGTCATATCGTTTGCTCCTTTTCTCTTTTTGTGATATAATTACCTCGAACCTGTGAAAGCGAGAATTCGCCGTAGCAGGTGTTTTTTTATTTCCTCTTCACTACCATGACGATGACGCACACCACCAGGTGAACCAGGAAGATTATCAGCGCTCCTTCCGTACCAGTCATGCTACATCCTTCTCCTTGTCCGGAAACGTGTAGTCTCTGTCGGTCAAGCTGTACTCCGCATATCTCACCGGTTCGCCAAATCTGTTGTGCGAGCTCTTCATATCTCTGACAATCGGAACTCCCATGTCCTTCAGCTCCGAGATCCTGGAAGCCAACCTCATTACGCTGAGATCTCCAAGCGCCTGCATCGGATTTATAGATCCGTACTTTTTCATGTAGTCAAATACCCTCTGATTCTGTGTGTCTTTAATCTTGCTCTCCATTTTTCTACCTCACTCAAAGTCAAAATATTCCGGGTCTAAACCGAACAATCTTTTATCCAAATCCTCAACTGCTTTTTTAATATCGCTGTAGCACTGTGACACGCTGACCCCCTCCTCTGCCGCAACTTCTTCGGGCGACATGACTTTACTCAGGTCAAGGTACACCTTGTAAATAACTCTCCACCGTCTTTTTATCTCTTCTTTGCCGGACATTTCGCAGTACGCACGGTATAATTCGAAGGCGCACTCGAAGTTTTGCATTACGACGGACGTAAAAACGACCTTATCTCTTACGCTGTTTACTATCCTTTGCTCGAACCTTGCGCCGACCATCATCATGAGATCTGCGCCATATCCTTTAGCAACTCCGGCCTCGTCAAAGATGGTGTTGTGGTAGTAATCTTCCAGCTCACGCCACTTTTTGAGGAGCAGCCGTGTGTTCTGATAGCGTTTGTCCTTGATCCTGAATATTCTTGCTTCTCTTTCCTTTTTGTACTGCTCTATAGCCGCAAGGCTTGCTGTCCTTACCGCTCTGTCTATTACACTTGAAGCCTGTTTCATGACTTCCTCGGTGATAACGTTTATCAACCCCTGGGGAAGCTCCCAAGACTCGTACTCTTCGCTGTTCTCTGCATCGTCGAACTCGGCTGCTCTATCGCTCATCGTTCTTAACCCTCCGTCTTACTTTCCTCTTCTGTACTCTGCTTTTTAGCCCGTTCTGCGGCCTCTTCTATTGCTCTTCGATAACGTAGGAGCTGGGCGTTTATCACATCGTTTACCGCCCAAAACGGAACTGCTATCGAAAGCTTTTCTTCGTCCATTGCGGAAACCGTGATCGTTGCTGCGCCGGTCGTTACATCAAGCGTCGAAACTATGTGACCATTCAGCATTTTTGAAAGCGGCTCTTTCCCACCTTCCGGAATCTGTGCAAGGATCATCTTGCAATCTATCACCGCCGTGTCGTCATCAATCATCGTGACTTCTTTGTATTTAACCTTCTCTTTACTCATGCCGCTTTTTCCTCACTTAAAACTATTTCTTTATAAAACTCGATCGTTATCCTTCTGAGATCCGGAGGCAGACGCACCAGGCCTTCTCTCTTGATCTCTTCGGGAACTCCGTAGAAGGGCTCCGCAACAGCTCCCGCAATTGCCGCAATCGTGTCGGTGTCACCGCCGCAAGCGATCGCCGTCTTTATTACGTCCTCGTAGCTCTCACCTTCAACAAATGCCGACATCGCAACCGGAAGAGCATTCATGCACGTCTCTATGTGTTCCTGCCACATCGCTATTTCTTCCCACGTCTCTTTGCAAGACCCCGGATATTGCTTCTGGACGTATCTCTTGATACACTCCTTGTTTGCACCGGTCTTTGCCATGTAGCCTGCCGTTGCCGTTACGACTGCTCCCTTGATCCCTTCCGGGTGATTGTGAGTGATCTCTGCGCTCCACGTCGCCAGGTCTACCACGTCGTAAATGTTATTGGCGAACCATATCACCGGGCTGACCCTCATTGCAGATCCGTTGCCGTAGCTGTTGTACGGCTCTTTGTCATTTCCCAGCACCCAGTAAAAGAACTTGCTTCCATATCCCGCATGCGGATATCTCTGTGCGAGCTCTTTCATTGTCCTTATAAGCTGTTTTTTGAACTCTGCCGCCCACTTGGCTCTTTCCTCTCCCTCTTCCGGTGTCGGAATTCGTCTCATGCCGCAATATTTCATTATCAGAAGCGCCTGTGCTACTGCGCACGTCATCACGGTGTCATCCGTGAACTTGCACTCGTCATATCTGCCTACAAAGCGTAGTCCTTTCTCGCCGCCGAAAAGCTCAAAGTCCTTGCTCCTGTAGTTATTGAACTCAAATCTGCTTCCCGCTATATCTCCTATGATTGCCCCTATCATGCTGTTGCTTCCTTCCTTGCTTGTTCCACGAGCGCCTCATACTGACGCCCCTTTTCAATCAGCTCTTGCTGACGATTCCATATCTGCACTGCGTAAAGCCTGCTTATTACACGTTCACCTTGCTGCCCGCAACATTCGCACCTTACGATCGCCGGGCCTTTTCCTCGCACCTTTGCGACTCCACTGCACATTGCGCACCTGATTGCTGTCATATCCTCCATATCATCGCCCCTTTCGTCAGAACGGTACGAAGCCATCGTCCACCGTCTCGGCCTGTGCTTCCTGCTTGTCCTCTTCCGCCGTCTCCGTAGGCGTCTCAGCTCTCCTGCCGCCGAAGCTCCACTCCTGGACGATAACTTCAGGCGCTTTGTGCCCTTTGCCCTCGTTGTCCTTCCAGACCTTTACCGTGAGATATCCACGAGCCAAAATAAAGTCACCCTTCTTGAAGAACTTTGCAATGTTCTCCCCGGAGGAGCCCCATGCTGCGAAGTCAATGAAGTCCGTCTGAACCTCTTTGCCCATGAGGCGCTTTGCTCCGACTGTAAACGTTGTTACCGGTTTTCCCGTGTTCGTGTATCTCACTTCCGGATCTCGTGTTATATATCCCGAAACTACTATGCTGTTCATGCTACATCTTCTCCTTTTCTGATTATGATCACTACTTTCGGCTTATCTGCCGTGTACCTTTTTATTACTCTCGCATCGACTATCTGTGCGTCGTCGTGCCACGCTATGCCGTTAAGCGCATCTGTTACTATCTTGCCGATATTGTCCCAATCAGGCTTCTTTGTCGGCCTTATAAGCTGACTCGCCATCTCGTTCTTTTTCTTGTTGCTTGCGCTTGCCGGAATCTTGTGGTATGCCACGATCTCTATCTTAACCGGTTCGCCCGCCTCTGCGAAGAAATCGCCGCCCTCTTCCTTGAATACGTACCCGATCCTGGCTTCGTTGATCTCTGTCTTTTCCGGCGTGTGCGTTCTCACCCCGTAGGGCGTCCGGACAAACCTCGGCCTACCTTTGCCTTGCGGCTCGCCATATACTATGAAACAGATCTCGTTCATGCCGTCTCCCTGTACTCGACCCCGTAGATATACGTTGTCTTACCTTCTAAGCGTCTCTTTCCGAATCTGACCTCATAACCGTTCTTTGCCAGTATGCCGCAGACCCGCTCACGCTCGCCCGAATCATTTACCTTTAGAAAAATCCACTCGTTCATACCTCTTCCTTTCCTCAGCTCACCTTTGTTAGTGCCAGCATATCCGCATATCTGTCCCTGGCCTCGTTCATGCGTCTCGACTGCCCTGTAAACTGTAGCGGAAAGCACGTCTGGAAGATCCTGTCGTATAGCCTCTTCTGCCTCATGTCTGCCGCTCCCTTCATTTCGGCCAGCGTCATGTTGGTCGTGTAGATAACCGGCTTGCTTGCCTTGTAACGTGCGTCTATGACCGCATACACCTTCTCCGCCGCAAAGTCCGTAGACCTCTCGGTTCCCAGGTCGTCAAGTATAAGCAGATCCACGTTTCTGACCCGCTCCATCAACTCTTCCTCTTGCTCGTTGTTGTAGCCGCCGACCTTCTGAAATAGATTCGCAAGCGAGATCGCATATACCGTTCTTCCTTTTGCGAGGAGCTCATTGCCGATAACACTCGCCGTGTACGTCTTGCCGGTGCCTACATCGCCCCAAAAGAGCAACCCTTGATTCCTCTCCAGCATTTCCGGAAACTGCGCCACGTAGTTTTTCGCCAGGTTATACGCACCCCGGTTTTCGGTCTGCACGTCAAAGCTCTTCAGATCTGCGTCCTCGTATGCCTTTTCAATGCCGCTGTTTGCTCTGTTCCGGGCAAGTCTCATCTCTCTCTCCTCGTCCTCTCTGCGCTTCTTCTCGTTGTCGTAGGCGTCCCGCTCACACTTGCACATTCTCGTAACAAAAAGCTTGCCGTCCTTGACGTCTATGTACTCCCTTCGGGGCTCCCTGCATTGTCCGCAATACAGAACCTCTCCCTCGAACCAATCGCCTTCATGGATCTGCTGAGTGCGCAGTACGCAGTTTGCTATGGCCTGAACATCATCTATTCTTCCCATGTCGCTCACCCTCCTTAGCTGAATGGATTCTCGTCCGGGTTTGCATAAGCGCCTTTGCCTCTTACTATGAGCCCCGGGAACTCCTGCTCGACTTTCTTGACGACCCAGGTTAGGATCGCTCTGTAATCGCTCTTGTACTTTTTTCCTGAGCTGCCCTTGTAATTGTCAAGAACTTCAACCATCTTGTCCGCAGCCGTTCTTCCGTAGAGATCCGCAAGCGTCTCGAACTCCTTTGTCGTCATCTCCACGAACTCGCCGTACTTAAGCTTCTGCGGCTTCTCGGCCTTCTCTTTCCTGTTCTCGCTCCGACTCTCGCTGAAGGCTTCGCTTTGTAGCATTGCCTCTGCAAGCCTTACGTTTTGATAGCCTTTCTCGGTCCTTCGGAACATCGCCCTTACTACCGCATCATTCCTTGCGATCGCAGTCATGCTCTCTTCCGGAACCGCACCCATGCCCGCTTGCATGCAGAGCAGTCTCAAGAACTTTCCCGCCTGAAGATCCGACATGCAGAGTAACTCGGAACTTAGAGCTTCAAAATCAACCTTTACAGTCTTGCTCACCTTGTCCTCGCTTTCTTTGACGCCCAAAGCCTTCATTTCTTCGGGCGTCAGCCTCATGCACCACTTACTCTGCGCTTTTTTCAGGCACCTCGACGGCCTCCTCTTCGTTCGGCACATCCTCAAACGGATTCGGAACATCGAACTCCAGGCGCTTCATGACTTCGTTATAAACAGACAGTTTTAATCCCGCCGTGCTCTTTATGCCCATCTGACCGAGAATGCTCTTCATCATTTCCGCACCGGCTTCCTGCGATCCGCAGAGATCTACCGCTTTTGCGAACATTGCCGCCCGCTCCTGCTGTGTAATGGCTCTGTCCTCATGTACGACTTTTGCAACCACCGTCTCCCCACCGGGCAATGACGTGACGTTTTCTTCCGGCTTCAGCTCTTCGAGATATTCCTTCGGCGCAACCTCTTCCAGTGTATAAAGGCCTTGGAAGTCTTTCGGAAACGCTTCTCTGAGCGCCTGAGAGATCGCTACCTTCTCGATCATCATTGCCGGCTTCTCTTTCCACATCGAATTGCCCTTGTCGTATTCTGAGAACGAGCACTCTTTGTAGATTGCAACCTCTTTGTCTCTCTTGACCTTGTGTACTCTGCACCATCCCCCAAGAATCTGTTCCCCGGGATAAAGGCAAGCCCCATCCTTCTTTATGATCTCTTCGCCACGCAGCACCACGATTCCGGATTCCTTGTAGAGATATTCGGGGTTTTCTTCCGCTCTCCTCTTGTACGTGTCGTAACCGATAACCATGCTTGCCGGTTGTTTGTCACCGAACTTAATCAGATATGCTTCGCCTTTGACAAACGGATTCAGCTTTTGCGTCTCGCAGAGCTTGAGGAAGAGAACTATCTCCTGCTCCGTAACTGCGCCGTTGCCTCTTACGAGATACTTTTTGACAATCTCCGGGGAAAGCTCAACCGTCCCCAATGTCGTCTCATACTTCACAATGTCTGTCCCTGCCATAGCCTTATCTCCTTGCAACTACTTTATTATCAGCCGTGTACTCAATACCCGGTATTTTGATCGTGCCCTTTGTCGCTCTTATGAGCCTCATTACCGCCGCTTCATCGACCGGACGGATCATTACTCCCGCCATCTCTGTCGGCACCTCTGCGTAGCTTATGGACGTGATCTTCCAATCCTTACGCATTGATATTCCTTCCGCTTTTGTCGCATTTGCCTCGATGGTCATCATATTTCCGACCGACTCTGTCGCTATGGCCTCGTCAACCATTGCGCTTGCGTCCTGCCCCTGGGCTTCGAGCTTTGCCGCCTCAGCCATAAGCCTCTCGGCCTCTGCCCTTGCCGCCGCTCTGAGCGCCTCTTCCTGGCGGCGTCTCTCGGCTTCCTTTTCAGCGAGATAGTCACCCATCAGCTTCTTGAGCGCATCCGCATACTTTTTCACCGGTTTGGTGTAGGACGCTTCTTCGTCACAGATCTTCTTGTGCTCTTCGTGAGCCCTCTTCTTGGCGTCTGCGTAGTATTCCACTACCTCGGCCTCGAAAGCCTTCAGAACTCGCACCGTATCTGCGATGTCCTGGTACTCGCCGTCGTTCTTGATAGGCTCCAGGTTCGCTATCGGCCTTGCGGCGATCTTCTCCGCCGTCTCAATAAATCTCTGTTCTTTGGTTTGGTCTCTTACAATTAACTCCATTTTTGTGCTTCCTTCCTTTTTTTGTAATTTATGCTGCGTGCTTCCTGATGAACCGGTCCATTTTGAAAAGACCCAAGAAAACATCCCAGCTTTCTAACTCATTTCCTTGCCTTATAAACTTGTAGTTTCCGTCCTTGCCGACGTGTAATATTGCTGTGTAACTGATCTTGACTCCCTGACTCTCAAGCGCCTTCCGGTATGCTATGAGCTGAACCGCCGTGAGCACCGGCTGTATCTGCGCCGTTGTTTTGTAGTCCACCAGGACGGTCTCGCCGTTTATCTCGGCAATCAGATCTGCCGTACCTGCGTAGCAATATAGCTTGTGATAGAATCTCTGTTCGGTCGCAATTGGTTTGACCTGAAAATCTTTGTAAAATTTCTTTAACCCTTCGAGATATCCTACGTACTCTTCCGGGATATCCTCGTAACCGTAATCGGCGTAGATCTCAAATGCTTCGTGCACCGTCGTTCCCTTATCCGCCGCACCTCTCAGTACGTCCTCGCTGACGCCTTTGTATATCTCCATAACGAGCGGCTTCATAAGCTGGGTGACCGAAGGCCACTTGACTCCGGATATCGTGTAGACGTGCTCCTTTTCGTCGAACATCAGATCTTCGCATAGACCTTTAATCTTCATCGACCGTCACCCCACTCTAAGATCTCAAGTGTAACCACCTGAACGCCCCAATCTCTCGCCTGCTGAACGTCATCGCCAAAATAGATGTCTATCCAGCCTGTGCAGCCTCTCTTGTCGGCCATCGCCTGTGTGCGAGTAATCGTTGCCTTTGACGCTGTGTCTACTACTATCTTTTCTCCAAAGCCCTCAATGTAGACCCTGGTGCCATAGGGCAGAATCGAGAGATCCGCCGCTATTGCGTTTGAAGGTAACGGCTGACCGTGCTTGCAGTCTACTGCGCCGAAGCCGCCGTTCTCCTCCCATGCCGAGCTGTACCCGGTCGCCAGGAATGAATACAGAATCGTTTCCGGAACTTCTTCCGCCTCTTCGGGCTCTTCGACAATCTCCACGACCTGTTCAGGCTCTGTATCGCTTGCGAGAGCCACCATAGATTTCTTTGCAATCACGAGGCTAAGTAAATTTACCCTTTTCTCTAAACGGTGCGTACGTGCCTTGTATGCGTCATTTGGAGCCTCTACGGTGACAACCTTTAATTCCTGATCGTCAACCATCTTCTTGTCCCCCACCATCGCCTGTATTATCAGGCCGAACGCCATCATCGTGATCGCTCCGATTATTGCGGACACTGCCCAAAGGGCTATCGTTATCCTTGCCTTCTGCGGCATTCTGTATCTCTTCTTTTGTATCATCGTGAATTCCCCCTGCTAAGATTCCAATGTTGATTTTGCTTTCCATTTGTCCTTGCCTTGCCTTTCATTTCGTCAGTCCTTCAATTCGAGCTTCCCATCGAAGAAGATTGCGTTGAATTGCTCGTAATTCAGATCGAGCATTTTCGCAATTATGATCTTCTCGTTGTCGTCGAAGGACGTATCGCCACGTTCTTTGGTCGAGTATGACGACATAGCCTTTCCGATTGCCTCCGCCATATTCTGGACCGTGTAGCCCTTCAGCACTCTCAACGACCTTAACTGTCTGCTCATGTCCTTGCACCTCGCTTTCTTGTCATTTGTGTCTTGATTCTGTATGTAATCACTTGACACTCCTATTGTACGATTCTTTTTGCAGTTTGTCAATACCTTTTTTCAAAAAATATTCTAAATCTAATCACAATTTCATATTTTCTGAATATATTTTTGTCGCATAGACTCTCTTTGACCATAAAACGCATAAGGTTCAAAGCGCCCGAAGTATTTACAAAAATTTCTAAAAAGCGTACAATTTGACTCGGAGGTGATAATATATGATCGAATTCGCAGAAAGGCTGTCTCAAATCTTAGAAGCACGAGGAATGTCCCAACGCTCTATATGCACGAAGGCAGGGATTGCGCAGAGCACGCTTTCCAAATACACCCAACCGGAATGCACCCCTACCAACTACGAATCACTCCGGAAACTTGCTGAAACTCTCAACGTCTCCGCAGATTATTTGTTAGGAATCACAAACTCGGAAGTGCCCATCCCCGATATGCCGATGGACGTCCAGCTTATTATCAACGCTTACAAAAAGATGACAAAGGATGACAGGGATCTTCTATGGGCGCTCCTTTGGAAGTACGTCGCTCCGGTCGATCGTGAATTCCTGCCCATTTCAATCACTCAAAAATCCTGATCTTAGCGCCGCTTAGCCGGCGCTTTTCTAACTGACATGCCAAAAAAGAGACCCGCCGAAAAGGCGACAAAAAAGGTAGCCATATATACCCGTGTTTCAACCGCAATGCAAGCTGATAAGGATTCACTTCCTACTCAGCGCACAGAGCTTGTGTATTATGCCCAGTACGTCCTCGACATTACAGACTACGAGATTTTCGAGGACGCCGGCTTCTCCGCTAAGGACACATCACGCCCCGCTTTTCAGGACATGCTCGCACGTGTCCGGGACGGCGAATTCACACACGTCCTGGTTTGGAAGATAGACCGGTTCTCCCGGTCCCTTATAGACTTCTGCAACCTCTATAACGAGCTGAAGGATCTCGGCGTCACCCTGGTCTCGAAGAACGAGCGCTTCGACAGCTCAACAGCCATCGGTGAAGCCGTGTTGCGCATTATCCTCGTCTTTGCGGAGCTTGAGAGAAAACTCACTGCCGAACGTGTCGCAGCCGTTGCCGCCCACAGATCCGCTGAAGGGAAATATAACGGCGGCACCCTCCCCCTTGGCTATAAGTACGACAAGGAAGCGAAGGCCATCAACACGGTCCCGGAATCGGCCGATTGCGTCAAAGAGATCTTCGACAAGTTTATCGAGCTCAAAAACTACTCGCACGTTGCCAAATACTTCAATTCCAAATATGCGGACAACGAGCTTGTCCCAACCTTCACGGCCTCGGCCATCTTTACCATTATCCAAAATCCGTACTACATCGGCATTAAGCGCTACCTGGCTGACGGCGAATACCATTTCTCGCAATCCACCGACGGGCACGAGCTCTTTATCGACGAAGCAATCTGGAAAGAAGCTAACGAGATCGCAACCGATATCTTTGAGGCACGAGCTCCCAAGCACACAATCCCTAACCAGTACCTTGGGAAGATCCTCTACTGCCACGAATGCGGAAAGCGACTCACCATTTACCCGAAGATCAAGAAGGACAAACCGTACATCTACTACACGTGCAACTACCGGTCGTGTCCCATGCACAACAAATCCATATCGGAAAACCGTATTGTGCCGGTCCTCTTGCAGGTCCTGCTCAATCTGATCTACGCTCAAAACTCACTCAAGCTGCATACGCCCCTCGAAACGTTCCGGAAGCGCATAACCGAAGGAAAGCTCCTGGAAGGCTACGAGGCTGACCTGGAATCAACCGAGAAGATATACAACCTACTGAAAGCCGGAAAGATAGAGGACGCATACTACGACCCGCCCGACAACATTACGGCGAAGAAGCTCGCCAACATCGAGCGACAAATCAACAGGCACGAAGCGCAGATCAAGATCTTAATGCAGACCTACGACATTACCGACCCCGATCAGCTCGAACACTATAAGCGAGCGGCCGCCGTTGTGGAAGCTAACATCTCTACGCTCAACGAGCAGAAGAAGGTGCTTGAGAAAGAGCGCAGCAAGGAATACAAGTACGCATTCACCGTTGATCGCCTCTACAGCCTCAGAACCACGCTCCACGCAGTCAACATCCGGGAATACTTCCCCCCGGCCGACCTTGCCGAATTCTTCAAGGCCACAGTCTCTAAGATCTACGTTTTGCCCACCGCAATATACTCTGTGGTGCTGAAGAACGGCTTAGAGGTCAAATTTACACAAAAAAACGGCTGATTTTTTTAGCCGTTTCCCTTTATATAAAGAGGCGAAAAGTTCAACTCATTTTTGACTTGGGGTGCCAACCGCAAAATGTTCGAATTTGTGAACGTTTTGCGGTATTTTTTTAAATTTTGACCCCCGATTTTGCAAAAAATTTGCAAAATAAATACACAAGCCTTGCATATATGCTCATATACAGAAAAATCCGCCCGTGGATATCACGAGCGGAATCGCTTTTTAGGCTTTTTTATCAGGCGGCGACTCTCTGCACCGCTTTTACGAATGCGGTCATCCACCGGGGGTCGAACGTGATCGTGAGGAATCTGTTTTCCTGGACCGTCTCGGTTGTCCTCACCGGCTGATAATGCGTAATCACATCGGAATAAGCATTTATGAGCCCCCAGGCCGTTCCGTCGAAGTTAGCCAGGTCAGGAGCCCTGAGCGCCTCGATGAAGGCTGCACGCCTTGCTATTGCTCTCTCCTGCTGAAGCTCGCTCTCTTTCGGGTTTACCGGGAACATTTCATCGACGATCGCCTCTGTCTCTTTTCCGCCTACCTTAAGTTTTGCGAAGTATTCAGCTTGGTGCTCCAGGTCGTCCATGAAGTTTATCGCCTTGTTCATGATGACGTGCGCTTCTTCCATCTTCTCGCCCGCATTCTTCGTGTGCCTTAAGCTGTATGAGTAATTGCTTGTCCGAATCGCCATAGAGATCTGATTTTTGCAAACAACCCTGAGCGGAGCCATTGCCATCTGTATCATTGACGCACCGCTGAATGAATTCCTGAACACCACAAACGGCTTGAATTCGTCACCGAGTATCTTCCGTTCCGGGAGCTCACCTATAAGCCACTGCGTTCCGTTCTTTGCCTCGCCGTACTTCCGGAGCGTCATGTCCTTGATATACCCCACAGATCCCAGCGCCTCTCTGTTGGCGATCGGGCAGTAATTGTCAGATACCGGCCCATACGCCTTTCCGGTCGTCTTGTTTATAACCGTGCTCTTTCCATCGAGCCTCTTGGTATTGCCATCGAGCCCTGTGTAAAGAAGCGGAACCTTCTCCACGTCAAACACGAATTCTTCCGGAAGCCCGTCTATGAGCTTCTTGCCCTTTGCGTCCTTACCGATCTTCTCAAACATTGCTTCTCTATTCATTGTCCTTGCCTCCATATATTTATACTTATTTAATTATAATTACTTGTCGTCTATCCTCTTGCAAATGTCAACGCCGAATTCTACTCCAAGACCACTTCCATTGTCCCACTTCACATGTATCGTTCCCATGTCATCTACCCGAATAACCGTCCCCTTTGTTCCTTCCGGCGGCGCTTGCGGATCATCCATGCACACCAGCTCGACCCTGCACCCTTCCGGATATTTTCTCTGTATTCTTTCAATCGTGTGTTTTCTCAGCCTGGCTAAAGCTGCCTTGTCAAGATTCATTGTCTTTGCTCCTTTCCCCGTCAAGCCGATAGGCCAGCTTTATTTCTATTTCAAATGGCAGTAGTACCATCCCCATCCGTCACGTTGCTCAACCTCAAGTCTGTCTCCATACTTTTCTATCATTTTCCGGATGCCGTCATTCTCGACCATCTCTGCACGTGTATGTCCTATGCACGTTGATCCGAAATGTACCCAGTACCCAGCCTCAAGCCACTCGCTCGCTTTCGTCAGTTCCGGCTCATACCAAGTGTTTAACGTGTAAACCTCTTTGCAATTTTCTTCTGCTATCTTCATTGTCTTTGCTCCTTTCCTTTCAGACTGCGTCGCCTTCGTCTACCAGCTCGTACCCAAGCTCAAGAAACCTTCTGATCTCTCCGAGAATGCTCCAATGCACGTATGCCGCAATTGGAGCATTCTCGCCCGCTCTGCAAACGCATTTGCACCCCCGGGCAAGTTCCCATTCGTCCTCGCCGTAGCGCCTGGACCAAAGCTGAAACTCGTCTTTGTCCTTGTTGTAAACGATCTTAATCTTGCCTACCTTCTTCATGCCTCTTCCCCTTCCTTGTCGTCTCTGATATACAGATCGTAGAGCACATCTCTGTATGACTCCGGGTGCTCCTGCAGATGAAGGTGGAACAAGCCGTCGTTCTCGTATTTTTCCTCATCGGCTGCGAGCCTCATCAGCTCATATCTCCACTCGCTGACCACTCTCTTCTCCACTTCCTTTGTTCTGACGTAGAGCTCGTTGATAAGCTTCATTGTCATAGGGTCGTTTACGATCTCGTCCATTTTGAGGAGCACTTTGTGAATGACTTCGTCTGTGTAGCAACCAAGCCATACTCTCATCTTGTCCGAAAACCGATTGTGCTGTTCCCCGTTTGTGTTTTGCCAAAACTCGCTAAATGTCATGTCCTTGCCTCTTTCTGCCCGTCTTGCCGTTAGCTCAGCCCCTTGCTTTAAGCGTATGTGCACTGCATTACCATCGGATAGCCCTTCGGGTACATCCTTGTGCCCTGATCCACGATCCGCTCTTTGATATACTCGATATCGTCGGCCGTAAGAGAATCAAGCTCCGGGCCTTTGCGGTTGCAGATCAAAAGATTTCCCATCAGCATTACGTTGCCGAGATAGTCTATTGCCGAGATCTTCGGCTGACGATAAATGCCTTCGTCGTCGCAGACGATCGAGAACGTTTTGCGACCGATTCGCCTGGTCACGATGTCGATGCAATCGCAGTCAAGCGCTTTGTAATAAGCCTCAAGATCATCCTCGATCTCTACCACTTTCGACGTCTCTTTCATAACGTCCACCAAGATTGCTTTAATTGTCCTTGCCATTGTCCTTGCTTCCTTCCTGCTCCGTGAGCTTTCCCTCACCTTGCATTATAATTATACAGTTTTAATTGCACGTTGTCAACACTTTTTTATAAAATTTTTCAATTTTTCTGAAAAATATTTCACATCCGAACACGTTTGCAGTTGAAATGCTGTCTTTTATGGAATTTCGGCCTTTGCACTTGACTTTTGACCACACCATGTTATAATAAAGATGCTCCTTTTTTGTTAAAGTTGGGTTGGGATTCATAGAAGTTAACCTCTTTTGTGGGCGGCACGTCATGCTCGTAGAACCTCCGGGCGTGGCGTGTTTGCTTTTCGTCCGGGATCTTCCTCTGAAAGCGCTGCCAGGACCGTTTTTATATGCACAGGCTTATATGTAGAGATGAGAATTAACATAATTATAAGGAAGCGTTTATGTTCTCTCTTTCTTTAATTCTCTTCTTATCTTTTATTTACTTCTTTTCTCTTTTTGGTTACTTTTTCTCTTTTCTTCTTTTCTTTTCTGTTCTTCTCTTTTTCTTTCTCTCTTGTAAAAAACATAACCTCATCATATCATTATCATATCTTAATCATATCTTATCTAAAATTCCCAAAATTCCCAAGTCTGCACGCTTATATTTTTCTCCTATATTTACAGAAATTCCCTCGCTTTCAGCACCTCTTAGCATTTTTCGTGCCAAAAAATGGCATAAAAAATAGACGTTGATTCGCCACCGTACTTTAAGTATTAGATTTAGAATCAACGTCCACTGTTAAGGCGTTTCCGTTCATATAATGAAATGAAGTAAGCGGATCATGCCGCCTTATCTTCTTCCTCTTCCTTTTTTTCTTTGCTCTCTATGATAAACTCTTCAGATCCGGAGTCTGCAAGCCCCTCGCCTATTATGTACGCCACAATAGACGCCGCCGCCAGGATAATTCCCGCAATCTTCTGAGCGAGCTCCGGAGTCCCGGCAAATGCCACGACAAAGCCGGACACGGCACCGGCAAGCCCCATCCACCATTTACGGCTCGTGAGCTTCTTCTTCCAGTTTATCTTTCCGAAGATCTCGCTGATAATCTTCTTAATATCTTCTCCTGTCATCTTTATTCCCCCTTTAGCTGACAACCTTCCACTTCTTTACTTCTTCGTAGATCTTGTCAATAAAGCTGTTTCCCTTAAGACCTTTATACGCCTCGTATAACATTACGAAGTTTTCGTACTCGTACTGCCTTATCGTCGCCTGTTCTCTGTTATGGTAATAGATCCTGAGCATTTCGCTCCGGAGTAAGCATTTCTGCCCTGAAAAAATCTTAGTTAAGCTGACCACGCCGGCAGTTATAATTCCCGCCGCCGAAGCCAGCTCTGTTACAAGCGCCGCAATTGCTCCTGCTGACAATCCTAACACCCCCTCATTTATTTCGTTTAGTTATAACCCTGATGAACATGTGCCACACGTCCACGAGTGTTTCCTCTCCGGTCCCGGGGTTTTCGGATTCAAGCTTTTCTTTAAGCTCCGAGATCTCTTTCTTTGCTTTGCTTAATTCGCTCTGTGCGTCCTTCAGATCGTTCTTAAGCTTTTTGTTTGCATTCTCCGCATACGTTAGCGCAACCTTGTACTCTTCCTTGGCGGCTTCCTGGACCGCAACCGCCTCTTCCTTCTCAAGCTTCGCCTGATCGGCCTCTTTTTGGAGCTTCTCGCACTTCTTGGCCTGTTCTTCCAGCTCTGACTTCAGACTTTCCGCTTCTTTCTCTTTTTGGCTCACGAGCGTCCCCAAATAACTTATTCTCGTGGTCTGCTCGGATAATTTAACCTTTGACTCGGAAAGTGCATTCTCGGCCTTTCTGAGCGCATTCTGAGCGGTCGTTAAATCAGCCTTGGTTTTGTTAAGCTCTTCCTGGAGTACGCCGTTCTTTTCGACCATAGCCTTGAGTGCGGCGAGTGTTGCTGCGTGCTGATCCGTCTCTGATGTCTCTGCTGTCTCGAACGTCACGTAATTTGAATGCCCGTGCTTTGTCCAGGTTCTTGTTGGATATCCGCTAACAGGGCCGATATTGCCAAGCGCCGACAGCTGAACGCCCGACTTCCACGAAGGAGTCGCCTCAACACATAGGCCATTGCCAACGTAAGCGCCAATGTGACCCTCCATCCAAACAAATTCTCCTGGCTCGATTTCGTCCCAGCGCTTATCTGTCAAATCGGGGCAAGAGTCCAACATTGCTTGAATGGTAAGGTCGGTTTTTCTCGAATATTTTGCGCCTCCGAACTCTTTAGACGGGTCACCCGAGAATTGCCAAAACAAGATTGATTTCAAATAGCAAACACAATCGAACCCGTATGTAATCGGGTCGGTGTTGTACTTTTTCTTCAGTTCGGCGGCGTGGTCTTTGTTCCACTGGTAGTTTTCGTTGTACCAATCCAAACCTAAACGGCACCCAAAACCACCCATTAGGTAGGTGGTCTTGAGCGTTGTGACGTATTTTAGTTTTTCTACAAATTCAGTTGCTCTCATTGATTATACCTCTCTTATATACAGAAGCACGGAGCCACGCCGTAGCGGCTGCTCGAGCCGTCGCTGATCACATCGCCAAGATCGTTGACGAGGGCGAAGTACGACTCCCCGTCGTTGTCGTCCCAGTCGTAAGGCGACCGCAACCACCACCAAGCATTAGAGCCGCCTCTCTGCTTTATTGCTGAACCACCGTTTGCGTACCACTCATACTGACTTCCTTCAGCGGTGCCATCGATGGTATAGGTTTGTGTCCCAAATACTTCTGTTTCCGATTCGACAAACAACCCGTTTGTGGTATTGACGTAATTGTAGGTGGGTGTTCCCGAAGAAACGCTTGCGGCGCAAACCTTCTTGACGGGTTTAATAACTGCCGCCAAAGCGGGATTAACCGTGAATCCTTCAAGTGTAGCCTTGAGGTCGCTGTTCTGCCACGAATCGGTACTGCTCATCGAAGATTTCATTGCGTAAGTATTCGCCATCAAGTCGACCTGCTCGAACGTCATTCCTGCGTGGTCACTGTCGATATCTAAATCGTGGTTTACAGCTACCAATCTATATGAGTGTGTCTCATTGTTGATTGCGGCGGTAATAGGCATTGTGTCGCCTACTGATATATGATAAGTCGAGGACAAATCGCTCTTGGAAATAGTGTTGTCAACCAATGCTTCGGAAAGTTGCTTAATCTCTTCCAAAGTGTAATCAGCTAACGATGCTTTCGGCGTAGGCAAAGAACCCGCCTTCTCAAAGCTCACTCCTGCCGACAAAGCGCTGTCTCTATATCCCGTTGCTTTAGCTTTAACCTTTAATGTATGAGAGCCTGCTGATACATCAGACCAACCTGATAGGGTAGAGAGGTCTACTGAGAGTTGAGATTGAGGAGCAGTTAATGTTCCGTTTGCGTCTAACCAAGAAATAAGGGTTGAGTTAGTAGCGTCTGTGCCACCCGTGAAAGTAAAAGTATTACTAATTGCGCTAATAAATGTAACATTTGAATCGGTTGAACCAGTTGCTATTACATTGGAAACATTCGGAGCACTACCACTTGCATTAGTTCCTTGAATATAATAAACCATAAATTGCATAAGCGGTGCGTTACCAGCCGTCAATAAAGTTTGCAATTTTGTTGTCCCGCCATCATCTATTGTATAATTTATAGCAAAAGATGAGCCAAATATAGTTGAAATATCTAAACTATCGTTACCCACCCAAGTATATCCAGTTAAATCACTTATAGGCATTGCAGTTTACCTCCTTTATTTTTCTTGTTCTTTCTGGCAGGAAAAATTCTGCCCTGCATTGTTTGTTCCACTTTTTGCAAGGGCTAAAGCACTTATATCGCCGCCTGCAATTTTGGCAGAGCAGTTCTATGCGTTTTCTCATATTTACTCACTATCCGGCGCAACAGGCCGTTCTTTACGGTGTTTCGTATCTCGCTGATATAATACGAATACCCTTGTTTAATTTGCGCCAACCATCCCGTGTAGGACAACAAACTTCTTGCTTGGCTGACGCAAATGTGTTTCTTTTTCCGGATTTTAGCAACCCGCTTGTTTATCGCTCTGAAAGTCCGCTGCCGAAGCCGCACCTCTTTCCCGAAGCGAAACCCAAGGAAGTCTATTGGCTTATCTTGCGGCTGATGTACTTGCGCTTTCTCTTTTAGCCTTAAACCTTTTGTCTCTAACTTCCGGGAGATGTTATACATAGCATTTAAGAGCTTTCTTTTATTGTTGCCCATTAAAACCATATCATCCACATATCGCACGTAGAACGGGATCTTAAGTTCTTCCTTGATATAATGGTCAACATCTTCCAAGAACCAATTTGAGAACCACTGGCTATAATATGACCCGATGGGAAGTTCGTCGCAAGCGCCCACCACAAAAGCGCAGAGATTGTAGAATCTTTCGTCTTGCACTTTGCGGCGTATAAATCCAAGCAGTTTCTCGGCTTTCACGGACGGGTAGAACTTGCGGATATCGAGTTTAATGTAATACTTGTATTTCTTGTAATTTCTCGCCGTGACTTTCTTGCCATAGCTTATGCCTCTTTTGTCAACGTTTCCAACACAGTATTCATACATTGATTTTCGTATGTAGGGTTTAAGCGTCTCAGTCACGATGTAGTCAAGGATTCTATTTGGAAAAAACGGGCTTATCGTTAAAAGTCTTTTTTTGCCTCTTTCCTTAATCGTTCTATGCTTTACAGGGCGTTGCTTAAACTCTCCGCTTCGAAGCATTTCAAGTATTTGGTTTGCGCAGTTATCAATATCGTTTAGCGTATCAATTACTTCTTTTCTCTTTTTCTTCCCTTTAGCCGCAAGGATTATTATCTTTTTAATGCGGTCTATATCGAGAAGATTTTGATATACGTTTCTGACGCTTTTCATAAAGGATCTCCTTTGCTGACACTTCAGGGCTTTCGTTTCCTACTAACCCCGCCTTTGACGTGTCTCTTTTCTCCTGCAGAGCAAGTCTGCTCGGACGGAACGAAACGGCTCGATATATCGTGAGTTTACACTCGGATATATAATCTAAATAATTCAGCAAATTCGGACGCCGTTCGTATTCGACCAACCGTTGTTCGTGTTGCAGTTGAACGCACCGTTGTTCGCATTGGCATTCCCCACGTTCGAGTTGACGGGGCAGTCCGTTTTCGCACCGTTGATTTTAATACTTGAAACGCTTCGGGCGTGTCTTGCCCGCCCTACGCTGACAAAGGTCGATAGCAAAGGCGGACGCCGT
>CAMYXF010000010.1 GCA_947303185.1 uncultured Clostridia bacterium | reverse complement strand
CATAGAGCTTGTCTGAGAAAAGGATCTTACCGTTCATGTAATCGAGTCTCATCTTGAGGCCTTCCTTGACCTTATCCAGGACTTCGATGATGTAGTTATAGTCGTTTGTCAAAGGGCAAAGGAGAACCGGTGATGAGTTGAAGATAACGATTCCGAATCTCTCGCCGTTAAGTTCTCTTACTACGTCTTCAAGCTTGTCGATGAGCTCAGCATTGAGGTTATCGCAAGTTGTAGAGATATCCATGCAGAGGATGATGTCTCTGTTGTAGTTTGCGAGCTGCTTTGACTCTGTCTTGTAAGGTCTTGCCATGAGGAAGCCTGACAGAAGGATGCTCGTGATGATGAGAACGATCAGGACATACTTTAAGATTACGTGCCAAACGAGTCTCGTCTTGTACATCGAATCGTTCTTGAGGTAATCCGGCAGGTATGCCTTCTTGCCGCCCTTGTACTTTCTCTTCAGTCTGAACGTGATGAATGTAACGATAAGGAATACCGCTGCAACACCCGCACAGACATATAAAGCTATTGGATTCTTCAGTTCCATTCAGACACTAATCTCCTTGACTTTGCCAAATGATCCCTAACGTCACCTTCCGAAATCTGGTCGAACTCCGGCTGATAGTATTCGCCGACGAGCTTTGCAAGATCCTTAAACTCGGTTGCATTGATCTCGTACAGTGCAAACTTATCAACTTCAGTACCTGTTGCTCTGTAAACAAAGTCTCTTACGACACGGCTCATGCCCTCGTAAGCAGGTCTGACCTTCGTGGTGTCCTCATTAAACTTAGCTTCAATGCCGTCAAGCAATGCAAGATATTCGGCCTTGAGCTTCGTCATATCGGGCTTTACGAAAACTTTTTGCTCAATAACTTCCTCAGCCTCTTTCTGCTTGAGTTCCATGTTCTTCAAAATCGTGTAGAGGAACATGAGAATGATCGCAACGGTGAGTACGGCAAGCACCGCTCCCGTAATGATTATCGGAAGTTGTGAGAAATCAAATAATCTTCTTAAGTTTATCGTCGTTTCCATAACTCTTGTTTCTGCTTTTACTTACTTGTTCTTTAAATCTTTCAACCGCTCTTATTCCGTTTAGTTGACCGATTTGTTCTTTTCGAGAAGCTCTGCGATCTTACTGTCGACTCTCGTTGCCGTATCGACACAGATAAAAGGAATTCCGTATCTGTTGAGCTTCTTTTCAGCCTGCTTCTCCAGGTCATCCATTACCTTCTTCTGCTTCTTCTGCAAAGCCTTGCTCTGCGCGAGGAACGGCGGGAGGTAAGTCTGGTTTTCAACGTTATATACCTTCTTGCCGAAGATATCAGTGTCGCTGACCTTGATGAGAAGGCAGTCGTGAACCATCGTGATCTGTCCCAAAAGGTTATCCTTGAGTTTACATACACCTTCAGTGTCAGTAACCATTACCACGATCATGCGTCTCTTGATGTTGTGCATGATGTAGCTCAGGATCCCGTTCAAGTCAGACGTGTTGGTCTGTGTAAGGCATTTAGCGTAGCCTTCGAGAAGGAACTCAAGATTTAAGAAACCCGTCTTGAAAGGGGATCTCTCCATCTTATCGTCGTGATAGTAAAGTCCGCTTACATAATCGCCGTTGTCGGTAACCATGTATCCCAGAGTACCGCCGGCCATAAGAGCTACCTCGCCCTTATCCTCACCTGTCTTGGTGTGGCCAAGCATCCTGTGGTTGGCGTCCATTACCAGCATGATGTTGTGCTTCTTCTCGGCTATATAAGATCTGATAAGTACTTTCTGGCTTCTTGAAGTTGCCTTCCAGTCGATATCCTTGATATCGTCACCGGGCACATACTCACGGAGCTCGTCGAAATTCATACTTCTTCCCTTATAGATGGAGTTGTACGAACCGTCGAGAACTCTGCTCGTAGTCTTATCCGTAGCTATCGTCTTATAACGCTTAAGCCCGAATTTAATTTTCGAGACGTAGTCTAAGTTCATGGAGTAACGATTGCTCCGACAATTGCATCAACGATTGTTTCTTCCTTTACGCCGTCAGCGATGGCAGCGAAGTTAAGCATGATTCTGTGACGCATAACTTCATGTCTCATTGCCTTAACGTCGTCAGGTGTTACATAAGCTCTGCCCTGGATGAGAGCAACAGCCTTGGATACTTCCATGAATGCAATCGCAGCACGTGTGGAAGAACCCATTGCAATGTAGTTTGCAAGGTTGGGTGAGATGTACTTCGCGGGATCACGTGTAGCCTGAACGATATCAACAATGTACTTCTTGATAGCAGGTGAGATGTAAACCTTCTTGCAGAGACCCTGTAAGAACTCGATGTCATCGATCGTAACGACAGCCTTGGAAGATGTGAATACATCACCCTCGATTCTGTTGAGGATCTCGACCTCGTCCTTAACGTTAGGATATGTAATTACTTCCTTAAGAAGGAATCTGTCCTGCTGAGCCTCGGAAAGTTCATAAGTACCTTCCTGCTCGATCGGGTTCTGTGTAGCGATAACGATGAATACCGGAGGGAGCTTGAATGTCTGTCCGCCGATACTTACTGATCTCTCCTGCATGGCTTCGAGCATGGCGCTCTGTGTCTTAGCTGATGAACGGTTGATCTCGTCCAAGAGCAGGAAGTTTGCGTAAACAGGTCCGATCTTTGTCTCGAACGTGTTGTTAGTCATGTTAAATGTCTGCGTACCGATGATGTCGGAAGGCAGAAGGTCAGGCGTACACTGAACTCTCGAGAAGGATCCGCCGACTGCCTCAGTCATAACCTTTGCAGCGGTTGTCTTCGCAAGACCAGGTACGGATTCGAGCAGGATGTGGCCGTTCGCGATCATGGAAACCAGAAGCGAAACGCCAAGCTGTGACTGACCTACGATCTTGGAATTGTAGTAAGTCCTGATGTTGTTGATGATCGAATTGGCTCTGGCGAGCTCATCAACATTGATGTTCATTACGAGTTGTTCAGCCATAAAAACCTCTCATTCTTTGCGCTTCAGGGCTGTTTTTGTTCTTCTTTCCGCCCCTTGCGTCTTAACCGTAAAAATATTTTGACTTGCCTATTATACTATCTAAGGCGCGATTTTTATAAAGATTTTGCAAGAATGCTTCAATTTTGCGCCATTTTCGTGGTATTTCCCATTTCTCTTTGTGTCCTTTCTATTGTTTTCACACTATTTGTACAGATGAGAAATGCAAAATGTTGCAGTGGGGAGAAAAAATTTTTTATCGGGTGCGGAAAGCCTTGTGTTTTCACAGACTGCCCGCTTTGCAAACACCGTTCTCAACGTTACAGGTTCCACTCTCTGCTTTTGCAGGTGCTGCTCTCTACTTTGTATGCGCCACTCTCTACTTTGCAAGCGCCGCTCTCCACGGCTATCGCTGCTACCCGCAACCTGCCTGAACACCCCGGACAGATCAGCCGGGTGCAGTCAAGGCCGCAAGCATTCGTCAGAATGTGCCGAAGGCAGCCTTGACGGCTTCTACGGCTGATCTGTATAAAAATCATGGCAGGTTGCGATAGTTTGATTCCTTTCATGCAGCACTTGATTATTTTGCTCTTTGAAACCGGAGTACAGTTTTTTGCCCATCTTTTTTGCTGAATAAACTGGGCAAAAAGCTGGATTTTGGCGGAATACAGGTTTTTGTACAGCTTTTTAACCGGTTTTTGATGGGCAAAAACCTGTACAGAAATTTCAGCTGCCGAGCACTGCAACATTTCAGCTTATAAATCTGTATATAAGGCAGGAGCTTACGCAAGGGGGATATTGCATATGAATAGAAAAAGGCTCATTTCAGGGTTGCTGGCTGCGGCAGTACTCATGAGTGCCGCAGCCTGTGACAGGAACACAGGAAGAGACGTGCCCGCCGGCACAGGTGACGATACCGTGATCACGGAAGACACCGCGGCGACTGACGGCACGATCAAGGTTACGATCGCTGAGACCGATTCCGCTGACACAGATACTGACGCGACTGACGCTGCGACTACTGACATCGATATTGTTGTCACCACTGCCGGCCTGCCCGCTCCGACCGGTGAATACGATCCGATCGTTTTCGTGTACACATACACGAACATGGCGTGGGGCTATGACTCAAGGTGCATGCTGGTAACGGCAGGCGGCGAGGTTTATGTTTTCAGCGACAGCCCGGTGGTATCGATGATGTATAACGGACGCTACATAGAGCTGGAATATCTGAAGGAATACTCAGAGCCGACATGGCAACTGGACCGTGAAGACATCGAAGAACTCTATGACGTCTGTTGCGGGGTAGCGCCTGACGTTGAGACAGATAATGTGCATGTGGCTTACGACTGCGGCGAATACAGATTCACATGCATCGAGCAGGAGACGGGCCGTGAGATCACGGTATTCGTTGACGGCAACTACAGGATGGAGACTGATGACCCGACTCTCAAGAAGGCGCAGGAACTTTCGGAAAAGCTCCTGAGCAGTATCGGCGGCCCACGCGAGGATATCAAACTTAATCTTTATTCAAACTGCATCAGTGCGCCTTATGGAGGCACGGAACTTATCGGAACGCATCTTGTTTTCGACAGCTTCGACAAGCTCGTAGAGTATTGCGAAGACAACGGGATCGAGCTTGATGAAGATGCCGCAAGAGAACTGCTTGAAGAGGCGTCTTACATAATGCTGCAGGTTTTCGATACCGACCAGAGAATAAGCGGAGCGCTGATCACGGGAGATAAGCAGTTGCAGCTCCTGCCTTCGCTTGAAGAATATGAATACGACCCTGCCTATGACGGCAAGGTCGGTGTTGGCATCTGGAGATTTGAGGGTTTTAAGGAAGACCGCTACGTTGATGAGAACGGCGACCCATGGGTCGTTTACGGGTAATTACTCCGCATCAATTTTCTGGCATACCTATAGATTTTTGAAAACTGAATTCTTATAGGTACATTTGAGGGCACGGGCGGTCTTAAAAGCAGTATGTGTACCTATAAGATTTAAGAAACTGCATTTTTTATAGGCACATTAGACGGCCGGGGCAACCATAAAAGCTAGAAACGTACCTATAAGAATTGAAAAACCACTATCTTATAGGTACAACAGATAGAAACGCCAATCTATGTGAGTGGCAAAGACCGGCACTTTAAGATGTGAATTATGAGTTTACTCCGCACCCTTCTCGACTAACTCCTCGTTCTCTTTCTGGATCTTCTCATCGTATGAGAGCATCGGCTTTACATCCGTCTTGTTCTTGATACGGCGGGCAACGTAGTTGTCGGTGATCTTCATGACCATCGGGCAGAGAGATACGACGCCGATGAGGTTGGGGATCATCATGAAGCCGTTGAAGGTGTCGGAGATGTCCCATGCGAGGGAGCTTTCCATGATGGCGCCAAGAACGATCATGAGAACGAAGATGACTTTGTAGACTTTTGCGGCGATGGTGCCGACGGAACCGAAGAGGTATTCGACGGCCTTGCTGCCGTAGTGGGACCAGCCGAGGACGGTCGTGAACGCGAAGAGCAGGATGGCGATCGCGATGAACCATTCGCCTCCGATACCGAAGACGTTACTGAAGGACTTAGCTACGAGAGTCGCGTCTTCAACGCCGTCCAGGACGAGACCTGTTTCCAGATCGATATAGCCTGATGTGAGGACGACGAGAGCCGTCATTGTGCAGACGATGAATGTATCAGCGAAAACTTCGAAGATACCCCACATGCCCTGCTTGACGGGTTCCTTAACGTCAGAATTGGAGTGGACCATAACGGATGAACCGAGGCCGGCTTCGTTGGAGAAAACGCCGCGCTTGCAGCCCTGGGTGATTACCTGCTTGATTGCGATACCTGCAGCTGCGCCGGCAACTGCCTTGATGCCGAATGCAAACTTGAAGATCGCGCCGAAAGCGGCAGGAAGTGATGCGAAGTTTAAGATTACGAGGGCGAGCGCACCGATGATGTAAGCGATGGCCATAAAAGGAACTACCTTCTCTGCTACAGCTGCGATCCACTTAAGGCCGCCGATGATGATGACGCCTGCGCCTACCATGAGGAATAAGCCGATTGCAAGAGGCACTACCTTAATGCCCAAAACTGTCATAGACTGGAAGCTCTCCGGGAAGAAAGCAGATTCGAGATTCAATGTGATCTTGTTGATCTGGCCCATGTTGCCGATACCGAAAGATGCGAGTGCGGCGAAGACGGAGAACAGCACAGCCAGGATCTTACCGATGTGCTTGCAGCCCTTGTATTTTCCAAGGCCGTCCTGGAGGTAATACATTGCACCGCCGGACCATTCGCCTTCCTTGTTCTTACGTCTGTAGAAGATACCGAGAACGTTCTCGGAGTAGTTTGTCATCATGCCGAAGAATGCAGCGACCCACATCCAGAAAACAGCGCCCGGGCCGCCAAGGCAGATAGCAGCGGAAACGCCTGCAATGTTACCCGTACCGATAGTTGCGGCCAATGCCGTGCAGAGAGCCTGGAACTGGGAAACGGATCCCTTCTCCTTCTTGTTGTGGCTCTTCTTATCGAACACGCCGCCGCATGTCTTTTTCCACCAGTGACCTGCGTGGGTGATCTGGAAGAACTTCGTGACAATGGTCATTAAGATGCCCGTTCCGATCAAAAGGAAAAGGCCGATCTTGACCCATACGAAGGTATTAACTGCGTCGTTGATGTTGGTAAGGTTCGTAAGAAAATCGCTCATAAATTAGGGCTCTCCAAAAAACTGATGTTAGAAAAATACACAAGAAAACGCGTGTTTTCAAGGGTTTGGGCCCTTTAAACACGCTAAAAGCCTTTATCTGTTATGAAATCTTAATATTTATACGCCCTTATACGCTCTGGGCCACGGAAGTGAAGCAGATAATGTATCCGTCGTACTCGGGCTTGATGACCTTCGCGTAGATGCGGTTTTCGCCCTGCTGGAGCATGATGTTGGTCCTGGGCTGGAGCTCAAATTCGCACGAGATCAAAGCATGCTTTTTATCTGTCGAGAGCTTATAGATCGTAGCGCTGTGACCTACTGCTTCAACGGTCTTTTCCGCAACCGTGTGGAGATCGTATTCTTCCTTATTGCAGTCTACCCAGACGATGACTGAATAGTTGGTATCAACGAGCAGATCATCGAGCTTTGAAACTTCGTAGTACTTGAGTTCTTCCTTTGCACCCTTGGGGAGGAAACTTCCTTCAGAGCAGCTCTCGAATTCACCCGTAAGCTTCTGTCTTGTATGGTCAGTGATTAATACCTGGCCTCCGACGGTAAGGCTCTCAAGTCTTCCGGCGATATTGACCGTCTGGCCCATGCAGCCGTACTTCATCTTATTCTCTGAACCGATGTTGCCCACAACGACGCTGCCGGTGTTGATGCCGATGCCCATTGCGAGCTCCGGGTAGCCGTTCTCTTCAGTCCACTTGTTTACTTCCTTGATCGCATTCTGCATGCCGATGGCGCACTTGACCGCATTGGTCGCATGGTCGGGCATTTCCTTGGGCGCGCCGAATACGACGAAGATTCCGTCGCCCAAGAATTCGATAACCGTGCCGCCGTATTTGGAGATGACTGCGACCATCGCTTCGAAGTAATGATTTAAGAGATTGATGAGGCGCTGCGCAGGCATCTTGGATGAGAGCGCGGTAAAGCCTCGAAGGTCGCTCATTAATATCGTGACTTCCTGGGTGAGGCCGCCTCTCTTCTGACCTTCTGCGGTCGTGAGCACGTAGTCGGCAATGTCAGGAGATGTGTATCTTGCAAATGCTGACCTGACCTGGATGAGCTTGGTGAGGTCGGTAATGACGACAAGGAATACTGCCATGTCGTCTTTCTTGAAATAGTTGAGTCTTACGTGGAGATTGTAGATGGTACCGTCGTTACTGACGTAGTCGACGATCTCTTCCTGGGACTTGAGCTTTTGCGCGATCGCGTCGATGAAGAGCTGGATCAGGTCGTCGTTGCCTTCAACAAAAGGAATTGCATCCCAGATCTTGATCGCACTGTCAGCGGAGATTCCGAAGAGCTTTTCTGCAGAAGGATTTGCTTCCATCAGAACGCCGTTCGAAGAGACAAGACATACTGCGTCTTCCGTGTTTTCGAAAATATAACTGATCTGCTCAGCAGGCATTTTTTCAAACATCTGAAATCTCCGTATAAAATATTTTAGCCGCGGTAATATTGTAGCATCCCGCGGCCAAAAAAATCAGAACAAAAAACTAATCAGCTGTTGTAAAGATCGTTGACTTCCTTACATGCGGTAAGGTAATCGTATGTGAGCATTCTGAGTCTGTAGGAAAGGTGCTTTAAGATCATCTCAACCTTGACGGGTGATTCCTTGAAGAGCTGCTCAAGACCTTCGGGGCGGATGATCTCGACATATGTATCATCACTCTCTGCGACTGCGGTAGCACTTCTTGCGTCGTCGGAGATCATGCCCATCTCACCGAAGAATGCGACAGGATAGAGCTCTGTGAGCTTGATCTGCTTGGGATCGCCGTAGTTTGTGTAGATGCCTACGGTACCGCCGTAAACGATATACATGCACTTGCCGACTTCGCCTTCCTTGAAGATGATGGTGCCCTTTCTGTATGTCTCGAGGATCTCTGTCTTCTGGTCCTTGAGGGAAGCTGATGCTTCACGGAGAGCTTCTGCAGAGGGCTTGTCGATGTTGTTCTTGCCTGAAGAATAGAAGTCGATGTACTTCTTGATCTTTGCGAAGACTGATTCGCTCTTCTTATCCTGTGATGCGCGGAGCTCCTTGAGGAGTGCAGCGAGGACGTCGTACTCGGATGTGAGTGTCTTGATTCTGCTTCCGATGTGCTTCATGATCTGGTAGATCATGTCGGGGTTCTCAGCGAAGAAACCGTTGAGCTCGTCTGCTGTGATCTCAATAGTACGTACATTATCAACGGCTACAATCGTGTTGCTTCTGGGGTATGTCTCGATGACTGCCATCTCGCCGAAGAACTCGCCGGGATTAAGAACTGTCAGCTCTCTCTCGTCAGCTTCTCCGTAGTTTGCGATAACTGAGACGCTTCCTTCAATGATCTTGAAAAAGCTGTTGCCGGCATCTCCCTGTCTGAAGATGACTTCACCTTTGGAAAAGTTTCTTTCTGTACTCATGTTGTAGCCCCTTTCGTCAATTATCAATGATTTATTATAACTCGGTTAATCCGTTAAATGGCTTAGTTCACACAATGTTTAACATCAATTAACCTGTACTTTGGTTTTAACGGTAACCGCCGCAAGAGGGTAGCTCGCGGCGGCTGGAGGTAAAGTGCATTCCGGATATTCGGGTGACCGGAAAACATTATTATGAAAGAACGGGTTATGCGTTACTTTTTCTGTTTTTTGTTTTTCGAGAACTTCTCGATAATGCTCTTGAAAGGATTGTTGCCGCCCTGCTTTGAGACGATCTCGAAAACTACTGCGGCGAGGAGTACAAGACCCTTAACGATCTTGATCCAGTCCTGGTCGATCTGCATCAGTGACATGCCCTGGTCGATGACACCGATCAAGGTAGCACCGATTACCATTCCCATGATCGAACCTGAACCGCCGTAAGCGGATACACCGCCGACGATACAAGCTGCGATCGCATCCATCTCGAAGTTCTGTCCTGCGAAAGCATTTGCGGAACTGAATCTTGCCGTAACGATGAGTGCTGCAAGAACGGTAAGTACTGACATATTGAGGTATGCAGCGAACATGACGAGCTTGTTGTTGATACCGGAAAGCTTTGCTGTCTCTGCATTTCCGCCGACTGTCATGAAGTGACGGCCGATCGTTGTCTTCTCTGTGATGATTCCGTAAATGAGGAGAATCGCAATGAGCCAGAGAACAACTACGGGAATACCGCCTTTGAAGACCTCAACTGTTGATCCGTTTATTTCTTCAAATGCGATGTCGCCTTCCTGTGCGAACTTGAAAGAAAGAACAAGGATGATCGCGCCTTCGATAACGCTCTTAACTGCAACGAACCATGTGGGATCTGCCTCGTAGCCCTTCTTAACCTTCTTGGCACGTGTTGAGAAGTTGATAAAAGTAACTGCTGCCGTAGCCAGAACACCAAGAACAAGGCAGGGAATGTTAAGCCACATTAAGAGACTCTCGATCTTGAACTGGAAAACGGGTGCCGTGAGGATCTTGCCGGAGAAGAGGTGAAGGAATTCCTCAGGGAAGTTAGAGATAGCACTTGTCTCTGAAACCTTTACGAGGATCTGTGTTGCAAGACCACGGAAAGCAAGGTATCCGGCGAGAGTTGCGATCCACGGAGGTATTCTTACGTAAGCGATAAGGAAACCTAAGACTGCACCGTAGACAAGACCTACGCCCAATACGAGCAGGAGTGAGAGCGGAGTGTTGATGTACCAGATAACTGAAAAGACACCTGCAACCGCACCTGCGAAGCAAAGGAATGAACCGACTGACAGGTCGATGTTACCACCGGTGAGCATACACATGAGCATGCCGGCACCTAAGATGTAAACGTATGCTTTCTGGTCGATAAGGGAAGCAACGTTCGAAGATGTGAACATCATTCCCTGTGTCATGATCGTAAAGAAGATATAGATCACGAAGAGTGCTATAGCCATTACGTTCTTCTTGAGAACATTTTTAATACTGAATGTATTCATGCTTTAGCACCTCCCTTCTCAGCTGAAGCTTGTGCGGCTTCGGCCTTCTTTTTCTTCTGTGCGCCCTTTCTTCTCATCTGCATTACTACGTCGAACAATACAGCTACGAGAAGTACGAGGCCCTTAACAACTGTCTGATAGTTAGTAGGTGTCTTGGCGATGACCATTCCCTGGTTGATGATACCGCAGAGAGCAGCACCGATGATTACACCGCCGATGGAACCTGTTCCGCCGTATGCGGAAGCGCCGCCGATGAAGCATGCTGCGATAGCGTCCATCTCATAACCAACACCGTATGTAGGCTGTGAACCCATCTGTCTTGCGATGTTAAGAACACCTGCGAAACCTGCGAGAACACCCATGAGTGTGTAAGCACTGAACATAACCTTCTTTGTGTCGATACCGGAAAGCCTTGTAGCCTTCTCGTTACCGCCGACAGCGTAGAGGTTACGGCCGAGGGTCGTTTTCGAGGTGATGTATGCAAACAGTCCTAAGACGATTGCGATCCAGATAAGAACCGTAGGGATTCCCTTGTAGCCTGCAAGCTTATATGTGAGCCAGAGGATAACTCCGAATATCAATGCCGTCTTGATAATGACTGTTGCCAGTGAATCTACTTTGTAGCCCTTCTTGATAAGTCTCTTGCGGTTGATGACCGTGAATACTACGAAACCTACTGCAATGAGGAGACCTACTATAAGGCAGGTAACATTGAGCTGTGAAGAAATATAGATCTTGAGAGAGGATAATGTCTTACCGATAGCTGCGAGATATTCAGGAACTTCCTGTCCTGCTGCAGCTGCTGTATCGAAGATATTCTGTGCAGCGGCGGATAATGACATATTGTTAGCTGCCAGATACTCGGAAACTGTCATTTCTGCATTTGCAGCTGCATTAATGACGTCAGTGCACTCCTTGCCGGCATCAGCAATGCTCTGAAGACCGGAAACGGTCTGCTGCAGCTGACCCATGTCAGTTGAGTATGTTCCCGTAACCTGCTGGTTAATGAAACCTGCCCTCATGATGGCGATCTTATCCTGGATATAAGGACCGGGTATATAGCATGAGTCGCCGCCGCCGAAGATCTTGAGGAACATGCCCTGGTTAGGATTGTCCTGATAGAGGGAGTATGCAAAACCCTTCATTATGATGTTCGCAAGACCTCTGAAGGCAAGCATGCCGACCAGCGTTGCGATGAAGGGAGGTACCTTTACATATGCGATCCAGTAACCGTGCCACATACCAACCAAAAGACCCATAACGAGCATTGCGATTACTGCGACCGGCCAGGGGATATTCTTGTCCATTAAGATGGCACCGACACCGCCTGCCAGACAGACTACAGATCCTACTGAAAGGTCGATGTTACCACCGGTTAAGATACAGAGGAGCATACCTGTTCCGAGTACGAAAACGTATGCGTTCTGTGAAATTACGTTATTGATGTTCTGAGGAAATAATGATGTTCCGTCTGTGAGTCTAAAGAATACGATCATTACGATGACCATCGCAATAAGCATCATGTATTTTCTCAGGAAGTTTACTACTTTATTTCCGCCCATCGTTATGCCTCACTTCCTTCCGATTCACCGCCGACACCGACGATGCAAGACATAATGTTCTCCTGTGTAGCATCGGAAGCCTTCATCTCTCCTACGATCTTTGCCTGGTTCATGATGTAGATCCTGTCACTCATTCCGATAACTTCGGGAAGTTCGGAAGAGATCATGATCACAGACTTACCGGCCTTAGCAAGATCGTTGATGATGCAGTAGATCTCGTACTTTGCACCAACGTCGATACCTCTTGTAGGTTCGTCGAGAATGAGAACGTCCGGATCAGCGAACATCCACTTCGCGAGGAGGACCTTCTGCTGGTTACCGCCGGAGAGGTTTCCTACGAGCTGCTCAACTGAAGGAGTCTTTGTTCTGAGCTTCTGCTTGTATTCATCAGCAACCTGGTATTCCTTATCCTTATCAATAAAGGTTGCAGTACTGATTGCCTTGAGATTTGCAAGTGTTGTATTTGTCTTGATAGAGTTTGAAAGAACGAGTCCGTTGCCCTTACGGTCTTCAGTAACGTATGCAAGTCCTGCGGCGATCGCCTTCTTAGGTGACTTCAAAGTTACTTCTTTTCCGCGGAGGAACAGCTTACCTGAAATACCGATACCATATGAGCGTCCGAAAATACTCATTGCGAGCTCTGTACGGCCGGCACCCATGAGACCGTAGATACCTACGACCTCACCGCTTCTTACGTTGATGGATACGTCGTCTACGACTTTTCGCTCTGCGAACTCAGGGTGGAAGACTGTCCAGTTCTTTACTTCCATCATGACATCGCCGATCGGTACGTCGTGGCGCTTAGGGAAACGGTCTGTGATCTCACGTCCTACCATTCCCTTGATGATCCTGGCCTCGGAGATCTCCTCGTCCTTGGAGTTCATCGTCTCGATGGTTGAACCGTCTCTTACGACCGTGATCTTGTCTGCAACATATGAGACCTCGTTGAGCTTGTGGGAGATGATGATCATCGTCATTCCCTGCTCTTTCTGGAGCTTCTTCATGAGATCGAGGAGCGCTCTTGAGTCTGTCTCGTTAAGTGATGAAGTAGGCTCGTCAAGGATAAGAAGTCTGGCATTCTTTGCCAAAGCCTTAGCGATTTCAACGAGCTGCTGCTTACCTGTACCAATATCTTTAATAAGTGTTTTCGAGGAATCAGTAAGACCTACCATCTCCAGATACTTATCTGCTTCTGCGTATGTCTTGTTCCAGTCGATACACCATTTTTTGCCTTGTTCATTACCGAGGAACATGTTCTCACCGATCGTCATGTAAGGGATCAGTGCGAGCTCCTGGTGGATAATAACGATTCCCTTTTTCTCGGAATCTTTAATGTTATGAAATTCGCATACTTCGCCGTCGTAAACTATGTCGCCTTCATAGGTGCCTATCGGATAAATTCCGCTGAGAACATTCATCAATGTAGATTTACCTGCACCGTTCTCACCGACTAGCGCGTGAATCTCCCCCTCTTCAACCTTCAGGTTGACGTTATCGAGAGCCTTAACGCCCGGAAAAGTTTTGGTTATGCTCTTCATTTCAAGCAAAACTTTTGCCATTTGTAGCCTCTTTCATTTAAAAAGTGATTTTGTTTGTTTTTGTTTCTTACTTGTAAGTCTGAGTTTTGAGTTTTTTGTTTGAGTTTGTTTGCAGAGATGCTGCGGTTTGTTTGTTTTTGTTTGTAAGTTTTGTAAGTCAGCCCCCCAATATACAGGCGGGGTTTCCCCCGCCTGCAAAGGGCTAAAACTTGTTAATTATGCAAGCTGATCAGCTGTGTAGTAACCGGAGTCGATAAGGATCTTCTGATAGTTGCCAGCGTCAGCAAATACAGGTGAGCAGAGGTAAGAAGGAACAACTTTCTTGCCGTTGTCATATGTAGTTGTGTCGTTAACTTCAACAGTCTGACCGTTGAGGATCTGTGTAACCATCTTAACAACCTGGGAAGCGAGTGTACGTGTATCCTTGAATACGGACATTGACTGCTTGCCCTGGAGCATGTTCTTAACGTTTGCGATATCGCAGTCCTGACCAGTGATGATCGGGTATGTACCTGTGTAGTTTGTAGCGAGAGCGTTCTCTACGCCGAGAGCTGTTGAGTCGTTGGAGCAGAGCCATACGTCAACGTTTGTGCCGTCAGCATAGTTAGAAGAAAGGATGTTTTCTGCTCTGGACTGAGCTGTCTCTGTCTTCCATGAAGGTGTAGCAACCTGCTCGAATGTGTTCTGGCCGGAAACTACGTTGAGCTTACCAGAATCGATGTAAGGCTTAAGAACGTCATAAGCACCATTGAAGAAGAAGCCTGCGTTGTTGTCGCCGGGGTCACCAGCTGTGAACTCGATGTTGAAAGGACCTGCAGCGTTTTCGAGGTCAAGTGTATCTACAACATACTGGCCCTGGATTGTACCAACCATGTAGTTGTCGAATGTTGCATAGTAGTCAACGTTAGCGTTGTCCATAAGGAGACGGTCGTAAGCGATGACAGGGATCTTCTTAGCAGCAGCCTTATCGAGAGCTGTACCGAGTGAAGAACCTTCGATAGCAGCGATAACGAGAACCTTACAACCGGAGTTGATCATGTTCTCAACCTGAGAGAGCTGTGTAGCAACGTCGTTGTTAGCATACTGAAGATCTACTTCGTAGCCAGCAGCTTCGAGCTCTTTCTTCATGTTGTCGCCGTCCTGATTCCATCTCTGGAGATCCTTTGTAGGCATTGATACGCCAACCTTGTTCTTTCCTGAACCAGCGGAGCATCCTGTCAATGCTGTAATAGCCATTGCAGCACAAAGAATTGTTCCAATAATTTTCTTTGCTTTCATTTGGGAAATTCCTCCTATTGAAAAATATGGCACTTCTTGCCACATACAAATTAACATTAGGTATATAGGAGTTGCATATCGAGGTTCTTGATATTTTTGGCGAATTGGCATAAGGTTGCGCGGCAATTTAGCACAATCTTGTGTTGATTCTTACCAAATTGTCAAGATTGTGCTAAATACAACATAAATGCCACAAATGTGTTATTTGTGGTTGTTTATTTATATATAAAGGGGCGTAGGAGCGGGGCGGCAAAAGGCCTGTCGACGAGATGTCGACGAAATCAGGCAAAATCGTCGACGTTACCGTCGAATTTGCCCTGATTTGACGATTTTGTAGACGAAAAACACTATTTACGTCAACGTTTCGTCGACAGCATGAACCGGTTGAATCCATGTGACAAGTCATGTGTCAAAAACAGACTGAAGTGTCACGGATTTTGTTAAAACAAGTCTCAATGCCAATTCTCGTAACAAAAATCGCCGTTTCTGTTACGGAATTTGTCACATGCCCTGAAGCAAAAAATTGCGTACTAAAAACTCAAAACAGAGAATTTAGTACGCAATCAAATTTCAAAATACAAAAGAAGCCTTACCCCTCGTTAATGTAAACCTCTTCCCTCAGATGGAAGCCGCTGTCGATGATGACGGAGTCGAGATTTTCGCGCGTGACGGCGGAAGGTTCGATGGCGATGTAAGGGATGTCCTTGGAGCCGTCGAAGAATGTCTCGGTGTTGGTGAGCTCTTCGCCGGAAGCGAGCTTGACGGCGCATTCGGCAGCGAGGCGCGCGAGCTTTTCGACGGGCTTATAGACGGTGACGAGCTGGGTGCCTTCGACAAGTCTCTGGCATGCTTCAAGATCGCCGTCCTGACCGGTTACGAAGATCTTGCCGGCGTATCCTCTCTCGGCGAGTGCGTGGATTGCTTCACCTGCGAGGGCGTCGTTGCCGCACATGATCGCGTCGGCTTTGGAGATCTCTTCGAAGTGCTCGTTGACGAAGTCGTATGCAAGCTCAGGCTTCCAGCTGTCGCAGTTGTACTGGAGGAGAATGTTCATGTCGTGCTCGTCGCAGACAGAGTGGAAGCCGCTCATTACCTGGGCAACGTTGTAGTCGGATTCGGGGCCCATGATCTCGACGATCTTGCCGCCGTCTTCGACGTTGTCGCAGATCGCCTGGGCCATCTGTTTGCCTACTGCTTCGTTGTCGAAAGAAATATAAAGATCAGCATCTGCATCCATTACGAGACGGTCGTAGCAGATGACCGGAATGTCCTTGCTCTTGGCTTCTTTGAGCACGTCGGTGAGAGCATTCGCATCGGCCGTGATGATGACGATCGCATCAACGCCGATCTCGATGAAATACTTGATGTGGGAAATCTGCAAGTCGACGTCGCCGCCTGCAGACTGGACGTTAACTTCGGCGCCAAGTTCATTTGCGGTGGATACGAAAATATCACGGTCTCTGGTCCATCTCTCGATTACGAACGAGTCGAAAGAAAGACCGATCGTGCACACGTCGCTCTTGGTCGTGGGTGTAAATTCCTTCGGTTCCGGAGTATGGCATCCGGCACAAAGAAGAAGTGTAAAAGTCAATAAGATCGCGATGAGTTTGCGCATCATCTTCTGCCCTCCTTATACTCGGTCGGGGTAACGCCGGTATGCTTTTTGAAGATTCGGCTGAAGTAGTTCGGATCTGAATAACCGACCTCCGAACAGATCTCCTTCATGGACTTGTTCGTGCCTTCGAGAAGCTCTCTTGCCCTTGCGACTCTGACGCCTGTCAGATAGTCCGTAAACGTAACGCCTGTCTGCGTTTTGAAGACCTTGCTGAAGTAGAACGGACTGATGTCGTACATGCCTGAAAGGTCGTCCAGAGAGATGTCTTCTTTGTAGTTCTGGTCGATGTATTTTTTTGCCTTCTCGGCAACGTCTTCCGTCTGTGCCGCGTTGGCTGTGTTGATCATCTTAACGGCGTGCTCGATGTGGCTTACAAACCACAGGCGGAGCTCGTCGTAACTCTTCATGGAATTGATCTCGGGAAGGTATTCGCTTCTGGACATGAAGTGGTAAACGTGACCGCCGTTGCCATACGCAAGTCTCTCGCCCCAGAGCACGAATTCCAATACCTTGAGGCAGATGTCGCTCATGGCGCCGCCGGAACTTTTTTCCATCCAGTCGAAGAACAGATTTGCCTGTTCGGTCGCCCTTGCGACGTCGCCCTGTGTGATGGCATCGAAGAGCTCCTTCTCGGTTTTCAAAGGATAGTCCGTATCGTATTCGCAGCCTTCAGGAAGGTCGATGGATTCTGCAACTGTCTGTTTTGATTTAACGAGAACTGACAAAGCTTCGCTATATGAATCTGCCATGTTCTCAAGAGGCTTAACGGGGCCGATTCCGATTCTGAAATCGATGCCCAGAGCTTCTGATAATTCTTCCTGTGCCCTGTTCGCGGAATCAACGATCTTCTGGTATTCCTCAGGTGTGAGCGAGCTCTTTGCGCAGGGGATCAGGACAGGGATTTTGTTGCCCATTACCGAACCAGTGATGCACTTGAAGTTGTCGCTGATGACGAGCAAAACAGTCTCGTAATTTTTCTGCGTTTTGACGCTCGCAGGGACAGCGCCGCGCATGTATCCGCCGGGTTCCCTATCGCCGCCAACGATGGCGAGCATGAGACCGTACTTCTCGTCGATCTCAAGAAGCTTTTTGTATTCTTCTATGTTCTCTTTGAAATGCTCGTGTGAGAGGAGGTCCTGGATGAGGCCGTTTTCGATGATCGGTACGATGCTCTCGAGCTTCTCTTTGACCTCAAGTTCGCGGCTTCTCTGCTCGCGCACACGGTCGACTTCGGACATCGCTTTTTTGAGGACCGCAACGATCTGCGCCTTGTCGAAAGGCTTGTTGATGTAGTCGATAACGCCGAGATTTAATGCCTGCTTTGCATAGTCGAATTTGTCGTAAGCGGAGATGATGACGAACACGATGTTGGGGTTCGTTGTCCTGATCTCCTTCATGGCATCGATGCCGTTGATGCCGGGCATCCTGATGTCCATGAACGCGATGTCAGGGCGCACCTCGTCGGCGAGCTCGATTACGCGGCGTCCGGTCTTTGCTTCGAATGTCTCGAACTTTCCCGGAAACTCTTTATCTACTATGAACTTGAGCGATTCGCGGACGATTCCCTCATCGTCGGCGAGCATGATCTTATACATTTCCATCCTCCAGCGGTATCTTTATCGTTACGTGTGTTCCTTCGTTTTTGCGGCTCTTCATCTCGAAAACTTCCTTGTTGTTGTAGTACAGGTCGAGCCTTGCCATAACATTCGTGATGCCCACGCCGCGCGTCTCAGACGGGTGCTTCTCGTGGTTCATTATCTTCTCGATGATCTCTTCGTCAGTGCCGATGCCGTTGTCGCTGACACGGATGCAGCACATGTTGTCTTCGCGGAAAACCGCAAGCGTAACCTTGCCTTCGCCCGGCTCAACGTCCTTGATGCCGTACTTGATCGAGTTTTCGACAAGGGGCTGGAGGATCATGGAAGGAACATTTACGTTGACGAGGCTCTCGTCGATGTCCTTCTCGAAAAGAATCTCTCCGGCAAATCTTACGTTGAGGATGTATACATATGAATCGACGAGCTCGATCTCTTCGGAGAGCTTGACCGTCTCACTGTTTTTCTTAACGTTGTATCTGAAGAAGTCGGCCATGTTCCTGATGTACTCGACCGTCCTGTCGGCGCCTTCCATCATGGCCAGCTGCGCGCCCGCATTGAGCGTGTTGAAAAGGAAGTGCGGGTTGATCTGCGACTGCAGATACTTGAGCTGCGCATCCTTGAGGTGCGTCTCCATGAGGAGGTTCTTCTCCTTCATCTCACTCTGCGTGATGAGCTGCGTCCTGATACGCGCGATGTAATCCTTGATGGATGCGAGCATCTCGTTGAACGCCCTCGTCACCTTACCGACTTCGTCATCGGAATAAACTTCGAGCGGTTCTACGTTCTCCGGGCTCCCCTGCGAGATCTCATCGGCCTTTGCTGAAAGTCTTGTAAGAGGTCTCGTGATCGTGTTCGTCAAAATGATTATGAGCAATACGTTCATGACCGATGCCACTGCGAAAATCAGCATGCTCATGATCTCCGTATATCTCAAGGAATTAACGAGCGCATTGTAGTTATTCGAGTTCGTCCTGAACTGCTCGTTGTTGACCGAGTAGATATACGTGTTGAGATAATCTCTTATCTTGGTGCATTCATTGTACTTGGCGGTGTACTCGTCGATGTTCCTGCCTCGCTTTGCCTGGACCGCTTCATCGGCAGTCTTAAGATACGTCTCGAGCATGTTCCTGATGTCACGCTCGGAAAGCTTTACGCTGTTGTTCGTGACGGTGTCATTAAGATCGTTCATCAGCACCTGCATTCTCTGGGAAGATGCATAGTAAAGCTCAAGATCGTCGGTACCCTTTGTCTCAAGATAACCCGTGAGACCGGCGTGGATCTGGTTTAAGTTATCCGACAATTCATTAAGGCTGATGTTACTCGAGAATACCTGGTTGATCTTATCGAGTGCCTGGTTGAGGTTAATGTAAATGAAGATGTTGACGCCCATCGCGATGACAGACGTTATGAGGAACACCGCAACAAGCTTACGGGAGATCTTCATGTTGGCGAAGAAATTAGTTGTAGACTTTGACTTAGCCTTAACCTTCATCCTTTTCATCCCCCTGTGTATAGTCAGATACATTCTGGCGGTTGATCAGGATGTAATTTGCCGGGTTGTATTCACTTACGAAACCCGTGTTGTTATATTCGTTGAGCGCGTTGACGCACTGCTTCGCAACGGTCTTTGTCTCAATGGCAAATGTCGCATAAACAGATCCCCTGTCGATCGCTTTCAAGATCGTGTCAGAGTCGTAATAACCTAAGATCGTCGTCTTACCTACGAGGTTCTTCTCGACGATACACTGGATGGCACTTTCTGTGGTACGGTCATTGAGACAGATGATGACATCCGGAATAGTCTCAAGGCCGTCAAGGATGTTCATGACACTCTCTTCTGAAGTAAACGGTGTCGATGTATCTACAACCGCAGAAGTGAGCTTGATGAGTCTTCCCGTAACTGCCTGCTGGATCGCAGCGTGGATGATGTCATCCGAGTTGCCGTCATCTCTGTCCAAAAGGATGAGCGCATTCAGAGGATATTTCTTGTTCATCTCTCCAATCGCCGCAAGCTCTTCGCCGTATTCGGAACCTAAAGAGAAGTTATTGAGACCTACGAAACTCTTTCTTGAAGAAGCCTGGCAGTCGGACAAAACCGTTACGACCGGAATGCCGTTTGCGGTCGCCTTGTCGATGAGCTCTGCCGTCTCTTTTGAATCGTCACCTTCCAGAATGATGCCGTCAACTTTTGAAGTGATTGCAATGTTCATTCTGTCTGCTTTGGAATAACTCGTGGAAAGATTCTGACCCGTCATCTCGACATAGCAGTCATTCTCGACCGCATACTCTGCAATCTCTTTATAAATCCTGTTCGACAGCTGGCTGTCAGGATCTTCAGCTATGTAAGCATATAATCTCGGATACTCGGTGAAATCTTCTTCCTGGACTTCGCCCAGGTTCTGGATCATCTCTCTGTAGTAGAACAATCCGGCAACTGTCGCTATAAAAAGGACGAGCACAATGCCCGCCAAAATAGTGACCACTACCTTGTTTCTTGAGACCTTCATAGCGCTAATTATACTCTATTATGAATCTTATTGTCTTGTAGGGTCTTGTATGAGGGCGAAAAGAACATTGGGGTCAGTTACCCGGCCCCAACATTCCTTTAATATTTCCAGGAGTTAAAACAATGCTTGGTTAATCTTTGTCACTCTTCGTTACTCTTCGGGCAGCTGGTTTTCGCCCTTGTCTTCTCTGTCAAGTTCGTCGAACATCTGCCTGACGGAAGGTGCATTCTTGGTAAGCTTCTTGATGCTCAGATCTTCAGCCTTGTTGTTTGCAAGACGGAGATTATTCTCGGAAGACAGAAGCGCCTTCTTGACCTTTTCGAGATGATCGATCGTCTTATCGATCTCTTCGATCGCAGTCTGGAACTTCTCTGATGCAATCCTGTAATTCTTTCCGAAAGCATCCTTGAAGTCCTGCATGTTGCTCTCGAAATTTACGAGGTCGAGCTGCTGGTTTCTTACAACCTCAAGCTCCTTCTGGTACTGCAGAGAATTGAGCGCAGCGTTTCTCAAAAGTGTAATCATCGGAATGAAGAACTGGGGTCTGATGACATACATCTTGGGATACTTGTAAGAGACATCAACAATACCGTTGTTGTAGAAATCATTGTCGATCTCAAGGAGAGAAACGAGCACTGCATATTCGCAGCCCTTCTCTCTTCTGTCCTTATCGAGTTCCTTGAAGAAATCTTCATTCTTGTGCTTGCTTGCAGTGGTATCCATCTCGTTCTTCATCTCGAACATGATGGAGATGAACTCAACACCTTCAGGATCGGATTCCCTGAAAATGAAGTCGCCCTTACTGCCGGACTCGCTGACCTGGTTGTCCTTCTCGAAATATGCATTCGGGAAAGCAGTCATACGGAGGCTGTTGAACTGGTTCTGGCAGTGCTGCTCAAGACTCTCGCCGACCATCTTGGTGGACTGGCGCGCCTTGTATTCCTTGTACTGCTCGATCTGTTCATCCTTAAGCTTGAGCTGGTTCTTGTAATTCTCTTCGAGATTCTTTTCCTTAAGAGCACTCTCGTTCTTCTGGTTGTCGATCTGGCTCTTGAGCCTGATGATCTCAGCATCCTTCTCGGCAAGTTCTTTGTCCTTGCCGCTTACAGCTTCCGTAACGGCAAGCTTCTGCTGTGAATCATTCATCTCAAGCTTGTTCTTGAGCTGCTGGATCTCCATGTCCTTCTCAGCAAGAACCTTATCTTTGTTGGTCAGGGCAGCATTATAATTCTTCTCCTGCTCCATCTTGGCCATCTTGATGTCATTCTTATTCTTCTCTTCCAACTCCATGGCACGCTTATGGAGTTCATCTTCGAATGCTTCATTTCTTACCTGGCTTAACAGCTCGGCATAACCTGACTCGTCTACCTGGAAAACTTCGCCGCACTTGGGGCACTTAATCTCATGCATACTGATACAATCCTCCTGATTCAAATCTTTATGGCCTAATTATAATCCATCCGAAACCCGATATACGGCCAATAATCGGACTGATCTTTGTGTCCGCCACGGGGTTGATTTTTGCCTTGTTTTTACACAAAGGCTGTCTCAATCAGATGAGGCAGCCCTTATCTTGTGGTTTTATTTGTCTAGCAAAAGTACGGCAACGCCGTACTTTTGCAGTGATATTTACTGCCTGGACTACCGTTTTTCATAGCAGATGTACGGCAGTGCCGTACATTTGCCGTACATCCAAGCATTAATCACTCACTTCCTGAGCTTATCGAACCTCTCCAACACCTCAATCATCTCAGGGTCAATCCTGTTAATGCACTCAGTCTTGAGCCAGTCAGGAACACCGTAAAATGCTTCGGCAATTGAGCCCGCGATGCAAGTCAGAGTGTCGCAGTCTCCACTTAAAGAAACGGCCGTGCGGATGACGTCTTCAAAATCCTCTCCTTCGAGGAAAGCAGTTATCGCTTCGGGTACTGTTTCCTGACATGTTTCGACATGGTCATACGCAGGTCTAATCTCGTCGATTGTGCGTGAGAGGTCGTAACCGAATGTGGTGACGATGTAATTCTTAATCTCTTCTTTTGTGCTGCCGGTGCGTGCCATGAAGATGGCTGCTGCGGTAGCCTGTGCTCCCTTGATTCCTTCAGGGTGATTGTGCGTAACCACGGAAGAAATCTCAGCTGCGTGAAGGGTCTCTTCGAGAGTGTCGTAGAGCCAGCCACAGGAAGACACACGCATAGCGGAGCCGTTGCCGCAGCTGTTGTAAGGGCCTGTAATTCCGCCGCTAAGCCATGCACCAAAGTTATCGCCGTAACCTGCATCCGGATATTTCTTTCCCCAATGCTTCATTGAGTAGACAAGCGCATCCTTAATGCTGTCGTCGCTCTGGCCCAAGGTGTTTATAAACGCATCTGCAACTGCGATTGTCATGACCGAATCGTCGGTGAATGCAGCGCCCTTCTCGAAAAAGGTAAAGTCCTTGTTCTTGTCGCCTTTATTGAATTCATAAGGTGAACCGATGATGTCTCCCAAAATGGCTCCGTACATAAATGCCTCCTAACTGCTGCGCCCTGTCGGTACTTTCTATTGCTAACCCTGTGCAGCAAACTCATTAATTCTTATGTCTTCTCTTGTAGTCTTCGCGGATGTCGCTCAACATCTCTTCGCTGTCGAATGCTGCTCCCATTGCCTCGGCAGATCCTGCTGCTCTTGCGCAGGAAACCATCTTGCTCATTACGCTGAAGTTGAGAGCCGTACCGATGCTGTCATGCTCATATGTTACCGCTCTGGAACTTGATACGCCAAACCTGTCTGCAACGCTTACCGCGTCGATGTTTGCGCCCAGGAAGATGAATTCCCAGTTGTGCTTTTCCTTCTGTCTTTCGACCATCTTCTTGACCTTGTCATATGAATACTGTCTGCTGGAATTTTCCATGCCGTCGGTCGTAATGATGAAGAGTGTCTTCTCCGGAACGTCTTCGGATCTTGCGTACTTGTGGACGTTGCCAATGTGGTGGATGGCGCCGCCGATCGCGTCGAGGAGCGCTGTGGAACCTCTTACATAGTATTCCTTTTCGGTGATGTGTTCTATCTTGTCGAGAGGAACTCTGTCGTGAAGGACTTCTGTCTGTCCGTCGAAAAGAACTGTCGATATGAGCGCCTCGCCCTCTTCAGTTTTCTGCTTGTCGATCATGGAGTTGTAGCCTCCGATCGTATCGGCCTCAAGTCCTGACATTGAGCCGCTGCGGTCCAAGATAAATACGATCTCTGTTAATCCCTTTTTCATTTCCATTTCCTCACTTTCCGTTGTTGGTGCAACTGTTTGATTGTGAGTTCAGTATAGGATCTTTTGAGGGGTCAGAGGTCGCCTGCGAAGCGACATTTTCGGGAGGGGTAAAAAGAGAAGAAAATCAGATGACTACTTCGGCCCTGAAAAGGTAGCCGAAAGGCTTTTCTTCGCAGGATACGGAGAGCTCGCCGCCACAGTCTTCGGCAGCGCTTCTGATGTTGGAAATTCCGAAGCCGTGGTTCTTCTTGTCGGACTTGCTGGTGACGATCTTGCCGTCCTTGATCTTGGGTGATTCCGCGCACGGATTGGTGACGGAGATCATGAAGAAATTCTCTGTATGCTTGAACTGGAGATTGATCACTTTGAATTCGGAATCGAGTTCTTTAAGTCTAGGATCTGAAGTAGCTTCGATCGCGTTGTCCAACAGGTTTCCGAGCATCTTGCACATGTTAACAGGAGAGATCTCAACGCCTGCGATCGCGCCCGTTACATCAAGCTTTAAGCCTGCTTCGGTTGCGCGCTTCATCTTATCTGCGATGATTGCATCAGCGATAACGTCGCCGGTGTGGCTGCTTACGTTCGTGCCTGCAAGACCTTCACTCATCTCTTCGAGATATTCCTGCATCTTATCGTATTCTTTGTTCGCGAGAAGGAGCATCAAAACCTGTACGTTGTTTTTCATGTCGTGACGCATCGCGCGGATATCCGAATCGGCCTTTGCAGATGCCTCGAAAAACTTCGTCTGCGAATCGACCAGTTCTTCGTTGATCTTGTTCATTTTCTTCAATCCGTCACGTTCCTTTCTGGTAACACGTATGAAGAAAAACATGAATACGGTTGCAAGTATCAATACCAGTACGACCGGTTTTGCAACATAGTCGCTTGTGTCAGCAGACATGGCATCATCTTGAACAAACGAATTAACCAACAGTAAGATAACCGTAAAAATGCCCATTATCGGGAGAGGCAGCGGGGTATTATCGTTCTTGCTTCTGACTTTGGAGATGAGAAACAGGAACAGGAAAACCAGAGCCGTTGAAGTCACTTCGGCTGCGATGCTGCCGAACAATACATAATCGTCATTCTCCCAGGCCCTGATGTGTGACACGTATATAAAGAGTGCCTCGAAAATATGATTAAAGCAACCGATCATCTCGCTCGACAAAAAGACTCCGAGAATTCTTTTCCAGACTTTGCCGCGTGTCATGAACATCATTACGACAAAAGAGATCATAGTGCCGGCAGTTGATACCAGATCGGCAAGGTTTACGGATATTTCCTCGCCGGAATATAAATCGTCAGGATACAAAACATAAATCAGGTCGGTTAAAATGCCTGTGACCACTGCGATCGCACACATTGTTATGTATCCGGCTTTTTTGTTTTTGAACTCATATCTGAATGCAATATCCGAAGCATATGCAGTTGACATGATTATGCCGAACGGAAAGAGCGGTAAGAAAAACAGATATAAGATGTCGTTCATCTGCCCGCTCTCCTGACGTACTCGAAAAGCATCTTCTTCGCCTCTGTCGCACTGCTTCTTGCAACGGGCAGAACATCTCCGTTATCCATAGCTACATCACCGGTTCCAAGTTTTTTGACGTGCGCGAGGTTCACATAGTAAGACCTGTGGCACTTGCAGAAATCCCTGCTTATCGCATCGACCATCTCGAGCGCCTGGGTAAACTTCATGCGCATCTCGACGGCATCTCTCTTAAACACGAAGCGCACGGAATTGTTCGCCGCTTCGACATACAGAAGATCGTTAATTCCATAGACGATCTCTTCGCCGTCTTTTTTGAGGATGATCTTCTCTTCGACCTTGAGTTTTTTCTCAAGTTCATTCAGAGTCTCAAGGAGCTTTTCCTTGTTGACGGGCTTGCTTAAAAATCTGAAAGCATCAACCTCATAACCTTCCATTGCCATCTCCGTGTGGCTCGTAAGGAAGATGATCGGGATGTCTTTTGAATACTTGCGGATGACTTTTGCGGCAGACATGCCGTCCAGATCCTTCATCTCGATATCGAGGAAGACCGCATCGAGTCCGAAGCCGTTTTCGAAGCTCTTAACGACTTCGCTGCCGTCGGCATAAAGATAGCAGCTGACGTTTTCCGTGCCGTAAACTGTGTTGATCAGTTCGGCGAGGTGGTTTCTGTATACGCTCTCATCGTCAACTATCGCAAGTCTCATGGGATCCTCCGGCTGAATTTTGGAAAGGAGCTGCCCTTTGCGACAGCTCTTACTATTTTAATATAAATTCAGTCAGAGAAACAGTTATTTGCTCATTAACCCACTGTTCTTCCGCTGTCGAGAACGACGGTTCTCGTGCCGTAAGTTGCGCACTCCTCAGAGTGGGTTACCTGAAGGATCGTAAGACCCCTTTCCTGATTGAGTCTTCTGAACAGCTCCATGATCTCGGCAGTGGACTTCTTGTCGAGGTTACCCGTAGGCTCGTCAGCAAGAATTATCTTGGGGTTGCCGATTACTGCCCTTGCTACTGCAACTCTCTGCTGCTGACCGCCGGATAACTGGTTCGGCATGGACTTGCGCTTTTCGGTGAGACCGGTGATCTCCAAAATCTCATCGAGTTCCTTCTTAAGCGAAGACTTGGTCTTGCCGTTCATCATCTGGGGAAGAAGGATGTTGTCTTCAACGGAGAGGTTCATGACGAGGTTATAGAACTGGAAAACGAATCCGACGTTCTGGAGGCGGAGCTCAGAAAGCTCTTTGTCCTTGAGGGGTCCGATCTCTTTTCCGCAGAGTGAGATCTTGCCTTCGAAATCCCTGTCGAGACCTCCGATGAGGTAAAGGAGCGTCGACTTGCCTGAACCTGACGCTCCCATGAGGGATACGAACTCGCCTTCCTGCACGAACATGCACGTGCCGTTCAATACCTGGTTGAGACTTGTGTTCTTGCCGAATGTCTTGCTGACGTTATTAACTTCAATTACTGTATTCATCTTTATATCCTCCATGGAATTACTCGTACTTGATCTGCTCTGCAATCTTCATCTTGCGCAGGTTCTTTATCGGGAAAAGGACCGTGGCGGTGAATGCCGCAACAAGGAAGACGAAGAACAAAATGGTCATTACAGGATCCAGTTCGACCGCAACTTTCATTTCTTCGGAAGCTGACGTGGCGTTGTTGAGAATAAACAGCAGCACCACTCCGACGGAAGTTCCAAGGAAAGAAGCCGTAAGCGAGGTTATCAGCATCTCCCTGAAAAGGATTCCCGACAGTGTATTTCTGCCCATCGCCGTGGAGAGCATTACTGCACACTCCTTTTTCCTTCCCTCAAATCCTATGAGCTGGTTGCTTATCATGCCGATAAGTGTCATGCCGACGGAGATGAGGATGATTCCGGCAGTTAAAGCTTTGATCTTTGCGTTGTTGTTTGCTTCATCCTTTTCGATCTCTGCCAATGTCTGAACTTCCGAATAAGATTTGACGGCATATGTTTTGATGAGGCCTGCTACTTTTGCGGGGTTGTCACACTTGATAAGAAGGTAGCCGGGAGTATCTTTGAAGAATTCCTTGTAGTCACGCTCAGAAAGGAAGAAAGTTCCCGCAGCGACCGGACCTTCTGCTTTAATGAAAGCTTCGATCCTGTATTCTCTTACGATCGGTATTACTCCAACGGGATTAAAGGTAAACTTAACCGTATCGCCAACACTTAATCCGTTCTTTTCCGCATATTCATCAGTTACAAGAATGCTTCCGTTTTCCATTGAAGCAGGAAGATCTTCGAAAGCCGTGTAATACTTATATCTGCCTTCAGGCAGCGCGTAGAATGTTCCGCTTTCGCGTTCAGCAACGGGTTTATCGTTAAGCACAAACGTAGTTGAAGAAGTATAGACTGCTTCAATGTCATTTACGCCTTCAAGCTTATCAACGAATGAATAAGCCTTCATCTTACTGTTGCAGGTAACGATTACATCACTTGTGAAGTTATTGGTGCTGATCGATCCGGTAGCCGATGCAACGAATGTGAAAACGATAACGCACATTGCTGCGGCGGTAACGCAGAGGACGCCGCTTCCTACGGTGCTCTTACGTGAGATCGCTTCAACAGAAGCAAGTGACAATTTTGCATCTTCCTTCTTGTCGGCGGTCTTTTTGATAAGATCCGTAACCCACTTAAAGATCCAGGGATAAAGGAGCGCGAGTGCCGTAACCGAACATACCATGCATACGATGGCAGCATAGAGATTCTTGCTGAAGAACGCTGAAACTACTGCGCCTGCAATGAGGACCAGTCCTATGATGAGGCCGGACTTACTGAACTTGTATGCCGTGTCCCTGTTATCGAAAATAATGTCTCTGATCGATGTCTTAAGCGCCTTCATGATCGCCTTAAACGGAATCGCACACTCGATAATGATGGAACCTATGATTACAGCGATGATGACGAGAACAGACATAGGCGGAATTTCCGTCTTAAAGCTTGAGCCTTCTCTGCTTGATCCGAAAACCTTGCCTAAGACGATGTTTCTGACCAGACCGTAAACAATGATTCCGGGCACGCTTCCCAAAAGCGCATAGAGGGTGTTTTCGAGAAGCAGGATGCGTCCCGTTTTCGCGTTGCTCATACCAAGGCTTCTGAGTGTTCCGATGAAAGGCATTCTCTCACTCACGATCCTGTTGCAGATCGAAGCCGTTACGAAGATAACGAGAAGGAATGTGATCGCGAAGATCAGATAGAAATATGTAAGCAGCTGATGAAGGCTGTTTAAAGAAGCTTCATCAGAAACGAAATTAATAACGAGCGCTGTAGGATAATACTCCTCGAGGCTCTCTATGGCATCAAGAGCTTTATCCTGATCAAGAATATCAATGAGTGCGATGGATGCTTTAGTTCTTCCGCAGCTAATGATCTTGGCTGTCTCCTCATTGACGATCGCTGTGTACTTGCTGATGAAATAATTGTTATTTGAATATGTAATTCCGACTACGGTCAGTTCGACCTCTTCTCCCTCTCTGTCGTGAACGATCATCTTGTCGCCGACACTGTAGCCGTACGCCTCGGCAAATTTGCCTGTGATTACAGTCTCTTTCACACCGAGCTCCATAGGATCGATGAATTCCATTTTGACTGCGCTTTCAACGTTTAAGCCGAGGATTGAGAGCTTCTCGGTAGTTACATAATTGTATTCGCCTTCGATCTTTTTATATAACACCTCGGAGTAACCGACGATCTCAAGTTTCTCGCAGTCGGGGAAGCCTTCAGGAAGGCCTTTTACCGTGTATTCGGGTGCCATCAGAAGGCAGTCGGACTTTGACAATCCGAATGCGGAACCGTCAAGAAGTTTTTCTGCGCTTGATACAAAGTCAAAACATACCATCGCACAGATCGCGCAAAGGAAAATGGAGAACACTACCAGACTGGTTCTGAGCGGCTTGCCGAAAATATTTTTAAGTGAATTTTTCAAAATAATATTCATGGTTTACCTCCATCAGTGCCATCTTGAGATTCTATTCTCAGGAGCTATGTACATTCCGTCGCATTCCTGTACGTCATAGACGTCATAGAAAACATCAACGGTTGAAAGAATAGCGTTTACTCTTATTACTTCCGGACTGTGCACATCACTTGCAATCTGGTCAACGATGTAGGAATCAACGCTCATGCGGCAATATGAACGCGCGTAGCTCTCAAGCATCTTCTTCATGTCTTCATCTGTCTTAGGGATCAGGACCAGGCATTCCATGCCGCTTAAGTCCGCAAAGTTCTCGCCTAAGGTCATCTCGCCGTCGACATGGTAAATGCCGAATACTGTAAAGTTATCTTCAAAATATCTGACGGCTTTCTCGTTGCGCGCAAGAAGTGCTTCCATGTCTTCGTCTGCGATCCAGCCGGGGTTATAGGCACCATCCTTATCGTAGACAATGCAGTTGGAATCGAAAGCATGACCCATCTCGTGTGCAATTGTCGCGCCGAGATTTCCGAGATTTACATAGTAATCTCCGTTAACGTCAAAGTATGAATCGCCTGAGATCGCAACCGTTATGGTTATATTGTTTTTAACAGGTGAGTAACATGCGTTAACCGTCTGCATCGGCATCATGACTTCGTAACGGTCTACAGGCTCGCCAAGGCTTGCTATAATATCTTTCAGACCGGCTCTCGTGTATCCCAAAAAGAATTGAAAGTAGTTTCCTCCTACGTTTGCATACTTGGAAGCATCGTGTCTTTTAAGATCTGTTCCGGTAACATAAACGATGTTATCAAGCTTTTCGAGAAGGCCCTGTCTTGTAGGCTCTGAAAGCCATGTGGCACTGCTGATAAGGTTTCTGTAAGATTCCCTGATGTCGTCGCACATGGAACGGAGTCCGTCGTCTATTTCTTTCGAATAATATTTCTCAACATAGATGGGATCAGTCTCACTGTAAAGTGAACCCTTGATCTCGCTGATCGCCTGCTCTTCAGATGTCTTGTAATTGTCCGTGACATATCCTGAAAGAAGCTTATAGCTCGGGGCAATGAATCTCATGTACTGGCCGTAAATCTTGCCGATCTCCCAGGCCTTCAGCGCCTCAAGGTTTTCATCGGTCAAAAGTGAATTGACGCAGATCAGCTGCTCTTTGTTGTATGTGCCGAAAATCTCGCAGCCCTGTCTGTCAAAGCCGATGGTCATCAAGTATTTTTCGAAATCAACATTGGTGAAGATATCGTCACAGTCTGACAAGTAAAGGATGACGATATCATCGTTATCGTAATCGTCACTTGAATACTTTTCGCCTGAAGAACTGCAGATCTCCAAAGCCATATTGGCGATCTGTTTTCCGTAGTCAGAAGCAGTATCGACATCGTATCCCTGAGTCTGAAGATAAACTCTTACATCAGACAATATGGAGTCAAGCGCATTGTTGTCTTCGGAAATATCATCGAAAGAAACACCCAATACGCTTGTATAGGGTGCTATTGCGAGGGCATTCTGTTCCGGCAAGAACGGATTTGCATCAACATTTAAAATGAAAAAACCGCTTACTCCGAAATCACGAAAGAGCTTTGCATCGGTCATCATTAACTCATCAATGCTATTGGCGTTCTTTACTTCGTCAATAACCTGCTGAAGCTCTTCAGGAACGGGTTCGTTTGCAAAATCATAAGCAACGTAAGAGTTATACGCGGTCTGGATAAGATATTCCTCGCTGCCTTTCTCATAACCTGAGCCTGCGACAACATCTTTGATGATGTTTTCGAGTCTTTCATTAATGAGAGTGGTATCGAAAGCATTGGCCGCATACCCTGCTCCGTACTCAAACTCTGCATTATCCAGTGTCTCTTTGTTGGCATAGTAGTAGAAATCGTCCTGGGGACGGCCGGACATCCACTTCGCGGTCTCTGAAGGTTCAGCTGTAACCGCTTCTGAAGGTGTACAGCCTGATATCAGAGATGCTGTCATTGCACAGATCAAAGCAGCTCCAATCAACTTCTTCATAAGTTGTCTCCTTGTAGGGTTTTGTATGGTTTGCATACTATCACCCTGATTTGCAATATCCGGATTATGTGGTGAATTGCCTGTTTTATGTGGTGAGTTGCAGGGGTTTTCGGGGGGTGGAATGCAATTGACCACTAATATCGTGCATTTCACCACAAAAAACGTTTTGGCCTGTTGGCGGGTGTTACTATCCGCTTATCAAAACCAAGACGGAAATGAGCGAGGTAAAGATTATGAAGACTGACGTTAATAAACTCTATACAAAGAGCAACATCATCATGTTGATGGTAGGTTTCCTTACACCCATCGTACTCTTCTCAGCACTTGCAGCTTCACTTTATAACAAGACTGTTGAAATCAAGCCTTCAGCCTGTGAGACGGCAACCGTCGAAAACGTCGCAATCTCAACCGAGATGTACGCCGCTCCCAAGGCTTATATCTACAAAAATGCGAATGGTGATGACGAAGTCGAGATCACACCTGACGCTGACAACATCTGCCTTAAGGGCAACCTCATCACTCCCGGCCTGGGCAGATAAAAAACTTCACGCTCCAAGCAGCGGCTGGTCGTGATCGAAAAGCGCGCAGTTAATGAGCATCAGGTCATAAACACCGTGGTCGATCGAATATTCAATGATGAGATCGAACTTGCTCGAAGGCGAGAACGCATATCCCGCGCGCATTAAGAAATCCTTAGTCTCATCGAGATTAAGTCTGAGCGCCAAAGCAAACGCCACTGCCGTATTTTTCTTGGGCTGATAATCTTTATTGCTCCTGATCTTTGAAAACAGTTTACGGTCAACATTTGCCCGCTTATATACTTCGGTGTCAGTGTAGCCTTTTTCGGTGATCATCCTCAAAAGACTTTCCTGCCACGTCTCGCTTACATTTTTGACAACATCCTCTAAGGACCTGGGCGCTGCCGCCTTTGCTGTACTCCTATTTCTATCCCCATCTTCCGCAGCAACAGGCGGCGCAGCGCATTCCACCGTCGCTGCCTTGTTTCTCAGGCCGAATAAACCTCTTCGTTCTTTGCGGTCGCGCTCTATGAGCTCTCTGCGGCGCGCTCTTCTACGCTCGATGGCCTCTTCTTCGTCGCGTACTTCTGCGGGTTCTTCGGCGCACTCATCAGCGATATATTCTGCATGTTCTGCTGTAGGCTCCACCGCGCTTGCTGCGGCGCATGCCATAGCGCCTGCCGCGCCCACTAAGTGCTCATAGGAGTATTCTTCACTGGTCTTCTCGTCAACGTAATTCTCATCGATGAACTGGTCAACGCCTGCAAATATCTTGTCCGACAATGCGAAAGATTCGTTGTCGAATACGACTAACGTGATCTCAAGTTCGTTCTCAGCAAGAAAGCTGCTGAAAACACTAGTCGCGATAAGGAGCGCATCTGCTTTGGGGAACCCATAAGTGCCTGTCGCAAGAAGCGGGAAAGCAATGCTCTCGAGCTCTAATTCCTTTGCCTTGTTAAGACAGTTGAGATAGCACTTTGAGACAGTCTCTTTCTCGCCGTAATCTCCACCCTGCCAGATAGGGCCGACGGTGTGGAAAATGTATTTCGCGTCGAGGTCAAAAGCGGGCGTAACAGCAACGTCGCCTTCAGCGATCCTGCCGATCTTTTTGCGCTCTTCAAGAAGCTTTTCTGCGCCCACGGCGATGTAAACAGCACTGTCCGTTCCGGCAGAATATATGGGCTCCGGATTTGCAGTGTTGACGATCGCGTCGGCTTTTATTTTCGTGATGTCATTACGGACTATCTTGAAAGACATATCGCACCTCTTGCCTCATATTATATCGTCAGGCCGCGATGTGACAAAGATGTAAGAATTCCGTAAGCAGAATCAATGGAGCGGGGGCCTTATGTTTCCTATACTCTGGCTATCTTACAAAATTGCCTGAATCTTAAGGAAATCTTAAGGTTTTTGCCACAACTATTTAAATCCATATGTGTAATAATGTGAGCCGGGAGAAAACAAATTATGGAAACTATTAGGATAATCAATTTCATCATCACGGCTATCTTCGCCGTATGTTATTCATATCAGTTCATCTACGTTCCTGTATCGCTCTGGATGCAGCACCGCGAAAAGAAGGCCAAAAAAGCCGCTGCTTTGCGCGCTTCTTCTGAGTCCGACAACGAGCTCTGCGAGCGCAACCTCAAAAACTACGCAGTCCTCATCTGCGCAAGAAACGAAGAAGGCGTCATAGGCGATCTGATCGACAGCATCAGCAACCAGACATATAAGGGCAATGTCACCACATTCGTTATGGCTGACAACTGCACCGACAACACATACGGCACTGCAATCGCACACGGCGCAGTCGCTTACACCAGAAGATCCCAGGATAAGATCGGCAAGGGTTACGCGATGGAAGCGCTTTTGGACGAGATCAAGAAGGATTTCCCTTCAGGATTTGACGGATATTTTGTTTTCGATGCCGACAACATTTTGGCGCCCAACTACATCGAAGAAATGCACAAGTGCCACCTCGAAGGCAACGAGGCGATCACTTCTTACCGCAACATCAAGAACTACGGTGACAACTGGGTCAGTGCAGGCTACGGCCTCTGGTTCTTGAGAGAGACCATGTACCTCAACTACGCACGCTACAAGCTCGGCTCTTCAGCTGCTATCTCCGGTACGGGATTCTTCTTCTCTGACGCAGTTCTTAAGGACATCGGCGGATGGCCTTTCCACCTTCTTACTGAAGATATCGAGTTCACGATCAACCGCGTATGCAAAGGCCGCAAGATCGCATTCTGCAGAAGCGCAGTTTTCTACGACGAACAGCCCACTTCTTTAAGGCAGTCTTTCAGACAGCGTATGCGCTGGGCAAGAGGCTATTTCCAGGTTTTCCAGCACTACGGAAAAGCCCTAGCACGCGAGACTTTCCACGGAAGCTTTGCAGCATTCGACATGGCAATGAACATCATGCCGGCATTCTTCCTTACCGCAACTTCGATCGTCTGCAACCTCGCTTACGGCATCATCGGCGCGGTAACGGGTGGCGACATCACGATTGCGCTCTGGTCAATGGGTGAGACGATCTTCAACGCTTGCGCGCTCCTCATAATCCTTGGCGCAATCACAACGATCACTGAGTGGAAGAACATTCACGCGAATGTGGCACGAAAGATCTTCTCGATCTTCACGTTCCCGCTCTTCATGCTCACATACATTCCGGTCGCGTTTGCAGCTATCTTCGTAAACCCCGGCTGGAAGCCGATCAAGCACAAGGCCACAACGTCTTCACTCATGACAGATCTGGCCCGCGCAGAAACAAAAGAGAAAATCTCCTGACAGTCAATCGAATATAGAACGGGGGTGCCATCCTTACCCGGCGCCCCTGTATTTTTTTGCTTGGTTATTTTCGAGATGTGGAACAACTTCCCACGCCGTGCTTCTTCATGCATTCGGCGCAGTTACCGCAGCACGGACTCGTCTTCTTATGCTTTATCGCAAGAATGACCGCGCCCACCAGGACGCCTGCTATCACCGCTAAAAGAATGAAATCAACAGGTCTCATACAAGTCCTCCCGTGCAAGCCAGCACGATGATCCTGAACAGGAAGCTTACGATCCACGCGAGGATGCACTGCCATGCGACGACTGCGACGGACCACTTCCAGCCGAGTTCACGCTTAACGGATGCGATTGCCGCAACGCAGGGCGTGTACAAAAGGCTGAAGATGAGGAGTGTTGCTGCCTCGACGGTGCCGAGTACCGCGCTGATTCCGCCCTCAGCTCCGAAAAGAACTTCGAGTACTGAAACGACGCTTTCCTTCGCCATGAATCCGCTGATAAGTGACGTTGTGATTCTCCAATCGCCGAGTCCCAAAGGCTCCATAATCGGTGAGATGAAGCCTGATATCAGCGCCATGATTGACTTTGAGGAATCATCTACGAGGTTGAATCCGAGGTCAAAACTCTGCAATGCCCATACGACTACCGTCGCGATGAGGATTACCGAGAAAGCCTTCTGCAGGAAGTCTTTTGCCTTCTCCCACATGAGCTGAACCGTGCTTCTTAATGACGGCAGTCTGTAGTTCGGAAGCTCCATTACGAAAGGCGCTGCCTCGCCCTTGAACAATACTTTTTTGTAAATAAATGCGATGAGGATTCCTACGACGATGCTGAGCAGATAAAGTCCAACCATGATGAGTCCGCCCTTGCCCGGGAAGAACGTGCTTACGAAGAAAGCGTAGATCGGAAGCTTTGCAGTGCAGCTCATGAAAGGCGTGAGGATAATCGTCATCTTACGGTCCCTGTCGGAAGGAAGCGTTCTCGTGGACATGACCGCGGGAACAGTGCATCCGAAGCCGATAAGGAGCGGCACGATCGATCTTCCGGAAAGTCCAATCTTACGAAGGAGCTTGTCCATGAAGAACGCTATTCGCGCGATGTATCCGCTGTCTTCCAAAAGCGACAGGAAGAAGAACATTACAACAACGATCGGCAGGAAGCTCAATACGCTTCCGACGCCCTCGAAAATACCGTCGATAATCAGGCTGTGAATTACATCATTAACATGTGCATTCGTAAGTGCCTCTTCCGTTACGACCGTCAGCTCTTCGATGCCCAGTTCGAGCAGCCACTGAAGGCCTGCGCCGATAACATTGAACGTCAGGAAAAATACCAGACCCATGATGAGGATAAAGATCGGAATCGCAGTAAACTTACCAGTCAAAATCCTGTCGACCTTTTCGCTTCTCTCACGCTCCCTGTTCTGCACAGGCTTTGTAACGCACTGGCTGACAAGCTGCATGATGTATGTAAATCTCATGTCTGCAACTGCCGCTGCGGGGTCCAGGCCGGACTTCTTTTCGACCTTGACTCTGATGTGCTCAAGAAGGTCTTTCTCGTTCTCATCAAGGCCAAGCTGACCTAAGATCAACTCGTCTCCTTCAAGCGCTTTGCACGCTGCAAATCTGAGAGGGAGACCTGTGTTCTTCGCCTTCTCTTCAATGAGGTGCTCGACCGCGTGGATCGAGCTGTGGATAGGGCTCTCGGGTGCGCAGAAATCCTGCTCGAGAGGCTTTTCGCAATATTTAGCAATATGAAGTGCGTGGGTAATGAGCTCATCGATACCCTGGTTTTTCGCAGCGCTGATCGGAACGACCGGCACGCCCAGGATCTGCTCCATGAGGTTGATGTCAACGGAACCGCCGTTACCGGTCAGCTCGTCCATCATGTTCAGCGCGACAACGACCGGCCTGTCGGTCTCAAGAAGCTGCATCGTCAGATACAGATTGCGCTCGATGTTCGTGGAATCAACGATGTTGATTATCGCGTCAGGCTTGTTGTCGAGCACAAAATCTCTCGACACGATCTCCTCTTTTGAATAGGGAGACATTGAATAAATGCCCGGAAGGTCCGTGATCACGGTCTTCGGATTGCCAATGATCGCGCCGTCCTTGCGGTCGACCGTGACGCCCGGGAAATTTCCCACATGCTGGTTTGAACCCGTGAGCCTGTTAAAAAGCGTCGTCTTTCCGCTGTTCTGGTTACCAACCAGCGCGAAAGAAAGCACGTGGTCATCCGGCAATGGATTCTCAGTTTTCTTATCGTGGTGGACGCCCGGCTCACCCAGATTCGGGTGCGCAATGCTCGCCTTGTCCTTGCGCTTCTCTTTGGCCGTATCCTCAGCCTTTTTCGCGCTCTCCGTAATCGTGATTTTCTCGGCATCGTCCAGTCTCAGGGACAATTCATAACCGTGGATCCTGACCTCGACCGGGTCGCCCATCGGCGCAAACTTAACGATCGTGATCTCCGCGCCGGGAATGATTCCCATGTCGAGAAAATGCTGGCGCAGCGCCCCTTCGCCGCCAACCGAAACTACTCTGCAACTCTGCCCTGCTTTGAGTTCTCTTAACGTCATCTTGTGCCTCCCAACGTCAATGCCTGCTTTAGTCCTGACATCGGGCCCAGTCCCACACAGCATTGACGCCTTCTCCAATTTTTCGACCTTATTATATACTCGGGCGAATTTGGTAGGTATTGACAGTTAGCACAAACTAACTTTATGTAAAATCCTGGTGTTTTTATACAGTTAGAACAAACTAACTCTAAATCAGGTATTTCCTTATCTTCTCCTCAATCACCTTAGTGTTCAACGGCTTGTTGCCCGTCTCCATGGTAATGATCAGCCTCGTCTCATCAAAGTCCGGCTCCAAAGCATACTTGTCCAGCTTATCCTTGTTCGTATCCGCATAATTCTCATCGCCCATCATGCCCAGATGCTCCCAGTAGTACTCCCTCCTCAGCCTCACATTCAGGCAATTGAAATCCGGCGCCGCGAAAATAACCCCTCCGCTATACACCGGGAACTCGCACCTGTACGGAATGTTATACCTGTTAAGCGCATCAGCGATCAGTATCTCCGACTTCGACCTCACACGCTCACCCTTCGCAGTATAGTGTTCAGACGTGTTCTCTTTGAACGGCGGCCTTGTGTAGGGGATACTCATCCACTGGTTTATATATTCCTCATCACTTATGAACTCGGGTTTTACAAGAAGTTGCCTGGTAGTGTTCAGCTTCTCGTATACTTGTCTCGCTGCTTCAGGGTTGAAGTCTTTAAGGAATCTATCGATTGTTTTGTGCTGCTGCTTCAATACTTCTAAGAGTCTGGTGTCGTAGTCTTTTTGAGCTAGCTTAGTTATTAATGGCAGATTGTCTTTTGAGATATAAATACCCGGGTGCTCCTCCGGACTGAATTTCTGGAAGAATTGATCGTGGTTGTGACTCTTGGAAACACGAAGTGTTCCCGGTGGAGCAGCATCTATTCTCTTCTTAAGTTTTATAAGCTGTTTTTCTATCATAAGCTTGCGAACCTCAAGATCTTTTTGAAGTTCCTCAGTATTTATCAACTCATATCTATGATATTTGGTCATATATGCTTCCTTCTTCTTTCTCATTACTTGCTGAAATCAAGTTTTCCGTATCCAGCAAGTAAATTTCCACGAAAACCTTCTTTTGAAACTATGTGATTACTTGCTGAAATAGAAAAACCTCAATCCAGCAAGTAAAATCTTGCAAAAACAACTTCAATTACGAGCATTTTTACTTGCTGACAAACGAATTTTCATTCTCAGCAAGTAATTCTTTTCAATAACATTGACTGAAGTGGTCATTTTTACTTGCTGAAATAGAAAAAGGCAATTTCAGCAAGTAATGCATCCAATTGATACTCGGAATATAAAAGCACGAACATGAAACTTCAATAGATTTCAAGCAGATTGAGACTTTGGACCACTAATTGAGACTAGTCTCAATTTTGTGGAATTGACATATCGCAACCTGCCATAGTCTTTGTACAGATCAGCCTTATAGCCGTCAAGGCTGCCTTAAGGCACATTCTTGCGAATGCTAAAGGCCTTGACTGCACCCGGCTGATCTGTTTTGGGTGTTTAGGCAGGTTGCGATCATCAGCGATATTCTTAAAGACCGGCATCTATAGATGCGAGGTCGGAGAATCCGACCTCTTGAACACCAATCAAGCACCTGACAAGGCCGCGCAGTCAATGGTGCCGGAGGCAAGCCTGCGTCCATTGACGGTGAGGCCTGCAGGTGCTACTGCTTTTTCCGAAGAGCCAATCTATTGATATTTATTACTAATGTTGTAGCATTAAGTATCTGATTAAGAGAGGTATACCATGGACAAGAAAACTATTGTTACAGGCGCTAATCCGTACATGCCGCTTTGGGAGCACGTTCCCGATGGCGAGCCGAGAGTATTTACTTATAACGGCGAGACACGTATTTATCTTTACGGATCGCACGACACCAAGAAGACTGACTACTGCGGACCCGATTATGTGGTCTGGTCTGCACCCGTGGATGACCTCACGAACTGGACATGCCACGGCGTTTGCTACACCGCTTCTGACGGGGGCGATCTTTATGCACCCGACGTTGTCCAGAAGGGCGATACTTTCTATATGTATGCTGCGGAGAACAGGGGTTCTTCGATCATGCTCGTGACTTCAAAAACACCTTGGGGACCTTTCACGAATCCCGTTAAGACTGAGCTCGGATTCGATCCGGGCATCCTCGTTGATGACGATGGCAAGGTTTATGCATTCTGGGGTTTCTGCGAGTGCCACGCCGCTGAGCTTAATGATGACATGGCTACGATAAAGAAGGAGACTGTCAGAAACCACATCATCGGCCACTCAAAGCCTTTCTGGATCAAGGAAGATGACGGCCACGTTATTCCTGAGGACGGTTTCTTTGAAGCTTCAAGCCCTCGAAAAGTTAACGGCAAGTATGTTTTCGTATATTCAAAGCGTTATGAATACCACAAGCCTGAGCTGGGCGTAATGGGCAGCTGCAATGGTTTCCTTAGCTACAAGTGGAGCGACTCTCCTCTGGGCGATTACAAGGATGGCGGCGACATCAGCTTCAATGGCGGCGAGGTAATCACAGGACCTGACGGCGACGGCATCATGACATACCAGTGGGGTAACAACCACGGTTCACTGATGAAGATCAACGACCAGTGGTATGTTTTCTATCACAGACAGACGGGCTGCAATGAGTATGCGAGACAGGCAATGGTTGAGCCGGTTGACGTTGCTATCGATAAGAACGGAAAGATCTTCATCGGTAAGATCGAGTACGAGGGCGGCGAGCCTGTTAAGTCCGATGTTGTCGACATGACTTCACAGGGCTTTTACAAGGACGGACTTGATGCTTTCGCGATCATATCTGCAGGCTACACATGCCACATGTACGATGGTACGGGAAAGCACAATTATCTTGATAACGCTGAGGGTACTAACAAGGATGTAAGACGTGCTCACATTAAACCTGTTTATGAGGGCAATTCCGCGCCGGTTGTTGATATCCAGAGCGGTGCGACGATCGGTTTCAGATACCTGAACTTCGGAAACGGGGGAGCATCAAAGGCTACTATTACGGGCGACTTCCCTAAGGGATTCAAGGTAAGCATCAGGCTGGATTCTTATGATGGTAAGGTAGTTGCTGAGAAGGCGGCTGAAGAGGATGCCAAAGAGATCGTTTTCGAGATTTCGGAAAAGATCACGGGAAAGCATGCCGTATACTTTGAGTTCGTAACGGAGAATGGCGAGACGAGAGCTGTTTTCGATACATTCACGTTTGACTGATAGTTTTTGATTGGCTTTATCAAAAATCTGTGATATTCTGTCGGTACATTTTTGGGGGAGGCGGATTATGAAAACACGGATTACCAAGATAGTAAGTATCATTTCAATACTGTCCATCTTGTGTCTGATGGTTACATCATGCGGCTCGAATTCCAAACCGGCTTATTTGCTGATGTGCGGAGAAGATAACGGATTGGTTGCTGCATACAGGGCTTACTTTTCGCTCGACGGTACAACAGTACAAAAGGTACACGAAGACCGATTTAACAACCTTGTGGGAAGAAGCGGCGATTATACGTTGATCAATCAGACCACTTATAGTTTTACGGCTGAAGCAAAGTCCAGCAACGCTTCAAAGTGGGTATTTACGGAAAGCCAGTACGATAAGGAAACCTATGATGTAGATCAGCTCATCAAGTATCTGAAAAAGATGGACGTTTACTACACCGGCGACATCGAGATTCAGATTGCAACGTTTGATTCTTACACTATTATCGAAGTCTGGGACGTTGACGAACGGACAATTACCGACATCACTACAGCAGCTTTCAAAGGCAATACTATGGTAGACCTCCAAAACGGAGCATCACTGGAATCGCTTTGGAAAGTTTACAAGCTTGAGTGATCAAGCTTAAGTGATCCGGACCGGACAGATTAAGACTTTATCAGCCCTCAGTTTTGGGGGCTGTTTCTTTGTCCTTTTCGAAAGCGACAAGGCCGATCTTTGTGGGATGGTCGATAAGGATGACGTCCTTGTTTTTGGTGTCATAACGCAGGAGCATAGAGGTGATGAGGATGTCGCCTGAACCTCCGATGATCTGGAGCGCTGCGATCGCGAGAACGACCCAGCTGCCGATGAAGATCGATACGATGCCGAGCACGACACCGAGAATGGTCATGGGCATCATGGAGCCAAGGATATAGATCTTTTTGGAGAGCGGCGACTTGCATGTGCAGTAAGGCGTGAGGGTCTCTTTCTGGAAACCGAACTCGATGTCCTTTGCGCCGTTCTCTGCGCCGATGGCCCAGAACCAGCCGTGGATCTTCTCGTGGACGACCGCAAGAAGCGCGCTTGCCACCATGATGATTATGAGCTTAACGAAATACATGACGGGGTTTTCTTCCATCGTCTTGTCGATGTCGAAGAAGCCATTCTTGAGGATGAATCCGCCGACTACGAGAAGCACAAAAGGCAGCGTCAGAAGGATGCCTACGAAGTTGGCTTTGAGCACGGTGGTGATGATGTCCTTGCGCTTGTAGCCCTTTGCGAGGATTTCTTTTTCCTTCTGGTCGAAAAGTTCCTGACGCTTGATCTCTGCGGGAGTAAGAACGTGTCCGTCGCCGTTGGTCTGCTTCTTGGACTTCTTTTTATCCTCGCCTTTTAACTGCTCAAGCATCTCCTGATTCTTCTCGCTGTCGCTCATTTTTATCTCCTGATTAATGTATCTGTTTCAAAACAACAGGCACGATTGTATCATCAAACTTTGATATTTGCGAATTTGCGGGCTGGTGGGGATGGCGTTTTGTAATTTTTGCCCTCAAAAAATGCCCGAAAATAACAAAAAACGGCCATTCTTTGTTATTTTTGCCCCGGAAATTGATGAAAAATAACAAACGCCGTCCGGGGGGATGTGCAATTGTTGGCTCGAAAAACGGCAAACAATTGCATAAACCGGCCTTTTTGTGCAACTGTTGGCCCAAAAAATGATCAACAATTGCACACGCCAATATAAAAGGATGCCTCATCGCTGAAGCATCCTCTCGTGTTTAAAAGTTAAAACAACTTTACTCCGCCGTGGTCTCAGTCGTCTCAGTGGTCTCTGAAGTCTCCTCGGTAGTCTCCGTAGCCTCAGTTGCCTCTGTTGTCTCAACAGGTTCAGCGTTTTCTGAAGGCACCTGGTCAGCGTTGATGCATGTGCATCTGGAGTCAGTATTTACACTGATATGGATGTCTCCCCTGTCACGTCTGTCGCGCAAAATCTGGATGATTGCCTGGTTGTCGACGGGTGCTTCGAGTTCGGAGTGAACGGGTTCCTTGTCCTCGAAAATGCTTCCCGGCAGGTATGCGCAGTGGCTTGAGATAACGATGCGGTATGTCTCGTCTGTGCCGGTGAGGTCGACCTTTGAGCCGCTCTTTAAAGTGATGCTGACGATCTCGATGTCAGGGTTTTCGATAGTGCCGTTGTTCTTGTACTCGAATGTGAGACCTGAAACCTGGTCACCGAATTCGGGATTCGTGAAACCGTCGATGAGGAGCTGGACGAGTTCAGAGCCGGAAACGTCGTAGATCAGCCAGTAATCGTTATAAGGTGTGAGCGCGTAGATGTCGCCGACGGAGATCTCGTTGATGCCGCCGTCTGCAACTTCGAAGTCGGCGCAGATTCCACCGGAATATGTGAATGCGGCATCGACGCCTTCATCGATCATGTAGTTGAACATGAGACCTGTTACGAAGTTGCCGCCTGTGGTTGATCTGTCGTCTACATAATCGTCGTGCATAACGCTGGTGTCGACGTAGCCCAGAGCTTCGTTCATCTGCTCGCTGATTGCGTCCCATGAATCGTGTGAGAGCTTCAGGACATCAGATGCAAAAGAGCCTGCGTTTGAAGATGTGTCGTAGAGGCGCTCGGGTGTGTCGATGATGGAAGTGTACTTGGGATTCTCGATCGTGACGGTGCCGTCGGAAGCGATGACGAGGGTGGCGCTTGCGTAGCCTTCAGCCTTTTCGCCGCCTTCGATATAAGCGATGCCGTTGTCTGCAACGCCGCAGATTCCGTTGTTGGAGCTTGCGCCTGCAACGAGGTCGACAGTGCCTTCGCCGAGAGCTGCTGCGAGCTCTGCCGGGTCGGAGTGAGTTACGACGATCGTGACGTCAGGCTTCTCGCCGTCCTTGATGTCCTTGATGCGTGCGGAGAACTCTTCGAGGTCAGCGTGGATCTCGTATTCAGCAAAATCGTCAGCACGAATCTCGTCTGATAAATCAGGAATGTAGCCAATCAGGGCGATGCGGCAGCCGGCCTTTTCGACGATGACGTAATCCTTTGTGAAGAGCGTTCTTGAGTGGTTGTTGGAATAGCAGATGTCGGCGCAGATGACCGGAACTTCAGGGTCGCCGGTGTAGTCGCCGAATTCGTATGCGGGAACCGTGCAGAAAGTGTCTGCAGCGTATTCGGAAATGTCGTTCGCAAAGTCGCTGTGTCCGAGAGATACCGCGTCGTAATTCATGAGGCCGATGGCAGCTCTCAAAGCAGCGCCGCCTGTGAAGTTGGACACGGGTGTGCCGCCGTAAATGTCGCCGCCGTCGATGAGGATGACGTCGTCGTAGTCTTCGTTTTCGCGCGCGTTCTCAACGACCTTTGCAACGTATGCGAGTCTGTACTCGAAAGTCTCAGGATCGCCGCTTGTCGTGTTCATGAGATATCCGTTGATGTCGGCCGTCTCGAAAAGAGCGATCCTCTTGGGAGCGACGTAAACGGGCTCTGTCTCGGTTGTTTCAGTTGCGGACTCCATCGCAGAGCTTTCCTGTGAAGCGATCTCAGCCTGGAGCGGATCTTTATAGACCGTGACAACGACAAATACCAGACCTGCAATCAGGAGGAGCAGGACCATTACGGCCAGTACCGCTCCGAGATTTCTGGATGATTTATTCATGTTCTACCTCTTTATTTAGTTTTTATCCCCTGTGTACGTTTCAAATATACACATCTGAACAAGTATACCAATAAGAGAGCAGAAGCGAAAATTATTCCTGCGGGATAAGCAATTTTGGATGACACCTTAAAGCCTTCATCGGCCATGAGAATATAGGTCAGAGTTACCGCGCTCATGAAGGCGGCGGGGAGCGCTGTGATGATGCTCGAAAAGATGTGCTTGTGGGTGTGCGCGAGATATGCGGTAGCGACCCAGAGTGAGATCATGGCGAGCGTCTGGTTGCTCCATGAGAAGTATCTCCAGAGGACGTTGAAATCGAGCTGCGTGAGGATCGCGCCGGCAGAAAGAAGAGGGAACGTGATGATGAGTCTGTTCTTGATCTTTTTCTGGTCGAGCTTAGTCCATTCGGCGAGGATGAGGCGTGCGCTTCTGAACGCCGTGTCGCCTGACGTGATCGGGCAGACAACAACGCCGATGATCGCGAGGATTCCGCCTGCGTTTCCGAGCATTGTCTCGCTGATCTCATATACGACACCAGACTGTCCGGACTCTGCTAAAGCAGTGCTCAGCATCTGCGTGCCGCCGTAGAAAGCGACGCCTGCAGCTGCCCAAACGAGAGCGATAACTGATTCGATTATCATGGCGCCGTAGAAAACTTTGCGGCCTTCTTTTTCGCTCGTGATGCACTTGGACATCATGGGCGACTGCGTTGCGTGGAAACCCGATATCGCACCGCACGCAACCGTTATGAACATGAACGGCCAGACGGGCAGATTATCGGGGTGAAGATTTACAAATGTGATCTCAGGAATCGTGTACTGCGGAAGGATAAACATCGCGCCCGCAATGCTCACTGCCATCAGGATCAGGATGACGCCGAACACCGGATAGAGCTTGCCGATGACCTTATCGATCGGCAGGAGCGTCGCCAGGATGTAGTAGATGAGGATGACGATGATCCAGAATTTGTTATTAAGGAATTCGGGTGTGAGCTTGGCGATCAGTGATGCGGGTGAAGTTATGAAAACCGTACCCGTCAGAAGGAGCAAGAGTATCGAGAAAACTCGCATCAGGTAGAGCGTTGCTTTTCCGAGATGAATGCCCGAGAGTTCAGCGATCGACGCGCCCTTGTAGCGCTCGGAGATCATGCCGCTCATGTAATCGTGCACCGCGCCGCCCAATATCGAACCGAATACGATCCACAAGAAAACAACAGGGCCGAAGCATGCACCCATCAAAGCGCCGAAAATCGGACCCGTACCTGCAATGTTCAAAAGCTGGATGAGGAGCGCCTTCCACGTTTTCATCGGCATGCAATCGACGCCGTCATTGATCTCGATCGCAGGAGTCTTGCGGTCGTCCGGCCCGAAAACTTTTTCGACCAGTCTGCCATACGTGAAAAAGCCTATGAGCAGAACAGCCAATGCAACGATAAATGAAATCACTTCTGGTCCTCACCTGATCCCGCCGCGCGCGGGTTATTCGATGAGTTTATCTTACTACTTGAAAAATAAGCATTTGTTGTCGCAATGTTAACTTTCTTCGACACTTCAGCGACTTTTTGGTCAGAGGTTCTCGATCCAGTTGAAGAACTTGTCGAGCGCTTTGTTCTCTTCGCGGGTCAATAGGAAATTGCCCGTCGTGTACCACGAATGCGTGTTCTTCTTGTCTATAACCTCATAAATCTCGCATTTATTGCCGACCGTTTTCGCCTTGTCCGCAAATTCCTCGGCGCACTCGAACTCAATCAGTCCATCGTGACGGCTCTGTATCAGAAGCATCGGAACATGGTTCTTCGTCATGAGCGACCACGGCTCAGCCTGGCTCCTGTCGTACCCCTTCTCGAAAAGCATTCCCAGCAGCATCTTCTGCGTCATCGACTGACTCTTTCTGAAGCTGTACGGCCCTCCGACTCCGATGTATCCGATAACGTTTGAAACATCGACTTTGTACTCGTCCTGTGTTGTTTTGCTATAGGTCAAAATCGATGAGAGATGCGCGCCTGCAGAGGGACCGGAGATGATGATTTTGCTTGTGTCTATTCCTTTGTTTTTTAGATGGTCTATTGCCTTTTTATACGCCTCGCATGTATCGATTATCTGTGCCGGATATTTGTTCTTCGGCGACAGGCGGTAACCGATTGAGATCATGCGGTAACCCTCGCGCGCTATTTTCTGTCCGACAAAGTCAAAGAACTTCGGATTGCCTGCATTCCATCCGCCGCCGTGGATCCAGATTATTATCTTGTCACTCTTTAATTGTTTAGGTTCGTAGTAGTAAAAATACTGCTCCTTGTCGTTGCCGTAATCCACGCGCTCCGGAGTGACGTCTTTCTTCGCTTTGAAGAAAATCCGGTAGTACATCGGATAGTAGCTTAAGTTTTCTCTGATGTAATCGATCACTTTGTGAACTCCCTTATTTCCCTTATCCATTCGTCCGGCTTAAAACACGCAAGTTCAGCATGCGCGAGGCCGTCAAAACTCCTGATCTCCATCTTTGGATTTAACTCTTTCATCTTAAGTGCACCTTTTTTCGAGACCGATTCATTTCCCTTTGTGCCATGCATGAAAAGCATCCTCATATCATCCGGATATTTAATGAATTCAAACGGTCGAAATAGAGAATCGATAATGTTATCCACTGTCTCTATGCTCATGTTGTCTGCGATCTTCAGGAACTCATTCCAGTATTCTCTAGGCAGAAAGTTTTTTTCGAAGGATGCTTTAACTTTGGGATCGCGGGCTTTCGATTTCTTTAAGATGGCCTTGTAATTGTTCCTCATAATACTCTTGAAGATGCCGTTTACTTTCATGAGCGGCGCTCCGTCTATAACGAGATTTTCGATCTTTATGGCAGCGCTTTTCGCAAGTTCAGATACGATCCTTCCGCCCATCGACAGCCCTGCTAAAAGATACACTTTCCCGTTCAATTCGCTGCTGATAAATCCTTCTAACTTTTTCACCTCGTCATCAACACTTATGAACGTACTCGCCTCATCTTCTGTGTGACCGTCTAATTCCGGCACGATCACATAATGTTCACCCGCGTATGCCTGTACCGCCTTGTTCCAGATGCTATACGGCGTGAACATTCCGTGGATGAATATCACTGCACTGTTTTCCTTATTCCCGTATGTGTGGAAAATCATTTCCTTATACCTTCCTTTTATTCCTTTTTTGACCTTTTCTTATGCCCTTTTCTTATGCCTTTCCGCCCAACATGAGGATCACGGATTTCGCGAGATTTCTGAACATGTCTTCAGGCTTGTACTTGCCTTCAACATGTGGAACCTTAAAGCATTCCGAGAGTACGTATCCTGTCTGGATTCCGTGGTAGTTGACGATCATGAACTGGATGATCTCATCTATGCTTGTTGCCGGCTTCAACTTGTTCTTCTTTACGATCTCTTTGAGGAACTTCTCCGTTGCGACCGTTGCATAAAGCAACGGGCTCTGCTCATCTTTTCCGAGCCTTTGCGCGATGCTCATCGCTCTTTCAGGATCAGTCATCGCGAGCATGTCGCTGTAGATCGATACCTTAAGAAGATCTGTTCCGACTTCCTTCATGTAGTCAGCCTGCATTGCACAGATCTCGTAAATGGTCTTCTCCCATTTGTCCGTCTTCGCCCTGCTCAAAATAGCATCGAGTTTATCGTCGATCTTATTGTTCTCATTGATCGTGATGACCAGGTCCTTCAAGACTTCATCGAGATCCTTGTAATACCTGTATACGACCCCGTGCGAAAAGCCCGTCTCCTCTATGATGTCCTTCATCTCAACAGATGAGATCGGCTTTCTGGTGCACACGCGGTATGCCGCATCGACTATCTCTTTGCGTTTGTTCTTGTAGTATTCTTCACTGACTTTAGGCATGGTATTTCCTCCGCGGCGCGTTAAAATGACACGGTGTCATTTTAGTATGAGGGGGAGGGTTTGTCAATGTGCGGGGTGTGAGTCGGGAGGCTTTCGCGGTGCCTGGCATGTGACTCATTCGGGTGGCAGATCCTTTTCGCTGACCGGACGCCCTCAACCATATACCCCCATGGGGTATGCTAACTTTTCGAAAGCAAAAAATACCTACTAAAATCGGAAAAATCGAAATTTAGTAGGTAATTTCTATTCCCATATCCCCTAAAAAACGAGTTTTAGAGCTTAAGAAGTCTTTCCGGGCGCGAAAAAACTTAAAATCACGCCCGCCGGGCCGCCTAAATCACTCAAAAAGGGCAAAAAACGGGCCATATACCCCCTCCCCCTTACCTACTAAAATGGCAAAAACCGCATTTTAGTAGGTACATTTCCAGGAAAACATTAAAGAGGGTTTGAAGGTTTTCAGATTATTGTCGGTCCTTCGCGGTAGCGGCCGAAGAAGACGCCGTCGTCGATGAACTTGTCGGCGTCGGAGACCCACATGGGGAACTCGCCCGTGGCGAGGGCCGTCTGGCCGTTGAGCATGCCCGTGTGGAAGGACAGATGACGGTACTGGCGGAGGACAAGTTCCATGCGCGTGAAGCGGCAGTTTTCGGGCTTCTCGTAGAGCATGTCATCCGTGAGCGAGTCCAGGTAGGACAATGTCTTCTTCTCGATCGAATCCAGGTACTCCAGGAGCTGCTCGTCCGACAGGACTACAGAAGTCGGGTTGTCGGGGTTGTCCATGCCTTCTTCGTGGAAGGCGGGCTCTTCGTAGACGTTGGGGTTGATGAACCACTTGTCTGCGGAGTGGAGCGCATGGTAGGCCCAGCGCCAGCAGGGTGCGCCGCAGCAGAGGGCGTCCCTGTCGTAGGCCTTAATCGATGTCCTGATGTTCAGGAAGTTGGGCAAAACTGTTTGTTTAATTATCATTACTAAGTCATTCATTTTTCGATACCTCCAAAAAGGATGTGGGCACTGTGGCGTTTATTCACCTCCGAAAAGGGTTTGGGCGCCGTGGCGTTTATATATTAAAGCACGTTGCGCGCCCAAAAGTGTGGAACCATCAAGATCCCGTAAAGTCATACTTCCTAACGCCAAGCATCCAGAACTTGTAGCTCAGGTAGACGAAGAGCAGGCCGTAGAGGGGCGAGATCCAGGAGAGCAGCGGGACGTTGTCCGGAGTCAGGATGACGAGGCTCGGGTAGTAGGCGATGAACGCGATCGGGATGATGAACGTAAAGATGATCTTGAAGATTCCTTCAAAGATCGACGACGGGTATTTCGCGAAGTCTTTGAATCGGAACATGATTACCATTACGTAGCCGGAGCCCTTGATCCAGAAGCATGTTGCGGCTGCAAAGTTCATCAGGGCGATCATGAACAGTGACGCGGTCAGCAGGAACACGATAAGCTTCAGAATGATTAGAGGCGTTACCGGGATGGCGAGCTTGATCCATGCGTAGACGATGGTGCCGATTCCGAATGCGAGCTGGCCCAGGCCTTTGACGTCGAACACTTCAGAGATGAAGTAGAAGAACACGTTGACCGGCCTGAAGCAGTACTTGATGAAGTCGCCGCTCTGTACCATGAAACGCAAATTCCAGTTGTTGTCAAAGAAGCACTGGACGGGTGTCAGTGCGACCAGCGAGAAGCCGTACAGGAACAGCATGTGGTGGTAGTCCCAGCCGTTGATCGTCGGGAAGTTGTGGAACAGGATCATGAAGGTGACAAAGCCTGACAGATTCGTCATTATCATGCCGAACGTAGAGATGACGAAATCCGCACGATAGCTCATCTTGCTCTTCAGGTCCTGTACGAGAATCTTTCTGTACATTCTCGCGTAAAATTTCAGTCCTCTTTTGCGCATGTCAGCCTCCGTTCACGGTGACTTTCTTCACCGCACAATTCCAGAATAAGTTGCCTGCAATCGTAAGTACGACGAGCCAGATCAGCTGCAGTCCGAAGAGCTGCAGGAGGCCCTGCCAGTTGTCTGATCCGCTCTTGCCGAGAAGGATCGAGAGCGGGATGTCGTAGACTGCCCTGAAAGGCAGGTACTGGACGATCATTCTCGCCTTTTCAGGGAAGAATGCGAGCGGGATCGATGCACCCGAGAGCAGCAGTACGATCGTTTCTTTTACGATGTTGATGCCCCATGTCGATTCTGTGAAAAGACAGATCGGAGCGACCAGCATCTCGATGTTGTAGTTAATGATGAGCGCGAAAACCGTTGCGATCAGGAACCATACAAGGTTAAGACCTATCGGGATTGCACCCTTGGTGACGATCATGACGACGACAAATGTCGGGATGAAGGTCAGGACGAACTGGACCACGTGGTTGCCCGTGTAAGACCAGAATGTGTATTTGCGGAACCTCATCGGTTTAAGCAGATCCAAGACGATCTTGCCCGACTGGATCGACCTGCTCATGTCCCAGACGACAAACATTTCCAAAAAGTTGAACAATGCAGTCGCAAGGATCAGGTAGATCATGGTGTCGTTGAAGGTCATGCCGTTTACGACGTCGGTGCCGGAAGAATCGTAGATTGCCTTCCAGAGGTAGTAAACGAGAACCAGGTAGATCAGGTTCGCGAAAAGAGTAACAAAGATGCCGAGTCTGAAATGCAGTGACTCCATTATCCCGGCCCTTGTTATTGATAACAGCCTTTTGGGATTCATTTTGTACCCCCTTCGTAGATCTTCTTGATGACTTCCTCTGTGGAGATCTCAAGGATCTTAACGTCCTTTATCTTCTTTTCTTTCTGCTTTTCCATGATGACGTCCATGACATCAGTGGTCTTCTCGTCGATCAGGTATTCTTCCCATGTGTCGTCAGCGAGCTTGAGCTTCAAAGTTCTGTAAGAACCGAAATAGTTCTTCAGGTGGTCAATGTCGTTGTCGTAGATCTTCGTGCCCTTGTCGATGATGACGATCCTCTTGCACAGAGCGTCAACGTCGCCCATGTCGTGGGTGGTGAGGATTACGGTAGTGTTCTTTTCCTTATTAAGACCAAGAATCAGCTCTCTGATCTTCGCCTTCATTGAGACGTCGAGACCGATAGTAGGCTCATCGAGGAATACGATCGCCGGGTTGTGCAGGAACGCAGCCAGGATATCGCTCAATGTTCGCTGGCCTAAAGACATCTGTCTTACGGGCTTGTGGAGGATCGGCTCGATATCAACGAGTGATCTGTAGAGTTCGATCATCTCCTCATATTCCTTCTGCGGAACCATGTAGAGGTCACGTAAGAGCTTGAAGGATTCGATCAAGGGCAGTGACCACCAGAGCTGGCTTCTCTGTCCGAAAACAACGCCGATGTTCTCGCAGTTCTCTGTTCTGTTCTTATAAGGCACCTTGCCGTTGACGAGGATCTCGCCGGATGTCGGCTCAAGAACGCCTGTCATCATCTTGATGGTGGTGGACTTGCCCGCGCCGTTAGGACCCAGGTATCCGATGATCTCTCCCTTATTAACAGTAAGTGTTACATCTCTTACCGCAGAGACTGTTTTGTAATCTCTCGAAAACAGGTCCCTGATGCTTCCCTTAAGACCTTCGTGGCGGTTGAGCACCTTGAAGTCTTTGCATACGTTGTTCATTATTACTGCTTCGTTGCTCATATGAAATTTCCTCTTCCTTTTTTGTTTGATTGCAAGTATATTGTGAGTAGGCAGTCAAAAATAGTGCATTAGTGCCTCATTTTTATAACTATCTTCCACGCATATGGAATATTGTTATAGTTTTCGGGATTTCGGAGAAATATTGTTATGAAAAAAGAAGTGATGGGTCTCATCGTAAAGCGTGATGACGGCTCAGAGATAATAAATTACGACGATCCGAACTTTCCTTCGTATATCTACGACGGATGGATAGCGCCCAAGGTCACTTGGGAGGGCGTGCCGCACTACCACGAAGACATTGAGATCATGACTGTTAGAGAAGGCAAAGTCGCTTACTTCGTAAACGGTAAAGAGCTGCTGCTCAACGCGGGCGACACGATAGTCGTTAACTCCAACCAGATCCACTACAACCTTTGCGTAGGTGAGGTCGCTAAATACGTTATCGCCATCATCAATCCGCGTATCCTCGCAAACTCGGTTGCTGTCGAGATGAAGGCGATAAAGCCCATCACGGATAATCCCGACATCCCTTATTTAAGATTCCGCTATATAAACGAATACACGGAACAGATGAGAAGCCTTATATATGATTTACCTAAAGTAAGGCACGACCCGTTTGCGATCACGATGCAGTTCTATCATATATGGGACATCATCAGAAAACAGGCCGAATATCTGGGCGCGACAAAAGAAGAGACTATGTCCGATCCGAGAATGCAGTCGTTCAAGACGATGATGCATTTCATCTCCAATAATTATCAGGAACAGATCACTTTGGGCGATATTGCGGCCAGCGGCAACGTCAGTAAGTCCTTGTGCAACACCCTGTTCCACCAGTATGTCGGCGAGTCACCGATCAATTACCTGATGCACTTCAGGAGCCGCAAAGTCGCTGAATTACTGCGTTCCGGCAATCTTTCCATGTCTGAGATCGCGGCAAGGACGGGCTTTGGCGGGGTCAGCTACATGTCTGAGACGTTCAGGAAATTTTTCGAGAAATCGCCTAGAGAATACAGAAAATCCTGGCAGTAACGTTTACTGAATATTTACAGAGTTTCATCATTTTAGACACGCAGGTAACATTTTCGTGCAAGTTATCAATTCTTTGCCCTGATATAATGACGTTAATATCTCGAAATCTCGTCTCAAGGGTGAAGGCTTGTGGTAAAAAGAAACACCAACATCGATAAGACTCTGAAGAACCTCTCACTTAACAAAGAGGCTCCGAAGAGTGCGTTCATTCTTCTTTTGCTGCTTTATTCCATAGCAACATTCCTTACGATGAGAACGTCGACAATGCAGGGCTTCGTAGAAGTCGGCGACCAGATGATCAGATATAATTCTTTCTCCGGTGTTTTCTCAATGCTCGGAAACATCTGCATTATCTGTCTCGTCATGCTGTTCCGCAGAGTCGGCTACATAGTATCGATGGCTGTCATTGTTTTGCAGTTCCCCATAATGTTCGTCAACATTTTCGTGCGCGGCAACCTGCACTCGCTTCCGGGTTTATTCTCCAGCGTACTTATCATCGGAGCGATCTCCATAATCCATTTCAATTACAAGAAGGTCTTGAATTACCAGCAGAGCATCCGTGAGCAGGCCGTTACCGACAGGATCACGGGACTGCCGAACCGCTTCGCATGCAACGAGCTCCTGACAGATCTCCAGAGACGCGGCGAGCCTTTCGTTCTTGTCTCGGTCGACCTGAACGACTTCAAGAGCATCAACGATACAATGGGTCACGACACGGGCGACCAGGTCCTGAAGGAAGTTGCAAGAAGATGGAAGGAACTCGCTAACTCCCTCAGCACTGAGACAGTCGATTTCGTTGCAAGAAATTCAGGCGACGAGTTCCTGATCGTGATCAGCGAATATCCTTCTGTTGAAGAGATCGAAAATACTATCAACGCATACCGCGAAGAACTCGAAAAGAAGATCACGATCGATGATTGCGACTACTATCTGACAGCATGCTTCGGTTACTCCTTCTTCCCTGAAGACAGTGATGTTATCGAGAATATCTACCTTTATTCAGACGCAGCCCTTCACGAAGTTAAGAAGGTCGGCAGCGGCAGCAGGATCTTAAGATTCACGCCTGAAGTCCTTAATGTGGAGAGAACTCTTGAGATCGAGCGTAAGATCCGTTCCGCTTTAAACGGCGACAAGATCTTCTTCCATCTCCAGCCCCAGTATGACATCAACCATAACCTCAGAGGCTTTGAGGCTCTCGCAAGAATGAAGGATGATGACGGTTCATTCATCAGCCCTGCTGATTTCATTCCCGTAGCAGAGAAGACCGGTCTTGTAGACAGGATCGACATGCGCGTTTTCGAGCTCTCAATGGAATTCCTTGATAAGGTTTCACGTGAGACCGGCACGGACGTCATGATGAGCGTCAACGTATCCGTAAGACACCTGATGAAGAATACATTCATCGAAGACATAAAGAGGATCCTTACCGCCAACAACATCGCTCCCGAGCGCGTTGAGATCGAGATCACAGAGTCCATCATGATTGACTCCGCAGAAAAGGCCCTGCAGCGCATCAACGAGATCAAGGCGATGGGCATGAAGGTTGCGATCGACGACTTCGGCACGGGATACTCTTCACTCAGTTACCTTAATAATTTTCCTTCAGATCTCCTTAAGATCGACAAGGCATTCATCGACCAGATGAGCATGAGCGAATCTTCAAAGCAGTACGTCGCCATGATCATCTCGATCGGTCACATCCTGAATCTTAAGGTTATCTCCGAAGGTGTTGAATCCAATGACCAGGTCGACATTCTCAAGAAGATCGGCTGCGACTACATCCAGGGATTCGTTTGGGGCAGGCCGATGCCGCCGGAAGACGCCGGCAAGCTTGTAGATTCACTTAAGAAATAAGAGGAAGGTTAAGATAGTTGAAAGAGGATGTCTCATGGAAGGCATCCTCTTAGTTTTGTGCTGTTATTATTTAGTGCGGGCGCCGGCGTTTACTCCATGTTTGCTTCTCCCCACTTCTTCAGTTCAAGAAGGATGGGGATGATGCTCTTTGCTCTGTCGGTGAGCCTGTATTCGACGCGGACCGGCATCTCGTCGTACTGGGTCCTTAAGACCATGCCGTCGGTCTCCATTTCCTTGAGGGACGTCGCGAGCATCGTGTTGGTGATGCCGTAGATTCCCCTTCTAAGTTCGCCGTATCTTACGACTTCCTTCTGGTCGATGAGGCAGAGGATCAGGACTTTCCACTTGCCGCCGATGAGGTCAAGCACGCGCTTTAAGCCGCAGCCCTTGCCGGCGATATCTTCACATAAGACTTCTTTCTTGCCCATTGTTATTCTCCTTCTTCTTCCTCGAAAACCTGACGGTAAGAAAAACCGTACCAGGTCAATATATTCTGCGTACTTGATACGGAAATTATACCAGATATACTTGAAGTATCAAAGGCAACCCGAGAATAAGGAGGTTCAACATGGAATACAGATTTAATGAAAACAATTTTACAGACGAGGTTATCAAGAGTGACGTTCCCGTCATGATCGATTTCTACGCAGAGTGGTGCGGCCCATGCCGCATGATGTCACCCGTTGTCGAGGAGTTCGCAAAGGACTTCGAAGGCAGGGTAAAGATCGGCAAGATCAACGTCGATGAGGAAAGCGAACTGGCAATGAGATTCGGCGTGCAGAGCATCCCGAGCTTCGTCTTCATCAAGGACGGCAAGGTCGTTGACAGGGTAACGGGCGCAATGCCGAAACCGATCTTAAAAAATTACCTGGAAGATCTCGCGGCAGGTTAAAAACAATTAACTAACCCTTGCCGGCGAAGAGTAGAATATAAGAGTTGGAATATGTTTTCGCGGGAAGGAGAATAAAGATGGATAAGTTAAAGATCGCGTTTTTCGACGCCAAAGATTACGACAAGCAGTCGTTCATAGAATCAAACGCAGACGGCGAATTCGATATCACATTTCTTGAGACAAGACTTACGTCAGACACGGTGAAACTCGCCGAAGGATGCGACATAGTGTGCGTTTTCGTAAACGATGACATCAACAGGGACGTCATCGACAAACTCTCGGAACTCGGCGTCAAACTCGTCGCGTTAAGATGCGCAGGATACAACAACGTCGACGTCGAATATGCTTACGGAAAAGTCCACATCGTGCGCGTTCCCGCCTACTCCCCTTACGCTGTCGCAGAACACGCAATGGCACTCCTGCTGACATCTATCAGAAGGATCCACAAAGCTTACATCCGCACCAAAGACTTTAACTTCAGCCTCAACGGCCTCACGGGATTCGATCTTCACGGCAAGACGGTCGGCGTCATCGGTACGGGCAAGATCGGCAGGATCTTCATAGACATCTGCCGCGGATTCGGAATGAACATCATCGCTTACGACAAGTTCCCCGCAGCTGATTCCGGCATCGAATATGTATCTCTCGACGAGCTCTGGGAAAGAAGCGACATCATATCGTTCCACTGCCCTCTCACTGAAGAGAACAGACATATGGTCAACACCGACACCATCGCGAAAATGAAGAAAGGCGTTGTATTGATCAACACATCCAGAGGCGCGCTGATCGATTCCGAAGCATTGCTCGAAGGCATCAAGCAGCGCAAGATCGGAGCGGCATGCCTCGACGTTTACGAAGAAGAATCCAACATTTTCTTCCACGATTATTCGGGCCACATCGTAAACGACGACACGCTCGCAAGACTCATCTCAATGCCTAACGTAATCGTCACTTCGCACCAGGCATTCCTGACCAACGAAGCGCTGAAGAACATCGCTGATACGACGCTCGAAAACATCCGCGGTTTCTTTGCAAAAGACACATGTCCCAACGAGGTCTGCTACAAGTGCGCAAACCTCGCAAACTGCAAACAGACTCACGAGAAAAAGTGCTTCTGAATTAAAACTATAAGAACTTGAAATTGTGCGGAGCCGGAATCAGTCCAGGGTCAGAACGACCAGGCCGGCTTCGTACAATGTTTCTTTCCGGCCGCCTTCTTCATGGGTAACGCATACTGCAAATTTGTGGTCATTGCTGTACACAAAATCAAACGAATTACCGCCTTCAAGTTCGCCCATGTCGACACGCTCATAGATAATGAAGCTCTGATAATAGCTGTCGGTCCAGCCGCCGTAATCCCTGATATCTTTAGATACAACATCGGTCCTGTAGACCCTTATGACCGTATCTTTATATCCGTTTATCTCGTACCATTCCTGTCCGGCAAAATCAGATGAACCTTTGGTCACGCCGCCTGTTGCGCCAAGTGCCGCGGCGAGCTTCTCGGCATATTCCCTGCACTCCTCATCGGAACTTGGCACGGAATAGACTTCGTAAGGAAGCATCCTGCAAAGTTCGTAGTTATCGAGAATATATCCGTAGACACAGTTCTTCAGAAAATAGTGATAGCACTGTATCGTGTTATCGAGGCACAGATGCCCAACAACATCACGGATCGTGCCTCCCTTTATTTTTTCATCGGTATAGCCCGTGATCGCAGTGAAATATTCATCCGTCATCTCCTGCATGTTTCCGTTTGCGCAAAGGAATTCTTTATCGCCGCCACAAACCCTGTTTATGATCTGACAGAACCTGTCAGTGCCTTCAGGATAATCACCGTAAACGCTGCCTATGAGGCTGGTCTGGACATTCCCGTCAATTACGGTAACCCAGATTCGGCAGATGCAATCGCTGTCGTCAGCATTTTCGGGAACTTCAGGAAATGAATTTATATAAGACAAGATATATTCCGTCTCGTCTCCGGTCAATTCCAAAGCTTTGTCTTTGAGTTGCACATACTCCGTACCGGAAACGTAATATCCCGGCCAGTAAATATTCCAGATGTTTTCAGTGTTCTCCTCTGCCGACATGACCGTAATGCTAAGTATCTCAGTACCGCCTTTTCCTGAATTCTTTTTACCGTCATCCGTCGGCGCCTTGCCGCATCCCGCAAAAGTTACGGCAGTAACCAGAGCAAGAAATAAACTGCATATAGATGTGAGTTTTCTTTTCATATGATTCTCCTGTTATCCCATCTTGGAAACGCGCCGGACTGATCAGACTTCGGCCTCTGTCCCAACAGCAGTCTCTTCAGTATTCTCTATCAGTTTATCGTAAGTATTAGAAGAACCATCGGGCTTGAGCTGTGTCATGTCATCCGAGAAACTGAAGATGAAAGAATGCCACTTGTTGTCTTCAACATAATTAAAATAGATGATGTTGTTTTCCATCAACTCAATTTCACTTATCTCATAAACTTCAGGCTCCGCCATGACGACAGGCTTAATTTCCAGCCAATACTTATCATCTTTTTTATAGAGTGATATGTACTCGTATTCGAATCCGTAATCGGAACAATAGTACTTACCCTCGAAAAGTCTGAAAGCTCTCTCGTTTAAATCTACATTAGTCTCATACTTTGAAAGAATTTCTACTATGCCTTCGAGCTCATCGATCTCATAAATGTAGCCGCTGTATAAAGGGTTTTTGCTGCCATCAGTATCGTAAGTGGTAAAGCCCCATCCGGCACCGTCAAAATAGTTGGAAAAATCCAGATCATACTTGGATTCATTCTTGCGGAAAGAATCAGCAAGAGTTCTGATCTCCTTAATGTCTTCGTAGCTGATCTCCTTTGTCTCCACTGTCTCGCCGCTCAGCGAATAAATATCCCTTATCTCAATGGTTCCGTTGTAATACACGATATAATCTGTTCCGGTCCAATAATCGCAACCATAGTTGATAGGTCCCCAGTTTTCAACGCCCGCCGAAAACGCTATCTGATCCGAATCGAGCAGCTGATCCGGGAAAGTATTTTCAGTAGTAGTTTTCTTATCTATTGTCTGGATATCATCTGTTGACGTCGGCGGAATAGATTCCGGATTGTTTCTGGCCGAAGCCTTGCACGCAGAAAGCACGAAAGGCACGATCAAACTGCATGCCAAAACAGCGACAGTTCCGGATATAAATCTGGTATTGCTCCTCTTCATAAACTAGAGTCCTCCTCAGAATCTGATACTTTAATAACAGATAAGAAAGAAAATTTGTTGCGTTCGCTCTGTTATCCGACGACTTTTCCTATCAGTCTTACTGCTTCATCAAGGCCGTTTTCGGTATGGATCTTCTCGGAGATGGATTCGGCATTTCTCTGCTTGACTGCGTACGTGCTGTTCATCTCATTTATTGCGTTGATAATGGTCTCTTCGCTCAGGTCTTTTGCCTTAACGGGTTTGACAGCGACATCCTTTTTCTCGAGCTGCATCGCAAAGCCTAACTGGTCTAATACGTGAGGAACCGGTATCGACGGAACGCCGTAGATCATGGTGGCTGCCGTCGTTCCAAAACCGCAGTGGTGGATAACGAATTTTGCATGTCTGAAAAGCCAGCTGTGAGGTACGCTTCCGACGGCGATCATGGAATCGGGAAGTTCGTAATCCTGAAGCGTTTTCTGGAAGCCCTGGATAATCGCGCGGCATCCTGTTTTCGAGAATGCGTTAACAAACATATCGAGCTTTTTCCTGTCTGATTCCGCTTCAAATGACATGGCGCCGAGAGCCAGTACGACAGGCTTTTCGCCGCCTGCAAGAAATGCCTCGAGCTTCGCATCGGGAGTATATTCTTCCTCGTCTTCAAACCAGTAACCTGTGAGGATGTTCTTGGCTTCCCAATAAGGATTTCTGTCTATGACGTATTTGCTTATTGGAATGAGATTGAGCTTGTCAGACATTACTTCATCTGCAGATTTCACAGGCTTTAACCCGTACAACTTGCGGATCTTGTTGGTGGGCTTTGCTGCCTGCTTCGCGATGAAACCTCCGATGAGTTTCTCACCGAATTTCTGCTTTCTTAACTTCTCTCCGATCATCTCAGTCTGAAGAGTTACGTTAACTGTCGGAATGCCCAGCACGCCCGCTTCGACGGCACCCATCTGGCTGTGGGTGATGATTATCAGATCCTTGCCTTCGCAGAGTTTATAAACCTCATCCGAAGCCCCTTCGATTATCTTCATGATGAAGTTCATGGTCTTGAGAATGCTCGTGATTCCATTCTTCGATTTGCCGCGTATGACCGTCGTCTCTTCCTCGATATCGATGTCAGGTCCCACGGGCTCGAAATGAACACCCGCGCCTTCGACCAGATTTCTCCAGCAAGGATGCGTGCCAAGAGTCACGTCGTAACCGGCCCTCATCAGCGCTCTCGAAAGATATATGTACGGCTGGACATCTCCCCTGGTGCCCATCGTGAACATCGCGATCTTTTTCATGCCATAAACCTGCTTGTCATTAAGTCGTGGACTTCCTTGTGGTATGCCTTCTTGCGCGCCTCCGTAAGCTCACCGTTAAGAAGATATTTGTATGTGAGCATGGTCATGTAAGCGTGATATTCTTTCACGATCATCTCGACCTGCGCTTCCGGGAAGACGCCTGCTGTCGACAGCTTTCTGAAAACACTCAGCTGAATCTCATAAGGATCCGTAAACATGGTCTTCTCATAGAGCGCCCTGATCTCTTCGTTATGGAACTGCTCGATCATCATGAGCCTTAACATAAGATTGCAGAATGGATCGAAAAGATAGCTGTCCATCATGTATGAATCCACCATCTGGAGACCGGGGTCTTCGGCGGGTTGTGATTTGGTATTTGTTGCCTTGCCGCTTGTTTTCTTAGCGTTTATTGCTTTAGTGCTTGTTTCTTTAGCGCTTGTTTCTTTAGCGCTCTGGCCGGCAGGGGCCTCATCTATATCATTGACGTGAGATAGAAGTCCGTCTATATGTGCCCTGAACTTCGCGACCAGAGAATCAAGGATGTCTTTCTTATTCTTGAAGTGGTAATAAAGAGTGCTCTCTTTGATGCCGACTTCTCCGCATATGTCTCTTATGGAGACAGCCTCATAGCCTCTCTCGGAGAACATGTGCAGTGCTACGTCCATTATCTTTTCGCGTGTGTTCATAGTGCGCCTCTCTAACAAGTGTTAGAGTAATGTTATCTAACGAGTGTTAGATTGTCAAGGTTTTCGTGGTCTCATCAAAAGAAATGTATTGACGAAACCATTGACGTTTTTGCCTGTTTTCGTCAATGAAATCGTCAATTCAGGCCTATTTTGACGAATCTATTGACGATTTCACTCATTTTCGTCAATAAAACCGTCAATAGAATTTTTCGAAGACCGGAAAACAACCAAAAAAGAGGATGCCTCACAGGAGACATCCTCATAATCAGTTAAGTTATCAGTTTCGATTACTCTTCGAAGCCGATCATGTAGTAGAGTGCAGCGTAAACGCCCTCAATGAATGAGCTGTTTGTTATGAGGTAATCTCTGCCGGGCATGAATTCGAGTGCGCTTGTATCGAAGTTATCGAGTACAAGTGAGAGGTATTCAGGATCTGACATAGCCTCATCACTGTCGCCTTCGTATTCTTCGGATGCAGCCTCGAAAGCAGCGTTGATTACGTCGTCGAGGTTCGTAGGAGCGTTGAATGTGATGAGTGTGTTATAGCCCTTGTCCTGAACGGAGAACTGTGTCTGTGCATAGATTCCGTCAAGGATCTTGTAAGCCTTCTCATACTGCTCGTCTGTGAGGTTCTCGCAATCAAAGCCGAGTGCGAAAACGAGGTCTTCTGCAAGGTATGAACGGACTTCCTTAACGAACTCATCTGCTTCGATTGTGCTGTCGAGAGCTGAAAGTGCAGCAGGATCGTTGTTTGTAACTGCAAGGATCATACCTGTTGCTGCATCTGTATAAGGGATCTCAAATGAGCACTCGTACTTAACTTCCTTAAGGACGATGTTTTCTTTGTAATCGCCGAAATAGAATGTAGCTGTGCAGTTCTTGCCGTTGCTGCCCTGGAACTCCTTTGTGAAGACGTTGCCGTTGCCTGCAACAGTATCAAGTGTGAGCTCGAAGCCGGCTGCAGCGTGCTCGCCGAGGTTTCCGTTAGCTTCGAATGTTGTTCCGTAGAAATCGATTCCGCCGGAGATCATTGTCTTGCCCTGGAGGTTGCTGATGCGGACTTCACCAACTGTTGATTCCAAAATAGTTGTAGCTGCATCAGTGTTGTTGTAAACACCAATCTCAATGCTCTTGTTGTCAGCATTTCTGAGATTGATGTAACTGGGATTCCAAGCATAAGGCTGAACGATAGTTGTTCCTGTTGACTCAACCTCGAAATTCCAGCCGTTGTCTACAAAGTCCTTTACCTGCATCGGGAATTCGTACTTAACACCGTCGATGACGAACTGGCCGACATTTGAGTCATCCATCTTCTCTGCAACGAGTGCCTTTGCCTCTTCCTGCCAAGGTGTTGTGTTCCTCTTACAGCCAGCGAAAAGTCCGACTGTCATGACGACCGCCATAACGGCCGCAAAGATTCTTACTTTCTTCATAAATAACCCCTTCCAAATATGAAAAATCGAGACGATTGTAGCAAAACAGGCAATTTGCCGCAATATTTTTTGATAAATAATGGGTTTTGCGTTCAGAAATTTACAATTTCACTCCAGATTCAGCCACTGGTCCATTCCCGCACCGCAATCTTCGTTCGGGCGGATCTTAAAACCAAACTTCTCATAGAAGGGTTCTTTTCCCTTGGCAGAATTAAGGTTCAGCTTTACCTTATATCCGGGCTTCATGTCGTCTTTGATCCTCTGTATAACCGCTTCTACAAGGTGTCTTCCGATGCCCTGTCCCTGGTACTCGGGAACAACTATTACATCGGATAAAAATGCCACATATCCGCCGTCCCAAAGAAGCCTTACCACGCCGATTGCCCTGTCCGTTTCATCCCTAACGCAGAGGACCATGTAAGCGTTTTCGACACAGTTCTTTGCTTCTTCAAGAGGGAATTCCATCCAGCCAACTTTTCTGCGCAATTCCATGTATTCTTCAGGTGAAATGTAATCTACGTATTTGATCATGTGTTTACCTCAATGTATTTATAACTTCATTTCAAAGCTGCCCTCAGATAAGGTCATATCATCAGTCCTGCAATCGTCAGTCCGACACCTGCAAGGAAAAATACTACTGCAAATAAAATGATCACGTCATTCTGCTGGGCACCGCGGCTGTATATGGATTCCGGATGCTCCGGACATATATTTATTTTCGCAGGGCCGAGAGCTACTGAACAATCTTTTGAAGTTTCAAAGCCGTCAAAACAGCATGTATACAGCTGTCCGTTATATCGATATGAGAAAACCGGTGAAACGCAGGGGACGCCGCTATTGGGCATAAGGGTTTCGCCGGATTCCGTTTCAAAATACCTGGCATATCCGATACACTCTGCATCGACAGTTTCAGAGTAAATTCTTTTCTTTACGGTAAGCCTTAAGTACAACTTCACAAACAGCAATATTCCTATTCCCGCACAGGGTATGCCTATGGTCATGAAAATTCTGGGGATTTGCTCCATCCCTCTAAAGAACACAAACCAGGAGAGCAGCGGCAGAATAATGGCAATTCCCATAATTACATAAGTCGCTATCTGATTTGTCTTGTCGGCAACATTGATAAATGAGTAGTTCTTATATGCGCTTGACGGGTTATTTTCCAACCCGGTGTAGTATTCATCCTCAAGTTTGATCAGCTCATCAGTATTCAGAGTTTGCCTTGAATCAAAGAAATATCTCCCCGTATCATTAGTGTCAAATAACATAATTCCATCATCCCTTAGTTATGTTTGCCGGCAAATACCCTGGCAAACGGCTCTCAGCACATGGATATTATAACATTACTTTGAAACGGGCATTCCGGGTTGCCTTTCACACAGGACCCGGATGATTTGCCATCCATAAAACGAGTCTCGTAACGATCGATTACGATTTTTCGAGCTCAACAATCTTGAAGTCGTATTCTTCAGGTTCGCTTAATCCGATGCATATAAATCTGAGTTTTCCATAAAGGCTTTCAGCTTCTTTGCCGATATACCAGCCTCTGACTTTTTTGCACTCGGAATTCAGGATCTTTTTCACGGCTTTCAACAAGCCGTCAGATATCTCATTATCTTCCATGACCGCAAACATGCCGTGGATCATGCCTTTACCGTCTTCGCTGATTCCTGAAGGATCAAATTCCAGAGAGCGTGGGTTATCGCCCTGATATACCTGTCCTGATTGGTTTGCTGTTACTTCTTCATCTTTCCTCATAATCAGAAAACTGATCTCGCTGTGCTTTTCTTTCAGCGTTCCAAGACCGGGAATATCATTTGCAGTCTCATACGATATCCGTTCGCTCTTCCCACACTGGACATATTTGAGGCCATGCGAAAACTGTTCTTCCAGCTTCGAAAGAATTGATACCATATCGTTTTTTGTTGCGAAAAAGTTGATGCGTTTAGCCATATTAACTGATCTTACGTCTGATTCTTTCACACGCTTCAATGTGCATGATCCAGTGTCTCGAAAAAGGCATCTGGATAAGGCCTCTGATATCTTTCTTGCACCAATAATCAATAAGCCATATTGCGCTCTCGTCTTCACTGACAACACCAAGCGACTCAAGTTCCTTGCGCCTGTCATCAGGGATCTTTTTCTTCATGTCATCAAAACTGATGCCCTTAAGGATCTTCTCAGAACTCTTCTTCACGTCAGACATATAAGAATAGAGCTCATCAAGATTTAACTGTTTGGAGAATTCTGCGATCTCTTCTTTTACCAGTTCGTTGCCTGTCGTAATAATCGGCGAACCTGTCTTTTCCTTATATCCCTTTGCGAAAAGCACCTGCTCGTCACCTTTTATCAGCATGTGGGCAACAATGTCTTCGATCCTGAAAACGTGCCAGAGAGAATAAGCTATCGTCTTGCTGTGATAGCCTTCTGCGTTGATGAACGGAATGCTGTCAAAGTCTTCTCTTTTTAACTCTTTTTTATACGAGAGCAGCGTGTTCCATAACTCTTTTCGAAGCTCAAACAAAGAAGCAATACCCTCGTCATAGGTATCTTTCTTCTTAAGCTGCAGCTGCATTGTCTTGTTCAGTTCAGACCAGTCTTTATTCATAGATCACACCTGCCTAACTCCGCAAAGATAAGGTCATTATAACATGGTAAAAAATGCTGCTGTTTACATGAACAGGGTAAGCATAGTCGTTCAAGGAAAAACTTTTCTGTATTTTTCTCCGCCCCACTCTACAACCGTAAAGCCCTTTCTCTCAGAAGGGTTAATTGCCGTCAGATCCTGAGGTTCTATGCTGACAGGTACATTGGAAGGATACCAGAGCATGTTTACGGTAATAATGGTATCGGGTTCAGGGGTAATATAATGAGAAACCACATTTTCATAAGCCTCCGTCTGGAATGAAATGACATTATATTTGTTTCCTTCCATCTGCGGGAGCCAGTACATAATGAAAGTATCGGCTTCTGAATCAGTCAGTCCCAACTGCTTAAGTGACAGTTCAAGAAATTCGGCAGTATCTTCTCCTGCGACGCAGAAACCGTAGCTAAGATCCGGGTTTATCGACACTTCGCCTTCCCAAAACAGGAACGGATATTCTCTTCCACTCTTATCTGTAAGTGTTCCGTCAGGATATGCGGTAACACTCCACCCGTTCACGTGATCATAAACAGGATATGATGTGGTCAGTTCGCCGTTCAGATCAAGCCTGACATTAACCTCCGTATCAGTTTCCGGATACAGGTAAATGACCGGTGCAGCAGCTTTTGCCCTGGAAAGATATGAGTTTAAGGCTATTAGCAAAATGGTGATAAACAGACATATGCATGCGGTTATCAGCAATGGCATCAGGACCCTTTTCCTTTTTCCGGATCTGATCAGTCTCACAATGAAGTAAAGACAGATGAAGAACGCAAGCGGAATAAGATCGATCACTGCATAATGACCGATATCATAAATCGTAATCTCACTAAGCAGTTCGATGAAAGTAACTTCGTTTGAATTCTCTGCGGGTTCAACAAAGCCTAAGATCAGGATGTTATTATCATCGTACTGGGCATATTCAAAAGATATTTCATCGCCCGGTTTAAGAACTTCGACTTTCTCTCCACCATGCCCGATCGTAAAGACTGTATTATTATCTACACCATACCAGTCCGCTTCATCCGGACAGTCGATCATCAACCATACCAGGATGTATTCATTTCCAATCTGCTCGGGTCTGATCTCCGGAATCTTGATCGTATTCCCATCTGCAGTTTTGCCGTAAATCGCAGAGATTCTCTCGTTAGAGACTAAACCGCTCCGCTCCGGCCACGTATCCGGATCATTAAAATCAAAAGTATACGGAAGATAGGAATGCATCTGGATGGTGTTTCTCTCCCTGAACTCTTTTGCTTCATTCAGTCTGCGGACTAACGAGAAAATATTGGCCCCGATTATTAACGCAATAACCAGAACAAAATACAAAACCGTCCAAAACGATATCTTGGGTTTTACTCTTTTTTCATTGCCCATCAGAACCACCCTACAGGTATAACTCTTCAATTAATTAAACTATTTTCTCAGCTATCAAGCGAACAGATCCTCAGCGTTCCCTCTCTCCGAATTCTTCCACGGTCTTATACTTGCCGGTTTCAGGATCTTTTTCCAGATACTCTATGTAGTAGATACCCACTTTATCTTTGTCTTTGGAATCGTAGAGAATGCCGCTGAGAAAAATACGGGCACCGTCATCATTGACGTAATACATCGTGTAAATAAATTTGTCACCGTCCGGCCTGTAACTGTTTCCTTCAGGATCGCTCGGATCACCTAAGAATTTAGATGAAGTATATCTGTCCATGTCTTTGGATGAAGTGTTCTCTATGTCACACTTATCAAGGAACTCCTGCAGATCATCTTCGGTCAGATCGTTATCTTCCAACATGTAAGGAGACATGAGATCATAAAGATCTTCGGCATCCTTTTTCACTATTGCCTTAGCTACTTCTTCGCGGTCAAAATCCCATCTGTTGCCAGCCTTATCCAATATTGAACATCCACCCGCCATAACAACGGACAAAACCATAAGCATGACGGAGCTGATCAAAAGTCCGGTTCTTTTCTTTCTCATAAACATCATTCCTTATCGCTTTTCACAATTCATCTCTGGTTTGTTCTATGATATTCACTCTTTAAAATGGAAAAACAAATAAGGTCATGATACTGCCCGTTTTTATAAAGGCTTTCCCTTAGTACGCCTTCCTGTACAAACCCGAGTTTCTGCAGCACCTTAATTGAACCGATATTATCTGTCATAACCTTTGCTACTATTCTGTTAAATCCATAATCCTCAAAACCGAATCTTAACATTGCATCTACTGCTTCTGTCATGATTCCCTGTCCCCATGTTCCGCTTTTCAGGCAGTAACTGATTTCTGCACAGCAGTTGAATTTATCAATATCGAAAAAGCCGCAGTGTCCAATTATTGTATTATCTGTTTTCTGCGCAATGCCCCATCTGATTCGCTGTTTCTCATCAAAAAATCTCTGCATTCCGGCAATCATTCTTTTGATGTTTTCTATATTATTAACAGCATTATGTGTCAGATATTTGCAGGTATCTTCATCAGATAAGACTTCCAAAAGACTCTTATCATCTTCTTGAGTAATCTGTCTCAATAAAAGCCTTTGGGTATTAAGTTCAGGAAATGATTCAAATATAAGTTCATTCATTTAATAATCCTCCAGCAACCGAAAATCTTATTGACGAAGGAATCCCTCTGTCTACTCTATTGTACCATCACAAAAAGCAAACTATTGTGTTAACTCTATATTTGACAAATAAACTCACGAGCAAAATCAAAGCCCCGCAAACGCAATTTTTACGGGGCTTATAAGGTTTTCGCTAGTTATCGGGAAGACATTTTCAGTTAACAACACGATACGACATTTCCAGTTCCTTATCAGTTCCTTCTCCTACATTAAGGATAAAGTAATAGTAATTATATACATCATTTTCAACTACCAAATCAGCAGGGATAGTAAGTGTATATGTATTACCGGAATTCTCAAACGTAATAGTATCGGTACCATCAGCTACAGTGCGATCGGTAACGAGATAGTCAACTCCTACATACAGATTGTTAAAGGATAATGTTTCAGTACTTTCAAAGGTAATTACTATATCCTGACCTATATAAGCACAGTTATCATAGGCAACTATACCTTCAAATTCCGTTTCCATTACTACAAAGTTTGTTGCCTGTATATCAGTGATAAATGAAGGCTCTACCTGTATTCTTGTATCCTCTCCTGTAGACTGGATACAAGTCATATAGAAATCAGGAACACGAGATTCGACGGGCTCATCGCCTACAGTTTCATCTGCTGCTGTTTCTTCAACGGACTCTTCTGTAACTTCTGCAACAGAAGTCTCTGTTGTTTCTTCAACAGATGTTTCTGCAACAGTTGTAACTACTGTCTCTTCTGCCTTACCACAAGCAGTAAGACCTACTACCATAGCACCTGTAAGTGCAATTGCTGTTAATGCTCTGAATTTCTTCATTTTATATTCCTTTCATATTTATCCTATTTGACATACTCATTTATATTCAAACATAACTCAATAAGATTATATCAAGTAGGCCTTTTCCTTTGGAAGCAAATCAGTTATATCCTTTTGCTCAAGCCTATATGTGTTTAATTCCTTAACATAATCCGTAATATCTGTTAACCCGACTATCCAATCATTTACATACTCATACAGGGCCTGTCCTCTCAATCCAAGTTGCAAAGACCGATAAGACAAATTATTACCATTAACATCTTTCTCAGGATCCCATTGTACTCTGACATCAGATTCCTTGATGAGTTTCTGCCACTCATTTTTAGAAATGCCCAACTCTTCATGATAAGTTGAAATTACGGCAGACTTAACAGCTCTGTCAAAGCAATCTCTCTTAATATCAATAGCCAGAACATGCTCCTGATTTTCTTTTTCACACCAACCGCAACGATACATCATCCAAAGGAATGATGGCTTTATCCAGCTCATTCTGTTCAAACTGAAATGGCTGCCAAAAGTTCCTATAGCGACTGCTTCATTTGCTATCTGCGCATTATAGGCTTGATATACCCGTATGGTTTTGTCATTATAAACAGCCCGAATCTCTTTATAATTAGTACTCATCGTCCAGATCACTTGCCTTGAAATCCTTGTAGTAATTAACTATGTCCCTAATGATTTCATCACGAGATCTTACAATATAGCCCAGATCGACCTCAACACCGCCGTTCTCAAGACTATCGATCCATTCACTATCAACCATACATCCAACATCGAAATTAATACCGTACTTAGCCTTTTTTAAGAGAGGAATATCAGATATATTACCCAAACAATACAGGTAGCCACATAAAAGCCGCACATATTCTGAACTTCCCTCATGGAAGTTCGATATCTCATCTTCGAGAAGAGAAATAATATAGTCCTTAGAAATCTGATCAAAATCAAATCCCAATTCCTGAACAAGCTTTTCAGCTCGCTGCTCATTAGTCATAGTTCTATCCCCAAAAACAATTCCTTGGTCGGAATCTAGATTAAAATTTTACCGACAAAGGATCTCCCTCTGTCTACCATATTATATCATCGTAGAAAAAAGCTCTTGATATCGTTTTTAAGTCATAAAACCCATTCTAAAATCATATTTCCGGGAATGCCAAAAAATGGCATAGTGCCATTTCTTGTTGACATTTTGTTGATATTGATTTCTGAAACGCCCTATTTTCAAGGGCTTCAGGGTTTTGAGATTATTCAAGTTCCATAAATTCACGTAATAACAAACGTTTAGTTTCGATCATTTTCTATTCCTCTGGTTTTCATCATCAGATAGCAATTGATCCCCTGTTTATAAAAGTCAGGAAGTTCTCCAACACATTTATATCCCAGGTTTTCATATAATTTTCTCGCTCTTGGATTAAAGTCATCTACAGTTAAAAAGTATTTAGCCCGAGGCTGATCAGAAGCATTATCCTCGAAAAATCTCATAAGCTGTTTCCCGATACCATGACTTCTGTATTCTTCTTTAACTGCAATAATATGCAGATACGGGTAACTTCCAAAGACACCTTTTGTCATGTAGTAGATAAACCCCATACATTTTTCATGTTCATCCAGCGCAACATATACGTTGTTTTGTGCCACTGCATATGAGAGCATGTCAGTTGCCTTTTTGTGATCGCTGAAATATGCTTTCCCAAGCACAGAATCCTGCAAGATCTCCACGCAGCTATCAATGTATGTCATATCTGCAAGTCTTATAGCAATATTTTTACTCATAGATCCTCCGGTTCACAAAAAGACAAAAGGAGCATTCTGATCATAATCCGAAATTTCAGAAACAGGTATCGGAAGTTTGAGCCCAATCTGCGGATCACTATAGTTAATATGTTCAGAATGAGCATCGGCTCCGCTTCTGTCTACTGCGTATAACTGTATCGTATCTTTTTGCAATGAAATAAATGCATGACCAAATCCTGCCGGGATCTGCACTGCAAGGGCATTTTCTTCTGATAGTTCAATCGATTCCCACTGAAGGTAGGTCGGTGATCCTTTTCTCAGATCTATAACATAATCCATCCCTTTGCCTTTTATGACTGTAACCAGTTTCGTCATCGGGCTGCTTTCTTCTTTATAGTGTATTCCAAAGAAAGTGCCTTCCTTGGGCATGCTGTAAATTCTGGCTTCTTTAATGCTGAAATCATAGATGTTTTCGTCGAAAACATATGACATAAGTCCACGGCTATCAACGCGTGAACGAAGCTGATATATTCTTACCTTCCCAAATATCTCTTTAATTATCCCCATAGTTACGTATCTCTTCTGATGATATTATTGTACTTCACATAAACAAATCCAAGAATTTCCTTAGTGTAATTAATTCAGGATTTAATTGACTTAACTCATCCATGTCTTACATAGGTTCTGCTTATCATCATTATTCTACTTTGCCTCCGCACTCTGAACAGAACTTTTGCCCATGTGTGACATCCGCACCGCAGAATTTACATTTCTTACTATCCGAAGCAGGCTCCTCTGTGCTTGCGGAAGGCGTGTCAGCCGGAGAAACTGAAGGAGCAACAGGAAAACCACCCATCATGCCGAACATTCCAAATCCTTCAAAACCTCCGGGCGGGGCTTTTCTTTTGCCTACAGTGTAATATTTCTTTGTATCCACCGCTTCAGTTTTGTCGTACTCGCTCTTTGATGCAATCTCGTTAAGCAGTTCCAGTGTCTTATCCGGATCAGTGAAGATTTCCTCGTCATTATTGAATCTGATAAAGCCTTCCCAGTCGCCGTGTTCAACATAAGCCTCTTTCGGATCAGCACAGAGCTGTCTCACCTTCTCCTTGATCTCCGGGATCAGTTCTGCCGGCACGTTGCTCATCACTTTATTGTCATCGACTCTCATCTGAATGTAAGCGCCCTTCTTGCTTATTGAAAAGCAACTGACCTTCTTATCCGGGAAAACGGTCTGAATTACGGAATTAGGCTTGTTGTCCGGCGTGCAGTAAATGCCGTGATAGATCCCGGTAAGATCAAAATCACCTTCGGGCAGTGTAGGGTTAGGATAGCAGTAGTTCATTAATGCACGTTTATCCATAGGTTCTCCTGACCCTGCCCTCAGTTCTTCCAACATCTGATACAAAACGTCAGCGTCCATATCGTAATAGAAATCCTGACTTGATAAATGCCCGCGCCCGCGCAAATCCACTTCGCGCGACCGCTCGATAACTGCAGCCATATCCTTACCGTTAAGTGACCGAACAAAAGGAAAGGAACCCTGATGTTCACCCGTGCATTTATTCAAGACATCTTCGATAAACTTTTCTCCGGCCTCTTTTGACACGCGATAGTTCGCACCATTCAGAGTAAGAAGATAGTAAAGACCATCCTTTATGGCTGTGAACTTGTAATCGTTGTTGTATGGCACTCCGCCGTAGAGGGAATTCTGAGTGTAATATGTTTTCAGGTCTCTGTAAGCAATATAAATATACATGTTCTCAGTACTTCAGGTTCCTTTCTCTGTTTCTTTTACAGTAGTCTCGAACGTTTTTTCACAGATCAGTTTATCATTCTTGTCCACAAACATTCCGAAAATCCAAATCAGAAAGAATATATAACTAAACAATTATCAAACCAATTGAGTCCTCCTGGTGTGATATATTCTATGTATTATGATATGACATTTTGAAAAGAGGGAGCATGCCGGTTATGTCTGTTTATATCGCATACAGAGATCTTGTAAAATACCGCTTCCAGATGACTCTTTGCGGAGGACCTCCGACAAATCCCGATTTCCGCCTTGCCACGGTCAAGAGTGGTGTATATCTTCTGACCTGCGGCAATCAGGATTATGCCGTCACCAAAGAAAGAGCAGAACAATTTAAGGACGAGGTATTATCAAAGACCACGGGAAGCCATAACGGTCATTTCCCGATGGATGCCGAGCATAACGGCAAAACAACTGCAGCGGTTATCGAGATATACGAGGATAACAAGACCACATGGTATGACTTTGATGACGAGCTCATACTCAAGATGCTGACAGAATTGAAAGATGAGCTGGGCGAACCTTTGGACAGGAGGGGTCTCATCAATCACTGTTATCCAAATCCCGCGTTGCCTGAAGAATTCGAACTCAAAACGATCTACCATCAGATATACTGCGGACCGGATAATACGTCTCCTGCAGTTATCAGGACAATATTCCCCGACACCGAGACAAGCCGCCTCTGGTCATTCGGCGATGAATATTTTGTCGTTATCAGAGAAGGTCTCAACGAGAAAAAATACAAAGTCCCGGACAGCCTGATTCCCGATATAAAGGAAAGGGTCAGAGAGCTTTGCAAGGATCCTGCCGAAGCATACGTTGAACCCGGCAAATGGGAAAGCTTCATCCAGTTCGGCAAGACAAAGGAAAGGATATTCACAGATCCTGACAAAACGCTTGAGCTCCTGAATTACATTGCGTCCAATTCGGAATTCGATTCAACATCACAGATAGATACGAAGAAGTATTATCCCTACAATGCACAGCCGGCCAACGCATTCGGCATGATGGGAATCATGGGCATGATGTCTATGGCGCAACAGCAGGCTGCAAATACGAATTCGAATCATATGGAAGAAACGGCTGCCGCATCAGCTCCCGGCACCTGGAACTGCAAAGCATGCGGCAAGCAGGGAAATACGGCACAGTTCTGTCCCGAATGCGGAGCCAAAAAAACCGACGGATGGAAGTGCCCCATGTGCGGAGCCTCCAACACCGGCAAATTCTGTATGGAGTGCGGCTCAGTCGGACCTGACTTTTGATACCGCCACTGTCATTTCTATACTGCTGATAATCCGGTCAGAGCTTCTAGCCCTGCATGATCAGTTTTACTGCTTATATTACATTCTAATAAACTGTTTATCCGCATCATATTCATCACTGACAAAACGCTCAACCGTCATGTGGAGATCGTATTTCTCGCGTAATAGAGCAAGCTGCTTCATCATAGGTGATGCATGATGCTCATCTATAGCGGCCTGATCCGTCCATGAGTCTATGAGCAGAACTGTCTCAGGATCATCAAGCGGAACAAAATACTGATATCTGAGATTGCCTTTTTCAGCACGAATCGCATCCGCTATTCCGGACTTTTCCATCTCTTCGGCAAATGCTCTTGCACTTCCGTTCTTTCCTTTGTAATAAAGATTTACCGTTATCATATTCCATCATCCTGTATATTTATCATTCCAAACTACTTAAAATTTAATTCAGATGCTTACGCATTATGATCGTTTTGCCGTCGTTCTTGAATTCGGCAAATCCGTTCTTCTCATATAATTTCACAGGGCCGGTAAAAGCCATAGAAGCTTGTCCGCTCACTTCCGGATAAGCTTCAACATATTGATACCCGTTTCTCGCGGCATCATAACAGATCTGTTTTAGCAACTGCTTCGCAATGCCTTTTCCGCGATAATCCGGACTGATCTCAAAACACACGATCGACAAGACCTGTCCCGGAAGGCAACTGTGAGAATAAGTACTTTCATCCGGAAGATGATCGAGATCAAACTCGCCGACACGGTAATAGTTTGTCCTGTCATTCGCATTGCACCATCCGACTGCAAGGTCATTATCAAAAGCAAGGTAACCGCGTATCAAGCCCTGTCTTACCATACGGACAGCTGTTTCTCTAAGGGATCTCTTCCAACCTTCAATTCCACCGCCATACTGTTTTGCCTGGTTGCGCATCGCTTCTATCTCGCCTGCACTCATATTAAATGCATTGCAATAACAGGGATAGTAAGGTGAACCGTCCGAGAATGCACGGTTATCAAAAAAGTCAAAGTAATCTTTCTCCAGATCCGGTGATAAGGCTTTTATCGTTATTTCATTCATATTATCCAGTCTGTTTTCCTGATGATTTTCTGTTCCAACGTTTTAATAAAATAAGGTCGACAATGACTAGCTCTGCCGACCTTAATTATACATCACGTTTTACAGCGATTATTAAGACAGATTCAATTTTCGATAATTGAAACTGTTATTACTCACTTGTATGCTTCGCTAATTTATCGATTCCCTTGTACGCTCTCTTAACACCTAATATGGCTGATATTATGTCAATCCCGGTGTCTTTTCCTTTCTCATGATAAATACTGCGATTCCAATAAAGATGGGAAT
>CAMYXF010000009.1 GCA_947303185.1 uncultured Clostridia bacterium | reverse complement strand
TGCCTCCGTCAAAGTGCTTGTAAAGGATATACCACAGGAACTGGGATGTCAAGAAGTTTTTTCAGAGTTTTTAAGATTTTTTTCTTTATATTTAAAAGTTATTCCAATCTTTAATACCGAACTATTTTACAACCTCAAAACCAGATACGGAAGACTTATATGCATATATATTATTTTGAGGTGTGGCATTTAAAATACCTTTATGTTATTATTCTTTTCGCAGGCAGGGAGAAGTACCCAAGAGGCCGAAGGGGAGGCTTTGCTAAAGCTTTAGGCCGGGCAACTGGCGCGGGGGTTCGAATCCCCCCTTCTCCGCCAAAACAAATTAAGAAGTCCCGGAAAGACGTTTTCCGGGACTTTTTCATTTTCGTAAAACCAAACTTACTTCAAAAAATACAACAAGACATACAGCTAATCGTGATTCATCTCTATCCATTTGGCGACGCCGTCTTCATCGTTCGATGATGTTACTTCATCAGCCAGTTCAAGAACATCTTTTATAGCATTAGAAACTGCTATTCCTCTTCCGCAGATCTTCAGCATATCTATATCATTCTTATCATCACCAAAAGCAACCATATCCCTAAGATCTATTCCGCTGATGGCTGACATGGCTTTGATAGCTTCGATCTTTCCGGAATCTTTCGGGAGAAATGCATACCACTTCTCGCCCCTGTAGCACTGAAGTTTGCAACCGATCTCATCAGCTATCTGCCTTGCAATGGCCTCATCAGGCAGTTCTGCTACGATCTTGTTAGCCCTGCAATCAAGAGGCTTATCGTATTCCATATAGATAGCCTTATGGAGTTTTTCTGATTCGGCGATATGCTTGCTGTTCCAATATACCGTCTTTCCAACTGCAACAGTTATCTCAGCATCAGGCTTTTTCTTAAGCAGTGCCTGTACGATCCTGTTCGTATCTTCCGTTGTGAATTCCGAACTGTAGATGCACTTGTCACCGGAGTGAATGAGAGTACCATCCGTAGTAATCTCAAAATCCGGTTTAAGAAGTTCAATATACCGTTCAGCACCAATCCAGTATCTGGCTGTGGCAATCGCGAAAAGAACCCCGTTGTCCCTGCAACGCTTCAACACATCAAGAGTATGATCTGATATGCTCCCATCTGATCTGAGAAGGGTATGGTCTAAATCAGAAAGTATTAATCTGTACATTGATTCTGCCATATTCCTATTCATCCTTTATTACCGCGATCAGCGGAATTTCCATCTCTTCTTTAGTGAGTCCTGCGTGTCCGCCGGGCATTGATTCCATCTCTTTATGCGTTAAAAAGATCGCTGCATCAGAAACAGAAATAGCGATATAATCGCCTAACATATCTTCGAAGAGTTCGTGATCCTTTCCGATGCCGAATAACTTTTGTTCAATTACTTCTTCCTTAGTAGCGACCCAGAATTTATCGCCGAATTCTTTCCTGAAGATCTCAGGGAACGATTCCTTATATTCGTCCTTTACCCAGAAGCTCAATGTGCGGGGTTCGATAGAAGGCAGACGCACAAGGCACTTAAGTATCTCGGGATAATCCATAAGGCAGTAATTAGTGCACGCGATCTGGCTGTGATCAGCAGTGATAAGGAGCAACGTGTCAGACAAATTCGAAGCAAGAACTTCGATCTTCTTTTCGAGTTCGATCATGAGATCGTGAGTCTCTTTGCTGTCAGGTCCGGTAAGATGGATCGTCTGATCGGGCTCATTCCAGTAAGCGTATATAAACTTCTTCTCCGGCTTATTGCAAAGATCAACAACACGCGCAAAGATGCTGTCTAAATCTTGCGGAAACGGATCCATAAAAGGCATTGAGGCATAAGCATTTCCGCCTGCTTCGTTTATCTTTTCCACGATGTTCTTATATGGCGTGTACTTGAAACCTACATGGAAATCTGCAGCAGGAACGATCTCTTTAATATTCTTGTTTTCATCTTCAGTTACCTGCTCGGTATTCGTGAAAACGGTAACATTCTTATCAAGTTCAGGATAGTAGATGTCCCACCCGAGCCAACCGTGTTCATTCGGATAAAGGCCCGACAGAATGGATGTCGTAGCAGCAACTGTCGTAGGCGGGAAAACGGAACTGTACTGTCCCTGCAGATGTGAACGCAAAAAACCGTCCAGCTTCAAGTGCTTTTCCAAAATGGAAATACCCATTGCATCCATTAAAAGAACAACTACATTCTGGTAGCTGCCTTCAAGAAGTTTATCTGCCATCGCCAAAGTCGGTGCCGTTGTCTTGGCGCCGAAAGCCTTAAGCACTGAGTTGCTTAAGTTTACGAGACAATGATCGTAATCAGGTGTGCAATAGTTCATGTCTTTATCCCCTTTGTTTTAAGTAGTTTACCACTGTATATAATAGATGTATTCATATACATTATCGTGACACCACATTCAAAGATTATTAATATTGAACGCTTATAATCAAAGTAATTCAAATGATGGAGGGGCTAATATGAAAAAGACATTGTCCGTACTGCTTTCCTGTGTAATTTGCAGCACCTTGTTGTTTACGGCTTGTAATGCTGCACCGGAAAAGACTTCCGACACGGTCGCAAAGGCACCGATTGAAGAGATGCTTGTCGGAAGATGGATGACATCCGAGGTAGACGGAAAGCCTGCAGCAGCCAATGAGAATATTGTATTTAATATGGTCTCTCCTTCTGAGGTATACTCCAGCGTATCCCGTGTAGACGGAAATCGTTCTCCATGGCATTCGCCTTCATTAACAGACTGTACGATTAACGGTAATGTTATTACATTCACCGACGGTCCTCTTGAGGGAATGTCGACCATACGTGAATTTGTCATCACCGATTTCAGTGAAAATGAGTTTACTGCCAACTTTACTGTTACCCAAATCCGCGGCGGTGAAAAGACTGTAGAAACCGAGAGAGTTCTTACTTTCGTAAGGATCGATGAAGATTTCAGCAGCGACATTATCGGCACCTGGGAAGGAAGCTGTACCAGTGAAGGATCTGTTTTCGATGACGGACAGCCTCACCGCTGGGAATACCATGATGACGGCACCTTCGTTTACTACGAACAGAACGGAGACGAGTGGGTCGTTCATAATGACGGCGAGTACTTTGTAGACGGCATCCTGCTCTGCACACGTTGGTCTGACGGCGATGTCGAAAACCGCGAGTGGTGGGATATCACGATCGACGGTGACACAATGTCATGGACAGCTCTTAGGGATAACGGTGACGGCACAACATTTACTGCTGCATTCGAGATGAGAAGAGTAGCTGAATAACAGATACCATTATCTTATAAATATCACAGTCAGGTTGCGCTGTTTTACTACGCAATGGCGTTTATGACTATCATTGCAACAAAAAATACACCTAAGCAAATGAAGTTAACCACTGCCCATTTGCTTTTGTGGTATAAAACCTTTGCAACGATTGCCGGGGCAAGTGATGTACACAAAAGGAAGAAAATCGAGAAGCTTACATCATCAGGTTTTCCGGCATTCCCGCTGACAATTATAAGGGCCCATATAAAACCGAAAAAAACCATTACAAAGGACGATACTCCGCAAAGGATCATCGCTATTATCTGTTTGGGCTTGATCGGATTCTTATCTATTATTTCAGAGTTAGCTGTAGGTTTAGCTAAATATTTCTGATAGTACAGGGTATACGGATTATCATTAACATTATCCTGACTCTGATTAACGTCTTTGTTGTTTTCCATTGTGCCTATCCTCTTATTTGTTCTGTTACACCTGTTAAGTTTCTTTCAAAGTATAAGGTGATACTAACCCAAGCGATTTACAAAAGCTTTCTTTTACAAGATCATTATATATCTATTATACATTCAGTTGCTTAATTTCCCCGGAATCATCCGACGGGCCTTACCAAAACAAATAAAGAAGTCCCGGAAATACTTTTTCCCGGGACTTTTCATTTATATAAAATTCAATTTCTCACCAATGGGTTCTAATGTAAGCCATGATCAGTAATACCGGCACATCAATGAATGCACTGATGAGGTTTGCTGTGATTGCATAAATTATATTTCTGGCCGTCGATCTATTGCCATCCTTTTTTACGAGCTTTCTGCTGTACCAAACAGTCTCAATACCTGCGATCACAACTTCCATTAAGGCTTAAGTCAGTCTTCATAAAATCCCCTCTCGTCAGAAACCGGTATTGCTTGCTTCTATACTATAAATACAGTTGAAAAGAGAATTTGTTGCACAGACTCACGGTCACGTTGACTGCGAAGCTCCCGCATTCTGAGCTCGTTGCCAGGCAATTATCTCGTCAAGTATCTTGTTGCGTTTTTCGTCACGCATCTTTAATTCATAATAAAATGCAGTCTTCTTAAAATCTTCGAACCAGCTCATGTCACCTTTAAGAAGCCCGCTCCACTTGCTGTCCAGGCCTCGTGCGGCTACTGTCAGCTGATCCCTTATCTGTTCTGTCACGGGGCGCCATTCAGTACTGATGCCTTCTCTGTCAGAAGCATCAAACGCTTTTATAAGAAAACCGTTCAGGATGTATTCCACCCTTCTGCCGTTTTCAGGCAGTGTCGTTCCCATAATGACACCATCTCTGTTGTCTATAGCGAAAATGATGCAGCACTTGTCGTTAAACATCGCATTTTCAGTACAGGAAATAACTTTAAAATGCATGTTGTATTTATCGGCAAGATCCTTCATGTATTCAGGAACAACTGACGTAACAATTTCAGACCAAATGTCTGTTTTCTTGAAAATATATTCTGAAGATGGGAGCGGGTATGCTCTCGTTGCTTTCTTAGGCTTCGTTATGGCATATAGATATTCTCCGGAAGAAACGCCGGTTTTGGGATAGTATCTTGTTCCGGTACCATCAACCAAAACCATACCGAGTTTTCTCATAACCTTTTCAGAAGCATGGTTTCTGCTGTCACAGTGAGCACGTATTTCTTCCGCATTCAAATCACCGAAAGCATAATCCACTAAAGCCTTTGCGGCTTCAGTGGCATAACCTTTTCCACGCATATCCCCGCGAAGGGTCCATCCGATTTCATAGATTCCGGCACCCTCACATTCCAGATTAACGCCGCCAATGATATCTCCGTTTAAGAGAATCACAAACTCCCTGTCTTCAGGCTCTTCCTTTGCCCATTCAGACACTGCGAATTCCACGAACTCTTTTGTCTCTTCATAAGTTCTGGGAAGAAACATCATCATATCGATCGAAGGATCACCTGCATACCTGTAAATCGCTTCGCAGTCGTCTTTTTCTATAGGTCTGATCACTAATCTTTCAGTGGTAATTAACATATAAAAATCTCATTAATCAGTGATACAGCCCGTTCATTTCTTTTTGCATATAATCAGATGTGCCATACATGATACCTATTACCCCATCACAAAGATCAAAAAATGCCTTCTGTTCTACTTATTCTATAATATGCGAAAAGCAGCCGGTTTTGAACCGACTGCTAATACTAATTTCTAATTTTGTATCTGAAGTTTACTTATTAGTGAAGTTACCGTCCAGTCTTCCATAAGCCAAAACGTTTCCTGTGTTGCCGTCAACGTCTGTATTAAGGCCTTCGTAGATCTTATTAACGCTGTTTGAACCTGCATCGAATAAAAGAGTTGTTTTTCCGGGTTCGTTCTTGAGCGCGAATACAAATATGGAATAGGTGTGCGTGCTGCCCTTTGGCGGATAAGGTCCTACATACTCTGCGCCACGCGAACCGCTGGAGAATGCACCTTCAGCCAAAGAGGTCTCTGTGGTAAACACGTCCATGTGAAGCCAGGAATCGTCGATCATGACAACTACATACTGAGTGGCTCCGTCAACGGCATCCCACGTTAATTCAGGTGATATGTTTTCGCCGATTTCCGTATTAGAAATCTTCGGATCCCAGATGCCGTTATATAGGCTTGTAGAAGACACATTAAACGTCGGAATATCTTCAAACAGAATCATATGCAGATATGTGTCTGACTGAGCGATGAGGAAGTCCTCCCATTCGCATGTGTTTACGTTTGATGGAATAACAACATCGCCTGCCATTCCGTTTCCGAGATCGACATTAAAGGAGGCAGATCCGTCCGGTTTAACGCTTGCAGTTTTGATTGCAACATCATAGAAATTGAACTTGCCTCCGTTGCAGACAAACACAAAGTCAGCTGTCATATTCATAGTGATATCCAACGAAGAAACGCCGTTTGCGTTCGTCTGGATATCAGCTGAATCCGAGCTGAAATGAATATACAAAGTAGCTGCCTGGCCTTTAAATGAATCATCAAGAAAGCCTGCTAAAGCTGTTGCGTCATCGGTTGTTACAGCCCAGACTGAATCGCTGATATCAAAGTCTGATGCTACATCCCATTTTGTTATCTCTGATGACTCAACAATCCATTCGCCTTCACTTTCATTCTGAACATAAGTCACGCTCTTCTCAATGACCTGCGGAATCATACCGTCAGTTATATTGGCGACTTCAGTTTCTGTCTTATGCTGAGGTACAAATTCAGTCGGCGCAGCAGCGCATCCGCCGAGAAACATAACGCCCGTAATTAGTATAGAAGCAGACAACAAAGATCTCTTCATGCCTTATTCCTCCAAAACTTTGTTACCTGATGTTATAGTTTTTAGGGTCTCAGGAGTTAGGAATATCGGCACAAAAACGGGTAATATCAGCACAGGCTCTTCATCTGCTTGCGATATTCGGACGGAGTCTGGCCTGTATGCTTTTTAAATACTTTGGAGAAATAATTGGTGTCATCGTAGCCGCATATCTGGCTTATCTCGCTGACAGATTCGTCTCCGAACTGCAACATCTTTTTCGCGCGGTTCACACGAAGATCTTCAAGGTATGCCATGCACGACATTGACACTTCGTTATTGAATGCATCGTTAAGAGTGTTCTTATTTACGGAGAATCTTTTGAGCACGCTCTCCAATGTGATCTCTTCATGTAAGTGATCCCATAAATAACTTGATACATCAGCAACGAGCGGATCTTTGTAGAGTTCATATTGTCTCCAGTTTATATAGAAATCTGCAGTTGCTGCAAACAGGAGTGATATGATGAAATATCTTACGCGCAATATCCAGAAGTTATCAGGCTGTTCTTCAAGGTCGTATCTGACACTTGCACTCAGTCTGTTTGCCGTATCATATTCCTGCATAGTCATTGAGTAGCAGACTATATCTCTGTCACGGCCGAAAAACTCTGAAAGCAATAGATAGTCCTGATATATTGTATCGCGGAAGCAATCTTCAAACTTATAATCACCTTCAAGAAGATCCATCTTCTTCTCGGTTGATGTCTTCGTATCAGCTGCTGCCTTTTTACTGTCATCTTTTACGACAGAATAGAACTTATCATATTTGCCTGAATCAATGGCTTCAAAAGTAAACTCCTCGCGGATGAAGGTCGGCTTGAAATATAACGTTCTAGTTGTAACCCCATTCTCAGAAACAACTTTGAAATCAGCTTTCTCGTTTATTAGGAGTCCTGCAGGCGCAGTTATAACTCTGTATTCGCCGTTTTCTTCAAGGACAAATGAACCGGTTCTGACAAGCACCATCTTATAGTTATTCCTGTCATTAATATGCGCAGAAAAACCCTCCGTCATCTCATAGAAGACATCGATAGAACAATTCATTCCCGGGCGCTTGCTTTTAGTTATCAGTTCCATGATTAATTCCTAACAAAAACTGTTTCTTCGTTATTATCAATCCAACGCGCCATACAATCCCAACATGCCTTCGTGTGCCACGTCGATATAAAAATCGAGCAAAGGAAAGAGCCAGTCTTTAAGGTCAGAAAACTCGAAGCCGAGTGCTTCTGCTTTATCAGTATTTATACTGTATTCGACTTCTCCGTTGTAAGGAGCGGGCTCACCATCGTCACTGATGACTGCTTTCATTCCTGTTGCATTTTCGAGATAATCGAGAATTTCTCTTATGGATACCGTGCCTTTTGAACTGCCGTTTACTGCACCTTTGAAATCTTTATCGACCAGAAATGACATGAACTTTCCTGCCTCATCTGATCTGATGAAAGACATCTGCGAATCAATATTATCGATCTTCATCGGCATCTGATTAAGAACATGTTCAACGTAAAAATACAGCCTCTTTGTGTAATCATCTTTACCGGTTACAAACGGATATCTTACGGCAATCCAGTTCTTATCAGGATACTTCTGCCAGAGGGCATATTCGGCCTGTCTCTTTATCACATCGTAAGGATAGTCTTTACGGTCACACCAGATAAGTTCACCGGCCGTACCGTCAAAATCTTCCTCAACGGTATTGATGTGTTTGGGATCGTAAACCGCCGTGCTTGACATGTAGATATACTTATCGCAATCGACAGAATCAAGGAGCTTGCGGATATCGTTTGAGCAATAACCGATCTTATCAATGATCACATCGTAATGCGTATCTGCTATCACGGCTTTGATGCTGTCCTCATCCGTTCTCTCAAATCGGATTCTGGAAACCGAATCCTCGAAACCGTCCAGAGTATTTCCTCTCGTTGCTATAGTGACATCATGACCTTTTTCAATAAGATCATTTACCATATGGATTCCAAAAAATCTCGTTCCGCCTAAAACCAGTATTTTCATGTGCATTCCTTTTATCTTTCAATATTTTAATTTCCGGGTACAGCATCCAGATCATATAGAACACTTCCGCCCCATTCAACTACGGTAAATCCCTGACGCACAGGTGTGGAAGGAAGCTCAAGCGCCATGCTGTCAGGAATCTCAACGGGAGATTCAAGAGGAGCAAAAACCATATAAACGCGAATCAGAGTGTCAGGTGCAGGATCCACGTTAAGCTTTGCCCAATCACAGTATTCTTCGCTCGGGAATGAGATCAGGTTATAAGGTGATGCCTGGAGCCTCGGAAGCCAGTATGAGACGAAGTCGTCGATCTCGCGGTCATTTAATCCGGCTGCTTCCAGATATTCTTCAAGGAAAGCTGCCGTATCTTCACGCGCCACGCAAGCTGCATGCCTGAATTCATAGTCACCAAAAGACCTGGTACCCTCCCAGAAAAGATACTCGTAATTTCTCTTAGTATTCTTGTCGAAAATGGTTCCGTCAGGGAATGCAGTCACGTTCCATCCGGCATTGTATTCCGGATATGTGCATGTGAGAGTTCCGTCATAGTCCAGAATGATGCTTACGTCTGTTTGTGACTGAGGATAAAGATAGATAACAGGTTTCTCAGTAGTTACCGGTACGGGGTCATCCGAAATCGGCTTCGATACTGCGGGCATGGGCACACAGAAATCGATCATAAGCTCGACCACGTTATCTTCCCTTACCAAAGCAAATGTATACTTTCCAGGTTTGATATCCTTGGGCAAGTCTATCTGGAAGTCATATCCGTACCATGATGTGGTGTTACCCTTTGTATCGGTCTCTGAATGCTGGTAATACACCGGCTTTTTCGAAAACAACGCATCACTCTTATTCCAGGTATAATCGTCGTTCCGCTCAAAGCAATAAGCCTTCATCAGTTTCCTGCTCAGCTTATACTGCTCGTTGATGTCATCATTCATGCGGCAGACTATTGAGACATACTGACCCGGATCAAGATCACCATCCCAGTCGACTACACCCTGGATCATGGGTTCATCGACCCATCTCGTCTCAAGATCTTTCTGGTACATGAACCCGTATTCATCAGCATTTTTCGTATCCGGGTTGCCCTCGAAAATTACATCCTTCCCGCTTTTTCCGGAAGAATCACAAGCGGCAAGCAGTATGCTTAACACCAATAAAATGCAGATAACTGCAACAGACTTTTTTGTTTTCATATCCCCACCTCTAAATGTCCGTTCTCTGCCAAAATGTTTTTCAGATTTACTTCTCTATTACTTTCTCCAAATAGATCCTGTCGTCAAATCCGCCGCGTTTTGCACGCTTATCTTCAGCCAAACTGATTATGTCTTCAAGTGATTTATTCTCCAGCTTAGCTAAAGCTCTTATAACTTCGACCATATCAGCCAGTTCCTCACAACGTTCAGTTCCACCGGCTGATAAGACTTCCTCATATTCTTCATAGAGTTTTTCTTCCAAAGCCTTCTTATACTCTTCATCATTAAGAATCCTTGTAACAGGAGTTTCTTCATTTGAAATGATGATATCGGGAATATTATCCCGCACCAGTTTGTTATATGTTCTTTCCATAACTGTCCTTAATTAGCTTGGTGTGTCAGAAGAAGGCTGAGTATCAGCTGCAGGCTGGGATTCTACCGGAGCCTGTTGAGGTGCACTTTCAGGAACCTGCTGGCCGGGTACAGGAATTACCGTATTCTCGTATTCTGAGCACGGCATAGGCTTTGCGTAGTAATAGCCCTGGATCATGTCGCAGCCTTCCTGTGCAAGGAAGTCGACGGTGGACTTATCTTCAACGCCTTCTGCGACAGTCTTCATGTTAAGGGATCTTGCAAGAGCAAGAGCTTCGGATACGACGATCCTGGTACGCGGGTTATCTTCACTGCCGCGGAAGAAGCCTGCATCGAGCTTAAGGATGTCGAGAGGCATATCCTTTAACGAGTTGAGAGATGAGTAGCCTGTACCGAAGTCATCCATGGAGACAAGGAAGCCGTAAGACTTAAGACGGTTGATCGTAGTAATCATGGCATTCTCGTCATCAAAGAAAGCACTCTCGGTGAGCTCGATCTCAATGAGTGAGCGCGGGCATCCTTCTCTGTCGACCAGGTTGCAGATATATTCTGCAAGATTCTCTGTACCGAAGTGAGCTCTGGAAACGTTGCAGGAGATCGGGACGCACTTGCGGCCTTCATTAAGCCACCTGCGCTGGTTGCGCGCAACGTGTATCAACATATAGTCGTCAATCTGTGTGATGAATCCGTTATCCTCAAAAATCGGAATGAACTTGTAAGGAGGCACGAGCCCCATGTCAGGTGTCTGCCATCTGATGAGCGCTTCTGTACCCATGTGTTCGTTTGTACGGGGATCGTACTTGGGCTGATAGTAAACGAGGAATTCTTCGTTATTGACTGCAGCCTGCTGACGGGTTGTAACTGTGTCGATCCACTTCTCTTCGTCAACAAGTTCGCTGTCGAAAAAGGCTATGCCGGAATCAGCAACTTCAGAAAGTGAAAGGCTGGCCGCGCAAGCGTTGTTGTACAGAAGATCGATATCCGGAATATAACGCTTCTGGTTGAGGGCGATCTTTTCCTGAGCTGGTATTACGAGATAAACACCGGCCTTGAACGCGAGCCTGTGTCCGCAGGGAATCGCTTCGAGAGTGCTGATGATGTCCTGAATTCTGGCATTTGCATCGTCTTCGTCCTTTACTTCAAGGAGAAGCGGCAGCGCTGCTGATGAGCTGTGAGCGATAAGCTCACCCTTTTTGAGTTTTTTGCAGATTTCAACAACTACCAGACGAAGGAGCGATTCTGCCTCTTTTACAGAGTGGCAGAGCACGAAGTTTCTGTATCTGACAAATACAAGATCGACGACCGCATATGTCTTATGGGCATTCTTTCTCTTGCAGAGGATATCCTGCGTCGATACAGCGTACCAAAGCCAGTTGTGACCTTTGATGATATTGTCCCTGAAAAGCCAGCGTCTGAGTTTTCGATTTGAGGAAAGATTCATGATGACACTGACGATCATGAGGATAAATACAAAAACAGCGATTATAAATGCAATGATAATACCAGCTGCAAGATATGCGTAGTCTTTAACTTTTACGGTGAGCATGGATCTGACCAGGAGGATCTGTGAAGACCCGCTCATCGGTACACCGATCCAATAAGGGAACGAGAATACTGCATTACTGGATCCGCTTAACAGGAGATCGGGATGATTGCTTGCAAGATCATATACTTCTGCGAAAGCATCTATACTGGTGTTGTAGTCATCGAGAAGGAATGTAGCAGGTCCACCTGCATCCACAACGATTTTGCGATCGCCGTCATCATCTTTAACATCTGCATCAAACAGGATGTCTTTCAGATCACTGGAGTAAAACTCACCCTTTTTGTCATTATAGCCGCTTACCGTGATGGGACCTGAATGTTCTACCACATTGCCATAAAGGTCGATTATGCAGTAGTTATGGTCATCGCCTGTTAATGTAGCGAGTGCTCTTTCACGTTCAGCTTCAGTACCATGGTCTATGGTATCTGCCAATTCGCGGACGTAAGTGGTGTCTGCTTCAGAACGGAAGTCCCTAACATATCCGGAAAGAATATTCAGGACAGCGAATATCATGACGACAATGCTCAAGAAAACGGCCACACGCCATAAGATAGGCCACAATGCGTGCGCTTTCGGAATTTTGTACTTACCCTTATTACTCATTTTTGCTACCCCCCATCTTATATATTATAAGAGTCAATCTATATATGTGAAGAGGTTTACAGGTCTTTTAATCAAAGGGTAAAAATCAGTTGTCGAGTTTGCTGTTTATCAGTATTCGCCAAAGTTTCCTATCAGTTCATCGAAATGGTCAAATGCCTCTCGGGTATTAGCAGCATAAGTTCCGTTAGGTGTATCACCCTTCATTATGAACAGGATCTCGTTTCCTGAAAGCGTATAGAAATCGATTTTTTCAGAATACCAGTTCTGAACATGATACGGAAGGACCGTTAATATCTTTTCTATCTCCTCAGCATCTTCCTCTTCATACCAGAGTATGTCTTCTTTGAAATACTGCAGTCCGCCAAGAGCAGCTTCATAAAGTAGCATACCCATCAGGAATTCCGTTATGCTCGGAGCACCCTGCCCGACCTCACGGAATCCATTATCACCTGTCCGTTCAGTCACATAGACCGGCGGATTCTCTTTATTCATATCAGCTCTTCGGACTGCAACCTGGAAACAACCCTGATTCTCATTAAGCAAAAAGAAATATTCCTTCGAATCTCGTTTCACCCAGGTATATTTTCGGCGGTATTCAAGATTGAGCCAGGGATCATTACTTGACGAAAACAGTTTCTCCGTAGCACCACAATTCTTCCAGAATGCAAGGAGTACAGCAGGCACGCTGTCAAAGCCTTCCGTCATCTCAGAAATCTCAGCATCCGTGTATCCTGCAAATGTATCAACATCATAAAGCTTCTTCAAAAGCTCGTAATTAATCTCTTGAGGATCACATTTTAAATAATCCATAATCTGCGTTATTCCGGCCCTTTCTTTTTCCTGCCGATAATTATTAAGTCCTTGATTACTTCTCCTGCGATGATAAGTCCTGCAACAGAGGGTACAAAAGCCGTGCTGCCCGGAGTGCTTCTGCGCTTGGATCCCTGACGGGCTGTACCGGCATCAACCTGGTTTTCAGCCGAATCCGCATCCGGAACGACCGGTTCTTCCTCCGAATAAACGACTTTCAGTTTCTTGACGCCTCTCTTTTTCAATTCGCGGCGCATTACTTTTGCCAGAGGATCCATCTGCGTCTTGTAGATATCAGCAACGCGGAACTTGGTAGGATCAAGTTTATTACCCGCACCCATTGAGCTGATTATCGGGACCCCGCTATTCCGGCACTGCATTACCAGTTCAATCTTTGCTGTGACAGTATCAATTGCATCAACCACATAGTCGTATTTATCGAACGGGAAATCAGATGCATTCTCCGGAAGGAAAAAACACCTGTATGTGTTCACTTTGGCATCCGGATTGATATCCAAAATGCGTTCTTTCATTACGTCTGTCTTATATCGTCCAACAGTCTTATTGGTTGCAATTATCTGGCGGTTAATATTGGAAAGACACACCTTGTCATCGTCAATCAGATCAAGTGCGCCAACACCGCTTCTAGCCAGAGCTTCACATACATAACCTCCGACACCGCCGATACCGAATACTGCCACGCGGCATCCGGCAAGACGTTCCATTGCAGGCTTTCCCAATAACAATTCAGTTCTCGAAAATTGATCCGGCATATTCTCTTCCCTGTTTTTCTCTGATCAGCAAAGCCAGTTCTTCGTCCTTGCCGTTTTCCAAGATATATTCTACTACATCCCTCTTTGATAACACTTTGTCCCAAAGAGGTTTATCCAAGCCTTTAATCAGTTTGGCCATCTTTACCTGAGATGATTCCCTGATCTTTTTAAGGAGTTTTGTATCTTCCAGTTTACGCGCAGCTTCACTCTTCGGATATCCCTGTCCGAAAGGCTCGGAGAAGAGCTTTTCGAGTGTCTTATCAAGATTATCAGCGCCTGCCCAGGTGTATCCTTCACCCAATGGAAGCGATACTGCATTGCCGTCATTTATCTGCGCGAAAAGATAAGCATCCTGAGGCGTCGGAATATATCCGCACAAAACACCCGGCATGTTATTGCATGCGAGCATCATGCCCTGCCCGGAAGAGCAGCCGGTAACAACCAAGTCTACTGCTTTGCCTGATAGCAGCAGACCAACCATCACAGATATCTCGATATAGCTGTATTTGGTTTCCTCATCCTTTGTGCAGCCGAAATTGATCACATCAGCATCAGATGCGTATTTCTTAACCGTACTGTATATCAGCTCATTCTTTTCAGCTTGGGAACTTGCCTGTATAACTGCTATCTTCATAAATCCTCATCAACGCCAGGGAATAGGATTCCCTTTAAGCTCAAGCGTATCTTCATCAACTTCAAAACGCACGTCAGCAGTTCTGCCTGTAACCACAACAAAAAGTTTTTCATCTTCGTAGAACATGAAGTAAAAACTGACATAATACTTAAAACTCATAGGATCAACCGGCAACGGTATCTCCTTATCGCCGTGAGATGTTTTCACAACGATCTTTTCATCGAAAATATGATAGACGTTTGCATTCTTCTTGGATTTGTAAATATTCTCGTTTTCCATATCAAACAGTCTCGTCAGGGTAAGTCCAGAATCCGCCCTTGTGGAAGTTCTCATTTCCGAGCGGAGTTGCCGTCAGCTTAAACATTACGCAGCCGTCAGGACAGACAATGGTCTTGGAATACTTGCCGTCGCCGCCAAGGTTTTCGAGATCTCCGCCGCTTCTTACAGCTTCCATAAGCGGATAGAGCATCATCATGGTCTTGGAGCAGATACCGTATCCGTCTTTGTTTACCGGGCAGCCGTATGTGCATGTATATTTATCGCCGACTTCTTCACCATTACGGCAATAATGCTCTGTTGTATCTGAGTGAAGCAAGCTTGTAACTTCAACTGTAAATTCGTACTCTTCGTCATACCATTTTTTCATACATAAGTCCTCCGGAATTTATAACCCCTCAATATAATCATTGTACGCTTCATTAATCAGCAAACGCTTTTTATTAATATCCAAGCTGTTCCACTTTGCATAACTCACATCGAAATACTCAATGTCAGCTGCAGGTTCAGATTTGATAACACCGTCGAAAACATCGCTGCCGCAACCACTGCACACTCTTTGTTTCTCACTGAAGAAAACTCTGCTACCATCTACCGGATCGCATGCAATCGCGAACATGCGCTGCATTCTTCTTATATCACTGTAACCGCACTTCCGATATAACTTGCAGAATTCATCGTAAATATCATTTCCAAGCAGTTCAACAATGCAGTATTTCGTGCCGGATTCATTTCTTCCCGCAAGATAACCATAACCGCCAAACTCAAAAGCGAATGAAATAAATCCATTCTCCAAACCACATTTACTGCACTTTTGTATTTCTCTTCTAAGTAACATGATTATATTCAATAAGCCCTGCGATTAATATATGCCGCTGTAACTCTTCCCTCGTCGTTGATCTCGAACTTTGAGACAGAACCAGATCTTCCGCTGAATCTCGCTTTCCTCAGATCTTCAAACTCAAATCCCATGAGCATAGCCTGTAAGAATCCCAAGAGGCATCCGTGAGATACAATAAGGATCCTCTCATCTGAACTTGCGATGATCTCTTCATAAAAAGGCTTAACCCTGTTCCAGAGATCACGGTCGGATTCCGCATCAGGGAAAGGTCTGTAATCAGGATCGTAACCGTTACTTGGAATCTTATGTTCATCGTACCAGTCCCAAGGTTTGCCGTTGCCTTCGCCTGCATTAACTTCTCTTATCAATTCAGACATTACAGGTTTCAGATGAAGTGTCTTATTGATCTCTTCTGCTGTCTGCACAGCGCGTGCAAGATCAGAACAGTACATGATAAAGCCTTCGCCGCATCCTTCGTTCTGAAGCCACTTGCCTGTCTCATACGCCTGTTCCCTGCCATTTTCAGTGAGGTTCCAGTTGCCCCAGGCGCCTGCATGACCATTGAGGTGATGCTCCGATTCCGTATGCTGAACTGTGATGATAATTTTCTTACTCATTATTCCATTCCCTGTTTGTATCAATTCAAAACCTTATATCTCAGTCTGATATAAGAGTCTTCCAGCACTTTGCACTCCACAAGCTGAAGCGCACTAAGCTTATCCAATTCACTTTCATCTCGAAGCGATTCGCCATCGATAAGAGTAGCTGTATTCTTTCCGCCGATAAGCACGGGAGCCATTACTACGTCTATGTAGTCGAAAAGCTTTTCGCGAAGGAACATGCTGTTCAGAGTTCCGCCTGACTGGATCGTAATGCGCTCACATCCGAAGTCGGACTTTAGAGTCTTAAGCATGTCTGCAAGTGACAATTCCTGCTGCCGGATTATGTGGAGATTATCTGCCTTGATACCAAAAGCAGGATGTTCCGGATTAGTCGTTACAAGAACGAACTCTTTGGATAATTCGCAGAAGTATTGAACTCCGTGTTCTGTCAGATGATTGTTGTCCATGATAACAAAAGAAACCGGTGTTTTGTTCGGCATGGGTTTCTCATTAACACCCATCTTTGCCTGGACACGACCAGTGTTAAAAGACCACAAATCGGTTGTCTGCTCGATCTCATAGTACTGATGGATTCCTTCCCTGACACCTTCGATCTTGGGAAGATCCTTATCAACATCCATATTATCCGTAGCACCGGTACTGATCTTACCATCTACAGACATCAACATATAAAGTGTAGTTACCGGCCTGTCCATATATCACCCCACGAATATTACTTAAAAGCCTGAACACATGCAAACATTATATCAAATACTTAAATTCCCTTATGGGTCTACATTAAAAGCTGTCCTCTACACATTCACCAAAAAATTCAGTTTTATATCATACTAATTTGATAGGTTTTTCGGACGAAATGTATTATAATTGCTCAAATATCTTCAAAAGGAATTAATGCCATGACTCTGCAACAGCTCAATTACGCCATTGCTATCTCGGAAGCCGGTTCACTTAATAAGGCTTCTGAGGTTTTGTATGTCTCACAGCCGTCCTTAACAGAGTCACTGAAGGAGCTCGAAAAAGAGCTTGGCATAACTATCTTCATTAGAAGCGGCAGAGGCGTCACCCTTACACCTGAAGGATCTGACTTCATTCTTTATGCAAGACAGGTCATTAATGACTATTCCGAACTCGTTGAACGCTTTGACAGTACGAAAAACTTTAAAAAGAAGTTCGGTGTTTCAACCCAGCACTATTCTTTCGCTGTTAAGGCTTTCGTCGAGCTTGTAAGAGATAACGACACTTCCAGATATGAGCTTGCAATAAGAGAGACCAGAACACAGCAGGTAATCTCCGATGTAGCAAATCTTAAAAGTGAAATTGGAATAATCTACTTAAGTGAATTCAATAAGAGAGCTATCGGCAAACTGCTCAGAACGGCAAACCTCGAATTCCATCCCCTGATCAACTGCGATGCTTATGTATACCTGTGGTCAGGTCACCCACTCGCAAAGAAAAAGTCTATTTCATTTGAAGATCTGAAAGACTATCCGTGCCTGTCATTTGAACAGGGAGATTCATCTTTCTACTACGCGGAAGAGATCCTCAGCACACAAGACTATTCAAGGATCATCAAAGCATGCGACAGGGCTACGATCTTAAATCTGATGGTAGGTCTTAACGGCTATACTCTTTGTTCAGGAATCATATGTGAAGAGCTCAACGGCGACGACTATCTGGCCATTCCCTTCAAAGCTGATGAAGACGATAGCGAGAGCAAGATGCAGATCGGTTACATCACCCGTAAGAATACCGTTCCGAGCAGACTAGGAAAGCTCTACATCGAAAAGATCAACGAGTACCTGAAAAAGGTCTGATATGAGTTATAGGTTTTTCCTATAGCTTTTAATCGGGTGCTTGTATTAGTGCTTATCGCCATTGAAATATAAAATATACCTATTATTTTACTAGGTAACAAAGGAACTTATATTACATGTGCGAGTTATTCGGTTTTTCAGGAAAGAAAAGAACAGACCTCTCGGGTCTGCTTGCCGAGTTCTTCTCACATTCGGTAAATAACCCCGACGGCTGGGGTCTGGCGTCGTTTGATAACAGCCAGACAATCATATACAAAGAGCGTATTGCAGCTTATAAGAGCACTAACATCGAGAGGATCATAAAAGAAGCCGGAAAGGCCAGAGACATAATAGGTCACATCCGCCTCGCAACGATCGGCTACGACGATTTCAACAACTCACACCCCTTTTCAGGTTACGACAATTCCGGAAGGTTCTGGACTTTTGCCCACAACGGAACGATCTTTGAATGCGATGACTTAAGCATCTACTCATACAAGCAAAAAGGCAGCACCGACAGCGAAAGAGTTTTTCTTTATCTGCTCGATAAGATCAATGAGGAAACAGATAAAAAGGGACATGAACTCGATGCAAAAGAGAGATTTGATGTTGTCGACAGGATCGTTACCAAACTCTCACCAAAGAACAAACTCAACATCATTATTTTCGACGGTGAACAGACATATCTTCATACGAATTACAAAGATTCTTTGTATGTAAACAACACTCCGGATGGTGCAATCTTTGCAACCGTTCCGCTTTCAGACGGCACATGGGACCACCTTCCCTTCAAAACGCTTGTCTCTTACAAGGACGGCGAACCATTCTTATCCGGAAAAGAACACGAAGGCGAATATATTCCTGATGAACAGGCTATCAGGGCTATCTTTCTGGCATATGCCGGGCTTTGATCTGATAAGGCGGTGAAGACGTGAAAGACATAAGAGAATTAATCTATAACAAGTACATAAAGCCCACCGAAGAAGACAGAAAAACATATGTCGGTGTCGAAATAGAAATGCCCGTAGTTAACCTTTCGGGAGAAGCTACAGCACACACAGTCAGCAGAAAGGCATTCAGCAGCATCGTATCCGAATTGAATCTTACAAAGACAAGGTTCGATAACCGCGGTTACAACCATGAAGCACTGAACGAGAAAAACGGAGACCTGTTCTCATTTGACTGTTCATATAACAATCTCGAGATTTCTTTCGGCAAGGAGGAGAGCCTTATCACCGTCAATGAAAGGCTCAAAGAATACATCCGCCTCTTTAACAGAGAACTCGAAAAAGATAATCACATTCTGACAGGTCTAGGCATACAGCCTTATTACAAAAAGTGCAGACAGGATTATATCGACTGCGGAAGATATAAGATGCTCGAAGGATATCTCCGCAAGGCTGATGCATGGAAAAGGATCGGAGGATTTCATAAGTATCCGGGCTTTGGAACGTTTGCAAGTGCAACCCAGCTTCAGTTAGATGTGAAAAAAGAGAATATCGCACAAACACTCAGAGTATTCTCACTTTTAGAACCGCTTAAAGCAGTCCTTTTTGCAAATTCAGACATGCCTGAAGACGAGCCCGGTCTGCTCCTTGCACGGGACATGCTTTGGGAATACAGCACGCACGGCATCAATCCTCACAATATTGGAATCTACGATGTTGACATTACCGACATCGATGCTCTTATCGACTACATATCTACAACAAGTATCTTCTGCGCAGAGCGTGATAAAAGATATATCTTCTTCCGACCGGTTCCTTTCGCCGAATATGCGACACGAAATTTTATTGAAGGCGAATTCTATACAAATGGCGAATACCATAAAACATTGTTCGTACCCGATGCCGAAGAAGACATTAAGCTTTTGCGTTCTTATAAGTTCCTGGACCTTACGGCAAGAGGAACCATCGAATACAGGAGTATGTGTACCCAGCCTTTCAAAGAAGCTCTGGCAGGAATCGCCTTCCAGCTGGGCCTGGCGTCAAAGCTTCCTGAATTAGATGAGATCTTATCTAATGACACCGTCATCTACGGACACAGCTATAATGCAAACGAACTGAGAAAACTGTTCAGTTATAAAGAACTGCCGGCTTTTGTAAACCGCGAAAAATTAAGAGAATTACTCATTAAGATCACTAAATTATCAGAAGACGGTCTTAAGGAAAGAGGATTTGGGGAAGAAGCACTTCTGGCTCCTGTTTTCGATCGTGCCAACAGACTATCTTCGGCAGGAAAAGACAAGCTGAAGATGCTTTCCGAAGGTAAGACATTTACAGATATCATTAAAGCTTACGCTGAGATCTGATCTGCAGATACAGGAGTCCCATATGTTGCACTATAAAGATCCGGCAGTGGCCTCAAAATTCACAAATTACGGATTCGGTATAGAGAAAGAATCTCTCAGGGTTCTGGGAGACGGAACCTTTGCGCACACTCCTCACCCCTTCCCGGCCGATAAATTTATCGTAAGAGATTTCTGCGAAAATCAGTTGGAGATCAACACGGGAGTATCAGAAAGCGAAGAGGCGGCCATAGAAGAACTTGAATCCCACGAACGCCGCGTCCGTGAGACTTTACATAACTTACCGGAAAAAGAATATGTATGGAATTTCTCCAATCCTCCTTACATAAGAGATGAAGCCGATATTCCCGTAGCTACGTTCACTGGTCCTTTATATGACAAAACGATCTACAGAGATTATCTTGCCAAGATGTACGGCAAATACAAGATGACCTTCAGCGGAATACACGTAAACTTCTCGTTAGGCGAAGAACTCATCGAAGCCGACTACAAAGCATCAGGTTCTGTATTGTCTTTGAGGGATTACAAAGACAGTATTTATCTTGATCTGGCTACAAATCTCGTTAACGATGGCTGGATACTTAATGTACTTTTATCTGCATCACCCGTACTTGACGGTTCTTTCTTGGAACAGGGCGTAAAAGGCAAAACGGATTTTCTGGGAATGGCCTCCGTCAGATGCAGTGAGCTCGGATACTGGAATCTCTTCGTTCCGGTACTGGATTACCACAGCACAAAAGCTTATGCAGACAGCATCAGAAAATATATCAACGAGGGTCTGATCACTTCACAGACAGAACTTTACTATCCTGTAAGGATCAAACCCAAAGGAGTAAATTCGCTTGAAAAACTGGAAGAAGACGGAATAAGTCACATTGAGCTTCGCAATGTGGATATTAATCCCTACGCATATGGTGGACTCGACATCCGTGATCTTAAATTCATACGTCTGCTCTCGCTCTACGAAGCTTCAAAGCCTGCAGAATCATTGGGTGAAGACCGTCAGATAAAGAGTGCCATCAACTTCAAGAATGCCGCTCACTTTGATCTTGATACCAACCGCATAATGTTAAGTGACGGAAGATTTATAACTTTAAGGGAAGCCTCTCTGGAGTTATTAGGAAACATAGAAGAATTCTACAAATCATTAGAATCACACTTTACTGTTGCAGAAAACAAAGAAACAGCAAATGTGATCGCTTATCAGAGAAGCAAGATCGATGGCAGCGGGAAGAGATACGCCGAACGCGTTTTGGAAGAGTACGGCAGCGATTTCCTTGGCAATGGTCTTAAAACAGTTAAGGCTGCTCTTTAAGTCTGATCGATACTTATTTCAAAACCGTTGCAATCGTTAAACCTGCTGAATGCATTAAGTGTCTTTTCTAATGCTGATTTCATTTTCTTTGATTGTCTGACACCAGGTTCCCACCAAAGACCCTTTACCATGAGAATGGATCTTTCTTTATCCGGAACAACATAAGTCCTTCCGACAAATATATCTCCGTAAAGAATGGGCAAAGTATAGTATGCATACTTCCGCTTTGCAGCAGGAGTATATATCTCCCAAGTGTATTGATAATCCCACAAAGAATTAACCAATGCCTTATCCCACATCAGCGGATCCAAAGGAGCAATAAATGACATTCTGGGTTTAAGATCGGCAGTTCCTTCCACTATCGCATCCAACAGTCCGCTATCTTCAGAACGGTAATAAAACGACTGCTTAATACCCTCCACCATCACGGAACATATCTTTCCTTCTTTTGCCAATATGGATAATAATCTTTTCCGTGTATCTGCGTTAATGTAAAGGCCAAGCAAAGCTGTACTGTTTTTATCCCAAAGGAGCCCTACTGCACCAATTCTTCTTAGCAGACGCCAGGCAGCAAAACTGTCTTCATCCTTACAAGGATTATCTGCTTCCAGAATATTTAGAGGAATATATTTACATGATAAATCGTAGTATTTGCGGCTTCCCTTTTTATGATGAATAACAAGTTCTCCATCCGTGTATAACTGCTCCAGAACAGATCTTGCAGCCGGAGATTTCTTATCCCAGTTACCGCTCCAATGCATCGAAGAATGCCAGAATATCTCACCTTCAACCGGTAACGTATCACTCGTTACAGGACCATTTTCCTCAATGTATGAAACAGCCTGTTTTCTCAATTTGGCTAACCCTTTAAAAGTCTTTCCCAACTTACGGCTGCGTTCCCTGTAAGACGAGAAATAAGGCCAGTCTTCAACAGGCCAGATAGATAGTTCCTTATCTGCATAATCAACAAGCAAACGGTCCTTATACAGCAAATCGGCAAGCATAGATTTTTTGAAATTTTTGATGCGTGACTGAAGCGTCAGTTCGGCATTTTTACCGCAGACATCAACAGGATCATATTGGATGCAGCCGGCCTGACGGACATAATCATAAGCACCTTGTTTTCCAGTGAAACGGTAAGTTCCTATCAGCCCCTGTTTTGCCAGGATAAACTGTCTTGCCTGCTTTTTAGTAATCGCGTCCGTCATTGTGCTTGATAATCCCCTGATACTTCTATAAAGGAACGCTTTCCAAGGATGTAATCATCATAAGCTGCTTCCGGATCTTTTCCGTGAAACACTTTGCACAGCCCGCACATATCGCAGTCGGCGATACATGGAAATCTGTTTCTGATATACGATCTTCGTTCCTCTTCTGTAGAACTAATAATATCAGGTGCAATATTCACTTGCTATATCCTCAGGTAATCTGTCTGTTCTGGCGGTATTCTTCCATGTATCCCATGTTGATCTCTTTGATCTCGCGCTTGCCATCAATATAGTCCTGATAGATATCCCACGGAGAACCTCCTCCCAACCAGCATGAGGAACAATTCTCACAACCGCCGCCACAGTCGAGAGAAGCTCTTACGATCGCTTCGCGCTCTTCACGGGTCGTATCTTTGATCAAGATGGATTTCATAAGACTTCTGCCAATCTGGAATTCAATTCATCTTCCGTATCAGCCATCGCCTGCAAAGTCATGGTTAGAAGCTTATCAAGTTCCCAGCCCAACTGAACTGCACCGCGCTCTATTACTTCTCTGGAACAGCCTGCTGCAAATCCCTTGCTCTTGTATTTCTTCTTCAGGGATTTAAGTTCCATGTCCTTCGTGCTTTTCGATGGTCTCATAAGAGCGGCTGCTCCGATAAGTCCGGTAAGTTCATCGGCCGCGAATAAGACTTTCTCCATTTCGTGAACAGGTTCAACATCGATCGTTACGCCGCATCCGACTGTAATTCCATACCCGTGAGAGCAGACTGCGTGAATGATGTCTTCACTTACTCCGCCGTCTCTTAATAATTCAGGAGCCTTGAGACAGTGTTCCTCAGGATAGATCTCGAAATCTATATCATGCAGAAGTCCTACGATTCCCCAATATACGGAATCATCAGCATATCCCAGTTCTTTTGCATACCACTGCATAACGAGTTCGACCGTAAGTGCATGCTGGATGTGGAACGGATCCTTATTGTATTTCTTTAGTAATTCAAATGCTTTATCTCTGGTGATCATCATTTATCTCCCATTTGGTTATTCGTATAATTCGGGTCTTCTCAAAGACGTATAAGGTTTTCCCGCCCTTGCTTCAACTGATTTCCCATGCTATAGCCATATATACCTACCATGTGAATATGTTTATATCCAAGTAAGGCTGCTATGTCAAGTATTGCAACATCTTAAAGCAGTTAAGAGGGTGTCTCAAATTGAGATACCCTCTTTTATTTTGCCTGAAGATATTTAGTTTTAATGTTCTGGCAATTTTGTACTTCGCACCCCGAAAAACGTGTCCTCAAGTATAAAATTTCTGTATTTTTATACTTGAGAGGGTGTTTTTCGCACGTCCAAGTATAAAAACGTGACTGGCACGAAAGCAGTGTGTGGGGGAAAGGAACAGCAGGCCTTTTTGAGACAGCACCATTCAGTTTCATTCTCACAAGAATAAGACTCACAGATCAATTTCCATGTCGTAGCTTACTACATCACCTATTACGGATTCTGAAATACCGTGGTTCTTAAAACCGAAGCTCTCATAAAAACCAATCAGTTGTTCTTTGCATGTTAGTGATGCCCTCTTTTTATCTCTGGCTTTTGCTGCGCACAGGATATGCGAGAGAAGCTCATGGGCAATACCGTGCTTTCTGAAATCGGGATGCACCGCCAGTCCGTAGATAAGAAGATAATCTCCGCCTTCATCAAATCCGCCTTCGACCAGATAGAGATCATCTGTTATGAATTCATGAGTAGATGAGCTTCCGTTAACCAAGCCGACTATCTTCCCGTCTATCTCAGCCTTGTAAAACCACTGGGGGAATTCAGTCAGACGATATATAAAAGCATCTTTCCCGGCTGCCTGTGCAGACGGGAAAGATAAAATCTCAATGTTATGAAGTTCATCAACATCCGCGAGGGACGCATTTGATATGGTTATCTTACTGACCGAAGACATAATTGAAAGCATCCTCTAAATCAGCGATAAGATCATCTGAACTCTCCAAGCCGGCTGAAATTCGGACTGTATTTGTCTCAATTCCGGCCTTCTTCAGATGTGTCTCATCAAGTTCTGCATGTGTTGTCTTAGGTGAATTTACGATCAAGGAGCGGACATCACCGATATTTACGTGATATGAATAGAATTTCAGATGCTGAATGAATTTGTCCAGCTGTTCTTCCGTACCCGTAAAACCGAACGAGAGGAGCGCACCTGCACCCTTAGGGAAATACTTCTCTGCTAAAGCCTTGAACGGGCTGTTTGAACTGCTGGGATGCTTAACCCAAGCTACTTCTTTTCTCTGATCTAAGTACTTAACGATCTTCTCAGCGTTTCTGACCTGCTTGTTTAAGCGCTCTGAGATCGTATCGACTCCCTGAAGAATAAGGAAAGCATCGAACGGACTGATTGCCGCTCCGATAAACTCGAGATAGAACGCTCTGAGATGAATGAGAAGCGGTCCTTTGTTATCGATCTCGTAAGGAGAACGGGCCTCACCTGATTTCGTTCTGATCTTATAAGACTTCGCGTAGAACTGAGGATACTTTTCCCTGCTGTATTGGAAATTACCGCTCTCAAGGACCAATCCTGCAATTGTATTACCGTGACCTCCGAGACCCTTTGTCGCAGAATAGATAACGATATCTGCGCCATGCTTGATAGGATTCAAAAGGTATGGTGTTGCAACTGTATTATCAACGATCAACGGGATCTCATGCTTATGAGCAAGCTCTGCAAGTGCTTCGATATCGTAAAGTTCAGCGTTGGGATTACTGATCGTCTCAATATAAATACCGCGTGTCTTCTCATCGATTTCTGCTTCGAAAGAAGCAATATCGAAACGGTCTTTTACAAACTTAATGTTTGCACCGAATCTGGGAAAGAAGTGCGAGAATGAATCTTCACTGCCGCCATAAAGTGACTGCGAAGTGACAATGTTTCCACCTCCTTCTGTAAGGGCAAGGATCGTAAAAGAGATCGCTGCCATTCCTGAAGCCAATGCAATCGCCGCATGTGCTCCGTCAAGAGCAGCTATACGCTCTTCCAGCACTGCAACTGTCGGATTTCCGACTCTTGTATAAATTCCGGCTGCCTCTTCAAATGACCATAAATTCTTGGCGCGCTCAATGCTGCCCAGGTCAAATGAAGCTGTCTGATAGATCGGAACATTTACCGCGTAATTATGTTCTGCCGAATTATATCCTGCTCTTATTCTTAATGTATCAAAATCTGCCATGTTGTTTTCTCCTCTTACTTAAGTCTTATTTTTTCCTGTCTTTCTATCTGAACAACTACGCCGTCCTGCACAACGAGTGTTACAGAACCGTATTTGATTTCACCTAAGAGTTTTCTTACCTCGATCAATGCTGCTTCCAAATTTTCATCTTTGTTTTGACTAGTTTCTCTGCTCATTTGAATGCCGCCTTTCTCAGATTATGAATTCGGGTTCAGGTGTAGCTGTTGCCATGTGGAATTTCTCCAACAATCTGTTGCGGATATCGAAAAATCTCGTGCCGCCTCTGTGTCTCGGATGCGGAAGATCAACATCAATGATCTCGCTGATCTTGCCCGGTCTGGGAGTCATTATCACGATCCTGTCCGACAGATATATTGCTTCATCCACATCATGGGTTACGAGGATCATCGTTGCATCCTGGGTTTTCCTGATCTCCAGAAGCTTGTCCTGAATATCTGCACGCGTAAAAGAATCAAGCGCTCCCATCGGTTCATCAAGTAACAGGAGTTCCGGATCATTGATAAGCGATCTTGCTATTGCAACTCTTTGGGCCATGCCTCCGCTGATCTGATGAGGATACGCTTTTTCGAATCCTTCAAGACCGATAAGAGAAATGTATTCAGCGATCTTATCCTTGTTTTGTGAATACACATGTCTGGCTTTAAGCCCGGCTGCGATATTCTGTTCAACGGTAAGCCATTGAAAAAGGCTTCCCTGCTGAAATACATATCCTCTGGAAGGCGAGGGTTCAGTGATGCGGTTGCCGTTAAGCAGCAGTTCTCCTGACTGAGGTTTATCGAGGCCTGCAATAAGGCGCAGCAAAGTTGTCTTTCCGCATCCGGATGATCCGATGATCGAGATAAACTCCCCTTTTCGGACGGTGAGATTAATATCGCTTAATGCATTGATGATACTGTCTTCATCCTTATATGTACGGTTAATGTTTTTGATTTCAAGGATCACATCATTACTCATTTTAAAAGCCCCCTTTGCCAGCGGAGAACACGTGATTCGACCAGACTGACTATCTTTGATATCAGGCTGAACAATATCGCCATTACAATGATCGCCGCAAAGACCTTATAATATGCACTCCATACCTTAGAGGCATTTATGTAGTATCCCAAACCGCCGGGCTGACCCATCATCTCTGCCATTACAAGAGTCGTAAATGCAAAGGCACTTGCAGTATTGATACCTGTAAAGATCTGTGGCATCGCGTGCGGAACAGCTACATGGAATACAAGATATGCTGTGTTTCCGCCGAGTGTCCTTGCCGCCTCAAACAGAGCCTTCGGCGTGCTTTGAACACCTGAAGCCGTAAGCGAAGCAACCGGGAACCATACGCAGATGACAATAAGAAATACTGCTGCCGCGAACGGTGTAGGAAATAACGTAAGTGCAAAAGGCATCCATGCAACTGCAGGAATAACTCCTGTGACATTAAGTACAGGTGAGACCCAGTAGAAAACTTTCGGAAACCAGCCGATCAGGATTCCCGTTCCCACGCCGACTATCACTCCGAGAACAAATCCCCAGGAAAATAATCTGAGTGAGTATAAAGTATTCTCCAGAATGTAATCGCTCTCGATAAGGAAAGCTTCGAGAATGCCTGCAGGGCCGGGAAAAAACGGCTGAGGCAGGACCTGAAGTTTTGTTCCAAGAAGGTCCCACAATGCCAAAGCGATTCCGACTGCAAATCTGAATTTGGCACGGTGTCTGTATTTCTTACGTCTTTCTTTATCAAAGCCAGAAAAAATACCTAAACCCAGATAAAAAACAGCGAGCAGAGCAACAACTATCCTGTAAGCTCCATTCATGTTAACCGCATACGAACCGATGATGTGATCTTCAAACTTCACGCCTTCTGAAACCTGCGGGATAAATACATTCGCCAGTATTGCAAATACAAAACCAACGACGGAGAACAGGATCACTCCTATGAATTTTACCGGAAAGCCCCCCTTCTTCAGGGGGGATTCCGCATTAACCGTACTTACCGACATCACACATCAACCTTTACGAATATATCTTTTGCAAACTGAGTCGGTTCACTTGTCAGATAACCGATATCGTAAAGTGCCTGTACAAAGTACTGTACGTCTGACTCCACGCTCTGTTTGTTGCTTGCACGGTCTTCGAGCGAAGGATACTCATAACTCTTAATGAGTTCTATTGCGAGTTCCTTATCTTCGATCTGTGCATATTTACCGCTGATAATGATCTCAACTGCTTCTTCGGGATGCTTGTTGATCCAGTCCTGAGCTTTGCGGTATGCACGCAAAAGCGCTGCGATCTCTTCAGGGTTTTCGTTCAAGAGCTTTTCGGATGCATAGAGGAAGCAGCAATATTTGCCTGCAAAAGCCGGATCTGTGCTAAGATCGAAAATTACTCTTACCTTGCCTTCTTTTTCTGCTACACTTCCGAGCGGATCCCACATTGCAGCTACGTCAAGCTCACCGTTATAAAGTGCTTCGAGCTCCAAGTTACCGTCAGCGAAAGGAAGGAATTCTACTTCTCCGTCCTTCTGAAGAGCAGAGATACCGGCTTGTTCGAGCCATACGCTTGCAACCTGGTGAGGTGTACCTCCGATCTCATCTACGCCGATCTTCTTTCCCTTAAGATCTTCAACCGTCTTAATATCAGAATCGGGACGGACTACGAATTTGATACAACCGTTATGAAGTCCGTCAACAACCTTAACATGAACTCCCTGTTCGATTGACGGGAAGAACTGGAAGTCACCGTTAACGATCGGGATCGTACCGTTGTTTAATCCGATCTTTCTTGTCTCGGTATCTGCAGAGATTAGATTTACGTCAAAACCTTCCTCTGCAAAGAAGCCTTTCTCGTAAGCGATGTAGATCGGAGCGCCGCAAAGGGATCCGTCTTTTCCGGGAATATCGATCTTACCGTACTTATACTCTGCACTACCCTGAGTGCTGCTTTCAGATGGACTTACCTTTGTACATGACGCAAGCTGAAAGCTGAAAACTGCCGTCAGTAAAATAGCGGCTGCCTTTGTGAAAAAACTTGTCTTTTTCATAGTTATATTTCCTTTCAAAAAATAAACTTATTTATCCACATCAAACGGAATGGTTTGAGAGGACTCCATCCTCCATGGTGTAACTTCTGTCTACAGCATTTAATGTTCTTTGATCGTGCGTAACCATGATCACTGCCGTGCCTTCTTTTGCTATGCGCTTAAAGAGCAACATGATCTCATCGGTGTTTTCCGCATCAAGATCACTTGTAGGTTCATCAGCCAGCAGGATAGCCGGTTTATTGATGAGCGCTCTTGCTATTGCAACTCTTCTCGCTTCACCGCCTGACAGACTGTTCGGATAACTTCCCGCCAGCGATCCGATTCCGAGTCCTGTAAGAAGTTCATGAACCTGAGCTGACGGATCACCTTCACGTTCGGAAAGGTAAAACGGAAGCCTGACATTATCGAAAACAGTAAGGTTTGAAAGCAGACTCTGACCTTGAGGTATATGTCCGATAACGGTATTTCTTAATCTGGACGCTTTATCATCTGATGAGATGATGGCACTCTCCCCGTCTAACAGTATCTCGCCTGAAGTAGGAAGGAGCAGTCCTGCAATAAGGTTTAAGAGTGTGCTCTTACCGCTTCCCGAATGACCTACGACACTGATAAAATCACCGCCGTTAACTTCCAGGTTCACATCCTTTACCGCAGAAAAAACTGTCTCTCCGCGTTTGTAATCCTTTCGCAGATTCTTAATCTCCAGATGCACGGTCATTCACCTTCTCTCATTGTGAGGTAAACTTCACGCCGGTTAAGTCTGCCTGCCGTGTAAGCAGATCCAAGAGGTCCCAAGCCCAAAGAAACTGCTAAAGCTAATAAAGCAATTCCGAAGACTCCTGCGATACCCGGCTGAAGATAAGGAAGCCCAAGCCTGTCACCGATATATGTACTGAATGAAAGTACGATCACCGCAGATACTATGGTTCCGGCGCTTCCGCCTATTCCGCAGATGAGCAGCGCTTCAGTTATTACGAGACGGGCAAGCTTCTTTCCTGATGCACCGAGTGCGCGAAGTGTTGCAAATTCTTTTTTTCTCTCATTCGCAGTTACCGAGAATACGATTACGAGCATTATCAGAACTACAACAAGGAAAAGCGCTGCGAAAACATAGATCACAGAAACCAGTCCGTCCAGATCATCTGCGATACCGGTAACCATGCTCTTGGTCTTGATAACCTGAAGACCGTCAGATGAAGCGCGGATGTTGTGAGTTACTTCATCCAGATCGTATCCGTCTTCCAATCTGACAAGAACACTTGAGACTGATGACTCGGGATCTATCGTGTCAATAAAAGTCAGTCCTTTTTCCTTGGCTGCTCCGAAGAGATGGACCAATGTATTCATGTTTGCATATACTGCCTGGTCAAGTCCCGTGCCTGTTTCTTCGAGTTTTGCGGCTACGGTATATTCCTCACCGAAAAACTTTAATCTGTTGTTTTCGTCTGCAGTAATATCACTACCGATGATGAGTTCGCCGTCTTTGATATCCTTGCTGTACACTTCAGAGATCCAGGGCTGGATCGAGAAATCAGTCTCGGGATCGAATCCTATGAACTGTACAGGGACAGAGCAGCAATCCTGATTAAGTGAAGTAAGATAGAACTGTGAAGATACACTCTTAACGCCTTCGACTTTTTCGAGTTCAGTCTCAACTGACTTATCGAAATAAAAGTAAGCAGGTTCGCCTTTTACGATGATACCTTCAACACCTTCGTCATATCCGACCGGGACTACGAGAAGATCTGCACCTAATCTTTCCTTCATGCTTTCAAGCCCGTTCTTCAAACTGACAGACAATATGCCGCCGGCAAACAACACAAAAGCAACAAGGGCTACGATAATGATGAGTCCTGCCGTTCTGAGTGGTTTCCTCTTGATATTTGCCACTGCCAGCTGCCAGATTGTCAAAGGCTTGTTACTCATTTACTTTTGAATCCTTTTCGCGGAATAAAACAATTCCGATTGCTGCGAGAACGATTACCAAAGCGCCAAGAATATTTAACGCAGGTCTTGTAACTGCATTGCAGTGCATGTGTGCACTCTTGCATACGCCGATCAGGACATCAGGAATAAGAATTGTTATTATTCCGTTCAAGGCCAGAGCAATACTTGCCGTAATCTGCGCAGCGCTATCCTTCAAAATTGCCAGGACAACACCCAATATTGCTATTGCAATACCTATTGCCAGTTCTGTCTGTGCTACGTAAAAGCACTTCATTGTCATTTCTCCATCGGAGTTACATACGGCGAAAATTGTCTTTGGACCGATTGCTATAAGCAGACCTGCTATAACAAACAGCGCGCCGAAAATGTAATTCTTTCTCATCTAAATCCTCTTTCTAAAAAAACAGACTGATCTCAAACATGAACACATTTGTAATCAGTCTCTAATTTATTTAGTCAACTTATTTTTTATATTTTTGTTATTACCTCTGATTCTTCCGACACATTCGTTCAGAAGCTGTTATGAAAGGCAATCTGTATACTAAGCGCTTCATATTCTCATCTCCTGTTTCATTGTTCCTTAAGGATTGCGAGTATTCTATCAAAACCAGATTTTTTGCCTAATCTCCAAAATTTATATGCAGTTATAGGGCGTAACTATAGATTTCAAGCCAAAAAACCTTCTGAAATTCGGTTATATAACAAGAAAGAATACCGTTCCCAACAGACTGGAAAACAATACATAGAAAAGATCTACGAACATTTAGGTATAAAACAACATAAAAAATCCTTTACCGGTTATAGCCTGAGCTTATAACTCCGTATCACTTTTGCGTATTATCGCAAAAACAGACGTAGCGTTATTATCTCCTCATTCGAAAAACCCACACGGCAAAAGCTTAGTGAGCAACTCGAAGAAGGAGAAACACACATGTCAACAATAAACATCAAAGAGCCAAGCGTAGTAATCCGCGAAAAGAGGCTCGGAACAATTAATGCGTTCACAGGTACGGCTTCAGAAATTGTCGAGAAGTCTGCCAAGGGAGAACTCAAGGACTGCAAGAGAAAGTTCTCACAGTGCCTCGGCTGCAACCAGCAGCAGGCTTTCTGCCAGCTCGCAATGATCAGGGATGCAGCAGTCATCAACCACGCCCCCATCGGATGCTCTGGTGAATTTGCAGATTTCAATTTCACATACAGAGTTGAGCAGGCAAGAAGAAAACTTCCTCCGGAATTAGGAAGATACTTCTCAACAAACATTACAGAGAAGGATACGGTTTTCGGAGCAGCAAAGAAACTCGAAGAAACAATAAAGCTTGCTTACGACAGAGTTCATCCCAACGCAATCTTCGTTACAACTTCCTGCGCATCCGGCATCATCGGTGAAGACATTGAAGCAGTAGTTGACAAAGCATCAGAAGAACTTGGAATTCCGGTTGTTACATGTAACTGTGAAGGCTTCCGCTCAAAGATCTGGACAACAGGTTTTGACGCAGCATACCACACGGTATTAAGAGGTATCGTTAAGCCCGCAGAAAAGAAAACAAATAAGATCAATATCATTAATTTCTGGGGCAGCCATGTTTTCGATGAGATCATCGAGAGATTCGGTTACGAAGCACAGTACATAGTTCCTTTCTCAACAGTCGAGCAGCTCAAGCACGCAAGCGAAGCTGCTGCCACGATCCACATCTGCCCTTCACTTTCAACATACATGGGAGCAGGTTTAAACCAGCTCCACGGAGTTCCTGAAGTTCTCGTACCGCCGGCATACGGTGTTGCAGGAACAGACAGATGGCTCAGAGCTTTGGGAAAAGTTTTGGGCAAGGAAGATATCGCCGAAGAGATCATCAAAGAAGGTCACGAGAAGTACGTTCCTGAGATCGAAAAACTTAAGGAAAAGTTCAAGGGCAAGAGAGCATACGTTACAGCAGGTGCTGCTCACGGACAGGCACTCATAACGCTTCTCAATGAACTCGGATTTGAAGTTGTCGGTGCAGCTGTATTCCATCACGATCCGGTATACGACAGCGGTGATGACAAACTCGATATCTTAGGTCAGGCAGTTAAAAACTATGGTGACGTTCCCGACTACAGAGTATGCAACAAGCAGGCATGCGAACTCGTAAATGCACTCAACAGGATCAAGCCTGATTTCATTCTTGCAAGACACGGCGGAATGACTCTCTGGGGCGCTAAATTCGGTATTCCTTCCCTGCTCATCGGCGACGAGCAGTTCGGTATCGGTTACCAGGGCGCATTGAATTACGCAAGAAGAATCGAAGATACACTGGACTCCATTGAGTTCATCAAGAATTACTCCAAGCACGCTTCAAACCCTTACACAAAGTGGTGGCTTGAACAGGATCCCGGCTATTTCCAGGGAGACGGTTCCGGCAGAGGCTGCGCAAGATAAAAAAGGAGGATTTTTGAAAAATGGGTCAGACTATAGAACAACCAAGATTTACATGTGCACTTGGCTCCTGCCAGAGTGTGGTAGCAATAAAAAAAGGAGTTCCGATCCTTCATTCCGGTCCCGGCTGCGGAGTACAGGTTGAAAGACTCATCGGACAGGGCGAAGGATATGCGGGCGGCTCAACAATGCCCTGCACAAATGCAGAGGAAGCTGACGTAGTATTCGGCGGAGAAAAGAAACTCCGTAACGTTATCGAGAATTCATTCAAGGTAATCGACGGTGATCTTTATGTAGTGATCACAGGATGCACAGCAGCTATCACAGGTGACGATGTAGCAGCTGTCGTCGGTGAATTCCAGAACGATGACAAGCCTATCGTTTACGTAGAAGAAGGCGGCTTTAAGTCAAACAACTACGCAAGCCACTCAAGACTTGTTAAGGCAATTATCGACCAGTATGTAGACAAGTTTAACGAAGACCGTGAAGTCATCCCGAAGCTTGTAAACGTATTTGCAAATATTCCCTATCAGGATCCTTTTTGGAACGGAAACTTGGAGCAGCTCAAGCGCATCCTTATGGGAATCGGACTTAAGGTCAACATCCTTTTCGGCAACGAATCAGAAGGCGTATCCGAATGGAAGACGATCCCTCAGGCACAGTTCAACCTTTTCGTAGGTTCATGGGCAGGACTTGATATCGTAAAGCACCTTAAGAGAAAGTACGGAACACCTTATCTCCACTTCCCTTACTCTCCGATCGGAGCAAAGGAAACATCCAAGTTCTTAAGAGAAGTCGGTGAATTTGCAGGACTCGATAAAGACGAAGTTGAAGCTTACGTCGACCGTGAAGAGAAAAAGTTCTACACACATATCGATAAGATGGCAAGTTTCATGCTCGAGTTCAGATACGGTATCCCGAGAAGATTTTATTCAATAGCAGACACTTCTTACACACTTGGCTTCTCGAAATTCCTTCTCAACGAACTCGGAATCATTCCCGGAATACAGTTCATCGTAGATGACGTTCCCGAGAAGTATCAGGAAAGCATCCTGGAAGAGTTCTCGAAGATATCTGATCTGCAGACAAGAACGGTACAGGTCGTTTTCGATCCCGACGCAGGACTCGCACAGCAGAAGATCTTGGAAGATGCCAAGGATTATTCAGACAAGAGACTTCTTATACTCGGAAGTTCCTGGGACAAGCACATAGCAGATGAGCTTCACGCGGACCTCTTGATCATATCGGTTCCCGTCCAGCACAGACTCGTTATGAACTGCGGTTATTTAGGTTATGAAGGCGGTCTTAGAGCCATAGAAGACATCTACGACAGAGTCCTTGCAACATACAGATAAAACAAACAGAAAGAAGAAACACGAAATGAGACAGGTAGCAATTTACGGAAAAGGCGGAATAGGAAAATCCACAACAACACAGAACCTCACTGCAGGTCTTGCAGAATTAGGTAAAAAGATAATGGTCGTCGGATGCGACCCTAAAGCAGATTCAACAAGACTTTTGCTTAACGGTTTGGCACAGAAGACAGTACTCGATACATTGAGAGAAGAAGGCGAAGTTGATGATCTCTCACAGATTGAAAAAGTCGGATTCGGCGGCATCAGATGCGTAGAATCCGGCGGACCTGAACCCGGTGTCGGATGTGCAGGACGAGGCATCATCACTTCCATCGGAATGCTTGAAGACTTAGGTGCTTATACAGATGATCTCGACTATGTTTTCTACGATGTTTTGGGAGACGTAGTATGCGGAGGATTCGCGATGCCTATCCGTGAAGGAAAAGCTCAGGAGATCTATATCGTAGCTTCCGGCGAGATGATGGCTCTCTACGCAGCAAACAACATCTGTAAGGGTATTCAGAAATATGCTCTTAAGGGTGGCGTAAGACTCGGCGGAATCATCTGCAACAGCCGTAAGGTAGACAGAGAAGAAGAACTCTTAAGGGCATTTGCAAGAGAATTAGGAAGCCAGCTCATCTACTTCGTTCCCAGAGACAACGAAGTCCAGAGAGCAGAGATCAACAAGAAGACTGTCATCGATCACGATCCTAATCACCCTCAGGCAAGAGAATACAGAAAGCTTGCCGAAGCAATCGAGAACAACACACAGTTCGTAATCCCCAAGCCGATGACACAGGAAAGACTTGAAGAGATCCTCGTAGAATTCGGACTTATGGAAAGCATCAAAGACAATTATCACATTTAAGGAAGAAAACATGTTAAGAGCAGCATTTGCAACAGGAGACGGAATCAATATCAACCGGCACTTCGGTGTGGCTGACAGATTTGATATCTATGAAATAGACAGAGATAACAAATCATTCGTCAAGGTCGATACCAGAAGGATCGACAGCCTTGGTGTAAGCCTGCAGCATGATGATTCCCTTCTTGAAAGACTCGCTGACGAGATCGATGACTGCAACATCGTTTTCTCAGCAAGATCAGGCGAACACGCAAGAAAGATACTTTACGACAGGAAAATACAAAGCGTCGACATAGAGCGTGAAGTTGAATTTGTAATCAACAAGCTCTTCACTGCCCGTGTGGACATTGTAGATCCCAGATACAAAGAAGAGAAAGAAAGGAAACAAAATAATGGAGACAATAAAAACCATTCTTTTGAAAACCTTCAAAAAAGACATCCATGCCTGGGAGGCCATTCGAATGTGACCGCAGGAAGGCTTCACCTTCCCGTCAGCCCAGTGTGCAACATCGGATGTAAGTTCTGCAGCAGAGGGTTTGACAAATCGGTTATCAGACCGGGTGTAAGTTCACTCGTATTGAAGCCGGAAGAAGCAGTGGAAACAGTTAAGAAAGCAAGAGAGATCTGCCCTGAATTAACAGTGGTAGGAATTGCCGGTCCTGGCGATACGCTTGCTACGGACAGCGCACTTGAGACATTCAGATTAGTAAAAGAAAACTTTCCCGACCTTATCTGCTGTCTTTCCACAAACGGATTCCGTCTTCCCGATAAGGTCGAGGAGATCGCCGATATCGGAATCGAGACACTTACTGTCACAGTCAATGCAATAGATCCTGAGATCGAAGCTCAGATAAACAGCTTCGTTATCGATTCCGAAGGCAAGAGACACGACGGCGTAGAAGGTGCAAAGCTTCTCATCGAGAAGCAATTGGAAGGCATTCGCCTTGCAGCCCAGAAAGGAATTGTAGTAAAGATAAACAGCGTGCTTGTGCCGGGCATAAACGATAAGCATATACCCGAAGTAGCAAAGAAAACTGCCGAACTCGGCGCATCCATACTGAACATCATTCCTCTTATCCCCCAGAACGAGATGAAAGATATCAAGGCTCCCTCCTGCGCTGATCTTGAAGAAGTCAGACAGGAAGCAGGCAAATATCTTGAAGTCTTCCGTCACTGCCAGCACTGCCGTGCAGACAGTCTGGGAATTCCGGGCAAAGGCAAGGACCTTCATAACGAACTTTACAAAGATCGCAAAGAAAGGGCCGCTGATACTTTCAGCCACGGTTAAGGAAATGAGTACATATCTTAAGATAAAAGATCTGCACAAAACATTTTACCCGCACGGTCAGCCGCTGAAGGTCCTGGAAGGCATCGATCTTGAGATCGAGAAAGGCGAGATTTTCGGAATCATAGGATTCTCCGGTGCAGGAAAATCAACACTTGCCAGATGCATTAACGGCTTGGAAAAACCTGACAGCGGATCGGTAGAACTCGGCGGAACAGACATATTGTCGCTCTCAAACAAAGAGATCCTCAATAAGCGCCATAAGATCGGAATGATATTTCAGAACTTCAATCTTTTCGACTGCCTGTCTGTTTACAAGAACATTGCCTACCCGCTTGAGATCGCAGGTATTCCCAAAAGCGAGATCAAAAAGAGAGTCCTTGAAACTGCAGAACTGGTAGGTCTGACAGATAAGCTCAAAGCGCATCCCGGAGCACTCTCCGGAGGACAGAAGCAAAGAGTCGGAATCGCAAGAGCAATAGTCACCAACCCTGATTTCATCATTTCAGATGAGGCGACATCAGCACTCGATCCGCAGACTACCATCCAGATACTTGACCTTCTTAAAGAGATAAACAGGAAACAAGGCATAACGATCCTTATGATCACTCATGAACTTGATGCCATCAGATATTCATGTAAGCGAATGGCAGTTCTTGAAGAAGGCAGGATAACGGAAAGCGGTTCGGTAAGAGATATCTTTGAGAATCCGCACAGCAAGACCGGAGAACTTTTTGCAAGAGTATTCCTGCTGATGCAGAATGTCGAGCTGACACACGGCGGCGGTATTTGAGGAGGAGAAAATGAGTTTATTGGATTCATCTTTATGGGATGTTATCATAGCATCCTTCTCCCCTGAAATCTGGAAAGATCTATGGGGGCCGATCGGCGAGACACTTTACATGACGGCGATTTCTTCTCTGATAATGCTCGTCTTCGGATTGGTAATCGGAGTCTTCTTCACTGTTACCAATCCTGACGGACTCGTACCGCTCAAGATATCCTACTCGGTATCAGGCTGGATAATCAACTGTTTGAGATCCCTGCCTCAGATGATAATGATCATCCTCATGATACCTGTAGCAAGACTCATCTTCGGTAAAGCATACGGAACCAATGCATGCATTATCGCTATCGCAGCAAGCTGCATTCCGATGTATGCCAGGATCGTCGAGAGCAGTCTTCTGGAGATCGAAAAAGGAAAGATAGAAGCAGCCAAAGCCATGGGAAGCTCCAATCTGAACATCATCTTCAGGATACTTCTTCCGGAGACATTGCCTTCTCTTATCAGAGGTTTCACCGTATCGGTGATCACGGTCCTTTCCATGACAGCACTCGCGGGAATGTTCGGTGCAGGCGGTATCGGAGACATTGCAGTCAGATACGGTTACCAGAGATTCCAGCACGACAAACTTTTCGCCTGTGTATATATCCTGGTCATTCTGGTCCAGCTGATCCAGGGAATCGGAAATCTTATATCAAAACAAATACTTAAAACAAGAAATCTTATTTAACAACTAAAGGAGAAAATCATTATGAATAAGAACATTGCAACAAAATTTATTTCAATCGCAACGATTGCGTCATTCGCATTAGGCCTTGCAGGCTGCTCTTCAAAGGGCACAGCAACTTCACTCAATGCAGCTGAGGTTGATACTTCCGCTACACAGGAGCAGCAGTCTGAAGCAGAAACATCCGGCGAAGATTCAACAGAAAAGATCGTTTTGAAAGGTATCGTTGACCTCGTTCCCCACTCTGAGATCATCGAACACGTAAGACCCCAGCTTGAAGAACAGGGCATCTACATCGAGCTCGTTTCCACAGCTGCAGATTCAACAACAAACGAGAGACTTAATTCCGGCGAGATCGATTTCAACTACTTCCAGCATCTTCCTTATCTCGAGAGCGAAGTAGAAGCAAACGGCTATGATCTTGCAAGCGCAGGCGGTATCCACATCGAACCCATCACAGCATATTCCGATAAGTATGCTTCTGTTGACGAAGTACCCGACAACGCTATAGTCGCAATCCCCAATGACGGCACAAACGAATACAGGGCACTCAGGATCCTTGAGCTCAACGGATTCATCAAGCTCGATGATGCAGCAAGAGATTCTCTCTCCGCTTCAGTAGATGATATCGTTTCTTATGTTAAGCCCATCGAGATCGTAGAGATCGATTCAGCACAGATCATTCCTACAAAGGATGACTATGATTTCTTCATCACAAACACAAACAAAGCACTCGAAGCAGGCATCACATCAAACAAGCTCTTCAGCGAAGGTGAAGACAGCCCTTACGCAAACATCATCGCAGTAAGAACAGAAGATCTGGACAACCCTGCAGTAAAGGCACTCGTTGATGCTCTTCTCTCAGAAGAAACACAGCAGTGGATCCAGGATAACTACAACGGTGCAGTAATCCCTGTTGTAGATCTCGGCTGATAAGGAGCAATGGATAAGGTAAAGACAAAATACGGTTACTTCACCGCGTGCAGTGATGCTTCCGACCTTCGAAAGAAGTACCGCTGCCCGGTGGAATACCACCAGAACGGCAACGTCAGAAGCATCTATCTTCAGGACACTGAAGAAGTGACACTTCCCGAAGGCAGGTTTCAGGCAGAACTGATGACTTTTTACGAAGACGGAAACATTAAAAGGCTCTTCCCTCTTTACGGTCAGTTAAGCAGTTACTGGGGTGTCGAAGACGAGATCGTTAATGCTCCCGAATATGTCTTTACTATAGGTGAGCAAGAACTTAAGATACGTCCGCAGTGCATCTATTTCTATCCGTCAGGAAAAATAAGAAGCATTACGTTATGGCCGGAAGATTCTATCACCGTTAACACATCTAAAGGCCCTGTTAACACCAAGCTCGGGATAGAGGTTTACGAAGACAAAAAGATCAGAAGTATCGAGCCTTCATTTGGAACGATATTTAAAACCGAATACGGCGATGCCAAACCGTTCATGGTCAGAAAGCATATGCTTCATTCCGAAGATGCTTCAGCAAGATTTGATGAAGAAGGCAATCTGATAAGTTTTGCAACTCTTCAGACATACGTTGAAGCAGACGGCAAGATCTACAAAGCAGGTGATTACCGTTCTCCGCTAATCATATATCTTGGCAAAGGAACCGTCGGTTTAAGGGGCGCAAACGACTTGAACGTTTGGTTTGATACAAAACATACCGAGGTTACATTCAGCTAGCTTCCGTGTGTTTCTTCTTTCGCAGGAGGGGCTGTCTCATCTGGGACACCCCTCTTGTTTAGTTAATGAAAAGAGGTGTATTAATGTTAAACATACGCGATGCCAGAAAAGAAGATGCAAAAGAGCTTCTCGATATCTATTCATACTATGTGGAAAACACTGCCATATCTTTCGAACTTAAGACACCTTCCCTTACTGAGTTTGAAAACCGGATAACCGAAATCCAAAAACATTATCCTTACCTTGTCATCGAAAAGGACGGCCGTATTGAAGGATACGCGTATGCACATCTTTTCGTAGGCAGAGACGCCTACTCATACTCGGCCGAGACAACTATCTATCTTGATCACAATTCACTAAGAGAAGGTCTTGGGAGAAAGATTTACGAAGAACTTGAAAACCGTCTTAAACAAATTGGAATCATTAACCTTTATGCATGTATCGGAGTTCCTTCAGAAGAAGACGAATATCTTACAAACAACAGCATGAATTTTCACAATCATTTAGGCTATAAAACCGTAGGAACTTTTCGCAACTGCGGAAGAAAGTTTAACAAATGGTACAGCATGGTCTGGATGGAAAAACTCATCGGAAACCATGCTGCAATATAATTAATTCTTTGAATAATCACTTAAGTTCTTCGCGTCTGAACTTGAGATAAGACAAAGCTACAACAAGCGCGCATGCAACTACGGAAGAAACGAGTGCTCGTGCAATGTTTTCGTTGCTGATATCACCCAATAAGACCATAGTCTGCGCTGCGGGAATGTAATTCAGATACTTGATCATCCAATCAAAGTTGAAGAGCAGCTGGACTGCTATATTTGATATAAGCATCAATCCCATATTAAGACCGATGGCACCACCCAAATGTCTTACCAACATGGATGAGAGGAAGCATGTTGCAGAATAAGCAATCTCAACAACGATATAAACAAGTGATCTTACGATTATTGCTCTTGCAAAGCTGTCATCAAAACCGTTGATTCCCTGCATTGTGAAAGAAATTACTGAAGAGATTACAATTGCAACAACGCTGTAGATGCCGACTGCTGTAATGTAAGACAGGAACTTTGCCATAAGAATATTGAATCTGCTGTTTCCTGCCATAACTGCCGACTGGATCTTGCGGCCTTCAAACGCACCGGTTACATGAATTCCTGCGAACACGCCGATAAGGAAGATAACGAAAGCGTTATAGTTATTCAGGCCTTCGAGAAACGCATTATATCCTGTCATACCTTCAGAGAATATAAGTGTCAGAACAAGTAACGCAACCGGAAGGGAGATAATTGATGCTCCCAAAATCCAAAATGCTTTGGAAGAAAAAGTCTGCTTCATCTCCCATTTAAATAAGCTTCCCATTATGCTTCCCTCCCCAAAAGTTCGATGTAGTATTCTTCAAGTGTTCGCTCATGTTTTGTCAGCTGTGTAATAAGGATCTTGTGATCGTACATGAGCTGGGCAACGTCTTTTGTTTCGACCTTATCGTAAATGCTGATAGCACCTTCATTACTGTTCAGCGTGCTGATGCCGTTACTGGTAAGGATCCTCATTGCCTCATCGTTATGCTCTGTTTCCATAACAATGTGTGTCGCGCAGAGATTATCCAATTCTTCTTTTGAAAGAGTAGAAATAATATGTCCGTGAGATATGATTATGTAATCCGTCGCGAGCTGGTAAAGTTCAGCGAGAATATGAGAAGATACGACAATCGTGATTCCGTCTTCTTTGCAAAGTGATACGAGCAATTCTCTGACATCAACCATACCCATAGGATCAAGTCCGTTAACAGGCTCATCAAGGATCAGAATTTCAGGATCGTTGATCAGTGCCAACGCGATTCCCAGCCTCTGCTTCATACCGAGCGAGAAGTTTCCGACCTTCTTATTCTTAACGTCTTCAAGGCCAACGCGTGCAAGGATCTTGTCTACCTTTGCACTATCCTTATTCCCATATAAAAGTTCCTGAAGCATGAGATTCTCTTTTGCGGTTTTGCGCATGTCGAGAATCGGGCTTTCTACAAGACAACCCATCTTTCTTCTTGCTTCAGCAAGACCCTTACTGTCTGACTTTCCGAAGAGTTCGATCGTGCCGTTTTCGATCGGGCTTAAACCTGTAATTGCCCTGATGGCAGTAGTCTTACCTGCTCCGTTTTCGCCGATAAAGCCATAGATCTTACCTCTCTCAACTTCGAAAGAAACGCCGTCTAATGCTTTCTTTGCGCCATAAGTTTTAGAGAGATTGTTAATCCTTAGAATTGCATCACTCATGTCCTTTATATCCTCCACATTTGATATGGGCTTATGTTAAACCTCTATCCTTAACGGGAAGATATTCGAACCTTAACTTAACATTAAAATCGTGATTAGCGATTTAGCTTATCGTGCAGAGTTTTCCTCTTAATATATAACCGATCTTTTCATAGCACGCATTAGATGCAACATAATCAGCATCGGTATAAAGCATGGGCATATAACCTGCATTCTGAACGATCTTTGTCACCTGATAAACAAGGTGCTCAGCATAGTGTTTTCTTCTATGTTCTTCGCGCGTATATACCAATCCGACAGAACCCATTTCGTTAGCAGGATGCCAGTTGCAGCTTGCAACAAACTCACCGTCAGATGTTTCCCAGAAATATACAGAGCCGGTCTTAATGCCGTCTTCAGCGTAGATCCTGTACTGCTCCCTGCTTTCCTTATCTATGCCGACTGCATTATGGAACATATCGAAAAAGTCGACGAGAACATCGACATCATTCTCTGTACACTGATGAAGCTTGCCGTCTACTTCGATAGAAGGCTCAATCGGTGACGGACAATCGTACGCAAACAGATTAGTGGAAATCTTGAGGTCTATTCCGTCTTTCTTAGCTCTCTTTATGAAATACTCAGCAAGTTCATACTTGATGTTAAATCGGTGATCACCGTCCATCACATTATTTTCCCTGGCAACCATGTAAGCGCGCTCATACTCATCTTCTGATGCGCCGTCAGGTGTCCATATCCACACAGGATACGGCTGGCCGGTAAAGCACATGATGAGATTCTCGTGATCTGACAAAAGCAGAGCACACTTATCATTGATTATTCTCTTCATTACAGAGAAGGTGTACCTGTCTTTATTTAAGAGTTCTAAGTCTTTTTCATTTATAAATGTATCCATGTTTTTCTCCAATAAGGTGTGCTCCCAACTGTATAATTGTTTATCTTTTTTCAGGGCAACAATTACACAAAATTGCGGATTTGTATAATTGTTGGCATTTTTTTGAGGCAACAATTACAGATTCAGCTAACCCAGTTTATATTATCAGATTCACTCAAGCTACAGGAAACACCTTTTTGCACTGATCCAGCTCTGCATTTTCAATATCAGAAATATAAACTTCTGCTGCCTGGGTCAGATCGTTATCAAGGATCTTCTCTGTACTGATCAGGCGGATAACATCTTCGACGTTCTTCGCTGCATTCTCTGTTTCAAGCCAGATTACAAGTCTCTGATCAGGAAGATAATCGTAAGCGTTATCAATTACTTTGCGGTCCGTATACTCTTGAATCCTATCCGGTAAATCATAACGGATATCCAGATCGGGATTACTCATTTTCGAAGGATCAAGAACTATTCCTATTGTTTCCATAACATACTCCTCATTGACAGCGTCAGCCTTTTACATATCTGATCTCGCGTTTATTCCAACGCTTGAAAATCTTCTCTTTACCGTCAGGAACGTAGCCGTTTTTGGCGTAGAAATACTTTCCCATATCGTTATCTTCCAATACCCAGATAACAAATTCAGAGTATCCTCTCGCCCTGCCTTCACGCTCGAAAAACTGAAGCATTTCAGAGCCGGTTCCAATTCTCAGAAAGTCAGGATCGATATAGAGGAAATGAAGTTCAAAAGCATCCTTTTTGTCTTCGTCTTCACACATGCCGATGCCCATCATACCTTTGATAACACCGGTATCCTGATCTTCGTAAACGTATTCTTCGAAACGGTTTTCAGATATCCAGTATTTATGAACCGGAGCGCGGCTTTCAACAGTCAGATCTCTATAGAGAAAGTCTTCTGAAAGAATGTCTTTATAAGCATATCTGCTGCTCTCAACTTCTATACCGGCAATTCTGTCTCCGTCCTCGACTTTTGCCTTGCGAATCATAATGTTTATACCTTTCATTATACGTCTTCACATCGGAAGAAAGACCAATTTGTTATCAAGTCATTTATTGTTTGAAGCATTGTATTTGATGATTATTCCCTGGCTTCCGACCTTCACTTTTCTGCTGATCCTTTTGGATACGACAAAGGACTGGACCCATTTTCTGCCGTCCTCATAATATGAAGCGTCAACACAGCTGACATAAGAATAGCGTGCAAGTCTCTTGAGTCTCTTATCCTTAACGGTTGCCTCTGCGATAAGGACATCGCCGCCTTTCAGAAGTCTTACTTTATCATTCTCGGTAAGCGTGTTCTTTATGCAGATGATAACTGAGGGAACAGGATATTGCCTCTTCGTTCACGCATCAGCCACGGCAGTATGGCTTCTATCTCTTCCTGATTTGGCTTATGAAAGCCTGCCCTTGTACTGATGCTGACACATTTTCGAGCCATTTAAAGAATTGTTATCCCCGCTTTACGCATCAGCCCAAGCCTGTTTCAGAACCTTACTGACAGCATCAAAAGCTTCCACACCATTATCAGGCATATGGGATGAGGTGACAGATACTGTTTTACCGTCTTTAACATATTCTATAATGAATTCTGCGCCGACTATACAATCACCATCTATCCACTTACCTTTGCCCATCTTGTACTTCTTAGCAATTTTTAAGCAGTCATCAAAGACTGATGCCGGGACAATGCGATAATTTTTGTGTTGGTTATCACTAGTATCATAGTGGTTCCAGACCAACACCAGCTCAGAATCGGTGTATTTATAAAGCCTGTATGAAGTGCTTTCATTTCCGCCCTGAGTTGCCACAACAGCTTCGTAATAGAAAAAGACCAGATTCTCTTCTGTGATGCACTCTTCAGGCGATGACGGAGGAACCGTAGTCTCTGTGTTTTCCTTTTTGCCGCATCCGAAAGAGAAAAAGGAAAGAAGCGAGATCATCATAATCAGCAGTACCCATTTAAATGAATCAAAAGCTCTTATTCCTAAAGTCTTTCTTTCAGCCATTTATTCTTTTCCCCCTTATCTCACAGACAAGCTCGCGTGAACCGTCCTGCTGGTCTTTCACATACTCCCAGTGGAAGCTGTTTTCCGTAATGTCAGAGAAGATCCAGAATGTGGCCTCCTCATCCAAAACCTTACCAACTAACCTGTCGCCTTCCTTTTTGAAGGTAAGTCTCTTCATGGTGCCGGCGCAGGTATATACAACATCGTACCACTCTTTATTCTTGTTAAACATTCGAAGTGAAGATCCGTATTCGCCGTCAGGCTGCGGATTAGCTTCCTTGGTTGCTCTTGAAGGAAATATGAATATATCCTGGATTCCCGTACCTTCAAGCACGCGTCTGAAGATCCACTCACCTTTTACATGACGCTTCTCGCCCTTAACATATTCATCGTAATAGTCACAATCCCAATCTCCCAAAAGCGGAGCAAACCAGTCAAATGACTCCGGGATCTTATCTGTCTTTTCGCTCAACAGTGCTTCTGAAAATGTATCCATATTTAATTATCCCCAAACAAACTGTTTTCCTTTTCAGTTAAAGTCATTATAGCATTTGTGTTGCGAATTCTTGATTTCTCAATTAGAAACATGTTTTAAGTGTTTACTTAAGTTTTACAATAATGAGTATATTCAAACCTAATCCTGAATTTATAATGTGATTATAGTTAGATTGTTTAACTTCAGGGGGTGAAATCATGGGCCTTGGAATGTGGTTATTAGAGAAAACTGTAGATAAAGCGGTTGAAGGTGCATTTAATGCTGCCGAAAAAGCTTCAGATAAAAAAGCGGAAGCCAAGAGAGAAAAGGCTAAACAAGAAAAGCAACAGCAAGCTGTAAAGGCTAAGCAAGAAAAGCAGCAAGCTGCTAAAGCTGAACCAGAGAAGAACTCTTCTAAAACAAACGAGGAAAAACAGGAGACTGTCGCAGCCCCAAATTACACAGAATATGACGTTCGTTTAGTTTGTGCAAAAGTAGCCATATGCGGTTACATCATTTATGCTGACAATCAACTTTCTGAAGCGGAATCAGATTATATAAATTATGTCTTTGGCGGTATCTTGAACGAGTATGGACAAGAAGTATATGACAAAGCCGTAAAAGCTTATCAAAACTCTGCAAAAAGTTTCATGAACCTCCAGGATTATCTCCGCAAGGTAAACCTTAAGGATGTAAAACTATACCTGAAAGCAGCTGATGAAGTTGCTGAAGTTGATGGTGTAGACGAAAGTGAAAAACAAGCTATCCAGCGTATAAAAGATTATATTGAAGAGCAAGAAACAGGATCGGCTCATTATTTAGTTTGTCCGGCTTGCAGCGGTATGATGAGCATAGATGATTACGGCTATAAAGCAATCTGTAACAGTTGCGGAAGAGAAGTCATCGTTGACAGCTCGAATGCTCCTTCAAGTGCTTATCGTGAAATAAACAAACCGACTTCTGCTGTAGAAAACAAACCATCAACAGACGAAAAGCCAGAAAAAAAGGAAGCTGTCGAAACTGCAGAACCTGCTAAATCCAAGAAAGGCAAAGTTGCATTGAAAGTTGCTGTAGGTGTTATGACAGGCGGTGTTTCGTTAATACCGGATGCCGTAGACGCAGTAAAGAAAAAGGGTAAGAAAAACTCTCAGTAATTGGTCGTGATATCAAGCCTCTGAAGACAAGATAACTCCGGACAGGAATATGCTAACATTCAATAGGTGTTAGTAAGATGCACCCACGTTTATATCGTCGAAATCAATATCCATTAATTCATTGGATTCCAGATATGTGCCAACTTCTTCGAAAAACGCATCTGCATCACCATCCATGCTGCTCTCAAAGGACTTCTCAATCTTGCTGTCAAACCTGTCAGGAGCAAAGAGAATATCCATATACATGTGCTGCTCAATATCGTCATTGATTTCCCTCATACGGTCGAAGCTAAACACATAATGCATCTGGTCATCAAAGAAATACTTTTCCTTCTTGATGTACACGATATATGTCTCATCATTAAGAGCCATATCTGCAATGTCATTTTTATACATCTCGAAAACTTCTCTAACGGACTTTGCGGAGGATGCCGCGCTCCTTAATTCATGAGCTTTTTCACTATAGAGATCATCCTTATCAGGCTTGCTGTAAGGCTCATATGAATCGTCTGAAGATTTCTCAGCGTTGGCAGCATTAACGAATAAATTAAACATCTCGTGACTGCCCTTGAGTCTCACAGTTTTAATCGTGAAGTAGAGAGTTATGAACAGGTCAATTGCTAAAAGCACTGCTCCGACTATAAGTAATTCTTTTCGGAATGCACCGAAAATAAGGCAGATCAAAGCGGGCACTGTCAGGAAAATGAACGACCTGAAAAAGAACGTGAAAAAAATAATCAGTCCGAATTTAAACTTGCTTATCTTCTTAGGTTGTTTATCCTGATTTTCCGCCATATGTACACCCGGATCAGAATGAGTCGCTGCCCATTTTGGACATTGCCACGGCACACTTGATAGCTATCTCTCCGGCTTCATCTTTGGGAGCTCCGGCGTTAAGTGACATGATCAGAATATTCTGCACGACGATGCCGAGCATAACCGGCCACTCGGAAGGTGATTTGCAGTATTTGGAAGTCATGTTCTCGTATATGCCGTTCCAGCAGCTTTCAACTTCTGTATATAGAGATTTGGGATTATATCCGCAGATCGTATAGTTCTCTTCTCCGACACTGCCTGCAAAATCTTTGACTATCTGCTCAACAGTTTCTGTAGGGACATCAGTTACGGCAGTTATGAAAGCGACTACGCTAATTTTGCTCTCAAGGAGATACTTGTTTACGTCGTCACCGAAATAGAACTTCTTGTTGTCTTTTGTTGTAACTTCGACGAATGAGCCGTTCTCTGCAATGACAGCCTGATGGCAGGCGTAACCTGCAAGTGCTGATGTAAAGATCAATGCCTTTGTAGCATCGACTCCTCTGGAAGTATTGAAGTATGCCTTGAACATTGAGAACATGTTGCCGGCATTCTTAGCCAATCTTTTTACTATCTGTTCGTCAGTTTCTTTTCTGGAAAACAAACCCATATCGATTATTCCTCTCTTATCGTCATTGCGTGTAACCCTAAGTACACTTCAATTATATGGATTTGTCTTTGTAAAAGAAACAGGAAAAATACGGCTGCTGATGCGGCTATAGCCGTACTTTCAGCCTGATTTTTTGAAAACGCTGCTCAGAAATACGGCTAGCAATACGGCTCTAGCCGTACTTTTAGCCCGATTTTCGAACCCAACACATAAAAACGGGGTGTCTCACCTGTAAAGACACCCCTTAGATCTTATATGTTTGTCCGAATTATAAACTCTGTTCTACATTCTGTGATACGAAATACTCGTCGAGGCCGAGTCTCTTAAAGATGTGGATGTATCCGTAGTACGCAACAGATGCGAGGATTACGATGATTGCGATTACTGTTACGATCTCTACGAGTGTCATACCCTTCTTTGACTTCATTGACTTCTTCATTTTCATTTCCTCCCTGTGTTGTTTTAAGTTTGTTTGTGTTTGTTTTAACTTGAGCTCATTAAAACACCTAAACACAGGGCATACTATGACCAATGTTGGAGGGAAATGTTGATAAAGCAACACATCAGGACCGATGTGTTGCTTTTCAACAAAAAACTTACAGAAATTTAAGTCTCACTTCTCTTTTAATCCGCATTTTTGAGTGCGACATCCATGGGGATCTTCTTGATTCTGATAAAGTCGATCATTGATATGAATGCATAACCCAGGAGCAGATATACCACCGACAATACCATCGATACAGGTCTCATGAAGAACGCGAAGTATCCGTCCATCTGCAGGAGGAACTCGTGGAAGATCCAGATCATCATGAAGTAACCTATGCCAAGGCTTAATACCGTAAATACTGTTATCACGATGGCAGTCGGAACGATGTAGAGTGATCCGATCTCACCGTTCTTGAAGCCTAGGATCTTGACCATGGAGATCGAATGTTCGTTGCGCTCGATGATGATCTTCGCAAGCAGATAGATAAGTGCTGCGGCAAGAACGATCATCGCATACTTGAAGATGTTCATGAATTCACCGACGGAGTGCATAAGCTGCGTAGTTACCTTTGAGATATCTTCAGCAGTAATGACTGTCGCGATGTCCTGTACGTCGATATCCGTGATCTCGTTTCTTGAGAAGTATCCGGAGAATTCTTCGTCCTTCTTATCGAATGTTTTGTTAAAGCTTTCATTGTCCATGAATACGGCAATGCCGCCTTCGTAATCAACGATTCCGTCGACCGTGAATTCATAGGACTTATTCTCATATTCTTCGTGAAGCGTAATGACGTCACCGGTCTTAATGTAGAACTTGTTTCCGAAAGCACTTGAGATGTATACGTGATTTTCAGGAATATCCGAAGCAAGAGCAACATATTCGCTTCCGTCGGAAATGCCGTATACGGTTACGCCTTCGTCACCGCCGCTTCCCATGCCTTCACGCATTGAAGACTTCTTCTTGGGATACAGAAGGTTTGTGCAGCTGAATCTCTCAGCGCTTTCCTCATTGGTAACGATCACGTTTCCGTCCTCGTCCTTATATCCCATGAGCATGTACTGGTATTCTGCGAACACCATTTCAGGCGCCCTCTCGCCGTAGTTTTCGAGAGAGTCGACAATACCGAATCCGAAGCAGAGCATGAGTTCCGAAAGGACGACACCGAAGATCAGGACTGCGTAGTTCGGCATGTTCTGGAACAAAACTCTTAATCTGAAGCGGCCAAGGAATGACCACGCAGGAAGTCTTCTTGCCTTTGTGCGCTTTGACTTTGCAAGGTCGTGTCTTAAGAATTTCAAAGGGCTCAGCTGGAGCTTCTTCACGATTACGAAAAGGTTGATGAGGAACATCAGCAAGAGCGGAATTACTGTCGTCTTAACAAGTGCTGAAGGGCTCCATACGACTTCCGGAGTGGGAAGGCTGTATGTGTTGAAATAGATCTTAACAGCCGCATCACGGAAGACTGTATATCCGAGAGCATTGCCGATCGCAGCGCCTGCCAGAGTCACGATAACGGGCATTGACATGTAGTGAACGATAAGCTCACCCTTGCTGTATCCGGATGCACGCAGAGTACCGATTACGGATGCTTCTTTATCGATCGTGCTGCTGATCGTAATCGCGAAAATAAATGCGATTACAGCAATAAGAATGTAGCAGAAGATCGCCGTTCCAACGGAGTCACCTTCAATATCTGAAGGAGCGAAGTTTCTTGCCTGACTTAAATAAGTCGGGAGGTAATCCTTGATCTCATTATCGTCAACCAGTGAATGTGTGATAAGAGATTTAAGGAATCTCTCAGAGTAATCCGCCTGTGCAACTTTGTCTTCAGGCTTTACCTCGTACAGGAACGAATAGTTATAGTGAAGTCGTGAAGCGAGTTCATTGAACGCTTCAGGTGTAAGCATTGCTACGTCGAAGCCGAACGCGTCGAACATGAGGTCCGTATTTGATTCGTGCATCGTAAGATAGTTAACGTATGAAAGAAGTCCTACGACCTCAAATTCCTTACCGCCTACGGTGATCTTATCGCCTAACTTAATACCGACTGTATCAGCGTGGTTTCTGTCGATGGCGATCTCGTTTTTGTTCTCAGGCGCACGGCCTTCAACGAAAGATGCAAGATCGATCTCAGAATCACTCTTGAAGATCCTTACTGTAGCATCTTCAACACCGTCATTATTATTGTCTTCTGACTCGTTGCGGTAAAAGTGTTCGCAGACCGTAACCTTTACGGGCTTGAAGTTATCGTCGTTGAGTTTGTATTCTTCAGCGATGTCATTCCACTCTTCGTCGACAGCTTCGATAACAGCGTCGTGAGCTTCAGCGTATGCTTCATCTACAGCTTCTTTGAACTCATCTGAGTTGCGTGCTTCTTCAAGAGCCTCATCAAAGTTTTCTTCCATGGCTGCATCAACGTAGCTCCGGATTATGTCTTCGTCAGTTACACCCATTGCCACGCACTGAGCGCGGACGCCGTCTTCGATTGCTTTTGTGACCTGCTCATTAAGTTCTTCTTCGATCGCATCGGCAACTTCCTTATCGGCTTCTTCCATGCCCTTGTCGATGAAGTACTGTCTTACGTCAGCCATCTCGCCGGAGCTGATGTTTTCGAGAAGTTCGGGAGAAGCGCGGTGCGATAACTCAAAGCAGCCGTCTTCAAGATTAAGTTCTGTCTTTCCTTTATTGATCGAGTAGACCATGCTCTCTCGGCCGACGTACATGCCGGAGATAACGCCGATCATGCCGACCATGAAGAGGATGATTACAAGATATTTGTGCCAGTCAGAAGCGAGTTCTTTTGGAATTCGCTTTATCAAAGGATTTCTCATAGACCCTTCCTCCTTACCACTCGAGCTCGGAAGCCGGAATCTTCTTGTCGTTAATGTCGTTATGGCGTACGACACCGTCTCTTAACTTGATGACGTGGTCTGCCATATACTTGATTGCCTCGTTGTGGGTAACCATTATGATCGTGCTGCCGTACTTGCTGTTGCAGTCTTCGATGAGTGAGAGGATCTCTTTGCTTGTCTTGTAATCGAGCGCGCCTGTGGGCTCGTCGCACATGAGGATATCCGGATTCTTTACTACCGCACGACCGATAGATACTCTCTGCTGCTGACCGCCAGAGAGCTGGTTCGGATATTTGTATTTATGATCCTGGAGTCCTAATGTGGTGATTACTTCTTCAACGTCCAAAGGCTTGTCTGAAAGGTATGCGCCGACTTCGATATTCTCTTTTACGTTGAGGTTGGGAATGAGGTTATACATCTGGAAAACATAACCCAGGTGTTTCCTTCTGTATATCGTAAGCTGCTTTTCATCCATGTCTTCGAGCTTGTCGCCCTTGATGCTTACAAAGCCCGAATCAGGTGTGTCGATTCCTCCGATGATGTTAAGAAGTGTGGATTTACCGGAACCTGAAGGTCCAAGCAGAACACAGAACTCACCCTTCTTAACCGTGAAGTTCATGCCCCTTAAAACATCCTGCTTTGCTTCACCCGTGCCAAAACTCTTCTTGAGATCTCTGATTTCCAGGAAATTCTCTTCCATAGTGCTGTTCTCCTGACTTTATAGATTTTTCAATTCCCTAAAGCCTTTAAACAACAAAAGACCCAAGTACAGCGGGACTATACTTGGGCTATTAATCGTAAATATGATTTGCAATTTATAACACATGTATAGTTAAGCTATACATGAGTCTCGCAATTTAAAACAAGCCAGGCTATACGCCAGGATGTTGACTTGCTACGCCGAAGCGCTTGCTACTCCCCCATGGGAATTACATTTTGAATTTAACATACCGAAAAATATGTGTCAAACGAACAATTTGCACTAAAAATCCTGATATATGAAAAATCATTTGTCAGACCTGTTAGCATATGCTACCTGAGAGACAGACACAAATATTTCACTCATTCCGTAACAACTCCGAAAATGGCTTTGAGTCATATTTTGCCGCAGAACCCTTATGCCGCAAGGGATTCACGCCGGCAGACTGACATATGCCTTATCAGTTTATTAATAAGAAGTAACATACGTGTGAATGAGTAAAAATTTATACAATGCTAAAATATGCTTATACTTGCGAAGGGTGGGTCTTTTATGAGAACAGGGTTGTCAGTAACATTCGGAATACTGATAATTGCGCTTCTTGTTTGTATGGTTATTGCCATAAAGACAAAGAAGCCTATTGGTAAAGCCCTGTCATTCCTTCTTGCCGGTCTGGCCATTCCTGTCCTTGGAAACCTGATACTTATCTTCTCCACACAGAAATCATTGGCAACGGTCGGATGCTATATCTATTTCCTCGGAATGGACATTGCCATTTATTCTCTCTGGTATTTCACGCATGTCTATTGTGAGATGGGCAAGCCAAAGCTCGGACTCAACTTCCTCGTATGCACTCTCTTCGGTGCGGATTTTATCCAGTATGCCCTTAACCCCTTCCTGAAGTTCACTTTCACGACAGAGAAGATCCTCGTCGAGAACAAGGTATATTTCAGACTCGTTCCCAGGCTCGGACAGACTTATCACAGAGTGGTTTGCTACGGACTGTTCCTGGCGATACTCGTCGTCTTCATCGTCAAGATGATCCAGTCACCCAAGGCATACAGAGACAAGTACATGGTCATCGTTTTATCGATAATTGCCACTGGCGCAGTCGAATCTTATTACATCTTCTCAAGAAAGCCGATGGACATGTCCATGATCGGATTCGGTCTGTTCGGCCTTCTCGTATACTTCTTCTCTATACATTTCAAACCGATGAAGGTTCTGGACAGAATGCTCGCGGGAATGGCATCAGACATGCCGGATGCGTTGTTCTTCTTCGACAAGAGCGGCAAATGCATCTGGACAAACGAACCGGGCAGAAATCTCATCGGCGTATCCAAGGATAATTACGACAACGTAAAAGACAACCTCAAATACCTGTTCGGCGATGACTTGGATCTTGAGAGCAGCGGATGGTTTAAGAGAGTCACATTAGGCACGGGCGATGACAAACAGTACACGCATCTTGCCATGCGTTCAACAGTAGATGAAAAAGGTCATGTAACCGGTTCATATTTAAGCGTCCGCGATATCACAGACGAACAGCGCGAACTCAAGCTCGAGATGTACAGGGCCACTCACGATCACCTGACCGGCCTTTATACAAAGGAATATCTCACTGAAAACATCATTAGGAGACTTAATGACGACCGCGAGACCGATTATATGATCGGTTATATCGAAGTCTCAAACTATAAGATGATCAATGACGTTTTCGGTAAGGAGTTCGCTGATCTTACCATAAAGAAGATAGCGGAATTCATCGCAGGTGAAGTCAGCGAAAAGTGTCTTTATGGAAGGCTTTCCGTCGACGCATTCGGAATCCTGCTCGATAAGGAAGGATTCGACGAAAATGACGTCAGGACTAAACTCGAAAACTTCACGATCAGGGATGACAATCTCGAGCATCACATTCTTTTCCACTACGGCATTTATGACATCTCACCTGATGACGAGATCGACGTTCCGCTCTTCTTCGACAGCGCGCGCCTTGCCACAACGATGATCAACGACAACTATAAGGACATCATCGTTTACTACGACGACAAGTTAAGGAACGAGATCATCCATAACCAGCTTATCTCAAACCAGCTCAAAGAAGCTATCGAGACAAGACAGATAAGACCTTACCTCCAGCCCATCGTGGATTCACGCGGCATGCTCGCAGGAGCTGAAGCACTCGTAAGATGGATACATCCCGAAGAAGGCTTCATGAACCCCGGAAAGTTCATCCCTGTTTTCGAGCGCAACGGACTTATTGCAGAAGTCGATAAGCACATGTGGAGATGCGCATGCGAGATACTTGCAAACTGGAAAGAAAGAGGCATCGAAGCATTCATCTCGATCAACATCTCTCCTAAAGATTTCTACTACATGGATGTTATCTCGACACTTAAAGCACTGGTAGAAGAACACGGCATCGATCCTGTAAAGCTCAGAGTAGAGATCACAGAGACTGTCATGATGTCTGATTCCATGAACATCCTGAAGACTGTTGACGAACTCCGCGCATCAGGATTCATCGTTGAGATGGACGACTTCGGAAGCGGCTTCTCTTCACTTAACCTGCTTAAGGACATGAACCTCGATGTCATCAAGATCGACATGCAGTTCCTGAAAGATTCCGAGCGCAACATGAAGTCCGGAATAATCATCAAGAACATTATCAACATGTCTGAAGAACTCGATATCGCAACGCTCACCGAAGGTGTCGAGACTGCTAAGCAGTTCGAGATCTTGTACGCAATGGGATGCAAACTTTATCAGGGATACTATTTCTCAAAGCCTGTCCCTCTCGAAGACTTCGAGAAGCAGTGGTTCGATTAAATCATTCTTCAACAGTTTTAATGACAGGCTGATTTACCGTGTCATCTGAGATCTCAAGAAGATATCCGCGCTTTTTCTTTCCATCATAAAGGAAACTTACACGGACAACATATTCGGCATCGCCGTTTTTGAAAGAATGATTCTGTGATGCGTTATTTTTCTTGAATTCATCGATCCAGCCTTCGAAGATCCTTCTTAATTCTTCATCTTCGATGTAGTGGTCGGCATGGTTATTTGCAATCTTGGGAACAAACTTCTTTGCGACATCAGTTGAACTCAGATAGCGCTTCTTGAAATCGAACGAGATATATCCGAATCCGCCATCAGCAAAGATCGAACTGCTGACCATATCTTCAACTGTGTAAAGACCGATATCGTTCATGATGAACAGGAATCCGATCTCGATGATCAGGTCTGCCAAAGCCATCCACTCGATATCCTTCGTGAATATGCGTCCGATAAAGAATGCGATGATGGCAACTATCTCAAGGAACGATCCGAGCACAAGATTCTTTCTTGACGCGCTGGGCTTTTCGATCCATCCGTAAATGACGGCGGAGACCGTAAGCACAAGGAAGATACCAATCTCAATGTAGAACAGGATGTGAAGAGGACCGTAATCTTTTACAAGTACTGCTACACCGTTTTTGAATTCAAGGTCGACGCTCTTATAAAACAGCGGGCTGTATCCCGCGGACAGAACAAGGACATAGGTTGCTGCCGATATTAAGATCAGGATGAATCTCACCCACTTGGGAAGTTCGATCTTGCATACAGATAAGATCATGAAAAGGCCTGCCAGCGGCAGAAAGCATCCGCCGATGTAGAGGAACTTATAAATTATCAGAGCTTCTCTTACATCCTTTGAAAGCGCGAGAAGCACATAACAGAACTGTGAAAGAAATGCCAGGATGAATACCGTCGCATAGCGGAAAGGAAAATAACTGCGCTTTATGAAAAAATATATTGTGCAGCACACAAGCGACAGCGCACACATTGAAACATAATAAGCGAGTACCATTACGTCCTTACCACCCTCGATAATCTGATTCCGTCATAGGGAATACATTTTCAAAGTATACTATACTTTTCAGAATTATCGACAACGGCGCCGTATATATCAGGAATATCAGATAAACGCCATCTATTTAACAGGTGATCAGCAGGTGCTCGTTCGCAATGTCGTTATAAACTTTGCAATTTCTTCCGGACACATCGAAAACATGTACTATGTCAGACAGGTCGATCTCCCCTGCAAAAATGCCGGCTTCATCAGGAGAAGAAACAAGCTTCTCAGGATGGAAGTGAATCGTTTTCGAATTATTGAAAACAGCGGTATATAGGATCTCCGCTTCGACAAGATCCTGGAAGATATGGCTGCCGTATGAGAGCTCAGGATTATAACCGGCTTTGGTCTCTTCGGTCTCGCAGATGATCTCGAAAGCACTTATGTCAGCGAACGAAGTAGGCACACCGAGCTCGGGCGACGTCGTACCTACCCTGCCCGGCACTATCAGCATCATGTGTTTGCCCAGGTCCCTGTAATGCCAGTTAAGCTTGCCGATGAGTCTTGCAACTGCAGGCTTATCTTTATAAGGCATGTTGTAGTAATTGACAGGATCGACATAAACGATCACATCAAGTTTCGACGCCTTAGACATTCCCATCGAAGAACCTATGCTCTCAAGAAGGATCTTATCTTCAGTTATGCCTTCTGGAATTACAGTACCCGAAGAAGTCTTCTGGATCTGAAGAGGACGGCACTGGAGAAGGTCGACAGAGTAATCACCATTGTCGGAAATATTGATCGTAAATTCAGTATCAACAGGATACTCGTATTCATCCTGAATGCAGCGGAGCATACGCTTCATCTGTTCCATCAGCTGCTTGTTCGCAACAAGGCCTTTGCATGAAATGAACTTGATCTGTCTGGGCCTGCCCATCTCACGGAATCTGGATTCTGCTTCATAGTCATGCTCAAGAAGAACGTTCTCAAGATACTTCGGAATGTCTGCTTCAAGCTTGTCGTATGTGAGTTTCTCCAACTGGTGTGAAGACATGTTGATTATCTCAGCCTTGCCCTGTGAGAACTTGTGCTTATCCGCTGAAGACGAATAAGATGATTTCTCCGGCATGTCGAGATTAACGATCCTGGGATAAGATCCTTCCGTTCTGTCGACGGCAGACGTGCCAAGACCCATAACGAGTCGCAACATTCCTGCAGTCGGATCTGAATCTTTCATTACCCTGTAAGGACTATAAGAATAACCGACGCCCGCAGCACATGGCATGTAGTACGAACCGTAGTAAGAACCCGATACACGCTGGATGAGCAAAGCCATCTGTTCGTCTCGTTTATCAAGTCCTCTTCTCTTTCTGTAATCCAACGCAGACATGCTCATCGAACTTGCATAAACTGTTTTGATAGCATTCTCAAATTCCAAAAGACGCTCTTCCGGAGTGCCTCTGTTTACACAGAAAACTGATTCATATTTACCTGCGAACGCATTGCCGAAACCGTCTTCAAGAATACTGCTTGATCTTATAATGTAAGGATCCTGTCCGTAGTAGTTAATGATCCTCACAAACTGCTCACGCATCGAAGATGAGAATTCACCTTCCATGAGCTTGTTTGCAAATTCTTCTGCGAGGGTGAAATAGCCTTCGTCAGTGCGTTGTTTTACGCGCAGATCCCAGAGTTTGTTATCGACGATATATGTGTAGTAAAGGTCAGATCCGACATAGAAAGAATCGTGCGGTTCAAGGTAGTCTGCAATGTCAGGTTCTTTATTTCTGATGATGGATCTCGCAAGGAGCATGCCGCATGATTTACCGCCGATCATGCCCGTTCCGATCATGTGGTCACGGACTGCGAAATAATCTTCCGGTGTGAAATTTCTCTTTACCATCTCACGCATCTTCTCATCACGTGTCATCATGATGTTGCACATCCTGCTGCACTCTTCAGTGATGTCCATGTTATTCTCGTGCATGATCTTTGTCTTGTTAAAAAACCTGTCCCACGAATCCGAGAACTGCTCATCGGCAGAGCGTTGTGCCTGACCCAAAGTCTGATAGAATCTGCTCGATTTTACGCCGTCCAGAATAGGTTGGAATTTTCCTGTATCAGGTTCATATGTGTGCGGCAGAAACATCGTATCTGAGTTTCTGTTCCACACTTTTTGAGGGCGCACATAAACACTTCTGCTGTCGGAATAAACATCGATAAACAGTTGTGTCGTATCAAGAATTTTATTGATGGAATGTACCGAATGCTTGCCCCTGATAATCGGGAAGAAAGCAACGGTATCAAGTATGAAAAGGAACGGACAGGTAACGTTAAAAAAGTTACCCATCATAAGGTCAGTTGCCCACGCTGCCTGAAGTTCAGACAGGCAGTCGAAAACATAGAACGCATCGAATCCTTCCTTCTCGATTATGTTATGGATATCAACAGTGAATGTCTCAAAACGGTGGGACAAAGGTATCTCAATCGTCTTTACTTCAGGTCTGTCTTCGACAAGCGGTTCGTGACTTGCGAATCTGAAATAAATAATGTTGCGCTTATCTTTTATCGCCTGCTCGACATAAGGTTCCATGAACAGTTTAAACTGTGACAGGTCAGATACACGCCAGACGACATTGTCGCCAAGCCTGATGTTATCCAATGCCTTATCCATCTCAGGGATACCGCTCAAGATCCTGTCAAATGCAGCCATGGTAACCTCCTTTATATATTTTCAGTATAAAGTGTCCGCCTGCTGATAAGGCATACTTTCTTCGAATAGAAACAATGCCCTTACGGCATTATTACCTGAGTTTAGACAGTCATATTTACACAGTGATATAATGGGTCTACGGGAATAATTTAGGAATAATTTGAGGCAGCAACATGAACAATCACTATTCGGATTATCTGAAGAAAAACGTATCTGTAAATGATCTTACTTTCGATAAGATCAGTGATGAAGACAAGGACCTTTTGAAGAGAGTAAAGAAAGCCCACATTAAAGCTAACATGGGCTTTCTCGTTATCTTTTCGATCGGGTTTATTGCCTGCACATATTTCTTCACCGCATTCCTCATCGCGCCTTCCGACAGCCTGATCTTCAAGCTGCTTTCACTCATCATTCTCGGTGCCGGAATGTTCGGCTGCGGCATGATGATCTATGAGATCATCGCCGGTATCAGAGGCATCAGAAAAGGTGTCGTTCTCGCCGCTTCAAGAGAGATGGAAAACAGAGAAGGAAGAAACACTTCTTACCAGTTTATTTTCGATATCTACATGGAAGACAAAGACGAGTCTCTCATGAGTTTTCCCGTAAGCCCGGAAGTCTTCAGCGAAGTCGAACCGGGTGACGGCGTGCTTGTCGTCAAAGCAGGACGCAAGGTCAAGGTCATGCAGGATCCTGACCGCAAGCAGATCATGGATGTAAGCAAGATCAAATCAGGAGTTTAAATCACTCTGAGTACTTTCCATAGTGCGCGATGTCATTATTCATGAGGTCCATCATCACCTGCTTCTGCTCGTCAGTCAGGTCCGATGAGGCAACTTGTTTTGCATAATCCCCATACAGCTTTTCGGCTCCTTCATCATCACCGGCCCTCTTGACTGCAACCATCTTGAAGAACGCAAGGCTTCTTTTTACTCTCATATAATGATTCATATCAACTGCTCCCTTTTTGGATGCGAAAGCCTCAACGATTCTCTCGCACCATTCGCACATCTCGAGTGCCTCTTCCTTTTCTCCCCACCATCCGTAGTTCTCTCCATATGTGTTGAGCATGCTTGCAACGAGGTCGAACAAGACCATTGAGTTTGCATCGATGGCATCCTTCATCTGTTCAAAGCCGCTCTCGAAAAACGTCAGCTCCATGCTGAGCTTTTCCCTGATCCTGTTGGTCGAAATATTCGGCAGAACATTGATGTGCTCTCTTGCGTTATCGAAATCCTTCTCATGAATGTAGATCCACGCAAGTCCGTAATGTGTCTTCTCAATAAGCACTTTATCCGTGCAGTGGCTGATAAGATATACGCCTTTTCTGATGGCGTCTTTATAGATCTTTTCGATGCGCTCCATGTCATCAGGGAATGCGTTTTCAAGAACCGGATCAGCGTACATGCTGAGGTTTGCTGTCTCTTCAACATAGTCCTTGATTACCTCGAAGCAGCCGGGATTAAGCGCTGTCTCTGTCGAAAGATATTCAGCAACTCGGAGCGCTCTTTTAGCCCTGCCGTCTTCATTGCTCTTCATGCCTCCGACAGTCTCTCTGACGCGTGATACGACTGCTTCGTTCTCTGATAAAGAATCGTATCCCAAAAGCGCATCAGTACTTACTCCGAGAACCTGTGCGAGCGGGATCAGCATCGATACATCAGGAAGGCTGTTCTCTGATTCCCACTTGCTTACCGCCTGGGGTGTAACGTTCAGAAGGTCAGCGAGTTCTTCCTGAGTAAAACCCTTGTTCTTTCTGAAAGTTTTAATGTTATTTCCTATTGTCTTTCCCATCTTTATATCTCCTTAGTATTCGTAGTTTTTAGTCGTGCATGCATCCTGATGATATCGTATTGCTAATCCAGTTCTTTTTCAAACAACGGACAGTTGAATCGGACTCAACCCGGTATCGATATCCCTATTTCTGTTTGGAAAAGTCAGGCAAAAGTCAGGCTTCAGCCGTACTTCTACCTGATTTTTTGCAGTTAGTTCGAAAAAATCAGGCAATTAATCAGGCTATAGCCGTACTTTTACCTGATTTTTTGCGCTTCGGATTACTTGTGGGAATACAGATAGTATAATAAGTATTGGAATATCGGTTTATGGAATATGGGAGGTTAACTATGCCGGGCGTACCTGCCGAAGATATCAATGTATATTCTTCAAAAGACTCAAAGTGTCCGTCATGCGGAGGCAAGCTTGTTTTCGATCCCGTCGGACAGGTGCTCAAATGCGGCTTCTGCGGTAACACCTATACACCTGAAAAACTCGAGCTTTTAAATCTGCTCCCGGACATCGATAAAGGCGCTGCAGATGAGAAAGAAGACGACAAGTGCGCGATCGTATGTGACAACTGCGGCGCGGAACTAATCACCGACAAGAACACGTCTGCCACATGCTGCTCCTTCTGCGGATCACCTGCCATCATTACCAAAAGACTTACAAAGCAGTTCAGACCGGATTACATTATCCCGTTTAAGATCACAAAAGAAGAAGCGAAAGAAAAGTTCATCGAATTTGCGCAGGGCAAGAAATACGTGCCGCGCGATTACTTTAACAAGAGCAACCTAAATAACATTCAGGGCATTTACGTGCCCTTCTGGATAATGAGCTCAAGATGTAAAGTCAGCGCCAGAGGAGACGGTCTTAAGCAGCGTACTGTTTACAAAGACAAGTATCAGCTGATGTCAGACTTTGACGTTAAATACAACAACGTTCCTTTCGACGGTTCACTCGAGATCGCCGACGGACTGATGGAAGCGATCGAGCCGTTCGACATTTCGCAGAGAGTGGAATTCAATTCTTCTTACCTGCAGGGATTCTATGCACAGAAATTTAATCTGACTTCGGATAATCTCTGCGACCGCATTCTTTTGCGCATGCAGGAATACGGCAGAGAGACTGCCGCAATGTCTTTCAGCGGCTACGATTCGATCAAGTTCGGAGCATGCGGCGTAAAGCCTTACGATCTTGAGCATACCTATGCTCTCTATCCCGTATGGTTCCTGAACTACAAATACGACAACAAGAATTACATGATCGCTGTAAACGGACAGACTGGCAAAACCGACGGTTATCTGCCCGTTGATAAAACAAAGAGAAGAATGCGTCTAATAGGTCATAGAACAGTTGACGCCCTGCTCGTAATCATGGTCATCGCGATATTCCTGGCGTTCCTTGCAGCACTGTTCTATCTCGGAATGAAATTCATCATGTCGAGCGCAGGACTGTTCTTCTTGCTGGCGCTTCTTGTCTGCGCATCCCCTATTGCAATACTTCTTATTTCGGGAGTCCTTACAAAATTCGCCGGCTTCCAGAAAGCAGAACCGGTCCTCGAATTCGTAACAAGGCCGATTACAAAACTTTCTGCCAAGAGGCACGATTCGTATATTGATCTTCTTAACGAGACCAACATGGTCGTAGGTCCCAGGCCTTCAGCCGAGACTTACTACGATTCAAAAGCCAAGATCAAATTTGAAAACTCGGAAGTATACAGCAATCCTGAGATATAAATTATCAGCTGAGGATCTTCTCTGACAACGCCCTGAAGCCCTTTACGAATTCAGGATGGTGTTCCTTTACAAAATCCATGTCTCCCTTGCCTGCAGCCTCCTGCAGATCCCTGGCCTGTTCAGACAGATTGTCAGCACCGACCATTCTGGATGTGCTCTTAAGAGAATGGATGAGGATCTCATAGTTATGCAGATCGTTTGCTGTAAGGAAAGATTCGAGTGAATCGCATCTCTCATCAACACTGTTTGCATAGTCGGTAAGAAGCTCCATGTAGAAGTCTTCCTCACCGCCCGCATATCCGAGAGCCGCATCAACGTTAAGTCCAAGCGAACGTGCCTTGTCCAGAGAGAAAGGATCGTTATGTTTTTCAGGAGCTTTTTTCGACTCTGAGATAAGATATTCAGGCAGATAAGTCTTAAGTGCCTTCTCGAAATTATCGATAGTGACAGGCTTTGAAAGATAGCCGTCAAAACCTGCATTGAGATACATTTCTTCAGCACCTACAACGGCATTTGCAGTCAGGGCGATGATCTTTGTATCGTTAAGAAGGCCCTCATCCTTCAGAGCCTTAAGTGTCTCAAAACCATCCAGGACAGGCATCATGTGGTCAAGGAAAACAATGTTGAAGTTATCCTTTTTCATGAGCTCGATAGTCTCAAGACCGGAAGAACATGTAACGGGTGTAATGCCGAAGATCTTAAGGAAGTTGACTGCAACCTTGAGGTTCATTGCGTTATCATCAGTAACAAGGACCTTTGCATCAGGAGCGTAGATACGGTCAGCATCATCACGGTTAACACGTGCCTTTCTCTTCTCATCGAACTTACCGATGGGTGTCGCATCAACAACAGGAAGAGACAACTCAAAACCAAATACAGAACCGACGCCGTATTTACTCTCAACATCAAGCTTACTGTCCATCATGGCAAGGAGCTTAACGACGATTGAAATACCAAGGCCCGTACCTTCGATATGACGGTTGCGCTTTTCTTCGATTCTCTCGAAAGATTCAAAGAGCTTGCCCAGATCTTCTTCCTTGATGCCGATACCCGTGTCGATTACGTCGAAGCTGAGCTTAACGCTGTCTTCATTGATTCCGATGTTACGGACCATAAGGGTAACGCTGCCGTTCTCTGTATACTTAACGGCATTTGTAAGAAGGTTCATTATTACCTGGCTGAGTCTTACGTCATCGCCGTAAAGCTTTGACGGAACTGACTCATCGATATCAACAACGAGTCCGAGATTCTTGGAACGCGCACGCTCACTGATCGAATTGACAAGACTGTTGATGAGTTCTGCAAAGTCGAATTCAACAGGAACCAAAGACATCTTGCCATCTTCGATCTTGGAGAAATCGAGAATGTTATTAATGATTGAAAGAAGCGTATTGCCCGCGCTCTTAATGTTGGATGAATACTCAAGGATCTGGTCGTCTTTTGACTCTCTTAAGATCATCTCATTCATACCGAGAACGGCATTGATAGGCGTTCTGATCTCGTGCGACATGTCTGCAAGGAAGTTACTCTTCGCCTTGTTCGCGCTGTCGGCGGCCGACTTCTCGAGCATCAGGATCTTCGCCTCGTATTCTCTCTTCTGCTCAAGCGCATTGACTTCTTCCATACGCTTGTTGAACTTACGCTCATGGTTGTAACCCATGATGTAGAATACTGAGATCAACGCGAAAACAACGAATCCGACGAGCATGCTTACGAGAAGAACTTTTCTCGTATCCTTAAAGAGAGCACTGGTCTCGACAACGATCGCCAGGTGCCATTGTGAAAGGATGTCATCGACAAAGACAGTACACTCCTTGCCTTCTATGACCATGTTGAAATTGCCCTTCTCGGCGCTCATGATCTGGTCGTAGATTTCATCCGTATCAGGATCGTCTTTGTAGTTCTTACCCTTCTCATCGGGGTCGCGGTGCGCAATGACTGTTCCGTCGTAATCAAGGATAAATGCATAGCCGCTGCCATTGATCGTCAAATCTTCGACTGTTTCCTGAACGCCTGTAAGAGTGAGATCCATGCCCAGAACGTTATTCGTATCGGAAAGAGCTTTACAAATCTGGAGAATTACATCTCCTGTCTGGTCATCGATGTAAGGAGATACGACCATCGTCTGTCCGCCTGCTGCAACAGCTTCCTTATACCAGTCTCTTGTTGTGGCATCGTAACCTTCCGGAGGTATCCAGCCCAGACCGTCTAAGTATTCGCCGTTGATGACGCCGTAAATACCGGTATAGCTGTCATCAAACTGGTCTGCAGTATTTGCTGACTCACGGGTGATGTATTCGATGATCTCTTCTTTGGTGGCGCCGTTCTCAACCATGTGGTCTACCGTATCGGCAGCAACCCAGAGAACAGAGTTTGCGTTCTCGAGATAATTCTCAAGGTCAGCCGTAACGGCTGAAGCCTTATCATTACCAAGCTCGTGGATATATGTATTAGATGACGTATACATAAGGCTGGTCGTATATGTGGTGAGCAATGCCATCAAGACAAAAGTCACACCCAGCGTCAGTAACAACGTCCTTCTGTTGGTCTTCATCTGTTCCCTCAACAACTTCCTTAAACTTCTTTTATAATTATTATATGAATAAGGGTACTTTTCAATGTATTTTGATGAACAAAATGGAAATTTGATTGTGAGGACCTGTTTTTCGCGAACTTGGCAATAAAAAAGGCCCCTGGATCCTAAGCGGTCCGGGGGCCATAAAATACACTAAATATCCTTAATTAAGAGGGACTTTGGTCCATTCGATCGCGGAAGTGCTTTCAATATCCTTGTTGGCAGCTTCCAGCATCTGGTTGTATTTGTTCATGGCTTCATCGTCATGACATGAGGCATCTTCGCTCTCATAAGCTGATGACGCGTTGTAGTGATAATTGTCACCTTCGAACAGCGAATAATGAACAATCATATTTCCGTCTGCATCGCGGCCTTCATACTCGGTAACGAGCTCACATACAGTATCCATCTGCTTTGTAACATTGTTATATTGGTAAATTGTGTCGATATGAAGGGATGCTCCGCCTGATCCGGAGTTAACAAACATGAGTCCGCCGGTATAAGTGAGTGTGCTTCTGTCCCAACCGGCCGCAACGATCTTATACTCGTCTTCACCAGTCAGTACAACAACTCCTGTAACATCCACAGAGGAAGTTCCGTCACCATATATGCGCTTACCTCCAATAATGAGTTCGTCCGTACCGTCCTTATCAAGATCAACGAGCGTGTAACCGAAAGCTTCGATGTTCTGGAAGATATAAAGTCCGACCGTGCCTTCCGGAGGGAAAACAGTATCGCCCTCGTAATCAGGTCCGTAATACCATGTATCCGAAGGATCTTTCATCGCGTTTGCATAGTCTACAATGAATCTGTCGTAAGGATTGACCTTCGGAGCAGTAGTTGCCGTTGTAGTAGCCTCAGTCGTGGCCTCAGTTGTTGCTTCTGTCGTAGCTTCAGTAGTCTCGGCTGTGGTCTCAGAAGTCTCCTCCGAAGTCTCACCGCCGTTTTCAGGCTTTGAGATAAGTGTTGTCTCTTCCTCTTCATCTGTCTCCTTGGGCGCTTTTGCCGAGCATGACGCAAAAGACATGGCCATGGAAGCGCAGAGAACTGCTGAAACAACCTTTGTAAGTATCGTTTTCTTCATTGTTTTTACCTCAATGTTATTATCCCGGACGTAAAACCCACAGTAGAAAATAACACTTTGATGGTAGGTTTAGCAGAAAACTATTTACCAAAATCGGACACGGATATGGAAATAATGTTGTAGTATCGGCTATTGGATTGGTGTTCATTGGCCTGGTGTGTTTACGTGCAAAAGCCCCGTGATACAATAGATTTATTCTATTTGAAAGCTGATTTATCGATGGACTCATTCCAGCATTTCTGTCCCGAGCACATCGGAATGCTCATAGTTATCGCTGCTGCAATTACCGCAGGGCTTCTGACAGTGCGCAAAATGTCAGACACCAAGACCGGTATTACTGTTATTCTCCTGTCGCTGGCAACCCTCGCAGGCGAGATCGTCCAGGACTACCTGCTCGTAAAAGAAGGCGGTGATTTAATCGGCTTCCTGCCGCTTCACCTCTGTAATCTCGGTATATTCGTTAATCTGATCGCGGCTTTCTCACGCGGCAAGATCCAGTTGTTTTTTGCAGAAGTATCTCTGGTACTGATAATGCCGGGGTCAGTCGCTGCTCTTCTTTTCCCCGACTGGACTTACAGACCTTTCTGGTCTTATCTTCCCCTGCTCTGCTTCTTCACGCATTCGCTGATCGTATTTATTCCTTTAGTTTTTCTCATCCGCGGAATAACTCATGTCTCTTTCAAACATTTCTGGTATTCATACCTCTTCCTGCTGGTTACTGTTCCTCCGATATATCTGTTCAACATTAAAAACGGCCAGAACTACATGTTCCTGTCTTACCCACCTGCCAATTCACCCTTGAAGTGGTTATGTGAGCTTACAGGAGAAAAGTATTATCTTATCGGGCTACTTGCCCTTATTACGGTCATACTGATAGTTGAATACGCGGTTCACGACGGCGCAAGGATGGCCGAAAGAAAGATTGCAAGATAAGACGTTCGTAGAGATTAGTTCATTACTTGCTGAGAATGGATTTATGGATTTCAGCAAGTAAAAAGAAGTGTTCTTCTGCCCAGATTTTCGAAACATTACTTGCTGAAAATGATTTTTTGAAATCCAGCAAGTAAAAAGTTCTCATCTGAAGCTAGTTATGAAGATATTTTACTTGCTGAAAAAGCATTTTCCCATTTCAGTAAGTAATCTAAGCTCAAGAATGATCGTTTTCACTCAGATTTTACTTGCTGAAATCGAGTTTTTGCATTTCAGTAAGTAAAGCACTTTATTTTTTTACGTGCCTAAACGAACATTTTCGTTTTTAGGTGCGTAAACACGCCACACCTCGAAAAAGGGATGCCGTTAAGACATCCCTTTAGTGTTTTTAGAAATCGATAACCCTTGCAAGTATTCCTTTCATCTTTCCTATGGCGATACCGTAATTGGTCATTGGCACGCCCTGCTCAATGGCTTTGCGGTAACGAGATGCGACTTCAGTCTCGCCGAGCATGCATGCGCCGCAGTGGATTATAAGGTCAAACGAAGATAAGTCTTTAGGAAACTCAAGTCCTGAAGTAAACGAGAACTCAAAATCCTTACCGGTATATTCCCTGATCCAGTTAGGAAGCTTTACTGTTCCGATATCTTCGCACTGGCGGTGATGGGTGCAGCCTTCGCTGATAAGGATCTTCGCGCCGTTTTCAAGTTTATCGAGCATGTTCGCGCCTTCGATCGACTGGTCGAGAATTCCTTTGAATCTTGCCATCAGGATAGAGAATGATGTAAGCGGGATCTCAGCAGGAACGATCTTGGACACCTTGCCGAAAGCCTGACTGTCGGTGATGACCATTCTTACCTTGCCGACCTTTTCGAGAGCGATTGCAAGTTCTGTATCCTTAACGACCACAGGGATCGCGCCCTTGCCTAAGAGGTCTCTTATTACCATCTGCTGAGGAAGGATGAGTCTGTCCTTCGGTGCAGATTTATCGATGGGTACAACGAGCACAACGAGGTCGCCTTCTTCAACGAGGTCGGATACGAGAGGACGTGTTTTGCGGTTCTTAATGATGACTGCAACTTTCTCCTTAAGCTCTTCGATACCTTCGCCCTTAAGAGCGCTTACTGACATTGAGTTCTCAACATCAGGAATTGCCACATCAAGATCGCTCTTGTTGAACACAACGAGATAAGGGATCTTGCGCTTGGTGAACGCATCGATCAGGCTATTTTCGTCGTCGCCAAGACCTGCACCTGCATCAACAACAAGGATGGCAATATCCGTCTCGTCGATTACGCGAAGGCTCCTCTCGATTCTCTGTGAACCGAGCTGGCCTTCATCGTCGATACCGGGTGTATCGATGATTACGACAGGTCCTAACGGCAACAGTTCCATTGTCTTTCTGACAGGGTCAGTCGTCGTACCCGCAACGTCAGATACGATCGACAGTTCCTGTGATGTGAACCTGTTTACGAGGCTTGATTTGCCTGCGTTGCGGCGTCCGAAAAATGCGATGTGTGTGCGTTCCATGTTGTACCTCAATTATTGTCGCATGTTCTGTTTTCGCCGGGCTGCCTCGAAAAATCAGGCTAATTGTCAGGCACTGCCTGATTTTTTGCCGTACTTTTCGAGATCCGCCCCGAAAAATCAGGCTAAAAGTCAGGCTATAGCCGTACTTTTGCCTGATTTTTCAAGTGAAGCGCAATCAGAATCTAAAATCTCTTTCACCATTCTCGATTGCAACGAGTCTGTCGCGGAGAACGGCACGGGCCTTCTCGTTTGTAACGTCAGGAATGTTCTTCTCGATGAGGATCTCGCCTGCTGCGCGTGTCTCAGGAGATGCGTAGTCAACCAAGTATTCCTTAAGTGTCATGAGTGCATTAGGCAGGCAGCAGTTCTGGATCTGCTTAGCTTTGCAGAGAGCCATGAATCTGTCTCCGGTCCTGCCTTCGCGGTAGCATGCAGTGCAGAATGAAGGAACATAATCCATGTCGATGAGCCACTTCATTACCTGGTCCAAAGTACGTGTGTCGGATACGTCGAACTGAGCTGTCTCGTCGACTCTTTCCTCGTGTGTGTAACCGCCGACGGATGTTCTTGAACCGCCGGAGATCTGTGAGATACCGAGGTGGAGAACACGCTCTCTGGACTTCTGAGATTCACGTGTGGAAACGATCATGCCCGTGTAAGGAACTGCGATTCTGATGCATGCAACGATCTTCGCGAAAATATCATCGTCGATAGCGTTGGAGAAATCGTTTACGTCGATGTCATCAGCAGGGCAAAGACGGGGTACTGAAATTGTGTGAGGACCAACGCCGTGAACTGCTTCAAGGTGTTCTGCGTGCATGAGAAGTCCTGCGAATTCATAGCGGTACTTATCAAGTCCGAAGAGAACGCCCAAGCCTACATCATCGATGCCGCCTTCCATCGCTCTGTCCATAGCTTCTGTGTGATAGCAGTAATCGTGCTTGGGTCCTGTGGGGTGAAGGACCTCATAAGACTCCTTGTGATATGTCTCCTGGAAGAGGATGTATGTTCCGATTCCGGCTTCGTGAAGCTTTCTGTAGTTCTCAACTGTTGTAGCTGCGATGTTAACGTTTACACGTCTGATCGCACCGTTCTTGTGCTTGATGGAATAGATCGTCTTGATGCTCTCAAGGATGTATTCGATAGGATTGTTTACAGGGTCCTCACCTGCTTCAATCGCAAGTCTCTTGTGACCCATGTCCTGCAGTGCAATAACCTCTGCCTTGATCTGCTCCTGTGTAAGCTTAACTCTCGGAATGGTCTTGTTCTTTCCGTGATAAGGGCAGTATGTGCATCCGTTGATGCAGTAGTTTGAAAGATATAAGGGCGCGAAAAGAACGATTCTGTTGCCGTAGAAATCCTTTTTGATCTGCTCAGCTAATGCATAGATCTCTTCATTCTTTTCAGGAATGTCGCATGCGAGTAAAACGGATGCGTCACGGTGAGAAAGGCCCTTGAGCTCTCTTGCCTTTTCGAGAATGGCGTCGATTACTTCGACGTTGCTCTTGTTGTCGTCTGCGTACTTAAGGGATTCGAGGATTTCCTCGTTGTCGATGAATTCTTCTGCTTTTAATGATTTAGGATCGTACATATTCCATACCTCTTTCGATTCTTTATTGAAGCTTAATGTTCTTTAACGTATCTGACGTTATCGCCTCTGTCGGTGACGATCTCGTAGCCGATACTTTCGATTCTCCGCTTAAGACAGTTCATGCATTCGGCAGCTTCTTCACCGGTGCATATCTTGTTGTCGTAGAGATCGTATTTCTTTCTTACGCTTACAGGTGACAGATTCGGCATTACAACGTTTGCTCCTGCAAGTATTCCAAGTTCTCTTCCTCTGGGATCGATCGTGCCGAGCGCTGTCGTTGCCGGCAGAAGAACTGTCGGAAGCATCAGCCTGATTATGCTCAGCAGAAAAAGCGTGAGTTCGAGCGTGCCTGCCGTCATGTCCGCAAAAGGCGTTTCCTTGTGTGGAATGAACGGGCCGATACCGATCATCTCGGGATCAAGTTTTTTCAGGAATAAAAGATCGTCAGCGATGTTCCCGGTTGTCTGATAAGGTGACCCTACCATGAATCCCGCACCTGTCTGGAATCCGATCTTCTTGAGGTTAAAAAGACACTGCTTTCTGTTCTCTGAAGAAAGGTTCGACGGATGAAGTTTTGCATAGTGTTCAGCATCTGCTGTCTCATGTCTTAACAGGTATCTGTCCGCGCCGGCATCGAAAAACTTTTTGTAGGATTCAAAACTCTTCTCGCCGATAGACAATGTGACTGCGCAGTCAGGATGTTCACTCTTAATGGACTTTACGATATCAGCTATGAGATCGTCTTTGAAATAAGCATCTTCACCGCCCTGCAGGACTATCGTCCTGAATCCCAGATCGTATCCGTGGGATGCGCATTCAAGTATCTCTTCACGGGTAAGTCTGTATCTTGACGCATTCTTATTGCTGCATCTGATGCCGCAGTAATAACAGTCATTTTTACAGTAATTGGTGAATTCGATAAGACCTCTTACAAAGACTTTGTTACCGTAGTATTTTCTTGCTACCGCTGAAGCTTTTTGAGCCAGATAAGTCTTAATTTCTTCGTTACGGTTTTCGAGAAGTAAGATGATCTCTTCGCGTGTGATATCTCCGCCTGAAACGAGCTTTTCTATTACACTCTGAAGATCAGCCGTCATTGGTCAATCTCGAGTAAGTGATCTTAGCCGAGACACCTTCGAGCATACCAATCTTGCCTGACACTGAACTAATCAGGCTCTCTGGCGCATCGACGACGACGCTGATAATGGAGATATTCCTTTCACGATAAGGAATACCCATTCTGCCGACGACATAATCCCTCACTTCGTGGAGGATGTCGTTGATCTGTGACACTGAATCGGGATTCTCGACAATGATGCCGATAATTGCAACTCTCGTCTCCATTTGACCTCCTTTTGCGCCTTTAACGCAAACAAGGTTCTGAAGCAATTAAGTATGAAAAATTTACTTAAAGCCTTCCGCGTCAGGACTGACCTTCCGCTTTCAGAACTATCAAGGATAAAGTAACATCTTGCAGATGTAAAAGCAATGCACCCGCGTGTGCTTTTGAAAAGATGTCATGTTTCAATGGTTAATCTTAATCGAATTAGCACGTTGCTTTCCTCCAGGCGCTATTCATTTAAGCGGTTGGGGGAAAAATATACGCATTCTTTCCTCCAAGTCTCTTTTTGGGCAGCAGATGGAGGAAAACAATAATCAGCCCTTCTTTTTCTTGCCGATCATGGCACGCTTGGCAGCCTTGAGATAGATTCTCTGCCACCATGGACGGAGGTGCTTGTCTGCTTCCTTGAGTTTCTCCCTGATCGGGATACTCTGGGGACAGTGCTGCTCACACTTGCCGCACTGGACACAAAGCGATGCATCGGCAGGTGTCATACGCAAAGCGACCGTCTGAAAATATTCAAGTCTTCCGGAATTCTTATTCTCGGAATACATGTGGTTATAGCATGAGAAGATCGCAGGGATATCGACACCCTTCGGACAGGGCATGCAGTATCTGCAGCCGGTGCAGTTTACCTTAGTGCTCTCGATGATGTAAGACTTGATCTTCTCGATGAATTCTTTTTCTTCAGGACCGTAATCTCCGACCTTTGCTTCGGATGCAATGCGGCAGTTCTCTTCGATCATGTCGATGGAGTTCATTCCGGAAAGAACGCAGGTGATCTCAGGCTGGTCCCAGAGCCATCTGAAAGCCCACTCGGCAGGTGTTCTTCCATGACGCTCATTGGCGATCTCTTTCTTTGCTTTTTCCGGCAGAAGGTCAACAAGTTTGCCTCCGCGCAAAGGTTCCATGATGCAGACTTTAAGACCCTTTTCGGCAGCTGCTTTTATGCCTTCACGGCCTGCCTGTGTATGCTCATCGAAATAGTTATACTGGACAAGGCAGAGCTCCCAGTCGTATGCATTTAAGATCTTCTTGAAAGTTGCAGTATCGCCGTGGAAAGAGAATCCGACATGTCTTATCTGACCGCTCTTCTTTTTCTCTGCGATCCACTCTTCGATACCGATCGCCTTTAGCTTTTCCCACTGCGCATAATCAGTCATGTGGTGCATCAGGTAGTAATCGACATAGTCAGTTCTTAAACGTTTTAATTCCTCATCGAAATACTTATCAAGTCCTGCACGGCTGTTGATGAGATACTGGGGAAGCTTGGTTGCAAGATTGATCTTGTCGCGGATGCCGTTCTTCTCGATAATTTTGCCGACAAGTTCTTCGCTTCCGGGATAGATATACGCGGTATCAAAATAATTGACGCCAAGCTCATATGCGCGCATGAATTCCTTCTCAGCTTTGTCGAAGTCGATGCCCGCGCCTTTTTTCGTGAATCTCATGCATCCGTATCCGAGAATAGAAATACCGTTTCGCTGCTGCATATAAGCCTCCTCATTCCATATATAAGATTATAATCATTTATCGGCTTTAAGCCGTGTGAAATATTAGGCTTTTTTGTTCCTGTGCGTGTATAAATTAATCTTTATATTTCGAAAACGCCCCGCCTTCTCGTCAAGTCAAACAACAAAATATTATTGTTTTTCGATAAATTTATGTTGCAAAACGAGTTTTCGAGGTGTATTATTAGCTCAACACGCAAGTGCATACGGGAATAACGAGGAATAGAAAATGAATTGGAATAAGGTTTTGGTAGTGAGTTTGTGCGGAGCGGTTTTGCTTTCAGGCTGTTCGCTGGTTAATAAGGATAACGGCAGCCTGGAGCTCCCTCCAAATGCGACATCGATCGAAAGCTCCTATAACAAAGACCAGGGCGAGACACTATTTAATTATGAGGGAAGAACATATTCTTACTTCGGAAGACTGAACGGCAAGATGTCTGACGACTCAATCAGGGACTGCGTCGGCTATATGGACGATGACAAGAATACGCGCATCTATTCTCTTAACGAAGACCCTCTCGACAACTACCTCATGATCAAGCACGTCGGCGGCATCATGGACCAGCCTGAATTCTTAAGGGCGACAGACACAAAGAACAAGGATATCTATACCCCCTCCTATATCAAGTCCGGAAGTTTTGAATCCTGGGGTTCTTCGGGAATCCATTACGATATGTCCGCAGTAAACATAGATGTTGTTTGTAACGCTGAGAACGTTATGAGCGTCTGCTATGATCTTGCGATCAACGGAGAATCAGAGAGAACCGGCGGTGTGGAAAATGCAGATAAATCAGCATTCAAAAAGGGCGAGCTGCTTTACTTCGAATTCACCGAACAGATGATCGGCAATCAGGTCGCAACAGGAGAAACATTCGAACTTACACTCACCTTCAGCGTCATTGACACCGACGGCAAAGTTCACGAGATCGACGGCGAATACACACGTGAAATGATGCTCGGCGCATCGCTTTCTGACCTTGAGATCAGAGAAGACGGAAACGGCGGATATATTCTTTTCGAAGACATCTAAACCGAACAAATACAAAAGGAGGCAGAAAACAATGTACTACACTGATAATGTTCCTTTCTTCAGGTTCTATAAACCTTTTGTAATCGCTGCTCCCATCCTGTTTGTATTAATGTTCATCATTTGTATATATGCTGATGCTCTTTTTATCGCCAGTGAAGAATTAGATCCTGAAACGGCAGCCTTTGGGATGGCCTTCTTCGGCAGCTCTCCTCTGGTCGTCCCTGCTCTCGATCTTATCATTGGCATATTAGTCGCACGTAAAAACAGAGAGAAACATATCCGCATGATCGAACAGGTTCACGAGGCACATAAGAACGAGAAAAGAATCTTCGGAGATATTTAATCCGGCCGATCGCATCTGAATGAAATATACCGGCTTCACGATCACATGACAAAAGGAGGTAGAAATCAATGAACAAACAATCTAAAGTTTCATTTTACAGATTTTATAGGCCGTTTGTTATTGCTGCTCCTATAACTTTTGTATTATTGTTCATCATTTACGTGATCGCAAATATATATTTTTACATGCTTGTCTGCGATGGAAAAATGGACAGCACCACAGCAAACTTTTGGATCGCGTGTTTCCGCAATGCTCCTTTTATCTTACCGAATGTTCTTCTTATTCTCGGCATATTCGTTGCCAGAAAGAAAAAGAAAGATTATATCCGTCTGATCGAAGAAGTCCACGAGTCCCAGAAAGATGAGAAACCGGTCTTCTCAGAGATTTAATTCAAAGTGATACAAGGAATACATATGAGAAAGCTCCTGATTTTACCGGCATTGATATTGATAACGGCATATGTAATTAGCGGCTGCAGCACGCAAAGTACCAAAGGCAAAGAACTGGTTGATAATGCACCTAGTTATATGCACATAGCTGAATATGCTGATGCCAATCTGAGAACAGAAGAGTATTCCACTTCCAAGGATCACTATATGGTGATGTTAAGCGATATCGCGGATATAGATGAGATCTCATCTGACGTTAAAGTTGCGATGCAGGATTACACATACTTCTGGATCGAAAATAGTTATGTTCAGTTTTGGAACGATGAGACAAAAACTGAAGGAATACTTTGCACATTCGATTCTGATAAAGGATTAATAGAACTTAAGTCATGGTATGACGGTGTGCAGACCGAAAAACTGGCTGATAACTGCTATCTCGTATACCCTCCACGCGGCTGGATCGGTTAATTATGTTTACGTTTTTTCTATCACCCCTATTTGCAGCATTGATCGTACCGCCCATTATCTTTTTCGTTAAGGGCATTAAGGCTGGCGGCAACAAAAGGAAAGTGGCGATCTATATCGCTGTTACGATTGCATGCATAATTCTCGCAGCAGGCTTTAAGATCTACTACGACATCAATCACGTTATCGGCACATATAACGGTTATGAAAGTGACGAGATAGTAATCGACGGCGTCACATATGTTGAGGACTACGCTAACGAATACTCCTCTTCCGACAAAGGTCATTATCTTGGTTCAGTTGTTAACGTAAACGCGAATGAACGCCGCACTGAGCCCAAGTTTGTTTGGGACGTTAAAGGCACGGACGAATACATCTACGTCCTTTACGCATACGACGGGACTTTCTATAAAAAGGCGGATTAATCTTTACTGTTTTTCCAGATATACGAAAACCAGTTCGTCAGAAATTTCCTTACGGTCAAAGATCATGTAACCGAGCTTCTGGTAAAGGCGGATGTTGTCTTCACTTCTCGTGCTCGTGAAAAGTTCGAATCTGCAATCAGGAAAACATTTCTCGATCTCATTAATGAGCATCGTTCCATAGCCCTTGCATCTGTGATCAGGATGCACCATCAGCTTACCGATATATGCAGAGCGGTTCTTCTCATAAGCTCTTACGGAACCGATTATCTTATCGTCCTCGACAAGTTTTAATACCACGCCCTTATTGAACTCTTCTGTTAGCTCTTCAATGGTTTCCTTTAAAGGCGGAATGTCTTTGCTGCCAAACAAAGCTGCCTCGCTTTGATAAGCGAGGTATTGAAGCTTCAGAATTTCCTGAAGATCATTTTGTTCAGCTTTGAGAACAGTCATAAGATTCGTGCCTTATCAGTTGATAACGATCTTATCGAAATCGCAGGTTACCTTTGAACCCTTGATAACTGCAGGGATATAAAGAATGACTTTTCCGTTGTCATCGTCATCACAAAGGACAATGATGTAATCTCCGTCATCCAAAGCATTTATTGAATCATTATCAAACTGGAAGATATAATCTTCGGAATCCTTCTTCTCAGGGTTTTCGATATATGTGTAGAGGACATCGTATTCATCTGCTTCCTCTTCATCCTTGTATCCCTTTGTACCGGGAATAAAGCCCATCCAAGCACCCTGTGTCAGCTCGATATCAGCACTCACTGAAAATGCGGTTTTCTCGCCTTTCTGTGAGAAACCGATTCCGGAATCATCTCCGTATTCGTCGTCTTCTACCTCTTCAGTCGTAGCCTTAGGGCTGTCATCCTCATCGCGGTCTTTATTACGACCTGTATCCTTCTTACCGCATCCGAACAACGCAAGTGACATTGCGCCTACAAGAACCAAAGCTATCAATCTTTTCATAATGATTCCCCCTGTAGTTGTAACTCTGTCTCTCTAACGGAAAAGCAACACTGCCTTTCTAAATGTTAAATAAATTTTACCACAAAACAGGGGGAATATGTCGGTCAATATAAGAGGATTTTGGATATCAGCCGGCTGAAAGCTCAATATCTGTTATTTCTGTTACCTCGCAGTTACCTTCAAGATCTTCGCAGATGTAAACGAGAGCGTAATATGACGGGGCATCAGGTGTTACTGCCGTTATCCTGCAGAGCACTGCATGGTTGGTTCCAGCTACTACCTGGGATCCGATATTTGCAACCGGTTCGTACTTTACGCCTAAGAGCTTCTCCGTTGCCTTATCGACTACTTCCGTAATCTTTGCATCCACAGCCGGATCTTCTGCAAAGCTCCATCCGCCTGCTATTGGATTACCTTCTGCATCTGCCGTTCCGGGAAGAGTAACATCTTCAAAACTTAGGATCTCTTCTGTTCCGTCAAATCTCTCGTAGATATAAACGAGTGTGTAACGGTTTGTCGCTCCGGGATAGATGACTGTTGATTTGCAGAGGAAGCAGTGATTCGTTCCTGCGACTACCTGTGATCCGAGATAAGCTACCGGCTCATAACTTACTCCCGTAAGTCCTTCAATCGCCTTATCGAAGATCTTAAACTTAGCGTCTGTTATTTTCGTATCCTGAGAGATGGACCAGCCGCCCGCTTTCTTGTCACCTTTTATGGTCTCCACTGCTGTATCTCCTGTTGTTCCGGCTGTTGTTTCCTTAGCCTTGCTGCATGCGGTAAAGCTTCCTACCGCGAGTGCACCGGTCAGTCCGAGTGCTATAAGCTTACTTGTTATGTTTTTCATAATCTTGCCCTTCTTTCTATTTGTGAAACCTAAGAATGTTTCTTTTGTTCTTGGCCTCATTATTACAGCGTTATCAGGGCAATCCAATAAACAATTTCATGCAAAAGTGTTGATTAAACAACAGGCAGATCTGCAAGTATTAATTATCAATCATCTTCCGTCGTTGCGGAGATTAATTCACCCTTAAGGGCATAAAATTTCTCCTTAACTTCCTTCAGTAATTTCTGGTCCATGGGTGAATATATTCTATACTGGGAAATACCGTAGTCATCGTAACTGCTTCCGCCTATTTCCGAACAATCGAAAACAACTGTGAAGTGCCACGGACTGTAGTCAGTAACGAAGTCGCTGCTCTTAAGTCTTTTCGAGAGCGAGATGAAATTGATCTTCTTAATGTACTCTTCAAATACAGAAGCGCTTTCAGGAGAAACAGAATAGGTCATGACGGAAAACGGATCGGAATGACAGTCGCGGTCTCTTGAGATAAATACCCACGCACCGTCGTCATTTTTCTTCAGCTCGCACTGATGGCTCTCGCCTCTCATGTCACAGTATCCGGGGCTGTATCTGAAAGAACTTAAATGTCCTGCATTTCCTTTCTTCGATCCGAAAAGACCCATAACAGATTCCTCCGCTTAAGTTAAGACCATATGCTCATCGCAGATGCGACATCGTCCACCTTAAATCCGCAGCGTTCATAGAATTTGACTGCAGTGTTATAAGCGATAACACATACATGCAGATAATCCTTGTACTGTTCCTTAACCATCTCAATGAGATTCTTGCCGATCGAATAACCCTGGTAGTCCGGATCGACCAGGAGATAGTGAATGTATGCATTCAATGCTCCGTCGTCCATAACGCTGACCAGACCGACAAGCTTATCACCGTCCCAGGCAGAATAAACTGTCTCGTAGTTTCTCATCGCGACAACAAGTTTCTCAGGATAGCGGCCTGATGACCAGCCTACTGAAAGGAACAGTCTTTCAAGTTCTTCTTTTGCAAATTCATGCATGTCACTATATTCAATGTTCATATTACTTATACCAATAGTCTTTCATCAGGATCGTTCCAGTTAAATGATGTCTTAACACCCTTCATGCACGCGATCGAAGCCATACCGTGAACCATTGCCCAGATCTTGATAAGATCGATCTCCTGTTCTTCAAATGACTTCTCGAGTCCCATCTCTTCGAGATAACGTTTGTACATGCGCTTCAATAAAACAAACGGCGGATAATCGTTTTTGTAATCCTTGTTCATCTGAAGGTGAGCAGTGATATTCTGCTTACCGAAAAGGAATACGAAATAATCAGGATTGCGGCTGAAGAAAGTAAGATATGTTCTGCCCATCGCAATGATTGCTTCTTCAGCAGTCGGCACTTCTGATACAGCTGCTTCAAGTTCTTCCATAAACTGATCTGTGACATTACTCTTTATAGCATCAATCAGTTCTTCCTTGCTGTTGAAATGAGCATAAGGCGCTGCATGTGATACATTGCACTCTGCTGCAACCTTACGGAGCGAAAGACTATCTTCACCGCTCTCGTTAATTATCTTTATGCCCGCATCGATCAATGCCTGTCTCAGATTTCCGTGATGGTAACTGTCAGCCATTTATTGTCATCTCCTTAATCTCAATTAATGCTTTCTCTGTCTCTTCAGGATTCTCCCACAAAGGACTGTGTGCAGCACCCGTGATCTTATAAAATCCTTTTTGAGGTGCATCTATAACATCGCAATATTCCTGGACAAGTTCCCAAGGACAGTTGTAATCGTATTCACCGCTTATGAAGAACACCGGAACATCCAGGCTCATAATGCTCTGTCTGTAATCGAATCCATCAAGCTCATCATTGAGCGGAGTCGTCCGGTACTTCTTCATTGCTACTATGTAATTGATCTTCTCTTTGAGCGTATAACATTTACATGTAATTATCGGCCAGACGATACCTTCAAATTCAGTTTGGTTATATATCGTTCCGCCACCCGCTTCATGAAGAAGATTTACATAAACATACCAATCCTTACACTTAATATTTCCACTGTCAAGATGCTCGACTGCATCTTCCAGTTTCTTAAGGTTTTTATTGTCTCCCCTCTTCTCGAAAACATCTTTCATGAACTCATACATGATTGTGTCGTTTTCTTCAGAGTCGGTAACACATTGGGCCATGCCAATATAGGCGTAGTAATTCTCCGGATGTCTTTGCACTTCCATAAGTGCAATATGAGTGCCGCCCGAGAATCCCATGATATAGATCTTATCTTTATTGAAACGTTCTTTCAGATATTCCGTAACTGCATATGTATCATCAAGAAGGTTATTTATATTTACACTGTCCACATCAAAGTCTTTGTTATAAGCAATGCCCATATAACGGTAGTCCCAATAGACAACTGTGAATTCATCTTCGATATGCATGTCGTTATACTTATCCGTGAAAACATAATCGTCTGTACCGGGACCGCTCGATACGAGAAGCAATACCGGATTGTTTATATCTCTGCTGTTTATAAAGAATCCGTTCGGAGCTCCGTTGATATCCATGACGAACTTCTCGGATAAACTGTTTGGTTCCGTATAAGTTCTTATCTTACCCGGACTCATAATCAGCCATACAAGCAAAAGCAGCACAGGTACGGCAAGCACACATAGGAGTATTATCATAACTTTCTTTCTCACTAATCTTTCCTCTATCTTTACAATGTCAATATTGATTATAGGAAGGTATCTTTACATTGTCAAGTTAGTGAGGATTCTGCGGCAGTCTATGGAGTGTTCTAAACGGACACGTTTTGCAGCTAAATCGTGTCCGATTTTTGCAAAATTTTGAAAATTGCTATTTTCGGACACGAATCAAGGTGCATATCGTGTCCTTTTTAAGAACTGGCTTTTGGCCTTAATCCGCAAACAAAAAATACCCCTTATTCCAAAACCGGAACAAGGGGCGTTGCGCTAATACAAATGAAAAATATCTTACTTCTTATCGAGCAGTTCCGCATCAACAGCATAGAACTTTACAGCTCTGACTTTGACACCGTTCGGTGCTTCTTCGAAACTCAACCTGACACTGCATGTAAACTCCCAGTCTTCAGCTTCGAACTCGTAACCGTAGATGTGTTTTTCAGAGTCAAACTCGGTCATATCATCATTGAATGCCGCCATAGCCTCATCCAAAGTTTTATACTTGGTTGAAAGCAATGCGCCACCAGGAAGAAGCACCTCATCGTTCCACATAAAAGCAACGTATATAACCATACACTCGGAAACAGCCTTTGGTTCATCTGAACTGTTGAATATCATGGTCAATGCTGTAGGCCCGAGATTTTTCTTAAGGCCAAGTTCATACACGCTTTCAGGATCAAGAAGATAATCTGCGTTAACTTCTTCCTGATATACATCGATTATTTCCCAGCCGTTGTCGAAAAACTCCTCGGCCTTCATCGGGAATTCATAGACGTCACCGCCGACCCAGAATTGATTGCATGTATCTTCATTAAATTCAGCAGGAAGCTCTTTATATGCTTCGATCGCCCACTCAGCGCCGGCTTTTTTGTAGTTCTGTTCTATTTTTGAGCATGATGTCATTGCGAAAAGCATGCATGCACCGAGCAAAACGGAAACTGTTTTCTTCAAGATATTCATATCTTCCCTCCACTAGTAGTACTCCATACAAACAGCGTGATTATAGCATAAAACAAAAAGCAGCCGCGCATGCGCTGACTGCTTTCTGCATCTATATCTTGGGGTGGTAGTGAGGGTAGCTTATTAACCGACAGTCTTGCCGTCTTCGATCCTTACAATACGTGTTCCATATTCGGCGCATTGCTCAGAGTGTGTTACCTGAAGGATCGTCATTCCCTTTTCTTTATTCAGTCTCTGGAACAGATCCATGATCTCTTTTGTAGATGCTGCATCAAGATTGCCCGTAGGCTCGTCTGCAAGTATGATCGAAGGATTGCCGATGACAGCTCTTGCGATAGCAACTCGCTGCTGCTGACCGCCTGAAAGTGTGTTAGGCATAGCCTTTCTCTTTTCAGTGAGTCCTGTGATCTCCAAGATCTCATCAAGGTCTTTCTTGAGGTCAGCTTTTTTCTTTCCGTTGATCGTCTGGGGAAGGAGAATGTTATCTGTGACGTTAAGATTCATTACGAGGTTATAGAACTGGAATACGAATCCCATGTTCTTGAGTCTCAAGTCTGAAAGCTTCTTATCCTTCATTGAACCGATGTCGTTTCCGCATACTGAGATGTTTCCCTGGAAATCTCTGTCGAGGCCTCCGATCAGGTACAGGAGTGTGGACTTACCTGAACCGGAAGCACCCATCAGAGATACAAACTCGCCCTGGTCAACGCTCATGGAAGCGCCGTTTAAAACGTGATTGATGTTCTCGTTCTTACCAAAAGACTTACTTACATTATTTACTTCAATTATCTTAGTCATTTTATTATCCTCCATAGATTACTCATACTTGATCTGTTCTGATATCTTCATCTTCCTTAAATTCCTGATCGGGAAGAGAACCGTTAACGTAAATACAACTGTCAGCATTACGAAGAATGTTAAAGTTCTCAACGGATCGACTTTGAGTTCGAGATATACCGCTTCGGAATTGTCGATTGCAGCGCGGATAACTGATGTCAGCACCGTACCGAGCAATGTTCCGATCAAAGAGGCAGATAATGAAGTGATAAGAACTTCCTTTAACAGAATGCCGGAAAGCTTAGCCTTATTCATTGCCGTGGCAAGCAATACTGCGCTCTCTTTCTTTCTGCCTTCAAAACCTAAGAGCTGGTTGGAGATCATGCCGACAGCTGTCATGCCGAGAGCGATAGCGATAATTGCAGTTATAACTGCTTGAGTCTTTGAATTATCTTTCTCGTTCTGCTCTATGAGCTCATCAAGGGTCTGAACTGTTCCGTATGTACCCTTTCCGTATGTCTCGATCAAATCCTTAACAGTCTCAGGATCATCGCATTTGATAAGAATGTTATTCGGATAATCATAGAATACAGCCTTGAATTCGATTTCACTTACAATGATTGCTTCCAATCCGTCGTCATATGCATTGGGTTCTACAATATCCTGTACTTCATATTCTCTCACTACCGGGAAAACTCCTTCAGGATTGATCGTCAGTTTGATCGTATCACCTTCGGATATTCCTTTACGGTTAGCGAGCTTCTTATCGATAATGCACTTACCTTCGTCGAGTTTCTCAGGAAGATTCTGGAATCCGGTGAAGTATTTATAACCGCCATCGGGAAGTCCGTAGAAATATGAAGTGCTGATCTTTTCCTCATCATTAAGTTTGTATTCATACATGGTGGAATAGGTCATTTCACTTCCTGTTACGCTTTCAAGATGGTCAACGTAAGAATAATACTTGCTCTGCTTTGAAGCCGACATTACGACATCACAGTCGTAAGGCATTGTGCTCAAAGAACCTGCCATACCAGTTGCGACGGAATAAACGACGATACACATTGCTGCAGCCGTTGCACTTAAGACACCGCTTCCTACTGTACTCTTACGCGTTCTTGCCTCTGCGCATGCGAGCGCCCAAGAAGGACTGTTGACCTTATCAGCAAGTTTTTCGAGCCCGATCGTGATCAGCTTAAGAAGTCTCGGGAAAAGGAATGCAAGCGCAACTACCGCTGAAATCAGACAGAAGGTTGCTGCAAAGATGTTATTTCTTAAGAAGAAAGTACCGACTGCGATAGCAAGGCATACAAGACCGATAATAAATGTGGACTTGCTGTACTTATATTCAGTGTCTCTGTTATCGAAGATAATGTCTCTGATCGATGTCTTGAGAGCCTTCAAGATCGCCTTAAGAGGAATCAGGCACTCGATGACGACTGCACCTACGATTACTCCGATAACCAGCGCTATTGAAAGCTTGGGGATCGTAAGAATTGAATTGCCTGAACCGTCATCCATATAGAACATCACGTTCATGAGAGGATCTCTTACAATCATGTAGAATACCGTTGCCGGAACGCTTCCCAAAAGTGCATAGAGAACATTCTCGAGAAGAAGTATTCTTCCTGTGCGTGCAGTACTCATGCCAAGGCTTCTGAGTGTTCCGATGAAAGACATTCTCTCACTTACGATCCTGTTGCAGATCGAAGCCGTTACGAAGATAACGAGAAGGAATGTGATCGCGAACATGAGATAGAAAACTGCCTTGATCTCGTTTACGAGAGACAGATCCGAATCAGTAAGGAACATGTCATTGATCGATACATCAGGGTAAGCATCAGTAAGCATATCCTTTGCTTCTTCGATCCTGCTGTTGTCCTTAACATCGACCATAATGACATTTGCTTCCCTGTGTCCGCATGAGAGGATATCGCTTGTCTCAAGATTTACGATGGCGTTGTTGCCTGAGAAGAGAGGATTCTTATTGTCTTCAGGAATATAGCCGCCGATCGTAAGTTCAACCTCATCACCTTTTCTGTCATGAACAGTGATCTTGTCACCTTCTTCATAACCGTAATCATCGGCAAAAGTTTTGGAAACAAAGATCTCACCGTATCCGACCTCCATGGGTGTAAGGAATTCCATGTCTACTGCTTCATCGACATCAACGCCGTAAATGGTTAATGAATCGGTTGTTACATAGCAGTATTCACCGTCGATCTCCTTATAGAGATACTCCGTATTGCCTGCGATCTTCATGTAATCAGCTTCAGGGAAACCTTCAGGAAGATCGGAAAGATCGCTTCCTCCTGATGAGACCATAATGTCTGCTCTGGATACACTTGCGTACAGATCCGTGATGATCCTGCCAATAGCAGAGCCCAGGTCAAAGCAGAGCAGTGCGCACAGTGAACACATAAATATCGCAAATACGACCAGCAGAGTGCGGAACGGTTTGCAAAATATATTTTTCAATGAGTTTTTAAGTACAATATTCATCTTCCATTACCCCAATTAATACCAACGTGAGATCCTGTCCTCAGGAGCGATATACATACCGTCTCCCTCCTTGACATCGTATGTCTCATAAAATGCATCTACAGTACCAAGAACCGCATTTACTCTGATGTATGCAGGGCTGTGAGAGTCGTACGCGATAGTGTCGATGATGTAATCGTCAGTGCACATCTCGCACCATATCGTTGCATAACTCTCGAAAAGCTTTACCCTGTCATCATCTGTCTTACAGAGTGAAGTGATGCACTCCATTGCGCCTAAGTCGGCATAGTTCTCACCAAGTGTCTGTTCGCCGTCAACATGATAGATTCCGAAGACAGTAAAGTTATCTTCAAAATATCTGATTGCCTTATCATTGCGTTCCAGAAGGAGCTGCATATCAGAATCCGGAATCCATGAAGGATCGTATTCTGCATCTGCATTAAATACGATGCATGTACTGTCAAATGCATGACCCATCTCGTGCGCGATTACCATGCCGAGTCCTCCGAGATTCGTGTAGTAATCAGCGTTTACATCGAAGAAAGGTTTATTTGTAATTGCAACTGTTATCGTTATGTTATTAAGCGAAGGATCATAGCATGCGTTGAACATCTGCATCGGCATCTGCGTATCCAGTCGTGATACAGGTTCATTAAGACTGTCTATGATGTCTTTTCTATCAAGCCGCATATAGTTGATACGGAATTCGTAATAGTTGTTTCCGTATACGTTTGCATACTTTGAATTATCGTGTCTTTCAAGATTGGTACCTGTTACATAGACAATGTTTTCGAGCTTTTTGAGAAGTTCAGCTCTTGTAGGTTCGCTGAGCCATCCGGCGCCGGAGATAAGTTCTCTGTATCCTGCTCTGATGTCATCACACATATCTCTTAAAGCCTTATCCATCTCAGGTGTGTAATAACGCTCAACATAAATGGGATCAGTTTCAGCGCTCATGGAAGCTCTTACTTCATCAATAGCCTGATCGTGAAGAGAATCATAACTTTTTCCGAGCATGCCCTGGAGCTGCGGATAATGAGGTGCAATATATCTTGAGTAACGCGAGATTACATCTCCTAATTCCATAGCCTTAAGTGCATTAAGGTTTTCATCCTTGAGCATTGCGTTGATAGCTCGAAGCTGGCCTTCGTCACAAATGCAGTAATCGTTGATCTTGGATGTATCAAAACCGATGATTGTAAGATATCCATCGAAATCAACGTTATTCAGCATCTCCTTTACTTCAGAGGCCGGAACTATCTTCATATATTCATAAGGAAACATTGAATCGGCAATTTCCATATCTGTTGCCGTATAAAGATCCAACGTAATATATGCCAGTTCCCTGCCATACTGCTCGGCTGTGTCTTTATCGTAGCCGCGCGCAACAAGGATAACCTTGGCATCTTCCATGACGTAATCCAGATTATATGAATTATCGCGGATTTCTTCGAATGAAGTATTGAGCACTCCTGATGCCGGAGTAAATGTCATGACTCTTCTCTGAGGATCAAACGGATCGACATCAGGCGATACCATGAACATGCCTGACATACCGTAATCTCTTACAAGCTTTGCATCGATTTTCAGCAGTTCATCAACGCTTGATGCATTATCAATCTCGTCGAGTACTGCCGCGAGATCAGCCGGTACAGGCTCATTCTCGAAATCATATGACATAAACGAATCATAGGCATACTTGATGAGGTCTTCCTCACTGCCTTTGGCATATCCGCTTCCGGCAATTACATCCTCAATGATTCCGTTGAGCTCGTCCTCGATGAGTTCACTGTCAAAAGCCATCTCAACAGACTGGGAACCATACTCGAATTCTGCCGTATCAAAGCGGTCCTGGTTTACGAATCTGTAGTAATCGTCCTGAGCTCTGGCAGGTCCCAATTCAACTACAGAAGTTTCTGACTCCGAAGGTTCAATAACCGTCGGAGTACAACCTGTTACGATACCCGCCAGCATAGCAGCCGTGACGGTTATCACTGCAACTTTTTTCATACTCCTACTCCCCTTTTCGTTTTTGCAAGCTTATCTTACAAAAGCAACCTTAACCTACAATCACACGAACCTTAACCTAACCTTAATTCATTTTTGTCCGTGCAAGCCTGTAAGATTATACAGTAAAATGCTATTATTTCTTAAAAATAATTTATAAACCTATACTTTTATATCAGGAGGAACAGTCAATGAATCAGGAACCCGGCATCACAATGAGACTCATCACTGAAAGCGACGCAGAAGCAGTTTCTGCCCTTATCAGAAAGACGATCAGCATCTCCAACAAGAAAGATTATCCGGAAGACCTGATGGATCAGCTCATCGAAATGGAAACTCCTGAACACGTTATGGAACGAGCTTCATGGACACACTTCTATGTAGCAGAACTCGATGGTTCCATTATTGGCTGCGGCGCGATCGGACCTTACTGGGGCAAAGAAGACGAGAGCAGTCTCTTCACGATATTCGTGCTGCCCGAATATCAGGGCAAAGGCGTCGGAAGATTCATTATTAATGCGCTCGAAAATGACGAGTTCTTCACAAGGGCAAAGAGAATAGAGATCCCCGCTTCCATCACAGGTGTTCCCTTCTACCGTAAGATGGGTTACGACTATAAAAACGGCGTAACAGAGCCGGACGAAGAGCACCTTATCAGGATGGAAAAGTTCAGAAAATAATGTAAAATATATCTTACATTTATGAATAAGGGGTATTTTAATATGAAAAGGATTTTAGTTGCTATTCTTACAATAGCGATGTTAGTGACCACACTTCCCGGACTTACCGGCTGCAAGCGCAAGAACAAAGACTGGTACAACGTGACCCTGGATGTTTACCGTGAAGGTATGAAGACCAACTGGGCTAACGAAGATCAGTACACAGGCCTGAACATTTCTGATGATCTTAAGACAAAAGATCCAAATAAACAGATCGGTTATCTTCTCGTTGATCTCGATAAAGACGGCGTAGACGAACTTCTCGTCGGATTTAACGACGGCTCCACGGCTACAAAGTTTACTGACGTACTCGTATGGCATTCCGATCTCGGCGCATACAAACTTCTTGGCGGTGGAAACGGATATTACATCTATCTCTGCGCGAGCAACGTTCTTGCAATGGATTCATGGTATGGTTCACAGACCAAGAGACAATTCATGACATGGGATTCAAAAACAAATTCCTTCCCCGTTATTGATGGAGAAGGAAAGTATTTGCCTATGAAATGGGATCTGACTGAATTCTGATGAATTATACGGGCTTGCTGTGCCACTCGTATTCGGGATGTCTGGAGTAATATTCTTCCTTTACTTCATACATCCTTGCATCAGCCTTCTGCATCGCCTTGCGGACATCATCATTCTCATCGCTGTGGCATGAACCGATAGCGAAATGAGCCCTGTTGGGAAGTTCGCACTTTGACCTAAGTTCTTCTTCGATCCTTAGGAATTCCGCAGGTGATGTTTTCGGAGTGATGATAAGGAATTCGTCACCGCCTACACGGTAGATCTCGATGTTATCACCCTTAATGTCCTTAAGCGTTAACGCTACGTCCTTAAGGAGATTATCGCCTGCAAGGTGTCCCTGTGTATCGTTGATGGTCTTAAGACCGTTTACGTCGATGAAGAATACGCCGAACGGCTTCTTGATGAGCTTTGTGCCGTTGACATCTTCGCTGATCCTGTTGTTCATCGCATTACGGTTATATACACCTGTAAGAAGGTCTGTAGAACTCATTATCTTCATCTTACGGACGTTCTGATCGTTAGCGATCTCAGCAGAAAGAATGAAGGATGTGAGTCCCAGGGTTTCTTTGATCATGAGAGTTTTCTCTACAGGGAAATTACCTGCCCAGATATAACCGATGGTCTTGTTATCTGATCTCAATGGATAGATAACAAGAGTATTCACGCCTGCAAATTTAAGTGAATCGATCCACTCAGGCGCGATCTTATGCGCATCTTCCATATCCTTCGCATTCGTAATCGAGAAGCAGTTGCTCTTATTGATGAGTCTCGGCCAGGTCTCGATTACCGCATAGAATTCTTCTGTTAGGAAAGATTCCATCGACTTCTGGTTAGGATCGTCATGATTATAGTCTTCACAGAGCAAAGAATATTCCCTATTCTCGAAGTCGGTAAGAAGGATGCTGCATCTTTCAGAACCGCACTGTCTTCTGATATCCTTGATGACCGAATTCATGGATTCACGGAAATCATCTGTCTCACGAAGCTTTAAACAAGTCTTGAGAACGTTCGTGGCAGTCTCAGTAGAAATGTCCGCAAGCTTATCAACGTCAGCCTTGGAATTCATCTCGTATGTGAAGAGAATGTATTTCCTGTTCGGATCATCGGATGCAAGAGGAAGATAGTAAACTTCCATCCAGCAGTTATAAAGTTCAATGTCGAAATATGTATGTACGGGTTTTCCGGTATTTGCTACGCTTTCGAGCAGAGCTTCAAAATTGGAAGCTTTCATGATGTATCTCGTGTAAGGAACGTCTTTCTCGAATTCATCCAAAGACTGAACGACAGTCCTCTTATAAGCGTCGTTTCCGTCTATAACACGATACCTGTCATCGCCATGTTCGACTGTCAGATCGACAGCCAGAACAGCTGCAACACCGGCAAAACTTTCTAATACGTTTTTGTAATCGACCATGTGCACCTTCAAAAATATAAAAATGCTTTTACTTGATTATACTCCCATTTGAAGCACTTTCTATGATTTCAGTGTATGTTTAACGAATGTTAACCTTGTTTACAAACGTGATAACAATTACTTCGCTTCGATCCACTGATGCATGCCACAGCCATAGAATTCAGAAGGTCTGTCCACAAAGCCGAACTTGTTGTAAAACTTCTCCTTGCCCTGTGCAGCCATAAGGGTGATCATGATCCTGTATCCGGGTTTCATTGAAGCTCTTATCTGCTCCATGAGAGACTCCATTATCTTCCTTCCAAGGCCGTTTCCCTGATATTCCGGAATGACTATGACATCAGCGATATAGACGACATAGCCGCGGTCTGATACTGCTCTGCCCAATGCAACGGGCTTTCCGTCAACGCGAAAACATATAAGAATGAATGTGTTCTTAATTCCTTCAGCAGCCTGTTCCAGAGGGAACGCGCTCCACTCTACCAGTCTTCTCATCTCCATGTATTCTTCAGGAGTAATGTAGTTTGTCACCTCGTAATCGATCATCCTATTTTCCCCATAAATTGATCTTAAAATCTTATCAGCACCGCTCTGCAGGGCGCTCCGTCAGAACCGCCCAGATTGATGGGAGCTGCATTTAAGAAGTATACACCTTCTTCGACTCCGCCGAGCCTTATTCCTTCAAGCAGGACGATCTCTGCGCCAAGCATCACGAGATGCACTGCCATAGGCGCATCAAGAGGACCTACGGTCTGTGACTCGTTGCCGTACAAAAGGATGTTGTGGTCTGCAAATACCTTTGCTGCTTCTTCTGTCATCGTGGCATTGCCTTTTACGAGGATCCTTAAATTGCAGTCGCAGTCAGCGTCTGTATATGCTTTATTTGCTTTTTTCAGGATAGCCTCAGCATCCTTAGCCGTAATATCGCCTTCGCGGGAAACGACATATGCATAACCGATAAATCTCTTGATGTCGACCTGGTCGATTGTCTTGCCATCGTCAACAAAATGGTAAGGGGCATCAACATGGGTTCCGTTGTGTGCACACATCTTAAAAGCGGTCAGATTGCACACCGCGCCGTCAGAAATCTTCATCTGGATCTGTCTTTCCGGAGCCGGATCACCGGGATAAACTTCACAGCCGAACAGTTCCTGGGTGATGTCATAGATCTTCATGTTCTTACCTCCGAATATTGAGTGATAAAAAGAGAAAACGGGCCGTGTAACAATGTTACTGTGCCCGTTTTATAAGTGATTTAAGCCTTTTTGTATTCTTGTATCCGGGCGAGCAATTCGTTGTTTCTGTCGAGCAGATCATGTATCGAATCCTGTGCCAGGACACCTCTTTTGAGGTCTTGGGGAAGCTTTCCTTCCTCATCTAATCTCAGATCGTTCTTCCAGTATTTGCCCGTGTAGTACTCTTCAAGTTTTTGAATATCGGGCTGGATCTGTTCGAATTCTGAAACGAGTTCACCGATACCAGAACCTTCATCGAAAGCCTTTTCGAGCTTATCCATGACAGCGTTGGCGTTGTCGAGGATCTCTTCCATGATGATTATTCTTTCCTGTGCTAAGTTGTATCTCATATCCAAATACCTTCCGGGTTAAGTAAATCACATAAAATACGGTAAATAATCGCGGAACAAATAAAGCAGGAGCACTTCAAGGCCGGCAGCGGCAAAAAGCGCAATTATTCCGAGTATTATCAGCTTCTTTATGTTGGTGGGCACGTCACAATATGTCTCGCCGGTCTGTCCGTTGATCGCAACAGGGAAAGTCAGTTTGCCGAATCTGTATGTGGCAAGATATATGGGTGCCAGAACATATCTGAATTTGACATCGTAATAGTTTGTGACGATTTCTTCTACTCTCAGGTGACGGTTAAACTTATGCACGGCTTTCTTGAGCATCTTGGTGATCTCTGTTTTCGCGCACTCCCAGCTGTCATTAAGTCCGAGCGTATATCTTTCGGCAGGAATGCCTGCAAGATATCCGGATGAATAAGGAACAGCTTTTGAGAAGTCAAAATGCTGAACTCTGGAGATAAAAGGATGACGGAGTCTTGCTGATGCGAAGACAGAAATATCATCGATATACTGATACCAGTTGCCGTTAACATGGTCGTATCCGGCATTATATCCCAGATCTCTGTATGCATAGTAAAACGAAGCAGTAAATGTATCGAAGGTCCAGTACGGGACATAGATACCGACTATGTTTTCGAGCTTGCAGTTTAAAACCTTCTTGTTAACCATTCTCTTTCTCTTCGCAAAATTGATGAACAGTTCCTGTGTCTGTTCTCTGCTGACAGCGAAAGGAATTACCGCGTTGGGCGCCATGATCTGGTCTGTCTCAGCTGCCGGAGCAACGCTTGATGAACCGCAGAAAGGGCATGCACCTGTAACCTGTTCGGTATCGTAAACAGACTGACCTCCGCAGTTAGCACACACGATCAGCTTCTTGTATTTACCCCAGTCAACGCTCGCGCGCTGCAGAGCCGAGTTGAAATCAAGCTCTTCGGCAACGGCACCTTTTTGAGGTACCGGAAGACGTGATGACAAGCCGCAGAAAGGACATGTTAAAGTCGCGGTGGCAGGATCAAATTTAATACCGATCGACGTACCGCAACCCGGACACTTAATGTGCGTACTCGTAACATTTACGCTGCCAATGAGATTTTGATTTTCAGACATTTTTATCTATCCTCGCTCTTATTCTCAAGGATATTTTAACAAATTTACATGCTCAATAACATATGTTAACAAGTAACTTGTATAATGAGAATTACAGTATATTGCGTACAAAAACAGAGCGAATAAGAGGGTAAATTGAATGGATCAGGATAAGATCAAAGGCCAGAACGTGCAGGTCAATATTCCGGTTGCAGATAACGCTCCTGACAATCCGTATACTACGTTCTATAGCAGCTACATAGCAAAGCCCACACCTGACGGACAGAGAGTACTGTCGTCAAAAATCAGAATGCTGGTGGCAAATATTTTTTGTGGAATATCAAATATGCTGATGTTCGCATACTGCATATACATGCTCGCTATAACCGAGATGGTATTAACCGGATACAAAGACAATACAGTGTCTGCCGAAAACTTTGCAACAATGGCTTTAACATTGTATGCATTTTTCATGATCATAGCCCTTTCTTTTTCAATTGTTGCAAAAGTACTAAACAGCAAGAGCAAATGGGCCGTATTCAACTTTGTATTATTGGCCGTACTACTCGCGGGAGCATTAGCTGTCAGCTTCATAGTGCCTGGAAAAGCTGAAGACATTAACAATAAAAGAGACGGGCAGATTACCGAAGAACTGAACGATGATATCAAGCATCTGATGAAGAAATACCCGTTTGACGTAATGGATTTAGACGAGAATTACAGTTATCACGATGGCGACGAATATGACATCTGGATCTATGTTTCCTCAGAAGCTTCAAAATCACAGATAAGCAAACTGGACTATTTCCTGGAAGATCTTTATGAAATGGACAGTTCTGTTGAATACCAGATTAAATTTACGGTTCATCCGGTATATTTCGAACCGGATGACGACAGCCGTTTTATCTTCTTTAAAACTTATGACTTTAAATACGATAACCTGTCACCCCGACCCGAGCGGGCCGATATCGATGATCATATCCACGTTAGGGATTACTCTCCAAGAGAATCAGGTTACGTACCTGAAAATGTTGAAGACGGCGAGATGCTGATCGTAATAAGATAACCGTTCATTTTATCTGCAAAACTTCAAATGTAAGTGCAGCATTCTCTCACGGCTCAAAAAGATACCGTGAGAGAAATGCGCACCGTTTATCAAAGCGAAAATATCCACCCCGCCAAAGGCGACATGACGATCATGAGAACCGAGAAGCAGAATGAGCTTACGGATATGAGCGTTGCTCTCTGCTCAGGCGGTACCATCTGGTTCAATGCGATGTCTGATTTGATCTGGATAAGGTCATCGGCAAACGCAGTAAGGAAGCCTCCCAGAGTCATCAGATACCATATGCCTGTAAACTCGCTTACAAGGCCTATCAGAGCGAGCGAAAGACAGAAGATGAACAGTTTACCTAATGTCGTCTTCTTCACTTTTCTGGCCGCGAGAGCGCCTACGATTCCGCCCATCGACATGATGAAAAGCAGAGGTCCCAAAGCCCAGTCAGGAATACCCGTCATCGGAAGTTTTGCCTGAAGGAAGAACAGGAGCAGCACATCGATACCTCCGACCAATGCGTTACGGAAGATAAGCCCTGCAACTTTCTTGTTGCCCTTAAGGAAACCGAAGCTTCCTGAGATGACATCCTTGATTCTCTTTGAAAGCGAATCACCGCTCTTCTTCTGGATGACCTTATTTTCGCGAAGGGAAAGAAGGAAGAACATGTTAGCTGCAGATATCGCGATTGAAAGTATTTGCGCGTTTCTGTTGCCCATGATTACTGCAACACCTGCAAGGAGCGTTGCGATTCCATTTGAGATGCGGTAGATCGCAGTCTGCGTTGAGATGTACTTGTCGTACTTGCTCTCCTGCCCTTCTTCAAGAAGCGAATCGTATGCAAGCGCGCTGTCGCTTCCTGATATGAAGTTATAGGAAAGCGCAGAAAAACCTACCGACACGCACACGGCCGCAAAGCCCGGTATAAAGCCTCTTACAACGGCCGAGAGCATCGACATGACGCAGCTTACGATAAGGCTCTTCTTGCGTCCCATGACGTCGGCAAACATGCCTGAAGGGATCTCGGCACATAAGCTTACGGCGTGAAAGACGGTCTCTGCCAGGCCGACCTGGATAAGTGAATAACCGTCTGATACTAACAGCAACACCCAGGCCGCTCCGGCGATCGAGATGTTGAACATAAAATTGGATATATAAAGCAGTCCAAGCTGCTTTCTGATATTTAATTTAGACATAAAAAACTCCTTAAAATCTATTCGAAATCAAGGAGAAGTAATCTGTTTTATAAGTTGGATTTTTAGGTGTTATTTCCTACAAACAGGCAGACTTCTCCCATAGGACACCTTGATGGAACCAAACATAAGATGGACGTTAGGTGTTATCCAATGCATATAAGAAGCGCCTTTCTAAAGAATTTAATCAGATGAAATATAACACACCGGCTATGTTCTGACAATAGCCGGTGCGGTTGGGTGTTATTTCTTAACTCAAAAGATATGCGTCGTCAGGTGAGATGCGGCACTCTTTGGTAAAGACCAGCCAGTCCGTGATATCAGAGAATGGATACGTACCGGTGTCCCCTGCCTTGATGCCTGAAACGTAGTAAGGTTCCTGGGTAAGTTCGGCAACGATCGAACCGTCTTTTACGTCTTTTAACTCAAACCAGATGTGTTCTTTTTCAGGCTTGTCCTCGCTGCTCCAGTGCTCTTTGTCAGTGATAAGACCAACCTTGACGATGACCGTATTGTCCTTATTCTCGAATGCCTTAAGCATATAAGGGATTCTCTCGATAGCAAGAGCACTCATACGCTTTGTCTCTTCTGTTGAGAACATGAACATCGGGTTCTGGCCGAGGAACTGGTTAAAGTCCTGAACAGGCGTATAGATCTTATTTTGCTCTTCATAATCGTTTCTGTAGATCATGAGAACGCATGTGTCTTTGTCATGTACTTCGTCGTTACGGTCTTCTCCGGTTCCGAGCGTAATGTCCGGATAGAACTTCATAGCTTCCTTCCAGTCAAGCGCGGTAAGCGTGAGAACTTTTCCTGCTGCCTGGGCTACGAAAACGCCGTCACCCGGCTCGATAGGATCGTCGCTCTCAAGCATCCGGACTGCAAACGATTCGATCATCTTATAGTGGTCATTGAAAAACTCTTTATTTGAATTAAGTATCTCAAGTTCATAAAGGCCGCAGCGCTTAAGACCGTGAGTGTGAAGCCATACTTCATCACCGCCGTCTGATATTGCCTGGACCGTGAAAAGATATCTCGGTGCAGGAAGAACTGAAGAGCTTGCAGCAAGCGCTACCCACTTACCTGATAAGAGCTTTTCTGAAGGACAGTCAAGAACGCAAAGGATCTCAGGGAACATTGCGTTTATGATGCGGAGCTGGTCGTGGAAACACTTGTTGTTATCACCGTCGAAATCCATGCATACATATATGCCCATGGTTGCCGCATCGATCTGCTGATACTCTTCTTCCGTGAATGTGTGCTCAGGTCTGAACATGCTGGGGATCTCAACCTGTGTAGGCGCTACAGCTGCTTCGTATTCCGCGTCATCGACCTTAAAGGTGATCATCATTCCGCGCTCATCATCAAAGTGCATGTCCTTGATGCTGATGTGCTCATTATCCTTAAGGTTATTCATAAATATCTCAGGATCTTCAATGTCACTCTGGTTCTTAGGGATTACGATCATGAATGAAGGTTCTCTCACAGTATCTCTCCTTTAATTCCAGCTCTTCTCAACGTGAGAAGCAAGCCTGCTGCCTTCGTAGCAAAACTTCATCGTGAACATACCGGAATCTTTCATATCGCCAAACAGATAATCGAACATTATCTTATCGCCTTCCCAGACAGGCAAATCCTTTATATCAGTCAGAGGAACCCAGCAGAGTTCGCCCTCATCACAGGCACGCTCAGGCAGCCTGAAATCTTCAGGAAGTTCAGCCGTGAAAACATGCATGTATTCGGTCGGATATTCGGATGAGATGAATGTGATAAGACCTCTGTAGGAAAAATTTTCGATCGAGCCTGAAGAAATCTGAGCTTCCTCAAAAAGCTCTCTTAATACGCATTCTTCAGGTGATTCATCGGATTCGAAATGTCCGCCGATACCAAGATACTTATCAAGGTTCATATCGCCTTTTCTGGTCTTGCGGATAAAGAGACAATCGCTGCCTCTGGTAATGTAGATCAATGTTGTAAGATTCCCGATACGCATGAAAACATTATATACGAGATATCTTTAGTTTAAAAATATGGGGATCAGACTTCGATAGCTGTCTCGCCGTAATCGATGGAATAGTCGCCGTTGGAAAGTGCGATACGGAAATTGATACGGTAGATGATGTAAGAAGATACGTCGATCTTGAATGTCTCTGCCAAAGCGCACCACTTGTCTGCAAGGCTTACGATGATGCCCTCGCGGTGCATGGGCGGGAAAGGTGTGAGCGGGAACATATGCTTTGCGATGATGTCTTTCTCGATGTCATTGAGTTCGAAATCTCTGCTGGCATTTGCTGCTGCTACAGATGCGTGTGTGAAACCGTGGAAACGTCTGGACTTATCCTTGATGTGCCAGTCGTAAAGGAAGTAATCGTGAAGGAGCGCGCCGCGTACGAGGCTGTCCTTATCAACTTCGATCTTAAGTGTCTTCTCGAGGAAATATGCGATGAGGAGGCTAAACTTCGCAACGGATACGCAATGTTCGAAAACCGTAGTCTCTCCGTGCTGGGTAAATTGCTTCATGGCCTGCGCTTCAGGACTTAAGATGATACTCTTGCCACGTGTAAACATGTCCTTAGCGAGTCTGTATTCAGTTATGCGTTTAGCAAAATGTAAAGCCAATTTATACCTCTCGTGCTTTGACATTATCAAAGCTTGTTTTTCACACCTTGAACAGTATAACGCAAAGACAGAATTTTGGAACAAAATTTAGACAACAATTTGATGTCAATGTGTCGAAAAAGTTGTGGCAATTTCGAAGACACTTAAAGATGCCATTAAGTACTCAAATACAGTTAAGATTTGAAGGGTTTTTGGCCTCGAAAACGCAAAGAATCTTTATTTGAAATAAGACTTTTTAATTCTTAAATTCCACCAGATTTTCCAGGTATCGGTGAACATCTTCCAGACGTCCTTGAACTTGATTCTGCCGAAAGATTCACCTCTGGTGAAGTTCAGTTCAACAGGCATCTCAAGAAGCTTTGCCTTCTTCTTTGAAGCAAGAGCCAGCAGCTCGATATCAAACGCATAACCGTCAATCTTTCTCAAAGGAGCGATCTCTCTGATGAGTGAACCCTTGTAGAGCTTGATGCCGGTCTGGGTATCGTGGCACTTGAGGCCGAATAATACCTTGAGCATTATGTAATAGCAGATGGAGAAAACTTTTCGCGCGAACGGATATTCGAGCTTGGAATCCTTATGCATCTTGGATCCGAGAACAATATCTGCGTCCTCAGCGATCATGCTGGCATAGTAGGTTCCTAGGAAAGCCGGTGAAAGGTCAAGGTCGGCATCTATAAATCCGACGATGTCGCCTTTGCTGTTTACGGCGCCCCATGTGACAGCTCCGCCCTTGCCGCGGTTGTCGTCATAACCGAAATCCTTGATGTTGGGATTGTCTGCTGCAGCACGCTTAACCTCAGCACCCGTGTTGTCACGGCTGCCGTCATTAACTGCGATGATCTCATAGTCCGACGTAAACGCCTTAAGCGCCTCGTCGATGATCATTAGGTTGTCATAGATGTGTTCGCCTTCGTTATAGGCAGGAACGACGATACTGAGCATTATTATCCTTCACTATTACAAAATTCGTGATATTGTAACACATCAGAAGCGTCCGCCGCCACCGCCGGAGAAACCTCCTCCGCCGCCACCGGAGAAACCACCGCCACCGCCGCCGGAAAATCCGCCGCCGCCGGAAGATGATTCGTGATGGATAACCCTCTTGCCCGTAAATACGTCCTGTTTCTCGACCTTATTAACAGCGTGACCCGAATACGTGCTTATAGCAGGTAACTTGTCGAGTCTTCTCCTCGGAGCAGCAAGGCTTGAAATGACGAATGCCATGCCGACAGGAATGATGATCGTGAAGAATACGATCGCACCATAGCTCTGATAAGAGAACTTATTGAGATCGTATGTGATACACTTTACTGCCGTGCCGTACTCACCTGCACCGAGCACAGAAAGATACTTTCTAAAAAGGCTGTAGCAGTCGTCATCATCTACTGCGAAGTGAGCCGTGCCGTATGTGTAGAGCCAGAAGAATCTTCCGCCCTCATAATCCAATGTAACGTCGATCAGGATGCAGACACCGGAGTTGTTCTGCAGAGGAACCGTCTTAACGTTATCCATGTAGTAGTCTTCTGCAAATCTCTTCTCGTCTTCATCGGAATTGGAATACTTCTTGCCCTTATCGTTTGTTGTGACGATAACGACGTTGATGTCCTTATCCTTCGAAAGCTTCTTTGCAGCATCCTCGATCTCTTCGAACTCTTCGCTTGTGAAGAGGTTAGCATCGTCTACTACCTTGACCGTCTTCTTCGGAGAAAGGTTCATGAAGATGTAGAAGGTAATGCTGGCAATGATGATGCAGATCAGACCGATTCCTACACCGATAGAAGCGCCGTTAAGCTCAGATAAGACAGAGAGCTTGGGGCCCTTGCCCTGGTTCTGATTCATCTCGTTGATATCCATGTTTTCGCTCATCCCCAGAACCCCCTCATGATAAGACCCAGAACGAATCTGGTGATTACGGCCAGGATACCGAGAACTATGAAGAAGAACATCATCTTCTTAACAGGGCTTACAGGAACCTGTCCTGCAACTTCGCCTGTCTGTCCGTTCATGGCAAAGTAGTAATACTTGTTGCGATATTTGTAAGAAAGGAACCACACAGGGAGCAACGCATAATTTGCTTCCATTGAGTCGATCCTGCTTAAGTTTTCCTTGATCTTGTATTTGTCGTAAGTACCCTTCAGGGATTTCTCGAGGGCCTGGTTGATGCCGTCGATTCCACGCTTTGTTGCGCGTCCCGAAAGATCCTGAGGAGACTGGTCATATCTGTCAGCATAGAAACCGGGCAGATACCTGTAGTCGTAAGGCATGAGCGCTCTGAAATCGAAGGGTTCGATGGCTTCCATGAGCGCATCGTCGATCCTCGTCTCGCCGTCGAGCGGAACGTTGCTCCAGCTGAGCTGGGCGTTTCTTACAAAGTTAAAAGATTCGATGATCTCGTCATTGCCTCTGTAGTGGATCTTATCGCCAGTACCCTTGGCATCGATGGTAGCGTTGATATTGAAGAGCCAGAAAGGTACATAAAGGCCTGTCATCTTCTGGACGTTCTTCTTTGATACGAATCCGAACGGTGTCCACTTACCCTTGCCTGCCCACTTGATGAAAGCTTCTTCGGCAGCGCGTCTTGAATACTTGAAAGGGATCATGTACTGGGGCTGGAACTGCTCGGTAAGTCTCTTTCCGACCAGTGCCGGTGATCCGCAGAAAGCACAGAAAGTAGCAGCGGTGTGCGCATCGGTTATGAGTTTTGCGCCGCATGCATTGCAGACAAATTCTGTCTGCTCAGGTGCTTCCTGGGGCTGCTCTTCACCCTGCGCAGGTGCCTGTGCAGGATCTGTAGGTTCAGCCTGTTTTGCTTCAAGTTCTTCAACTGTTACAGCAAGTTTCTGTGGATCAAAAGTGGATCCGCAATTTGGACATTCGAGAAGTCCCGTATCTGCATTAAGTGTGAGATTGGACCCGCAATTCGGGCATTTAATTGTATCAGCCATACTATCCCTCCTAACTTGAAAGGATACCATAAAATATCTTTTATTAAAAGAATCAGACCTCTGCGTTCAGGAGCGCTTTCTTAGTCTTGTCGTGGCTTTTCTCGGAGTGCGGATATCTGATCTCCTTATACTCCGTGCCCTTGCGCTCACATATGGTCTTAACGAAAGATTCAGCGATCTTGTGGTTCTTCAAAAGAAGCGGACCGATAAGGCTGACGCCCAAGAGATTGTTCTTTCTGACACCGTCTTTTGTCAGCGGAACACTGCCGATAACTTTAGTAACATAGAACTCGAGTGTGCCTTCGCCTTTAAGAACTCCGGCACGGTTTACGAAGCCTACATAAACATCGTTCTTCTTTGTATCTGCCAGAACGACATCGCCGGTGAAACGCTTTTCGATCTGGTCGATGACAGTGAAATCGAAGATGCCAAGGCACCTGATCTCATCGCGTTCGGGAGTCATAATGCTGCTTCCAAGAACGTCATAAGCATTGCCCGTAAAGAGCATCGGAACACCGTCGTCAATCGCCTTTACAAGACCGTCTTTGAACTGTGAAAGATGCTTTGCAACGAGGTTCCTGTTGGACTCAAATCCGGAACCCATATATACGAAATCAACGTCATCAAAAGTGATGGCGGAATCAGTGATCGTGCGCTTAATTATCTCGACGTCAAAACCCTGGTCTTTAAGCCTGCGCTCAAGGATCCTGACGTTGCCGTTGTCACCGTAAAGGCTCATGAAATCGGGATAGAGATAAAGGATCTTCACGTTCATGCGATTTCCCTCCTTGTAACGACGGAGAGGATCTTCTCTTTGTCAGAGAAACATGTGATCACGTAAAGGAACGAACCGAGCTTTTCTTTGCAGTAATCTGCTGCTCCCTGCACGCTCTCGAAAACCTCGACTTTATTGCTGTCGATGCCCGCAAGATCGAACCTCACTGCGAGGTCATCGCAGTACTGTCCTGCAAGGATGATCTTATCGATATCTGCATCCCTGAACTTCTCAAAATTGATGTCCCAGAGCCAGCTGGAATCCGAAGTGTAATACTTACGGCTGATGGCATCGACGATAATCATGACGCTCTTCTTGCGCTTGTCGTTTACGACAACATCGATAGAGCGGTCATAGGATACGGAATTCTCGTGCTTGGAAAGAAGAAGCCTGCCTTCAACATTACCAAGTGTGAAATCAGAAATACGGCCTGACTTGAGGATATAACCTCCGAGAGATTCAGCTGCTTTCCAGGGTGCGATGCCTGCAACGACAGATGCCGTGTAAGCCGCAAGAATGTTGTAGCAATGGTAGATTCCCGTGAAGAAAACCGGAATCTCATATTTGCCGTCAACGGTGATCTCTGCATGGCCGTCTGATTCGCCCATGTTTGTTAATGTGTGGTCAGTATCGTGTCTTTCAAAACCGCATGAAGTGCACTTGAACTTACCGATGTGGTTATAGTGGTAATACTCGTACTCCATCGGCTTTTTGCAGATGGGGCAGTACTTGCCGTCGTTATAGATTCCCTCATGGGTCGTGGTGTCAGAAGGAAGATTGTCAGCGCCGAAATAGATGGTGCCTTCCCTGTCCTTGCCAAAGCTTGCGACCAGCGGATCGTCGGCATTCAAAATGAGAGTCATGTCATCGTAGATAGCATCTCCGATAATGCTCTTTATCCATTCAGGATGGCCGTTTCTGGTCATCTGGTCTCTATAGAGATTGTTAATAACGAAATACTTGGGATGGAAATATCCGAAAACGCGTCTTGCGTATCTCTCGTCTGCTTCAAGCAGAACAACGTCGCTTTTAACCTTGCCGCCCATCGTGGAATCACCGATAAGGAATGTAACAACACCTTCGATCTGGTTGGAACCTTCTTTGTTATATGCGACCTTAAGACCGTTGCTCTTTAAAATGTGGGCGATCATCTCGACTGTGGAAGTCTTGCCGTTAGATCCGGTGACAGCAATAGAAAGCTCAGGAAGCTTTAACTCGGAGAGTATATCCGGGCATATTTTGAGGGCATATTTGCCGGGCAGACTTGAGCCCCTGCCCATAAGTTTTGCCAGGCCCCTTATGACCTTGCAAACAAGTATTGCTGTAAACGCTCTGATCTTCATAGGTAAGCATTGTAGCATAAACTGGTTCTTTTTAATAATTTAGGCTGCTATGGGCGGTATGCTCTTTCGAAAATGCGGCTAAAAGTGCGGCTATAGCCGCACTAAATGCCTGATTTTTCGAGTTTACGGCACGAATATGCGGCTAAAAATGCGGCTACTGCCGTATATTTGCCGTATTTGCAACATTTGGCCCTGACGGTTTTCGAACAGATTTAGATAAAAGTGTTTACAAACTCGTTCAAAGGTATATAATTGCCACATGACTAATTTTGCATTTACATGGCGTGAGTTCTTTTTTGCCTTTAGAAATAGGGGTTAATAGTTCACTGCTTGTAAATAACGACTTGATTTACGAATAATAGGGCCCCGCAGTGAACAAGACTGTGGGGCTTTTAATTTGACGGAGGACAAGAACATGACACAGAAACAGGCCGGAAAGAGAATCGAAGAGATCGACGAGCAGATCAAGGAGCTTTTCGCAGAGCGTTTGGAAGCCAGCAAGGCGGCAAACGAGACACTGACAAAATCCGAGATCGCGCTGAAGAGCAGACGCTACGAGCGAAGCTACCTCGCAGGACTTGAGACATCCAACTCACTTATCGACAATTACGAGCGCGTACTCTTCACCACAATGTTCAATCTCAGCCACTCCTACCGCAACATGGAGTACGGCACTCGCACAGAGCTTGCAGACCAGATCCACAAAGCTCTCGAGACAACTCCCAAGGAGTTCCCCAAGTCACCCATGGTTGCCTGCCAGGGAATCGAAGGTGCTTATTCACAGATCGCAACAGACAAGATCTTCCGTCACGCTAACATCATGTACTTCAGAACATTCGACGGCGTATTCCAGGCAGTCGAATCCGGACTTTGCAAGTTCGGCATCCTCCCTATCGA
>CAMYXF010000008.1 GCA_947303185.1 uncultured Clostridia bacterium | reverse complement strand
AATAAGGAGGGAAATATCAGATGGCTAATTTCAGATATCAGATTATCGATTCCAAAGGTAAAATGTCTGAAGGCATCATAGAAGCTGCAACCATCGGAGAAGCATCGAGAAAACTTAAGCAAGATGGCAAGTACATTGCATCCTTGTCTTTGGATAAGGGTAAAGGCCTTGCCAACATGGAAATCGGAAGTCCCAAGCTCAAGACTAAAGACCTTGTTGTCATTTCCAGACAGCTTGCTTCACTTTTGTCGGCAGGTATTACTGTTGTAAGATCTCTCGATATGTTGTATCAGCAGCTTGAATCAAAGAAGGCGAAGAAGTGTATAGGTGAAATCTATGAATCCGTTCAGAGCGGCCGTTCACTTTCTGAAGCTTTCTCGGAACAGAGGGGCGTTATCCCTAACATTATGATCAGTATGATCGCTGCAGGTGAGGAATCCGGACGTCTTGACGAGATCATGGAGAGACTTGCTGACCACTTTGCAAAGGATGCAAAGCTCAAGAACAAGATTTCATCTGCAATGGTTTATCCTAAGATTCTCGCAGGACTTACGGCTGCAATCAGTATCGGTCTCTTGACATTCCTCGTCCCGAAGATCGGTGACACAATCGTTGAGATTGGTGGTGACTTGCCGGGTCTCACAAAGTTCCTTTTGAATCTCTCAGATTCAATCGTTCATTTCTGGTATATTTACGCTGCAGTTATCGGACTCATAGTTTATGGATTTAAGCTTTGGAAGAGTTCCGATAAGGGTTCTGAGACATGGTCCAAGATCATGCTTAAGGCTCCTATCATTGGTAAGTCAACAAGAATGAATGCTGCTGCAAGATTTACCAGAACCGTATCTACACTTCTTAAGTCAGGTATTTCAGTACTTCAGGCAGTTGAGATTACTGAGAAATCTCTTGACAACGTCATTTTGATGAAGAAGTTGGCTGAAGCTCGTGTCGAGATCAGAAAGGGTTCATCTCTTTCCAGATCCATCAGAGATATTAGCGAGTTCCCTCCGATGATTTACGCAATGGTTGCCATCGGTGAGGAGTCTGGTACGTTGGACATGATCCTTGAGAAGGCGGCAGATTACTTCGAAGACGAAGCTGATGCTGCTACTGCAAAGTTGGTATCCGCGTTGGAGCCTGTAATGATCATCATCATGGCTATCATCGTAGGTACTGTAGTAGCTGGTATCGGTATGCCTATCTTCACAATGGCTCAGTTTCTTTTACCCGGTTAAGATTGAAAGGAGAGAATAAATGGATTTTTCATTAGGAAAAAGCGGAAACGAACTGGTAATCGATTGCTCCAGTTCAGATCTTAAGTTAGTTGTCGGGAACTACAATTCCAAGACAGGTAATATCTCAATTGAGAAGATGGGCATCGTTCCTCTTGAAGGTGATGCTATCAACGACGGTGCGGTATCAGACTCTTTCGGTATCGTAATGGCACTTAAGCATGCTATTGCAAGACTCGATATCAGAATGAAGAGCTGCATCATCACAACTGAAGGTGCTTTCGTTCATACCAGAGACCTTGAACTTCCTGTTGTTAAGGAAGATCAGCTCAAGGACATGGTTAAGTACGAGATCTTAGGTCAGGGTTCCAACAGAGATATGTCTATCGACTACCTCGTATATGGAACAACAAAGGATGCTGAGACAAATGCTGACAAGATTCAGGTTAGAGCAACAGCAATCCCTACTGATGTAATCAAGGATTATCGTGAGTTCCTTAAGAACATGGATCTCACACCTGTTGCTCTCGACGTTAACCCTAACGCAGTCAGAAAGCTCTTCGAAAACGGAATCATTAACGGAAACGTAAACATCAGACAGTCTACGATCCTTCTTATCGAACTTTCCAGCAAGACTACAACAGTCACAGTTATGGACAAGGGTTTCCCGGTTCTTTCCAGAAGACTCCAGTTCGGTCACGCCAACATCAGACAGGTTGCTGATTCTGTTAAGAAGCTTCAGAGCGGCAGCCAGCAGTCATCTTTGGCAAGAAGACTTAACATCACAACATCCGAAGCAGAAGCAGGAGTTCCTGTTGAGGATATCGATGTTTGGAACGAGACAGTTGCAGAGACACCTGCTCTCCAGAGTGCTGTAAACGCATACTTCAAGAGCCTTGTTGATGCAGTTTCGCGTACAGCTCAGTTCTCTATTGCCAAGTATCACATTGATGCTATCAGCACATGCTTCCTCTATGGTTCAGGTGCTGGATATAAGAAGATTGACAAGGAACTTGCTCGTCAGCTTGGTACTCAGGTAGAGATCCTCAAGGCGCTCAGCACAGTTAGCGGCCCTAAGGATTTCGAGATCGGTAAGTTCGTAAATTGTTGCGGCGCTTTGATCCGTCACGATTAAGGAGGGGTAAACTTTATGGCTAAGGCTAATGGAATCAGCAAAAAATTATTAGCAAAGAAAGATGTAAACTTCTTTGCTGAATTTACAGCCAATGCAGCAAAGGCCGCAAGAATGTTAGGCTACGGTGTTGCTGTTGGTGTTTTGGTAGTATTTGTTGTCCTTGCATTTATCGTAGCGTTCTTTATCAGAAATACGATTATTAAGGGACAGATCAGAGATTTGGAGAACCTTCTCGCAAGTCCTGAGTATGCTACTCTTGAGCAGGATTACGCAGTTCTCACAGAACAGTTGAACGAGATGACAAATTATTACTTCGCACTTTCACAGATGCGTAAGAATGTTGACCAGATCGACGCTGCTCCTACAGATCTGCCGGATGTTATTGCTAAGTGCATTCCCAGCGATACATATATAAGTGGTTATGAGATTACAAATTCCTCATTATCAATGAATGGTAATACTTTTACTTACTATAGCCCTGTAGACATGGTTAACATGTTGAACGATAAGGGTGTTTTTGCTTCAAGAGCTACAATCATTATCTCAAGAGCAGATTCTGATACAGAGTTGACTGTAGAGCAGATTGTTGCAGGTGAAGATAACGGCGAAGTTCTCAATAACTACTATAATTTCTCTATTACAGGATTATTAGTTGGTAACGTTCACATCTCCGTAAGCCGTTACGTAGATGGTGCTGAGTCTGCTACAGTTCTCGGTGGCGTTGATACTATTGATGTAAGAGCAGGTGATTCTTACACAGTAAACGGTATTTCTAATTTCACCTATGCAGGCGTTTCTTATACTCTTAGCAGAGTAATGGTAGACGGTGTTCAGGTAGAGGAAGGCAGCTTCAATGAAATTCTTACTGCTGATCAGTTCGTTGACGTTGGTCGTGGAAACACCGACATCAAGCTGTATTACGTACCTGTTACTGCCGAAGCGGCTGAAGGCTGATCTTAGGGGAGGTAATTATAATGAATAATCTTACAGCTAGAGAAAAAGGTTTTATGTATGTAATCACACTGTTGATTATCGTTGTTCTTGGTTATTTCTTCGGAATCAGAACACTTAACAACAAGTATGATGAATATAGAGCAGAATTACAGTCATTGCAGGAGAGAAAAGCTTATCTTGATCAGTTAAGAGAAAACAATGCCAGCATGGCATCTGAGATCGAGATCCTCAAGTCTTCCTGCTCTGAAATCGAATTATCATTCATTGACAGACTTGAAACAGAGTGCATTGAACAGTATGTTCTTAAGACATTTGAGACAGCTGGTTGTCCTTTCCTTACTGATATTTCTTCCGGTGAAATCGGAATGGGTTCAGTAACATATCCTGATGGAACAACATGCCCTGATAATGTAGTTTGCATGCAGATCTCTGTTTCTTATGTTTCTACTGACGGATACACTGTTACTCAGTACAACCGTACACCTGACTTCACACCTGGTTCACAGCAGTCTGTTGAAGATACAATCGATGATCTTAGCGGACAGATGGGTCAGAACGACTATGCTAAGAGAATTGGCTATGATCAATTCATCGCTGCTCTTAAGAAGATCAATTCTGAGAATTCTTCTTGCATTAAGGTAGGAAGCTTAACAGCATCAGAGACAAATGGCTACATGACACTCACAGCTACAATCAACTTCTATGGCACAAGCCTTAGAAACAGAATCTCTGTTGATGACAGCAAGGCTCCTTACACATATTGGTGCGGTGATACTAATGTTGATACTAAGGGCGGCTTTATCGGATTCCCTTATGTTTGCGATAATGAGAAGAGCCTCTGGTATGGAGTTGTTAACATGAACCTCGAACCCAGCTCAAACAAGCCGTTCGCTGCATATTGGGCAAATTCTTTGTTCAAGACACAGCTTGGTGAAGCTAATGATGATATCAGAGAACTTATCGGTTTCGGATCTGAGCCTGCAGAGGCTACACCTACACCTACACCGGCCGCAACATGATGAAAAAAACAAATTGTGGCAGAATTTTGAAAAAATTTGAAAAAAGTGTTGCAATTTAAATCTGAGTGTGTATAATAAGGCTACAAACTCAAAAACTTACAGGAGGAATCTAAAATGAAGAAGATTCAGAAGTCAAAGAAGGGTTTCACCCTCGTAGAAATGGTACTCGTTATTGCTATCATCGTTATCCTTGCAGCAGTTCTCATCATCGGTATCACAAAGTACCTCAATGGTGCAAACGCAGCTACAAAGTCCATCAGCATGCATCAGTCTGCTATCGATGACGTTGTTGATCAGGTTAACACAAAGGTTCCTGGCGTTTTCGTAAGCTAATAACCAGTATAAAAAAAATAAGAGCGGAGAACTTAGTTCTCCGCTTTTTTTTTTTGCTATTTTTAATGCTCCACATTTTTGTCACAATTTAAGAAAAGTTTTAAAACCGGGGAATAGAAATCTGGAAATATCTATTTATTAAAAATATAATAAAGACAGTATTTTAGGCCTGTTAGCAGCCAGGAAATAATTCAGCGAAACAAATGTTAACAAAATGTTGCAAATTTTAACAAAATATTAATTAAACAGTTGAAATTTGAAAAGAAGAAAGTATAATAACAATAGATGAATATCAGAAATTATACCTTTTAAGATCAGGAGGGTATTATGCGAAAGATAAATAAGGGTTACGCGTCCAAAAGAGCCTTTACACTTTTGGAAATGGTTATAGTAATTGCAATAATCGTAATTCTTGCTTCAGTATTAATCTTCAATATCAACAGAATTATTAATGCTGCAAACGATGCTGATGATGCTGTTGCTGATGCTTCTGACAAGCTTGAAGCCAGAATCGATGCCAGCGAGAGTATTCTTAAAAAGTATAGTTTTTGAGGTGAATATTTATGAAGAGATTAATTAAGAAGAATAACCGTAAAGGTTTTACACTCGTTGAGACATTATTGGCAATATTCATTCTTATTGTTGTATCTACCATGTTGATCAATGGTTTTATCGCAACCATGGGATATTCTTATCAGACTTCTGTTTATAGTAAGTCAGCTGGTACTAATTACAAGGCTTGCATGAATCAGGTTGGTACATGGAGCCATTACAAGAACAAGGGTGATGATGGTAGAGAAGCTCATGGACAGAATTACATCAACGGAGCTAATAACCATGTATTATCTTTCTCCGGTTCTACAACAAATTCATTCGAGAGCTTGAGCGTTGCTGTAGAGAAAAATACAGGTTTGGGATATACAGTACCTGGTACTCTTAGCTATAACTCAAATCAGTATGCTCCTAAGGCTAATGCTTATTCTGATAACCGTACAACATTCCTGTATTATCCTGAGTACTGTGCAGATGGCGATGGTAACCACGTTGGTGAGATCGTTGTAATGTACAAGGCATCTTCAGACGAGTACTACTGGGTTATCGACAATGGCAGCAAGAATCTTGCCGGTGCAACAAAGGTAAGCAACGTAGCAATTCATTCTACTTGATTTGATATTGTAATTGCGGAGGAACAAACATATGCGTAAACAGGCAAAGAATAAAAAGGGTTTTTCCCTTGTTGAAATGGTGTTGGCAATTGCAATTATCGTTTTGATCGGCGGTGTTATTGCAGGTATCTGTGCATCCATCTCAAATTCATTTATATCAACATATAACATTGATGATTCAACAGATTATGCGATGCTCTATGCAAGAGGATTTGAGAACTCATTCCTGGCTTATTCACAGGCAAAGAATCAGTCAATCGGTGATGCATACTCTTGGTATATCAAGGATGCAAAGGGATTATCAAGTACAGTTCCCACTCTTACTGTTACAACAGGCAGCGGTGATGAATCAGTTTTCAATCCTCAGTTCTTGGGAAAAGATGATCCTTCCGGAAAATCAAAGTGGAACGTAACCATGTTCTATAAATATGAACCTAGCACAACTTGTGTTTTGTACCGTATCTTTATTAAAGACAATTACGATAATGGTGTAATCACAAGATATGACGGCAGTTTCTGGCTCCCTCGTCTTGAGGACTGCGCTAAGTTTGATGGTGTAGGAACAGGCAGAACAGTTGAGACACCCACTACAGATGACCATAAACTCAGTACTGACAATATGAAAGATAAATATGGATATACTGATGAAGATATTGCACAGATAGCTGCCGGAATTGATGAAACTTACTCCGATATAATCACATTCGTCTGGGGCTAATCAGAAATACAATTAAGATTTATAACGGGGTGTTACTTCAGGTAACACCCCGTTAATTTTCAAACAGATAATGTACAACAAATCACTGAAGGGGTCAGAGGTTGAATAGTTATCTGTTTTTTTGATAGAATTGCGGAAAAACATTAGGGAAGTAAATATATGAAAATTAAGGTTGGTCTGGATATTGGCGGAAGTACGACTAAGATCGTAGGCATGCAGGACGGCAAGATCATTGCCAGGGAAATAGTAAGAGCTGCAGATCCTGTTACATCAGCTTTTGGTGCAGTAGGAAAACTTATTAACGATCATTCCATTTCTGTTAATGATATCGAGCAGATCAATATAACGGGTGTAGGTTCGGGATATCCCCAGGCTCCTATTTTCGGAATCAAGACAGTAGTTGTTGAAGAGTTTAAGGCTACAGGTCTTGGCGGCCTTTATCTGTCAGGATTAGATCATGCAGTTGTAGTCAGCATGGGTACAGGTACGGCTTATCTTGAAGCAACCAAGGACAGCGTAAGACACATTATCGGTTCAGGTGTCGGCGGCGGTACTCTTGTCGGTCTGGGAATGGCTCTGACAGGAACAGCAGATGCCGTTAAGCTCTCTGATATGGCAACATCTGGCGATATCTTGAAATGTGATCTTACCATCGGTGATATTACAAAGAATGGCGTAACAGGACTTCCTATGAATGTTACGGCTTCGAATTTCGGTAAAGCTGCCGATGATCTTTCAAGAGAAGATAAGATGGCAGGCGTATTTAACCTCGTTTATCAGGCTGTCGGCACAGTGGCTGTCATGGCATCAAGACAGTGCAATCTGAAAGATGTAGTCTTCACAGGCCAGCTGACGGATCTTAAGGAATGCCAGCAGTATCTGCTGCCTTTCGAAGATCTTTATGGAGTTAACATGATCATTCCGGAAGATGCCGTTTTCGCTACGGCACTCGGAAGCTGTCTTGCAGAAGGGCAGGCAGATCAGTGAGCGCAAAGAAAACAATGGCAAAAGATCGTGCCTGGGAGCTGGATTTCTTAAGAGGAATCGCTCTTATCATGATGCTCTTCATGCATATGTCATGGGACGTCAGATATGAATTCGGAGCTGACATATTTTCATACCTGGAAGCAGACTGGTTCTGGTCTTTTGTTCATCCGATAATCGTTGTTCTTTTCGTCAGCGTATCGGGAATATGCTGCACGCTTTCGCGCAATAATGTTAAGAGAGGTTTGAAGCTCCTTGGAGCGTCTCTTGTACTTACTCTCGTTACTTACCTTATAACGAAGTTTGCAGGCATTGAGTGTCTTATTATCTTTAATGTACTTGCTGTACTAACTTGCGGCGTATTTCTTTATGCGCTTATCTCTTTCATCGAGAAGAAGTTAAAGGTAAAAGCAAACGTCGTTAATCTGATTATGGGACTTGTCGGTCTTTATATCGTTATCTGCGGATGCAACATCAGCTATATGGATTATTCGACAGATAACCTGATCTTCCTTCCCATTGGATTTGAGATAGCAGGAGCACCCTGGATGGCAGATTACATGCCGCTTTTCCCGTGGCTTGGAGTATTCCTTATCGGTTGCGTTGTCGGAAGGATCTGCTATAAGGACAAGAAGACATTATTTGCCGGAAGGGGCAAGGTCATGAAGGCTATAGCAAGACCCGTAGAATTCATCGGAAGACATTCGCTCATAATCTATCTGGTTCACCAGCCGCTTGTATATGCAATCTTATTCCTGATCTTCATGTTGATTAACAGTGCGCGATGAAGATACAGAACAAGGGAAAGAAAAGAACGGCGCTCAGGATCACGGCGATCGTTATATTACCTGTACTTTGTGTAGCTGCGGTTTTCTGCAACGCTTTTATTCCGCGGAATGTAGCTGACTACTATTGCACGAATATTTTTCCTTATCTTTCCAAACCGATGCAGAACATCAACATGTTTTTCCATTATTCACTGACGGAAAATTTCGTTGTTGTATTAGCGCCTCTGCTCGTTATAGGACTCATAGTTTGGTTCGTATTCCTCATAAAGAAGTTCATGAGTCACGGCGCGCTTACATACCTTTATAAGTCATTCAGGAATCTTTTCATACTGATCCTTGTCGGTGCCATCATCTTTCAGGCGATGCACGGGATTAACTACAAGAGAACGCACGTGACAAAGGCCATGACGCTTACGGAAGAAGAACTGACTTTCGAAGATTATTGTGCTGCTCTTAAATGGGCTTACATGGGCATGATTGAAGCAAGAAGCCACTTAGGTGAAGACTATAACGGAGTTGCCCACATGAGCGAGAGTTTTGAAAATTCCGCTTTATATGCTTGCTCTCTTCTTGACGCATTCAGTGAAGAATATAATGTTCCGCTCAGCAAGAACTATGTGCGCGCCAAACCCGTTTCGATGAGCCACTACTGGAGCTATACACATATTGTCGGTATGTATGATCCGTTCCTTGCTGAAGTGAACGTTAACACTGATTACATGAGCATCAACGAATATCCGATCACATTGTGTCACGAGCTCTGTCATGCCAAGGGTTACGCAAGCGAGACTGACTGCAATACGCTGGCTACCCTTGCTTGCTGTTCGGCTTCCAGAGCAGATTTCAGATATGCAGGTTACTATGAGATATTCTGGAATTTGTACTACGTTGCCGATGACATAGCAGAAGCAACAGGTGAAGTTGTTCCCGAGTTTCCTGTGACTGAGCAAATGAATCCTGTATACAGAGACATGAGAGCTTCATATATTTATTGGAGACAGATAGATGATGAAGTCGACCAGATCAAAGAGATCCTCGGTATCGATATCACTGAAGCAAGTGATGCGGTCAACGATACATTCCTTAAGACAAACGGAGAGTCAGGTGTAGAATCTTACCACGTACCTGACAGTGTCTACGTCAGATTCTATCTGACTTATGCAGGTGTGGAAGATGCTTGAAGTAATACTTAAAGGTCACGATAAGTTTTATCTTGTATCTGACGTGGTCAGAATGTTTTGCGGTGTTCCGGAAGAACTTAAGGAGCAGAGCAAAGTCATTGCGCCCGAAGGTCCGGACATAACTCTTGTTAACGAGTTTTTCCCTGACGGCCGTTCGGTTACTCATTGCAACGGCAGAGATTATGAATTCGACGGTGAACTTCTTGAGCCCGGACGTGAGATAAGAAGATCTCTTTACATGGCTTTAGCTGACATCACATCTAAAGATATGCCGTGGGGCTGTCTTACAGGCATAAGACCTACGCTCGTTGCATGGGAAGAAGACAGCGCCGAAGATCTCATGACCAAATATTTTGTCAGAGAGGATAAGGCTAAGCTCGCATTTGAGACTTCAAGAGAAGAGCAGAGGTTGTTATCCAAAGTGCCTGAGAACAGTCTGGGCGTTTATGTAGGCGTGCCTTTCTGTCCTTCAAGATGCGAATACTGTTCTTTTATTTCTTCTGATATTTCCTGTCACATGGACAGGCTCGTCAATTACGAAGCCGCTCTTGAGCGCGAGATAAAGCTGATGGCGCCTTCCATTAACAGGCCGCTGTCTTCTTTATATGTCGGAGGCGGTACACCTACGGTTTTCGAAGAGAGGGAATTTACAGCGCTCCTTGATGCAATCTATTCAAATCTTAAGATTACGCCTGATTGCGAAGTGACTGTCGAAGCGGGAAGACCTGATACGATCACCACGGGAAAACTTGAAGCCATGAGAGATCACGGCATTACAAGGATCTGCATCAATCCCCAGACGATGAAGTCAGAGACGCTTTTAAGACTCGGAAGAAAACATACGGCTGAAGATACCGTAAGAGTATATAAGCAGGCCGTTGATATGGGATTTGATCTGATCAACATGGATCTTATCGCAGGCCTTCCTTATGAGAACGCAGAAGAGCACGTTAATTCGACGAAGAGACTTATCGAGCTTGCTCCCGCAAACATTACCGTCCACACTCTTTATAAGAAGAGAAGAGCTGCCATGAGCCGTGAGAAAGTAATGGATATTGAGAAGAGCAGGGGAGAACTGGACAAGTGCGTGGCAGAAAGCTACGAACTGCTCCAGGAAGCAGGATACAGACCGTACTATATGTACCGCCAGAAAGATACAGGTCACGGACTTGAGAATACAGGTTTTGCAAAAGGCGATACGGGAAGCATCTATAACGTTGCCATGATGAGCGACTGCAGGGACGTGCTGTCTTTCGGCGCGGGCGGCATGAGCAAGAGATGCTTTAAACAGGAAGGCGAATTCTACAAGCACAGGGTCGAGAGATGTCCTACCATTAAGGATGCCTTGACGTATATCGAGAGAGTAGACGAGATGGCTGAAAAGAAGATCGAATTCTTTTCGATGTGATGAAAAGGAGAAACGGGTATGGAAAAAACGGTCAAACTTAAAGTCATGGGGCTTTTGTATCTGGTTATCGTACTATTCGGAACCGCCATTGCATTGTTCTTCCACAGGTTATTTAATTTCAATCTTCTTATCGCGATTGCAATCGTTCTGGTGGCAGCACTTCCGGTAACTTACGTCATGTTCAAGATCCTGATCAGCAGGGAAAAGAACAAGCCTTACAGCAAGGTCTATTCGGAGTTCAGGAAAGAACTTTTTACGAACGGTTACACGGAAAGATTTTTCGAGCTTTCCAATCAGGCGATAAACGCATATAAAAACGGAGAGAAAATAGATCAGGTATATCTCAGGGAATTTGTTCTCTTTAATGTTGATTACTATAACGCGGTGGAAAAGTACGATAAGTCACTCGAGCTGATAAGGCTCCTCGACGAAAACAGCTTTACCGCCAAGAGCACCATTTATATGGATTACGGAATGTCGGCTCTGACCTATTATGGAAGCCTTATGGAAATCTGCCGCGGCTTAAATGATAAAGGCAGCGCAATAAATCTTTTGGAGCGAGCCAAACCCATTATGGATATGAATCACAAGCATGAAGTTTTCAATATGTACGTAGATAACATCTACTATACCTATTACATGCTCATCGAAAACTTTGACCGTGCGGGAGAGTATGCGGATAAACTTGCCTCATACACTTCACCTGATTCTGCCAGATTCTTTACCAGATATATTGTCGAAGCCGAGTACAAGCTTCACCAGGGCAAAAGACAGGAAGCAATCGAAGCATATAAAAAGATGGAATCGCTTATCGAAGGCGAACAAAAGAAAATTCTTGAATTCTATTATTCCGTATATGCGGAGCGTTTGGGAATTAAGGCGGAGTTATAAAACAAATTAAAAAACGATCGGTAATTAAGCCGATCGTTTTTTGTTCTGGTCGAGGTGACAGGGTTCGAACCTGCGACCCCATGCTCCCAAAGCACGTACGCTACCAACTGCGCTACACCTCGATGCCGACGACGGTAATTATATATGTTTTGATTATTATCTGCAAATAAAAGACCTGCATCAGATGATGCAGGTCTTGAGCTTTGATTTAACCGAAGCTATTACTTAACGATCTTGATCTTATCGCCGATAACAGGAATCGTGAAGTACTGAGTCTTAGCTGCAGCGATGATGCCCATGATTGCGCAGATGATACCGCAAACCCAGCCAACGAAGGGGATGCATTCCATGATGGAAATGATAATTCCGTTGTTAACGTGACTTCTTACGAAAGGTGATGTCTTCTCAGGTGAGATCAAGAGACCCAAGAGCCAAAGAATACCTACATAAGAGAGGATAGAGAACAACTTAGCGTTAGAGGGAAGCTGCTCAGAGACGTTCTGATTTTCTGACATACAGATTGCTCCTTTACTTATTTGAGATAAAATTATATTAACATAGTTGACTTGATATAGGGAGATTGCAAATTGATTAAAGTTACCAGTTATAAAAGCGACAATATACATACATACGGGTTGGGTGCGACAGTTGCAATGGAGTACCTTCTCAAAAACCGTGACGTCGTAAAAGGAATAATCCTTCATCCGGGATTCAGATCTGAAGAGACGATCGCAAAGATAAAGGACATCTGCGGAAAAGATATTCCGATATCTACTGAAGAAAAGCCATTTAATATCCTTTCAAAAAAGGATAACTGTTTTGTCATCTGTGTTATCGAAAAGAATAAGACCAGACTTAACGACGGCAACCACATGGTTCTCGTAAATCCTTCCAACTGCGGCAACCTGGGAACGATCGTAAGAAGCTGTCTGGGTTTTGGTGTTCAGGACATTGCGATAGTAGGCAAGACAGCTGCCGATCCTTTTGACCCCAAGACGATCAGGGCATCCATGGGGGCTTGTGCAAGCGTGAGGATCGAAGTTTTCGATGAGTTTTCAGAATATGCAAAGAGATTTCCTTCGAATAACCTTTATCCGTTCATGCTCGACGGCAGTACCAAACTTCAGGAAACCACTATAAACAAGCCGTTTTCGCTCATTATGGGTAACGAGGCGACAGGCCTTGATCCGGCGTTCCAGAAGATCGGACAGCCCATAAGAATCGAGCATACGTCGAATATCGACAGCTTAAATATTACAATTGCCGCAAGTATCGGACTTTATGAAGCAACAAAGACTTGCTAATAAAAATATATCGTGATACAATTCTTCGGTAATTTGAAGATATAACTCTAAAAAGGAGAAAAAAGATGCCTAATATTAAATCAGCTATCAAGCGTGTAAGCGTTTCCGAGAAGAAGGCTGCTGCCAATAAGAGCAAGAAGAGTGCTATCCGCACAACTGTTAAGAAGGCAAAGGCTGATATCGCTAACGGCGAGAATCTTGATGCTACAATCAAGTCTACACAGAAGGCATTGGACCAGGCTGCTGCTAAGGGCCACATGAGCAAGAACGCAGCTTCCAGAACAAAGTCCAGACTTGCTAAGGCTGCTAACGCTGCTAAGGCTTAATTGACCTAACTAAAAGAATAATTGAGCCGTCTGTCGGAATTTCCGGCGGACGGCTTTGTTCTGCGTTTATTTAACTATTACGGGGATTGATTCCCATTCGGAAGCGGTGTTTTTGCCGTAAAGCTTCCATCCCAAGGATGCCGCTCTCATGTCGAGCTCAAAGATCTTCTTAAGTTCTTCGTTCTCAGACTGGAGTTCAAGGCAGTCGGAAGGCCTGTTGATCACAGGTATCTTCGCGCATTTACCCATTATCTTAAGACAATACTTACCTTCGGAATTAAAGCCCAGCACTCTGATGTAGGGAGGACGCTTTATCTCAAGATAGGATTCGTCCTGGCCGGCCATCAGGCTTGCAAGGGCGCGCTGTATTCTTGAGAGCGTATATCTCTTTGTCGATATCTTTTTCTCGAAAACCTTAAGACCGTGATCGTCATCAGGAATAGTGTCCGGTCTGATATCGGATGCGAAGTTCCTGATATAGCCTGATAAGTCGTCGCTCATGAAAGCGGTGTTATCAAGTGAAGATGCGCTTGCCGTAAGCATTGCGTTTCTTATGTAGTCCACATAATCAGGGAATCTGAAAACTCCTGAGGAAGCTGATGACAGCATTGCGCCGAGTGAACGGTCAGGCATATGGCCGTTAAGTCTGCCGGCAATTGCTGACTGGCTGAAATGAGGTGCCTCTGATGAGATCGCATTGCGGATCGAAGTTGCACTTGCGAAGTCTGCGCTGATGTCAGAAGAGTGGTAACCCTCGCCTTCGCGTTTGATCATGATGATGTTGATCCTGTGCTTCTTATCGATCTTCTTAAGTGCCATCAGATAGTCCAGTGCGAGAATGCAGTTAGGGCTTGAGAGCACCTGATCAAGATTGCCTGTTATACCTTTTGCAGATGCGATGTCTTTGATGGCAGAAGCTCTTGCCTGAGGGAAACTGATTCCCGTTGAGATATATTCATTCAGCTTGTTGTTGAAAGCTTCATCGTTTGCGAAATCCATATCAGCAAGTGCTTTCAGGATATCCGTGTTATCCGTATCAACGCCGAAAGCAATGTCTGTTACGACTCCGGTGGAGATCAGTTCGGAAACGGCGCCTTCTGCAAATCTTGAAGAGGGTGCGCATGAAAAACTGAAAGGGAGTTCTAGCACTACATCTGCGCCGCAGAGAAGAGCCTGTCTGGCACGTACATTCGGAGGGCAGATGGCGGGAAGGCCGCGCTGTGTGAAAAAGCCGGACATGACGGGCATAACGATAGCCCTGGGATCATTTACGATCTCACGGGCCTTGCTGATCAGGTATTCGTGACCGTTATGGAATGGATTAAATTCCGCAATTATTCCTATGACCCGCAATTTATGTATATCCTCTGCTTTTGGTATAATCTGTGATTGTAAAGATTATATTTCATAAGGCGGAGTTTATGCAACGCAAGGAGATCGCCGGTGTCGGCATAGGAAAGATCGTAACGGGAGCAATCATTGTTGCACTTGCTCTTGGCGTCACAATATTCTATCTGTTCTACACCGGAAGGTTCGGCGGAGGCACTAAGCTCAAGCTTACATCCCCCACACACGTCGGTTACGAATACAGCCATCTTGCTGCCGATAACAACATCGTAAGCGATTATCTTTTCGGAAGGACAAAAAAGCTTATCGTCGCAAAGGGCGGAGACGGAATCCTTGCAGCTACTTCATATACGATCGAAGGACGCCTTGTTACCCAGGAGGCTGAGAACTCAGGAATCTACGGTCTGTCCGACCAGGCACTGCTTCTTAAGTGTTACGTAAGGACGGGAGACAGAGCCAACGCAGTTGCCCTCAAGGAAGAAGTCATGAAGCGCTTCAGACTTCCTGACGGAACATACAGGGCATTTGTTTATTCGGATCCTTCAAGAATTGATGACGTCGTCTCCGTATCAGCATCCATGGACTGGCTTGATGCCATGATGGAATACTATGTCTCATACGGAAGCGAAGGCGATTACAAAGAGATCAGGACAATTGTAGGTAATCTTTTCGACAGTGAGGGAAAAGTTGTCACTGAAAAGATTTCAGTTGCCAAATACGTTGAATCACTTTATGTAAGCCTTGAAGATACAAGCATCTACGATGAAGACGACGAAGGCTCCATGGAGCAGCTCTACGGAACCCTCACGGGTGAATCAGACAGTCTTGAAGTCGAGAACAACGAGATATCCGAAGAGGTCGAAGGCGTGCTGCTCTCAAACATCAATCTGAGACTTATCCGTGACCTCGAAAACAACGGCCTTATTGTCGCAGGCGCATACGAAAAGGCGCTCGAAGCAGTTAAGAACGGTTTTACCGGCGCGGGATATTCATTCTATGCGTATGCGACGGCCGGTGCCATGGATTGCGGCGCTTACCTTTACAGCGGCCAGAGCACAGGAACAATCGACATCGCGCAGAATGTTAAGACGATGAGAAACCTTGCTGAAGTCGGCGAACTCGACAGCAGTTCCTATGCCGAATTCAAAGAGCAGGTCATGAATACCGGAAGGATCTACACGGAGTTCGTCATCATGACGGGAAATTACTCCGGAAGGGAAGCGATGAGCGCTTATTCAGACGGTCTCATGATCGCTTACTACCAGGGCGATACGGACCTTTATAACAAGCTCTCGGATACACTCGGCACAAGGGTTGCGACCAAATCTTCAAGCCCTGCCATTTACATGATCTTCAGGGAAGAAAACGACAGATACGTCTTCTATGCAAGGGAGAATCTGAGCACCCGTCTGGCTACCTCGTAATTACCATATTTCTTATTTGAAATAATATAGGTTTACGAGTATACTTTTGACGACTAAAAATTCCAAAAGGAGATTAATATATATGGCATTTATTGATGACATCATGGCCAGAGCAAAAGCTGACAAGAAGACCATCGTTCTTCCTGAGTCCATGGACAAGAGAACATTTGAAGCTGCCGAGAAGATCCTTAAGGCAGACATGGCAAACCTCATTATCATCGGTACACCTGATGAGATTGCTAAGAATTCCGAAGGTTTCGACATTACAGGCGCAACACTCGTTGACCCTTATAACGATCCCAACAAGCAGAAATATATCGACAAGTTCGTTGAGCTCCGCGGTGTAGACACCATGGTAGCTGCAGCTAAGAAGAAGGCAGAGAAGAAGGGCCTTTCAGAGGAAGAGACAAACGCTCTTATCGCTGACGCTCAGAAGAAGGGCATCACACCTGAGAAGGCTGAGGAGAAGATGAACTCCGACTACATGTACTATGCATGCCTCATGTGCAAGTGCGGCGATGCTGACGGTGCTGTTTCCGGTGCTTGCCACTCAACAGGTAACACAATCCTTCCTGCACTCCAGCTCCTTAAGACAAAGCCCGGCATTTCTTCAGTATCCGGCTTCTTCCTTATGGACGTTCCCAACTGCGACCTTGGTGAGCACGGACTCTTCATTTTCGCTGACTGCGCAGTTAACACAGACGTAGATTCTGCTAAGCTCGCTGAGATCGCAAAGCTCTCCGCTGAGTCTTTCGAGCAGTTCATCGGTGCACCTGCCAAGGTTGCAATGCTCTCATATTCTTCCTACGGTTCAGCAAAGCACGCTGACGTTGATAAGGTTTCCAACGCTGTTAAGATCGCTAAGGAAAAGTATCCTGATCTCGTAGTTGATGGTGAGCTCCAGCTCGACGCAGCTCTCGTTGAAGAAGTTGGTCAGCTCAAGGCACCCGGATCACCGGTTGCAGGCCACGCTAACACATTGGTATTCCCTTCACTCGAAGCAGGCAACATCGGTTACAAGCTCGTTCAGAGACTTGCTAAGGCACCTGCTTACGGACCGGTTCTCCAGGGTCTCGCACTCCCTGTAAACGATCTCTCCAGAGGATGCAACGCTGACGATATCGTCGGAACAGTTGCTATCACAGCAGTTCAGGCTCAGGCACAGGGCTGATTGACATAAGACAACATTAAAGACAGGAGAAAAGTCTAATGAAGATTTTAGTAATCAACTGCGGAAGCTCTTCCGCGAAGTTCCAGCTTTTCGACATCGATACAGGTGATGTCCTCGCTAAGGGTAATGCCGAGAGAATCGGAATCGACGGCAAGCTCACATACAAGCCCACAGGCAAGGATGAGTTCGTTTCAACAGAACCCATGCCTGACCACAAGGTTGCTGTAAGAATGATCCTCGACGCTCTCGTTGACAAGGATCACGGCGTTATCGCTGACGTATCAGAGATCGCAGCAGTAGGTCACAGAGTCCTCCACGGCGGTAAGTACTACAGCGAGTCAGTTATCGTTAATGACGACGTTAAGAAGGTTATCAGAGACTGCTTCCCGTTGGGACCTTTGCACAATCCTGCAAACCTCATCGGTATTGAGGCATGCGAAGATGTTCTTCCTGCAGGCACACCCCAGGTTGCAGTATTCGATACAGCATTCCATCAGACAATGCCCGCAAAGGCTTACACATATGCTCTTCCTTATGAGATCTCCGAGAAGTACGACATCCGCCGTTACGGTTTCCATGGTACATCTCACCGTTATGTAAGCCACAGAGTTGCTGATTTCCTCGGCAAGAAGTATGAGGATCTCCGCATCATCACATGCCACCTCGGCAACGGTTCTTCTTTCGCAGCTGTTAAGGACGGCAAGTGCCAGGATACATCAATGGGTCTTACACCTCTTGCAGGTATCTGCATGGGTACAAGAACAGGTGACATCGATCCCGCTATCGTTCCTTTCCTCATGAAGAACGAGAACCTCACACCTGACGAGATGGATACACTCCTCAACAAGAAGTCAGGCGTTCAGGGCGTTTCCGGCGTTTCTTCAGACTTCAGAGATCTTGAGAAGGCTGCTAAGGAAGGCAATGAGAGAGCTCAGCTCGCACTCGACATGTTCGCATATCAGGGCAAGAAGATCATCGGATCTTATGCAGCTGCTATGGAAGGCGTAGACGTTATCGTATTCACAGCCGGTATCGGTGAGAACACAGACATGATGAGAAAGGCTATGTGTGAAGGCCTCGAGTTCATGGGCGTTGAGTTCGACGATGCAGCAAACAACGGTCTCCGCGGCAAGGAAGCAATCATCTCCAAGCCTTCTTCAAAGGTAACAGTTTGTGTTATCCCTACAAACGAAGAGCTTGCAATCGCTCAGGAAACAGAGCGTCTCGTAAGATAATAGAGGATTCTTTCGCGGGCAGGTTTTCTGATGGGGTTTCTTAAAAGTCTTTATATCGATCCCGGTACGGGAGGAATGCTGTTTACCATTCTGTTCGGATTGTTCGGAGTAGTGATATTCGCTTTTCGGGCGGTCGTAATGAAGGTAAAGTTCCGCTTAAGCGGAGGCAAGGCTTCAAAGATAAATGATCAGAAGATACCTGTCGCGATATATACCGATCATAAAAGATATTGGAATGTTTTTGAGCCGCTTCTTGATGAGTTCGAGAAGCGGCATCAAAATGTTATTTACCTTACCGGGTCAGAAGATGATCCGGTCTTCAGCAAAAAATATGAATATATCAAGGGTGAGTTTATAGGAGAAGGCAATAAGGGCTTCTCCAAACTTAATCTTTTGAATGCATCTGTTGTAGTTTCATCAACGCCGAGTCTTGATGTTTTCCAATGGAAAAGATCCAAGGATGTTGACTGCTACATTCATATTCCGCATGCGCCCAATGATATTACTTTATACAGAATGTTCGGGATCGATCACTACGACGCGATCATTCTTTCAGGCGGATATCAGGAAGATGAAGTAAGAAAGCTTGAGCAGCTGCGTGGATATCCACCCAAAGATGTTGATCTTTGCGGTATTCCGTTTATGGATCAGATGAAAAAGCGCCTGGAGACTTCAGGAGATCTCCCGCCGCATGACCGCACTGTTCTTTTGGCACCTTCATGGGGTGAGAGCAGCATTCTCTCGAAATACGGAGAGCCTTTTATCGATGCGCTTATCAAAACCGGTTACAAGATCATCGTAAGACCACATCCCCAGTCATTTGTTTCAGAAAAAGAACTAATGGACAGGCTGATGAATAAGTATAATGATGCATCTAAAGTTGTTTGGAACAGAGATACCGATAACTTTAACGTGTTAAGACAATCGGATATTCTCATATCGGATTTCTCGGGTGTCATGTTTGATTTTTCACTGGTGTTTGATAAACCCGTAATCTATACCAGATCATTCTTTGATGTCAGTGTCTATGATGCTTATTGGCTGGAAGACGAGTTGTGGATGTATAAGATCCTTCCGTCTATCGGTCTTGAACTTAATGATAAGAACATGGGAGACATCAAGGATCTTATCGACAGATGTATTGATGATCCGTCTTTTGCCGAGGGCCGCACAAAAGCCCGATCCGAGACTTGGGTGCATATCGGCGAAGGTGCGGAGAGGTCTGTTGATTTCATTATGAAAAAATATAAAGAAGTGGTCACTTCATATTCAAAAACAGAGTCAGAGGAAAAAGGAAGCTCAAAGCACAAAGCTAAGAAACTTTCCTTAAAGGGATTTTGATCAGATGTCGATACTGTCAGCACTTTACACATTAATAATCTCACCCCTGATGCTTCTATTTGAAGTTGTATTCACGGTTACCAACAGGGTTATCGGCAATGAAGGTCTGTCTATAATCTTCTTAAGTCTTGCGGTTAATTTCCTTGTGTTGCCGCTTTATAAACGGGCGGATGAGCTGCAGGCTGAGGAACGTGACATCCAGGCAAAGATGGCGCCTCATATCAAGCATATCAAGCGCACGTTCAAAGGTGATGAGCGCTTCTTCATGCTTCAGGAATATTACCGTATAAATCACTATAAACCGGTCTATGCATTAAAGAGTTCCGTATCTCTGCTTTTGCAGATCCCGTTCTTTATTGCAGCTTATAATCTCCTTTCGGGTATGGAATGCCTTCAGGGGATGACTTTTGGATTTATAAAAGACCTCGGCAGTGAAGATGCGATGTTCATGATAGGAAACTTTCCGGTAAACGTTCTTCCGATACTCATGACATTGATAAACATCATTTCCGGAATCATCTATACCAAAGGCCATCCGCTCAAGGCAAAGATACAGGTTTACGGACTGGCTGCAGTATTCCTTGTGCTGCTTTACCATTCACCATCAGGACTTGTTTTCTACTGGCTGCTCAATAATGTTTTCTCTCTTGTTAAAAACATCTTCTACAAGCTTAAGGATCCGAAGAAAGCGCTTTCAGTTGTTCTTGCCGTTGCAGGTGTAACGGTGATCATCGTTACCCTGTTCAATCCTGATTTCGGTATGAAGAGAAAGATACTTCTTTCAGTCTGCTGCCTGTTGCTCTGCGTGCCTTTGGCATGGAGTCTTTTCAAGAATAAGATCCGCATTCCGGAAAAGCTGAAGATCAAGACAAGAACAAATTCCAAAGAAACAGCTGCGATCTTTGTCGGAGGCTGCGTTTTTATGGCGCTTATTACCGGAATGCTCATACCTTCCACAGTAATTGATGCTTCTGCTTTGGAATTTGTCGACATCGACCTTCCTAAAAACCCTGTTCTTTATGTTGTCAATTCAATGCTGTTGTCTTTCGGCACATGGGTCTTGTGGCTGGGCGTGTTCTACTTTTTTATGAGCGGTACTGTCAAGTCTTTGTTCAGTAAGATCATATGGATCTGCTGCGGTGTATCGATAATCGATTACATGTTCTTCGGAACAGATCTCGGCATGCTCTCTTCAACGCTTCTTTATGATAACAAGCCTGAATTTCAGATGAAAGATTATCTGATAAATGCTGCGGCGATAGTTGCTGTGCTTGTTGTTTTCGCGTTTGTTTATTCCAGGTTTTCCAAGATAACGAAAAGCATACTCATAGTTGCTTCGCTGTCTGTCTTTGCGATCGGAATGTATCATGTTATCGGAATCTGGCGTGAATATGACAGGTATCAGATTCCGGCCGCTTCGTATCTCGAAAATGATGATGCAACGGATGAACAGATAATCCCGCTTAGTAAAAACGGTAAGAATGTTGTTGTGCTTATGCTTGACCGTGGTCTCGGAACCCAGGTGCCGTACATATTCAATGAGAAACCTGAATTAAAAGAAAAGTTTGATGGATTTACATATTATCCGAATACCATTTCCTACGGTATATCCACGAATTTCGGTTCTCCTGCGCTCTTTGGCGGTTACGACTACACTCCTGATAAGATAAACGAGAGAGCAGATGAGAGTCTTGAAAGCAAACATAATGAATCACTAAGAGTAATGCCGGTATTGTTTGGCGATAACGGTTATGAGGTTACTGTAATAGACCCCACATATGCAGGTTATTTCTGGATACCAGACCTGTCCATATATGACGACCACCCTGAATTCAATTGTTATGTCACGAATGGAATATTCAATCTCTTTGACGTTGATACTTCCGGCGAATATGCGCGTTCTCAAACACAGCGCGTTCAGGATATCAGAAACCGTAACTTCTTCTGTTTCTCCATCATGAAGATCGCACCGGTTTTTATTCAGGAAACACTCTATGACGAAGGCGTTTACAACGAGTCTTCGGCAATGGAAAAAGGTTCATTTGTTCAGAGCATTGACGGACTGTCAAAGAGTACGGGTTACGATATGGATTTCATAAATGCATATTCCGTTCTTATGGCTTTGCCTGATATCACTGAGATCAATGACGGAGAGGAAAACACTTTCCTGCTTATGACCAATGACTCATCTCATTCTGAATGCCTTTTGCAGGAGCCTGATTATGTTCCGGAAGTAAATGTGGATAATACAGCATATGATGTTGACATGGCATCAAGATATACTCTTGATGGCACTACAATGCAGATGACTACTGAGAAGCAGGTTACTCATTATCATGTAAACATTGCTTCGTATATAGCTCTCGGAGAATGGTTTGATTATCTTCGTGAGAACGGTGTATATGATAATACCCGAATCATAATCGTTTCCGACCACGGAAAAGATCTCGGCCAGTTCGGCATTACATGCAACGGTGAAGACATGGAATCTTTCATGCCGGTTCTTATGGTGAAGGACTTTGGCGCAACAGGATTTACGGTCAGCGAAGAATTTATGACCAATGGCGATACGCCTTCTCTTGCAGCTTCAGGTCTTATAGATAATCCCGTAAATCCTTTCACGGGCAATCCGATCACAACTGATCCTAAAAACGGAGAACAGACAGTATTCTATTCTCCCGTTTATGATACAAAGATCAACAACGGAAACACATTCCTTCCGGGTTCATGGTTCATCTTTAAAGGCGGGGATGTTCATGATCCTGACAATTGGGAATATAAGGGAGATTACTGATATCAGTAATTGAGATTGATACCCTTCTTGATGTCCTTGTCGGCACCGAAGATCGTTACCGTGTCGCCCTCTTCGAAAAGGAAGTCTGCAGGGAATTCCAGGACGACTTCGCCGTTTCTCTTGATCGATAAAACGTTGAGGTGAAGCTTCTGTCTGATGCCGAGTTCTGCAAGGCTCTTGCCGATCCATTCCTTAGGCACCTTGATCTCGAAAATCGAGAAGTCACCCGGATAGTCGAGATAGTCAACGACTCTTCCGGAGCACCAGCGGATAGCAGCCCATTCTGCGAGCTGCTTTTCGGGGAAGACAACTGAATCTGCGCCGTTGGCAAGAAGGAATTTCTTCTGGACGGAACGTGCAGCTCTTGCTACGACATACTTTGCGCCGCACTCCTTGAGCATTGATGTTGTCTCGAGTGAAGCCTGGAAATCGTCACCGATGGCTACGAAGCAGACGTCAAAGTTTTCGACGCCGAGAGACCTTACGAAAGTCTCATTTGTAGCATCACCTATGAGGGAGCTCGTGACCATTCCGAGTACGGGTTCGAGACGCTCTTCGGATGAATCAACGGCGAGGATCTGGTCGCCGGCTTTGTTGAGCTGGTCAATGAGATGGTAGCCGAAACGTCCGATTCCGATTACGAGTATGTTCTTCATGTTGTTTCCTTTCTGCCGGATCAACCGACCGCTATGTTATCAGCCGGGTACTGCCTGTTGCCTGTCGATTTCCTGGATATTGCAGCGAAGACAAGCGTGAGGCCGCCCACACGTCCCATGTACATAGAGAATATAAGAATGAACTTGGATACTGTTGAAAGCGTCGGCGTAAGGCCCATCGAGAGACCGACGGTACCTACTGCGGAAGCACTTTCAAATAATGTCTTGAGGAAAGCTACGTGCTCGATCTTTGAGATGAGCATCGCGCCGATGAGAGCGATCATGATATCGAGCATGAATACCGCAACGGCACCATAGATTGCTTCGGGCTTGATCCTGCGCTTGAAGACGGCAGGTGATTTCTCGTGTTTAAATACAGAGACCATCGTGAAGAAGAGAACTGCAACAGTCGTGATCTTCATACCGCCCGCAGTGGAACCCGGAGCGCCGCCGATGAGCATAAGGATAACCGTAAGGAGTATGCCCGTGCCTGAGAAATAGCTGTAGTCAGTGGTGTTGAAGCCTGCCGTTCTCGGGGTGACTGCCTGGAAGAGAGCAGCGAGGAATCTCTCGCCAAAGGGAAGGTCTTCGTATTCGCCGAAGAACATGTAGATCAGAGGTACACAGATCAGGAAGATCTCCATGACGATGATGATCTTGCTCTGTGTGCTGTATCTTGAGAACTTAAGTCCGTGCTTCCTGATGTCGAGCCATGTGAGGAAGCCCAAGCCGCCCGTTAAGATCAGGAAGACGAGCGTGATTACGATAAGCGGATTATCCGCGTAAGGTACCATTGATGAGAATTCACCGTGGGCACCGTTAAGGTCAAAGCCGGCATTACAGAAAGCCGATATGGATGTGAAAATGGAGATCCAGATTCCCTTGAGAATACCGTATTCGTTAATGAATACAGGTGACATGATGACTGCGCCGGCAGCTTCGAAAATAACCGTGCCGATGCAGATGAATCTTGTGTATTTTAAGATCTCACCGAGGTTAGGCGCAGAGACAGCTTCCTGAAGCGTGGTCCTTGCCTGAAGGCTGAGCTTTTTGCCGATGAGTCTTGATAAGAGGGTGGTCATGGTAACGACGCCCATACCGCCGATCTGGATCATGGTAAGAATTACGATCTGTCCGAAAATAGACCAGTGTGAAGCCGTATCGTAGACTACAAGTCCCGTAACGCAGCTGGCTGACGTGGCCGTAAAGAATGCGTTTGAAAAGCCTGTCCATTCCCCGGTCTTCGTAGAGATGGGGAGCATGAGAAGGAGTGTGCCTGCGAGTATCATCGTGAGGAATCCCAGGAGGATAGTCTGCGAGCCTGTTAACCTGAAATGTCTGTTTCCTTTTTCGTTCATGCTGATATTATATCTAAATATTATTTTTATAAAAGAATATTGTTTCTCTAAACTATGTGGCTTTTTCTTTCATCTTTTTGTTTTTGATTCTGTCAGGTATTTCTTGCGAAAATAATTTAATCAGCTTAGCGGATGCCCATGCTGCAGCAATGGAAATCAGGATCAAAGAGAAATTTATTACCGTTTTGGGAACACCGTAATATTGCAGATAAGGGGTATACATATCTAACCAATCCTGAAAGCAATATAATTCCAGTGACATTGCACCAAAGAAGCTCAACGTCACATTGATTATTTTTCCCAGAGTCGAAATACGGTTTTCGAGAATATCCAGAAGTTTAGCAAGAAGAAACGGAAGACTTATGGCAATAAGGAATGGCGGCAAAAACGTATTGCCCTGGGTAACAAAAATATGGAAAGAAGTGTAGTTGTAGAGATAAGCAAGATAAAGTCCAAGTGAAAGAACAATAAGAAGGAGCAGGTAAACCCATTTCTTGAAGACGATTTCTTTGTAATTTTGTGAAACATAACCGACGTATATACCCACAACAAATATGGGAATCCTGTTGGTGAACGCAAAAAGATCAGAACGCATTATATTGCGAACCAAAAAGGTTATAAGCATCCAGACAAGAATAACGCAGCATGTAAAGATCAGCTTGTTCTTTGCTTTGGAAAATATCCGGTAATACAGCGGGAAAAAGAAGTAAAGAGTAATAATGGCAGTAACAAACCATAAAAAAGTAAAGATGTGTACTGCGTAAAAGCTGTACCCGCTGACATTGCATACAAAATCAAGGATAGTCCAGTTCTGGAAGACGGATCTTAATACAGCCAGCAACAGAAAAGGAGGCAGGACTTTGAGCAGACGTCTTGCATAGAAAACCGGAATGGATTCCTTTTTTATGGCATAAGTAAGACCGGCGCCTGAAAGCAAAAAGAAAATGTCGACGCCTGAGTACCCGAAGTTGGTGCTGAAGTGTTCAAAAAGAACAAAAAAATTAACAAACCTGTTGGAAGACACGGGAATCAGCGGCTGCCAAACATGGAAAAACAATATCCACAGGGCAGCAAAACCCATGATTGCCGTTCTGTATTTTGAGAGCAAAAGGAAGCCGTTTTTACTGATATTGTGCTCATTCATAATTTTTATTATATCTGACTGTAAAGAACTGATTTAACAAATTATAATTTATTCCTTCAGTTTCAGATTGTATATTGTATTCTTGCGGGTGGATATATTTATACATATAATTTAATAATTATGTCTTTCTTCGATTATTTGTTTTCGCTTTTTATAGAACCGTTGAAACTTCTCTTTGAAGTTGTGTTCTTTTATGCCTATAAATTTACCGGCAATGTCGGTATCTCAATTGTCGTTATCAGCCTTGTAATCAACATCCTGGTTCTGCCTCTTTATAAGCGCGCCGACAAGCTCGAGAAGGAGCAGCGCGAGAAGAAAAAGAGCCTGAAACCCTGGGTCGACAAGATCAAGGCAGCATTCAAGGGCGACGAGCGTGTCATGATGCTCCAGGCGTATTACCGCGAGAACGATTACAAGACGACGGGTGTATTTAAAGAATCCGTCTCGCTCCTGCTCCAGATCCCATTCTTCATGGCTGCTTACAGCTTCCTTTCAGAGTTAAAGCTCCTTCAGGGCGTATCTCTGGGACCCATTTATGATTTAAGCCAGCCTGACGGACTCATTCCGTTCGGTGAAGGATGCTTCAACGCTCTTCCGATCCTGATGACGGTGATCAACATCATTGCAGGTTTCATCTACACCGAAAAGGGCGCGATCAAGGATAAGATCAAGCTTGTCGCGATCGCTCTCGTATTCCTCATTTTGCTCTATAATTCACCTGCAGGACTTGTTTTCTACTGGACACTCAACAATGTTTTCTCTTTGGGAAAGAATATCGTTACCCTTATCTGGAAACCCAAGCCGGAAGCTAAGCTCAAAAAAGAGAGTTTTGCTTTGGATAAGAAGAGCACAAGCGTATTCATGATCTCATGTGCTGCTCTTACGGTTCTTACGGGAGTAATGATCCCTTCAGACGTCGTTGTCCAGAATCCTGCCGAGATGACTAACACATTCAGCACCAATCCCCACAGTCCTCTGCTTTACATACTGAACAGTACGCTTATCGCTGCAGGACTTTTCATGATCTGGGTTCCCGTGTTTGTTTATCTTTCGGGCGAGAAATCAAGAAAAGCATTCATGTATCTCGTTCCTGCTTTTGCGGCAACGGGAGTTCTCAACTACATTCTTTTCAACAAGAATTTCGGAATGCTTTCAAATAAGCTCATCTACGATTACAACATGGCTTTTGAAGTAAAGGAGACGGTGTTAAATCTCCTTGCAGACATTGCCATAATCGCTGTCGTGATTTTCGTTGCGGTAAAGCTCAAAAAATTCATAAGGCCGCTGATGACGACAGTCCTTCTTGCGGTAATATTCCTTTCTGCAATGAGACTTATCGCGACTGTGGTGTTCTCAACAAACTTCAACTACCACTACAGCAACACTGCTGAAGAGGTAAGTGTTCCGCTGACTAAGAACGGCCAGAACGTTGTAGTCATCATGATGGATAAGATGAACGGATCTTATATCCCGTATCTGTTCAACGAGCGTCCTGACGTTGCCGCTCAGTTCGACGGATTTACTTACTATCCCAACACGGTCTCATTCGGCAAATATACGAACATGGCTTCGTCTGCTCTGTTTGGAGGATACGATTACAGACCTGAAATGATGAATGCCAGAGCTGACGAGACATTAAGGGTCAAGCATAACGAAGCACTTCTGACCATGCCTGTTATTTTTTCCACCAACGGCTGGAACGTAACGGTCGGAGATCCTTCCTATGCCAACTACCAGTGGATCGCAGACCTCAGCATCTACGAAGGATACGAGAACATTCACGCATACCATTTGTCCGGCGTATTCAATGACAAGGTTCCGGTCCTTGCTGATGCAGGAGATGAACTTGAAACACGTCTTAACAGAAATCTTTTCTGCTACGGCTTCATGAAGATCCTCCCGCAGATCTGCCAGCCGGCTGCCTACACGTCAGGCTCTTACTGCTATCTGAATTTCAATAACAGTTCTTATCTCGGAAATACGCTGCACGTCCAGTACGGAATCCATCAGCAGCATGTACAGGAACATTCCGTTCTTGAAGCCCTGCCTGACGTTACAGACGTACAGGACGATCCGACAAACTGTTTCTTCGTTTTCTCGAACCAGTCCACACACGACATCAGCCTCTTGAGCGAGCCTGATTACGGCGTCGTTCAAAACGTCGACAACACCGAATACGATGCTGCACACATGGACAGATTTACCGTTGACGGAGTCACCATGGACATGGAATCCGATTATCTTACTTATGCGGCATATGAGAGCAGCATGGAAGTCTGCATCTCGCTCGGTAAGTGGTTCGATTATCTGCGCGAAAACGGCATCTACGACAACACGAGGATCATCATCGTTGCTGACCACGGAAACGGTCTGGGACAGTTCGACAGCCTCCTTGTGGATGACCTTGGTTTTGATGCCCAGGCAGTAAATCCGGTCCTTCTCGTAAAGGATTTCAACAGCACGGGATTCACAGTTTCTGATGAGTTCATGACGAATGCTGATACGCCTACTCTTGCGTTTGGCGGCATCTTCGAAAACCCCATCAATCCGTTTACACAAAATCCGATCTATCAGGATATCAAGTCAGGCGATCTTAATATCTATGTTTCAGAGAACGTAAATATCTACACGAACAACGGTGCCCGTTTCTATGATCCGGATGCTTACTGGCTCACGGTGCACGACAATATTTACGACGATGAAAACTGGAGTTTGTATCCGGGTGAACCGACTTAATCTGCGGCCTGCCGAAAACTGTCCTATTAATTGAAGGTCAGGACACCGCACAACTGATATAATCACTTAAATCGATTTATTTAGGGAGAAAATTGCTTTGTCAGACGATAATTTCAGCAATTCAGACGAGTTCTTCAGAGATCTTGAGAATATATATGGTCAGAGCCCTAATGAGGCTTTTGACCAGGATGCGGATGAGCTCCTGGTCGGCCTTAACAATGAGCAGCGTCAGGCCGTAACTCATCTTGACGGTCCTCTGCTTATTCTTGCAGGCGCGGGCTCAGGTAAGACCAGAGTTATCACATACCGTATTGCCTACATGATGAGGAAGCATAATGTTGCTCCTTCATCCATTCTTGCGATCACGTTTACCAACAAGGCAGCAAACGAGATGCGCCAGAGAATCGAAGGCCTTGTAGGTGACCGCTCCAAGTATATCTGGTGCGGCACGTTCCACAGCATTTTCGCAAGGCTGTTAAGAAGACATGCAGAGCTTTTAGGCTATACGAAGAACTTCTCCATTATCGATACCGATGACCAGTTAAAGCTCGTCAAGGAAGCGATGAAAGAGCTTGATATTGCTGACAGCCAGTTCAAGCCCAAATCTGTCCAGAATGAGATTTCCAACGCAAAGAACAAGTTCATCGATGTTGAAGAATATTCGCTCCTTGCAGGCAAGGAATATTTCCTTGGCGTAGTTGCAAGGATCTACAAGAGATATCAGGAAAAGCTCCTTGCTAATAACGCGATGGACTTCGACGATATCCTCGTCAACATGGTAAAACTTTTGGAGAGCAATCCCGACATCAGGGAGCTCTATAGAAACAAGTTCAGATACATCATGGTCGATGAGTATCAGGATACGAACATGCCCCAGTACCGCGCGGTAATGCAGCTCGCATCAGGCAACGGCAATATCTGCGTAGTAGGTGACGACGACCAGTCCATCTATTCGTTCAGAGGCGCTGACGTAAGACTCATCCTTAAATTCGAGAAGGATTTCCCGGGCGCCAGCGTCATCAAGCTCGAAGAAAATTACCGTTCGACAAAGACGATCCTTGATGCCGCAAACTGCGTCATCGCAAACAACACAAAGCGTAAGAGCAAGCGCTTAAGGACTGAAGGCGATGCAGGTGAGAAGATCATCGTAATGAATGCCGACACGAGTAACGGCGAAGCTGACTTTGTCGGAAGGACCATCAAGATGATGGCTGACAAGGGCAAGTTTAAGTATTCAGACTGCGCTGTCCTTTACAGAATGAATGCTCTTTCACGTAACATAGAAACCACGCTCCATAATCTCGGAATTCCTTTCAGGGTCTATGGCGGTATGAGGTTCTATGACCGTAAGGAGATCAAGGATATCCTCGCTTATCTGAAGCTCATTAACGATCCGAAGGATAACATTGCATTCGAGAGAATCATCAATGTGCCTAAGAGAGGTATCGGTGATACAACAATCGAGAAGATCAGACAGTATGCGATAAACGACAACATCAGCATGTTCGAGTGCGCGATGCACGCGGTGGATTATCCTGAACTCGTAAGGTCAGCATCGAAGATAGGCTTGTTTACTGATCTCATTAATTCAATGAGAGACAGGCTCAAAGAGAACGATATGGATTTTGCGCAGTTCGTTGACTATGTCGAGAACGAATCAGGCATCATCGAAGAGATCACCGAGCAGCGCGAGAAGAAGGGCGACATCATCGACAGGGTCGAGAACCTGAAGGAGCTTTTGTCTGAAGCCAAGGAATACGACAAGGCACACCGTGCTGAACCCGTCGACATGGATAATCTTGAGATTGACGACGGAGACGGTTTCCCTGTTGAAGTTGATGACGATTTCTTCTTTGATACAGCTACGGCTGATACCACGGAAGGAATACTCGGACTTTATCTTGAGAACGCATCACTCTTCACGGAAGGTGATGACTACGACGATAACGACGACTACGTAAAGCTCATGTCCATCCACAGTGCGAAAGGTCTTGAGTTCGGTGCCGTATTCATAATCGGTCTTGAAGAAGGCGTTTTCCCGAGTTACAGATCCGTCCAGAGCGTTGAGGATACGGAAGAAGAAAGAAGACTCATGTATGTTGCTATCACGAGAGCAAAGAAGAATCTGTTCATCGTGCTTTCGAGACAGAGAATGCTCTTCGGTCAGACCAACTGCAACCAGCCTTCAAGATTCATAAAAGAGATCAATCCCGAACTGCTTTACCTCATGGGTTCCAAGAGGGAGACTCCCAAGGAAGTTCCGGAAGGAGAGAGCAACAGGGAGAAATCCAAGAAGTCGATCGCATCCGCGATCAAGTCACAGTTTACGCAGGAGAAGAAGCCTTCTGCCTCACGCGAAGGACAGCTTAAGCCTGATGAGATCGTCGTGGGCATGAATGTCGTCCATCCGAGATTCGGCGAAGGAGTCATACTCAAGGTCGAACCTGTCGGAGGCGATGCTCTCATAACGGTCGATTTCGACGGAATGCGCAAGAATATGCTTGCCAACGCCGCAGGACTAAAGAAAGCGTAGTGTGTAATGTAGTATAATTACATAATGTGCTTTAAAAGGAGACTATAACTGATGTCAGATAATCTCAGCTTTCAGGACCTTTATGCCGACAGCATAGCCTGTATCGGAAAGTCGGATAAGATATCAGAGGCTACAAGAGCCAAGATAAAGATGCTGCAGGATCAGAAAGACAAGATCCTCAGTGTCAATGCGACCAAGTGCTCCGGATCCAGGGGCAGGGTCGATCCTGAAAGTGACGGCGACATCAGAAACTGCTTCGAGCGCGACATGGGAAGGATCATCTATTCACAGGCCTTCAGACGCTTAAAGCACAAGACACAGGTCTTCTTCAATCCCGCGAACGATCACATCTGTTCCAGACTTGAGCACGTTATTTACGTTGACTACATTGCTTCCACGATCGGAAACGCACTGAACCTCAATACAGATCTCATCAGGGCAATCGCACTTGGCCACGATGTCGGACATACTCCGTTCGGTCACAGCGGTGAGAGGATCCTCAACAAGAAGCTTAAAGAGATCGACAGCAAGCTTTATTTCGAGCATGAATCCAACGGCCTTCGTGTATTGAACATCCTCGAAAAGAGAAACGGCAAAGACGGCCTTAACCTTACTTTCGAAGTAAGAGACGGAATCATCTCACACTGCGGCGAATACTATTCCGAGAGAAAGCTTGAACCCTGCAGGGATAAGACAGAAGAAGATCTCTCATATCTGATCCCAAAAAAGAACCGCAAGGGCCCCGCAACTTTGGAAGGCTGCGTTGTCAGATTTGCAGATAAGATCGCTTATGTCGGAAGAGATATCGAAGATGCTTTGAGAACAGGCGTTATCGCGAATGAATTTGATGTTCCTGTAGTTGCCGACGGCATGGGAAGCTCCAATTCCGAGATAATCAATTTCCTTGTCCAGGACATCATCGAGAACAGTATGGACAAGGGCTGCATCATGATGAGCGATCACGCAGGAGATGCTCTCGAGCACACACTTAATGAGAACGTATCAAAGATCTACAGGGCGCAGAAAGTACAGACATATGAGAAGTACTGCGACGTAATGCTCGAAGGTCTTTTCGATGCTTTCTACCAGGCTGTCCTGAATCTTGAGATGGCAAAAGAATCCAAGTCATCATCGATCAGGAAGTTTGCTGAATTTGTAACTAACCATCCCGAATATAAAGCAGGCATCGACACACCGCTCCCGATCTATGTATCAGATTACATTGCGGGCATGACGGATTCATTTGCCGTAAGCTGCTTTAACGAGATGTATAAGAGCTGATGGAGATAAATATGGATAATAAGGAAGAATTCGGTTTTTTCGCGATGCTCGACCGCATGCAGTACATCGAAAGATGGGCACTGATGCGTAACAGCAGAACAGAGAACATCAAAGAACACAGTTTTGACGTTGCGGTAATCGCACACTGCTTAACTATCCTTCACAACAAGTTCGAGAAGGATAACGAAGGCGCAATTATACTTGACCCTTATAAGGTCCAGGCATATGCGCTCTATCATGACTGCACGGAGATCTTAACAGGAGATCTTCCGACGCCGATCAAGTACCGCAACAAAGAGATCACAAAGGCGTATAAGGAAGTTGAATCCGAAGCTGCTGCAAGCCTCGTTGAGCTTCTGCCCGAAGACAAGGAGATGAGAGACATTTACCTTGATCTTCTGGCTCCTTCATTTTCAACAGAAGAAGAGAAGCTTACACATAAGCTCGTTAAGGCTGCAGATAAGATCGCAGCTTATATCAAGTGCTTAAGGGAAGAGAGCAGCGGCAACGCAGAGTTCTCTGCCGCTAAAGCTTCCACGGGTAAGATCATCAGAGAGATGAACATGCCTGAAGCAACGTATTTCATGGACCATTTCGTTCCTTCATACGGATATACCTTGGATAAGATAACCGGGAGGGACGAGTAAGAGATGTTTAAAAGACGTCCTGAGTATTTTGCGGTTGCCATTGTCGGCGGACTTCTTGCAATAGCGGCTTCCGTCGTAACGGTACTGAGCATTGATACGGGAATAAACGAACCCGACAAAAAGACATTGAAAACTGCAGACGATATCGTCGCGCGTGCAGGCCTTCTGACATCGAGTTCTGAAGAGGAGATCAAGATTGCAAAGACACGTGTTAAAGACGGCCTCGTATCCTGCGGCGACTATGTAATTTCAGTAATGACTTCACCCGAATATCTTCTTACCGGTGTTACCGATGAGAGATTTGCGGAAGACTTAAGTTATGTCATTTATGGTGAGACACGTCAGGATGAAGTCCAATTTATTATGGATGACCTGAAGAACACCACGAGAGCTGCTGCGATCGACAGGGCTCTCTCTTCTGAAAACAGCGATCTTAAGGCTTCTTCAGCACCTTCAAGAAAGGGTTCCGTTATCTCAAACGTTACCCTTGAATCAACCATCGATTCTCCCGAACAGTACACTGTCGGAATCAGAGAAGCGGCAGGTTCATATTCTGCTACCGGTGATGAAGTAAGAACGGACTTTTTCGTCGACGGATCACTTTATTACGGATATCTGAAATTCAACGATAACAACGGCGGCAATTCCGATTACCGCGATTTCGTTTTGTCCTGGGATACGGCAGACTGCGCTCCCGGAAGACACGAAGTTTACGCTCTCATCAGAAGTTCTGACGGAAGAGGAACGGTAATCTCCGGAGGCGAGATAACGATCCCTGAGAAAGTTACCATCTATCCGAACTCCGTTGCTGAGGGTCTTATCCCCAGCGGAAACAATAACGCATGGTACATGATCGACTGCGGTGAAGACGACTGCTACATCGATTTCGCAGGGCTTTCCGATGACATCAGGGTAACTCTTTATGACCTCAAGGGTAACATTATCGGAAGCAACGAGAACACCGGAATTCCTTATGCAATGCTCAGAGGCAAAAAGCAGGACACTGCAGCTGTTGCAGAAGAGACAGGCATTGCGGGAGTATCCAACTGCTATTACATCTGCGTAAGCAGAACGGGCTCGGGTAGCGACATCGAAAAGGACATCGACTTCACGATGATCCAGTCCAGAGAGTGCGCTTATTTTGACGGAAGCTATATGGCTGTTACGGGAGATGACGGCAGCGGAAGATTAAGACTTACAGACAGGAACAATGTCACTTATGAAGTCGAGAGAAAGAAGGCCGGAATCATTCCGATCAACGGAGCTTTGTCCGGATGCTACATCAACGATTCCACACCTGACCAGTTCCTCGATATCTATCCTGAATTCGATTACCTTAACCGTAATTACGCTTACTATATGGAAGGTTCAAAGGACATCGCTATCAGATGCACGCCTCTTGAAGGATATTCCGCGAGCGTAACTATCAAGGCAACTTCCAACGGCAGTGAGACTATTCTTGATCAGGGCCAGCTCTACACCATTCCTTCAGGTGAGACTGTAATCACATGTACCGTCACCGGATTTGACGGCACTTCCGACAACTATTATTTCTTCCTGCTCAACGGTAATGACGAAGGTGATTTCAAAGAGAATACTCTTTCAAAATTCCCGACAAGTTACTACAGCGGACTCTGGCTTATCCATAGCCTCAAGCCCAATTACATCTTCACGCCTTACTACACGAATCTTGCTTTTGATACTGCAGTAGTAGCAGAAGACAGCAAGGCAAGAAGCCTTATCCAGTATTCTTCTTATCCGGCTTTTGTTAAGCCTAACAGCGAAGTTTACGATAAGCCTGACTGGATGATGTGCAGGACTGAAGTTGTAAGTTACTATATGGATCCGAGAAACTTCCTGACACCTGAGAAGGTCTTCTCATTTGAGCTTCTTGGCTTTGATCCCAACGTCCACACGGTAGACGGCGTAAGAGAGATCATCAGAGGTTCGTTCATGGACGGAGATCCTGAATACGATTATGCGCAGATCATTTACGAAGCAGGTCAGAATGCCGGCGTATCGCCTTACTTCCTTGCGAGCAGGATCATCCAGGAGATGGGATACTCAGGTGAATCTGCATTGTGCAGAGGTGATCTCACAGGTTATGAAGGTTACTACAACTATTACAATATCGGAGCATACGCTACGACAGAACCTGGCGGTGCTGTAATCAACGGCGCGAAATACGCCCAGTGGGGTAAGGACTGGGAAGACCAGGAAATTTCCGATACCGAAGCAACATATCTCTTACCTTGGACATCTGTTGAAAGAGCAATCATGGGCGGCGCGGTCTGGATCGCAACCGGCTATATCGACAAGGGCCAGAACACTCTCTATTTCCAGAAGTTCGATGTTCTTGATGACGGTACTGACAGATACAATCACCAGTATGCCCAGAACATCATGATGGCATATTCTGAAGGTATGAGGTATTACAGAAGTTACGATGCGATTGGCATGACTGATGCAGGTTTTGAATTTGTCATTCCTGTATACAACAACATGCCGGATTCTTACGGGTATCTGCCGGAATGAGAAAGCTATTTGACAGGAAAAACAGTGTACTGACATTAAAGGCCGTAGCGTCTTTGTTTGCGTTCGTCTTTACCGCTGTTTTCTGTCTTGCTTTTTCAGGCGGCGAAGCTGTTAAAGCTGATACCGAAGTTACCATTTCCGCTGTTACAAAAAGGACCGATGTAGGTCCTGGTGACATCGTCATTGTTGATGTAGTTGCAAACTGTTTCCCCAACATCTCTGAATTCGGCCCCATCGAGTTTAATTTCGATGCCGATAAGGCAGAGTATGTTTCCTTTGAACAGGGAAAAGATCTGTCGAATTACGTATTTACCGAGACCCAGACGGTTGGTGTTCTTTCTGTCAGCGGCATGGACCAGCTGATGAGCGTAACTACTGACGATAACGGTGATGAGATAGTATCGACATCATTTTCTTCAGACAGCCAGGTTACGTTGTTCTCGATCGTCTTAAGACTTTACCCTGAATGCAGCGGTGAGGTTAGCTGCTGGATCGGCGATACAGGCACGTTTACTTCAGTTAAAGATTCTGTTACTGCAAAGGTCGGAACGGGAGTTACGCTGCCGATCATCAGAACAGGATTATCAAGCGATGCCACGCTCGCTTCTTTGAAGATCAGGGGAACGACGATCACACCTGAGTTCAATCCCAACATCACAGAATACAGCTGCTCCGTTGAGCGTTCAGTTACTGAGGTCCAGGTTTCAGTACTTGCGAACAATCTCTGGGCTGCGGTCATCATCGACGGCAACCAGTATCTCAACATGGGTGACAACATCGTCAACGTAAACGTTACTGCGCAGGACGGTGTCAGCCACATGCATTACACGATCCATGTATTGCGTAAAGAAAGTAACGTTCCTGAGGACGCATCGCTGGTCGACTTTGAAGGAAACACTTTCACGTTCCTTGATGCTCCTGATGATGTTACGATCCCTGAAGGCTTTACGCAGACTACAAGATACATCAACGGTTACAGCGTTCCTGCATATGTAAGGGACGGCGTTACCAGCGTTCTGCTTTATCTTTTCGATGGTACGCAGTCACCGGGTTTCTATTTCTATAACAGCACTGATAAAACGGTTCTCAGATACGACCCTGAGAATACGGTGATCGAAGCTTCGGCTATCCTGAAGGTTGTTGACGTTCCGAACAACTCCGGTCTTCCGGATGAATTTAAGCCTACTGACTTGGATACGGGTTCGATTGTATTGCACGGATATCAGAACGCTGATGGTGATTTTATCTGCTACATGGCTGATGAAGGCGGCAATGCTGATTTCTACTACATCGATAAGACGACGGGTTCTATCAGTCTATACAGATTTGCGGATAAAAGAGCCGAGCTTTTGTATTCTTATTTGTTTGACGTTTTCCTTGTTATTGCTATTATTGAGGCGGTTATTATTACGATTACCGTATACATTGTAAAGAAGATGGTCTCAGAGAGAACAAATCCGAGACCGAAGAGGGTATAAAGGAAAATGGATCTTAAGACGATTATTGTTGGCGGCAAGGATCTTACGGAAAAGCAGGAAAAGATCCGTAAGCTTTTTATGTATCTTGTAAGCGGCGGTCTTACCACTGTCGTTAACTGGGTATGCTATATCGCCATCGACAAGCTCGTCCAGGTAGACATGACGGTTAACCTTTTTGGAAAACCGGTCTCACTTAAATACATAATTAATCAGATCATCTGCTGGATAATCGCAGTATTGGTCGCTTATTTCCTTAACAGGATTACCGTATTCAGATCAAAGGGAAATATCTTAAGAGAGCTTTTGTCATTCACAGGTGCAAGAATTATCTCATTCCTTGTACTTGAATTAGGCGTTTATTCATTGATGATCTGGGGCTGCGTTGCGATCACCGGCCTGCCAATCGATACGCCCATGACTACCTTCTCGATCTTCGGATTGTCATTCGGATTTACTTACGAATATCTTGTAAAGCTCATTAATTCCGTCTTTGTCGTAATCGCAAATTACGTAATGAGTAAACTCATGGTCTTCAAAAAGAAGGACATGGTAGATTACAACTCGGAAGAAAAGGCTGAGCCTTCTGAGGATAAGGCCGATGTCTGATTCGAAGGTGCCGGAGCTTTTACAGGGAGCCTTGAAATTCGGCATCAAACCCGGACTTGAACGTATCACCAATCTCATGAACCTTCTGGGCAATCCCCAGGACAGTTTTAAGTCTGTCCATATTGCAGGTACAAACGGCAAGGGTTCAGTTGCGACTTTTATCTCATCCATAATGGCTGCAAACGACATGAAGGTGGGTATCTTTACTTCACCTTATCTCGAGCGCTTTTCTGAGCGCATTAGGATCCTTGACGGAAAAAAGGGTCTTACGGATTTTATCGCTGATGACTCGACGGGCGAGATACCCCAGGCAGAGCTTGATAAGTATTCTGACATGGTCAAAAAGGCCAGGGAGAAGATGGTATCTGAGGGTATGTGTGATGAGCCTACGGAGTTCGAACTCATAACGGCAATCTGCTTCCTTTACTTTGCTGACATGAAGGTAGATGTCGCAGTGCTCGAAGTAGGTCTTGGCGGAAGACTTGATTCAACCAACGTGATCAAAGATCCGATGGTTACTGTCGTTACTGCAATGGGCCTTGACCATACGGGAGTCCTTGGCAATACGATCGCAGAGATCACGGCTGAAAAGGCGGGAATCTTCAAGGAAGGTTCACCTGCCGTATGCTTTGATCCGGACCTCATGATCTTGCCTGAAGAATTGAAGGGTGATGTTAGAAACACTCTTATCTCCAAAGCACGCGAAAAGAATATCGACATAACATTTGCCGGCAATAAGGAAAGCTTTGAAAGTGCCCGTTTTACCATGGACGGCATGATGGAATTTACTTATGACGGCATCACATACAAGACCGCTCTTAACGGCAGACACCAGATCGGTAATGCGATAACTTCGATTGAAGCATGCAGAAAGTGCGGCATTCCTGAAGATGCGATAAAGGAAGGCGTTGCGCTTGCAAGATGGAAGAGCAGGGCCGAGATCTTAAGCATCGAGCCGACGGTAATTATCGACGGCGGCCATAATCCGCAAGGCGCGCAGAGTCTGGGCGAGACAATGAATGAGATGCTCGGAGGTTCTCTTAGAGGCAAACCTGTAAGACTTCTCATGGGAGTCATGGCAGATAAGGATGTTTCGGGTATACTCGAAGCTTATAAAGCATGTGGCCTTAACATCAGGAGTGCCGTAACGGTAATGCCTGATAACCCGAGGAGCGAGCCTGCTGATGTTCTCGCACAGAAAATTAATTATGTGTATAATATCAGCGACGATTTGACGGCCTGCCAAAATGCCTGCGAAGGCACGAAGCTGGCGTATGAGAAGACCGTCAAAGACGGTTATGTACTTCTTGCGACAGGATCGCTTTATCTTACGGGACAGATAAGGGCCACGCTGAAAGGATTGATCGAATGCACGACTATTTAAGCTTATGTATGATGATACAGCCTATAAATGAGTCGAGTCTCATTCTTTTCGACGTCAGCAATGAAGAGAAGGCCCGTATTGTCCGCCAGTACAACAGAGCTCTGCAGAACAGCCAGAGCGATGGCACGGACGTAGCACAGATATTCTTAAAACCTTTGATTTCACAGTATCAGAAGTGGGGAGATCCCGCTCTGATCTTCGGACTCTGTCTTGCAAGAGAGGGTCAGTTCAAAAGAGCTGAAGGAAGCCTCGCATTTGCCATCCAGGGCGTACTCGGTACAGAGCAGTATCTGACGATTGCCCAGGAAGCATTGAGAATGGTAAGGGAGGATATTAAAAATCCGCCCGCAGATCTTCCGCCGGCAGATATCGCAGGAAAGCTCAAGAATGCACAGATGGCATCAGGCTCATCTCCGGCAGCAAGAGCAAACTTCCAGGCACCGATCCTCACAAAGGCTCAGAAGACTTCAGAAGCACCTCAAATGGCTTCAAGCAAAGAGCGCAGGGACATCCTTATGCGTTCCGGCGGAGTGGCTGATGAACTGCCTGATGATTCAATAGATATTGAGGATATCAAATCTCCAAGAGAGAAGATGAAAAGTTTAGTCGTTACAGGCATTGTAATTCTGTCAATGTTACTAATGACGATGCTTATTATATTTGGTATTATTCCTCTGATAAAACAGATCGAAGCAGGAGCGTCTGCCCGTGACAAGATCGAATATCTTGAGGGCGAGTTCTACAAGAACAGATACGATCCTGAAGTTTCGGCGATAATGAGTGCCTACGAATCAAGCTATGGCACAGTCTGGACGAAGAATCCTGCTGAAGAGGAGACAACGACCGAGACTACTACAGAAGCAACAACGACTACTTCTGAAGAGACACAGCTTACGGCATACATTGCTGAGACAACAACGGCATCTGAAGAGACGTCAGAGGAAGAAGAAACGACGTACGAGGGAGAGGACTAATGAACTACATAAGCACCAGGGGATATGAAGGAAAGTTTTCTTCAAGCGAAGCGATCATCAGAGGTATCGCTCCCGACGGTGGTCTTTTCGTTCCTGAGTCAATTCCCCAGCTCACAAAAGAAGACCTCGAGAGAATGCAGACAATGCAGTTCTATGAACTGTCTGCTTTCGTACTCTCAAAGTTCCTTACAGACTTTACAGAGGCTGAACTCCTCGAATATACAAGACAGGCTTATGCTGAAGAGAAGTGGGGCGAGAACCCTGTACCTCTCGTTCAGATGAACGAATATAACGACAGAGAATTCATTCTTGAGCTCTGGCACGGACCTACGTGCGCATTCAAGGATGTTGCTTTGCAGCTCCTGCCTCACCTTATGACTGCTTCTGCAAAGAAGACAGGCACAAACAAGAAGATCTGCATTCTTACTGCTACTTCCGGTGATACGGGCAAGGCTGCTCTCGAAGGTTTCAAGGATCTTCCCGGAACAGAGATCATCGTATTCTATCCGACAGGTGGCGTATCTGAAGCACAGAAGCTCCAGATGACAACAACGGGCGGATCCAATACACACGTAATCGCTGTTAACGGCTGCTTCGATGATGCACAGACAGGTGTTAAGAGGATCTTCGGTGACATGGAATTTGCCATCACTCTTGATGAGCATGACGTAATGCTCTCATCCGCAAACTCCATCAACTGGGGCAGACTTGCGCCTCAGATCGCATACTACGTATATTCATATGTTGAATTAGTAAGAAAGGGAAAGATCGATCTTACCGAGTCATTCAACATCGTTGTTCCGACAGGTAACTTCGGTAATATCCTTGCTGCATGGTTTGCCAAGCAGATGGGTATCCCTGTTCATAAACTTATCTGCGCTTCCAACCGCAATAAGGTTTTGTGCGACTTCTTCTCCAGCGGTACTTATGACCGTAACCGAGAGTTCTTCAAGACCACATCTCCTTCTATGGATATCCTTATTTCTTCCAACCTCGAGAGACTTCTTTTCGAGATTGCAGGCAAGGATCCCCAGAAGGTAACGGAGTGGATGCGTCAGCTTAACGATGAGGGCAAGTACAGTGTTGATAAAGACACACTGAAGTCCTTGCAGAGACTGTTCGTCGGCGGATTTGCCGATGAGACAGGCGTATCCAAGACCATCCTTGAAGTATATGACCGTACGGATCACGTTATCGATCCTCATACGGCTGTCGGCTTCAATATCTATGGAAGATATCATCAGAGATCAGGCGACGAGAGCAAGACGGTATTCGCATCTACAGCTTCACCATTCAAGTTTGCACCGGCTGTTATGGATGCTTTAAGAGGAGCAGGTTACTCCGACAATAAGGAGACACCTGATATCATCGCCGAACTTGCTGAAGAGAGCGGGCTCGAGCTCCCGCAGTCAATTGCCGAACTGCCGTCTCTTGAAGTAAGACACAAGGATGTTATCGAGAAAGAACAGATGATGAGCATGGTGCGCAAGATTCTTCTCGGGTGATTTGATTTTTAAGGCTTTTCTCTTTTCGGAAAAGCCTTTTTTATAAAAGGGGGACAACTTATATGAAACGTTATCTTGTATTAGAGAACGGAAATGTTTATGAAGGCGAGGCAATGGGTGCCGAAGGAAGCGTCATTTCAGAGATAGTATTTACTACCGCCATGACAGCTTACCTTGAGACACTGACGGATCCTAGTTACAAAGGCCAGGCAGTAGTTCAGACCTTCCCCCTGATAGGCAACTACGGAATAATCACTCCTGACATGGAGAGCGACAAGGTCAATGTATCAGGCTACATCGTAAGAGAAGTCTGTGACCTTCCTTCAAACTTCAGATGCGAGACAGATCTCGATTCATTCCTTAAGGAGCAGGGCATTCCCGGAATCAAGGGAATCGACACAAGATCCCTTACAAAGTGCTTAAGAGAATCGGGTACCATGAACGGTGCGATCTGCAGCAGCCCTGATGAGTTCTCAATCGATGAGATCAAGGCATATAAGATCGTTAACCCCGTTGAAGAAGTTACGACAAAAGAAGAACAGATCGTTCCGGCAAAGGATGAGGTTAAGTTCAAGGTCGCAATGTTCGACTTCGGTATCAAGACAAATATTTCAAGAGAGCTCGCGAAAAGAGGATGCGAAGTTCATCTCCTTCCTGCAGATGCAACTGCAGCCCAGATAAAAGAGATCAACCCTGACGGAATCTTCTTATCCAATGGTCCGGGAGACCCTGAGGATAACGTCAAGGCGATCGAGACAATGAAGGAGATCAAGGATTGGGGCACACCTATCATGGGCATCTGTTTAGGTCACCAGATTCTCGCTCTTGCACACGGATTCAGGACTTCAAAACTCAAGTACGGTCACAGAGGTGCAAACCACCCCGTTAAGAATCTTGAGACCGGCAGAGTTTATATCACATCACAAAACCACGGTTACCAGGTATTAAGCGATTCGATCGATACAAAGATCGCAAAAGAATACTTCGTTAACGTTAACGACGGAACAAATGAAGGAATCAAGTATCTTGATAAGCCCGCTTATTCAGTACAGTTCCACCCGGAAGCATGCGGCGGACCTAAGGATACAGAGTTCCTTTTCGATACGTTTATTCAGATGATGGAAGAGAAGAAGAGGGAGAACTAATATGCCGCTTGATAAAACTATTAGAAAAGTTCTTGTTATCGGTTCAGGTCCGATCGTAATCGGACAGGCAGCCGAATTCGACTACGCAGGTACACAGGCCTGCAGAGCACTCCGTGAAGACGGCATCGAGATCGTTCTTTTGAACTCCAACCCTGCTACCATCATGACCGATAAGTCGATGGCAGATAAGATCTACATCGAGCCTCTTACACTCACAACAGTTAAGAGAATCATCGAGACGGAAAAGCCTGACTCGATCCTCTCAGGACTTGGCGGACAGACAGCTCTTACACTCTGCATGCAGCTCGCAAAGGAAGGCTTCCTTGAGTCCCACGGCGTTAAGCTCTTAGGTTCTTCGCCCGAGTGTATCGACAAGGCTGAAGACCGTCAGATGTTTAAAGATACGATGGAAGCAATCGGCCAGCCCTGCATTCCTTCAAAGGTCGTAACGACTGTTGAAGATGCAATGGATTTTGCAAAAGAGATCGGTTACCCTGTTATCGTAAGACCTGCTTTCACATTAGGCGGAACAGGCGGCGGTATCGCAAACGATGAAGCTGAGCTCCACGAGATCGCAAGAAACGGTCTTGCATTGTCTCCTATCACACAGGTACTTATCGAGAGAGGTATCGCAGGATGGAAGGAGATCGAGTTCGAGGTTATCAGAGATAAGGACGGCAACGTAATCACCGTCTGCTCAATGGAAAACCTTGACCCTGTCGGAGTACATACAGGTGACTCAATCGTTATCGCTCCTGCAGTAACGCTCTCAGACAAAGAGTATCAGATGCTCAGAACCGCATCACTTAATATCATTGAAGCATTGGGTGTTGAAGGCGGTTGTAACTGCCAGTTTGCACTCAATCCTAACTCATTCGAGTATGCGGTAATCGAGGTTAACCCGAGAGTTTCAAGATCATCTGCTCTCGCTTCAAAAGCTACAGGTTATCCGATCGCAAAGGTTGCTACAAAGATCGCAATCGGTTACAGACTCCACGAGATCGTAAATGCCGTAACAGGCCACACATATGCTGCTTTCGAGCCCGCACTGGACTACGTTGCAGTTAAGTATCCGAAGTGGCCTTTCGACAAGTTCGTATATGCTAAGAGAAATCTCGGCACACAGATGAAGGCAACGGGCGAAGTCATGGCAATCTCCGATTCATTCGAGAGTGCGCTCATGAAGGCCGTTAGAGGCGCAGAGATCTCTGCAGATACACTCCACCTCAAGAAGATGGAAGAGGTTGCAGACGAAGATCTCATGGAGCGCTGCGTAACTCCTACAGACGAGAGACTCTTCTATGTTGCAGAGGCTATCAGAAGAGGCGTCGAGATCGAGAAGATCAATGCTGAGACAAAGATCGACATGTGGTTCCTCTCAAAGATCAGGAACCTCATCGAATTCGAGAAGGCAATCACCGGCAAGGAGATCTCTTTCGATGAATATGTAAAGGCTAAGAAGCTCGGCTTCACAGACAAGGCTATCGCAAGGATCACAGGCAAGCCCGTTACATATGAGCTCAAGCCTACATTCAAGATGGTTGATACATGCGCAGGCGAGTTCGAAGCACATACGCCTTACTTCTATGCAACATTCAACAGACCTGAAGAAGGCGGCGAGAACGAAGCTGATTTCGAGAAGGCAGGCGACAAGGATAAGCAGACTGTAATCGTATTCGGTTCAGGCCCGATCAGAATCGGTCAGGGCATCGAGTTCGACTATGCTGCAGTTCACTGCGTACACGCTTTAAGAGATCTGGGCTACAGAGTTGTCATCGTAAACAACAACCCTGAGACAGTATCCACTGACTTCGATACAGGCGACAGACTTTACTTCGAGCCTCTCACACCTGAAGACGTAATGAACATCGTCCATCAGGAAAAGCCGTTCGGCGTAGTAGTCGCATTCGGCGGCCAGACAGCTATTAAGCTTACAAAGACACTTTCTGAGAATAACATCAACATCATCGGTACATCTGCAGATTCCATCGACATGGCAGAAGACCGTGAGAGATTCGATGAGCTCCTCGAGCGCCTCGGAATTGCAAGACCTAAGGGATTCTCAGTCCTCACACTTGAAGAAGCTCTTAAGGCTGCAAACACACTTGAATATCCTGTACTCCTGAGACCTTCTTACGTCTTGGGCGGTCAGAACATGATCATCGCATTCAACGACGAAGACGTTAACGAGTACATGAGGATCATCCTCGCACAGGGCATCGAAAACCCTGTCCTCATCGACAAGTACATCCAGGGTAAGGAAATCGAAGTAGACGCTATCTACGACGGTAAGGATGTCCTTATTCCGGGTCTCATGGAGCACGTTGAGCGTGCAGGTATCCACTCCGGTGACTCCATCGCGATGTATCCTGCAAAGCACATCTACGATGACATGTATAAGAAGCTTGCTGATACAACGATCGCACTCTGCGACGGACTTAAGTCAACAGGTATCGTAAACATCCAGTACATCGTAAAGGACAACAGGATCTATGTAATCGAGGTTAACCCGAGAGCATCAAGAACTGTTCCTTACATGAGCAAGGTTACGGGCATCCCGATGGTAGACGTTGCCATCGAAGTAAGCCTCGGAACAAAGCTTGCAGACATGGATTACGGCACAGGCTTCTACAGACAGTCACCTTACACCGCAGTTAAGGTTCCTGTATTCTCCTTCGAGAAGCTTACAGACGTTGATACTCAGCTCGGACCTGAAATGAAGTCTACGGGCGAAGTTCTGGGTGTCGGCAGAAATCTCTCAGAAGCTTTGTACAAGGGCCTCGTAGCAGCAGGCTACAAGATGTATAAGCGCGGCGGTGTATTCATCACGGTAAGAAATTCCGACAAGATGGAGATCGTCGAGATCGCAAAGAAGTTCGATTCAATGGGCTTCAAGCTCTATGCCACAAAGGGTACAGCCGAGGCATTGAGACTTGCCGGAATGGAAGTTTCAGAAGTATCCAAGATCCACGAGTCTGACGAGAACAATACAATGTCTCTCATCGAGAGCGGCAAGATCAATTACATCATCTCGACATCCGCAAAGGGAAGACTCCCTGCAAGAGACTCCGTTAAGCTCAGAAGAAGAGCAGTCATGCTCGGTATCCCCTGTCTTACTGCTATCGATACTGCAGACGCTCTTGCTGATTCACTCATGAGCCACTTCTCCGAGATCAACACAGAGCTCGTTGACATCAACAACATGCGTGACAAGAGACGTAAGATCAATTTCACAAAGATGCAGGGTGCAGGTAACGATTACATTTACATCGACTGTATGGAGAACATGGTATCTTCACCTGAATCTCTCTCAGTCTACATGAGTGACAGACACTTCGGTGTAGGCGGTGACGGTATCGTCCTCATCGCTCCTTCCAAGGTCGCTGACTGCAGAATGATCATGTACAACCTCGACGGTTCTGAGGGCATGATGTGCGGTAACGCTATAAGATGCGTTGCCAAGTACATGTACGATGAGCGCGGTCACAAGAAGAGACATATGAAGATCGAGACAAAGAGCGGTATCAAGTCTCTTGAGCTCATGACACTTGGCGGCGTTGTCGCAAGAGTTAAGGTAGACATGGGCAAGGCAGAACTCAATCCGCCGAAGATCCCCTGCACACTTCCGGGTGATACAGCGATCAACGTTCCGATAAATATAGACGGTGATAAATATAAGATCACTGCTGTCTCTATGGGTAACCCTCATGCAGTCGTATTCACAGATCTTGTAGACGTTCTTGATCTCAATACGATTGGACCCAAGTTCGAATACTCAACGGATATCTTCCCTGAGAGAGTAAACACAGAGTTCGTCAAAGTCATCGATGACCACACACTCAAGATGAGAGTATGGGAGAGAGGCTCAGGCGAGACAATGGCATGCGGAACGGGCGCTTGCGCTACAGTAGTAGCAGCATGCGAGAACGGTTACTGCAAGAAGGGCGAAGACATCAGAGTAATCCTTAAGGGCGGCGACCTCATCATCAGGTACACAGATGATGCTGTATTCATGACAGGTAACTGCGCTAAGGTTTTCGAAGGAACGATGGAAGTCTGATGGAGACCATCAACAGGCAGTTCAAAGCAGCAATTTTCGACATGGACGGACTGATCCTCGATTCAGAGAGGACAGTCCTGAAATGCTGGGAAAAGATAGGTGAAAAGTACGGTTTTAAGGACATCATTCCTTACGGCATCAGCGTTATCGGCAAGAATAAAAAGGCAACAATCGACGAGTTCGAGAGAGTCTACGGCGAGCCCGGTGACCGCTACGAAAAAGAGCTCCGTGAGATCTATAACGGACTTGCTGCCGAAGGCAAAGTGCCTTTGAAACCTCACACTATTGAGCTTTTGAGCGCAATGAAAAATGCCGGCATGAAGATCGCAATCGCTTCTTCTTCAACAAGGGAAGAAGTTACTTCACAGATGGCGACATTAGGCGCACTTCCTTACTTCGATACATGCGTATGCGGAGACCAGGTTACCAAGTCAAAGCCTGATCCGGAGATATTCCTTCTTGCGTGTGACGCGCTTGGCGTAAAGCCGGAAGAGGGAGTAGGACTTGAAGATTCATTTAACGGCGTAAGATCGTGCAAGGCTTCAGGCCTTTATACGATAATGGTGCCGGACATTATCCAGCCTGATGAAGAGATGAAGGGACTTGCGGACATTATCCTCCCGTCACTTAAAGACGTTCAGGACTTTTTAAATCTCAAGTGATTATTGTTATATAAGTAGTTCAGCACGGATGCGCCAATGATGATGACGTATCCGATTATGCTTAAGAAATCAGGGATCTCACCCAGGAAGACAAGACCCAGTAAGGCCGTAAAGATTACGGTCGAATAGTCGTATATGGATATCTCCTTTGCAGGACATGCCGAATAAGCGGACGTGATGAATATCTGTCCGAAGCATGCGGAAACGCCTGTCATGCAGCAGAAGAAAAACTGCATCCATGTGATCGGCTGATAAGTAAAGATGATGAACGGAATCAGTGAGATACATGAGAATGTCGAAAAGAATGCGACGACAACAATGCCGCGCTCGCCCGTGACGGTCGCTTTTCTTAAGAACGCATAAGCGATGCCTGCAAAGATTCCTCCGATAAGGGCGATTGAAAGAGTTAAGAACGAACCTCCCTCTGCTCCCATGGTTCCGAAAAGGAACGAAGGCTTTACGACAAATACCGCGCCTGCTATGGCAGTGAGGATGCATGCCCACTGGAAACCGTCTGCAGCTTCCTTAAGGATTATTATCGAAGTCAGCATCGCAAAGAACGGCGAGAGCTTGTTAAGCATCATTGCATCTGAAATGTTCGTGGAAGATATCGCATAGAAGTTGCAGATGACGCTTATCGTGCCGAATAGCGCGCGCATGAACATATAGGGCAGAGACTTCTTTTTGAACTTGAACTTCTCAGGCGACCTTGCAAGAATCGTATAAGACATGATGATCGCAACAAGGTTTCTGAAAAACGCTTTCTGGAAAACAGGCATGTCTCCTGCAAGGTTAATGAACAAAGCCATGCACGCGAACGAGAATGACGACAGCAGAAGAAATACTATGCCTCTTTTACGGGGCGATAACTTGTCCAGAAATTTAATGGTCACACTAACCCTCTTAACTGATATCTTTTGCAATAAAATAAAGCAAGAGTCCGTGAATGTCCATATAAAAGCGGTTGTTCAAAACATAGATTGACACATTGTAATGCGCTAAATACAATTAGAGAGTTGCACTTTATATAAATAATAAAGAGGTTTGTAAATATGCTCAGAGTCGGTATTCTCGGTTGCGGAACCATAGCAGCCAAAATCGCAGACAGCTTAAAAGGCAATAAGAAGGTAGTAATCGCAGGCGTTGCTTCCAGAGAAAGAAACAAGGCGAAGAAGTTCGCTGCTGCTCACTGCCCTGAAGCAAAAGTCTTTACAGGTTACGAGAAGCTTGCAGCTTCAGATGAGATCGACCTCGTATATATCGCAACACCTAACACATATCACTACGAACATGCGATCATGTGCATCAAGGAATACAAGAACATCCTTGTTGAAAAGCCTTTTGCCATGAGCAAGGCAGAAGCAGACAGCATCTTTTTCGAAGCTAAGAACAGAGGCGTTTTCGTTGCTGAAGCAATGTGGACTTCATACCAGCCTCTCCACATGAAGGCTCTCGAATGGATCGAGAAGGGAAGGATCGGCGCAGTTAAATATGTATCCGCAAACTTAGGATATGACATTGCTGCAGTACCCAGACTTAACAGCACCGTTTTGGGTGGCGGAAGCTATCTTGATCTCGGTGTTTACACAACTAACTTCGCGCTCTCTTTCATGGGCAATGACATAAAGGTATCCAGGGTTTTCGCAAGAACAGTATCTTCCGGAATCGACAGGGATACATCTTATTGTCTTGAGTCCGAAGACGGAAGTATTCTCGGTAACTTCTACGTTACCATGTGCGCTGATACCGATAAGGACGGTGTTGTAGTAGGCGAGAAGGGAAAGATCAAGTTCACCAACATCAACAATTACCGTAAGATTGCCATCTATTCCAATGACGATAAGCTTATCGAAGAAGTTGAGGCTGACAAGGATTTCCTCCACGGATATGTTTATGAGTTTGAGAGTTGCGCAAAAGCAATCTCAAACGGTCTCATCCAGGCTCCTGAAATGCCCTGGTTCAGAACAACAAGGATTGCGCAGATCAACGATACGATCCGCTCAATGATGTGATTATGACAGAGACCGGTCAGTCAAAAAACAGAAGACGCATTAAGTTCGTTGTTTCCCGCTTATGCTCGTAATGGAAAAGACAGGTTTAAAGAACAGGTTACCATGACACAGTATTTTGATCCCAATCCGACAACTCCTTCAGACCGCAAGATGATCCCGTACAGAATGAACGGTATCAACTTTGAGTTCTTCACGGACACTTCCGTGTTCTCCAGAAAGGAAGTTGATTTCGGCACCAATCTTCTCATCGACACACTCGTAAAAGACATCAAGGCAAGAGGCCCCAAGATGGAACGTTTTGTAGACCTCGGCTGCGGTGTCGGCATCGTAGGAATAGTCATCAAGTCATGCTTCATGGCTTTTGACGTAACAGGCGTAGACATCAATTCAAGAGCAGTTGCGCTTGCAAGAGAGAACTGCGTTCAAAACGGCGTGAACTGCAGATTCATGTCCAGCGATATCTTATTCGGTGTAAGAGATGAGCACTTCGACATCATCGCAACAAATCCTCCGGTAAGAGCAGGAAAGAAGACGGTGTTCGCTTTTTACGAGCAGTCTTTTGAAGTCCTTAATCCCGGCGGATATCTTTATGTCGTGCTCCAGCGCAAGCAGGGCGCGCCTTCAACGATGGATAAACTTAATGAGCTGTTCGGCAATTGCGAGACTCTTGCGATCGACGGCGGCTACAGAGTAATGAGGGCTAGAAAAGAATGACACTTCCGTATCCTTTTATCGATTCATATCTGATGTTCTTCATTTACAGCTTCGTTGGCTGGGTTATTGAAGTTATCTATTACGGCATCACCGAAGGCAAGTTCATCAACAGAGGATTCCTTGCAGGCCCTTTGTGCCCCGTTTACGGACTGGGCTTTTATGCTGCCATCTGGTTTTTCGAGCCGTTCAAGGATAACTTCCTTATCCTGTTCTTCGGTATGGCTACGGCATGTACGATCGTCGAGCTTATCGCTGGTCTCATTCTTTATCACGCTTTCCATATGCGCTGGTGGGATTATTCCGATTACAAGCTCAATATCGGAGGTTACATCTGCTTAAGATTCTTCATCTACTGGGGTATTGCAGCATCTCTCGGCATGTATGTCCTGCATCCTACGGTAAAGTGGATCATTGCCCATATTAACTACCCCATCAGAATAGGCATACTCATTTTCTTCACGGTTATTCTGGTCATCGACCTCGTAACGACGATCATTACCATCATCGGATTCAAGAAGAAGTTCGCTGCTATGGAGAAAGTCGTTTCAGGTACAAAAGCCGTATCCGACAAGATCGGTTCCCAGATCTACGGTGCGGTCGATACTATCGTTACCGTAAGCGAACCTACGAGAAACCACTACGAACAATACAGGAAACTGATCGCCGAGAACCGCCAGCAGGAAAAAGAACTTGCTGCGCAGCACAGGGCAGAGGAGAAGGCTTTTGCCAACCAGTTCACCGAAGTCGAGAAAGAGAGCTTGAGACGCGCCAAGGCACAGGCTTCGAGTGCAGTGGGTTCTCTCGTACATTCATTCAAGAAAAACGAGCAGCGTCTCGTAAGAGTCGTCTGGGTAAGATCTACTGACGCAGGTGCTGCCGTCATGAAATTCATCAAGAGAAAGACTGAGTCCGGAAACGACGAGATCTTTGATATCGATGATGAGAATGAAGCCTCATCTGATTCAAATTGAAAAAGGCATAGGCATTACTTATAATAGTCGAGTTATATACATAAGGAGGCATATTATGTCATCAGCATGTGATTCATGCCCTTCAAAGAGCGGCTGCACATCCCAGGATACTTGTCCTTCTGCAAACGGTATCACAAAAGATCCCCTCGCAGCAGGTTCATCCATCAAGACAGTTATCGGTGTTGCAAGCGGTAAGGGCGGAGTAGGTAAATCTTTCGTTACTTCAGTTCTCGCAGTACAGCTCGCGAGAAAAGGCTATAAGGTCGGTATCATGGATGCCGATATTACAGGACCTTCGATCCCTCAGTCTTTCGGTCTTACAGAGAACCTCAGAGCTACAGATGACCAGCTCATCGTTCCTGCCGAGACAGCTACGGGAATCAAGGCTGTCAGCGTAAATCTCGTTCTCGAGAATAAAGAGGCACCCGTAATCTGGAGAGGCCCTGTATTGAGCTCACTTCTTAAGCAGTTCTGGGGCCAGACAAACTGGGAAACATTAGATGTTCTCCTCATCGACATGCCTCCGGGAACAGGTGACGTTCCTCTCACATTGTTCCAGTCTTTCCCTGTAGACGGTATCGTTCTCGTAGCAACAAGCCAGGATCTCGTATCCATGATCGTAAATAAGGCCCGCAACATGGCTTCCATGATGAAGGTTCCGGTTCTCGGCATGGTCGAGAACATGAGCTTCATCAAGTGCCCTCACTGCGGTGACGAGATCAGACTCTACGGCGACGGTTCTTCCATCGAGAAGTCTGCTGCAGAGATCGGTTCCAAGGTAACAGACAAGCTTCCGCTCGATCCCGAAGTTACTAAACTTGTTGACTCCGGTAATGCCGAGAAGGTCTCTGAAGACCTCCTTGCTGGCACAACGGAAATGATCATCGGACTTATCGAAAAGTGAGACGCAGATTAATTCCGGCAATACTGGCCATAGCACTTTCTTTAGTGCTGCTCTGCTCATGTTCTTCAAAACAGCAGCAGAGCACAGGCAGCAACCTGAATGAATATCTCGGTGATTACTCTTACAGCGGGAATGCCGTATGCATGGTCTATGAGCCTGTCGAAGATGAAGTCGACGACAACGGCAATCCGATCTACGGCATCCAGTACCGTGAGATAACAGATCTTAACGGTCTTCTTGCATCCGGCAATACTCTTGTTATCTATTTCTACAGTTCAATGGATACAAGAGGCGCCGAGATCACCGCGTCAGTCGAAGACGTTGCCCAGTACTATTCCGGAAAATTTCATATTGTCATGCTCGACTCTGTCGATCACCGTGACCTCGTGGAAAAATACGACATCAATGCCGTTCCTGAATTCGTGCTCATAAGGGCCGGACAGCCTGACCGGATATTCGGCAGCGGTTCTTATGAATATTGGAGCATGAACGATGTGTTATTATGGCTTCAGGAAAACGGAATAAGCTGAGGTAAAAACTATGGGTAATATCGTATCTATCAGTACTATCGGACAGGACAGCCACAGATTCGGAGAACCTGCCGGCGATACAACGATAAAGCTCGGAGGAATCGACATTCCTTTCGATAAGCCCATTCTCGCAAACAGCGACGGCGACGTGGTTTACCACGCCATTACAAATGCAATCTCAGGATTTACAGGCGTAAATATTCTTGGCGGGGAGGCAGATAAGATCTGTCTCGAAAAAGGAATCAAGGACAGCGCCGTATATCTCAATAAAGCACTTGAATATCTTAAGGACGGCAAGATCATTCACTGCTCGATCACTATCGAGTGTCTCCGCCCGAAGCTCATGCCTCACATTCCGGCGATGAAAGAATCCATCGGAAACATTCTGGGAATACCTGTATCTTCAGTTGGCATCACGGCAACGACCGGTGAAGGCCTTACAGGATTTGGTAGAGGTGAAGGAATTCAGGTATTCGTAATCCTTACTTTCACGAAAGAAATCTGATTAATCGCGGAACGGTTCGCTCTCGCCACGTGATCTTACTATCTCGGAAGCAATAGCGATATCTTCCGGAGTAGTGATCTTCAGATTTGAATAAAGTCCCTTTGTAAGATAAACATCAAGGTTAAGAAGCTCTGCAAGCGCAGTGTCATCTGTTGCTGTAAGTCCTTCTTCGATTGCTTTTGCATAGCATGCCTTGATGTCTTTGTATTTAAAGCCCTGGGGCGTAAGTATCTCATAGAATCTGGATCTGTCAGGAGTGCCTGTAACTTTGACCTGACCGTCCTCACTGATCTCAACTTCTTTCAAAGTATTCTTAACGGGAACAGCAGATGCGCAGACGTCGTGTTCTTTAAGTCCGTCGATGCATGCTTTTATCTCCTCTGAAGTAACAAGGCAGCGCGCACCGTCGTGTACAAGAACGATGTCATCAGGCATTGCATCGTTGATCATGCCAAGACCAAGTGAAACTGATTCTGTTCTGGTGTTTCCGCCAAGCGTATAAACGATGTCGATGTCAGGGAAATACTCATTGCACATTGCCTTGAGAGTGCCCATGAGGTCAGGCGTTGTAACGAGGATAATCATGTATTCGAAATTGGCGTATTTGCTTCTGCAGATCTCTGCAACGGCGCCTAATGTTCTTAAGATGACAGGACTGCCTTCAACATTTCTCATGAGCTTGGGCTGGCCTGCGCCCATACGCGTTCCGCTTCCTGCGGCAGGTATCAGAAAATAACAATTGCGATTCATAAGAACACCTCCTTGGCTTGTCATGAGAACAGTATGTCTACTGCTTCCTTCAGGTTGTCCGCATATATGAATTCAGGAGCGGAATTTCCGCCGAACGAATCCTTTGAAATGTTGGCAAGTTCCTTCTCCAATGCATCTTTGGAGCTGCCCGGGAGAACGACTGTCGTGATTCCGAGTCTTGTTGCAGCAAGGCATCTTTTTAATATTCTGCTGACAGGTCTTATCTCTCCTGATAATCCGACTTCACCAAGTATGAGCGTGTTGGGTCTTACGCTGACTCCTCTTGCAGAAGATACGGTTGCTATGCACACTGCAAGGTCAGTAGCAGGATCACTTACCTTAAGACCACCGATGACATTGATAAAACAATCCATTGATGTGAGTCCGAGATTTAAAAGTTTCTCGCATACAGCAAGAAGCATGAGGACACGGCCTCTTTCAGGGCCTGATGTCATTCGCTGCGGATTGGCATAAACAGTCTGTGTGCAGAGTGCCTGTACTTCGATCGTTAATGCGTCGTTGCCTTCAAGTGTTGAAGTGAGGACTGATCCGGGGCTGTTAAGAGGTCTTCCTGCAACGAGCAGCGCTTTGGAACTGTCGACGGGAATAAGTCCTGCTTCGCCCATCTCGAAAAAGCATATCTCGTTTGATCTTCCGAAACGGTTCTTGGCAGAACGGATGATCCTGTATCCGCCTGTGCTGTCGCCCTCAAAACCGAGCACTGTATCAACCATGTGCTCGATGGTCTTAGGACCTGCGATGGAACCGTCCTTTGCTATGTGACCTACCATGATGATGGTGATGTTATTTGTCTTAGCGATCCTGATAAGTCCTGCTGCAACTTCTCTTATCTGGGCTACGCCACCGGGTGTGCCTGCAACCTGTTCTGAATAAAGAGTCTGAATTGAATCGATGATCGCAAGACAGGGCTTATGTGTCTTTAACTGTTCGGCTATGGCTTCGAATCTGGTCTCGCCGCAGATGAGGATATCTCTTTTGATCTTAAGTCTTGCAGCGCGCATGCCGATCTGAGCCGGTGATTCCTCGCCTGAGATATAGAGGACGTCGCCTTCTGCCTGATATGAATCTGCAAGCTGCATGAGGATCGTGGACTTACCGATGCCGGGTTCACCTGCAACAAGTGTTACTGAGCCTTCGGTGATACCGCCGCCGAAGAGCTGGTCAAGGCTTTCCATGCCTGTGGAATGTCTTTTGTAATTCTCTTTGCCTGCGTCCTTAAGTCTTACCGTGACTGCGGAATCTGTCCATGAATACTGGTTGGCGGTAAATGCGGGTGAGTCGGTCTTTGCCTTTGCGGGAGCCTTCTCGGAAGGCGCTTCGACAAAAGTGTTGAACATGCCGCAGGCAGGGCATTTGCCCATCCAGCCGGATGTCTCATATCCGCATTCCTTACAGAAAAATGTAGTCTTCTTAGCCATATTAATTTCCGTCCGAATCTTTATTTACCTGAATTATAACAAAGGTTCATTTCTATTATTGGGACAAAAATGAGGTGGTTTTCGGGGTGTGATACCCATATGGAGGTTTGGATATCTACGAATTACTTGCTGAAATCCAAAACATCGATTTCAGCAAGTAAAAAGCGGGTAAAAATCTACTCGTGGAAGTTCATATTACTTGCTGAAACGGGAAAATGGTTTCCCAGCAAGTAATAAATCGAAAACCAGGGGTTCAGAAGAGCGTTTTTTACTTGCTGGATTTCAAAATCTCATATTCAGCAAGTAATCCACTCAATATAAAGGGCTGTCTCAATCATGAAACAGCCCTTTATCACAGTATTTTCAATTTCCTGATTACAGTGTCTTAAAGAACTCGCAAGCCTTGAGCGTGTTCTCGTAAGAACCGAAAGCGGTAAGACGGAAGTAACCTGCGCCGTTCTCGCCGAATCCTTCACCGGGTGTTCCGACGATGCCGAATCTGTTAAGGATCGAATCGAAGAATTCCCAGCCGCCCATGTTATCAGGACACTTGAGCCAGATGTAAGGTGAGTTAACACCGCCTGTGAAGTAGATGCCCTTCTGTGTAAATACTTCTGCAAGGGCAGCAGCGTTGCGCTTGTAGTAAGCGATGTTTGCTTTGCAGTCTTCAAGGCCCTGGCCTGAAAGTGAAGCAGCAGCGCCCTTCTGTGTAACATAAGATACGCCGTTGAACTTTGTAGCCTGACGTCTTGCCCAGAACTTTGAAAGCTTGATGCCGCCTGCTTCAAGTCCGTCCGGAACGACTGTCCATCCGCATCTTACTCCTGTGAAACCTGCGAACTTTGAGAAAGAAGAGATCTCGATAGCGCATGTGTCGGCACCGGGGATCTCATAGATCGTATGAGGCTTGTCTTCTGTGATGAATGCTTCGTATGCTGCATCGAAAATGATGAGTGAACCTGTCTTGATAGCGAAGTTGACCCATGCGGTAAGACCTTCGTAGCTGTAAACAGCGCCTGTTGGGTTGTTGGGTGAGCAGATGTAAATTACGGAAGGTTCGATGTTTGTATCTGCAGGAGGGAGGGGAAGGAAGTCGTTCTCCTTGTTGCCTGCAACGAAAGAAACCTTTCTGCCGTTCATGAGGTTGGAGTCGACATAAACGGGATATACGGGATCGGGAATGATTACCGGGTTGTCACCGAGAATGTCGGGAAGGTTGCCGAGATCGCTCTTTGCGCCGTCTGATACATAGATGACATTCGATGTGATTGCAGGTGCACCGATCTCCTTGTAGTGTGCTGCGATGGCATCTCTCAGGAAATCGTAGCCGTATTCCGGCGGATAACCGTGGAATGTCTCTTTGCTTGCCATCTCTTTTACTGCATTTTCCATCGCTGAAGTAACGGAAGCGGGAAGGGGGAGAGTTACGTCGCCGATTCCCATTCTGATGATCTCCCTGTCAGGGTTTTCTTCCTGAAACTTTTTTACTCTCTTTGCGATGTCAGAGAAAAGATAGGTTTCCTTTACGTCAAGAAAGTGATTGTTGAGCTTGATTTCCATACTTCTAATCCTCTGATTTCAATAAATATGCGAACATTTTAACACCTGATAAAAGATGCAAAATAAAAAAGTTATCGTACATATGCACAAAAGATTGTTCGTTAATTCCCGGTTGATGTTAAAAGTTTTTGATAAGGGTATAATAAACGCGATTGAATAAGATATTTTTGCCTTTTTTAATTAACGGAGAATAGTTTTGGAAAGCCTTTGGAGTGTTTTCTATCCTGAAAAGTATGCGAATCCCGAGACGGATACCACAGATACGCTTTATGTGCGTATTAGGAGAGTCAGTTCCAAGTATCCCTACAGGACCGCTCTCGAATACGGAGCCAAGAAGTTTACATATGCCGCGCTGATCGCCAGGATCGACGAGGTCGCTGTTGCCTGGAAAAATGTCGGTGTGAAAGAAGGCGACAGGGTAATCCTTCTCATGGGTCACAATCCCATGAATGTTATCAGTATTTATGCGCTTGATAAGATAGGTGCTTCGGCAGCTCTTTGTGTTCCGAACCTGTCAACCGAACATTTCGAGATGTTCGCAAATTCTGTCGGAGCCAAATACTGCGTAATGAGCTGCAACCAGTATCTTAACTATGCTCCTGTTCTGAAGAATACCAAGATAAATACTGTCATTATCGGCAAATACAGGTTCATGATCTCTGGGAGGGACAGGTTTGCATTTCCGTTCTATCCTCTGTCAGGTTACGACAAACCCTATCCGAAGACCGCTCCGGAAGGAATAAGGCTCTTGTATGGGAAAGATATAATGAGTCTTCCTGATATCAGTCCTGATGTCCGTAACGACGTGTTTGACAGGGACAATACCAGAAAGTCTCTTTTCCTTTTCCCGAGCAGTCCGGACGCCGACTTTAAAGCGGTACCCCTTACTTCGAAGAGCATCAACATATCGGCAAACATAACGGAGATGGTCTTTAAGGCGAATGAGGATCTTACGGGAAGACCTGCAAGAATGCTATGTCTTAATGAGAGCTGCTTTGCATTCGGCTTTCTGGCCGGTATCCATAATGTGCTTTCAGCCGGACAGACCGTGCTCCTTTTTACGTGGTATGACTCCGAAAAGATTTTCTTTGCGATAAAGCGCTACAAACCTGATGTTCTTATCGGATACAACAGTACAGTCGCATCGCTGAACAAGGCCGTCAACACAAGAGGCGCAATTAAGTCCGTGGACAGGATCATTGTCGGCGGAGGTCTTCTTACGAGCAGCCAGAAAGCTACTCTGTTTGAGATTGCCAGAACGTCAGGAAGAAAGCTTTCCGTTTGTTCGATCACGGGATGCGATGAACTTCTGACGTATGCTTACGGACCTTCCGACCTGCAAAGTGACAGACTTCTCGGATTCCCGCTTCCGGGAGTAATAATGAGAATAGCTGACAGCGCGACAGGCCTTGACGTTCCGGAAGGCGCTGAAGGTGAGATTGCCGTATGTTCGCCCATATCTTCCAGTTTTGTTGAAGGTGAGAGCAAGCAGGACAAGCCCGGATACAGAAAGCTTCCTGACGGAAGAATCTGGTATTTCACCGGAAACATCGGAAAGCAGGACGGCAACAAGATGTTTTATATCGTCGGCACGAAGTCAAGGGAAGCCAGGATCAACAGTTATCCGGTATATCCGGACAAAGTCGATGAGGCCGTGCAGATGACAGAAGGCGTCATTGAGGCATGCTCGGTAATTATCGAAAAGCCTGAAGGCCCTGTCCTCGTATCGGCAGTCGTGCCCAAAGAGGAGTATTTCTACGACAATTCCATGATGGAAGACTTAAGGGACAGGATAAAGTCCGAGTGTGAGATGACACTGCATGAGGCTATGAGGCCTTCCGAGATATCGTTCCTGGTATCTCTGCCAAGAGATTCAAAGGGCGTAATCGATTACGACGCTGTTAAAGAAAAGCTTGAAATGATTCAGGAAGATGAAATGAATGACGACGATCTGGGTGACACGGAACTGCCTGAATCCTAATAAGCAAATAAAATAATTTCGTGGTATTATCATTTAGCATCCTTTCTAAGGGATAAAGGATGGTATGGATAATGGATAAAGGATAAAAAGGAGATGATTTAATGAAGAAGTTATCTGTTAAGATAATTGCCCTTGTCTGCTGTGCATCATTACTGTTGTCTGTAGGCTGCACGACATCAAAGCCGTCCCATGGCGGCGGCAGAGAGCACGGTGACGGAACAAAGCCCGAAGGCGGCCGTCAGACGGATCCCACTTATGTGACCGATCCCACAGACCCCACAGATCCGACGGATCCCACAACACCTACACAGAATCCCGGCGGCTACACCGGAGATTTCATTCCCACATCTGATGAACTCACATATCCGGATCACGTAGCTACGTTTGAAGAAGTGCATCCCGTTCACCAGAGAGGTACCGTAACAGGTAAGCAGGCAACTGAACTCCTGAGCCAGGTTGAGTATGACATCATGCACCACGAGATCACCTGCTATGCCGATGTTGAGATCTATTTCGAGCATCCTGAGAACTTCGGTTTTGAATTCAAGGAAGCAACGTGGGGTGAATTCACCGGAATCGATGATTACGACGAAGAGAAGGCTTACTACCAGTCACAGCTCGACATCCTGCTTACGATCGATGCCGAATCGCTTCAGGGCGATGACCTTCTCTGCTACGAGAAGATCGTTTACGACTGTGAAGAGTCAATTTACGCATACTCATACACTGCTTTCGAATACTACAAGATGGTATTCAATTACCTCGTAGGTCCCCAGTCAGACATCCTGTTCCTTCTCGATGTTTATTCATTCGATACTGTTGAGGATGCCGAGAATTACATTGATCTCGTAATTGACCTCGACAGATATTTCGACGAGCTCTGCAAATTCGAAGAGGAGAGAGTTTACTACGGCTTTATCGCTTCAGATAACAGCTATGAGGAAGCTGCCAAGTCTTTCGATAATCTTGTTGAGCAGAAGAATGACTGCTTCCTTTATGCATCATTTGAAGAAAGACTTGATAACATCAATGGCCTTTCCGATGCTGACAGAACAAGACTTATTTCAGAGCACGAAAAGGCAATGAAGGAAGTATTGTTCCCCGAATTCGAAGAGTGCGCAAGCCGCATGAGAGCTCTTAAGGGTTCCGGCGGAGAAGATGCAGGACTTTGCAGATACAGAGGCGGCGACGCTTACTATGCAATGCTTACAAGAGCTATCACAAACAGCGGCGCAACAGTCGAAGAGAGCATCACTGCACTCGATAACAAGCTCGACCAGGTTTACGATGAATACATGACCATTGCAACCACAGGTTTTGACTGGTATGACGAGTATATGGATCATGCTTATTCAGCAGGTTCGTTAACAGAAAATCTCGATTTCCTCAATGAGGCCGTAAAGCCTGATTTCCCTGATATTCCGGCTCACGGATACTACACGATGGAAGTACCTGAAGTATTCCAGGAGAACTTCTCACCTGCAGCATATCTCGGTTATCACCTCGATAACTATAACGATAACGTTCTCATCGTAAACAATAAGAGCGTTGATGATGATTTCGGTATTACCGTAGCTCACGAGGCTTATCCGGGACACATGTTCCAGTCACTTTACACACGTGCCCACACAAGCCATCCGTATATGTACCTGATGTATTCCACAGGTTATGCAGAAGGCTGGGCAACATATGTTGAGAACTACTCCATGAAGTACTTCGCTGAAGGCGGCCAGAGAACAAGCGCAATGCAGCTTGTACAGGATGAGTCCGTAATGGGTCTTATTGCAAGCACAAGAGTAGACTACGGCATCAACTACGAGAACTGGTCACTGACAGACTGTGTTGATTACTTCAACGATCTGGGATTCTCAGTAACAGAAGATGATTTCCGTGATTTCTACACGCTTCTCATCATGGATCCGGGTTACTATGCAAAGTACGGAATGGGCTATCTCTGGACACAGAAGACCATGGATGACATGCATGCAAAATACCCGAATGCAACGGACGAGATGATCCATACTGCATATCTTGATTCCCTCACAGGAACCTTCGATATGATCAACAGAAATATGGACAGGATCCTCGGATAATAAGCTGCCACAAAATTGCACCAAAAAGCCCCGCGGGCAAAATGCCTGCGGGGCCTTTTCTTTGGGGCATTTTGCATAAAATTACTGTTATATTAATTTTTATAAAAATAGATTGAGATAAAAAACCTTGTGTTATAATTATCATGAATATTTATACGGAGGATGGGCTTCATGGCTACCTTAACACGGCTTGCTAGCACGCTGACGGCGCGCTATTTTCCTTCCAGCACGCTGACAGACGCATTCTATCTTGACGGCAGACTTTGCGGTAAAAGAGAGACCAGACAGGCCGATATCACTATCGACAAAGATGAGAGAGGTTTCTTCTTCTCGCTTTTCACACATCCCGCAATCGAAGGTTTTGAACCCGGTACTATCCCGCCGTTTGAACCCCAGCTTCGCGGACTTTGCAACGAAGTAAAGAACGGTCATAAAGAGATCGACGCAATGATCGAGAAGTTCCTGTCAACTGCAGTAGAAGTTGCCGGAACAACAAAGCTCATCGACAATGAGAGCCGTGACCCTTATTTCACCGGTGTTATCGTAAGAGATTCCGAGGCATTCGCAGTTACTATCGGCGGCGGTCTCGCATTCCTTTACAGAGACGACACTTTGTTCCCGCTCACTGATGCAGGCATCCCCATGGAGCCCATCGATGCATACGGCAACAGAGTAGGTGACTTCCAGTATTACTGTTCATCCAAGACGGCCAATGCACTTTGGTCAAACTTCTTTACGCTTACACCTGACGACTGCATCATCCTTTGCAACAAGTCCATCTACGATGCACTCGGCCAGAGAGAAATATTGAGAATCCTCACAGACGCTGAAGACCAGTGTGATGCTGCAGGACTCATCCTTACACAGGCTTCCGCAAGAATGCCGAACACTCCTATGCAGATCTCCATCTCTTTCGTAGAGAACCTCACAAAAGAAGAGAAGAAAGGTCTTTTCGGCAAGAAGAAAAAGGCTAAGGATTATGAGAGCGAGAGCCATGAACTCTTAGAGTCCACAGTTGAAGGCGGCGAAGTCGGTGCAGCAGCAAAGGCTATTGCCGATGCAGGATTCGTAAGCCTCACTCCTGAAGAGCCTATGGCAGTTCCCGTAGTACCCGGTGCTGCTCCCGCAGACGGAAGCGTACAGTTCGGTGATATGGCAGGACAGCCTGAAGCACAGAAGATTCCTGATGCAGCTCCCGAGTTCCCTGATAATTCAGAAAAGCCTGAAGAGATCTCTGCTGAAGAAGCAATGAGAAGGATCTTCGGTGAGATGAAGGAATCCGCACAGAGCGATTCCGAAGCAGTTGCAAAAGCTGAAGAAGCTGCAGTTGCTTCTTCTCCGTTCGTTTTCAATCTTGATTCCGTTGACTCAACACCTGCGCCGGTACAGGAAGAGCAGCCCGCAGCTCCCGTTATGGAGACTATCTCCACAACAGAGTTTGCACCTGATGCTGACGATTCCCCGACGAAGCCTGTTACGGACATCAATTCCATTTTCTTTGGTTCAACATCCGGTTCCGGAATCCTGGCACAGGCCATGGCTGACAAGGAACAGGGCGCAGCTAAGGAAACAAATTTCGCAGATCTTAAGGAAGAGCCTGTTATTCCGGTTATTCCTGCAGCACCTGCAGCTCCCGTTATTCCGGTAATGGGTGAAGCTCCGGTAGTTATTCCTCCGGCACCTGCAGTTGTTAACAAGCCTGAAGAGATCGTTTTCGCACCCGGTGAGGTCAAGGCCGATTCCGGTGATTCCGACGTATCAGCAGACGCTGCAGATACATTCGATCCTTACGGCAACACAAGCGCACAGGAACTCAAGAATACTCCTCCGCTCGTATTCGGCGAGGACGTTATGGCTCCCAAGGCAGAACCCGTTCCTTCTGAAGAGGTTTCTTCAATCCCCGTACCTGAGTACGAGATCAATGAAGAGAAGCCTGAATTGAAGGATGAAGATAAGCTCAACGTTGATTTCCCTGAGACAGAGAAGCCTGCTGAAGTTATCGAGCAGCCCGCACCTGTCATTCCCGCAGCTGATGAAGCTCCGGAGGAGATCGAGCAGGCTCCCGCACAGGATGACGTAGTTCTTCCGTTCGGCAACAACGTTTATGTTACCGGCGCAGAAGAAGCAGCTCCTGCAAAGGCAGATGATATCCCTCAGATGCCTCTTTATGATTCAGACAATTACAACAACCCTGTCAACGCTGTAGGTTCAGAACAGAACGTTTCACAGCCGTTCGACAATGCTTCGATTTACGGCGATTATGCCGGCGGCGAAGCTCAGGGAACAGCAGAAGTTCCTCCGTATCAGCCTTATGGCGCAGAGTCATTCTCTGCCGCTGATCAGAGCAGCTTCGGAACATATGGTGATCAGACTCCAAATATGCAGGGAGGTATACCTATGGACAATGACGGATATACCGATTATGGCGCTGGTGACAACGGATATGCTCCAGGCTATGATCAGGCTCCGCAGGGCGGCTTCGGTGAATATCAGGATCCTAACGGCTATCAGCAGGAAGGTTACACTGATCTTTCACAGCAGGCTCAGGAAGGCTTCGGCGATGAATATGCACAGCCCCAGGCTTCTGCTTCCTCATCAGCATCTCTTGATGACGAATGGTTCAATAACATTCTCGGAGTAGATGAGAGCGGACAGGCTTACACTGGTGACCAGGGTTACGGATATAACCCGGCAGGCGCTGATGCACAGGGCTTCGCTCCTGAAGCACAGCAGGCTCAGGCACCTAATCCCGGCCAGGCTTCTTACAGACCTTCCGGTTCCGGTCCGAATAACAACGGCAGACCTACAGGCAGTGCACCGCGTACAAGCGCTTCAGCCGGTAAGGGCGGCAACGGCGGCGGAAAGAAGATGAAGCTTAACCGCAACGGTTATATGTTCATTGCTTTCCTTGCTATCCTCCTCATCTGCATCTTTATTGTAATCGCATTGATCGCAAGAGGCTGCAGCAAAAAGACAAAGCCTACGGAGACAGTACCTTCACTCTCTTCTGAGGAGATGACAACAGAGACAACGATGCCGACAACACAGGCTACACTGCCTGACGCATCCGCTCCTATCGGATACTTCGTATTCTCTGATTACATCGGATACAGAACATGGTGGGATCTCTTCCACACTGTATACAACATCGATATCGAGAACTGCAGTGACCCGAGAATCGCAACTATCATTACGTACAACAAGCTCGATCCTGCTACATACACAGGACCTAACAGCGGAGACAAGCTCTTACTGCCTCCTCAGGGCGTACTGACAGGCGAGATCCCGATCACATTCAATGCCGGCGGATCTTCAACTGCTGAGACTACAGGCGAGACAAATCCGGGTGAGATCACAAGCTCAATCCACATCACCTGAGCCTTAAGCGAAAATCAGTAAAAATTTATATGACCGCCTGCTGTGAATTCCACGGCAGGCGGTTTGTTTTTTGGCTATTTAGTCAACTTATTTTGTAACAAAAAAGTAAGATTCAAGTATATAATTCTATTGCTCTATAAATACGCGCGCGGAAAGAGGTAAAAACCATGCACAAGAAACTGTTTATACCCGGTCCTATCGAGGTTTCACAGGATGTTCTCGACAAGATGGCTATGCCCATGATCGGACACAGAACCAAGGACGCTTCAGCTCTTCAGCAGTCAATCTCTGAAAAGCTCCAGAAGGTAATGATGACCAACAACACTATCGTTTTATCAACGTCATCAGGCAGTGGACTTATGGAAGGTGCGGTAAGAAGCTTTACAAAGACACGTGCCGCAGTATTCTCAATCGGTGCATTCGGTAAGAGATGGCACAAGATGTGCACATCCAACGGCATCGCTGCAGATCTTTTCGAGTCTGAACTCGGACAGCCTACAACACCCGAGATGCTCGAGGCTGCTCTTTCAACAGGCAAGTACGACCTTATCACAATCACACAGAACGAGACTTCAACAGGTATCCACAATCCCATGGATAAGCTCGCTGAAGTTTACAAGAAATATCCCGATGTTATCGTATGCGTTGACGCAGTTTCATCCATGGCAGGCGATTATATCCCTGTAGATGAGCTCGGAATCGACGTCTGCATCACATCAACACAGAAGTGCTTGGGCCTGCCTCCGGGAATGGCTATCGCTTCCGTATCAGAGAAGGCTATCAAGAAGGCTGAGACAGTAGAGAACAGAGGTCTTTACTTCGACTATCTTGAACTCGTTAAGTTCGTTAAGGAAAAGCCTTATCAGTATCCTTCAACACCTTCAGAGTCACACATGTTCGCTCTTGATTATCAGCTCGACAAGATCCTCGAAGAAGGCATTGAGAACAGATATCAGAAGCACTGCAAGCTCGCAAAGATCGCTCAGGACTGGGCAAGAGAGAATTGCGAACTTTATTCCAATCCCGATCACCTTTCCGTTACTGTTACATGCGTAACAAACACAACGGGAATTCCCACATCAGACCTTATCAAGGCTATGGGTGAGAAGGGTTATCTCATGAGCAACGGTTACGGCCCGCTCAAGGACAAGACATTCAGAATCGCTCACATGGGTGATCTCACTGAAGAAGGTCTTAGAGAATACCTCAATGATCTCAAGCAGACCATTGATGAACTTAAAGCAAAAGCTTGATCAGATTTAGTAATTAATTAACGGGGGACATAAATATGAAGATTCTTATTACCGAGAGCATTGCAGAAGAGAGCGTTCAGTACTTAAGAGACAGAGGATACGAGGTAGAAGAATACCTTGGTCATTCCCAGGAAGAGATCGAACAGTACATCAAGGGTTTTGACGCTATCATCGTAAGATCAGCAACAAAGATCAATGAGAACCTTTTGAACAACGCTGACTGCCTTAAGGCTGTCGGCAGAGCCGGAACAGGTATCGATAACATCGATGTTAAGGCATGCACAGAGCACGGCGTTATCGCTCTTAATACTCCTACCGCTAACAACATGGCAGCAGGTGAGCTTGCTGTAGGCCACGCATTCTCCATCTTCCGTAATCTTTGCACAGCAAACGAAGGCGTACACAACGGCGACTTCAGACGCGGCAACTGGACAGGTGTTGAACTCGAGGGCAAGACAGTTGGTATCATCGGTTTGGGCCGTATCGGTTCTATCGTATCCAGAAAGCTCAAGGGCGTAGGCATGAACGCAATCGCTTACGATCCTTATATTCCCCAGGAGAAGTTTGATAAGCTCGGCGTTACAAGATGCCAGACTCTTGACGAGCTCCTCGTTCAGGCTGACCTCATCACACTCCATACTCCTAAGACAAAAGAAACATACAACATGATCGCTAAGGAGCAGCTCTATAAGTGCAAGAGAGGCGTAAGAATCGTTAACGCTGCAAGAGGCGGACTCGTAAACGAGCAGGATCTCGCTGATGCACTCGCTGAAGGTCAGGTTGCTGCAGCTGCAATCGACGTTTTCGATAAGGAGCCTTCTTACAACAAGGCACCCGGCGAGCAGGATTTCGACAACGTTCTCCTTCACGCTCCTCACTGCTACATCACACCTCACCTCGGCGCTTCCACAGTTGAAGCTACAGCTAAGGTTGGTCAGGGCATCGTTGAGCTCATCGACGGCGCTTTGAAGGGTGAACTCGTTGCAGCTATCAACATGCCTCAGTTCTCCGGCAGCATCGAAGAGATCAAGCCTTACTGCTCACTCGCTGAGAAGATCGGCCGTATGTACTATCAGGCAGAAGCAACACCTATCAAGAAGGTTGAAGTAAGATACAGAGGCGAGCTCGCAGAGAGTTCCGGAACAGGTATCATCACACTCTCACTCATGATGGGTCTTTTGGAAGGTATGGGCAACGATCACGTATCTTACGTTAATGCACAGGAGTGCATGGACGAGTGCGGAATCGAAGTTGTTGAGACAAAGACAGAGTCCATCCAGAAGTACAACAACCTCATCAATGTTAAGTTCTGCACAGAAGATGGAAGAGAACTCAAGATCAACGGTACGGTATTCGGACCTGACACAGAGGTTATCGTCTCATTCTTCGGTTATGAGATGAACTGCCCTCTCTCAAATACAGTTCTTGCTCTTAAGAACAACGATGTTCCGGGCGTTATCGGAAGAATCGCTACGATCCTCGGTAAGCACAACATCAACATCGCTTCCATGCATTGGGGAAGAAAGAACCAGGATGGTTCTGACAACCCGCACGCACAGGCTTTCGTTGCTATCGACCAGCCTGTATCTCAGGAGATCATCGACGAGCTTTCAGCTGCTGAAGGCGTTCTCCGTGTATCTCTTCTTGAGCTTGCTTAAGAGTCAGTACAACTAAACAAAAGATTAAAGACCGCAGAGGTTAGTGCCCCGTGAAATACCATTATTCGAGAAAAGAAGGTTGGCTGGGTAATCCCTGCGGTCTTGTTTATTTCAAAGGAAGATACCATCTGTTTTTCCAGCTTAATCCCGATGCTCCGCGCTACGGAAGAATGCACTGGGGACACGCTGTATCAGATGATCTGATCAACTGGGAAGATCTTCCTGTCGCAATAAGTCCCGACGCTGAAATGTGCTGCAGTTCTGGTTCTGCAATCGTTCATGAAGGGAAGATATGGCTGTTCTACACATCGGTTGCAGACGACTATAAAGAGACTGTCTGCGCAGCATATTCCGAAGACGGAAAAGTCTTTGTTAAGTGCCCCGGAAATCCAATAGTTACAATGCCTTTGGACGGTACCGTAAAGTTCAGGGATCCTTTTGTAATGAAGTGCGGAAACGGATTTAGAATGCTCATGGGAGCGGGCCAGAACGGGATCGGAAAAGTACTCCAGTTCGAATCAAAAGATCTCATTAACTGGAACTATAAAGGCGAACTTGTATCAGACGGAAAATTCGGAAGCGTTATCGAATCACCGCACATTATGGAAGTAGACGGCAAGTGGATTTTCATCATCCAGAGCGAAAAGCATGTGCCGACAAAAGTGCTGTTTGCAACAGGCGATTACGACGGTGAGAAATTTGTTTTCGACGATGCGGACGATCCTTTTAAATCAGTTGACAGCGGTGATGATTTCTTTAATCCCGTTACGGCTGAAGATGAGAATGGAAGAATAGTTCTGATGGCATGGATGTTCTCCATGAGAATGAATTCTTCTGCGATAACTTGCCCTAGAGAAATAACCGTATCGAGAAAAGGCGAAGTATGCCTTATCCCTTATGCTGAATTAAGATACAGACAGGTAAAAGAAAGCAGCTTTGTAAGCTATGCATCAGGAAGATTAAGAGTGCAGTTTGAAGGACGCACGCTTTTCGATAAAGCATATAGGGAATGCCCTGAAATAGGCGTTCTTGAAGATGTCGGAACGGTCGAAGTATTCCTTGACGGAGGACGTGAGACGATCACAGTATTCGTCTGCTAAAAATTTTATGTCGAAGATACTTAAAAAGGGTGAAGGATACCAGATCCTTTATAAAGAAAGAGGAGAAGACAGCGAGAAGATCGCGCCTTCAGGACTCAATGTTTTATCGAGATTAGACGTTCCTGTTCCGGGCATAATCGCAGCTGCAGATTCCGGAAAAAGAATCAGAATTTTAAGCAAGAAATATTATCTCGTCTGTCAGGGAAAACTTGAAGACGAAGGCGTGATGGAAGATCTTCTTTTCCACGATTCAAGAAGCAACAGAACATTCCCCGTAAAGAGAATGAGAAAAGGCGTTAAGGAAGCAAGACTTACATATAAAGTCATTTCATATAACGCGGAAAAAGATCTCTCATATGTTGAAGCAGTTCTCGATACGGGACGCACACATCAGATAAGAACACAGTTCAGTTCAAGAAAGCATCCTCTTGCAGGTGACGGCAAATACGGAAGCAGGATCAAGTGTCCGGTAGCTCTTGTCTGCGGTGAGATGACATATGATGAAGGTGAGGGAACAACTCCCGTAACAGTTAAGATTGATCCTTTGGAAGAACTTCCTGAAGTCTGATATCAGTTAACCGGGACAGGTGTCACGGGTGTAACTTTATATACCATAAGATCTTCATACTGGAATATAACATTACCGAGCTGCGCGAAAACATACGAATTGTCGTAGCCGTACTTGTGACGCTCGAGATCTCCTACGATGATGTATTCGATCTGGTATTTGTTGATGATTCCCTGAACATCGTCAGGATTGCTGCTCAGATAAAGGATATCAACGTCATTATGTCTCGGTGTGATGTAAAGCTTCCAAACATCCTTCTCAGGATCTGATTCAAGAAGATCTGTCTCTTTATTTACGATACCGTGGAAACGCCACAGCCATTCGTGTGTCTGCCATCCGAAAACAGTAGGATTACCTGTGTAAGCAGAGATGATGCAGCAGTCTGTGTAGCTGTCTCCGTATGCTTCGCAGATAACGTGACTTCCGTCAACGTTTTCATTGAACCAGTCAACGCAGGCCATGTAAGAAACAAGGTTGCCTGAATAGTAATCGTCAACGTAAAGACTTGCATGGTTTTCAATATATGCAGTACCGTCTAATGTCTTGTAATTCTCTTTCTTAAGTTCTCCGGAACGCTGCTTCAGAGCAAGCATCGTGTAGTGCGCGGGGATGAAAAGATCGAGTGCAAAACCGATGGCAACGCAGAATAAAACGATGTTCTTTTTGCCGTCTTTCTTAATGAACCAGAACAGTCTTATGACTGAATAGATCATGGTAGTAGAGAGGATGATGAATGCGGCGAATGCAAATTTGAACATCGTGTTCGAACGCAAATAACCGCCTGTATAAATGTCTCTTACATAGAAGATCTCAGGCGCAATAAGGAGCATGATTCCTACTACGGTCATGCCGCAACAGTAGATATCAATGATGTTGCGCTGAGCAAAGAAAGCCTGGATGGGATTGGTGTAAGTCTGTTCTCCTCCGATGACATAAGAAGAGTTCTTCATCTTCATCTGTTTTTTCATGCTTACGGAAGATGCATCTCTGTAATTCTTGTTTACAAAAACGATGACCATGAACACGACGCTGATAAGCACGTGAATTCCGTAAAGGATAAACAGCTGGAAAAGTGATGAGTGGTTTTTGCACTTGCCCAGAGAGTTTGAGATCATGTCGAAATTAAGGTTAAACGGAAGTGCAACGAATGTCGCGATGGTGAAGAGGAAACTCATCTGGAATGACGTTCTCGGAAGAGCCGTAGGACTTACCACGCAGAACAGGAAAGACGCTACCATGAGCAATAATTCAAGCGCGAAAAGAATAGCAGGACTGCTTCCCTTTGCAAGGTAGATCATGAGGATTCCGCCGACGTTTACAACGAATACGATAGCGCCCGGGATGTTTACAAATTTGGGTGATCTTATCGTGTTGCAGATCAGTACTCCCATTGAACAGAATACGAAGTAGATAAGGAAATCCCAGTAGTTTGTCATCTGTGCGCATCCTAAAAGAACGGCACACAAAACAAGGTGAAGAGTGATCGTTGATTCGAACTCCGGAAGAAGTCTTGAGTTGTTGTCACCGCCAAGATTATCAAGGCCGTGCACGAGTTCATTTTCTTCTTTTGTAGGGAGCTTTACTGCACATATCATGGAGAGGATTATCGCCGAGATAAGAAGGACGATGATCATGGAGATTACATGCGCATGAAGGTCTCCTACAATATATGAATAGAAAGGGAATTCTTCGATTGTGTAATCGACTCCGAGATCAGGATTCCATCCGATGAATCTGGTGCTGTCAGGATAGAAGAAATGGTCAGTTCTTCCGACGTCGATGCCCATGTTTTTGAATACTTCGAGCATCTTGTTTCCGATGCTTTTTTCGTCGTAATAAAACGAGTGCGAATTACCCCAGAGAGATACTGCGCATCCCGTGAAAAAACCTGCTACGTACTTGATGATCTTGTTATCTTTGAAGCCTTTTTTCTGAGCTGCTTCGATCATGAATTTTCCGATCGAAAAACTCATTCCGAAAGGCAGCGCAGTCGCAGTACACATAGCCAGCGTGTAGCCAACTCCTGTAGGAATGTTGGTAGCCTTGATGACGACTGCCCAGATGTACTGTCCGAAGTAATAGTAGTTAATGGAATAGCCTGCAAGCCACATGTCTTTTGCAGGAAGACTTCCGTCACGAATCATCGACATAATGAAGCCGTAATCCATGAATTTTTCCTGGCCGTTGATGTCGGGAAGGAAGCCTTTGAAATAGCACATGAGGAATAAGACGATGAGGAAAGCCGTCTCTTCGACAACTGCAGCTTCAACAAATCCCTTGCTCTTAACCTTTTTTACAAATGCTTCTCTTAAAGGCTTCGGTGCATAGCAGCAGACTCCGATTACAAGAGCACATAAAAAGATGCAGAGAATATTTATCTTGCAGACCTTAAAGTGAGTAAGAGTCCACAGTAAAAGGCATGTGAAGATAAGTCCCATCGGCTGCGACAGGAGAAAGCCGCCGGATGAAAAATCACGCCAGAGTTTTGTAGAAAGAGGCAGCGTGATGAATCCGGTAAACACAAGGAAAACCGACCACCACAAAACCATGGAAGTATCCGTTACTCCCATCGTGGCAAAACCGAGAGTACCGGCAATAAAGAAAGGAATTAATAATAAAACAAAACGTAAAGGAGAAGATTCAACAAGTGAAGAATTCCTGCTCATGAAAGAACTCCTTCAACAGAAGTTTTATTCTCCTGGATATTAAGCTCAGTTACTGTTGATTCGGAACTTCTCGTAAGGGAAGCCTCATAAGATTTTATGATCTCAGAGCTGATCTTTCCTGCAAGACTTACGACTGAATCCATGTGGTTTTCCGGAGTGTCGTTCGTAGCGTATTTTGTAAGTCCCGTTGAGCATACGAAAAGATTCTCACAAGGGTTTGAAAGATCGATCTCAGGATACTTGGAAGTAAGAGCATATCTCGTCTTAGTAAGACGCCATGACTTAACGTCAGACTTACGGAGCGAAGGATAGAGCTTACGGAGTCCTGCAAAATATTTGAGCATGATGTTTGCATCATCATCGATCCAGAGAGCGTCGGTGATTGAGCATGAACCAACAAGGTATACGACAGCTCCGCCGTAACCTCTCTCTCCGAATGCACTCGAGTGATTGATTATCGCCTTGAAGGGAAGTCCGGAATCTTTCGGAGGTACCTGATAGAACATCTGTGAGATCTCGTGCTTCATTACCATCATGGCTGTGATCTTTGCACTGTATGTGACGTTCATGAGGATATCCCTGTCATCCATTGCGATAGGGAGACCATGGCTTACGTTTACGAATGTTCTGCATGAACCCGTGAAGATGACATAAGCGCTGTCGATTACGACTCTCGTTGAATTTGAGAGGATGCAGCTCGTTCTGTACATTCCGCTTCCGAGTCTTGCGATCTCGGCAACGGTAGTGGAATAGCAGATATGTCCGCCGTTATCCGTGATTGCCTGCATGAGGCTTGAGATAAGGCATGCAAAACCGCCGTCGTAATATCCGACTTTGCGGTGTGATGCTTTTCCGGACCAGGCGGAATCAAACCAGTTGATCTTATCATCTACGCCCATCTCTTTAGATAAAGCGAGCAAAGCCTTGTCGCTCTTTCTCAAGTGGTGGGGGAGGAGCTCCAAATATTCTCTTCCGATTCTTGTATAAGCGAGGAGTCCTCCGGGTGAGGCAAGCTCTTCAACGACAGTAACATTGAAGCCTGCTTTTGCAAGCTTCATACCGCATGTCAGACCGGAAAGACCGGAGCCGATAATGCAGACAGTTTTGCTGTCATCCTTAAAGATTTCGTTATCGGAATCCATCATTCGATAATCTTTGCCTCAAGATAGAATCTCTTCTCGAAAGCTTCACCCATGGAGAATGTCTTTCTGGGGAAAACGCCTTCTTTTTCTACTGTTCCGAAGAATGTATCTTTGCTGATAGCGGGTACGAGGATACCTGTGTTTCCTGTTGTGGAAAGCTTTCTTACGGAATCCTCACCGTGAATGTAATCGCACTCAAGTCCCAAAGCATCGATCATCATCTGTACTGATCCGACTGCAAGTGTGTGCGGCGGATTTGCAAGTGATACCTTAACGTCTTCCTGACCTTCGGTAACGACGATGAATGTCTGCTTGCCGTCATCTGAACCATTAAGCTCGATGCCGGAATCCTTGAAATACTCTTTTGCCTTTGCGATGAATTCTTCACCGCTGATATTGAATACGACTCTGTGAATGGGCTCGAAATCAAGTCCCTTGTCGTGAATGTTTACGATCTCTGCAAGAGCATATCTTGCGGGATGGTTCTTCTTTTCTTCTTCAGAAAGATTCTCTCTGATATTTTCCCAGTGAGCCTTTGCAGAAGCGAGGGAGTGGTTGCCGTCGCCAACGAGGAAAAGAAGTCCGTCGGAGTTTGCTGCCTTAAGTGAAGCAAGTCCGTTTACGATGGATTCTGCGATTGCAGAACCGTCAGGAATGAATGTGCCCTTGATGTGGCCTGAACCGAGCATGAGATCTGTATCGTACAAAGGTGCGAGACCTTCAGCCTCAGCCATGTCGAAAGCCTTCTCGATGGTAAGTCCCTTAGGATCATCGATGAGGATCATGATGTGGGGGAGCTCCAAAGGAGAATTTGCCCTGATCCTTACTCTGGGCGGGATTCTCGAAAGAACTGTTCCTTCAGTTGCACGGCAGATGTTCTTGTTGCCGGGTTCGAAGCTGTAGCCTTCAAGATCGATAGCAGCCATGAGGCCTCTTCTTGAAGGGTGAAGGGATGTTGATCTGTCTGTCAGAATGAATCCCGTTCCGAGACCCTGGAGAATACCTTCGTCAAGATAAGCTCTAGCCGTCTTAGCGATGGAACCGAGCTTCTCTGTCTCTTTATCGGTATTAAGATATACTTCAGGAAGAACGAGATTAAGTGTTGAAGGAGCATCTCCTGCCTCATCTTCAACGTTCTTCCAGTATTCAGGCTCTGATGTATATTGGTCGCAGGCGATTACTGCCCATTTCTTAAGGTCTGTACCATTCTGCGGAATAAGGATATCCGGCACCGCAAAGCCGAGATCATTGATTGTTCTCACCTCTAATTACCCCTGTGAAACGATTAAAGTGCCTATCATTCTATCACGGTCAGAGGTCGTTTTGGGGGAGAAATAAAAATCTGAAATAATTTTCTTGCTCTACCCGATAATCCGCATAGCTTGTGCGACATTATTACGGATTAACGAAGTGATATCTCTGTGAGGCAGCCTTTTTCGATGTGGAAAACTTAAGTACAGTTTTTTGTCTATGTAAATCGTGTAAAAACATGGACGAAAACCTGGATTTTGTAAGAATCCAGGTTTTTGTACAACTTTTCGAGCAAAAAACATGTACAAAAAACTGTACAACGGTTTCTGTAGTCATAGAAACCACCCTCCTCATACCGGTTTTCCGACAGGCGGTAAAAGGTCGTCTGAAACACGCTCGAAAACAAGAATCATGACAGAATGGCAGATATAAACCTGCTTAACTAACAGTACTGTTAATGGTACTATTATCATATCGAAAATATCCCGGAGGAAGTCTTATGGCAAACAGTGAATTATCCAAACTCAAGATCTTGTTTATCTACGATTATTTCAAGCACCAGGTAAGCGCCATGGGCGGCCGGGAATCGGTGTCGGTCAGCGATCTTATCAAGTATCTTGAAGACTGCACAGGTACGACTTTTGAGCGCAAATCGATCTACGCCGACATCAATAAGATCAACGAATACGTAATGAAGTCAGGACAGACGATGGACGATGCCTGGATCTATACGGAAGGCAAGAAATACAGAAGAACGGAGCTTACCGACGAGATCCTCATAGATGAGGCAAGGCTTATCGTTGACGCGATCAGCACCACGACGTTCGTCGATTCCGATCTTTGCGAGAAGATCATCAAGATGTTCCCGACTTATTTCCCTGACGGATACCAGAAGAGAGCACTTTATCCTCACTACGAGAAGATCGACAAGAAGAGCATTTTAAGGCTCAACTGCATAAGGAATGGCATTGAAGGCAGACAGTCACTTAAGATCGTTTACGGATATATGTTAGGAAGCGAGCTTACCGAGAAGACTGACAAGATCGTATCTCCCATGGCATTGGACTGGGAGAACAACTGCTATTACCTTATTGCCATTGATAATACGGAAGCCAAGGGACTTGAAAAGGACCAGAGCCTGTCAGCTGCCTTAAGACGATACAGAGTCGACAGAATAGCAAGCGTCTCGCTTCTCGATGAAAAATCTTATGTCGATTACAAGAGCGAGAAGTTGAGGGAACAGGAGCTTAAGAGCTTCATCGGAAATTCGCTTTCAGCCTTTTCGAGCGGCAGACCCACGCATATCGGAATCACGATCAAAGGCAAGACACGTAAGGATGCGCTCAAGGCATACGGAGCCTTTGCTTCAAAGGTAAGCGACAAGGTCAGGATCGCAGATGATACCAAACTTGATAAAGGTATCCTCAAGATCAGCGTTACCACGGGATTCGCGCCGACGCTTTATACGGATCTGTTCGAATTATCGACATTTGAGAATGTCGATATCGAGATCGATAACGACGAAGTATGCCGTGAATACGGGGCTTACATCAGGAAGGCAGCCCAGGCGGCAAAACTAAAGAACCTCTGATTGCAAACCATTATTAAACGATTTATAATTTTTAAGTTTTATTTTTATATAGGAGCATTACCGTAATGAGACAATTTACTTCAAAAGAGCTAAGAAAGACCTGGAAGGAATTCTATATTGAGAGAGGTCACGTAGATGTAGGTGCCGTATCTTTGGTATCTGACGGTTCAACCGGAGTATTATTCAACGTTGCGGGAATGCAGCCGTTGATGCCTTATCTCCTCGGCGAGAAGCACCCCATGGGAACAAGACTCTGCAACGTTCAGGGCTGTGTCCGTACAAACGATATCGATTCAGTAGGTGACAGAAGCCACGTTACATTCTTCGAGATGATGGGAAGCTGGAGCCTTGGTGACTACTTCAAGGAAGACAGATGCAAGTGGAGCTACGAGCTTCTCACACAGGTATTCGGATTCGATAACGACCACCTCGCAGCAACTGTTTTCGCAGGCGACGAGAACGCTCCCAGAGATGAGGAAGGCGCCCAGTTCAGAATCGCTTCAGGCTTCAAGCCCGAAAATATCTACTATCTCGGTGCAGACGACAACTGGTGGGGACTTGAGTATGGTCCCTGCGGTCCTGACAGCGAGATGTTCTATATCGCAGACATTCCCGACTGCGGCCCTAACTGCGGCCCCGGATGCAGCTGCGGCAAGTATACCGAGATCGGTAACGACGTATTCATGCAGTACGAGAAGCACCAGGACGGACACCTCACACCCCTCAAGCAGAAGAACGTAGATACAGGCTGGGGTCTTGAGAGAATCCTCGCTTTCTTAAACGGCACAAAGGACGTTTATAAGACAGACCTTTTCACAGAGGCTATCGCATATATCGAGAAGGCTTCAGGCGTTAAGTATGATTCTGACGAGAAGCTCACAAAGTCAATGAGAATCCTTGCTGACCACATCCGTACAAGCGTTATGCTTATCGGCGATGCAGCTAAGCTCGTTCCTTCAAATGCAGGTGCAGGCTACGTATTAAGACGTCTCATCAGACGTGCCGTAAGACACGCAAGAACACTCGGCATGTCCACAGAGCAGATCCTCGGCCTTGCTAAGATCTATATCGACAGCGTTTACGATGACAGCTATCCGCTTCTTGCAAAGAACCGTGAGTTCATCCTTAACGAGCTCGACAAGGAGATCGCAAGATTCGAGAGCACACTCGAGAACGGCATCAAGGAATTCAAGAAGATCCTTGACGACAAGAAGAAGGCAGGTTCTTCAGAGATCGACGGCGATTCTGCTTTCTATCTTTACGATACATTCGGATTCCCGATCGAACTTACTATCGAGATGGCTTCAGAAGAAGGCCTCAAGGTAGATGAGGACGGCTTCAAGGTTGCAATGGAAAAGCAGAAGGAAACTGCAAGAGCAGCTACAAAGGCTAAGGAAGACCTCGCATTAAGCGTAAGCGAGATTCCTGAAGAAGTTGCCAAGGATTCCAATGCTACAGAGTACGACGGTTACGATAACCTCAAGTGTGATGCACAGGTAATCTACATCCTGAAGGCAGATGCTGACGGTAAGCTCAGCACAGTAGACAGCGCTTCAGCAGGTGATGACATCATCGCAGTATGTGACAAGACAGTTCTTTACGCTACTATGGGTGGTCAGATTCACGACGAAGGTAAGATCTACACAGCAGATTTTGAGGCTGAAGTTCTTTCAGTTGATAAGGATGCTGCAGGCAAGTATCTCCATACACTCAAGGTAGTTAAGGGTTCTGTTTCCAAGGGTGCTACAGTCAGCATCGAAGTTGATAAGAAGAACAGAATGTCTATCGCAAGAAACCACACTGCTACACACATCCTTCTTTCTGCACTTCAGAAGACACTCGGTGATCACGTTGAGCAGGCAGGTTCTTATGTTGGAAGCGACCGTCTCAGATTCGACTTCAACCATTCACAGGCAATGACTGCTGAAGAGATTTCCAAGGTTGAGGAGATGGTAAATGACGTAATCCTTCAGGCTCTCCCTGTAGAGACTAAGGTGTTGAATATCGAAGAAGCTAAGAAGCTCGGCGCTACAGCTATCTTCGGCGAGAAGTACGGCGAAGTCGTAAGAGTCGTTGCAGTAGGTGATTTCTCTGATCCTTTCGATCTTGAGTTCTGCGGCGGTACACACCTTACAAACAGCAGCCAGGTTGGCCAGTTCAGAATCGTTTCCGAGTCAGGTATCGCTGCCGGCGTAAGAAGAATCGAAGCTGTTACAGGCGCTAAGTGCTACGAGATGAGCAAGGAAGACAGAAACCTCATCAACGATGCAGCAGCTGCTCTTAAGACTCCCAAGGATAAGATCGTTGAGAGAATCGATGCACTCCATGCAGAAGTTAAGACTCTCGAAAAAGAGCTCGCAGATATTGAGAAGGCTAAGGCAGGTTCATTTGCTGACAGCGCAGTTTCCGGTGCTAAGGATATCGGAGGCGTTAAGGCAGTTATCGCTTCCTGCGACGCTGCTGATGCTGCAGCTTTGAGAGATACAGCAGACAAGATCAGAGACAAGCTCGATTGCGGCGTTGTATTCCTTGCTGCAAACGGCGGCGACAAGCTCCTCTTTACAGCTATGGCTACTAAGTCAGCTAACGAGAAGGGTGCTCACTGCGGTAACATCATCAAGGAAGCTGCAAAGGTTGCAGGCGGTGGCGGCGGCGGACGTCCCGACATGGCTCAGGCAGGCGGTAAGGATGTATCCAAGCTTGCTGACGCACTTGCTAAGGCAGAAGAAGTCCTCGCTTCACAGGTTAACGGTTAAGGAGAAATACCATGTGCATTTTTTGCGATATCGTAGAGGGTAAGATCCCTTCAACAAAAGTATATGAGAACGATTATGTTCTCTGCTTCAATGATATTAATCCCGTTGCTCCGGTACACGTTCTCGTTGTTCCGAAGAAGCATTTCGCAGACATGAATGAGCTCGCTTCAGATCCTGAGGGCGCTCTTTATGCAGGCGAGATCACAAAGGCAATCGCTGAAGTTGCCAGGATCAAGGGCATCAGCGGCGCTTACAGAACGATCAATAACTGCGGTGAGGGTGCAGGACAGACAGTCATGCACGTTCACTTCCACGTTATCGGCGGAGTAGAACTTACGGAGAAGCTTATCTGATCTTATGGCAAGAATGAGAACTAAGCGCAATATTCCTGCGCGCATGGAAAAGTGTCATGAGCGCTGGTTTGATGCGCCCATGCTTAATAAAGGCAAGTGGAGAGAAGCATGCGGCTTCCCCGAAGACATTCCGGTATGGCTTGAGATCGGCTGCGGTAAGGGTAAATTCTGCACCGAGATGGCTTTAAGACATCCGGAAGTCTTATATATTGCAATGGAAAGAGATGCTTCAGTCACTCTTGCTGCCATTGAGAAAGCACACGAGCTTGAGATCCCTAATCTCTTCTTTATAAGAGGCGATGCAGGCATCATCGAAAACTATTTCGCTGAGAATGAAGTTAACCGCATCTTCCTTAATTTCTCAGATCCCTGGACAAGACAGAACAAGCCTAAGAGACGCTTGACTTACAGGGATTTCCTTAACAAGTATAAGGTCATGATGAGAGAGGGCGGAGCCATCGAATTCAAAACTGATAACGATGATCTTTTCGACTTCTCATTAAACGAATTTGAAGAGACCGGATTTACACTTGAAGACGTCACAAGAGACCTTCACAACAGCGAGTGGAATGAAGAGAATATCCGCACGGAATTCGAGCAGAAATTCGCTGATCAGGGTATAACGATCAAAAGAGTTGTCGCAAAGATGTGATGCCGTCAGGTTTCGCTTGGCACGGTAGATTCAACAGTTTCAGCAGTTTCAGTATCTTCAGACATCTGGCCCATCTTATCGAGTGACCAGTCTGTTCTTCTGAACAGCACGACATCGTATGAATCGTAGAGCAGTTCAAAATCAGGGTCGCGTACGACAGATGCATATGTGTAACTGTCGATTTCCTTGTCTAAGATAATGTAATTGAATCCGTATTTATCCAGGAATGATTTGTAGTATATTCCGCCGTTGAACAGGCAGTAGTATTCTTCGTAAACGTCGTAATACTGGTTGTTCTCGGCAAGGAATACCTCGGCTCTTCCGTCGATGTAAGGACGGAATCCGTAATACTCAAGATACTGTCCGTCATTGAAGTTGGCGTAAAGGAAGATCATGGGATCTTCGCTCTCGTTTAAGATTGCGATGATGTTGTCGAGTTCATGACGGTGCAATGCTACGGGGATGGCTGCTTCATTTGTAGCGTTATATCTTGAAACGCACAGGAAGACAAAAGCGCTCGCAAAGAAGATTTTCAGCAATACTTTGATACGGTTTGTAATGATCTTCTGAGTGTATTTTGTTATGCTCGAGAGCTCGAGATCCTTGATCATGTATGCGAATGCAGGGAGACCGAAGAAGAAGAAATAAGGTATTCCCTTGATCTGCATGATGCCTAATACGAGAGTTCCAAAGTACAGCAGGAAGAACCTTACCGTTACTGCTCTCTTTTTGATAAATAATGTGATGAGAGCTGTTATTGCTATGGTAGCGAAGAACAGGATTCCTTCTGTTGCTGAGGTGCTCGTAGGCTTCATTTCCATGATCATGTTAAAACTGCTGTGACCGTATGATTTGGTCAGATACAGCATGTTCTCGACGCCGTAAGGATTGATAAGTCCCATGACGATGCTGATTGCAAAAGATGCAAGCAGATACATGCAGTTTCCGTTAGGTTCCTTCTTGTGGTTCTCGACCTTGATCGGGATCGAATCGACAATGTACGGCAGCATGAATACAAGAATCATCGGCCACATTGCCGCGTGAAGATTGATCAGTGCCAAAGAAAGAACGGGAATAGCAAAGAGATAACCTGCCTTCTTCGTAATGACGTGCTTTTCGAGGAGGCACACAGTACCAAGAAGGATCAGATATGTGAATACCTGAGGTCTTGTTACCATGAAAGGATCGAAAATAAAGAAGTTGATGAGTCCTGCCAAAGCGAGCGATACCATATCGTTCTTGGTGATCATCTTGATAAAACGGTATGAGAGAATAACGATACCCGTATTACAGATATAGACGAGACCGATTACGCCGAACTGGCCGAAAGTATTGTAAGAGAAGTAGTAAATGACCGCGCTGAGCCACTGCTGTACTACTATCTTCATGGAAGAGTGCATCGAGAGAACGTCAGTATAAGGGAATCCCCTGTGAACTATGTATTCTCCCATCTTATAGAGGAAAAAGAAGTCGTTATCGAGAGTGCGGATCTGAAAGAATGAAATAATGACCGGAAGCGAAAGAAACAGGATCTTGAACCATAAAGGCATTTCTTTTGAATTAAACGGCTTAGCCGGGCTTACAGTTTGTTTCTTAGACATCATCTTTAACTCCGCAAAATAATTTTACCCATTATAGCATGGAATAAATTGTTCTAAAGCAATATATGGAGAACGGTTTTACAAAAACGATAAGTAGGTTAAAATACTCTGAGTAAAATAATAAAAATAGGAGTCTGTGCAATGATTTACGTTGACGAGATGATTAAGAACACATACCGTGTACCCCAGCCCGAGGGAAGAGGCGCATATATCAGACTTGACCAGAATGAGAATCCTGATGGAGTTCCGCAGTGGTTATTCGATTCCGTTATGGAGAAGGTAACACCCCAGTTCCTCGCTATCTATCCTGAGGAGACTATCCCTACAGAGAAGTACGCTCATCTCTTAGGTCTTGAGAAGGAGAACGTAACACTTACGGCAGGAAGCTCCGTTGGTATGGGCTATGTCATCAAGACATTCGGTGAGCCCGGCAAGAACATCATCACTGTTACACCTTCATTTGCTATGTATGAAGTATATGCTGAGATGATCGGCATGAAGGTTGTAAACATGCAGTATGAGAGCGACTTCTCCTACAAGGTTGAGAACACTCTTGCTGCAATCAACGAAGATACAAGCATCGTAGTTCTCGTTAACCCCAACATGCCGGTAGGCAATGTTTACGCAAAAGAAGACATCAAGGCTATCGTTGAGAAGGCTAAGGAGTTTGGCGCTCTGGTCATCATCGATGAGGCTTACTATTATTTCTACGACCAGACATCAGTAGATCTCGTTAAGGAATACGACAACGTAGTAGTTTTGAGAACATTCTCCAAGATGCTCTCAATCCCTTCAATGAGAGTCGGCGCAATCATCTCCAACGCACAGAACATCCGTTACATGGATAACTACAAGCCCCACTACACAGTAAACTCAATCGGTTTGCTCTTCGTAGAGGCTATCGTTGATAATCACGAGAAGCTCATGGCTGAGCTCAACGCTTCATATCTTGAAGGTAAGGAATACATCACAAAGGCTCTTGCCGACAACGGTTATGAGACACTTCCTTCAGAAGGCTGCTATGTCTGCATCAAGCCTAAGTACAAGACATCAAGAGAGATCACAGATCTTCTCCAGGAGAACGGCATCCTCATCCTCTGCGGCAAGCAGGGACTTACAGGCTGGCTCAGACTTACCATTGCCCACAAGCAGTACATGGAAAAGTTCATGGAAACACTTCTTAACATCGACAAGGAATAAGAAGACATGAAGAATTATGTAATCCTGCTCGCAGGAGGAGTCGGCAAAAGAATGGGATCTGACATCCCGAAGCAGTTTCTCGAAGTTGACGGGAAGCCCATCATTGTTTACTCAATAGAGAATTTCCAGAAGAACCCCCAGATCGAAAAGATCGTAGTCGTATGCGTTAAGGACTGGATCGACAAGACTTGGGAACTCATTAAGAAGTATTCTCTTACAAAGGTTGAATGGATCATCGAAGGCGGTGATACCGGCCACGATTCAATCAGAAACGGTGTTTTCTTCCTTAAGGATAAGATTAATCCGGAAGATCACATCATCGTTCACGATGCCGTAAGACCCGTACTGCCCCAGAAGGCAATAGATGAGGTAATCAGAGTATCTCACGAGAAGGGAAATGCATCTTCTTCAATCGAGTGCCATCCGCCTATCGTTTATACCGAAGATCACGAATCCGGAATCACGGATGTCGACAGAGAGCACGTCATGCTTACAGCTTCTCCCCAGGCATTCCAGTTTGCTCTTGCACTTAAGTGCTATGAGATGGCTGAAGAAGAGAACTATCACACATCGACATTTACAAGTTCGCTGCTGATACATTGCCACGAACGTGTATACTTCGCAAAAGGAACATCCTGTAATATTAAGATAACCAGGAAAGAAGACCTGGCATTGTTCGAAGCTCTTTTGAAGATCCCTGAAGAACACTTATACAACTAAAGGAATAAGCAAATGAATTGTTCAGAGTACTTGGTCGATTTTCTGATTAAGAAAGGCATCACCGACGTGTTCGGATACGCGGGCGGTTATATCGTGCCCTTCATGGATGCGCTTTATAAGCGCCGCGACGAGATCACTACACATGTCTGCTATAACGAGCAGGGATGCGCGCTTGCAGCTGACGGCTTTGCCAGAACATCAGGCAAGCTCGGCGTATATTTCACGACATCAGGCCCCGGCGCCGTCAACGGACTTTCCGGTCTTGCAGACTGCTGGTTCGACGGCTTTCCCATCATGGGCATCTCAGGCAACGTTCCCACACACGAGATGAAGGGCTTTTCAGGAATCCGCCAGAACGGTTTCCAGGAGATGGACCTCGTCTCAATGACAAGGAGCGTATCCAAGTATTCAGTAACAGCAAACAGCGGGGCAGACTTCCCCGAGATCGTTTCAAGAGCCTACAACATGGCTTTACTCGGAAGGAAAGGAGGGGTTGTAATTGATTTTCCGCTCGACATACAGCAAGCCGATATTATTGGCGGGTAACGGCATCCGCACATCAGGCGCCGTTAAGCTTTTACACGAATTCGCAACGAAGACCAACATCCCTGTCCTTACCACGATGAACGCCGTTGATCTGGCTCAGGATGACCTTCACATCGGATTCATCGGCACACACGGCAACCGTGTTGCCAACATGATAATCAAGGAATGTGACGTCATCATATCCATCGGTGCAAGACTCGGCATCAGACAGGCAGGAAAGGATACAAGGAACTTTGCCCCTCAGGCAGACCTAATCCGCTGCGATATCGATGAATACGAGCTCGCAAGAACAATCAAGGAAGACGAGAGAAAGTATCACTCTGATGCAAGAGACTTCCTCCAGATGCTTCTTAATGAAGATATCCCGGATTATTCCGAGTGGAAGAATAAGTGCCTTGAAGCCAAGAAACTTCTTGAGTCTTACGATAAGCAGCCGGGTAACATGGCTGTAGAGAAGATATCATCACTTCTTCCCGAGAATCCTGTCGTATCAGTAGACGTAGGAATGAACCAGTGCTGGTGCGCGCAGTCTCTTCACCTGAAGGGCTATGAGGGCAGGATCCATATCAGCGGCGGTTACGGCACAATGGGCTGCGGACTTCCGTTTGCAATCGGTTCATCCATTGCACAGGGAAATGCTAAGTCATTCTGCGTAACAGGTGACGGGGGATTCCAGATGAATATCCAGGAGCTTGAGACTGTTCACAGAGAGCAGCTTCCAATCAAGATCTTTATTCTGAACAATCATGTTCTCGGAAAGATCTCAGAGACACAGTATTTCGAGCACGACGGAAGATATGCAGCAACAGCTATTTCCGGCGGTTATACTGTCCCTTCATTCCAGAAGATTTCCGAAGCATACGGCATAAAGGCCGCTACTCTCGGTTCATATGAAGAACTTGACAACTACAAGGAATGGATCGAAGATGACGAGCCTTGTCTTTTCGACATCCAGTTGCCTGAGGCTTCTTTCCTTACGCCGAAGATCAAGTTTGAGACCGGCAAGATGAGACCTGAACTCGATGATGCTATAATCTCACAGGTCAAAAATGTTTTGAGAGGTTGATCCGGTTTGCTCGACAGTAAGAGAATGTATTCAACATATTTCAAGGAGTATATCCTGGACGATGCCATGTTAAAGCGTCTTCAGGAAGAACTTTTCAAGATCCTCCTTGATATCGACTATGTATGCAAGAAGCACGACATCAAGTACATGCTTTGCGGCGGTACCCTGATAGGTGCCATCAGACATAAAGGTTTTATTCCGTGGGATGACGACATCGATCTCATGATGATAAGAAGCGAAGCTGAAAAGCTCGTTGTTGCCATGCGCGAAGAGTTCCCTGAGAAATACGAAGTCGGAACACCTTTGTGCGATGAACAGTATGTTGTCAAATCCATCAAGATCTTCAAGCGTGGAACGAAGTATGTTGAGATTCCTTTTGCCGGTTTAAGCAAATTCGACATGCTGTTCGTTGACGTCCTCGTTATTGAGAACGTTCCTGCAAATAAGCTTGCAAGAAAGATCCACAGCAAGTACTACAATTTCATATACAAGGCAGCCAGTGTCTGCGTTGACTATAAGTATCCGTCTCCCGTAATCGAGGAGAAGGCGAAGGATAATCCGGAGCTTGCAAAATACTGGAAGACACGTAAGAGACTCGGCAGCTTTTTCTCACACATCGGTGGCATGAAGTTCTATCTCAAGCAGTGCGAAAAGGTAGGCAACATGAAAAAGCACACCGGCTGGCTTGGCATTCCTTCAGGTGGATGTGTTGTCGAGAATTTCCCCGAGAAGATGTATCTCGAGCTTACAACGGCCGAATTCTGCGGACAGCAGTTCCCGGTACCGAAAGATTACGATGAGAATTTAAGAGTGGTATTCGGCGACTATATGCAGATACCGGAACCTTCAAAGCGCGACTGCCACGTCGCTTACAAGATCGAATTCTGATCAGTCCTTATATTTTGAGCAGATGGAGTGGGTCATACGGTCCTCTTCTTTTGGCAGCTGCATGTAATCTCCATACTGCAAAGTAAGATACTTGTCTGCATTTCTCGGAATGTAGAACTCTGCATCCTCAAAAGGCGCAAGGACAGGGTTTTCGACGTCTTCGCGGCTCATTATCTGCTTTTCAAAAGGCGGTTCCTCTTCGCAGAGAACACAGACCGTCTCGGAATCCCCGTATTTGCTCCATGCACAGAGATTTGAAAGCTTTCTTTCATATCTGTGGTTCTTGTTAGGGAAGACTTTAATTATGGACTTACGCACGAAAGCCTTTGAGCCGCTCTCGTTTTCCTGAAGGTACATGGTAGCGTTCATCATCTTCAGATAGAAGTTCCTTAAAGGTTTCTGGAAGATGAGCTTTGACTTGATGTATCCGTCCATAGGGAAGATATCTACCCAGACACCCATATCGTCGATCATTTCCCTGAGATAAGTGGGCTGGACGATTGTCCTGGTATTGCAGGCGCGGACGATGGGGTAGTGGTAGTTGGCATCAGTCGTATAGTGGAAGAGGCGGACGTTCTTGCCGATGGGATCCTTTTTATTTATCTCAACGAGCTTTTCGACATCTTCTCTCGGCATGATGACATCCATGTCATTGTCCCACGGGATAAAGCCCTTGTGACGGATCGCACCGAGCAGTGTGCCGTAAGCCAGGATATATCTGAGGCCGTGCTTCACGCAGAATGCGTGCAATTCTTTCATTACCTCAAGTTCAGCCTGCTGTTCCTCGGCTATTGAGAGATATCCGTCGGATCCGTTCATTTCCCGCCCCCGTAAATTACATATGCGGAGATTATAGCATTTAGATCAGTTCCGACCAAATGAACGCTTCTTTTGGCCTGTCAGGAGGGCATTCGAAAATATATTTGAAAGCAAACAAAAATCGTTTGAGGGAAAAAAGGGGCAATCGGCCTCTTTTTTATTAAAATTTACAATATTATGACAATTATTCTGTGGAAAACAAAGTATCAGTGGAGTAGAATTCTTACGGTGCAGATTCAAAGAGCACTATTTTAAGTTTAATAATCCCGGTTAAGGGAATTTAGGAGGAATTCAATATGGCAGTAAAAGTTGCGATTAACGGTTTCGGTCGTATCGGTCGTCTTGCTTTCAGACAGATGTTCGGTGCTGAGGGTTATGAGGTAGTTGCTATCAACGATCTTACAAAGCCTTCCATGCTCGCTCACCTTCTCAAGTATGACACAGCTCAGGGCGGATATGCTGGTGTATTCGGCGAGAATAAGCACACAGTAACTTCTGACGACGAAGCTAACACAATCACAGTTGACGGCAAGTTACTTAAGATCTACAAGGAACCCGATGCAAACAATTGTCCTTGGGGCGAGCTCGGTGTTGACGTAGTTCTCGAGTGCTCTGGTTTCTACACATCTAAGGATAAGGCACAGGCTCACATCAACGCTGGTGCTAAGAAGGTTGTTATCTCTGCTCCTGCAGGAAACGATCTCCCTACAATCGTTTACAACGTTAACCACACAACACTCACAGCTGATGACAAGATCATCTCTGCTGCTTCCTGCACAACAAACTGCCTTGCTCCTATGACAAAGGCTCTTAATGATTATGCAGCTATCCAGAGCGGTATCATGACAACAGTTCACGCTTACACAGGCGACCAGATGATCCTCGACGGTCCTCAGAGAAAGGGTGACCTCCAGAGAGCAAGAGCTGGTGCTGCTAACATCGTACCTAACTCTACAGGCGCTGCTAAGGCTATCGGCCTTGTTATCCCTGAGCTCAACGGCAAGCTCATCGGTGCTGCTCAGAGAGTTCCTACATTCACAGGTTCTACAACAATCCTTCACGCTGTTGTTAAGGGTGAAGCTACAGTTGAGGGCATCAACGCTGCTATGAAGGCTGCTACAAACGAGTCTTTCGGCTACACAGAAGAGAAGCTCGTTTCTTCTGATATCGTAGGCATGAAGTTCGGTTCACTCTTCGATGCTAACCAGACAATGGTTTCCAAGATGGATGACGGTAACTCCCTCGTTCAGGTTGTTTCTTGGTACGACAACGAGAATTCTTACACATCTCAGATGGTAAGAACAATCAAGTACTTCGCAGAGCTCGGCTAATAGCTGACTTTAAGAAACTGATTAATAGAGGCGTCTCTTATGAGGCGCCTCTTTTTTTATACTTCGCACCCCGAAAACCGGGTTATCAAGTACAAAATTTCAGGATTTTTATACTTGAGAGGGTGATTTTCGCGTGTTCAAGTATAAAACGTGACCACTATGGGAAACGAATTAAAGAACAGATCAGAGCTTGATCTCTACTACAGTAGCTTCAGGAAGTGATAAGAATCTGAAAGGGAGAATGCCGCAGCCGAGACCTCTGGAGATGAACACAGAGGTGCCGCTTAAGTCGTAGACGCCCTGTACGGCGCCCATGCGGGGAAGCTGGTCGGATTTTCTCAATACCAGGAACTCCATTCTGAAAGGGAGCTTCATCTGGCCGCCGTGAAGATGTCCCGACAGCATAAAGTCAGGTCTGTATTGGGGCTCAAGATGGATAAACGCATCAGGATCATGGACTATGAGGATTACCGGATCGTTTTCCTGAACGGCCGTTTCCGTGTGCCATACGCGGTTCTTCTTGCCTGAATCGGATAATCCGGTAAGAATAATCTTCCTGCCGCTTATATGTGATGTGAGAGCCACTTCAATGGCATCAAGGCTTATAAAGCCGCACTCCTCGGGTGCGTTATTGTAGTAATAGTCGTGGTTTCCGGATACGCCGTAGAAGGGAATGCCAAGTTCTTTGCAGAAAGAGCTGACCTGTGAAAGGTATTTAAATCCCATCTTGGAGTTTCTGGGATAAGTCGTGATGTCTCCGCCGAAGATTACAGCATCAATTGCGCCGGCATCATGAGACTTCTTTATGGCGTTGCAAAGACGCTTTACGGTTATGGGACATAATTCAGCGTGAAGATCGGAGAAGAAAAAGAATCTGAGATCAGCAGGGCCGTCTGAAGGCGCATTCATTCTGCCTTTGAGCTTCTTTACGGTGACTTCCTTATCAGATGACGGGCCGCCCGGAGATCTTTTAAGGGAGGCTCTGTCGTGATCCAGGATAAAAGCTTCGGTTAAACACCATACGATACCAAGCAGAATTACCGCTGCCAGAACCAATAATATGATGTAAATCTTATCCATTATTAGGACAGTTCTCCTTTTTTCTTAATTATATAATATGCAGGTGCCAATCGTGTGATATAATTCATACAATGAAATTGATTTTTTGAGGAGGAATTTTAGGATGCCTAAGACAGAAATCACATACGAGATCGTCCAGCAGATCGGTATTCTCAAGGAGAATAAGTCCGGTTGGCAGCGTGAGCTTAATATCGTTAAGTGGAATAACGGTAAGCCGAAGCTCGACATCCGTGATTGGGGCCCGAACCATGAGAAGGTAGGCAAGGGTATTTCTCTCGATTTCGAAGAATACAATACTCTCAAGGCTTATCTTGAAGATGGCGACTTCACTTCTCTCGACGAGTAATATTTCGTTATAATTTCAGGTTATTTGTTTTTGAAATATGTATGGCGCGTGTCAATGCGTCATGATTAAGTATGAGAAGCGAAGAACGAGCGGGTATTATTTCAGTAGTAATGCTTTTTTTGTGGGGGACTCTGATTGCAGAGCCCTTCCATATTTTTGCGCGGTATATTGCGAAGGCAATAGGGTATGCGGTTAAGGGTCTAGGTGACCAGAGTATACTTGCATCCCTTATTACTTATGTCGTCGTAGTTGCCGCCATTATTCTTTTGCAGCTTCTGTCACAGACCAGGATAAGGAACTTCATGCCCTGTATCTTATCTGCCGGCTGCATTGCAATGCTCGTCATCAGAGGTGTTTTCAGATCTTACGTGGATTACGGCGAAGCCATCTGCCTTGCAATTCCTGCAATCGCAGCGATCGTCTTATATCTTATGAAGTTCGAAAAGGGCCTTAAATGGTATACAGATGTATACACATATTCGCTCGGCATTGCTCTTATCAATTCACTGCTGTTCGTTCCGCTTGCAAAGCTCAACGGCATAGTTGATAAGATCCTATATATTACTAATTATAATGATATTAATATAACAGCTCCTTTTGCCGGACTTGCGGGAATTCCCGAAATTGTCTGGGGCTTGTTTTTAACTGCGTTCGCAGTGCTTCCGATAATCTATTTTGCTACTTCGAACAAAAGGAAATGATATGGAACAGTTAGACTTATTCTCTGCTTTGCAGGGTGAAGATCAGGAGAGAAATGAATATTTAGAGCTCGTAAAGAAGCTCAATCACTTTGCTGAGCTTTACTATTCCAAAGACGAGCCTGCGATATCGGACTACGAGTACGATACCATGAACAACAGGCTCAAGGAGATCGAGAAGGAGCATCCTGACTGGATCGTTCCAGAATCACCTTCTAAGAGAGTCGGCTGGAAAGCAGAGAAGGGCGTTCTCGTTAAGCATAATGTTCCGATGTTGTCTTTGCAGGATGTTTTCGAGAAAGAAGAAGTAGATGAATTCGTAAACTCCATGATCGAAGAATTCGGTGAAGAAGCCGAGTTCCTTGTAGAGACCAAGATAGACGGACTTTCCATGGCTCTGCGTTATGAGGAAGGCGAATTGAAGCTTGCTGTTACGAGAGGCGACGGAATAACCGAAGGCGAAGACGTCACGATGAACGCAAAGCAGATCCCTGACGTTGTCCTGAAGATGAAAGAGCCCGTTCCCTATATCGAGATCAGAGGCGAAGTCTACATGACCAGAAAGGCCTTTGAGAGCGTTAATGCAAAAGCAGAAGAAGAGGGAAAGAAGACTTTCGCAAATCCCAGAAACTGCGCTGCTGGAACGCTTCGTCAGATCGACACCAGAATTACAAAAGAAAGAGGTTTGTCCCTCTTTATATTCAACGTCCAGGAGACAAAGGGCGTTACTTTCAACACCCACCTTGAAGGATACGAATACCTTAAGCGCAACGGCGTAAAGGTAATCGAGAACTGCTATAAGTGCAAGACCGCAGATGAGGTCTGGGACGCCATCCAGAAGATTGGCGCCATGAGAGGCGAACTCGAATACGATATCGACGGTGCGGTAGTTAAGCTCAATAATCTTTCCGAGAGATCCAAGCTCGGTAACACGATCAAGTTCCCCAGATGGGCAGTCGCATATAAGTATCCGCCGGAAGTAAAAGAGACCAGACTTCTTGAAGTTGAAGTCAATACGGGAAGAACGGGAAGGGTAACGCCCGTTGCCGTTTTCGAACCCATCAGTCTTTGCGGCACGATGGTATCGCGAGCGACTCTCCACAATCAGGATTTCATCGACCAGTTAGGTCTTGGCATCGGTGATACGATCCTCGTTTATAAATCAGGCGAGATCATTCCTAAAGTTAAGGACGTAAATAAAGCTAAGAGACCTTCAGACTGGCAACCTTACAAGATGCCGGAGAACTGTCCTGTTTGCGGCCACAAGCTTGCAAGAGATGAGGGCGGCGTTGATCTGAAGTGCATGAACTTAATGTGCCCCGGCACGCTCGTAAACCGCATCGTTAATTTTGTCTCACGCGACTGCATGGACATTAAGGGTTTCGGATCCGAGTACATAAGAAAACTTACTGAAGAAAAATATCTTAATGACATCGCTGATGTTTTCGAATTGAAGGATAAAAGAGACGCGCTTATCGAAGGCAAGCTTTTAGGTCTTGAGAAGAATACCGATAAGCTCCTTAATGCGATAGAGACAGCGAAAACTGAGACACCGGCAGACAAGGTCCTGGCAGGTCTTGGAATTCCCGGAGTAGGCAAGGCTACAGCCAAGGAACTTATTAGAACATTCGGTTCTATTGATGCCATCGCAGAAGCTGACAAAGAAGCTCTTTCTGCAGTTCAGGATATCGGCGAGATCTCTGCTGAAGGAATCTACAATTTCTTCCGTGACGAAGGCAACACAGAACTTCTCGCAAGACTTAAGAATCTCGGTCTGAACTTTGCAAAAGCAGAAAACGAAGTTCAGGGATCTGCTCTTGCTGGACTTACATTCTGCATCACGGGAACGCTCGAAGGAATGTCCAGAAGTGAAGCAGAGGCTCTTATCGAGAGCAACGGCGGCAAGCCCGTATCTTCGGTATCGAAGAAGACTTCTTATCTTCTCATGGGTGCCGATGCCGGTTCCAAAGAGCGTAAGGCAAGAGAGCTCGGAGTTCCGATCATAGGAATCGATGAACTTAAGGACATGATCGCAAAAGGGTAAAAGCCATGGACGTTAAAGCAGAGAAAGCAAGGATAAGAAAAGAGATTAAGAGAAGAAGAGAGATGCTTTCTTCTTCAGTTTTATCAGACATCGAGAAGACTCTTCCGGAATTTATTTCCGCGATCGATGACAGCGAGCTTAAGAACGAACTTAAGAATGCAAAAAGAATCGCGCTCTACAGATCAGTTAACGGTGAAGTTCCCGTTGACGGCCTTGCAGAATTCTTTATGTTACAGGGCAAGAAATGCTGCTTCCCCAAAATCGAAAATGACGTCATGGTCTTCTGCGACTGTGATGATCTTACTAAAGATTTTGAGCAGGCTTCATTCGGAATAAAAGAACCTGTTAAGTCTTTGGCAGCGGTCGACCCTAAAGACATCGATGTTGTAGTGCTGCCTGCGGTTGCATATAATGAAGAAGGTACAAGGCTTGGAATGGGCGGTGGTTTTTACGACCGTTACATCGGTGCCTTAGGTTCTGACAGACCTTATCTTCTGGGTATCTGTTATGAGTTCCAGATCTGTTCTGACGTACCGGGAACAGATAATGACATAAGCGCTGATTTTATTGCCGTTATACCGGAAGAAACATACGGGGAGTAAATAGCAGGGAATGCGATATTTTATTGTTAATCTGGCTGTTCATCTGGTGGTTACGATATTGTTTGTCGTACTGACCTGTATTCGTGCCGGATTTAACAGAAAGAAAAAGACCAAGCATGTTGTTACTTACTTTTTCCCCATCGCATTTGCACTTGTTGCAATAGTCGACATCGTACTGTATACGGCGCCCAGACTCATGGACATCAACAGCCTTATCAACAACAATTACTATTACCATACAGGTGAGGTCGAAAACATCGGATTCATGAGGAATTACTTCGTCATTGACGGAGATTACTACTACATTAATCCGCTGCGTAACAAGCTTACCGAAGGTGATGTCGTCAGAGTAAAGCACACACCTTATTCGTTATTCACGGTTGATATCGCTACCATATCCGAATCAGAAGAGCCTGAAGCAGGTTACACTACAAGGGAAACCACCTGATATAAATTGAGACCAGTCTCAATTTTCGCGAAAAAGTCTCAAATTCGGGCCTGTTTTTTCAATTTGCGACACTTTGTCCCCACAACCTGAATCTATGGTCGTAAACTCTCCTTAAAACCAAACAGGAGGTGTGTGACCTATGGAGAACAGAAATTTGAATCAGGGTTCCGTGGAGATGTCTGTTGTGTGCAGCGACTTGAGTCTTCTCGAGAACATCAATTTATTGCTTAAACAAAAGGGCGTTATTGCCGTTGAAGATGAGATGGGTGTTCTGCATTACATCGTTGACGGAAGAAGCGACAGGGCATCCGTTGCGGGCAGGGTCACCGCGATAAATCCGGCCAAGCCTGCAGGGCAGGAAAAGCAGGAAGCCTATCTTGATATGTGCATTAAGACCGTGCTTAGAGAATACGGTTTTGACATGTCATTAATTGGAACGATGCTGATTTACAAATCGGTATATAAATCCGTCAAAAGATGCGTGCCCGCGCCGGCCACCATGAAGAGCATGTATCTTGATGCCGGCAAGGAGCTCGGATTAACAGTTGAGCAGTCCGAGAGGAACGTCCGTTATGCGATCACGAAGAGCAGCCTTAAATGCATGAGGAGCCGCGCGGTAGTGAAGTGCATACAGACCAGGGCCGAGAGACGCATGGGGTTAAGAGATCCTTTGGACTGACATAAAAAAGGCTCCGTTGAACGGAGCCTTTGGAAATCAGATGTACGTAAGAATTACTTCTTCTTGCCCTTCTTAGCGTTAACCTTATCCTTAAGTGACTTACCAGCCTTGAATGTAGGAACTGTGGAAGCCGGAATCTTAAGAGCAGCGCCTGTAGCAGGATTGCGGCCGCTTCTAGCTGCGAGCTTCTTTGTCTTGAATGTACCGAAGCCTACGAGAACGACTTTGTCATTCTTTACGAGTGCGCCTTCGATAGCACCGAGTGTTGCCTTGAGAGCTGCTTCTGCATCCTTCTTGCTGAGGCCGGCATCAGCTGCGATCTTGTCAATAAGCTGTGACTTGTTCATGTGGTATCCTCCTGTTATTTAGCCGCTGAAAGGCTTATTTTTCGTAGTTTCATTATTGATTTATTACAAATAGATGTCAATAGTTTTCAGGCAGAAAATATAAGAAATGTTTAGTTAAATTGCCTATATTTAGGGCGTTTCAGGCTGACGGGCGGCATAAATGACAGGTTAGATAACCGAATAGTCAGGTAATAGGAAATAAATAGCGTTTTATTACAAGATTTATTCGTTCTGATAGTGTATGATTTGAGTTGCGAAAATTAAATCGGAGGTAACAAGATGATAGTTACAAAAGATACGATTATCGGAGATGTTGTAATGCAGGATGAAGGCATTGCACCTATCCTTATGGCTTCCGGACTTCACTGCCTTGGCTGTGCAATGGCTTCCGGTGAGACTATTGAAGAAGCTTGCATGGTTCACGGTATGGATTGCGATGCTCTCGTAGAAGAGATCAACAATTATTTCCAGTCATTAGGCTGATACGATAGGTAAACTTATCTGATAAACGAAGAGGTTATTCCTTACGGGATAACCTCTTTTATTTTTCCATTAATATGAAGCGGACATTATTACTTCGAACTTTGTGCCCTTGCCGAGCGTACTCGTTACGTTGATCTCTGCATCGTGCTTGTCGCAGATGAGCTTTACGATCGCAAGGCCCAAACCTGTTCCCTTGATGTTTACGCCGGAGTTGTGTGCCCTGTAGAAACGGTCGAAGATTCTCGGGAGGTCCTGCTCAGGGATACCGATTCCGTTATCTTCAACTGTTATGTGGATCTTCTGTGTTGCTATGTGTGATGCGTCGCCGGTACGCCATGCCCTTATTACGATCTCTGCCTGAGGACCGGTGTAGTTGATGGCATTGGATATGAGGTTCTCGAAAATACGTGAGAGCTTTGCAGGATCCGCTTTAACGATAAGAGAGTCGCGTGAAGGGATATCTAAAGACAGATGCTTTTCGCTGTCTTCAAGATCCATTGAATACATGACTACCAACTCGTCCAGCATCTCGGCGATCGATACGGAAGTGAAGTGGAAGTCCGAATCACTCGATTCCATTCTGGTAAGCTCCATGATGTCGGATACGATCCTCTCCATCTGCTCTGAACGGCGGACTATGTTGCTAAGGTAAGAATTGCGCTGTTCGAGCGTGAAGTTATCCTGTGCGTTGAGGAGAAGTTCGGCGTATCCTCTGATAGCGGTAATAGGTGTTCTTAAGTCGTGGGATACGTTGCTCAAGACGTTCTTACGCGCAACTTCACCTTCAAGAAGTCTCTTGTTTGTAAGGACGAGGTCACGGTTGATCTCTGAAATGAATACGGTCTTTTCTCTTACCTGGCGCTTCAATACAGCGGCATTTCTCTGAATCTCACGCTGCTGGTTAATGTACGTTGATACGAGCGTGACCTCAGCGATGAGCGAGAAGATAACGAAGATGTTGCTGTAAGTCGGAATCGTGTAAACGATCATGCTGTCCATGAGGATCGTCAGATAAAGGACAAGGAACATAAGGCTGAAGAGCAACGCCCAGAGCAGGATCCTCTGGTTCTCTTTGTTATAGAAGAAAAGATCTATAAAGATGGAGAGCGTGACCGTCGCAAGAGCAAACATCAGCGCGACGAATTCAGGCAGTAGCGTTCCCGTGAAGATATCGAAAATGTAGTAGATGACTATCATCGTCAGACCGACGACAAATACGAGATAGTGTGCTTTCCTGAGCATTGCAAATTTGCTCTGCGTTTTCGATCCTGCGAAGTACTGTGAGTTCTCAAGGAAAGAAGCAGAGGAAGCAAGTATCAGGAAGAGGAATCTTAAGTCAGCTCTTAAATGGCTGTCGACCGAAATGAAGCGGCAGTCAGTCAGATAGTACATGAGTATGGCTGAGAAACTGATGAAGAACGAGATAAACAGCCATCTGTTTTTGGTGAAGCTCAAGATGAGGTTGGATCCTGCGATGAGCGCAACGAAGAAGATCAACATAACGATTGAGAAGTGACCTGCGGTGATGACCGTGCGGACGTCGTTTGCGGTACCTGTCTCGATGATGGGCTCAGAAAGGATACCCGGGTTTGAGACCTTCGGCGTGCAGGCAACTACGATTACCAGGTCGAGCTTTCCGTCTTCGGGAATTACCGTGCAGTAATCCGCAAACGCGTTGAGGTTAAAGACGGGTGTTCTTGCGCCGATCCTGTCGATGTATTTTCCGTTGCAGAAGACCCATGCGACGCCGTTGAACTTATGGAAGATCAGGGACAGTGATTTAATATCCTCGTTGCATTCAAAATGTCCGACGTATGCTGAACAGATACAATCGATGTCATCTATCTGAAAATGCTGGTAGGTTATATTGCCGTCCGAGTTGTGCCAGTTGGAAGAATAGTTGTAGTCGAACCAGCCGCGCCATGTATCACGGATCCTTACGTTATCTGCATAAGATCTGTGGGTGTACAGGGCAGAAGAAGGCCAGTAGTCAGGAATGCTCATGTCATCTGAAGCATGTTCAAGACTTGCTCTTGCCATGTCAGGAGATACGTTCGGTACAAAGGTCCAGCCGGTATTTACATGGCTGCTGTAAGGACCGTCGAGCGCAAGGGCATCACTTAATTCGAGGGTGCCTTTTTCAGTATTTATCTTCGGCGTCGAATCGGTTGTAAATGTAATACCGATACTGATTATTCCAGCGGCAACAAGCATGATAAGCATCGCGAAAATAAAGGCGATCATCGTTCCTCCGAATGATCTGCCGTGAGCATCAGAGCCGGTAAGCTTGATCCTCGCTAATCTGCTGTGCTTGTATTGTGCCATTGATTCTCCGTTAAATACCCAAAAAAGCAAGCGGGACTAATACTCTAGTCCCGCATTGATCTTCAAAATTGTGTTAAATCAGAACTGTGTGTTCATGCTGTTCTTGACCGGCGGATAAGCGAATGAATAACCGATACCCCACTCAGTCTTAACGAATGTAATCTCAGGTGCGATCTTTTCCATCTTCTTACGGAGGTAAGAGATGTTAACCATTACGAGGTGGTTGTCGCACGGAGAATCATCGCCCCAAACATGAGAATAGATTCTTGTGAAAGGAACGATAACGTTAGGTGTCTCAGCCAGGAGGCAGAGAATATCGAACTCACGGTTTGTAAGATGTAAAGGCTTCTCCTTAAGAGTAACCTCACGTGTCTTGATGTTGATGCGGAGCGGGGGATACTCTACGAGGAATCCTTCACTCTTCATATTACGCTTGATGTGAACGTTGATACGAAGGCTCAACTCAGGAAGTGAGTAAGGCTTTGTGATGTAGTCATCAGCGCCAACCTTAAATCCGTTGATTACATCTTCCTGCTGATCCTTTGCGGTGAGGAAGATGATAGGACAATCTGTGAATTCCTTGATCTTTGGAGCAAGGTCGAATGCACTTCCGTCGGGAAGCATTACGTCCAATACGATACATGAGAAGCTGTGAAGCTTGATCTTTTCGAGCGCCTCAGCACAGTTTGTTGCTGTTACGACATCGTAGCCCTCGCTCTCGAGAAAATCACGGTTCAAGACCAGGATATCGCTGTCATCATCTACAAGAAATACTTTCTGCTTAGCCATTAATATACCTCCTGTTAACTTAAATAATGCTTAATCAGTTATTTCCCCAATGGCGTCACGCATTCCGGCGTGACGGTGTTTTATATGATTGTGATTTTTTGATAATTCACAACGATAGTATACAACACGTCAAAGTGTTTTTATATAGTTAAATGCAATAAGTTATAAATAATTTAAAATATTAAACCACAACAAACCGTCAATATAGAAAATATGTTCGGTTGATGTTATCATAATTTCCATGAAACGGATTATCTTTCACATAGACCAGAACTGCTATTTTGCATCGGTTGAAATGATCTCCAGGCCTGAATTAAGGGACGTTCCGATGGCCGTGGCGGGCGACGCAAAACTAAGGCACGGCATCATCCTTGCCAAGAATGAACCTGCAAAAAAGTATGGCATCAAGACTGCCGAAGCAATCTGGCAGGCAGAGGCGAAGTGTCCCAATCTTGTCCTTGTCGATGCCCATCACGAAAAGTATGAGTTCTACTCCAAAAAACTCCGTGAAATGTATTCCGAATATACCGACAGGGTAGAGCCGTTCGGCCTTGATGAGTGCTGGCTCGACATGACCGGCGTCGTTAATGATTATGCCGAAGCAGAAGAAGTTGCGCTTGAGATCAGGAACAGGGTTAAGGAAGAATTCAAGCTCACGTGTTCTGTCGGAATCAGCTTCAACAAAGTATTTGCAAAACTCGGAAGTGACTATAAAAAGCCGGATGCCACAACTGTATTTTCCGACACAGACTGGAAGGATAAGATCTGGCCTCTTCCGGTATCAGATCTTTTATTCGTCGGCAAACACACTACCGAAAGATTATCCAAGATCAATGTTAAGACCATAGGAGATCTTGCACAGACAGACGGTGAATTCATTAGCCGTTATCTTGGAAAAGCGGGTGTGGTGTTATGGGAATATGCCAATGGTTTGGACGATGCTCCCGTGGCTGAATCGGGCTATAAAAGGATACCAAAATCAGTCGGCAATTCCACCACAACTGCAGAAGACATGACATCTGACAGGCAGATAGAAAAGACACTTCACATGCTCTCTGAGAGCGTCGCTATGAGACTTCGAAAACATTCTCTCAAAGGCAGTGTAGTGCAGATAACAGTCAGAGATTGTGACCTTGGAATATACGAAAAACAGAGGATCCTTTACAGGGCAACTGACGATGCAAAAGAGATCTATGCAGCTGCAAAAGAACTTTTCAAAGAATCTTATGACTGGAACAAAGGTGTCAGAAGTATAGGTGTAAGATGTACTAAACTCGTCAGATCAGACAGTGGCGAACAGCTCTCTTTGTTTACCGAAGTGCAGGCATCAGAACGCGACAATAAACTTAATAAAACGATTGATGACATCAACAGAAGATACGGAAAGAGCGTTGTAAAAAGTGCGGCTGAAGCTGACGGTTCTAATTGTAAGTGCAAACCTGCTAATATAGTAAATGATCCATTCCATCCGGAGGATGAACTCTGATGATCACTGCCAATCAGTATTTTCGCGAAGTGTTCGGACACAAGATGTACAAGGCGTCCATTACGCTTGATGTTACATGCCCGAACAGGGACGGAAGCAAAGGATCAGGCGGATGCATTTTCTGTTCTGAAGGGGGCTCTGGAGAGTTCTCCGCAAAGTGCAAAACAACGATAACAGAACAGATAAAAGAGGCCATTGAACAGGTCAGGGAAAAGGCCGGAAAAGACGCCGGATACATCGCATATTTTCAGAGTTTCACAAGCACATACTGCGCCCCTGAATATCTTGAAAAAGCTTTGTCTGAAGCGTCTTCTTGCGAAGGCATTGAAGCCATATCAGTTGCAACAAGACCTGACTGTTTAGGACCTGAAATCCTTGAAGTCCTTAAGCGTCAGGCAGAGAAGAAACCTTTATTAGTTGAACTCGGCCTTCAGACTTCAAGTGATGAAACTGCGGAACTGATCAACCGTTGTTATAAGACCGAAGAATACACTAAAGCAGTTGCAGCATTAAAATCCATTGGCGCGAATGTAATTACACACATCATTTTCGGACTTCCCGGAGAGACGAAAGACATGATGATGGACACCGTAAGATTGAGCGCGGATGCGGGCAGCGACGGGTTTAAATTCACATGCCTTTACATACTGAAAAATTCTCCGATGGAAAAACTCTATAATGAGAATAAAGTTGAGATACTTGAGATGGAGGAGTATTTTGATATTGTTGAAGAAGCAATCAGATTACTTCCTGCAAATGCCGTGATACACAGGTTTACGGGAGACGGTCCAAAGAAGATACTTATCGCGCCTTCCTGGACCATGAATAAAAGACAGGTAATCAACTACATCAACCGGAGGTTCGGCTTATGAAAAAATATGTAAAGCAGACTATGGATGCAGTCCGCAAATACATGAAAGAAGAGATGAAGAACGCTCCTGTTGAAAAGACAAAAGAAGTCTTAGCAGAGTTTGAGACCAAGATTGCTTACTTCCAGCACGAAAGACTCATTCACCTCATGGTAACGCTTGCATTTGCAGCTTTCCTGCTTTTTGAGATCGCGTGCCTTTTCTTCCTGCCCAGTGCATTCCTTTATGCGGGAATTCTTTTAACGCTTATTTTCTTCGGCCTTACGATCGGTTACATCATGCATTACTATTTCCTCGAAAACAGCGTCCAGGAAATGTATCACATGAGAGATGAAATAAGAGCATTCCTTAACAAAGATAAGGTAATCTGATTTCTAAGTAAGTAATAGAGTAACTTGCTTATATATTTGTTATGTTCGCTCACTATGTTCGCGACATAACAAACATCTCGCAACCCTTGCAAGCAAGTTGCTCGATTATTTGTTATAATGAGCGCCGGTGTGGAGGGTAATATGCCTACTATTGTTAAATACATACTGGTGTTTTTTATTTCTATGGTTCCGATTATTGAGCTCCGTGGTGCGGTGCCGATCGGAGTCACTTATTTCGGTTTGAATGAATATATTACTTTGGCTGTATGCGTAGTCGGAAATATGATTCCGGTTCCGTTTATCTATCTGTTCGGCAGAAAGATCCTTGAATGGGGATGCAAGCTCAAGCACGGCAGCGGCCTGTTTAAGTGGGTTCTCCAGAAGGGCGAGAAGGCCGGCAAAAAACTTACTGCAAATTCAAAGAAGAGCGGTGCTTTCATTGCGCTGATGTTATTCGTAGGAATCCCGCTTCCTGGTACAGGCGCATGGACAGGAACACTTGCTGCATCCATGCTCGACTTCGGTGCGAAGAAGAGTGCAAAGGCTGTTATGGCAGGCGTTCTTATGGCAGGAATCATCATGCTCATTATCAGCCTTCTTGCAAAAGCAGGCATTACTTCAGTTTCAGATCTGATCTGACGAATGTAACCCAAATAACATATAAATAAGCGCTTTTGAGTTATTGTTCATAAAACAGTAACACTTTGATATGCGAAGTATTGTGCAGGTTGCACAACCAAATGATTTTCATTTGGTATTAACTGCGATATTGCGAAGTGAATTGTCCCCCTTTATCATTAGGGTAGCTCCAAGGAATACGGAAGCGATAACTTCTAATCCGAGGAAGGCCGCCCGAAGCAATAAGTCGAGCAGGCGCAGGGAAGAACCAGAGTTGAAATATACTTGTGGCGAAGCCGGAGAAACGAAGTCAGAGATTACATCAAAGGCGGATACGGAGTCCGAGAATGAAGCTAAGGGAGTGACGAGCGAGTGGTTGAAGGTGTCCTAGACATGCAAGCCACAGGTTGTAACAATTAGTTGATTCGGTATTCGGAACCGCGAGTAGGTGAGATGTCACCATCGACAGGAGAGAACCGGAGCCGCAGCGGATGTTACACCGGTTCGTGCAAACCGAGTAGCCGGTACGGCTGTCGAGCTGTTAGTAGCAAAGTCTTAGGGCAGATGCGAAGCAGACCTGAATCGAATAGCGTAACGTTCGGTGAATGGAGACATGAGTTGCACGGTGTGATGGAAGGTTGCAGCAGATCGATTAGTTGTAACGATATCACATAAAGCTCGGGTAGTGTTGGAAAGGGTCTTTTGGTAGGTGGAAGTACGTAAGAAGATGAGCGTGAATGCGTGGTCTTTGGAAGTGAATCTAATTTGGTTCGTTGGAGCAAAAATTAAGATCCCGGTGATTCAGGTCACCGGGATTTTTATTTAGGTTTATTTTCTTTTCGGAATCTGTGCGATGTAAGGAAGGTTTCTTCCGATCTCATCGTGGTCCAATCCATAACCTGCAAGCCACTGGTCGTTTATCTCAAAGCCGTAGTACTTAACGGGAATCGTCATGAGAAGCCTGTCAGGATTTAAGAGCATGGAGCAAAGCGTGATCTCTTTAGGCTTTTTCATCTCAAGATTCTGGATGATGTAAGCAGTCGTAAGACCGGTCCTGATTACGTCCTCAACTACAAGAACATGCTTATCTGTGATGTCGATATCGATGTCCTTTGTAATGCGCACGATACCTGTTTTCGAGGTCGTGTCAGGAATGTTTGAAAAGCCGATCATGTCGACCTTGATGGGAAGGTCGATAGCTCTTGTAAGGTCTGAAAGGAAAAAGAGAGAACCCTTTATAACGCCGATAACAACAAGCTCTTTTCCTTCGTAATCCTTTGTTATCTGTTTTCCAAGTTCGGCAACTCTTGCTTTGATTGTCTCTTCGCTGTAAACGATGCGCTCAGTATGCAGAGCTTCTTCAAGATTAGACACTTAGTTATCCTCCCGGATATTGTCGTTAAGACCGCCGAACATCTTAAGACGGTCGACTAGTTCATTGAAATCTTTCTTATAGACTATGCGGATATTGGTGCCGGGATAAAGCTCCCTGACAAGACGCATCTTTTTATTCTTCTTGGTAACGTAACGCTGGTCCATCGTGGTCAGCTCAAGATAGAGATTGAACTTCGGAAGATAGAAGTCGGGAGAGATGGCCATCGTGACATTGCCTTCAGCATCCCATTCGACAGGGAACGTCTTTGGCTCGTAAAGCCACTCTATGTTGTACATGCTTAAGATCTTCGCGAATTCTTCTTCGGTCTCGTTCTTGAACTTGGTCGCGCGTGTCTGGTGGTCAAAAGTTCCGTTATCAATATTGGATTGGGAAAGCTTAACCTTGATATCGTGTTTTCTGGCGAGCTCGCAAATGGCATCAACACATTCGTCAACGCTTAATCTGTCTGTGTTGAGGATCAGGTCGAACTGCTCGGGTGAAGTGATGTCCTTGCCGTAAACCGTGCGTACAAACTTCCTGTGCTTGCGGTCGGCAATGTTAAGAACTTCAGTCGCTTCGTCGTTTGTGATGCGGTATTTGCGGGCAATAGTGCTGATCCTGGTTGCTTCGCTCGCCGTAACCCTGATGTGAAGGGCGCCAGGGAAGCCTGCCAGAAGGACGCTTCCGCCCATGCCGAGGATGATGACGTCCTTATCTTTGGAAGTTGAAACGATGGTCCTGATCTTTTCTACCAGGATGTCCGCGTAGGTCCTGTTGCTGCCGGGAAGGGTGGTCTCGAAAAACTTGGCGCTCTCATTGAGCCTGTCCAAAGTTCCGGGATTGATCTCACCGAAAAAATTATCCAAAGCGTATTTACGGGAAATAACGGTCGTTCCGAGTCTTGATGCGAGCGCATCGGCAATCTCATCGCCCAGACTTCCATTTTGTCTAGAGATTGTGATTATTGCCATAAAAACCCCCGGAATGTCCCTTTTCATCAATTATACTATTATTATTAGAGTGCTCAAAACACGAAAAAATAAAAATCTGATAAAAATTTGAAATTGGTGTTTGACAATACGGAAACGATTAGTTATAATCTTGCGTGCTTAAAGCGTTAGGACGCCATCTTAGCTCAGTTGGTAGAGCAGCTGATTTGTAATCAGCAGGTCGTGGGTTCGAGTCCCACAAATGGCTCCAAGACCAAAACCCTTGAAAACATTGCGTTTCAAGGGTTTTTCTTTTTTAGTCTCGAGACCTCAAATAGGGCAAAAATCGCGAAAATGGTAACAATTTGGTAACACCTGCTGAAAAAACATCTTTTTGTCAGGCGGACTGACGCCCTTTGAGGAATATCTCGAATTCTTCTCTCTTGATCCTTCTGTGAGATCCAATCCAGATGACAAAGGGACATTCTTTGTCATTAGTAAGCTCTCTGATTCGGTTCATTCCTATTCCGAAAAGCTTTGATGCCTCTGTGACGCTCAAGAGTTTTTTCTCTTTTAGCTGGTTGAGGTCGACTTCTTTGGTCTCGTTATGTTTGGTGGTTTCTTTAGCTGGAGCAGACTTCAATACTTCAGCCAGGTAAGCTGCACAGTTCTCGCTTTTTACTACAGGTGTGAGCTGCTGGTCAATAATGATATTGATGTTATCTTTGTCTTTCATGATAAGTTCCTTTCTGAATATGAGATGATATGTGACGACTGTGATGATGTGACGGCTTTATTGCCACAGTGTTGATTCAGTTCGATTATGTTGCCACAGAGTATGAGATCAAACGGATAGCATCCTCCTTCTTCGGTGTTATGAGTCTTCTGAGGGAATTGATCGATTTTTTCAAAGCTCAGATATGTGCCGTCACGCTTGTGTTCTCTGGCAAAACGGAATCCCATTTTTGCAAGCTCGTTCTTTCTGTTCCAGAGTTTTCCGCTTATTGATTGCGGCTTTTTGCTGGCTTTTATCAGATTACAGAACTCCGTAGCAGTGCCATGAAAGGCTTCGTGTTCTTTCAGGTAATCGAGCGCTTTTCTGAGATCATCATCTGCCTGAAATGCATCTTCAATGGGTGTATTCTCTTTGACAAGTTCCCAGTGGCTGAGTGTGCTGTTGAATCTGATCGTGAGAACACGTTCTTCCATATCGCGGCTGCGAATATGAAGTTTAACATCCGTATCAGAAGATTCTTTTCGCATAATGAATGCACCATCGGATGCTCCGAACAGACCATTAGTACCCAAGATATCATCGAACGGGTCAATCGATCTCATCTTGCGGGTGTGATGAATAAGCAAGATCGTGACATTATGATCTTCACAGAACTTGTGAAGAGGGTTGATAGTGTTGTAATCCCCCTGATAAGGATTCTTGGTGTTAATATCTGCTTTGTTCTGTTCGCAACGGATAGCAGCAAGTGTGTCTATGATGAACAGACCGATATCCGGATGATCTTTAAGCGCATCTTCAAGCTGTTCTTCCAGGCCACCGCCGATTGGAGCAGCATCCGTGCTATACATTAATTCTTTTGGGCATTCATTAGCAATACTGAACAAGCGGTCCTGCAACCTTTTCTCGCCATCTTCTAGGCAGAGATATAACACATCTTTCTTTTTGGTGTCGTAATTCCAAAGGTTCATACCTGTGCTGATACACAAGGCAATTTGAAGTGCCATCCATGACTTACCGACTTTTGCGCTGCCGCAAAGAAGATATAAACCTTTGCCCGGAAGAAAGTGATCGATCAGGGGATCGATGCTTTCGAATTCCTTTTCAGCAAGATTCTTTACGGTATCTACCGTAAGCGGTTTAAATTGTTTTTTCATATATACGATAACTCCTTGTTTTATCTTGCTCGACCGCCACGGCTTCTTTGTTTTTGTTGTGACTGAAGCTGTTGTTGAAGTCTTTCGGCATGTTCCAACACCTCATCGGTCGATATGTAGCAGTCATCACATATTTTGAGTTCGTGCCGGATATCTGCCATCTCTTGCGAGATCTCTTTTATTTCACGTTTGAGGCTGGTGACGAATGATTGATGCCCGTTTTTCTCGTGATATCTCAGCCATGAATATCGTTCGTTCTTCTTTTCCTGCAAAGCTTCGAGCTGCTTGTTATACCCGGCTTTTACTTCGGATATTGGCCGCTTGTCGTACACCTCGTGTTTGCAGATGAAATCCAACATCTCGATATAGTGATCTAACTTACGGATATCTTCGCGGATATACATAGAGATGTGTTCTTTCCGTTTTCGCGGACTGCTGACAAACGTATATAGTTTGAAACAGTACCATCTGAACAAATGAGGCTTGGGTGCTAATTTCTGCGCTGGCGGATCCCACTCCTTGATATCGATCTTGTTTTGAGGATGAAGCTGAATGCCCGGAGTTAATGTGTTCTTGATAATCCTTCTGTAAATGGCATCAGTATCATAATCAGGGCCGAGATTCCTGAATCTGAAATAACCCTTTGCATCAGGCGGTTTTAATCCCGGATATTTTAACGGCTCATGATTCTTCCCGAAGAACTTAAACTCGTATCCGAGTTCATGCATCATTTCGGCAAAATCGTTCCATGAACTGGAGAGTCGGATCGCATAATCGATATCTTCACGGATCGTGCCTCGTACCGTATACTTTCCTTCGCGTTCGGCTTTCCATTCATCATACGTTTTGCCCTTAGTTGTGGACGGGTTCATAATAACGTTCAAGCCACGCTCTCTGCACAAACGGTCACTGATTTCCTGCATCCTGCGGTAATCTGAATTCATTCGATAGAATTTGTACCCGTCCGTGAAAGATACGGATTTCAGGACAAAGTGATTATGGTAATGACCTGTATTAAGGTGAGTGGCAACTACGACTTGGAATCTGTCGCCCCACAACTCTTTAGCAAGTTCAACTCCGATCTCGTGAGCTTCTTCAGCTGTGATCTCTCCGGGACCTTCAAGGAAAGACTGATAACCGTGATAGGCAAGACGTCCGCCTTCCTTGTGCCAGCGCTGCTTTACCTCTATGAATTCTTCAAGAGCTGTATCGGGATCACAATTAACACCTGTGACATACATCATCTTGTCGGTCTTGTCTTCATTGCAGGCATATCCGAGAACGTCGCGGATATGTTTCATGGCCGCATTAGCATCGGGAGCTTCTTCCGGTCTTTGTTTTGTTTTCTCAGGATTCTCTATATAGTTGAGAACGATGTCCATTCGATTCTTAACAGCCCATATGGATGTTACTGCCATTTAGTTACCATCCTTTCTTATCGTCTGACCAAAGTGCGATGGGGTAGTGGATCCTTCTCGGTATCCGGTAATGCTCCTGCCGATTAACAAGCTTCTTAAAACTTCTGATCGAGACAGACCGGACTCTTCAGATTTCTTCTTTAACAATTTGGCTTCCTCCGGGCTCAGCATCACTTTGAACTCGATTGTCCGCTTCCTGTTTGGTTTAGATTTCATTCGTTTGATCACCTCCTTCGGGTGAAATGATTGAACGCATCTTGCGTTCCTCGGGGTCTCAGGGGTCGCTCCCTGACAAGCTTTGTATTTTCGTGTTCCCGAAAATACGTTGCTTGCTAATACAAAGATCCACTTCGTGGGGCGGTAGAGTCTGGGTCAAGCCGCAAAAAACAGACCGCAAGTTTGGTATAGTTTTCCTTCATTGCAGTTTTGGTGTTTTCCGTAAATAGGCCGACTTATACCAACGCACAAGCACGACCGCTTTTGCGAAAAAACTGTTTATGTTGTAGTGGATCCTTGTAGCTTCCAGGAACTATCCCGGGCCGCTGGGTTGGATCAGATCGGGCAGGATGGGAGCTTTCAATAAAGACAGCAGGATCATAACTACTGTTTCTCTTTTTATATGACCTTTTGTCTTTATCATTTCTCTCACCTCGCTTTCTCCGGTAAGTTATAAGAACTTATGTTCGATTATGTACGGTTAGATTATATGGGGGTGGAAAACGGTTTGCAAGCCTTATTTTTTAAGGTGTCCCATAAATGGAACAGGTGGATAAAAGTACGATTAATGGAACTATCTGCCTGAGATAATATAAGTTTATAAAATTCTCGTATAGTAAAATTTGCATGATATAATTTATATATTCGAGAGGAAACTCTTAGTAGGGATAATTAGCAGCATAATAAATCAAGGGAAGTGTAAAAATGGCATCGAGTAAAGATTATTTGGATTTCATTTTAGAACAGCTTTCAGAGTTGGATGATATAACTTACAGGGCGATGATGGGAGAATACATCATCTATTATCGTGGAAAAGTTGTCGGTGGCATTTATGATGGCCGTTTTCTTGTGAAGCCTGTAAAGTCTGCTGTGAAAATGATGCCGGAAGCCGGTCTGGAACTTCCATACGAGGGAGCGAAGGAGATGCTCCTTGTCGATAATGTTGAGAACAAAGAGTTTCTTCGCAATCTGTTAGAAGCTATGTATGAAGAACTACCTGCACCAAAGGTAAAGAAAAAGAAGTAAATTCTGATTTCATTAACGATGGAGGTTTCAAATAAGGTGGATATTACATATAAGAGATTAACTGAAAAAGAACTAGATACATTTATCCAAAT
>CAMYXF010000007.1 GCA_947303185.1 uncultured Clostridia bacterium | reverse complement strand
GAGAACACGCTGGAAGAATACGGCGATGCTTTAAGAGAAGCAGATGCAGAAGCGCTCCTTGATACGACAGACTGGGATGACGACGACGATGCATATCTTGAAACAGCAGAAGTGATGCGCTTTGACACGCAGAACGATTATGCGGTCAAATACTACAGTGCTGTTGCCAAGACAATCACGATCGACTATGAGTCAGACGACATCGAGATCAAAGACGGCAAGGCTACCATTAAGGTGACCTATGAGATAGTAGACTGGGAAGAAGTACTTAAGATTATTTTCGAGAACAACGGCGGACAGATCAAGAATGCCGTAAAAGAAGCTGAAGGTACGATCAAGGTAAAGGGCAAGATTACTCTCGTTAAAGACGGCAAGGAGTGGAAGATCACTAAGGTAACCGGTCTTGATGAACTCTTTGCGTTCATCAATCTGAACAGTAATCCTGAGATAGACATCCAGCCAACTGAACCTCTGCCTACAGATACTGATGTAACGCCTGCACCAACATCAACACCCACCCCCACTCCTACGACTGCTCCGATGGGAACTAATACCGATGCGGATGTTTTCCAGTTAGCCGCAAATGTGCTCTACACAGACCGTGAGCTTATTGAGGATGTTGAAGACGGGTTCGATATAGAGTCAACTAACGTATACGATCTCAACAAGGACGGATATCCTGAGATAATATGCCTTGAAGCCAGCAGCTACTCTGACGGCAGGGTTTTCAGCGCTGATCTGTATATCTGGTCTTATCTTCCCAGTGCGGGAAAATATATGCCCTTCGTCTTGCAGCAGGACATCACGTACATGGCTGGAGACGGCGGAACGTTTATTCTTTTCACGACCGACGACGAGATCGTATTAACTTATAACGGCGGCGAGGAATCCGACTATCACACGGATACTGTCGTCTATGACTTCGACTGGAACTGCATAGCTCACTACAGACGCGACGAGCGCCTTGAATACGAGCCGATCACACAGACAGAGTTATACACTTACGACTATCACAAGTACGATAATGAGGCTTTTGCCAATGATACCGAGATCAGCGAAAAAGAGTACTACGACGCTGTCTCAGAATACATAGATGATGCTGAATATGTTGTTGCTAGAAACTACACACCATATTCAAAGACTATCGAATACGGTCTCATAGCTGTGCCCGAATATTCCATGATGTACTGCTATGAGGCAATCGAATATCTCGAATCAATGATTTAAAACTAAAGGGTCAGGAGTAGAAAAATGAAGTATAAGAAGATAATTGCAAGCTTTTTGTGTGTCGTGATCACGGCCGGTTTTGCAGGATGTGACACTACGAAAAAAGACCGTGAAGCGATAAGCAAGATCATTGATCAGTGTGAAGATGCATTCAAAGACGACGACTTTGAAGCTTTTGCCGATCTGACCGACTGGGATGAGGATGACAAGTCTTACCAGCAGGTTGAGAAGGCTATGAATTTCGATTTTGAAGTTGACGATTATTATTGGGATTGCTACAGATTGATCTTGGATTCAATCGAAATCGATTATGACATTGAAGACATCGAATTCAAAGGTGACAAGGCTTCCATCAGTGTTAAGTATGAGGTCCTTGACTGGAAAGACGTTAATTTCAAAGTTAATGATCTGTATTTAACTTATAAGGACGCTATTGAAGACGAAAAAGATACGATTTCCATCAAAGGCAAGATCGATTTCAAACATGTAGACGGCGAGTGGAAGATCAACAAGATCACAAATCTTGACGAACTTTTCTCGTTCAATGGCTTAATCATCGAGCCTGATTATGTACCTACTCCCGCTCCGGATCCGACTGAGACCCAGCCCACAGTACCTGAGCCTACGGATACGCAGCCTACAACGACAGAACCTACCGGAACAAGTGAGACAACGGCTTTTGCAGACAGTTACGGGAAAGCCATGGCATCGTTTAAGACGGTATTAGAGAGGAACAGAGAAGCAATCCAGCTTACCGAGGCAGTCTTTGGTATCAACGCTGTCGGTTTCTGTGATCTTGACGGTAACGGTCTGCCGGAACTCTATTTTATTGCGGATGATGGTAACGATTATTCTGCTTCGCTTCATATTTTCGAGTACAAAGAATACGCAGGTGAAGCTGTTGAAATCATCATGAGCCCCGAAATCATTACGCAGGGTCAGGCAAGCAATTACATTATCTATCTCACGGATAAAGAACTGATCGTTACTTATACTTATGGTGAATCCTATTCCTTCACTGTCTGTTCGGATATGTTTGCTTTAGGTGATAGAGAAGGCGGTTGCGAAAAGTGGGATCTTTGCGAGGCGTATTCCCGTGAAACCTTTACTGACTATGATCCTGCCACGGATACTGAAACAGTGACCAAGCACTTTTCCCACAACGGCACTCAATTAACTGAAGATCAGTACATGACCGAGATGAAAGATTTTACCAACAGAACGGTAATATCGCTCAGCCAGAAGTTCGTTCTCAGCTCGAACGATCCTGAATACGGCCTCATGTCAAAGCCTTCATGCAGAACGTTTGGTTACGGACTGGCAATTGAATATGTTGAATCAGAAATGAATTAAACAGTAAATATGAAAAAGATAATGTCACTCATCTCAATCACACTTGCGGCATCCATGATGCTTCCTTTAACAGGCTGCCTTAATAAATTCGTTAACCCGATGGGCACTGCCGCGCTAGAAGATTACGCGAAAAACTACGGCGCTGAGGAGTACAAGAACAGCCGTGAGTTTGCGGATTTTTATAAGGACAGCTATGGTGACGTGGGCCGGTTGAGCGAAGGTATTTACATCCGCACAGATGGTAAAAGCGCAGGAAAGGCAATAGAGAGCCTGGACCAGACTCCGTTCTTCTACGATGAAGACATGAAGGAAGCAACAATTTTCGCGGTCGGCGACATGAGCTATTACAAGTTCAACGAGTGCGTTTGTGTTTCCATGGCATTCGGTTCTGAGAGGGAGGCCGAGCTTTGTTATGAAGTTGCCGTGGATGAATATTATGTCCACAGCGACAGCGATGTCATTGATGCCAATGATTTCGACGTGAGAATGGTTTTCGACATCTACCAGAATGATGCACAGGTCGAACAGGCCAGACAGGCACTCCAGAGAGAGCTCATCGACATGGGTGCTACCGGCGAGATGATCGACCAGTGGATGCAGGTTTTCGACACGATGTACGACATCGATTACGACCTGGTCCTTGAGTCTTTTGAAGGAGAGGACGGTCTTAAGTATACGCTCCTGACCGGTTCGCACGGCGACGTCTTTTATACGGCAGGAATTTACTTTAAGGACAATACTGTCTTTTATGCATACGGATTCGGCTACGACGAAGACGAGGTAAACGCTTATCTCGACGACGTTTGCGGGCATATGAAGCTCACTCCGCCGAGCAGTCTTTGATAAAATCAATAGTTCGCAAGCCAAACCTTATTTAACAAAAACTATACACAATCAATATGTTATTAACACGACCTTAATTGTATTTAACAGGGCTTCAAGTCAGAATATTTTTATATTCGGTTACTAGTTTTTTCGGGTGAAACAGATCGAAAGAGAAAGGAGTCCTGTATGAAACGCTTATTCAAGTTTTTGGTCGCGGCAGCAACATCCTTTAGTTTGCTGATTGCGAATGTCCCGTTGACGTCAATAGTGGTCAGGGCAGACGGAGATGAACAGGCTGTGCCTGAATACACTTTCACCAGCCAGTTTGTTGGTCAGAATCCTGAAGAAATGCGTGAAGAAATCACTTTTAGTGATGGCGAAAATGTTTACTATAGTGGTTCCGATACTGTCTTTGCAGCAGGAAAAATTAATTTGGCAGTTTCAAATGAACAAGGAACAACAATTAAGACATTGCAGGTTAGATATGACCGTGAGAGTGAACCGCTGTATTCAACGACTGAAGGTGGAACTTATACGGTTACGTCCAAATTCCGTATAGTTAATATTTCCTCAAGCGAAGATGAAAATAGCGAAGAACATTTCAGAACCGCTTGGGTTGAGATTGCTTATGTAGAAGATCCTCCTCAGACTGATAACAATAATCAGGAAGAAAACCAGGAACAGACTTCAGGATACACATTCACCAATAAGTTTGTTGGTGAGAATCCTCACGAAGAACTTCAGTTTATTAATGGAAATTCATCTATCACAGGATCTTCGGATGCACGCTTTGCTGCAGGAACTATAAATGTGGCAGTTTCACCCGATGAAAACGCAACAATTAAGACTCTGAAGATCACAATCAGAGAAGGCAACGAGGATAAAGTGCTGTATGACAGCTCAAATGGCAGCGGTTCTTACACTGCTAATGCTGATTTTAAAGTTGTAAATATTTCTACGACGGGCAGTGGCAATAATCTGACCGGTATTCTTGAGATTGTTTTTGTGAGTGATGATCAGGGCCCGGAGCAGAAACCGATATACCACGTTACTCTCAAATCAACGGTAGCAAGGAATTTCATATTCAATTTCCCCGGCGATAACGGACATCCTAATTATGGTCAGTACCAGATTGAAATAACCGGCAATGGTACTACGACATATAACAATACATTTGATATAGAAGGAAAGCCGGAGAGCTTCTCACTTTGGCAGCCGAGCAATACAGGTGCCGAAGGAATCCGCCGTTTGGCTAACGTATATATTAATGGAAAAGAAGTACCTGTAACTGCCAGATATGATGATTGTACTTTCTCACTTGCAGATATAGAAGGCGATACGATCACTATTGAACTCGTAGGCGATGATGTACAGGGCGGCGTTATCGAGTGGACAAATTACGGTTGTCCCGCCGATAAGAGACAGAACAATATCAGTGCAGAAGAACAGTTCGAATACGGTTCTGCAAAAGTAGTCGGTGTTTACGCAGAAAATGACACTACTTTCTCAAAGAACATTATGGCTGACTACGGAATCGATGACTCCGGTTGTCTTTATGATGAATATAACGGATGTCTCAGAATTGAGAACGGTTATTGGATCGCATTCGAGTTTGTTCCGCTTCCCGGATATCAGTTGAAGACATTCGGCGGCGGTGCACCCGGCCAGGGCGGATCACTTGATATCTCGACAGGCAACTCTGCAAACGTTTACTATTTCCAGATGCCGCAGGGCAACTGTCACTTCAAGGCAACATTCGTACCCGAGGAGGATTCTTTTGAGGACAAATCCAGCGTAGTTGCACAGGGAAATATCGATCTCAGTGATGCAAATCTCGTAGGCGGTTCCGGTCTTGTTACCGTAACAGATAATGATGGCTCCGCATATGCAGGACGTCAGTGGGATAACGGTCTTGAAGCACAGGAGTGCCTCAACATCGATCTCGATAACAGATTCCTTAAGGCTAATACAAGCGATTATTGGAGCGAGGAAGTTCATGATCTGAGAAACAACGGTACTGCAACGATCGCATTGGATCTTGGCGAGGACTTTGATCCCGGTAAAGAGAACGTTCAGATCATTCACATTACTGATGAAGGCGAAACAGAATATCTGAATACAACATATGATGCTGAGACTCATACAGTATTCTTCAATACAACAGGTTTCTCTGACTTCCTTATCGCAACAACTGAAAATGAAGTTCCTGCAGCCGAAGTACCTGAAGGATTCTCTGCCGAAGTAAAGAATAATGACAGCGATGAGAATAATGAAGAAGAGCCTGAATATGAACCTCCTCATTTCTCAGTAGCACTCACCGATGACGATGAGCCTGCACTCGGTAACTGGGAAGGCGAAGAAAATCCGTTCTTTGTAGCTCTTAGAGTTGGAACGGCTATTCCCGGCGACGCTATAATCAACAATGATCTTCCAGAGGATCTTCCTGAGGAATGCAAGTTGATCTACTTCATCAACGGTGAAGAAGTTGAAAGCTTCTCTGTGACTGAGCGCAAGTCGTTCTCACCCGGACACTTTGTAACATTTGAAAAGATTACTGCTACTGAGAATACATTCGAAGTTTACTTCAATGAATGCTGGGTTATCGGCATTGAAGTTATGGAGACCGATCTCAGCATGACAGCGCTCGACAAGGACGGAAAGGCTATTGAGCCTATCGGCGGTGGTGATGATTCCGGAACTTTGATCTTCGAGTACGGCGATGCTTCAGATGAAGATTTCACATACTTTGAGATCGCTTACGCTGAATGTCCTGCTGAAGTTGTTGTTAAAGGCCTTAACGGATTTGCAATCATCTATCTTGAGTGCAACGAAGAGGATGTACTTACAACTCCTATCGGCGAGAATAAGTTTAAGTATTCAACAAAAGACGACTATACCTGGGTCGGTGCATGGGGCGAATATTATGAACCGGGTACTGTTCTTTACTACGTTGACGAAGAGTTTACTGTAGTATTTGAAGGCCTGAACGAAAAGGAAGTTGCCAATTACATTATCGTAGTAGATTCTATGAATATCGACTCCATGGATGATCCTCGTCTTGCTACATATAAGGCCATGGTTGAGGCTGAAGGCTACAAGGATGTTCTCGTAGGCGGAGGATTCAATATCACTCTTTACGATAAGAACGGAGTAGTTCATGACCCTGGATGCGAAGTAACTATTACGATCAAACTCGTAAACAACGACTCTGAGATAGAACTCGAGGACGGTCAGGAAATCATGTTCCTGCACCTTCTCGATGACGGCGGATATGAACTGCTTAATGCGACATACGATGCTAAAGCGAATACGCTTACATTTACGACCTCAACATTCTCGCCTTTCATTCCTGCTCTTGGAATAAAGGTAACTGAAGCGACAACATCTACAAACGCAGCGCCCGCATCTGTTGTTAAGACAGGTGAGGATATCGCCACCACAAGAATCGTGATCGCATCCCTCCTTATCGGTGCCGCAGCAGCTGCAGGAATCCTTTTCATCAGAAGAAGAGAATCTGAGATCGAAAAGGAAGAGAATTAAGACCCTACGTTTTGATACGTCAAACATACGGACTCTCCATTGAAAAACAGTAAAAGATAAACAATCAGATGTAGGGTTCCGGGGCGCGCAGGTTGACCGTCTGCACGCCCCTTTTTGCGAAAACATAATCGGATTTTTGTGGGAAAATAAGAAATTTTTTATAGCAAAAATATCGAACAAATATCCCTGTTCATATAATAGATTAGGGCATGATAACTTTACTATGGTGGTAAATACCTGATAAAATATACAAAACTATGAAATCGGAGGAACCGATCATGGATGCTTTATTATTTGCTAAGGCAGCTAGAGAAGAAAAGGATGCAATGCTCGAGACATATCTTGCAGATACTGACAGTGTTGCAGGCGAACAGATCGCTAAGCTTAAGGCTGCAGGCGCAAGTGACGAACTCTTGAGAGAGGTTTTCAATTCAGTACTTACAGACTGTTTCTATAACATTCTCCTTGGTATCGACGGACAGATGCCGATCGGATCTTTGGGAGAGAGAAGCTACAGACTTTTAGCACCCGACAGCACAGTTATCGCTAACTCTTCAGGCACTCTTGCAGAGGCTGCATACGAGGCATTCTACGGCGAAGAAGGCTGATTTTTTGCCTGACAACTTAATGAATTATTGAGCCATCTCGAAAGAGGTGGCTCTTTTGTTTGCTGCGTTTGGTTTTGAGGACAGTTTGGTGCCGGGAATCGGGTTCCCGGCTGTTTTCGAACTGTTAAACGGTTCAAAACAGCACCTTCGAAAACGTATAATTTTCCATGGAATATATCCCATGGGAAATTAGACATTTAAAAACACATTATTTCTGACTCAAAAACACGGAAAACTTTTGAGGAGGATATGTTAAATGAATTATGATCAAGTCGGTTTAGTCATTGCCGTGACCAGAATAAGGAGCGGAATTTCACAGGAAGAACTGGCGCGCCGTTCCGGAATATCTCAGGCAGACATCTGCAAACTTGAGAGCGGGAAGCATAACACTACCGTCAAGACACTTAAGCGCCTGGCTGCTGCAATGGGAAAAAGATTGGATATAAGTTTTGTTGATTGAAAACTTACTTCGGCGCCCAGACGATCCAGACGAACAGATAACCTGCGATTACTGCCGTGAGGGTGAAGGGGATACCGATCTTCATGAAGTCGCCGAAGCTTACTTCGTGGCCTTCCTTGCGGAGCATGCCGACACCTGCGATGTTGGCTGATGCACCGATAGGTGTGAGGTTGCCGCCAAGAGTAGCGCCGACCAGGAGACCGAAGTATAAGAAGTGAGGTTCGACGTTCATTGCGGTTGCCACGCCTGCGAGCAAAGGAAGCATCGTAGCGACGTAAGGAATGTTGTCGATGAATGCGGAGATGAGAACTGAACCCCATACGATGATGGTGAACAGAACGAATCTGTTGGAGCCGCCGAAGTTAGCGATAAGGTTTGCGAGGTCGTTGATGATGCCGGCTTCACGGATGGAAGCGATAACAACGAAGAGACCAGTAAGGAGGAGCATCGTGTCCCAGTCCATGGCTTTAAGTGAATGAACCATTCCTTTGGTGCCCTTCTGTTTGAAGATCTCCCAGATGATCGTGAGGATTCCGCATACCATGCAGATGATTCCGTTTGTCCATTCGTGTGTGTTTGGGATGAATGAAGCGATGATGAGAAGGACTACGTGTCCAAGCATCGTGATGGTCGGAACATAGTCTGTAACGTTTGTGTGTTCTGTGCTGTTAACTGGTTCTCTGTTCTTTCTGAACATAACCATCATGAGCGGAATCGTGAGGATAGCGCCGAGCTCGACTGCGAAGAACATACCGGGTTTGCCGTTCATGTAGAAGAAGTCATTGAAGTTCATGTGGTCTGCTGCAGCGAGCATGATGGAAGTCGTGTCGCCGACGAGTGTTGCCGCACCCTGAAGATTTGATGATACTGCGATGCAGATGATCATGGGGACGGGGTTGATCTTGAGCTTTTTGCAGATCGCAAGACCTACCGGAGCGACCATGAGGACTGTAGCAACGTTATCGATAAATGCAGAGATGATGCCTGAGAAAAGTGACATCAGGATCGTTACCCACATGACGTTTTTCGAGATGCGGAGAAGCGCTTCGGCAATCCTGTTCGGCATTTTAGATTCGATGAAGTAATCGACTATTACCATCGTGCCGAAGATCATCATGAGGACGTTCCAGTCGATTGCGGGGAGCACTTTGCTGATGGGGAGAATCTGGCAGATAACCATGAGGGCTGCTGCTGATAATGCAACGATCGCGCGGCGCTTGGGCAGTACGATCATGAGGATGTACATTACCAGGAAGATTCCGATTGCTAAGTATTTGGTCATCAGGTGCTCCTTACGGGGTTATTTCTTGGTGTCTTTTTTCGAAGAGCGGAAGACGAGCTTCTGCTGGATCGTGTAGCTCAGGAAGAAGAGCAGGGTGTCGACGATCGCCTTTACCAGAGTCGTTGTCTCAAGATGCAAGAGGAATGCAACGAGGCTTACGACTCCTGCGCTTACGCACATCTGGATTATCGCGAGAAGTGCGTACTTGGTGAGCGATGAGCCTTTGGAAGCGCGGCTCTTGAATACGAATTTGTAGTTGATGAGATAGTTGTAGATTGCAGAGATTACTCTTGCGCTGACCGTTGCCATGAAGACGCCCATGCCGACGTCAGCAAACGAGACTGACGTATCAGGTAAGAGGTCTGCGAAAAGAAGGCAGAACAGATGGTAGAGCGCGATGTCCAATACGAACGATGAGAGTGACGCGAAGATATACTTGATAAACTTCTTGCCTAAGATCTTGTAGATTCTTATCGAATCCACGATGGGGCGGAAGTGCGTCTGGTGGTTTTCCTTTGACTCGTAGATCGTCTGGATAGGGATCTCGGTAAGACCGCATCTGCCGGAAACTTCCAGGAGCATCTGCATCTCGTATTCGAATCTCTCGCCCTTAACATTGATGAGATCCTTCATGAAATCAAAAGGGATTCCGCGAAGGCCCGACTGCGTGTCGCTGACCTTGATGCCGGCAACGTATGAGAAAACAGTTATCGTAACCGTGTTGCCGAACCAGCTCTTCCACGGGATGTCCTTCTTGTTGAACTGGCGGACGCCGAGGATGAGATCATCAGGCTTTTCGATGAGCTTGTTGATTATGTTGGTGATGCAGTCGGGCGTGTGCTGTCCGTCGGAGTCGGCGGTTACGCATCCCAAAGCATCAGGCATGTTCTCGGTGATATATTCGAAAGCCGTTTTGAGTGCACGGCCTTTTCCGCGGTTGGGCTGGTAAGAAATGAACTTGCCGCCGCGCCTGGAAATGATCGCTTCTGCTTCCTTGAAAATGGGATCGTATTCTTCGGATGAACCGTCGTTGACAATGATGACGGGTCCCATTTCTTTAGCGTCGAGATCGTGCAGCAAAGCGATAAGCCTGTCGTCAGGCTCGTAGGAGGGGATTACGATAGGTACTAACACCTGCTGTCTGATTTCGTCGTTTTTCATAGTGACTATATTAGCATAAGTGGTCTGAATCTTTAGTCAGACGGATGTTTCTTATAGAGGATCTTGAGAAGTATCGGTGCCGCGATCGAGCTTACGAGGATCATGAGGATTACAGCCGTGAAATAGTCGGAGGAGATGAGTCCTGCCGCAAGGCCTTTCTGCGCGGTGATGAGCGCTACTTCGCCACGGGTCATCATGCCGACGCCTACTTTAAGTGAGTCGCCCCACTTGAACTTGCAGAGCTTTGACGCGGTGCCGCAGCCGATGATCTTCGAGAGAAGAGCTACTGCAACGAATGAGATCGAGAAGAGCATGAGAGTAGGATTCATGCTCTCGAAAGAAACCTTCAATCCGATTCCTGCGAAGAAGATGGGCGCGAAAACCATGTAAGAGCTGACGTCTACCTTACGCTCAACGTACTTAACGTCGTGGAGGTTGCAAAGGACAACACCTGCCACATAAGCGCCTGTGATGTCTGCGATTCCGAAATATCTCTCAGCTACGTAAGACATGCCGATGCAGTAAACGAGAGCTGCGATAGGGATTCTTCTTGTATGTTCATATCTGGCATCGAGCCATTTGAAACCCTTGTAAACAATGAAGCCCGTGATGATGGCGATCGCGAAGAACATTACCGCCTTGAGCATAGTTACCCATACTGATGCACCGGAACCCTTGGCACTCAATACGAATGTGAGAACGACGATTACGATGACGTCGTCGATGATGGCAGCGCTTACGATGGTCGTTCCGACAGTGCCGCTGAGCTTGCCGAGTTCCTTGAGGGCAGCAACAGTGATGCTGACTGATGTGGCAGCCATGAGCGTACCGACGAAGAGTCCCTTGATGAACTGGTCAGAACCGATGGGACCGAAACCGTAGAAACTCATGAAGAGTACGGCACCCATGGCGAGAGGAACGAATACGCCGGCACATGCGATGACAGTAGCCTTAAGGCCTGTCTGCTTAAGCTTCTTCATGTCAGTGGAGAGGCCTGCTTCGAACATGAGCATGATGACGCCGATCTCGGCCATCTTGTTTATGAAGTCAGACTGATCCACAATGCCCAGAACGGCAGGTCCGATCAGAAGGCCTGCAACGATCTCTCCGACGACCTCAGGGGCGTGGAGCTTTCTTGCGATGATTCCGAACACCTTAGCGGTGAGCAGTATCAGGGCGATGTCAAGTAAAAATCTAAGACTTTCCAAATCAGTCACTTCCATTCAAAAAAGGCAATTTTATGCCTGCCAAATTCCACCGCTACTAGTTATATCACGGTAAATTTTTAGCGGCAGACTGCACTTTATACAAACTTATTCTTTTAATAAGGTGTTTTAGGCGTAAAAATGTTATTATAGAGTGTCGAATTACGGCACATCGGAGGCTTATTAATGAAACAGCTTGAGTATCCTTACGATTCCGACTATATCCTTCGCAAGAAGAAGGCTATCAGAAGAGAGCTTTTGGCGAGGGAGGATATCAAGTATATCGAGAAGAAGATCGCCATCTTAGGCGGCTCCACGACCAGCGACATCAAGCAGGTGTTAGAGCTCTTCCTTTTGAACTACGGCATTAAGGCCGAGTTTTTCGAATCCGAATACAACAAGTATTTTGAAGACGCGGTCTTCGGCAATCCTGAACTGGACGATTTCAAGCCGGATCTCGTTTTCGTGCACACCACTACAAGAAACATCGCAAGATTTCCGTCTGTCACGGATTCTCCCGAGCAGATCGACGCTCTTCTTGAAGAGACCATGGGAAGATTCGAGCAGGTCTGGAAAGCGCTTGCAGACAGATTCCAGTGCACGGTAATCCAGAATAATTTCGAGCAGCCTTATTACAGGCTCTTGGGCAACAGCGATTTTACGAACATCCACGGCAGGCTGAACTTCATCAACAGACTTAACGACAGGTTCTGCCAGTATGCCCAGACACACGGCAATTTCTTCATCAACGACATCAACTACGTCTCGGCTGTCTACGGCATCAAGAAGTGGGCAGACCCGGGCGACTGGTACAGATATAAGTACGCTTTGAGCGTTTCTGCTATCCCTGATTTTGCGTTCAATCTGGCTCGCATCATCAAGGCAGTTTACGGCCGCAACAAGAAGGCGTTTGCGCTCGACATGGACAACACATTGTGGGGCGGAATCGTAGGCGACGACGGTCCGGAAAACATCAAGGTCGGCCACGAGGACGCTGAGTCCGAACTCTTCACGGAGTTCCAGCAGTACGTTAAGGCACACAAGGACCTGGGCATCCTTCTTACCGTCGCATCCAAGAACGACGAGGAGAATGCGCTGGCAGGTCTCGCACGTCCCGACTCTACTTTGAAGCAGGATGACTTCATCATCATCAAGGCCAACTGGGACAACAAAGACCGCAATATCGCAAACATCGCGACAGAACTCAACATCGGTTCCGACAGCTTCGTTTTTGTAGACGATAACCCTGTTGAGAGAGCGCTCGTTGAAAACCAGATTGCAGGAATTTCCGTACCCGAAGTCGGCGCACCCGAGACATACATCGACGTGCTCGATTCGAACGGATTCTTCGAAGTTACCGGCATTTCCGAAGAGGACTTAAAGCGCGGCGGAATGTACAAGGCAAACATGGAGCGTGCCAAGGCATCGGCCCAGTTCGATAACTACGACGAGTATCTGAAGTCACTCGAGATGACCGCCGAGATCAAGGCTTTCGCACCTGTTTACATGGCAAGGATCGCTGAGCTCACCAACAAGAGCAACCAGTTCAACCTGACAACAAAGCGCTGTTCACAGGCTGAGATCGAGAAGTTCGCATCAGATCCTTCCTACATCACTTTGTACGGAAGACTTGAGGACAAGTTCGGCGACAACGGCGTTGTAGCTGTTACTTTCGGCCACGCTGAAGGCGACACGTTCCACATCGACCTGTGGCTCATGAGCTGCAGAGTCTTAAAGCGCGGTATGGAATTTGCAATGATGGATGAGCTCATAGCAGAGGCAAAATCCCGCAATATCACGAAGATAAAAGGCTACTATTTCCCGACCGCAAAGAATAAAATGGTCAAGGATTTTTACGAGCTCCAGGGCTTCACGAAAATAAGCGAGGCTGAAGACGGCGCGACCGAGTGGATTCTCGATCTGGCTGAACCTCACAAGAGCGGCAACGTCGCCATCAAGGTCAACTGACATAAGGCTCTCGCAAAAGGAGATTTAGGAAATGACAAGAGAAGAGATTTACGACAAGCTTAACGAAGTGTTCCAGGATGTTTTCGATGACGAGGACATCACAGTCAACGATTCCACTGTTGCAGCAGATGTTGACGGCTGGGATTCATTAGAGCACATCAACCTCATTGTCGCTGTCGAGAGGTGCTTTGGCATCAAGTTCACGATGGGTGAGACGACCGGCCTTAAGAATGTCGGCGAGATGGTAGACAGGATCATCGCCCACCTCGGCTAAGGGTTAATTAATGTCGTTAGTATCCGCACTTTTCCTGGCATTCGTTGCAGCAGTCTTACTGCTCTACTATGTGCTGCCCAAGTCCGTAAGACTCTGGGTGGTATTGGCAGCGAGCCTTGCATTTGCAGGATTCCTTGGTTTCTATACATTGCTCTTCGTCCTCGTGTCGGGAGTTCTCTGCTATGTCGGAGGCCTTCTTGCCGGCCCGTCGAAAAGCAACGCCCTGCGCAATGTCGCAACCGTAGTAACGGTCGTTATCAACATCGCGCTTTTGTGCTGCATCAAGTACTACAACGTTCTCGGCCTTGCCGCTGAGAGATTAAATCTCCTCTTCTGCGCGACTGAGAATTCAAACACGTTCTTCCTCTACGCAGTCCCTGTCGGAATGTCCTTCTACGTCCTCCAGACATCAGGCTACATCCTCGACTGCAGATGGGAAAAGATCGCACCCGAGAAGAATTTCTTCAAGGTCTTACTGTTCTCAACATACTTCCCGCAGCTCATGTCGGGACCTATGAACACTTACGCAAACCTTTCCGCAGAGTTCGAAAAGGCAAAGTCCGTCAAGTTCTCTTTTGACAGGATCTGCGACGGCGCGGTAAGAGTAGCGTGGGGCTTTTTCAAGAAACTCGTAATCGCTGAGCGCGCTGCAATGCCCGTAAATCTTATCTTTGGAGACCACCAGACATTCACGGGCCTTTATGTTCCGATCGGCGTTTTCTTCTTCGCAATCCAGCTTTACACTGACTTCTCCGGATGCATGGACGTCGTCATCGGCGTATCCCACATGCTCGGCATCGAGCTTCCCGAAAACTTCAACTGTCCGTTCTTCTCAAAGACCGTCAAGGAATACTGGAGAAGATGGCACATCACTCTTGGCGGATGGCTCCGTGACTACCTCATGTATCCTCTCCTCAAGAGCGAGCCGCTGATCAAGCTCGGCGACTGGTCCAAGGCAAAGTTCGGCAAGAAGAACGGTAAGAAAGTTCCGACTTATGTCGCTCTTTTCATCCTCTGGTTTGCAGTCGGTTACTGGCACGGCGGCCTCTGGAATTACGTTATCGGTTCAGGTATTTTGCACTTTATCTATATCGTGCTCGGCATGATTTTCGAGCCCGTGTCAAAGAAGATCCGCCCGAAGATCGGCGCAGACAAGCTCTACTTCAGGATCTTCCAGTCCGTCCGCACATTCATCCTGATGCTCTCGGGCTTCGTGTTCTTCAGATCCGCTACGGTCATGGATGCAGTCGACATGTACGCTGCAATCTTCCGCCGCGGCGGAGTTGCTCTTAACTGGGCAAACTTCTCCACATCAGGCCTTGATCTGTCGAACCTCATTGTGCTCGTCGTAGCTGTTCTGCTCGTTGCGGCAGTCGATGCTTACAAATACGTACCAAGCGAAGATGACCAGCCCAAGTCCGCGATCGCCTTCTTGAGAAGCAAGGGAATCGTCGTTCTCTGGGCAGCATTTATGGTATTACTTGTTGCAACTTTGGTCTTCGGAATGTATGGTTTAGGCTATGATTCCGGTTCATTCATATACGCTAGAATCTGACGGAGGAATTACTTATGAACATTGTTTGTCTCGACATGGAAGGCGTTTTGGTCCCTGAGATCTGGATCGAATTTTCCAAGAAAACAGGCATCCCTGAGCTTACACGCACGACCAGAGATGAGCCCGATTACGACAAGCTCATGCACTGGAGACTCGGCATCTTAAGAGAGCACGGCTTGGGCCTCAAGGAGATTCAGGACGTTATTGCTCATATCGATCCGCTCCCGGGTGCAAAGGAATTCCTCGACGAGCTCCGCAAGGACATGCAGGTCATCATCATCAGCGACACGTTCACACAGTTCGCAATGCCTCTCATGAAGAAACTCGGCTATCCGGCTCTCTTCTGCAACTCACTCATCGTAGGTGAAGACGGCATGATCGAAGACTTCAAGATGAGAATCGAGAACTCAAAGCTTTCCACAGTTAAGGCTTTGCAGTCCATCGGCTTCGACACGATTGCTTCTGGCGACTCTTACAACGACCTCGCCATGATCAAGGCATCCAAGGCAGGCTTCCTTTTCAAGAGCACCGAAAAGATCATCGCAGACAACCCGGACATTCCCGCATTTGAAGAATTCGACGAGTTGCTCGCCGCTATCAAGGCTGTTCCGGATTCTAACTGAGTCAGCTGAATTTATTATGGTTTTGAAAGGGATGTCTCTTGTGTGGGGCATCTCTTTTTCACGCATCGAAAACGCTGCCCAGTTTTTTGCCCATCTATTTTGGTGATTTACATAGGCAAAAACATGGAATTGCCCGAAATCCATCTTTTTGCCCATCTTTTTTGACGAAAAAGATGAACAAAAAACTGGGCAAGTGTTCGCGCAACGGGGAAAATGCTTTTCGTGCACCGGGAAGAATACTTTTCGCGCGTCGGGGAATACGATTTACACACCTGCAAAGCGAAGCCTTGCGTGACAAAAATTATTTATATGCCTTCGGAAGATTCCAGCCGTAGTGTGCCGCGCAGAGTCTGATGACGCAGACGAAGAAGAAGCCTGCGAGCATGGCGGCTTCGGCAGAACCCGTGATGATGTAGAAAACATAGACGATCGCGGCTCCGACGATGGAGGCGCATGCGTAGATGTGCTTTACGAAAATATAGGGCATCTCGAGTGAGAGCGCATCTCTTAAGACACCGCCGCCGACACCCGTGACCACGCCGAGGAAAACGACGAGGAACGCGTTGTTGGCGTAAGGTCCCAGAAGGCCCGTGTGGACACCGTCTGCTGTGAAAGCGGCGAGGCCGATCGTGTCGAACCAGAAGAAGACCTTCTCATAGATGGCGCGCGTTTTGTCGGAAACTTCACGTTTTCTCTTGTGCTGCCACCATACGAATATGAAAGTGACGTTGGCCGTGACGGCCGCAATGATTACGAATAAAGGGTTCTTGAAAGCCATCGGAGGGGTGGAGCCGGTAATGAGGTCCCTGATGATGCCGCCGCCCGTAGCTGTCAGGAGCGCTAAGATGTTGACGCCGAAGATGTCCATCTTCTTGCGGATGCCCGCCATGGCACCCGACACTGCAAAAGCTACAGTGCCGATGATGTCTGTGATCAAGATGAAGAGTTCGGTATCCATAGCAGACATTATATATGTTTTCGCGAGGAAAAGAAGTTGCTTTTCATTTGACAGTTACCCCCTCTCTAAATAAAATAAAATAATCTATTTAGGCGGAGGCGTTTCGCATGGCAGCAATTACCGATTGCGAACATCTCGTACAGTATTACGAGACTGATCAGATGGGCGTTGTCCATCATTCGAATTACATCAGATGGTTTGAGGAAGCAAGGACGAAGCTTTTCGAAGATATCGGACTGGGCTACAAGGGAATGGAAGAGATGGGAATCATCAGTCCCGTCGTAGGCCTTACCGCCAAGTATAAGACGATGGCAAAGTATTGTGATACGGTCGTTATCAGGGCCGAGATCACGAGATATACCGGAGTAAGATTCGATATCAAGTATACGGTTTTCGACAAGGAGACCGAGCAGGTAAGATGCACGGGCACGAGCGAGCACTGCTTCATCAGCCCGGCAGGAAAGGTTATTTCTCTTCAGAAGGAAAAGCCTGAAGAACACGCGAGATTCGACATGCTCGTAAACGGAAAGGAAGGGTAATATGGCAGACATCATTATCGTAGGCGCAGGCCCGGCAGGACTCTCAGCAGCTATCTACGCAAGACGCGCAGGCATGAGCACGACCCTTTACGAGGCCGAGATGTACGGCGGCCAGATCGTCAACACACCTGAGGTAGAGAACTATCCGGCTGTTGCAAAGATCTCCGGTTTTGATTTTGCTACCAACCTTTATAACCAGGCTATGAATCTCGGCGCTGTCCTTGAATTCGATAAGGTCGCATCCATCGCGAAAACAGAATCCGGCTTTGACGTTACTCTCGCTTCAGGCAAGGTCGATACGGCAAAGGCAGTTATCCTTGCGGTCGGCGCATCCAACCGCCACCTGGGAATCGCCAGAGAAGAAGAGCTCCTGGGCAAGGGCATTTCCTATTGCGCAACATGCGACGGAGCTTTCTATAAGGGCAAGACTGTTGCAGTCAACGGTGGCGGAAATACGGCCGTTGAAGACGCCATTTATCTTGCAGGTATTGTAGACAAGGTATATCTTATACACCGCAGAAATGAATTCAGGGCTGAAGACGTTCTCGTTGACGCAGCGAAAAAGCTTCCCAACCTTGAGATCGTTACTCCCTATGTCGTCGAGTCACTTCTTGGTGAGCCCAAGCTTACAGGCGTTGAACTGACAAACAAAGAAGACGGCAGCAAGAAGACTATAGACGTTAACGGACTTTTCGTTGCTATCGGCCAGGAGCCGAAGACCGCTGACTTCAAAGATCTCGTAACTTTGCAGGGCGGATATATCGAAGCAGGCGAGAACTGCAAGACTAATGTCGAAGGCATCTTTGCCGCAGGAGACGCGAGAGTCAAGAAGATAAGACAGCTTACTACGGCATGCGCAGACGGCGCGGTTGCGGCACTTGCAGCAATCGACTACATCAAGCTCGGCGTCTGATATTAAAGAGATAACAATTTGTTGGAGGAATATATGTACAGAAATGTTTTCGATGTGCTTGAAGAGAGAGGTTACTTCTCACAGGCTACACACAGAGATGAGATCTACGAGTTATTGAGCAAACCCGGTGTTTCTTTCTACATCGGATTTGACCCTACGGCGGATTCACTTCACGTTGGCCACTTCGTCCAGATGATGGTTATGAGCCACATGCAGAAGGCAGGACACAGACCTATCGCTCTCATGGGCGGCGGTACAGCCATGATCGGCGACCCTACAGGCCGTACAGACATGCGTCAGATGATGACAGTCGAGACAATCGACCATAACGTTGAGTGCTTCAAGAAGCAGATGGGCAAGGTCGTTGATTTCTCTGAGGGCAAGGCTCTCATCGTTAACAACGCTGACTGGCTCAGAAACCTCAACTACATTGAGTTCTTGAGAGAAGTCGGTACACACTTCTCAGTTAATAAGATGCTTACAGCTGAGTGCTACAAGCAGCGTCTCGAGAAGGGGCTTTCCTTCCTCGAATTCAACTACATGCTCATGCAGGGTTACGATTTCTACTATCTCCACGAGAAGTACGGCTGCAACCTTGAGTTCGGCGGTGACGACCAGTGGTCAAACATCCTCGCAGGCATGGAGCTCGTACGCCGTAAGAAGGGCGAGTCCGTTTATGGTCTCACATTCACTCTCCTTACAAACAGCGAAGGTAAGAAGATGGGTAAGACAGCTAAGGGCGCAGTATGGCTCGACGCTGAGAAGACTCCTGTTTTCGACTTCTACCAGTACTGGAGAAACGTTGACGACGCTGACGTTATCAAGTGCATGAAGCTTCTCACATTCCTCGAAATGGACGAGATCAACGAGTACGCAAAGCTTACAGACTCTGCTATCAACGAGGCTAAGAAGAGACTTGCTTACGAAGTTACAAAGATCGTTCACGGCGAAGAGCAGGCTGAGATTGCAAAGAAGACAGCAGAGGATCTTTTCGAGAACGCAGGAAGATCAGAAGACATGAAGACAACAGAGATCACAAACGATGAGCTTGGTGCCGGCATGCAGATCGCTGACGCACTCGTTAAGGCAGGCCTCATGAAGTCCAAGGGCGAAGCAAGAAGAATGATCCAGCAGAAGGGCGTTTACCTCAATGATAACGTTGTCGAGGACCAGTTCTATGAGCTCAAGGAATCAGACTTCGACGCTAACGGCGAAGCTATCGTACGTAAGGGTAAGAAGAACTACCACAGACTAAAGCTCGCTTAAGATTTCGCGTTGAAATGCCTTTAGGCAAAGCGTAAAATATTTTTATCATTTGTTGGGAGGGGTCACACTATGAAGAGATTAAAGGCCATTACTGCTGCAGTTCTTGCTTGTGCAACAATGCTTTCTTTCACAGGCTGCGCAGGATTTAAGGTAATCGATGACGAAGATGTTTTCTTCGATGCTTTGGACAATGCGGTAGGTATTGATGATGATGAGACATATCATCAGAAGAACGTCACCTATAACGGAGACAAAGTCGAGTATGTTATCTATGCCCAGGACGGTGACAACTTCTATACATACATCAGATTCAAGAAGGCTGATGATGCAATGGATCTCTTCGATGATTTCTCCCAGGATTTCCAGGAAATCAAAGATGACAACGATTTCACAGGCTCCAGTTCCATGAGTGCTAATAAGGTACGCGGTTCCGTTACATTCAACGGCGAGCTCGAGAGCGGTTCAATCCTTGCTTTCTACCGTCACGACAGCTACTTCTATGAAGACAGCGAGATCTACGGCGGTGTTTACGTTAACGACAACGTTTACATCGAAGTTTATTCCTTAAACGGCAGTAAGCGTGACAACGAGAAGATCACAAACTTCCTTAAGGAGATTGGCTTCCCTAAGCCCTGATAATTGATTTCTCATCGCGGGTCCTCCGCGCTTCGCTTGTGCAGAAGCGCTTCGAATACATCATTAAGCCTTACAGTTTGCTTATAAAACTTAATATCTGCTAAGAGGTTGGATACGCGTCCAACCTCTTTTTGCGTTTGTACAATTCTTGCCAAGTGAGCTTTCCCCCAATGTATCTTTTTCGACGGGTGTGGGGGAAAGAATTACGTATTTTTTCCCCCAAGCGGTGGTTTTCGAGTAGTGTGGGGGAAAATATCCGGCATAGTCCCATTAATGACATTTACAAACATATGTTCGGGGTGATAGAATGACGGCACCTACAAGAACAGGGGGTTAAGACTATGGCAGTGCAAGGCAATAAATACACGTATGACGGGACTTTCGAAGGTTATCTTTGTGCGGTGCTTGCAGCCTTGAGATCAGGAAAGGTGCCGGCTTCGATATCGGACAGGAGGACGGCCGGATTTTCTGATGATGCCATTAATGTCACCACAAGTTTTAAGGATGCCCAGTATCTTTACCACATGATCTCGGTCAAGAGCAGTGCGGAGGTCCAGCAGATGACGGCTGACTATTTCCTCACTGACAGCACGGGCCTTGAGATCAATCTCTACAAGATGATCTTCTGCTCATTAAAATACGGCGCAAGGATCGCTGAAGATTACAAGAGCGAGCTGATGAGAGGCATCCAGATGGCGATAAGAGACCTCTACAGGGAGGCGCAATCGATACTGCCGGAGCTTGATTTCTATCTTGGCGAGGAAGCTTCGTGCATGGTGATAAACCCCAGGAATTCAGTGCTGCCGGTAATTAAACAGCCGGTCTTAAAGAGGCGCGACATCGACAGTTTTATCCTCTACGACAAAAGGCACCATCTGCTTTTGGAGCGCTATGCCGACCAGAACATGCTATTGGATATTTCTGATTTCCCGATGCCTGAATTCAAAGATCCGCATGAGGCATATTCTTATCTCTGGCCTTTTGTAAGAGACCGCCGTTTTGAAGTCAGGGTCATACCCGGCCAAAAGAAAAGCGGCTCTACGATAGAGCCGCTCTGGTTGAAAGCTTCGTAAGTTTTCAGATCACTTTTTTTCTTCAGCAGATCTGATAGCCTTTCTCATGATCTTTCCGTTGAAGGTCTTGGGAAGCTCATCCACAAACTCAACTACTCTAGGATACTTATACGGAGCTGTCTTTTCCTTAACGTAATTCTGGATCTCTTTCTTGAGTTCCTCTGTTCTCTCTGTGCCCTTAACGAGAGTGATCGTTGCCTTTACGACGATGCCTCTTACGCCCTGAGGGTCAGGTACACCGGTAACTGCGCACTCAAGAACATAAGGGAGTTCCATGATGACGTTCTCGATCTCGAAGGGTCCGATACGGTAACCGGAAGACTTGATGACATCGTCTGTACGTCCGACGTACCAGATGTATCCGTCCTCGTCTGCCCATGCAGTATCACCTGTGTGATACCAGCCGTCGTGCCATGCCTCGTTTGTAAGATCGGGTGCGAGGTAGTACTGAAGGAAGAGTCCCTTCGGATGGTAGTTCTGTGTATTGATGCAGATCTCACCAGTCTCACCGGGCTTGCATACGTTGCCGTCGGGATCAAGGATCTTAACATCGTAGAGCGGGTTAGGCTTACCCATTGAACCGATGCGGAGCTTGGCGCCGACGAGGTTAGCGATGGCAAGTGTTGTCTCTGTCTGGCCGAAGCCTTCCATGAGACGGATACCTGTTGCTGCCATGAAGCGGTTGAATACCTCAGGGTTCAGAGCTTCACCTGCAGTAACAGCATACTTAAGTGAAGAAAGATCGTACTTGGAAAGATCTTCCTTGATGAAGAATCTGAACATCGTCGGAGGTGCGCAGAATGTTGTGATGTTGTACTTTTTAAACATAGGGAGGATCTCTTCAGCCTTGAAGCGGTCGAAGTCGAATGTGAAGACAGGAGCTTCGCAGAGCCACTGACCATAGAGCTTGCCCCAGAGTGCCTTACCCCAGCCTGTATCGGAGATGGAGAAGTGGAGACCGTTAGGATCTACGTTCTGCCAATACTTAGCTGTAGGGATGTGGCCGATTGCATACATGTAAGAATGCAGAGCCATTTTAGGATATCCTGTTGTGCCTGATGTGAAGAACATTACCATCGGATCGTATCCGCATGCGTAATCTTCAGGACGCTCGAATACATCAGAGAAGTTCTTGAATTCCTCGTTGAAGTCGTGCCAGCCGGGTCTTGAACCGTTGCAGAGGATGAGTGTCTCAACTCCGCATACCTTAGCTGCCTTTTCGCACTCGTCAGCAGCATCGTCGTCTGATGTGCAGAAAACTGCCTTAACGCCTGCGGCATTGAAACGGTATTCGTAGTCGTGGTCACGAAGGAGGTGGGTAGCAGGGATAGCTACGGCGCCGAGCTTTTCGAGACCCATCATGGCGAACCAGAACTGATAGTGGCGCTTGAGGACAAGAACGACCTTGTCACCCTTGCCAATGCCCAAAGACTTGAAGTAGTTGGCAGTCATGTTGGAATACTTCTTGATGTCGCCGAATGTGAATCTTCTCTCTGTTACGCAGTCCTTTGCGACCCAGAGCATGGCGAGCTTATCAGGGTTCTTGTCTGCGATAACGTCAACGCAGTCGAATGCGAAGTTGAACTTCTTGCAGGCAGGAACGTTAACGTCAACGTCTACCATCTGGCCGTTCTCGTCGAGAACGCCGTTGAGGTAATGTGTGTAAACGGCATCTTCAAGATTAGCTGCGTCAACGTTAGTAACGTTGTCTGTACGCATCTCTTCTGAATTGTAAGGTGTTGTGTAGTTCTCACCCTTGCCCCATGCTTCAGGGTTGAGGATGATCGCATAGAATACACAGTCCTCACCGCCAAGTGCGAACTCGCCGTGGGGTTGTGTGGAGTCAAAGTAGATGCAGTCGCCTTCATGGAGTACTTCTGAAGAATCGCCGATGATTACCTTCAATGTACCCTTAACGACGATGTTCATCTCCTGATAGTTATGAGAAACGAGGTGATAGGGAGGATTCAAAGCCTCTTCGGAATAAGGTACTACGACACGGAAAGGCTCGCAGAGCTTGTTCTTGAATCTTGATGCAAGACGCTGGTACTTGTAGCCTGTACGTCTTGTGATCGGGCTGCCCTGTCCGTTTCTTGTTACGGCATATTCCTTAAGGGAAGGAGATGAACCTTCCATGATGTCGGAAATCTCAACGCCGGCAAGGTTAGCGAACTTGTAAATGAATGTGAAGTTGAAGTCCTGTGTACCTTCCTCAAACTTGAGATACTCCTCGGTGGAAATATCAAGTTTAGAAGCGACTTCTTCGGGTGTGAGTCCCATATCAAGTCTAAGACCATGAACACGGGATGCAACTTCTGCGAGCTTGAACTCTACGTTGTTGTCTGTTGACATAAGCAATCTCCTTCTAAAGATGTATTTTTCTCCGCAAAATAAAAAAGCCTCAACATCCTACTTAGGATATTGAGACGAATATAAATCCGCGGTACCACTCAATTTGCAAACCATAAAGGTTTACCACTCACGAAGTCTGACAACTCCTTTACCTTAACGCAGCATCACGGGCACCATCTACTTGGGAATCATTCCTGTTCGGGATGCCGGCTCGGAAGGGATAGCTTGTGCAATTATCGTCACGTGCCTCTCAGCAAACAGCACTTCTCTGTATTGACCGAATCAATGCGGCTTTCTTCGTCATAGCCTTTAGTTTAAGTATTCAATTGTTGCTCTTTCTTGCGAAAATGCACCTCAAATATATATGTGCGTAACAAAATTGTCAATAATCATTTTCAAGTTATTTTTTGCACATAAGATTTTGAAAGTGTAAAATGTGTTTATAATAATTTATTATCCGAATTATGCACTCATGTGAATTCTCCGGATAAAAAATTAAAATGAGCACCAATCAGACCTTGCAATAACAAAAGCAAACATAACGCCAAGGAGACACATAAGTATGTCGGTAAAGTATCTTGTATCGGGCGGCGAAGGCGCATTAGGCAAAACTGTTATCAGTATGCTCCTCCAAAGAGGAGAAAAAGTAAGGATCCTCATGAGTGAGCTTTCTGACACCAGGATCTACAGAAACAATCCCAACATCGAGATTTGTTACGGTATTTCCACGGATAAGGACTCCATGAGAGAATTCTTCGAACTCGAAGATCCGAGATCGGCAGTACTTTTCCATACCGATGAATATGTATCACTTTCCGATTCCACCAATCTCACAATGAGAAGAGTTAACGTCATCGGTGCAGAGAACATCGTTGACATGTGTCTTAAGCGTAAGGTCGGCAAGCTCGTTTACTTAAGTTCAGCATACGCACTTAATCCTGAGGTTTCAGGTGACAATATCACGATCCACTTCGACCGTAACAAGGTTGAAGGCGAATATGCCAAGTCAAAGGCTGAGGCAGCAGCTTACGTAATGGAGAAGGTTGCACTCAACAGACTCAATGCCGTAATGGTACTTCCTACGTTCATCATCGGCCCCGGCTATTCACAGGACTACGAGATCAACAAGGTCCTCAACAGTTATCTTAACAACGGTACTATCCCTCCGAAGGGCGGCGGACGTGCATTCGTCGACGTAAGAGACGTTGCAAACGCAATGCTCACTTTGGCTGACAAGGGCGAACCCGGTGCCGGCTACATCGTAAGCGGCGACTACAAGACTTCAGGCGAATTCTTCCAGGACGTTAACGACATCCAGGGTATCGAAAAACCCATGAAGACAGCTTCCAAGCTCGTCATGAGCAAGTCTCTTGCAAAGCTCGTCGACTTCTACTACAAGATCACACACAAGGAGAATCCGAGAGAAGCTTACACATTGTTCAGCGAGAATCCCGATGCCCGTTTCGAAGACAACAGCAAGGGCATCCTTCCCGAGACAACCATCAGCTTCAAGGAATCTCTCAACGATACCATCAAGGGCGCACAGCAGGGCGGCATCCAGTCATCTGCTGCTGCAACTCCCAAGGCTGACAAGAAGCCTGATGCTCCCGCAAAGGCTGAAAAGAAGACAGCTTTCGATGCGATGGAAGCAAGACTCAAGCAGTCACAGAACGTTACTGCAAAGGCTCACACAGTTTCAGCAAATCCTGCTGAAGCAACAGCTCAGAGACCTGCCGGCACAAGACCTGCAGCAGCTGCTGCAGCTAAGGCGGCAGCAGAAGAGAAGGAAGATGAGAACAAGTCCATCATGCCTCAGTCTTCTCTGAAGGATCCTGAGACAGAGTCAAAGGCAGATGAGCCCAAGCTTAATTCAGAGACAACATTCAGATTCGGCGGCACACCTACAAAGTTCACGACAGCAGAGCCCAAGAAGTCCATCATCCCGGGTAAGGATGATGCAAAGGCAGCTCCTGCCGAGAAGAAGGCTGAGCCCGTTAAGTCAATAATTCCGGATACACCTAAGGCACCTTCACCTTCTCCTTTCAGAAATTCTGATGAGCCCAAGGCTGAAGCTCCCAAGGCAGAAAGACCTGTATCTTCAGGTTTCCCGAGAGCAGCTGCAACACCTTCATCTGCACCTGCAGCACCCAGAACAGAGAGACCTGCATCAGCAGGATTCCCCAGAGCAGCAGCTACACCTTCTTCCGCACCTGCAGCACCTAAGGCTGAAGAGCCCAAGGCAGAAGCACCGAAGGCAGAAGAACCCAAGGTTGAAGCTCCCAAGGTAGAAAGACCTGTTTCTTCCGGATTCCCGAGAGCAGCAGCTACACCTTCATCCGCACCTGCAGCACCTAAGGCAGAAGAGCCTAAGGCTGAGGCACCCAAGGCAGAGGAACCGAAGGCTGAAGCTCCTAAGACAGAAAGACCTGCTACTTCCGGATTCCCCAGAGCAGCAGCTACACCTTCATCTGCACCTGCAGCACCCAGAGCAGAGAGACCTGCATCAGCAGGATTCCCCAGAGCTGCAGCAACTCCTTCATCTGCACCTAAGGCAGAAAGACCCGGCGCAGGATTCCCTAAGGCTTCTTCAACTCCTAAGGACGATCCCAAGCCCTCTTCATTAGGTGGAGATTCATTAGGCGGCGGTTCATCACTCGGTGGATCTTCATTAGGCGGCGGATCACTCGGCGGCGGTTCCGGCGAGGGAAGACTCCATTCTTCAGATTCTTCTGCACAGTCGATCACTGCACAGTTCCTTTCTGCACAGGCAGCAAACAACAATGCATTCAAGCCTGCTCAGTCCAATGAACCCAGCCCGTTCAAGCCTGCAACAGCAACTAATACAGGATCTGCAAAGGCTGAGCCCGGCAATCCTTTCAAGCCCGCTCCGTCAGCAGCACCTGCACAGAAGCCTGAGACTTCAAATCCGTTCGGAGGCGCATTCAAGCCCGCTGAACCTGCAAAGGCAGAACCCGCAGCACCTTCAGCACCCACTTATGGATTTAAGTCCGCTGCACCTATAACACCCGCAGCTCCCATTGAGACAAAGAAGGAGCCCCTGATCACAGAACCTACTGATGATTCTTTCTTCGATGACATCGACGAAGAATTCAACAAGTTCAATGCTATTGCAAACTCAACCAATGATTCAGGTCCGGCAGTTCCTCCGGGAATCTTTGCTCCCCCTCCGGGAAACAGATAAGCGGGCGTAAAGCAAGTGGAATCAGTAAAGATTAATAAGAATATTATTTTAGCAAGCGCGTCTCCCAGGAGGCGCGAATTGCTGTCTTTGGTTACAAAAGATTTCGCCGTCATTACTGCTGACGTCGACGAACGTGCCGCTGAGATCAAGATGGAAGAAGAGGGCACGCCCGCGCTTAAGGTCAGCGAGCATCTTGCCGAGATAAAAGCGAAGGCTGTTTTCGATTCTTTGTCAGATGAAGAAAAAGAGAATTCTATCGTCATCGGTGCTGACACTTCGGTCATTTTAGGTGACGTGATCTACGGCAAACCCGAAGACAGGGAAGACGCCATAAGGATGCTTTCATCGATGTGCGGAAAAGAGCATGTCGTTGCGACAGGAGTCGCTCTTTTCGCAGGTTCGAAAAAGCAGGTGTTCACTGAAGAAACGCGCGTCGAATTCTACCAGTTAGATGAGTTCCAGAAGAGGCTCATATCTGACTACTGCGACAGCGGTTCACCCTACGATAAAGCAGGCTCATACGGCATCCAGGACATGGGTGCACTCCTGATAAAAAGGATCGGCGGAGACTACTCCAATGTGGTGGGTTTGCCCGTCGCAAGATTAGCACGCGAACTTGCAAATCTGCTATAATATCTACCGGAATATTCGGATAGATTTATAGGAGGAATAACTCATGTTTGGGATAGGGTTAAACAATCTCATCAAGATTGGTTTCAGAGTTAGTGATCATATCCTGAAGCAGCAAGAGATAGAGCGTTCAAGAACCGCTTCCGAGAAGGCAAGACTTCAGGCTGAAGCCTCTAGAGAGAAGACTATCGAAGAAAATTCAAGATACAGAAGAACGATGCTGGAAGACGAGATCGCACGTGCCAGCGTAGCTGTTGAATGTCCGAACTGCGGTTCGACAGGCAACAGGATCAGAAGAGGCTCAACCGGTTTCTGCCAGTTCTGCGGAACGGCCATTCAGATCAGCCAGAGCGGTACCGCTTTTATCGCTGACCCGATCGCAAAGGAAAGAGCTCTCGCTGAAGAAGAGATCAGAAGAAAAGGCGGGGAACAGGTAAATGTCTAAGACAAGCAAGGGCAGCGGCACGGCAGGGAGCGTATTCGCTCTTATCGGAATATATGCACTTATTTATCTCGTGTGCACGGCGCTGTTTATTGCTTTGTTCCACACAAGCTTTCTTGCCAGCATGGACGTCCTCATGTACAGGGGCGCCGCATTCATCATCATCACCGGCGTTATCTCGGCTGTGATCATGGGCGTCATCAGAAAGTTCTGGGGCTTTGTAACCGTTAGGGACATCATCATGATGTTCGTTATCTTCTGCTGCGTAAACATGGTATTCTTAACGCTTATTCCGGTCACGGTCGAGCGCTCTGTGTCAGTGTTTATGCTCAGCTATATGGAAGAAAACTCCGACCAGACTTTTACTGAGGAATCCGTAGGCGAAGTATTCACGACCAAGTACGTTGAAGACTACGGCGCTTTCGAAAAGCGTTTCCATGAGCAGGTCGAGACAGGCACGATCGTCGAGAATCCTGACGGTACATATTCGATCACAGACAGCGGACGTTTTGTCGTTAAGATGTTCAGGACGATAGCGGAGTGGTTCGGCACCGACGAGCGACTGGTTTATCCGAACGAGAATTAGTTTTCGGACATTATTATCAATTATCGGGGGCATCTTTTATGAGATGCCCTTTTCTTTGGTTGACAATTTATATTTGACACAATATAATTTTGTCAAAGAAATACGAAAGGAGAACTACAAAATGTCCATATACGATTACACAGTTCCTACACCCAAAGGAGAAGAGATCTCCCTCAAGGATTACGAAGGCAAGGTTATCCTCATTGTAAATACGGCAACAGGCTGCGGCTTCACACCTCACTACAAGCCGATCGAGCAGATGTATGAAGATCTCCACGACAAGGGATTCGAAGTCATCGACGTACCCTGCAACCAGTTCGCAGACCAGACACCCGGAACGGACGAAGAGATCCACGAGTTCTGCACACTCAAGTACAAGACTCAGTTCCCCCAGATGAAGAAGTCTGACGTTAACGGCGATAATGAGCTTCCTTTATATACATACTTAAAGTCACAGAAGGGCTTCGAAGGATTCGGCAAGGGACCTACGGCACTCATCATGAGCAAGATGCTCAAGAAGAATGACAAGGATTACGAGAGCAAGCCCGACATCAAGTGGAACTTCACAAAGTTCGTCGTTGATCGTGAAGGCAACGTAGTTAAGAGATTCGAGCCTACTGCCGACATGAAGGAAGTAAGAGCGTTCGTCGAGAGTCTTATCTGATCAGGGGTGATCTTATATGAAAGTGAACGACAACATGAAACTTGATTCGCAGCTTTGCTTTCCCTTATATGCAGCAGCGCGAAAAATAGTAAATCTCTACACACCTTATCTCAAGCCGCTGGGAATAACGTACACACAGTACATCATGTTTCTGGTCCTCTGGGAAGAAGAGAAGATCACGGTAGGTGACCTTTGCAAGAGATTAAAACTCGACACCGGTACTGTCACGCCGATGTTAAAGAACACCGAAAAGCAGGGTCTTATAAAAAGGACCAGAAGCGAAGAAGATGAGCGAGTAGTCGTTGTGAGCCTCACTGAAGAAGGAAAGGCGTTATACAAAAAGGCGAAAGACATCCCGACAAAGCTCAGTTCGTGTGTAAGACTCAGCCATGAAGAAGCAATGCAGCTCTATTCGACACTGTATAAGCTTCTCGAAGAATAACATAAAGGCCTCCACAGTTTATTTAGCCAAAACCTCCCGAAACTTCTGGCAGATAATGTGGAACTCCGATTTTTCAAAAGACCAAGGAAAGAGCCGGCTCATAATGAGTCGGTTCTTTTTCTACGTAATTCATACAGTAAAGCATCGCGTTTACTGTACAGATTACGTATTTTCGAAAGGAATACAGTAAATCGTACAGTAAAACAACGCTGTAACTGTACAGATTACTTACCTGGAAGATATGGCGGATGTCCCCTGAAATTGATTTTAGTGCACTAAAGACAAAACGGAAATCAAACCGATATTTCCGGTTTGGTAATTCTGTCCATCCGATTAATATGGACGGGAATATCAAAGGAAAAATATAATTTAAGTGTAGCAAGGATCTGGCGCCAGTCCTATGAATTAAGCCTACGGAATAAGGGCTTTTGGGAATAAGGGAGGGAACTGATATGCCACCTTCAAGAAAGAGTACATCTACACATTATGATTCTGGAAGCAGCAGCCGCAGCTACAGCTCAAGAAGCGGCAGAAGCTCAGGCAGACTCACGATCTTCGACTGGGTCATCAGAGTTCCGATAGCACTTTTGCTCTTGGGATTCATGGGATTCTATCTCCTGTCGGGCGCGACGATGGATGTCGAGAAGTTCAAGGCAACAGTCAGCAGACTTCCTGAATTCCCTGCGTTCGTCATGGAGCAGATGCAGAAGAAGTCAGATGCCCGGAAAGCATACGAAGAGACGGCTGTCCAGGACAGCTACTACGTAAAGTCGATCGGCCGTTACTGCGACTGGGACGACGAGATGGAGTGCTACTACGATCCGGAAACAGACTGCTATTTCTGGTACAACGATACGACCAAGACACACACATGGCAGTACTGGTACGAGGACATCTCATCCGACTACGGTGATTACGGCTGGATGGAATTCGATTCCACAGAAAAGCAGTGGTACATCGAAGTATCGGACGGAGAATGGATCGAGCTGCCGTCAGAATACGACCGCAGCAATCTGTGGCACGTTGAATAAGACAATTTACCGCAAATATGGAAAAGGGATAGAAAAACGCCGGAGTGTGAATGCTCCGGCGTGTTCTTTATATATGTGCTTTTTGTTTCTCTAAAAGCCTTAAGTTATACGCGGCCGAAACCGACTGCTTTTCTGACGAGTTCGTACTTTTCTTTTGCGATCTCGTTAGTGTAATCACGGCCTGCGTCAAGGATGTCGTTGATCATGCCGCTTGAGAGTACTTCGTTGTACTTATCCTGGAAAGGAACGACCTTCTCGACAACTGCATCTGCAACGCCCTTCTTGAGGTCGCCGTATCCGCCGCCTTCGAACTTGGCAACTGCATCTTCGATGGAGCAGCCTGTGAATACGGAATAGATAGTGAGAAGGTTGGATACACCGGGCTTCTCATCTTCGTCGAATCTGATGACGCCGTCTGAGTCTGTAACTGCAGACATGATCTTCTTTCTGATCGTCTTTTCGGGATCAGCGAGGAAGACAGATGCCTTCGGGTTATCTGTGGACTTGCTCATCTTCTGGTTAGGGTTCTGAAGATCACGGATCTTAGCGCCTACTGTAGGGATGAGCGGCTCAGGAATTCTGAAGAGTTCACCGTAACGGTTGTTGAATCTGATCGCGAGATTTCTTGCAAGCTCAACGTGCTGCTTCTGGTCGATTCCTGTAGGAACGTACTTGGGATCGTAGAGCAGGATGTCTGCTGCCATGAGGTCAGGATATGTAACAAGGCCTTCTGTGAAAGTCTCGTGAAGAGCGGACTTAGCCTTGAACTGATGCATTCTTGTCAGGTCGCCGTGAGGTGTGTGGCATTCGAAGATCCAGGACAGATTTGCGTGATAGAGATTCTCCGACTGAATGTAGATGTGCATGTTCTCAAGGTTGGGATCGACGCCGCATGCGATGTACATTGCGATAGCGTTGATGATGTTCTTGTGGAGAGCATCAGGATCCTGGGGAACCGTGATAGCGTGCATGTCGGGTACGAAGAGGAATGTCTCATAGTCCTTCTGATAGTTAACGATCTGGGAGATTCCGCCTGCGTAATTTCCGATCGTAAGTGAACCGCTGGGCTGAAGGCCCGTAAGTAATCTGTCCATATTAAACCTCCATTGTCATTAAGACGCTTAATCTTATCACGATGTAATATAATTTACAAAGAAAGAGAGGACTATAATTTGCTTTATATTCTGACGGCACTTAAATGTGAAGCTTCAGCGCTGGGCGGACTTCCCGGCGAAGTTATAGTCACGGGCGTCGGCGGGCGCGTTGTTGACCGCATCAGACAGCTTGATCTCAAGCCTGACGATTACGTCCTTAATGTCGGTATTTGTGCCGGTCCCGAAAAGGGTGAGGGCTACCTCATAAACCAGGTAATTTCTTCTGTTACCGGCCGCCGTTTTTATCCCGACATCCTCTTTGAATCAGGCGCGAAAGAAATGACTCTCACATATTCTGATGAGGTCGTGACTTCGGTCGAAGATAACATGCTCTACGACATGGAGTCTGCGTTGATCTGCGACGCTGTCTTAAAGATTATCCCGCCGTCGAATCTTGCTCTTTACAAAGTCGTTTCCGACAGTGGCGAAAACTTCCCTTCGGCAAATGAAGTGACTCAGCTTATAAGGGCGCGTTTGGATGAGATTAAGAAGATTGCAACTTTGCTGGTTGCTGATGAGGGACCTGTATCGTACGAGTTCGTTCCTGAGTCTATAAAGGATAAGCTACGTCTCACCCAATATATGAGAAATGAATTAAAAGATCTGGAGCACTACTGTGTTGCTTCAGGCCGTCAGGATGAAGTGTTGAAACTTTTATCCGATATGGAAAACGAAGGCCGCATTCCCATTAAGGATAAGAAAGCCGGAAGGGAGGTGCTCGATGAGATTTACTCATATCTACGTTGAGGAGAGAGCACTCGGATACCCTCTGGCCCAGAAGATATTGGATAAGCTTCCTGATGCTAATGTTGTCAGAATCAAGCACTACAAAGACGTGTTCGACCGCAAAAGGCAGAACGCTGTTCTGCAGCATGAGCACCGCGCACTGATAGTGGCAGTCCGTGACGGCAACAGGGTCTTTGAAGGCGCTCCGGTCTGCCAGTCTTTCGGCAATAAGAATTTCTATTACGCCAGCTCCATGATGAACTGTCCGTTCGATTGTGAGTACTGCTATCTGAAAGGCATGTATCCGTCGAGTCACATGGTCGTGTTCGTGAACCTTGAAGATTACCGCGCAGATGTAGAGGAGAAGTTGAAAGAAGGGCCGATGTATGTCTGCGCTTCATACGATACGGATCTTCTTGCGATGAACGGCCTTACCGGTCACGCTGATTTCTGGAAAGAGCTTGCAGTTGCACATCCTGACCTGCTCGTTGAGTTAAGAACAAAAGCTGCAGTCGAGATAAAAGAGAATATATCGAACGTCATCTATGCATTTACTTTGTCGCCTGATGAAGTGGTATCACGTTATGAGAAGAACACCGCTCCTTTGAAGGCCAGGATCAGTGCGGCTGCTTCTGCTATTGAGAACGGCGCAAAGATAAGGCTCTGCTTCGATCCGATAATCAAGATCCCTGATTGGCAGGATGCTTATAAGAAACTCGTTGAAGAGACGGCTGCTGCAATAGACTTCTCGAAGCTTACGGATGTCAGTGTCGGCACGTTCAGGATCTCATCGGACTACCTCAATAAGATGAGGAAGGCGTATCCCGGTTCGGAGGTCGCGTGGTATCCTTATGTCATTAAAGACGGCGTTGCGCAGTACGAACCTGAAGCTGACCGCGACATGCAGGAATTCGTCTGCGCACTTCTTGGGGAACACATAGGGAAGGAGAAGATATTCACATGGAATTAAAGACTGCGATCGTAACCGGAGCATCTTCGGGCATCGGACTTGCCATATCCAAAATGCTCGCCGAAGAAGGATATAAAGTTTACGGCATCGGAAGGATCTTTCCTGACGGCTGTGACTTCTTTGAGAAGAGAATATCTTTGGACTTAAGAGATACGGATATCCTTCTTTCCAAGATTGCCGGCATCAAGAGAGTCGACCTCCTGGTCAATGCGGCAGGCAGCGCTTTCTACGGACTTGCCGAATTCAATACTCCCGACCAGATCCGGGAGATGTGCAGGGTAGATTTGGAAGCACCAATGATTCTGACCTCAACTCTGCTTCCTAAACTTAAGGACGTCAGGGGAATGGTGATAAACATTGCGTCGGTCACTTCAACACGCATCAACACACACGGTGCAGTATATGGTGCTTTGAAGGCAGGACTTAGAAGTTACAGCAGGAGCCTTTACGAAGAAGTCAGGAAGACGGGCGTAAGGGTCGTTACGGTATGCCCGGATCTTACGGCCGGCACCAAGCTCTACAGGAATGCCGACTTCAAGCCTTCCGAAGATGACGGCTGCTACCTCGTGCCGGAAGATACTGCCGAGTGCGTCAGGGACATCATCAACATGAGAGAGGGCGCCGTTGTGACTGAGGTCGAGGTAAGACCCCAGTTCAACAGGATCGAGAAGAAGCCGAAATAATAGAAATAATAGTTGAATATAAATAGATTTATTATGAGCGGGTCCGTTGTGGTCCGCTCTTTTTTGCCCCCATATATATGGGTACTAAATCTTGTGGCCGAGGTCTGTTTTGGGGACACGAAATATTACATTTTCGAAGTTGAAGAGGGGTAAAAATTTATAAAAAAGTCTTGAAACCCTATTGTTTGTCAACTTTTTGTGCTTTTATTACAGTCAGGTTACAAGCACAATATGTTGTGATTTGCTGTTGACACAACCACAACATATGGGTAATCTGTAAGAGCGTTTTGAGAAATCCGAAGCGCATTCGCACCTATTTTCAATTCATAAGCGAGGTATTGGGGTATGATTATCGGCGGACTTCAGAAGTTGACTCTTTTGGATTTCCCCGGGACGGTAGCTTGTACGGTTTTTACGGTCGGCTGCAATCTGAGATGCCCCTTCTGCCACAACCCGGCATTGGTTTTTAATCCCCCGGAAGACATGAGGATGAGCGAGGAAGATTTTTTCGCTTTCCTTAAGAAAAGACAGGGGATCCTTGACGGAGTTGCCATCACAGGCGGCGAACCGCTTCTGCATTCTGACATCGGTGAGTTTATCGCAAAGATCAAGTCGATGGGTTACAAGGTAAAACTTGATACCAACGGCACGTTCCCTGACAGGCTGGAGAAGATCCTGGCCGAAGGCAACGTCGATTACGTGGCGATGGACCTCAAGAACACCTTTGACAAATATGCGGAAACAGTCGGTATCAAGAACTTCGATGTAGAGCTCATTAAGCGAAGCATCAGGCTGATACAGGAAAGCGGCGTTGCTCATGAGTTCAGGACAACAGTGGTAGCGCCTCTTCACGAAGCGGGCGATTTCGAGAAGATCGCGAAGCAGGTGGAAGGATCTGAGAATTACTTCCTCCAGAACTTCGTAGATTCGGGAAATCTTCTGAACGGTGAAGGACTTGGCGAGATGCCGCACGAAGAGTTGGAAAAAGCTTTGGACAATGCGAAAAAAATAATACCGCAAGCAAAGATCCGCGGAGAGAGTTAAGGAGAGGAACATGTATCAAATCATCAAGAGAGACGGCAAAGTCGTAGACTTTGACTTAAGCAAGATCTCGGGAGCCATTGAGAAGGCTTTCGTTGCACAGAACAGAGAGTATAATTCACAGATCATCGATATGCTCGCTTTGAACGCTGTATCCGACTGCGAGAAGAAGGCAGTTGACGGCAAGGTAGACGTCGAGTCTATCCAGGACAGCGTCGAGGTTACGCTCCAGAAGATGGGTTACGACGATGTAGCTAAGGCTTACATCCTTTATCGTGCACAGCGCGAAAAGATCCGTAACATGAACTCTGCTCTCTTGAACTACAAGAGCCTCGTTGACAGCTACGTTAAGGTTGAAGACTGGCGTGTTAAAGAGAACTCCACAGTTACATATTCCGTAGGCGGTCTCATCCTCTCCAACTCCGGCGCAATCACAGCAAATTACTGGCTCTCTGAGATCTACGACAAAGAGATCGCAGACGCGCACAGAAATGCTGATATCCATATTCACGACCTCTCCATGCTCACAGGTTACTGTGCAGGATGGTCATTGAAGCAGCTCATCCAGGAAGGTTTGGGCGGCATCACAGGTAAGATCACATCTGCTCCTGCAAAGCACCTCTCCACACTTTGCAACCAGATGGTCAACTTCCTCGGCATCATGCAGAACGAGTGGGCAGGCGCTCAGGCTTTCTCATCTTTCGATACATATCTCGCACCTTTCGTAAAGATCGACAACCTTAGCTACAAGCAGGTTAAGCAGGACATCCAGTCCTTCATCTACGGCGTTAACACACCTTCAAGATGGGGTACACAGAGCCCGTTCACAAACATCACTCTCGACTGGACAGTTCCGAACGACCTCGCTGAGCAGAACTGTATCGTAGGCGGCAAGGAAGTCGACTTCAAGTACAAGGATTGTAAGGCTGAGATGGACATGGTCAACAAGGCATTCATCGAGATCATGATCGAAGGTGACGCTAACGGCCGCGGATTCCAGTATCCTATCCCTACATATTCAATCACAAGAGATTTCGACTGGTCTGAGACAGAGAACAACAAGCTTCTTTTCGAGATGGCTGCAAAGTATGGTATCCCTTACTTCTCCAACTACATCAACTCCGACATGGAGCCTTCCGATGTACGTTCAATGTGCTGCCGTCTGCGTCTTGACCTTCGTGAGCTCCGTAAGAAGTCCGGCGGATTCTTCGGTTCAGGTGAGTCCACAGGTTCCGTAGGCGTTGTTACTATCAACATCCCCCGTATTGCTTACCTTGCAACAGATGAGGGCGACTTCTACAAGAGACTCGACCACCTCATGGACGTTTCCGCAAGATCACTCAAGATCAAGAGAAACACGATCACAAAGCTTCTCGACGAAGGCCTCTATCCTTACACAAGACACTACCTCGGAACATTCAACAACCACTTCTCAACAATCGGTCTTGTTGGTATGAACGAGGCAGGCCTCAACGCAAGATGGCTCAGAAAGGATCTCACTCACGAAGAGACACAGAAGTTTGCAGCTGACGTTCTCAACCACATGAGAGAGAAGCTCTCCGAATACCAGGAGAAGTACGGCGACCTCTATAACCTCGAGGCTACACCTGCAGAGTCAACAGCTTTCCGTCTTGCTAAGCACGACAAGGCTAAGTTCCCTGACATCATCACGGCAGACGATGCTTCCGGCGTATTCTATTACACCAACAGCTCACATCTCCCTGTCGGATACACAGCAGACATTTTCGATGCATTGGATGTCCAGGATAACCTCCAGACACTCTATACATCAGGTACGGTATTCCACGCATTCTTAGGCGAGCGTCTCCCTGACTGGAAGGCTGCAGCATCTCTCGTAAGAAAGATCGCCGAGAACTACAGACTGCCTTACTACACAATGTCTCCTACATACTCCATCTGCTCCGTTCACGGATATCTCCCCGGCGAAGTCAAGGCTTGCCCTCACTGCGGCGGTCCTACAGAGACATACAGCCGTATCACAGGTTACTATCGTCCGGTTAAGAACTGGAACGACGGTAAGCTCCAGGAGTTCAAGGACAGAAAGACATATGACATCTGCAACTCCAACCTGAAGCCCAGAACGGCTACAGTTACGATCACTAAGGCAGAGGAAAAGGCTGCTGATACAGCTTCTGTAGAAGGTGACGCTCAGGTTTCCAAGCCGATGCTCTTCACAACACACACATGTGCTAAGTGCAAGGCTGTTAAGGCTATGTTCGATGAGCAGCGCTTCGACTACGAGCTCGTATACGCTGACGACGATCTCGACCTCGCTAAGCAGTTCGACATCGTAAACGTTCCTGTCCTCGTTATCCCTGAAGACGGCGGAGTTAGAAAATATACAGACATCGGACCCATCAGAGATTATGTAAACGAATGCAAAGGCATTAAGGCTTAAGGATTAGGTGTTTGAAGTGATTAGGGGCTGTCTCATGTGAGGCAGCCCTTATTATTTCCGGGGTGGGATTAAGGCTCCGGCAGGAGGCTTTCCGGGCGGCAAATTATTTTTCGGTTACATTTGAAAAATTCCTCATGGAAATTTGAAAAGTAGTAGTACAATACGAAATATAACTTGATAGGGGTGTGTCTGTTATGGAAGATTTTTCATTTGAACAAAAAGCTGAAAGAGAGCAGAACATCACCGCATTATCAGCAATGAGCTTCGCTGATCTTAATGAAGAAGCAGAGCTCGACAAGGTCGATTTCGAGACCTTGATGGAAGAGATTAGAGTTAGCTGATAAGGCTTAATTGCGGCACCATAGTTGATTCGAAAATATTAAGGGGCTATTGCCCCTATTTTTATGCCTTCATTCCGAACGCTCTTCTTACGGATGAGATCTTCGAGAGCATGAAGCCGATGCCGCAGACGATCGCCACGTCCAAAATGATGATCACCGTCTGGCGCAGAAGGACATTAAATTCCGGTATATAGATGCCCAGTATGTCCTGGATGGGGAACAGGTTGATCTCGATCGCGTGAACGCAGAGTATGAAGATGCTGTTCTTGCCGACGACGGACAGGACCTTTGATACGGGTTTTACGAATTTGTCGATAAAGAACGAGATCGCGAAAACTGCAATGCATGCGCAAAGGCTTCTTAAGATATCCGGAATTCCTCTGCCGAAATCGCACCTTACAAGCCAGAATGAACGGAAGTCGATTATGAACCAGACCCAGACGGCTGCGGCTGCGATGAAGCCTACTATCTTTACTGCTATGTTTAAGCTCTTGATGCGCTCGTTATATTTCTTAAAAAGATATCCGATGTAAACGAAAAGCGAAGCACAGAGTCCGCTCTGGATGCTAAGAGGAAACCAGAACAGATACTTGCTTGAGAAATATCCTGCTGCAAAAGCGGCAGCCACGATGAAAGGACGGATCCTGTAATCAGCTTTGAGAATGAGCTTTACCAGGATGCTTGCGAAGAAAGTCGCCCAGAGGAACCAGATGGGGCCGATCTCATTGATCGCAAAAGGCGATAAATAAAAAGAGCCGGAACCGTATAAGACAGCTTTAAGCCAGTACGTGCCTGACTGGACTAAGCTTCCGGAATTAAAGAAACCGGTGATGGTACCCAGGATGAGGATCGCTATGCCGGTGATGAAGTAGGGAATCGCCAGGGTCTGGACTTTGCGCTTAACAAAATCCTTGAAGGGCGTTTTCTCATTAATGAAATAACCTGTGATTATAAAGAAAAGAGGGACGTCAAAAGTATAAACAAAGCGGTCGATCTCTCCGATGTGGAAATGCCCCAATATTATGCAGATAAGAGCGATGCCTCTGGCGACATCCAAATAATCCACTCTTTGACGAGAAAGGGCAGGGGCCGAACTGTTTTCTGTTTTCATCTGATCCCTCCCGGATGGCGGCATATGCCGTCCGGTTATTGTTTTTAAATTCTAACATACGGCAAATGGCTGTGCTATTAAGGGCGCCACCCGCAATGAGCCGTATGCACAATCGATTAACTGTAAAAGCGTTAAAATCCCGACTTTAAAATATGTAAATATCTTTTTATAGTAAGAGCATAAGGTTATTTGCGGTCTTCTGATGCCCGCGGAAACGGAGGCTCTTATGCTTAAGGATTTTGTTAAGGCTCAAAAGCCTGAAGATGAAGAATTCGCTACAAGACTTGAAGAAGAGAGGGCGAAGCTTTTCGCATCCCAGATGAAGATAAAGGAAGCGGGCCTTCCCGTAATGGTTATTTTCGAGGGATGGGGCGCGGCAGGAAAGGGCAGCGTTCTTGGCAAGATCATCAAGAATATCGACCCGAGATTCTTCAGGGTCAAGACTTTCCCTAAGCCGACCAAGGAGGATCTGAGATATCCGTTCCTTTACAGGTACATGAAAGAGATTCCGGAGAAGGGCAAGTTCGCGTTCTACGACACCTTCTGGATGGAGGAGATCACGGACCTCCGCATGGAAGAGCTTTTAAGCGACAGCGAGTATGAAGAGAGGATCGATTCGATCAACAGGACTGAGAGGTCGCTCGTTGATAATGGTTATCTTGTCATGAAGTTCTTCTTCCAGATCGGCAAGAAGGAGCAGAAGGAACGTCTCGAAAAGCTCTTGGACGACAAGGACACGAAGTGGCGCGTCGACAAGGGCGACCTTTATGAGAACAAGCACTACGACGACTGCATCGAAGTTTACGACCAGTACCTGAAGGACACCAACAATCCGACGGCGCCCTGGTACATCATCGACAGTAAGGATAAGAAGTTTGCTGAACTCCAGGTGCTGGAATTCCTGAACCAGGGAATTGAGACGGCGCTCAAAAACCACAATATCGCTGCGCCGATCCTGCAGAATACGTTTAAGCTCAAGAAGACTCCGCTTTTGAAGGAAGTCGAACTCAAGGGCAAGGAACTCACCGACGAGGAATACGATAAGCGCCTCGATGAGCTTCAGGATGAACTTAGGGATCTGCATAACAAGCTTTACAGGAAGAAGATTCCGGTCATCATCGCATACGAAGGATGGGATGCGGCAGGCAAGGGCGGCAACATCAAGCGAATCACCGGCGCGCTCGATCCGAGAGGATATGAGGTGCTTCCGATCGCAAGTCCTGAGCCGCACGAGAAGGCAAGGCACTTCCTGTGGAGATTCTGGACAAGGCTCCCTCGAACAGGTCACGTCGCGATCTTCGACCGCACATGGTACGGCCGCGTAATGGTCGAGCGTATTGAAGGCTTCTGCTCTGAGAACGACTGGCAGCGCGCTTATAACGAGATCAACGAGTTCGAGAAAGAGCTTACCGACTGGGGCGCAGTCGTAATCAAGTTCTGGGTTCAGATCGACAAGAAGACACAGCTCAAGCGCTTCAAGGAGCGCCAGGCAAATCCGGAGAAGCAGTGGAAAATTACCGATGAGGACTGGCGTAACCGCGAAAAGTGGGATAAGTACGAATCCGCCATCGACGAGATGATCAAGAAGACTTCAACTGAGTTTGCTCCGTGGTACATCCTGGAGTCTGTCGACAAGAAGTATGCGCGCATCAAGGCGCTGGAGATCGTGATCGACAGGATCAAGGAAGCGTGCGACAAGAATTAAGCCGGCGGTAAGCAGTGAGGCTGAATTGAAATGATGTAATAAATAGGGGCTGTCTCAAACAGAAGAGATGGCCCTTATAAGTTGTGCCGACAGAAAGTCTGCAAAAAGTCTGCAGCTGCGTGATTTTTACTGTGATTTTTTTCGAAAGCGGTAAAAAATCACACTAAAAGTCACAGTACACCCTGACAATTGAAGTGATTTTCGGATGGCGGAACACGATATCAGACATTAAGCCAATTTAGTTCCTAAAAAATCTTGAGCAAAAGTGGGGCAAAGTCAAACAAACCTCCCGAAATAGAGCGTTTTTTGTAGAATTTGACTACCCACAGGCTTGTCGGGCCGTGCTAAAATAAATCTGTTAGTATATACCATAATTCGTTTTTTACAAATAGTTTTTTTATAAATTGTATAAAATTTTTTAGAAATTCTAAGAAAGGCAGGTTCGTATGGGCTTTAAGATTGGCGACAACATAGTTTATGCAGGCAGCGGCGTTTGCCAGATAGACGATATAAAAGACATTAGTTTTTTCAAAGAGAAACCTCAGAAATACTATGTTCTCAAGCCTCTCTTTGTAACAAGATCCCAGTATGTATACGTGCCTTACGATAACGAGGCACAGGTAAGCAGGATCAGACCTGTCGCTTCAAAGAAGGAAGCAATAGCTCTGATCGATAAGCTTCCCATCGACAACTGCAGCTGGATCGAAGACCGTAACGAGCGTAAGGCTACTTTCACGGACATCATCGTTAACGGCAGCAGGGAAGATATCGTCGGACTGATCTATCTGATCAACAGACATGCAGAGAAGCTTTCAAAGGAAGGCAAGCATCTTAATGCCCAGGATGAGCGCGCGCTGATCGACGCCAGGAACAGAATGAACAACGAGATCGCCGTTGCCCTTAACATGGAACCTGACAGTGTCATTGAGCTGATCCACGAGAAGACCGGACTGGAAGATTTCGCTTAAACCTATTTGTTTGGTATTAGTTATTGCAATATGCAAAAAGGTGTGATTTAATAACCGCAGTTTAAATTAAGGAGTGTCCTTATGAAGACTGCGGTTTTCTTTTATGCGTATAGCTATTACTACTACTTTAGGGAGAAGAACTAAAGCGGCTTTTGCATAGCGCATAGAAAACCAAAGATTTGATTTGAGTTAATAACGCTGCAGGGTACGCAAGAAGAACCCCGCAGCGTTTTTTATTCAAGTCAGACCGGGTGGCCGGAAGGACAAAACATAAAAATTCAAAAGGTACGAAGGATACCTTACAAAGGAGAAAAGAACATGATTGCAGTACTGAAGAACACAGCAACAAGAGAACAGATTTCAAGCCTTATCGCATGGTTTGAGGACAAGGGCCTAAAGGTCAACGAGTCCAAGGGTGAGTATTGCACGGTTCTCGGCCTCATCGGCGACACATCAACAGTCGACATCGACATGCTCCAGGGTCTGGACATCATCGAGAAGGTAACCAGAGTATCTGAGACATTTAAGAAGGCAAACAGAAAGTTCCATCCGGAAGATACAGTCGTTGACGTCTGCGGCGTAAAGATCGGCGGCGGTAATTTCGCAGTCATCGCAGGACCCTGCTCAGTTGAGAGCGAGGAGCAGATCATGAACGCTGCAAGAGCAGTTAAGGCATGCGGCGCAACGATCTTAAGAGGCGGCGCTTTCAAGCCCAGAACATCACCTTACGATTTCCAGGGACTTCACGAAGAGGGCATCAAGCTTCTCCTCGAAGCTAAGAAGGAGACAGGTCTTCCCATCTGCTCCGAGATCATGAGCCCTGAGCAGATTCCGGTTTTCGAGGACGTTGATTTCCTTCAGGTCGGCGCAAGAAACATGCAGAACTTCGACCTTTTGAAGGCACTCGGTAAGACAGGCAAGCCGATCCTTTTGAAGAGAGGTCTTTCTGCTACCATCAAGGAGCTCCTCATGAGCGCTGAGTACATCATGAGCGAGGGCAACCCGAACGTTATCCTCTGCGAGAGAGGTATCAGAACATATGAGACTTACACGAGAAATACTTTCGACGTAAGCGCTATCTCAGTATTGAAGCAGATCACACACCTTCCTGTCGTAGGTGACCCTTCACATGCAACAGGTAAGGCAAATCTCATCAAGCCGATGTCCATGGCTGCCGTTGTTTCAGGCGCGGACGCTCTCGAGATCGAAGTTCACTGCAATCCCGAGAAGGCCCTCTCTGATGCGGCACAGCAGCTCACACCTTCACAGTTCACTGAAGTTATGGATGCTATCAACAAGGCAAGAAGCATTATGTAATTAATTGACGCTGATTTATGTCAGCGTCTTTTTTATCAATTTGGAAAACAGCTCGAAAAGGAAGTGCAATATAAAATGAAGATAACAGTCGGTGTAGTCGGATTAGGTCTTATCGGTGCCTCATTCGCAAAGGCTTACAAGGAAAATGAAGAGGAGGCAACCGTTTACGGCTGGAACCGTACGAACAGCGTTACCCAGATGGCTAAGATGCAGCACATCATTGACGGTGAACTGACAGACGAGAATCTCGGTGAATGCGATCTCGTAATCCTCTCACTCTACCCCGAAGCCACCATCGAATGGATGGAAAACCACAAGGAGCACTTCAACAAGAAGGGCATGGTTATTGACGCGTGCGGTACAAAGAGACTTGTCTGCGAGAAGGGTTTTGAACTCGCAAAAGAGAACGGATTCCTTTTCGTAGGATGCCACCCGATGGCAGGCACGAAGTTCTCCGGAATGGGCCACGCAAGAGGCGACATGTATTTCGGAGCACCGATGGTAGTAGTACCTCCGGTATTCGATGACATGTTTCTTTTGGACAGAGTTAAGAATCTTCTAGCACCCTGCGGATTCGGAAGCTTCCATCTCTCACACGCTGACGAGCACGACAAGATGATCGCCTTCACTTCACAGATGGCGCACCTTGTTTCCAACGCATACATCAAGAGTCCTTCTGCAAGAAACCACAAGGGTTTCTCCGCAGGTTCATATAAGGACATGACAAGAGTCGCATGGCTCAACCCCACGATGTGGACACAGCTGTTCCTTGAGAACAAGGACAATCTTATTTTCGAGATCGACCATCTCCAGGAAGAGCTTGCAAAGTACAGACAGGCATTAGTTGATGAAGATTTTGACGGACTCCGTGACCTGCTCGATGAGGGCAGAAAAATCAAGGAGGAGGTAGACGGCATATGATGACTGTCAACGTCCGCGCTTCCAAAGAATATAACGTTGAGATCGGCGACGGCATCGTATCCAAGCTCGGCGAGATGATCAAGGCTGTATGCCCCAAGGCAATCAAGGCCCTGATCGTATCTGAGACCAATGTCGCAGCACTCTATCTTGATGTCGTTAAGGCACAGATCGAAGGCGCGGGAATCGAAGTTTCTACTTATGTTTTCGAGGCCGGCGAGAAGAGCAAGAATATAAATGAGATCGCAGGCATGTGGAACAAGATGGCCGAAGCCGGATTTACCAGAACTGACATCGTTGTTGGTCTTGGCGGAGGCGTTACGACCGACATGGCGGGCTTTGCGGCATCAACGTTCCTTCGTGGAATCGATGTAATCCAGGTGCCGACTTCGCTCCTTGCGATGGTTGACGCTTCTGTCGGAGGCAAGACCGGAATCGACATCCCGATGGGCAAGAACCAGGTAGGCGCTTTCTGGCAGCCGAGCCTCGTTTTGGAAGACACTTCTTTCCTCAAGACGCTCCCTGACGATGTGTTCACTGAGGGCATGGGTGAGGTCACAAAGTATGCGTTCATCATGGACGGGAAGCTCATGGATCTGCTCGAAAAACAGAACGGCAACATCAGAGATGACGCCCAAGTCCTTGAAAACGTCATCGGCATGTGCGTTGCAGACAAGGCAGAAGTAATAGGCGAAGATGAGAACGATAACGGCAGACGCCAGATCTTAAATTACGGCCATACAGCAGGCCACGTAATCGAGCGTGACAGCGGCTTTACCAAGCCTCACGGAATCTGCGTTGCAAAGGGCATGGGAATCTTCATGGACGCATGCGTAAAAGAGGGCACTTTAAGTGCTGAAGACGCAAAGCGAATGAAGGATCTTCTTGCGATGTATAAGCTTCCGGTAAGTGACGAGATCTCAGCCGAAGACATCGTTAAGGGCGCCATGAACGACAAGAAAAAGCGTGGCAATACTTTATCGGTTATACTTGTAAATAAGATCGGCCAGGCCGAGATAAAGAAGATGACAGCAGAGGAGTTCCTTAAGTTTTTATCCGTATGAGAATCTCAGCTAATAATCTTAATCTTGATATCAAAGCACCGCTTTCAAAGTCGGTCTATCACAGGGAGCTCATTGTTAACTTCATCTTAGGCGCGCGCGGCGATTTTCTTAACGAATCACCTGACGACAACGATGACATCAGAGCTACCAAAGCATGCCTCCGTGCACTTGAAGATGCGCAGGCAGAGACAGTTGTACTTAACTGCAACGAGAGCGGATCTACACTCCGCTTCATGATCCCCGTCGCACTCGCAGTAAAGTCTGAAGCTAACAAGACACTTGTTTTCAAAACCAAGGGAAGACTTATCGACAGGCCTATCGAAGAACTGTCTGACTGTCTTAAACCTTTTGGCGTAGTTATAAGTAAGGATAAAGAGAACAACGAGATAACCGTAACGGGAAACATAGAGCCCGGTCGATATGTTATCGACGGCAGTGTTTCTTCGCAGTACATCTCAGGACTCCTGATGGCGCTTTCCTGCTTCGATAAGGAATCTAGTGTTGAAGTCACAGGCGGCATCGCATCCGTACACTACATTGAACTTACAGTTGCTGCACTTGCAAAGTACGGCATTAGCGTTGAAAGAGACGGCGATACATTCAAGGTTCCCGGAAAGCCTGCTGACATAGCAACACCCGACGGCAACTTCGAAGTAGAAGGTGACTGGAGCAACGGAGCGTTCCTCCTCTGTTTGGGAAGCCTTATCCACGGCGGCTCTGCTAAGGTCTCAGGTCTTAACATGGAATCAGTCCAGGGCGACCGCGAGATTATGCATTTCATGAGACTTGCCGGAATTACGTTCCTTGCTGAAGGCGATACTGTTTTCGTGCAGGACAGCAGATTCAATCCCGTAAGAAAGCTTCTTGAGATGGACTGCAGCGACATCCCGGACATCGTTCCGTACATGGCGGTGCTTGGCGCTTTCAGGGCTGAAAAGACAGTCCTCAAAGGAATTAAGAGACTCCGCATAAAAGAGTCCGACAGGGCGAAGGCGATCACCGACATGCTTACTGCAATCGGTGCAAATGTAACGCTCGAAGAGGACACTATTACGATAGAATATATAGATAAGGTCGCTTCCGACATCGTGCTCACATCGTCGGGCGATCACAGAATGGCGATGGCCGCAGTTTTATGCGCCGCAGCCACAGGCAGGACGATCGAACTCGACGACGTTAACTGCCTCGATAAATCCTTTCCTGAGTTCAGGAAAGTCTTACTGAAGGAGATGACCGTATGAATTCAAGCAGCACATATCAGGGCGATGCACTGGACATCATGATCTACGGTGAGTCTCACAGCGAGGCTATCGGTGTTTACATCAACGGACTTCCTTCAGACGTTACGCCAGACGCAGCAAAGACAGCCGCTTTCATGGCAAGACGTGCGCCCGGCAAGAATGCATGGTCCACACCCCGAAAAGAACCCGACGAGGTTATTTTCGAGCGCAACGGCACGATGCTTCACGGCTACATCATCAACACAAACACAAAACCGAAGGACTATGCTTCAATTTTAAACTGCCCCAGACCGTCACACGCTGACTATGCGGCAACACTTCTCTATGGCGACGAGGCTTCAAAATCAGGCGGCGGAATCTTCTCCGGACGCATGACCGCTCCTCTTTGCATCGCAGGTTCGATCGCGCTTCAGGAACTCAATAAGAGAGGCATCCAGATCAGCGCGCACCTCAAGAAAGTCGCAGGAGTAAGCGACGATTCTTACTTCGATCACGGCGTTAACGACGAAGGATTCAGGAACAGACTTTCCATTGTCGAGAACAAGGAATTCCCTGTTGTTGACGACGCGAAGGGCGAAGAGATGAAGGCTAAGATCGAAGAAGCGCGCATGGAAGGCGATTCAGTCGGAGGCGTTATCGAGTGTGTTGTTTACGGCTATCCGGAAGGAATCGGAGGACCGATCTTTGACGGCATCGAAGCAAAGCTTGCGCAGATCCTTTACGCAATTCCTGCAGTTAAGGGTGTTGAATTCGGCAACGGATTTGAAGGTTCCGACCTTAAGGGTTCAGAAAATAACGATGCATTCGTTTACGATGACGAAGGCAATCTTACATTAAAGACAAATCACAGCGGTGGTATTCAGGGCGGCATCAGTTTAGGCGATGTTGCGCCGATCGTTTTCGACGTGGCATTAAAGCCGACACCATCGATCTCAAAATCACAGGAGACTGTTGATATCGCCGCACATAAGAACACAACCATCAGCATTGAAGGCAGACACGATCCGTGCGTCGCACCGCGCGCCGTTCCGGTCGTTGAAGCCGCAGCTGCAATCGCACTTTACGACCTGCTTCTTGTATCAATGTAACGGAGGAAAATGCCATGAGCGAGAGACCTGACTTAAACGAACTCAGAGGAAAGCTGGACGACATCGATAACAGCATCCTGGATCTTTTTGAAGAGAGGATCGCAACATGCCGTGAGATTGGAAACATCAAGCGCGAAAACGGCACCGATGTTTACGTTCCCGCAAGAGAAGAAGAGAAGCTCCAGAAGGTAAAGGAGCTCGCCGGTTTTGAGAGCAGACCTTATGTTGAGACGCTCTTCAAGACACTGATGGACCTCTCCAAAGACCACCAGCGCCTTCCCGCATTCGGCGTTCTCGGAAGAACTCTTGCACACACATATTCACCTGAGATCCACAGTCTTTTCGACTCATCTTATTCTTATTCAGTAATCGAGCGCGAGCCCGAAGAACTCGACGCACTGTTCTCAAACGGCGTATTCAAGGGCTTCAACGTAACCATCCCTTACAAGAAGGATGCTTGCGCAAGATGCGACGAGCTTGACGACGCTTCTAAGACGACTGGCAGCGTCAACACCGTTGTTTTCGAAGACGGCAAGGTAAAGGGATGGAACACCGACTACTTCGGATTCATCTACATGCTCCACAGAAAGGGCATCTCCGTAAGCGGCAAGAAGGTCCTCGTGCTCGGCACGGGCGGCGCTGCTTCCGCAGTGTTCTATGCATTAAAGACTCTCGGCGCAGCTGAGACTTATGCGTGCGACCTTGAGACAGAAATCAACTACAACAACGTTTACGACAAGGCAGGCGACGCGCAGGTCATCGTAAACTGCACACCCGTCGGCATGTTCCCGAAGGTCGATAACAGACTTCTGGACCTCACGAAGTTCGCTTCACTCGAGGCATGTGCCGACGTAGTTTACAACCCTTCAAGAACAAGATTCCTGCAGGACGCAGAAGAGCTCGGCCTTAAGACATGCGGCGGACTTGCGATGCTCGTTGCACAGGCTTATAAGTCTTCAAGAATTTTCGCAGGCGACCTTGAGGGCGCTTCCAATCTCGGCAATCCTGACAAGAGCATTCCTTCAGAGGCTGAAGAAGCGATCGAGAAGGTCATCAGGATCCTCGAAAACCGCATGAAGAACATCACCATCATCGGCATGCCCGGTTCAGGCAAGTCGCTCCTTGCAAGAAACATCGCAAAGGCAACAGGCCGCACTCTCGTAGACCTCGACCTCGCATTTGCTGAGAAGTTCGGTCAGACACCTGCCGAAGTTCTGTCAGGTCCGGGCGAAGACGTATTCAGGGAAATGGAGTGCGAGATTGCTGCAGAATTCCTGCCCCAGAGCGGACTCGTAATCTCATGCGGCGGCGGCATCGTCACACGTGACGTCAACAAGTTCTACGTGCGCTGCAACTCCAACGTATTCTATCTTGAGCGTCCTCTGACCGCTCTTACCGATAAGAACAGACCGATCTCACAACTCCACGGCGTCGAGAAGCTCTATTCACAGCGCAAGGAAAAGTATGAGACCTGGTGCGATTACAGATTCTACTATGACAGATTCGAAGAGAAGCAGGACTTCTACGACAAGGCAATCGCCGATATTTTGGGAGCGCTGAAATAATATGAAGATCCTTGTACTTAACGGTCCCAACCTCAACTTTCTCGGCATCAGGGAGCCTGCGATCTACGGCTCTCAGACATACGATAATCTGATCGCAATGATTAATTCCCACTGCGCGGAGAAGGGTATAGAAGTCCAGTGTCTTCAGAGCAATCACGAAGGCACCCTGATCGACTACATCCAGCAGGCATACTTCGACAAGGTCGACGGAATCGTCATCAATCCTGGCGGATATACCCACACATCAGTTGCAATCCTTGACGCTCTGAAAGCCGTCTCAATCCCGACGGTCGAAGTGCATATCTCCAAGGTCGATGAGCGCGAGCCCTTCCGCCAGATCTCCTATGTCTCCTATTACGCCTCGAAAACCATTATCGGCAAGGGCTTGGACGGTTACATAGAAGCGATCGATTTCTTTGCTGACGGCACAAAATAACCGCTGTTTACATAACGGAAAATATTCACGGCATGGCACCAGCTCTGCCGTATTTTTTCGAGCAAGTGCTCCCGTATTGTGATATTATTTATAAGTTAAAAGATATAGGAGGATAGAAAAATGTCTAACTTTTGTCCTAACTGCGGAAGCTCCGTCAGAGAAGGCGCCGCATTCTGCGCAAATTGTGGAACAAAAATAGCAGCAGCACCCGTTGCAGCTCCTGTTGAGGCAGCTCCCGTAGCACCCGCTCCTGTAGCAGCACCTGTAGAGGCAGCTCCCGTAGCACCTGTTGCTGAACCCGTAGTTGAAGCAGCTCCTGCAGCTCCCGTTGCTGCACCTGCTCCTGTGGCAGAACCCGCTCCGGTTGCAGCACCCGTTGTTGAAGCTGCACCTGTAGCAACCGTTGAGGCAGCACCCGTAGCTGAACCTGCTCCTGTAGCGGCACCTGTAGCGGCAGCTCCCGTTGCGCCTGTTGCTGAGCCCGCTCCGGTTGCAGCACCCGTCGCAGCAGCAGTAGCACCCGCACCCGTTGCAGCTCCTGTTGAAGCAGCTCCCGCAGCGCCCGCTGCACAGCCCGCACCCATGGCAGTTTCTTCAGAGCCCATGCCTTTCGAGGCACCTTCCGGCCCGGTTGTTGCAGCACCGGTTGAAACAGCTGAGACAAAGAACGCTCCCAAGAAGCTTGGTAAGGGCGCAATCATCGGTATCCTTGCAGGTGTCGGTGTTGTAGTTATCGCTCTCATAGCTGTCGGCGTTATCGCAATCCTTAAAGGCGGCCTTGGTCTCGGCGGCACATTCCTTGATCGCACAGAGAAGATGGACGTTGTTGACGGCAGCATCAAGAAGGATAAGTACGCTGTTTACGACGAAGACTTCAACGACTACATCGTTGAGGCAAGATGGTGGGACTATGATTCCACAATGGATAGGCCCGGCTGCTACAGCGTAGATACAACCACTCTCGCTTTCTCCATCGAAGTTAACGAGGATGCAGAAGATGAGATCTACTACGCTTACTACTACAGCAAGGATAAGGAATTCGATAAGGATGACCTTTCTAAGCCCTTGTTCAGCGACAATATCTCACCTGTAGAGTATGGTGACGGCAGAGCTTTCTACGACGTTGAGTGCGACAAGAAGATCCAGAAGGGTTACTACGTTGTTGTAGTTGCTTCTGATGAGAAGAGCATCAACAAGCCTTACATCGTAGCTTACGCAGAAGTTAAGTAAGACCTGGTTTAATTCAGTTTTCTAAAGAGGTTGTCTCATAGGAGGCAACCTCTTATTTTGTCTTTTCGCCGCCCGGGCACAACGAAAAATATACCAAAAAGTTCTTGTTTCGAGGATTTGGACTATTAACTCGCGAAAACATATACCAAAACGCTTTATTTTCGAGGATTTGGACTAATAAAAATGCCCCCGGAATTTCCGAGGGCACGAGAACTCAATTTAACTGATCCTTAAGGATGAGGATAACCAAGTGCATCGAGGAAGTCGTTTACTTCCTTCTCGATTGTTACATCATAGTCGCTTGCGATTGCAACGATAACTGTGTCGCCCTTGAGATAGATTGCATCGTGGTAAGGTGTGTATGTACCAGCGATGTTGTCATCGTATCTGCCGTCGATGAGGACGTAAGCTGTGTTGGATCCTACTTCGTGGCTGCTGATGCCGGAGAAGTTCTTGTTGTCGAAAAGTCCTTCGTAATCAGCATAGTAGAAGTCGAAGAGAGCCTTAGCTGTTGCTTCGTCTACGCACTTTGTGTAGCTGTATTGGTTTTCCTTGTCGGAAGTAGCATCGATATTGATGATTACTTCGAAATCAGTGCTGTCGCCTGCGAATGAGAAGCTTGTGTCTGTCATTACGTCGAGGTAAGATTCGTCAACGCCAATCTTCTCGAGTGCTGCAGCGAAAGCTGCGTCATCAATTTCAGGCTGAGCTGCCATGTCTACCTTGGGTTCGTGTGTTACACCTGCGCATCCTGCGAAAAGCATTGCTGCTGCGAGGAAAGAAGCGCCGGTTGCCATAAGCTTGGATGAATTCATAATTGTCCCTTTCCTTTCGTTTTTTCAAAACAAAAAGAACTATATCACAAATCGCGTATATTAGTAATAAGCAAGTTGCTCGATTGCGTGTTGATATTCCTCACTATGTTTGGATATATCACTTATCTCGCAACCCTTGCAAGCAAGTTGCTCGATTGCGTGTTATAATCTGACGGCAAGATTTATGGAATTTATGAGGTGCATATATATGAAAAATTCGGGATTTAGGAAGAGCCTGATCGCAGCTATGCTCGTGGCTGCACTGGTCCTCGCGGGAACAGGATGCAAAGGCAAGCAGCTTAATTCAAGCGAGCCTTCAGTAAATGCAAGTGCACAGGGAACTGTTGATCCGATGTCATTTACGGCTATCGATGCAAAGTTCCGTGACTATACTTTCGGTATTAACGAATACATGAGAGAGCATTCTGCTGAGGCAACCCAGAAGAAGGTTACGGGTGCTACACCCAATGGTGTTGCCGCTAACTGCACATATACGATCTCACCTGACGGACAGTACGAGTCACTCCAGATGGAGAAGAGACTTGATAACGGCGTCCAGGTTGATGAATACTTCAACCTCGGTGATTCTGTTTTCGTTGCTCGTACAACAATTTACGATGACGGAAGCTATGAGCCGGTAGACAAGTACTATATTATAGACGGCGGTCTATATAAGGTTGATACCTTGGCTGAGACGGTTACAAAAGTCGCTGATATCAACTCTGATGAGGGAAATCAGGCAAAGGTTGATCTCGATCTTTATTATTCTTTCGACGAGATAAAAGCGATTTATGGCTAAGGATTCTTCTGTTACCGAACAGGGAAGTTTTCAAGGTTACACTTTAGGGGAGGGCGTCAAGGACGGTCTCCCTATCGGTTTAGGCTACTTTTCAGTATCGTTTACTTTCGGAATTCTTGCCGTATCCAAGGGCCTTTCTTGGCTTCAGGCGAGCCTTATCTCGCTTTTCAATGTCACTTCCGCAGGCCAGGTCGCAGGACTCGGCATTATGGTGTCTGCAGGCGGCATCCTTGCCATGATCGTCTCGCAGATAATCATCAATCTCCGCTATTCACTGATGGGCATTGCTCTTTCGCAGAAGGCCGACAAGACAATGACTCCGCTTTTGAGAGTGCTTCTGTCATTTGCGATTACAGATGAGATCTTCGGAGTTGCTGTCAGTAAGAAATATGAATTTGGAGCAAGATACTTTTTCGGACTTACCATTCTGCCGATAATCGGCTGGGTTGCAGGAACGACAGTAGGTGCGATACTGGGCCGCGTTTTCCCTGATTTCCTGACCAATGCGCTTGCCATCGGAATCTACGGAATGTTCGTATCCATCGTTCTGCCCAAGGCAAAGCATGACAAGATCATCTTGACCGGTTCGCTCATATCCTGCGTTATATCCTGCGTGTTCTTTTTCACGCCCGTCCTGGCGCAAAACGTGTCCGGCGGTTTTGCGATAATCATTGCGGCAGTCGTATCAGCGCTCATTGTCGTTTTCTTAAGAAAGCAGCTGGCAGGGAAGGCCGGTCTGGTAGCAGGAATACTTATGGGCGTACTGCTTATTGCGATAATTCTTTTCATGGCTCCCGTCCACGAGGAGGAAGCATCCGCAGTTGCTGCTGACGTTTCTGCCGGTAAACTCGACAATAAGATCTTCATTCCGTTGCTTATTGTCATGGCGCTAACAACTTATCTCGTGCGCATGATCCCTTTCGTGCTGTTCCGCAAAAAGCTCGAAAAGCCTGCAGTTAAGGCATTTTTCGACTATATACCTTACACGGTATTGTCAGCGATGACATTCCCCGCGATCCTATATGCGACAGGTTCATATATCTCGGCGCTTATCGGATTTGCCGTCTCGCTCGTCTTAGGATTTTTCGAAAAGTCGCTCCTGACCGTTGCAATCGGCGCCTGCCTTGCATCGCTAGTTTCCGGCGTAATAATGATGTATATCTGAATCCTCCGTCTGTAAAAATGACGTTTTTCGCTGATGAATACGGCAACAGTATGGCTATAGCCGTATTGTTTGCCGTATTTTCGAGGCCGCAACAGCGAAAAATGCGGCAGTGAGTACGGCATAACCGTATTGTTTGCCGTATTCGGGAGCGTGATCAAAAATCTTTTGGGCAATCCGAAAACTGATATCAAATAAAAAGACTGTCTCAACGTCATGAGACAGTCCTAAAATTCTGGAGCCCCCATCCGGATTTGAACCGGAGACCTCATCCTTACCATGGATGCGCTCTACCTGCTGAGCTATAGGGGCAAGTCAAAGCCTATGAAGTATAACACAGTAAATGTGCCTTGACAATAAATCGGAGCCCCGCGACACCTTTTCTTGTTGACAACGGCACCCAAAGATTATACAATCATTGAGCCTTAATAAAGCGCACGGAGAAGTCGCCTAGCCTGGTCGAGGGCGCACGACTGGAAATCGTGTAAACCCCAAAAGGGTTTCGAGAGTTCGAATCTCTCCTTCTCCGCCAGATAAGAAACCCCGTAAACATTAGCGTTTGCGGGGTTTTCAATTTCATAAAGTTTTATCTTGCTTATCTTGTTATGAATTGCACATCCGGCAGACATTCAATATGGATTTCCGGCAGGTTGAGTGCCTCGATTTCATCCTCATGACTGGTGTGAAGTATGACATATTCGGGCCTTGATGATTTTTCCATAGATTCTAATGCCCCCGGAGTATTGAATACTTCCCAAATCCTTGCGCAGCCTCTGACATCAACCTCTTTAACGCCATCGCAATCGTGAATATTCATTAAGCTTAAGGTTGTGCATTCACGCAGTGCCACTTCGCACAAGTCAGGACAGTTGGAAAAATAAGCTCCTGCCATATTAGGACATTCTGTTATCTCAACGCTTTTTAAGTTCTGCACCTTGGAGGCACCGAAAGAATTTAATGAAGGGCAGTTATTAATTTTCACCGAGTAAGCTGTGGATCTATTGAGATAAACTGTATTGAGAAGAGCACAGTTGTTCAGTGTCACATTCTTGATCGTTGAGTCCTCAATCTCGATATCAGTGACTTTTTGGGAATCAGACAAATCTATGTTAACGGTAACATTGCTGTTCGTGATGGTAAGTCTTTGAAGATTGACCAGTTTGCTGAAGTCAATATCAACATTCTTACAATCAACAAGTGTCAGATCTCTGAGTTTGGAAACCGACTCGATGGCGGAAATATCCTCGCAGTTTGTCAGTTTCAGCTGCCAGAGAGATTCGAAGTGTTCAATTCCCTCGAGATTTTTGCAGCCGGTGAGCTCGAAGCCATATATGAACGCAATCTGGTCAGCAGAGAAATATTCGTTTCCGTCGTGATCCTTCGCAATCAGATAATTCCTGAAATGCTCGTCCGGAAAATTCTTCTCGTTGATTTTGACACCCTTGCTGCACCCCGTAAAGCAGAACGACGCAATGCATACGATAAGGATCGTAAGACATGCAAATGCTGAAATAGATCTCCTTGTTTTCATAAGTCCCTTGTCCCCCTTGGAAGGTTTTTCTCCCGATAACCGCTCATTATTATAGCAGATGTTCTATGTGTTACATGGAGAGAGGGTGGATGATGGGACGCATGCATTTTTTGTGTATTATTTTCGCCTGTTTACTACACTTTTTTGCACGTTCGTTCACAAGTGTAGATTTTTGTGTAGTAATCGGGTCCTTTTACTACACTTTTTTGCACGCCCGAAAACCTGGTACCTGCAACGTACAGTAAAACATCCTGGCTACTGTACGAAATGATGTACTACGTTCTTCAGGGAATGAACGAGTTCATCTTATCGGTAAAGGCAGAGCAGAATCCCGAAGACGTGAAAGCTGCAATCAAGTAGTATCTGGCAAGGATCGGAACTATTTAGTTTTGAATTACCCACTGATATTGTCTATAATTAGGCGCGTTGAAGAGCGGTGCAAATACGCCTTCGATAATATGGGTTTAAAAGGAAGAACTTATATGAAAATGAGAAAACTCTTATCAGGTCTTTTGGTAATGTCAGTCATTGCGACTAGTGCATGCACAACGCCGACTGGCGAGACTGATTTCGGCACGGAAACCTCCGCGGAGCAGAGCGTGGCAACATACGATCTTGCAACTTATGCTTCGATGACACGAGAAGAAATCTGCCAGACGCTGACTTTGGAGCAGAAGGTTGCGCAGATGATCCAGCCGACCATCTATCATACCGATCCTTCAGAGATGCTGGATACAGACTACGGTTCGATTCTTTCAAGAGTTGACGTTTTCCCGATGCCTAATGCAGAGCAGTGGAAAGCAACCGTAGACGAGTATCAGAAATATGCGATCCAGGGTGAAGCTCCCATTCCGTACTTCTACGGAAACGACAGCCTTCACGGCGTTAACTTCGCATCAGGATGCGTTATGTTCCCGCACAACATTAATGTCGGCGCGGCTCACGATGCGGCACTTACAGAAGAGTACGGAAAGCTCGTCGGAAGTGACATCGTTCACACCGGCATGATCCTTAATTTCTCACCCTGCGTTGCTACTGCAAACGATCCGAGATGGGGAAGAACCTACGAGTCCTATTCATCTGACAGCGCGCTCGTAACAGAGATGGCGGTTGCTTATTCAAAGGGACTTTTGTCTGAAGGAATTCTTGTCTGCCCGAAGCACTTTTTTGGTGACGGCATGACTACATTCGGAACAGGTGAGGACAGCAGCTCGATGCTCCTCGACAGAGGTGATGCGAGACTTACAGAAGAGCAGATCCAGGAGCAGCTTGCAATCTATCAGGCTCTGATCGACGAAGGCGTCCAGGTGATCATGCTCTCACACTCTTCTCTCAACGGCACGAAAATGCATGAGAATGAGAAGTACATCAGCTATCTCAAAAACGATATGGGCTTTAACGGCATCGTTCTTTCTGATTGGGATTCGATCATGAACTGCTCAGGCGAGACTTATGAAGAGAATGTCGTTCTCGGAGTTAACGCAGGCATCGACATGTTCATGACCGACACTGAACATGTGGTAGTAATGGGCTACATTATTGCCGCCGTTAACGATGGCCGCATCAGCGAAGACAGAATCAATGACGCGGTTACGAGAATCATCAGAGTTAAGAAGGAAGCAGGACTTTTCGAAGATCCATTCATACAGAACTTCAATCCTTCTTACGAGTATGGCAGCCAGAGATCACACGAGGTTGCAAGACAGCTTGCTGCTGAATCTTTCGTACCTCTTAAAGTCGGCAAAAACATGTACATCCAGCCCGGCATGAAGATCCTTGTCACTGGTCCCGCAGCTGACGACGTTGGCGCACTTTGCGGCGGCTGGACAAACTGGTGGCAGGGTATGTCTGATGTTGATTTCGGCGAGGACTTCAGAACTGAAGGTCCTTCAATCGTTGAAGCACTCAGGGAAGCAGCAAAGGAAGGCGGCTTTGAGATCACTACTGACAAGTCACAGGTAGATTCATGCGACATGATCCTTCTCTGCGTTGGTGAGATTCCTTATGCAGAATGGTACGGAGATACAAAAACTCTTTCTCTTACAGGCGAACAGGGTATGTCCAAGAACGCATCCGCGATCAAGTTCGCACAGGATTCCGGAAAGCCTACGGTAACGCTCATCGTTGCAGGCAGAAATGTCATCATCGACGAATACATCGACCAGTGGGATTCCTGCATCATGCTCTACCTTCCCGGCACTGAAGGCGGTAATGCAGTTGCCGACGTGCTCACACAGAAGGCAGCTCTTACGGGAACTCTCCCCATGCCTTACTATTCATCAGTTGATCAGATCGGCACTGACGAATGCTGGCATGACATCGGCTGGAACGCTCTCCAGGGCTGACATTCAGAAATCTTAATAAAAAATTTAACGGCCTTATCAATCTATAACAATAATTTTTGATGTTTATTGTTATAATGCGAGATAAGGTCGTTTTGCTGAACGCTTTTTCGCGCCGGACGAAACGAATTCCAGGAGGGTATTTTTATATGGCAATTGATTCCACTTTTTACACGCATCCGTCAGACAGAGCAGCTCTTAAGGCGCTGAAAGCAATTCCCGGTTTCCACCAGCTCATGAAAGCAATTATGAGCATTTGGAACGAGAGACTTTCAAACATCGAGAACATGTCATGCAATCTCAGAGTCAACGAGAATCAGATGAAAAAGTACTATGACATGCTTCCGCCGATCTGCGAAAAGCTCGGCATCGCTGTTCCTGATCTTTACATAAAAATGGATGTAAATCCAAATGCTTATACTTCAGGCGACACAAAGCCTTTCATCGTTCTTACTTCCGGTCTCCTCGAAAGATTTGACGATGAACTCGTTAAGACAGTAATCGCACACGAGTGCGGCCACATCGCATGCCACCATGTTCTTTACGCTACGATCGGCCGTCTTATCCTGAGCGGTGTGCTCCAGACAGCAGGCCACTTCGGTTATGCAAGTCTTCTCTCTGAACCTCTCATGATCGCATTCCAGTACTGGATGCGCTGCAGCGAGTTCTCCGCCGACAGAGCAGCAATCATCTGCGACGGCAACGCTGATAAGCTCACACAGATGTGCATGCGTTTCTCCGGTTACGATGCAAGATTCGGCGAAGCAAACGTTGATGAATACATCAAGCAGGCTGAAGACTACAATGCAATGATGAAGGATTCCAAGGCAAACAAGATTATGGAATTCTACATGTACCGTATGATCGATCACCCTCTCAACGCAGTAAGAGCTTACGAAGGCCGCAAGTGGGCTGAAAGCAACGACGCATCACAGATCTTCGGTTATCTCGAAAGCGGTGACGTCAAGCTTCTCGAAAACGTTAAGCTCCCTGTACCTGACAGCTCCAAGAAGCTTGTTGGTCAGAGCGTTATCGAAGTTGAAGGCATGTTCAACGAAGCCGGCTTTACCAACGTTCACACATTCGAAGAAGTTACAAAGGACAAGTTCAAAAAGAGTGGTACTGTTCTTGAGGTTTCCATCAACGGTAAGTCTAGCTTCGACGACAACGAATGGTATCCGATCGATGCGGTAATTACGATCAGGTTTAAGGCGTAAATAATCAGAAAAACCAATGAAGAAAACGGCCACTCAAGTTACTTGGGTGGCCGTTTTGTTTAATATGCGTTTGCGTTTTCTTAACACTATGAAAACAGAATCAAAACTTAAGGCTGATAACATAAGAGTATCAAGGGCGTACTCAATATTGGATTAAACAATAATGCGATGCTCACTGGATCTGATTAAAACGATTATAAAGATTGGAAAAACATATGATGATTAGAGTTAAATGTCAGCGTTGTAAAGCAGAAACGCAATATAAGAATTCTGAAGGATATGTGGTTTGCCCGTATTGTGGTGAGAAAATTGATTTAGCAAATGCTAAAGCTGATCATCAGAAAAAATCTAAGAGTTCTGTTACCGCCATAGCACTTGCTTATGTCATGGTGGTTTTCTTGATGGCATTTGGAATAATCGCTGTCAGTGGAAAGAACGCTGGCAAGGAGACCAACAGTATTGCTGCCACTATAATGCAATATAACAGTTTGATAAGAACTGATGTGGCAACGGTTACTTATGCAGGAAGTGATTTGCAGGCGCTTTCTATCATAAACCGAGATTCTGATGATGTTTCTAAGCCGTCTCCAACTCCGACACCGACAGGTGCATCTACACTTTCAACTTTAGGTGAAGCTGCGCTTGCCTCGCCAACGCCTACTCAAAAACCTGTACCAACAACTCCCAAAAACAGGATTACAAAAATAACTATCGATAATGATGGTGATTTTGAGACGTTTTTAGGCGGAGATACCATTCAGGGTGCTGCAACAGTAGTAAAAACTGACCCCAAAACATATTCGGTAACGGATATATCGTTTATAAGTACGAATCCTAAAGTTGCAACTATTAAAAGTTTGCCTCAAAAATCCAACACTGAGCTTGGATTTGTAATCGAACCTGTTTCGGTTGGTGAGACATATATCTATGCAAAGACATCCAATGGATATATTTCATCAAATCGAATCAAAGTGAAAGTGCTTCAGCCGGTAGAAGCAGAATCTATTTCACTGAATTATGATGAGTATTCTGCCAGCGTTGGAGAATGTTTCTACCTGAGTGCTGATTTATCTCCTGAAGATACATCAATCAAAAAAGTCACCTGGACATCAAGCGATAGTTCTGTAGTTTTTGTTGCATCTAGTGGAACTGTCAGAGCTTTAAGGGCAGGAGAAGCAGAGATTACTGCAACCACTTCGAATGGCTTAAGTGCTACATGCTATGTATATGTAGAAGACGAATCATCTGATGACGAAGAATACTACGAAGATGAATACGACTATGACGACGATTATGATGATGAGTATTATTACGATGAAGATGACGATTATGATGATTATGACTATGACGATGGCTATGATTATGATGATTACGATGACTATGATGATTACTACTATGAAGAAGATGATTATTATGAAGAAGAGTATTATGACGATTACTCATACGAAGAATATGTATGGCTTTCTGCTACAGGTTCCAAGTATCACAACAGGCCGGACTGCGGCAATATGAATCCGAATAATGCGAGAGAGGTTACTCGCGAACAGGCTGAAGCTGAAGGTTATGATCCATGTAAAAAATGCTTTGGATGAGAAGAACAGAGATAAATACAGCTTAATCAAGCATCGGGAATTTCTCCCGGTGCTTTTCTATTTCTAATGTCCCTCATGCTATAATTACGCTATAAAAATAATTTATTTATAGGGATATCTTTATGGCGGATACTGATCTTTCCAAAGTATTGAGTGAATGCTGCGAGGCGGCGAAGAGCGGGTATGAGCTTGCTTCTGATGAGAAGGGCGTGCTTGACGGTATCCTGACTTCCGCAGAAGAGAAGATCCGAGAGACTGCAATTGAGTATAAAGTGTCGCCTTGTGAGATCGTCGGAATAGGCGAGACACTGGAAGGTCAGCTGTCTGAGATCCAGGGTTCGATTGATGATCTCAGGATGTCATTTACCGAGGATCTGGATGCGCTCGAAAGAGATTTGGAGAAGTTTTCAATAACGCTTTTCGGAAGGACGATGGCGGGCAAATCCACGCTGATGGAAGTGCTTACAGAAGGCGATGGTTCTGCGATCGGAATGGGCGCGCAGAGAACCACCAGAGATATCAGAAGTTATGAGTGGAACGGACTTGCCGTAACGGACGTGCCGGGTATCGGTGCTTTCGAGGGCGAGGAAGATACGAGGCTCGCATTTGATGCCGCAAAGACGGCAGATCTGATTGTTTTCCTTTTGACAGATGACGCGCCGCAGGCTGTTGAGGCTGACTGCTTCAGACAGGTAAAAGATTTGGGCAAGCCGGTGATCGTCATCATGAACGTGAAGGTATCTGTTGATTCGGGCAAGAGCGTGAAGCTCGTTGAGCGCGACATGAACAGGGCTTTCGATTACGAGCGTATCGAAGAGATAAGAAAACAGTTCTGCAAGTTCGCAGAGCCTTTCGGACAGGACTGGAGTTCAGTGCCTTTCGTTGCAGCACACCTTAAGTCTGCTTATGAGGCAGTTAAGTGCGAGAAGGCAGGCGACCTGGAGAAGGCTGAATTCTGGCGCCGCATAAGTCACATAGATGATCTTAAATCTCTAATCTGCGAAGAGGTTAGCGTACGCGGTAAGTACATCAGAGTTAAGACATTTGCAGACATCATTACCAACCCCATGATCGAGACGTTGTCAGGCCTTGACTGGCAGAGCAGAATGAACGAATCACAGGGCAGGGTAATTGCCGATAAGAAGCGTGCTCTTGAGAAGAGAAAAGAGTCCTTCACCAAGGAAGGCAAGAAGCGTATCGAAGCATTCATGATGCGCCTCAAGACTGAACTCCGCACTGACGTTGCGGCGTTTGCAGAAGACCACTATAACGACAAGATGGCTGACATCGAGTGGGGCAAGGTTATTAAGGAAAAGGACATTGAAGGCAGATGCAAAACTCTGCTTGATGATATGGAAGCTGAAGTTGACGGCATTATTCAGGAGACCATTCGTGAGATCACGAGTGAGCTTAAATATGTATCTGTCGATTCGATAGAGAGAAGCTTTCTTACGCCTGCTCTTGTAGATGCAAAGAGGATCGTAAGCTGGACGAGTCTTATCGTCGGCGGAGGCGGTACTGTTGCTGCCATGATCTTAACTCTCGCTGGCGTTGAAGTTGCTGCAGGTCCTGTAGGCTGGATCGCTGCAGGCATCGGTCTTGCAGGCGGTATCGGAGTGCTGTTCATTGAGTCCCGTGGCGACAAACTTGCGAAGGCTCGTGCGCGTCTTGAGAAGGAACTTAATGAATCAGTTAATGCGACTTGCGACAGCATCTGGTCACAGCTCGAAAAGAACCTGAAAAGGCTTGTTAAGCATAAGATCGATCTCGTTATTTCAGAGCTTGGAAAGATCGAGAACGTTATCAATTCACTTGCATCAACACAGGATGAACTTGCTGATTCTTTGCGCCTTGAATTACGTTCTCTCAACATGACTTTCACAGGCAAGATCGCTACTGCAGTTTTCGGTGAGGAAGAAGCTTCTGCGACGCTTTCGAAGATCACGACAGCGGCAAGAATTCCGGGTGTTTGCACATTGCTTTCTGAAGAGAGTGAAGGTGCTGTGTCAGATGAGTTCCGTTCGAAGCTGCAGGATCTCATTGCAGAAGACGTTCAGGTAGTTACAGCGAACGGTTGCGCGCCGATATTCCTGTCTGATGTTTTGGAAGGAATGGTCACGCCCGAGAACATCGTATGTGATGAAGAGAATGATATAGTTACAATCAGTACGGATAACAAAGAAGTTAAGTTGTATAACAGGCTCAGACTGCTTGAGCAGTTCGCGCCTTATAAGATAGGAGGATAGCCTAATGTTACAGATAGCCGAGTTGTCACGCACCAAAGAAGTGCTTAAGGAAAAGGCTGTCCGCGCGCTGGCAGATGCAGGTATCAGTCACGATGCCGAAGGTGATAAGTCAGACCGCGTAAGGATCGTTTTCGCAGGCCAGTATTCAGCAGGAAAGTCTTCGATCATAAAGATGATCACGGGCGATGAGACTGTTGCAACGGGCGCGAAAATCACGACCGAAGAAACACATGCTTACGAATGGAACGGTCTTGAGATCGTTGACACTCCGGGTGTTCACACGACGCTCCGTCCCGACCACGATGAGATATCTTATAACGCGATTGCCGCTGCGGACATTCTTGTTTTCGTAGTGACGAATGAGCTTTTCGATTCGTACATGGCAGATCACTTCAGACGCCTTGCAATCGATAAGGATAAGGCCGGCGAGATGATCCTGGTCGTTAATAAAATGGACCGTGCAGCAGGCGGAAATTCTGCCGAACAGCAGGAGATAATAAGAGAAGGCCTGCGTTCTGTTCTTGCACCTTATACGCCTGAACAGCTGCACCTCTCATTCCTTGATGCACAGTCTTATCTGGACAGTCTTGAAGAGCGCGAAGAAGATCCTGAACTTGCAGACGAACTGCTTAAGAGATCGGGCTACGAAGAGTTTATCGACACGCTCAACATGTTCGTTGCAGAGAAGGCTCTCTCATCAAAACTTACGACTGATCTTTATGTTCTTGATAACGAACTTGATAAGGCGATCACTGAACTCACACCGGGTTCTGAAGATGCCGACATCGATGCTCTTGAAGAGAATCTCAAGCAGCAGCGTCACATGCTCATCGATGCGAGAACAAGAATGCAGAGAGAAGTGCAGGACATCTTCTATAACAGTTCTGCGCAGATCAGAGGCATGGGTCTTGATGCGGCTGCACTGATCGATTCAGGCGCTGCAAAAGAAGAACTCGAAGAGCAGATCGCGCAGTACGGAAAGAACGCTGAAGAGCTCATGGAGAAAACCAGGATCGCCGCTGACGATCACGTGCATTCATGCTTTTTGGAACTCGGTCAGAGCTTCGTAGACATGGAGTCCACTGAGTTCAACCAGAACCTCAAGATTAGACTCGTCGATAAGTACGATACGCTTCCTGACACTGTAAAGAAAGTGTTCGTTACTGCAACTGATCTTGAGAAGAAGGGCGACATTCTCGTGGGCACGCTCGTTAAGTCTGGTATCCCTCAGATGCTGTCACTTACTGATACATCCGTTAAGGCGATCAGACTTACAGACAACACATCGAAGTTTTTAAGAAGTTCGCTTCATACAATGAACAGCGGTTCACAACTTATCTCATCAAGTTCAAAGGCAGCTACTGCAGGACGTGTTGCATCGAATGTTGCCAACAAGTCTTCTTCGATTTTCGGCGTAGTAGGCGTTGGTCTTGAACTCGTTCTTCAGTTCAAGGAAGATTACGATGAGCAGCTCATGCTCGAGGCGATGAAGAATAACCGCCAGAACATCAGAAGTGAATTCAACACTGCTGCAACAGCACTTGATGACTATGCTGCTGACTACATCAGACAGTGCGTAATCGCGCCGATGGAAGATTCGATCAAGACTGTTGAAGATAACATCGCAGAGCTCCGTGATACACGTGCAGGAAGATCCGAGAAGTGCGTTAAGCTTGAGCGCGTACAGAAAGATATCCAGGCACTCATCGCAAGAATTCACGGAATAGAAGAATAAATTTGTTGACCGGTTTTTGTGCCGGAGGAGAATCATATGGCAGATAACAAACTGATCCTTGTTTGCAAAGATAAGCAGATCTCAGAAGACATCATCAGGATCCTGATCGCTTCAGAGAAGATCAAAGGCGAAGACATTGAAGTATGGGAAGAAAAGACATGGGACGTTAAGCGTAAGACAGGTCCTGTCTCTTCAAAGATTCTCTTTGTCGGTGACATAAAAGATACTGAAGCGCTCTCATGCTTCATCACTATCCGCTACGAGCGCTGGGGCATCTGCTATGGCATTAATCAGCGTTATGCAGTGATCAAGGCTGATACTGTTTTCGTTAAAGACGCGCAGCGCTATCAGGCATTCTTATCTGAGTTTGACGATGCGTTGGGGCTCATCATGCTGCCGCCTGCAGAAGAGACCCAGTCCAACAAGGTCGCGAAAACTATCGGCACGGTCGGCCTTGCAGTCGCTACCGGCGGCGCAAGTCTTGCAGCGCAGAAGATCTACGACGACACCAAAAATCTCGATGCGAAAAACAATAAGCTCTGCCTCTACGGCGTATGGCATTTTGCAGAAAACTGCTTAGAAGATTTCCTCGAAGACTAATTATCTTGACGGTATAAAGATACACTTATGAAAAAGCAGAACCAGATTTCCGAGAAGTCTTACAAGGCTTCCGGCTTTATCGGCCGTTATCAGAAACTCGTTACAGAAACAGTCATTCCGTGGCAGGAAAAGATCCTCTGGGATGAAGCACCAGACACCGAAAAGAGCCACGCAATCGCAAACTTTATCAACGCAGGAAAAGTACTCCGCGGTGAAGACGTCGGCGACGGTTTTTACGGCATGGTTTTCCAGGATAGCGACGTTGCTAAGTGGATCGAATCTGCTTCGTTTTCTTTGATGAACAATCCCGATCCTGAACTGGAAGCTGAGCTCGACAAGGTCATCGGTTATATCGCTGATGCACAGGATAAAGACGGATATCTCAACACATATTTCACAATAAAAGATCAGGATAAAAGGTGGACCAATCTGCATGAAGCGCACGAGCTTTATGTAGCAGGCCACATGATCGAAGCTGCATGCGCGCACTTTGAAGCAACCGGTAAAAGAACGCTTCTTGATGTCATGCAGAAGAACATGGAGTGCATCTATGATCACTTCATAACGAAGAATAATCCGGGCGTTCCGGGACATCCTGAGATCGAGCTTGCTTTAATGAAGTTATACCGTGTCACGGGTGATAAAAAGGCATTGGAACTGTGTGCACATTTCCTTAATGAGCGCGGACAGGATGTTGATATTTTTATTCGTGAAGCGGATAACCGTACGTGGAGTGTATGGGGTTCGAACCCTAGAGATGATGGCGATCTTGAATACCGCCAGTGCGACAAACCTCTTCGCGAATTAACTGATGCAACAGGCCACGCGGTAAGAGCAGTTTATCTTTATGCGGGCATGGCAGACTATGCATCTGAGGTTGAAGATAACGAACTTCTCTCCGCGTGCGAGAGACTTTGGAAGAACATCGTCGGGCGCAAAATGTATGTGACGGGCGGCATCGGTTCGACCGTTTTAGGCGAAGCTTTTACAGTCGATTACGATCTTCCTCCGGACACTGCTTACGCGGAAACATGTGCTTCCGTAGGCCTGATGTTTTTCGCATCACGCATGCTCGAAAACGAACTCAAAGGCGAATATGCCGACGTGATGGAGAGAGCATTCTACAACACCGTTCTTGCAGGAATGCAGCTCGACGGCAAAAGATTTTTCTATGTAAATCCTCTGGAAGTTAATCCCGGAATATCAGGCGTCGCAGCTACACATAAACATGACCTTCCCGTAAGACCTAAGTGGTATCAGTGTGCGTGCTGTCCGCCCAACGTTGCAAGGCTTATTGAGTCATTCGGAAAGTATGCATATGGTGAGAATGAATCTGTTGCTTTCTGCCACATGATCGCTTCCGGCAAAGTCGGTTTTGTGAATGGAATATCTCTCGAATGTGAGACTGATTATCCTCACGAGATGAACGTGAAATACAAGGCAGCAGGTGAAGGAAAACTTGCGATTCACATTCCCGGATGGAGCAAAGAATTTGCTGTTGTAGTTAATGGCGAATCAGTTGTTCCTGAATTGAAAGACGGATACATTTACATCGATATAAACGGAACTTCTGTTATCGAGATTACACTCGATGATGCACCTCATTTTGTATATGCATCTAACAAGATTCCGAGAGCAGCAGGAATGGTGTCTTTAAGAAGAGGACCTCTCGTTTACTGCTTTGAAGGAGTCGATAACGGAAGCGTAAAGACACTTCGCATTGACAGAAATACCGCTCCTGTAGTATCTTTGTTCTCCAACGATTTGCAGGCGAATACATTAAGCGTAAAAGCAAAGCGTGAAGAAGAAAGCGAAGAGCTTTATTCTGATGTTCCGCCTGCAGTAACGGAATGTGAAGCAACGGCTGTTCCATATTACACATGGGGTAACCGCGGCGAGACGGAAATGCGTGTGTGGATGAAGTGACATGAGAAGATTATTTGAGATCGATCTGAAAGATTACGACGGATGCACGAAGGTTTTTAAAAGACCTTCTGCAAGAGCAGTCATATTCAAGGGCGACAAGATCGTACTTGTTTATGCTACGAACGAAAAGTACTACAAGTTCCCGGGCGGCGGCATTCACGAAGATGAAGACAAGCGTGAAGCACTGTTAAGGGAAGTCAAAGAAGAAGTCGGATTAACCGTTATTCCTGAGAGCATTAAAGAATACGGAAGCGTTCTTCGAAGACAAAAAAGCGACAGGGATCCTGATACGGTTTTTGAGCAGGAAAACTTCTATTATTTCTGTGAAGTAGAAGATAAAGCAGGCGATCAGAATCTTGATGAATATGAAAAGGATGCCGGCTTCATGCTGGTCTACGCCGATATCGATGATGCGATAAAGACCAACGGTGAATATAAGAGCGAATGCTTCTTTAACGAGGTCATGATAGGACGCGATAAGAGAGTCCTGGAGATGATCAAGGAAGAGATACTTAAGAAATAAGACTCTGTTTTTGTGGGATTGACCCATCGCAACCAGCCATAGTTTTTTACAGCTCAGCCTTGAAGCCGTCAAGGCTGACTTCGTCACATTCTTACGAATGCTGGCGGCCTTGACTTCGGCCGGCTGATCTGTTTTGGGTGTTTAGGCCGGTTGCGATCAGTATCGATGGCCGGTAATTACCTGTTCCTTAACTGTTTTGGAAAGTCAATTTCTTGTCGGTTTGTTCAGTGCTTTTCAGAGGTTTTTCGCTGAATTTTTGTAAGCTTTGTAAGGTTTGATGCAAGGTCGTGTAGCTTTTCAGAGGTTTTTCTCCTAATTTGAACGGAATAATTGTTATGTCTTGTCGGGAATTTCTGCAAACTTTTTTCAGATAAGCAACACTCTTGTTCCCAAGTGTTGCTTAAGCATCAGTAAGGCTATGCATTGCTGGTGGTTTAGGGCGTTTTCTACTGCAATAATGTGGCCATCAAACAAAACAAACACAAACAAACTCAAAACTCACAAATTGCAGGAGGAACAAACAATGGACGGTAAATCATTCGTATTCGTAGTAGCTTTCGTAGCAGCAGTAGTACTCGTAATCTTAGGAATTTTCTCAATGGTATTCGACAACCTTACAATCTCATCTTCTAAGGTTTACATGGATTTCATCTTCGCAGGAGTTCTCGCAGTCCTGGCAATCATCCAGTTCAAGGCTTTGGAATCCGGAGAGAAAGCATAAGCTGATAAAAACATATATAAGACCAAACGAAAAAGAAGCAAAAAGCCGGGTAGCTCAAATAAGAGTTACCCGGTTTTTTATGTTTCTATCCTTTATTCTTCTTTAAGTATCTTTACAGGCTCAAGTTTTGTGATGCCTCTGCCGCTGGTAAATGCGGTGACGATAGCACAAAGCATGATGAGTGCCGCCGTGATTACGAACCAGATTATGTTGGTATCGAAGACAATCTGCTTGATTCCGAAGAATGAGAATACAACCAGGAACAGCTTGTTTGACAAGACTATGTGCAGAATGATTCCGAGGACGATGCCGATTGCGATTGTCGGAAGGTTCGTCATGAGAGTTCTTCTGATGAGCTCGCCTGAAGTGTAGCCAAGGGCCTTTGATACACCGAGGTCGGTTCTTTCGCGGATGACCTGGGCACGTGTCAGGAGGAGCTGCGTGAGGATGACGACGAAGCATGTTGCGATTACAAAGATAACGCAGATGCCTTCCATTGCCTTGGTTACGGTCTCGATGGAAGAAGCCAAAATGTCTTCGCCAAGTGAGAATGTATAATCAGGATAATCCTTTTCCCACTGCTTCTTGATCTCTTTTGCTTTGGAGGGATCATTAAGGAAGATCAAGGCTGTCTCATACTTGTATTCTGAGTTGAGACGCTTTGCACCTTCTTCGCTCAGAAGTGCCTTTTTACCGGTGTTGTTCATCTTCTGGTCGATGCCGCAAACAGTGTAGGGAACCGTGCCGGAATCAGTCAGTGATTTTACGTTGACGATATCGCCTAAAGTAACATTAAGATTATCTGATTCAACGGATGTAAGAACGATCTCGTTGCCGTTATGGGGAAGGTGGCCTTCGAGAAGATAATCATTTCTGATGTTATCCACATCGCGGAATACATCGATGCCAAGAGTTTCTGTATGATCCAGGTATGAGACCTCAACAGTTTTTAATGAAGATCTTGTGTTGACGCTCTGAACATTGGGATCATTTTTTATCTCTTCGAGAAAATCTTCATCTCCGCCGGTGGTTGCCATAATGTCTGAGAACTCAACGCCGACTACTTTAAGCAGCATCTTGTTATCGAGTGCCCAGTTCTGGAAAAGGGCAAAACCGATGAGTGTTGATGCGGTAAGGACTGTGACGATCAGGATAATGAAGATGCTCTTTCTCACTGCACCGAAGTTGTTCTTGCATGCAATGGCGAGTTCTAAAGGAAGGCGGCTCGTCTCGAGCGGGAAGTGGTTCTTTTTGAAGTTATGTGCCGTGATGCCGCTTCTTAAAGATTCCAGTACAGTCATCTTTTTATATGATCTTGTAGCGATGAATGCGCCGATAAGAACCATAAGAGGGATGCCCGCGAGTGTGCATAAAAGTGCAATAACGTTAACGCCTCCGGTACCTGACAATCCGTTTAACATTCCGGACAGGTTATTCAAGGGTGCGCTGCAGAGTATGCCTGCTGAAATACCTGCACAGGTTGCGATGATGCCGATGATCATCTGTTCTGTAATGCATGCCAGACGAAGGCTTTTCGCGGTGTAACCTGTTGCCTGCAAAAGACCGATGTTCTGGATGTTGAGCTCGATGAAATTCCTGATCGAGAAGTGCATGATGATGACTGACATTATGATCAGGATGAGCGTGAATACCATGATCAGAGAACATGCGATCTTGGATACCGCAGTTGTAGCCATCTCCATGGTCTCCTTTGTGACCGTGAATGCAGACAGTTCTCCGGGGAGGGCTCTCTGGACTGCTAATTCATATTCGTCGATGTCTGTGCCTGCTTTAGTATCTGCATAAGCTACTACCATGTTGCCCATCGCATCAGTATCAGCAGAGATCTGTTCGAAAACATCATGACTGACTAATGTATATACATAGCTGATGTTCATTGTTGTTGCGAAATAAATATTCTCAACGTAGCCGGCAACTTTGAAATTATATTCCTTACCACCGATAGTGATGCAGTAGTTTTCGCCAATGCCGACAGAATAAGAGAGGTAGTAGGGCAGGATTATCTCGTCGTCACGGATGTCTTTATATTCATCCGGGAATGAATTGAGTTCCGTCTGCTGAGAGGAATCGAATATCTGAAACTCATTGGACATAGCATCTTCAGAACTCATGCTGCCGTAATAGTAATCTGCCGCAGTCAATATCGAAGTAACGACCTCACATTTTTCCGTGTTATCTACGGATTCGACAGCTTCTTTCATTTCTTCCGGACTTATATTGTTGACGCATACATAAAGGTCTGACGAATTGTATTTTTCCTCGCACTCTTTCATCGTCTTATCTCCGGACAATATCAGTGAGATGCTGGAGAACATGAGGACTGCCGACAGGAAGATAAGCGCGAAAAGGATCGCGACTTCACCTTTATGTTTCTTGATGTTGTTTTTTGCTATAAAGAATAACGGATACATAATTTACCACCCCATATTGCCAAGAAAATCGCGGAGCTGCTTGTGACGCTCCCTATTCTCACCATCGTAGGGATCGAGTGTTATCTCATCGCAGATGACGCCGTCTCTTAAATAGAGGATCCTGTTTCCTCTTTCTGCTGCTGCGATCGTGTGCGTTACCATTACGATGCTCTGGCCTCTTTTGTTCATGTCTGTGAGGACATCCAATACTGCAGTGGTATTCTGTGAGTTAAGAGCGCCTGTGGGCTCATCTGCAAAGAGGATCTCGGGTTCGTTGATGACTGATCTTACGAGTGCGACTCTCTGCTTTTCGCCGCCTGATAACTGGTTGGGGAACTTGCCGTAGCAGTTGTCGTCGAGCCCTACCTGCTAAAGAAGTTTTTTCGCACGCTCTGCGATATCTTTTCTGTTCTTGCTCTTGAGAAGACCGGATACGATGATGTTGTCCATGACGCTCATGGTGTCGTTTAAGTAGTTCTGCTGGAAAACGAATCCGCAGTGTCTTCTTCTGAAGACTGCGAGTTTGTCGTTGCTGTAATCTGAGATCTCCTCGTTGCCGTATGTGATCGATCCGAGGCTCGGGCGGTCCATGCCGGAGAGTGAGTAGAGGAGTGTGCTCTTGCCTGCGCCGGAGTCTCCCATGATTACCGTGAAGTCGCCTTTTCTTATCTCAAGATTGAGGTTCTTTAAAACGTGCTGCTGAACGCTCTCGTTGGAGAATGTCTTGCAGAGGTCTGTTGCTTTAAGTACTGTTTCCATTTTCATCTTTCCCTTTCGATTTTGTGTTTGTCAGAATTCTTACACTGCGATTTTACGACTCTCTTGTGAAGAATACTTTACACATACCTTGCACAATCCTTAACTGTTTCTTACATGGTGTCTTAAATGGGTTTTCGTATTGGTCTGTTGTGCTATACTCGGAATATGAATTATAACTGTTTAATTATCGACGACGAACAAGACCTTTCCCGCATGACGCAGGAATATTTCGAGATGTTTGGGGTGACATGCGCTGTTGCCGCCACTTCCGAAGAATGCCTGTCTTTTCTTGAAGAGAACTCGGCAGACATCTTCCTTCTTGATATCAATCTCGGCAATGAGAGCGGCTTTGCTCTTTGTAAGACACTTCGCGAAAAGTACGACACACCGATACTTTTCATTTCCGCGCGCCAGAGTGATGACGACGTTCTCGTTGCGCTCAACATCGGCGGCGACGACTATATAAAGAAACCTTATACATTAAGTGTTCTTCTTGCCAAGGTTAAGGTCCAGTTAAAGCGCGTTGAAGCCCTTAAGCAATTGGGCAGTGCACAGCCAAAAACTTCTGATGAAAAATTCACGATAGATGCTGCTACAATGAGCTGCACCGTTGAAGGAAAGACAGTCCAGCTCAAGTCGAAAGAGTTCCAGCTTTTATCATGCCTTTATTCGCACAAGAATACGATCGTTAGCAAAGAACAGCTCTTTAACGAAGTATGGGGAGATTCATTCTATTCGGACAGCACGCTTAACGTGCACATCCGACGTCTCAGAGAAAAGATCGAGTCTGATCCCAACGAACCGAGCTTCATAAAGACTGTCTGGGGCACCGGGTACATCCTGGAGACGAATTAATGAAGATCAGGATAATCGCGATCCTATATACGATAGTAATCCTCATAAGCGGCATCGTTTTGTGGAACAAGATCGACAAGGGTTCGTCTTATTCCATCGACATGCTTGACCTCAATACAAAACGCGATGAGATCGAGACGAAGCTTTTAGATGGCACTGATATTCCAACTCTCGAAAAAGAATACAACTGCAAGATCGTTCTCGTTTCCGACGACGGATACGAGTCGACGAATAACTATTTCATCAAGGAAGGAATGTCGGTTTTCGACTACTTCGAAGACGGAGTTATCGCAGGCAAGATTGCGTTCAATGCCAGGGCAGAGGAGTTTGCCGCAAGGACCAGGGAAGCCAAGACACAGATGATCTGGGTGCTTGGTTCGGTCTATGTTGCAGGCGTTCTTCTGATGTTCATTATCTGGTACTTCTACATCAGACCGTTCAACAAACTTTCTGATTTCGCTGCGAGCGTATCTAAAGGTAATCTTGACGTTCCGCTCAACATGGACAGGCACAATTACTTCGGCGCATTCACCGAATCTTTCGACCGGATGAGAGAAGAACTAAAGCTCTCATCAGAGCGTGAAGCAGCCGCAAACAGAAGCAAGCAGGAACTTGTTGCGGAGATCTCACATGACATCAAGACTCCTGTTGCTACGATCAAGGCGACATGCGAAGTAATGGAGATCAAGTACAAGGAAGACGACATCCAGGAGAAGGTGTCGGTAATCAAGTCGAAGGCAACGTCAGTTGAGCAGCTTATCGACAACATGTTCAGAGCAACGCTCGATGACCTTGATGAGCTTAAAGTCACACCCCGTGAAGAGAGTTCTCTCATAATAGAAGACATGCTAGGAGACCTCAGATTCTACGGCACAGTCGAGCAGAAGGGTTCCGTGCCCGAATGCCTCATCCTTGTTGATAAACTGAGACTTGAACAGGTAATAGACAACATCGCCGGCAACTCATTTAAGTACGCAGGCACCACGCTTGAAGTGGAGTATAAATCCGATTCTGATAACATCCGCGTTGTTCTTTCTGACAGAGGTCCGGGCGTTCCTGAAGACGAGCTCGCAATGCTTACGACCAAGTTCTACCGCGGCTCAGACGCTTCAGGTTCAGGCAAGGACGGAAGCGGCTTAGGACTTTATCTTGCATCACGCTTCATGGAGAAGATGGGCGGCGGACTTGAATTACGGAACCGCGAAGGTGGCGGATTCACTGCAGAGATTGTGATTAAAAAGGTGTGAAAACATTAAAAGGGGATAAGAGAAAATGGGAAACACGCTTTATGTAACAGATCTTGACGGAACGCTGATGAGAAATGACGAGAAGCTCTCAGCATACGCGATAGAAGAGATTAATAAACTTCTCGACAAAGGAATGCCTTTCACTTTTGCAACTGCAAGATCGATTGAAAGCGCAAGAGTGATCACGGGCGGACTCAAGATAAAACTTCCGGTCATTACGAGAAACGGTGCAGTACTTGCCGATAACACGACAGGCAAGCACCTTCAGAAATCAGTGTTTACGAAAGAAGAAGTAGAGCTCCTGAAATCCATGATTCCTGAGCTTCCTGAGATAGGATTCGTGTCTTGTTTTATTGACGACATCATGATCCGCACATACATGCCGGCAGACCATACAGAAGGACTTCAGAGTTATATTGATTACTATAAAAACGATCCTTCGATGCGAAAGACAGAAACGTTAGACGAGATGTTCTGCGGCACGCCGGGTTATGTCACCATGATCGGCGCCAAAGAAAGAATCAGAACTGTCTACGAGAGAGTAAGAGAATACAAAGGCTGGGAAAGCCTTTTCCAGAAGGATACTTACAGGGAAGAATACTGGCTTGAGATCTGCCCGCAGAACTGCACGAAGGCAAAGTCTATCCTGAAACTTAAGGAGCAGCTCGGGTACGAGAAGCTTGTTGTTTTCGGAGATTCTTTAAACGACATATCGATGTTTAAGATTGCTGACGAAGCTTATGCCGTTGCAAATGCAATGGACGAACTTAAGCAGTTCGCTACAGGCGTTATCGGTACAAATGAAGAAGATGCAGTCGTTGAATTCCTTAAAGGACGAATTTAATAACCCATCTCTTTAAGTTCTTTTACGATGTCGACATAGAAGTTCGTGATGTCCGTGACTTCGTCTTCTGAAGTTGCGGCGCGCTTTGTAAATCTCCTGCGTCTTATGTCAACGACATCAGCATGTGAGACGCCTCTGTAAGAAGGTGTTGTGTGCACGCCTTTGAAGTTTTCCCATGTTGCAGAAGCTACTGATACCATGCCGTCGTTATCGCCGTCGAATTTTCTGACGACGGGATATGTGATGCAGAAGACGGGATCGGAGAACGAACCCTTGCACTTGAATGCGTAGCTCTGGCAGTAGATGTCGTCCGGAGCGGGGTTATCGATGTTGAACTGTTCTGCTGTCTTGGTTGTGAAAAGGTCGAAGCAGTCGTAACTGTCAGGATTCTTGTCGCCTAAGATCTTCATCCAGACGTCAGTGCCCCATGCGGCAGTTTTTACCATCCACTTGGGTGCTTTCATGAGGAAGTCGACCGTCTTTGAACCATGGTGGGGAGTGTCGATGGTGGTGACTGATGCGACCTTGTCTGCATAGCCGTGGTTGATGAGATATCTTGCTTCAAGTCCGCCTTTGGAATGCGCGAGAATATTGACCTTCTCGGCGCCTGTCTGTGCGAGGACCTCGTCCAGGCTTCTTGCGATGATGTCTGCGTTACTCTCGACGGAACCTACGGAATCCTGATGACCAAAGAAGACTCTGGCACCAAGTGACTCAAGTCTCTTGGGAACTCTGCCCCAATAGCACAGGTGCTTTCTGTCGCGGAATCCCATTCCGTGAACCATGAGTAATGGATACTTTAAACTGCAAACGTTATTCATATAATCTTCTCCCTAAGGTTTCCAGCCTTACTTAAGGGGAGTATAACGCGGTATTATACATTGTTCAATACTGAATTTAGATTAAGAGCACCTTTTCCTCAGAATTGCCACAGAGTGATCAGGAGACTGCTGCCTTACGCTTTTCGCGCCAAAGCTTTAATGCAATGAATGCGATCGCAAGGCCTATGCCTGTTACGATGACGCTTACTGTCAGCATGAAGTTAACGCCCTTGATGTCGAGGAGACGGCCGCATACAAGGCTTGAGAAAACGCCGCCCAGAGTGATAGAGCAGTTGATGTAGGCCTGGCCCTTAACCTGGTCGAGACGCGCCATCGTCTGGTTTACGAAGTATGCGCCGGCAGGGATGAAGACCGCATATGCGAACATCTGGAAAGCCTGGCTGATATAAACGACAGCCATGTTGGGAGCTATCAGCATCAGGAGATGCTTGATGAAGAAAGCGATGCCTGAGATGAGAAGGAGATTCTTAACGGAGATCTTCTTCATTATCTTATTGATCAGGGCCATCGTTGGGAGCTCCAGAAATGCGGCACAGCTGACTGCGATGCCCATCTGTGTCTCGGTTCCGCCTAAAGGCGTGATGACCTGGATCATGTAGTCGTTGATAGCGTTGTGCGCGAAGAAGAAGCATACCGCGCCAAGCACGAAGAGCATGAAGCTCGGGTATGTCTTAATGAAGCTGATGAGATTGTTGTGCGCTGTCTCGGTCTTTATCACGGGCGCAGTCTTAACTTCAGGCTTTTTGAAGAAGTAGAGGACGATGAGCGCGATGGAAAGGAAGATAATGTCGAGGATCATGAGGATGTTGATGCCGAACCATCCGATCGCCTTGCCGGTGAACATTGATGTGATCGCAAATCCGCATGAACCGAGGCCTCTTGCAAGGCCGTAGTAGATGTTGCAGCCTGCAGCTTCGTATTCGAAATACATGGCGGTGATGATGGGCTGGTAGACCATCTGAACCATATAGATCAGAGCAAATATAATGAATATGATCACGATGCCGTTTTTGACTATCAGGAGCAGTATGGAACCGATGAGAAGGATTGCCGTCGATATCATTGAGACGTTGCGGTTGGTGAGCTTGCCCTGCTTGTCGATGATGCCCGCAATGATGGGCTGGAAGACAACGGAGAGAATGTTGGCAAGAGCGAGGGTGATTCCGATGAGTGTGTTGGAGAAACCCTTTTCGAGCAGGAATACGGATGCGTAAGCATGGATGCCGCTATAGACGGCAAAGTATGTCGCATTGATGATGATGTATCTTAATGTCCAGAATTTCTTGACCGATGACATTTGAACCTTCCGCAGTCTTTTGATTTTGTATATCAAATGCTAACATAAATGCGAACTTAGGCTGGTTAGACTTGTTGGATAATTATCAAGGAGATTGCATGGAATATCTGCGTTATATAAACGAACTTATCTCAAATCCGATCCTGGATGTACTGATGGGACTTGTTGGACTGATCCTGGTATCGGGACTATTTGTGCTGATCCAGACAGTTTTATGCAAGGCATTCTGTGCCAAAATGACAGACATCGAAGTTTTTGGATTCAAATATACGAAGAACAGATCCGGCAAATGGGAATACAGGGGACACAGGGTCAAGATAGGCTTTTCGGGTGTTTCAGTCGTTGATTTTGAGAATCACCCCGGCATCGACAGTGAGAAGCTGATCAAGTTTGACAAGGACCATATGCTGGTTACGGGCATTCTTACTACGGTTATCGGCCTTGCAATTTCAGCGGGCTGCTTTATCTGGACATTCAACATCTATTATTTATTCCCGGCAATGCTGGTATTCCTTTTGGGGTTCTGGGTCCTGATATTCACAGTCGGAAGACTCGTTCTGGTTCTGGCAACCATTTCAAAGATATATTCGAAAAACTCTCTGGGCAGCTACCAGATGAGGGCAATATCGCTTATGAGGTCCGGCGTTTCTTACGATAAGATGGATCTGAAGTCAGTAAGAGAACTGAACTTCAAAAAGGTCTGGGAAACAGAGCGCAAAATGTATTTCCCGTTATATTTCCAGTATCTTGACTACAACGGTTTTTACGACAGGATGCCTGAGGCAGTCAATGACGTGGAGAGGATAATGAATGCCGCAGCTTCAAGCAAACCGGACATCGTTGTTTACATGTATCTCACTTACTATTACTCATACCATTGCCCGACGCCCTCAAGAGCGAAGGAATATTATCACAGGATAATCAATGAGATTGAGAAGGATACCGATCCGAATGCCATGAAGATCAAGGGTTTCTATGAGCTTAACTGCTTCGGTAATCCCGATAAGGCAAGGGAATGTGCCATGAAGGCATTGGAAGGTCTTGAGACATTCTCCGTACCGGTTGAACGCGAGTATGAGAGAAAGTGTATTGCCAAACTAAACAATGCTATAGATAACTTTCAGCACGTTTAATGTGTATTTGCCAAAACATTTAATATTTTCTTCACAAAGTTGCCACATTTTACATTTTGGCATGTTATAATCCAACCATTAAATTGGAGGCAACTATGAATAAGGGAATATTTAATAAAGTAATCAAGGCAATTGGCGGTTTTGGAATCGCCGGCTTGGTTGTCTCAACAATAGCAATATCTGTAAAAGCTGACGGTTATTCCGGTATTACGATCGACGGTGATTTCAGCGACTGGGACAGCGTAACCAAGTATGACTGCTTAAGTGAGAGCAGCCGTGTAAATAACGTGGCAATGGTATGGGACGGCGACTGGGTCTACATTTACATGGATGAATACCAGCAGAATTCCGCTTCATGGTCTAGTGACACACACAATACCCACGGTCAGTTCAACATCAAGACAGATATTGGTTATGTTCTCGTCGTTACCGTCAGAGACAACGGTGAGGCAGGCAACATCATCGAAGTTACCGATAACTCAAATAACCAGACATATACTGCAGACAACGGCGGAATCCAGGTTGCATTCAACGACGAATATGCCGTATGGGGAGCACCTACTCTCACGGAGATCGCAATCCCTTCAAGCCTTCTTCCGCAGTATTCTTCAACGATCAATTTCGGTTACTATCTCGGCGGAGACATCATAAAAGACGTTGCTGACGCAAGCAATGTCATTATCGACAATCCCGATGATCCGGACGATCCGACACCTACCCCTGCACCTTACAACGACGGTTCAGAAATCGTAATCGATGGTGACTATCACGATTGGGACTACTATCCGGTAATCACGATCCAGTACGATTCATCCGGTATGGAAAACACATATAACGATGCTGACGGCTCCATCTATCAGAGGGACGGTGACGCTTACGTTCACTGCATCGCTAACGAATTCAGCAAGCAGGACACAGGCTATAAGTACGGCTCTGAGTTCCTTGAAGTAACGGTTATTTTCGGATACTCCCATACAAAGCTCATCGCAGTTGAGCTGGGTCCTGACGGAAGCCTCGACTGGAGTCAGCATGACAAAGCGACTTCACTGTCTGAAGGCACACATCACTATGCATTATTTTACTTTGCTGATGCTCAGTTATCTTCAAGCATTTACGACATCAACCCGCTAGATCACTATCTGGGCGAGATGTATGTTACTGTCGGAGAACATCAGGATGAGACTGAGTTCTGGTTCGACATTGCTGCCCTTGCAGAGTGCGGCGGAATCGAGCCTGACGAGTCACAGTCCATATTCGTTCACTTCCACAGAGTTGGTTGGCCGATGCTTGAGACATCGGGTGTATCGACAGGTCCTGTTTTCGTAGCGCTGTTATCAACAGTTGCGGCAGGTTCTTATTTCACCCTTAATCGCAGAAAGAAGGCCGGATGATATATGTAGTCGCTGCCGCCGCAATCGCATTGTGGGTCTGGCTCCTCCGTGTACTTCGAAAAGCAGGACTTAAGTTTTGGAGATACCTTTTAGGATCCTGCGGAATCTTTCTCATACTTTTGATACTCGTTAGACCGTGGATCGTTTTGCCTTTGGCAAGACTCATTGCGGCCATCGCGGGCATATTTGGAAAAGTAACGGGCTTTTACCAGGCTTACTACCGTTACGGTGTAATCTTCATCGAATCGCTTAACGGCGCGATCACGGTCAACATCGACCTTGAGTGCTCCGGCTTTATCGAGATATCGGCATTCTTATCGCTTCTTTCGTTCTACGGAATCTACAACATTCCGGAGCGTATCTACATCGCTGTCGTAGGAACGCTTTATACGATGCTTACTAACGCTTTAAGAATCTCAGTAATCTGCACCATGATCCATTTCCTCGGAACGGATTACTACTATGTTGCACACACGATCGTAGGAAGAATCGTTTTCTATGTCCTGCAGGTAATACTGTACTTCTTCATATTCACGAAACCCCACGTCCTTAAGATGAAGACGGGCGACTTCGGATACAACAAGAAAGAAGAAGTAGCTGCAAAGAGCGGGGGAGATGCCAAATGAACCAGTTCATGACCCACATTGTTAACCCGTTCTTTTACTGGCTTGCGTGGATCATCATCCCGCTCCTCGTAGAAGTACTTCCTTCCATCGGTTCATTCTTCGTGCTTTTGCATCAGAAGCACAAGAAGTCAAAGATGGAAAAGCCTGCAATCTGGCCTGACATCGTGCTAATCATCCCGGTCTATAACTCTGAGGACAGCCTTGAGGGATGTCTCGAATCCATCCACAAGAGTGACTATCCGAATGAGCACATGGAAATCTATCTCGTTAACAACATGAGCCAGGATAAGAGCTTTGATGCATTCGCGAGAGCCCAGGCTAAATATCCCGAGCTCCGTATGAACTGGCTCAATTCCGGACAGGGTAAATCGAGAGCTTTGAACCTTGCCATCTATAACAGTACAGGTTCTTATCTCATCAATATCGACTCTGACGGACAGCTCGAGAAGAATGCTCTTACAAACATGATCCTTTATCTTGAGAATCACCGTGAATATACATGTCTTACGGGTTCCATTCTCATAAGACCTGATAAGATCGAGAAGTATAAGTCATTCAAGGCAAGACTTTTCAGAAGGATCGAGTTCTGCGAATACGCACAGGCATTCCTTGCAGGAAGAAACTTCGACTCCGAGACAAACTCAATGTACACTTTGTCCGGTGCTTTCTCCGCATTCAGAATGAGCTCCATCCGTAAGTCACACCTGTACAACACAGAGACCATCTCGGAGGATACGGAGATTACTTTCCAGATGAGATATCTGCAGAAGCAGAAGGTCGGAATCTGTGTTGACGCCATCTATTTCACCGATCCTATCGAGAGCGTAAACAAGCTCTACACACAGCGTCAGCGCTGGCAGAGAGGATCTCTCGAAGTTGCAAGACTTTATCCTCAGAGTAAGCTCCGTCCTTGGAGATTTGCTACGGATACAAACATCCATACATTGCTTTTCGATCACACGTTCGCATTCCCGAGAATGATCTGGTATCTCGCTCTGATCGTGCTTATGGCATACGGTTATTCGAGCACCACGGTACTGCTTTCAATGGGTGCGATCTTCGCGTTCTACATCATATGCGGATACATGTATTTCTATATCGGACAGTATCTGTTAAAGCCTTTCCCGGAAACACGGCGCTACTACCTGAAGCAATGGGCTGTAGTCGCGCTCCTGCCTTTCTATAACTTCGTTGTTTTCTTTATAAGACTTGCGGGAATCGTTAACAGTATCAATACAAAGAGCAGCTGGAAGACCGATACTCTTTCAAGAGAATTCGAGAAATTCCGTCTTGCTGCAAGAGAACAGCTCGGCAAGATATCAGACGCTATTAGAAGATTTAGAGAGTTAGTCAATAACAAGGAAAAGTACTATGAGTAAAGAGTCAAAGAAAACACTGATATTAATGACGGTAGCGGTCATGCTGATGGCCACTCTCCTCACGGCATTTGCCGTCTGGCAGATTCACAACTACGAGCAGGGTGTAGCCGAGCTCTATGCACAGGAGCAGGATGGTTACGTTGAGATCGTCGCAAGACAGATCGAACTCTACGGTGACATCGCAGGTGATGCGTTCGTTGAAGACACGATCGAGATGCTCGACTCCACATCACAGCGTTACTGGACGCTCGATAACTCAGAATACTTCCTCTTCGTTAAGAGCATCAGTGAAACTAACGTATATAAGACTTTCTCAACAGATACTTTCTATAACACGCAGAGCGCACAGTCTTTCCTTGCTACTCTCGTACAGGGAAGAGTTAAGCACTCGATAATCTCTCTTGAAGGCACAAAGTATGTCGCATCGGGAATCATTTTCGAGTACAACGGCACTGAATACAGACTCTGTCTTCTTACCGATTATGAGATCATGCTCACGAATAACGCTTACCTCAGCAGCAAGCTTTATCTCCTGATCGTGCTCATTCTCCTCATCGCGCTCCTCATTATTGCTGTTATCTATTTCACGATGAAGCTTATCGATGCAAGGAAAAAGGTCGACAGCATCAGAGCAGTTAATACTGAACTTAATAACTATATCGATTATCTCGACAACGTAATCATGGGAAGAAACCAGGCTGCTATCATCACCGGTGAAGGAAAGATCATGAGACTTCTTCACAGAATCGATGAAAGAAAGATCACGCCCTGCGCATTTGTAAGGGTAAAGCTTGAGACGGGCGCCATGATGAGCTTCTTCGAGAAGAACAGCAAACTCTTGGGTGACGATGTCGTATGGATCAGATACTGCAAAGACGGATTCATTCTCCTCTTCGGTTCAAAGAATGCCGAGCAGGCAATGAAGGTCATCGAGAGTAAGATCCCTGCAGCAGAGATGCCCGAAAACATTCTTGCGAATAACACAGATGAAAAACGCAACGCAACAGCGCTTTACGAAGCTCTGGTCAACGCATAAGGGAGGATGAACCAATGCTCAGATATTACAGAATTAAAGCTTATCTTAACGCAAGCCACTTCGTCGTTTTCGACGGCAAGAAGGGCGACACGCATCCTCATACATGGGAGTTCGTTGCTACGGTTTATACCACAGGTAACAACATCATCAAGTTCACTGAACCTGAGAAGATGATCATGAAGGTTTTCGAGCCTTATCAGAACCAGGTCATGAACGAGATCGAACCGTTCAACGTAATCATCCCTTCACTCGAGAACATGACAGAGTATTTCGCTAAGCAGATCGCTGAAGCGGTTAAGCCCATCGAATATCACTTGAGAAGATTTGAAGGCAGTGAGACACCTGTCAGAACATACGGCGTCAGATTCCCTGAAGCAGAGGGCATCGAAGATGAGAACGACGCTGACGAAGTAGAAGCAGCAATCGGAAGACTGGAGAAGGGTTTTGAACTCTAAGACTAAGAACATCGTAGTCGCGATCATAAGCGTCATATTAAACATCGCAGTAGCTTTAGGCGTTATCTGGGCCGTAAGCAGAAGCGGTGTTCTGATCAAGGGTTCCGACTCCATGTACCACATTTACCGTGGCGACTGGATCCTGAATTCTATTGAAGCGGGAGACAAGTGGCCCCTCTATAATCCGGTCTGGTACAACGGTGTTGAGCTCATGCGTTACTGGCCGCCGGTCGCTGCATATCTCATGGCTTTCTGCCAGTTTGTCGCAAGAAGCTTACCTGCGATATTCACTGATAATTATGTTTTTGAAGGATTCGCAGTATACAGCGGAATCATTTACCTCTTGGGAGCTCTCACATGGAACGTCGCGGGCTTTGTTAAGAAGAGACCCGTAATGGGCATGATCTTCGGAATCATGTGGTTTTTCATGCCTCAGAGTTTGCACGTTCTCTTTGCTGAAGGCAACCTCCCGAGAAGTATCATCATGGCAATCTTCCCCCTGGCATTCTTATTCATCAACGAATATCTTAAGAAGGGCGGAGTAAGAAACTTCCTCGGAACCGCAATCTCATTTGCACTGATGTGCGCATGCCACGTCGGTTACTCGGGCATGGTCGCAATTGCATGGCTTATCTATCTTTTGGTTTACAGACTCTGCTGCTTTACAGGCATGAACAAGCTCCAGAAATCAGGCAAAAGAGATCTGGAACTCATTGTTGCCGTAATATGCGGTTTTGCTTTGATCGGCGTCATTTTGTTCCCGTCTTTGAAAGGTGGTCTGGCATCCAATACATCCAATGCGAGCCAGGCTGCAGAAGGCTTCTTCCAGAGCATATTCATTACGCTTAATCCCGTCGGAAAACTTAAGGACGGATTTACCACATCTTATTTTGGTATCGTCTCATTCCTGGTCGCAGCATTTGGTGCAGTTGCAAGTAAGAAGCGTGCACGTGCAGGATTCATTACCGCGCTTGTCATCGTTTTACTCACAACGAAAACAGCACAGCCTGTCTTCCAGTTGCTCCCGGGCGGATCACTTATGTGGATGATGCGTTTCATGCAGATCGCTGCCGCAATGATCTTCTTCTCAATGCTCGAATGGGACAGCCTCAAAAAGCCAATCCTTGCAGTCATCATCGCTTTGCTCGCAGTCGACTGCGGTATATGTGTTAAGACATTTGTTCCCGTTAAGGGTGAGAAGACAGTTGTCAGCAGTTACTTCGAAGAGCTCGCTGAAGATACTCTTATCGACGAAGCAAAAGACATGACAAAGAGCCGTGTTGCTCTTATCGACAGTATTTCACCAACGGTAAACGGTGTATTCTACTTCACCGATTACAACGGCTCAGTTAACCAGCTGTTCGGACAGGGATGGGAGGCTGCATCAACTTCATTGCAGATCGCCCAGATCAACGAAGCATTCGATAACGGATACTATTACTTCATGTTTGACAGACTCCTCGAGATGGGTTGCGATACAGTTATCGTAAAGAAGAATTCCGCTGCTGTATTCCCTTATAACGAAAAGGAAGTAGAAGCTGCCGCAGACTTAAGAGGATATACAAAAGAATACGACGAAGGCATTTATGCCGTATTCCACTACGACGGCATCGAAGGTCCTTACGGTACGATCACGAAGTACGATGGTATTGCTATCGGTAACGGTGCTTACTACATCTCCATGATGTTCCCGACGATCTGTGAGGCACCGAGTGAATACATCGATGACTTCACATTAGAAGAACTCTCAAGCTATGAGACGATCTATCTTGACGGCTTCCTTTATCACGATGTCGAGACAGCTGAAGAACTCATCACAAAGGCTGCTGAAGCAGGCACACAGGTTTATGTCCTTGCTGACGGTATCCCCGAAAACTATGAGAGTAAGACCAACAGATTCTTGGGCGTAGAGTGCCAGTCCGTCCAGTTCGATAACGGTTTCCCGGCATTCCAGACAACTAAGTTTGGTGAGATCGAGCTCGCATTGTTCCCTGATGAATTCAAGAACTGGAAGACTGTTTACATGAACGGCTTAACGGAAGTATTAGGTTACTCTGAAGTCCTTAATGAGCAGATGCCTTTCTGGGGCAAGGGTACAAACGATAACATCACGTTCATCGGATTTAACCTTACTTATTATTACTCACGTACAAGAGACAGGAACGTCGGCGCAATCCTTGCAGGTATAGTTGATGTAAGCGAGTACGAAGTGCCTGAAAGACAGATAGTTCCGCTCGACATCACATACGGCGATAACTCCATTACGATATCTTCACCTGAGGATAACGTTAATACTTCGCTTGCCGAGCACGATATCTTCGAAGGTAACTTCAGGACGTTTAACAGACTCGTATTCGTAGATAAGGGAGAAACGACGATCACATACAGCTATCCTTATCTCATCCAGGGTATTCTCGTAACTCTTGCAGGTGTTGCGATAGCAGTAGTTATGGTGGTTTACATCAGGAAAAAGAAGCCCGTCGATTAAATATAGACGGGCATCTATATATCCTGGTTTTACGCTCAAAAATTCTTTTGATATTTGGTAAAAAGCCTTGCCAACAAATAGTGTCACCAATATTATTAGTTGTGTATTAGGGTAAGTCAGATATTAGTGTTTTTTATGGATAGCCGATTGGAGGCGTGTCACTTATGGTAGATGTATGGCCGGCGTTGTTGGGGCTCTGCTCCGGTATGGCCTTGTTCCTTTATAGCGTAAAGATCACCAGCGGAAGCCTGCAGACTATTGCAGGAGATAAATTAAAGAATGTTCTTGCAAAGCTCACCGGTAACAGAATCTTAGGCGTTGCAGTCGGTGCGGGAATTACTGCCCTCATCCAGTCTTCGACAGCCACTTCGGTAATGGCGGTAGGATTCGTTAATGCAGGCCTCATGGACCTCCACCAGGCTTTGTGGATAATCATGGGTGCCAACATCGGTACCAATATCACAGCACAGCTCATTGCTTTCGACGTAGGTGCCGCAGCGCCGATCATCGCACTCCTCGGTACATTCTTCTGCCTTCTTGTTAAGGATAAGAAATTAAAGAGCATCGGCGAGGCTGTTGCCGGACTGGGATTTATTTTCGTAGCCATGTCGCTTATGAAAGATTCCATGGCGCCTTTGAGTGAGATGGATGTGGTAAAGGATATCTTCGCGTCCATCAACAATCCTTTTGTCGGAATAATCGTAGGTATCATCTTCGTAATCATCATCCAGAGTTCTGCAGCCGGCGTCGGCGTTTTGCAGGCTATGGCGATGTCAGCATCCGGTGCCCAGCTCATCACATTGGAGCAGGCAATGTTCATTATCTTCGGTCTTAATATCGGTACATGCGTTACGGCAGTTTTCGCATCCATCGGAGGATCGAGAAATGCGACAAGAGCAGGTATGCTCCACCTGATGTTTAACGTTATCGGTACGGCAATCTTTACTGTTGCTTACTATCTGCTTCCTGTAGCAGAGTGGGTAAGAATGCTCTCGCCCAACGACGTTGCAAGACAGTTTGCGAACATGCACCTCGTATTTAACCTTGCATCAACAGTTATCCTGCTTCCGTTCGGCGGACTTATCGTTAAGCTCGTTAAGTTCATCGTACCCGACAAGGGCGGAGACAAGGACGGAGTACAGTATCTCAAGTATCTTAAGCCCAACATGATCAGCTCCGACAACCAGCTCGGTACTGAAGTCCTCATCACTGCGCTCTGCAACGAAGTCAGCAGAATGCTCGTAATGGCAGGCACTAACGTTCAGATGAGTATTGAGACTGTCCTCGACAACAACGAGAAAAAGCAGCAGACGATCAATGAGACGGAAGAATACGTAGATTATCTTAATAAGGAAATATCTTATTACATCTCGCACGCGATGGTCTTCAACATGTCCGAGAAGGACGCCGTTACGATGAGTGCCCTGTTCAAGATTACGGGTAACATCGAGAGAATGGGCGACCACGCAACGAATATCTCGGGCTATGCAAATCTCCTCGAGAGTAAGGGCTTAAAGCTCTCAGAGAAGGCGCAGGCGGAAGTAAGCCAGATGGTAGAGACTACCAAGAATGCATATAACATTCTCCTCGGCAGCAAGCCCGGTTCTGTGCATATCAGAATGGCCCAGATGGAGCAGAAGATCGACGACATGACTGACGATTACAGAGAGCATCAGCTCGAAAGACTCAAGTCCGGTGTCTGCTCAGGTGATGCATGCGTCATCTATTCAGAGATGCTTACAGACTTCGAGCGTCTCGGTGACCACATGCTCAACATCGCTGAGGCAGCTGCAGAATCAAGCCGCATTACATTTTCAATTCCTGCAGAAACACCTGCAGAAGAGAAGGGAAGATCCAAGCGTAAGGTTGCTGAAGCCAAGGCTTAACATATAGATTAAAGTCTATATCAAGCACGATTTTTAACGGAGTTTTTCAATGAACGAATCAGGAAACAACATAGTAAACGTGGTATTGTTTGAACCCGAGATCCCTCAGAATACGGGCAATATCATGCGCACATGCGTTGCTACAGGAGCGGTTCTCCACATAATAGGACCTGTCGGATTTGACATCGAAAACCCTGAGTTCAGAAGAGCTTCAACCAATCACATCACATGGGCTGAATATACCCTCTACGATTCTTGGCAGGACTTCGTCAGTAAGAACGACGGCGAGTATTTCTTCATGACACGTTACGGCAAGGTACCGCCCTCAGATATCGACTTCAAGGCTGCATCTGAGAACGCAAACATCTATCTGATATTCGGCAAAGAGAGCACGGGAATTCCGGGTGAGATCTTAAGGGCAAATCTCGACAGATGCTTCAGGATCCCTATGGCTGCAGACTGCAGATGTCTTAACGTTTCCAACGCATGTGCAGTTGCAATCTATGAAGTGCTCAGACAATTAAACTATCCCGGCCTTTCTTTTACCGAAGAACAGAAGGGCGAGGATTTCCTTGAAGAGAATTATTCTTACGACGAGACTTTAAGAAGAAAGCGCAAGTAAATCAGTATTCTAATTCTCCGCCAACAATCAGCTCGATGACAATAAGAATAACGATCAGAAGGCCTACTGATGACATAATGAGACCGGCGATAGCTCTTCCTTTACCGCCCGCATCTTTCTTTGAAACACCTACGATTGAGAAGATGAGACCCAGTATGGCGGGTAGTGTATTGAGCAGCGGGATCCACGAAGTACAAAGGTTAATAATTCCGAAGATAAGGCCTGCAGTAGCAGCGCCGTTTATTCTCGTTCTGTTATCAATAGGCGTGATGATTACCGGCTGCTGATAAACAGGCTGGTAGATGGGCTGAACCGTCTGGACAGGCTGCTGGTATGTGGGAGCCTGATATTGAGGTGCTTGGTATTGCGGCTGCTGATATCCGGGCTGTGCCATAGGCTGGGGAGCAGGCTGCATGATGGGCTGAACCGTTGCCTGAGGAGCCGGAGCGGGTGCGGGTGCAGGTGCTGCAGGAGCAGAATTCTTAGGTGCGGGAGAGCCGCAGTTGGAGCAGAAAGCTTCACCGTTATTAATGAAAGAACCGCACGATTCGCAATACATAACAGACCTCCCCAAAAGTCTAAATATATTTTTACCGTGCTCATTCTATCATAGAGAAAACATGGTTGTCTTGTTGGTATTATGTCTTCTGTTATTAATAACTGATTGATAAATGACAAAAAAGAAGGTGCCGCTAAGACACCTTCCTGAGATTTGTTTTGTACTTAAGATCAGTATTCTACGATGAAGTTATCGATGTGGAGAACGCCGCTGACATAACCCTTGTCTGTTGTTACGAAGTCACCGTCGATGTAGTATTCGTTGGGATTCGGGTTAGGCTTGTAAGCCGTATCGTATGTCTCCAGCTCTTCATAGAGTTCATTAATTCCGTTGTCGAGCTCACGTCCGACATATGCCCAGAATGTTTCCTGGATGATGATGCCTGCGATAACGCCGATTACCGCGAGGATGAGACCTGCGATTGCCTTGCCCTTGCCGGATACGTTTTTCTTGACGAGACCAACGATCGAGAAAATCAGACCGAGAAGACCGAATCCGTAATACAGACTGGGGATCCAGCAGAATACCAGTGTAAGTATACCGAATACAAGACCTGCTGTAGCCATACCGTTACCGCGCTTTGCAGGTGCTGCCTGCTGTACCAATACAGGCTGTGCGTAAACCGGCTGCGCATATACGGGCTGTGCTACGGCTACAGGCTGCTGATAAGTCGGAGCCTGATATTGAGGTGTCTGGTATGCGGGTTGCTGATACTGCGGCTGCTGGTAAGCAGGCTGCTGATACATGGGCTGAGCCATAGGCTGGGGTGCCGGTGCGGGTGCAGGTGCCGGAGCAGGAGCTGCAACAGGTGCAGCTGCAACGGGAGCGGGTGCGGGAGCAGGTGCCGGCTGTGCGGCAGGTGCTGCATTTGCAACGGGTGATCCGCAGTTAGCGCAGAAAGACTGTCCGTCCGGAACAAAGTTTCCGCATGATTCACAATACATAATCTATTCCCTCCTGAACAAAAGAAGCAAAAAATGTCCCAATGTGTTCCTGCCGAGATTTTATCATAAACTGTAAAGATTTTCTTATAAAAAGAACGTCCCGCTTAAGCCACGGGACGTCCATAAAGTTAACTTGTTGATCTGTATCAGTAAGATGTTTCTGCAGCTACTGATGAAGCGGCATATTCTGCCTGCTCTAAGTATTCGTTCATGCTTGTTCCCAAGACCAGACCATACAAAGCGATGCCAATGATGGCGCCGAGGATCGTAAGAACGAGACCAGCGATTGCAGCGCCCTTTGCACCGCCGTTCTTCTTTGCGATTCCGATGATCGAGAAGATAAGGCCGAGAAGACCCAGGATCCAGCTTACAACGGGAACCCAGCAGAAAATGAGTGTGAAGATACCCATGATAAGTCCTGCGATCGCCATGCCGCTTGATTTTCTGGGCTGTGCAGGAACTGCTACTACAGGCTGGACATATACGGGCTGGGCCTGCTGTACCGGCTGAGCGTACTGCTGAACGGGCTGTACAGGCTGGGGAGCAGGCTGTGCATACTGCTGTACGGGTTGTACGGGCTGTGCCATCGGCTGGGGTGCGGGTGCAGGTGCGGGCTGAACAGGTGCAGCCTGAACGGGTGCAGCCTGAGCAGGAGCTGCCGCTCCGCAGTTAGAGCAGAAAGCCTGGCCGTCGGGAATAGATGCTCCACAAGATTCACAAAACATAACTTACCTCCTAAATTATAATACTTTCTTCAGGAATGTCTGAAGTCTTTCGTTCTGAGGATTTGTGAAGATCTCCTCAGGTGTATTTTCCTCAATGATTTTACCGCAGTCCATGAAAATTACTCTGGTGCCGACTTCTCTTGCGAATCCCATCTCGTGGGTAACGCAGACCATTGTCATGCCGGCCTTTGCGAGCTGCTTCATAACTTCCAGAACTTCTCCGACCATCTCAGGATCCAACGCGCTCGTAGGCTCGTCGAAAAGCATTACTTCAGGATCCATCGCAAGCGCTCTTACGATTGCGATACGCTGCTTCTGTCCGCCTGAGAGCTGTGAAGGATAAGCCATGGCTCTGTCCTGAAGTCCGACTTTCCAGAGAAGATCAATTGCTTTCTTCTCTGCATCCTGCTTTGACATGCCGCGGAGCTTCATGGGAGCGATGGTCATGTTTTTCATGATCGTAAGGTGAGGGAAGAGGTTAAAGTGCTGGAACACCATTCCCATGTTCTGTCTCAACTTATTGATGTCTGTTGAAGGTGAAGTGATGTCCTGACCTTCAAAAGTAATCGTGCCTGAAGTAGGACGCTCAAGCAGGTTAAGTGATCTTAAGAAAGTTGATTTACCTGAACCTGAAGGTCCGATTACAACGACTACCTCACCTTTTCTGATGTCGGTCGTGACACCGTCCAAAGCCTTGATCTCGCCGCCGTTATAGTGTTTGCAAAGATCCTTTACGGAGATGATTACGTCATTATCAGCGCTCACTGCTCTTAAGCCTCCTTTCGATCAAAGATACTATCCAGCTAAAGAAGATAACGATCAGGAGATAGATGATCGCTACCGCAATAAGAGGCATAAATGCCGAGTATGTTCTTGATCTGATTATGTCGCCTCCCTTGGTAAGTTCCTGAAGTCCGACATAACCTGATACTGAAGTTTCCTTGATGAGAACGATGAACTCGTTTGCGAGAGCAGGGAGAACAGTCTTGAATGCCTGGGGGATGATGATAAGAGCCATTGTCCTTACATATCCGAATCCCAATGAACGGCCGGCTTCAAACTGTCCCTTGTCGACGCTCTCGATACCGCCTCTGATGATCTCGGCAACATAAGCGCCGGAGTTGATACCGAATGCGAGTACGGCTACGAGGATCTTATTGTTGGAAGATGCGAAAATAACGAAGTAGATGATCATGAGCTGAACGACTACAGGGGTTCCTCTGATGACCGTGAGATATAAACCGCAGATCTTGTAAAGGACATAAAGGATGCCCTTGCCGATACCGCCTTTGAGTTCTTCCTTCAATGTGTCATAAGAAGATCTTACGAGTGCGACGATGACACCAAGAACAATGCCCAGGAGAACGGCAAAGAAAGTAACCTCAAATGTTACGCCCAGACCTTTGAAGATGTATGTGTAACGTTTGTCGATGAGGAAGTTGTTTTCGAAATCAGCGTAGAATTTTGTCTGATAGAATGCCTCGCGCAGAGATGCCAGCCATGCAGGCATAGTGAGAAGCGGGTAGAAAAACAATAAACAGAAAGCTATAACTGAGCTGATTAAAAGAGCGATGATCGAAAGACCTCTTCCGACATCTGTCCTGATTAGGGATCTGGCACCCTTATTTGTCGCATACATAATGAGTCCGACAACGGCACAAGCAATGCCGGCACCGGGTATCCACGACAGAAGAAGAGCTATTATGCCGATGATCAAAATCTGATTGGCTTTTTTGGTGTACATTGGACGTTCCTCAAACTTCAAAGTATCGATACTCGAAAACATCACCAATTATAAATAATAAAAGAGCGGAAATACAGACCATATTTCCGCTCTATTTGTTTGTTTTTTGCTTATTTTTGCAAAAAGTTATCAGCCTTCAGCAGGAATGTACTTGTTGATGATAGCAGCGATAGTGCCGTCATCTGTGAGTTCCTTGAGTGCCTGGTTGATTGCATCCTTGAGTGCTTCGTTATCCTTGTTGATAGCCATAGCGTAGTCCTCAACTGTGTAAGGTGTCTCAAGGATCTTGAGGCCGTCGTTAGCTGCAACGAATGCCTTAGCAGGTTCGTTGTCGATAACTACTGCGCTGATCTTGCCGGATGTGAGGGCGATAATAGCGTCGTTACCCTTAGCGAAACGCTCGATTCTCTCTTCGCCAACTTCTTCTGTCATGTAGATGTCGCCTGTTGTACCGGACTGAACGCCAACCTTGTAGTCGCCGCTGACAAGTGTGTCGATGTCTGTGATCTCAGAATCAGCAGCAACGATGATGGACTGGATACCTGTAGCATAAGGTGTAGAGAAGTTAACTGACTTAAGTCTGTCCTCTGTAACTGTCATGCCTGCGCATCCGATATCGTACTTGCCGCTCTGAACGCCTGCGATGATTGAGTCGAACTCAACGTCTTCGATAACGAGCTCAAGACCGAGCTTGTCTGCTACTGCTGTAGCGATCTCAACATCAATACCAACGATCTTGTCGCCCTCATAGTACTCATAAGGCGGGAAGAATGCGTTTGTAGCCATGATGAGCTTGCCGCTCTCAACAGTTGTGAATGCTGCAGCTGCATCAACGTTAGCGTCTGCAGATGTCTCTGTTTCCTTTGCAGCGCAGGATGTCATACCGAGCAAAAGTGCTGTTGAAAGAATGCCTGCTGCAATTCTCTTAAGTGTCTTCATAACCGTTCTCCTTTTGTTAATTAGGATATCGGTATCTTACGCTAAAAATTCCTACAAGGTAAATGAACAAAAGGCCCGAAAAATGTTTGCCCAACGTTATACTTTTAAGTAAAATATCTACAAGGGTTTTCTAATATAAAGCTGAAAGGTCGCGGATGATCATGAAAAGGGTCTTGATTCTCGGTTGTAACGAAATTTCCAAGCGTTTGCTGATTGCTCTTTGCAGAAACAGATCTTATGCATCTGATATCTGCCTTGCTTCACGTCAGAAGCAGGAGTGCGATGAACTTAAAAATCTGGCAGCCAGCATGGGTGTCAGAGTCACTACTTCCGGAATCGACATGACCAATGTCGAAGGCGCCATGATGATGGTCAGGATCTTTGCTCCCGACATAGTCGTAAACCTTCTTCCCCCTGAACTTTCACTTGATGCCATGAGCCTTGCAGTAAAAGCAAAGGCTGACTATATCGATTCAACACTTTTCGACGTTCCTGATGTTCCTTCACCGACATCACTTCTTTCGAAGCAGTTCAGAATGTTCGGTGAATTCCACGGCACCGGAAAGACAGCCATCTGCGGAGCAGGATTTGTTCCCGGTGCGGTCAATGCCATCATCAGGCGCGCTGCCAAAAACGATTTCAGCAAGATCGACTATATCGACCTTATCGCCGTATCAGGCGAGAGAAAGGTCGCAAAGAAGGGCAGAACGGAGATCGACGATACTCTCTATTCCGAAGACGTAAAAACTCCGGTAGTCGCTAACAAGTTCGGTCCAAGCAAGAACGTTTTCTATATTTCTGACGGCAAGGTAGTAGAGACTGAAGCTATGTCCATTGAGGCCAAGTCTTCATCCGGCACGAAGGTCTATCTTGATTCAAGCCCGATGGTAACGGACCTCCTCAAAGAGATTCCTGACATGGCAAACGTCAGATATTTCAAACTCGGTAAAAAGCCTGATCTGGAGCACATCCCGCCGCAGGATAAGATCGACTTCTTAAAAGAAATCGGACTTATGTCCGATAAGCCGGTTACGGTAGGCAACGTTGAAGTCGCTCCTATCGATCTTCTTGCAGCGATCCTTCCAAAGAGATCCGATCTCGGTGAATCATCACCCATCGAATCCAAGGCAAAGGGCATGGCTTCCTACGAGATCTACATTACCGGCAAGAGCAAGAGAGACAATATTGATATTGCAAAGTCTTATATCGTTACGGGTGACAACGAAGCTTCCTATGAAAAGCACGGCGTAAGTGCCTTCGATGACATGAAGGGCGCAGCCCTCATCGCAGGTGTAAAACTCATGTGCAGAGACAAGTGGAAGAAGACAGGTGTATTCACTCCTGCAGCTTTTGATTGCGAAGAGTACTGCAAAGCGTTTACAATGGAAGGTATCAAATTAACAGAAGGCGAGGGTAAGCCTTTCAAATAATCGTAATCGGAAACATTGACAGCTGACGCTAACGAGGTAAAGAGATGTCCGAGAGAAGTTTTTGGGAAGAGATGCAGATCAACGATATGCTGGTTATCGACACGATCCGTAAGTACGGCAGAGATACTATTTATTTCAAGGATAAGGATTCCAAGTTCATCTGGAACAACTATATGCACGCAAATCAGCTTGGCGTTATCAAGCCCGATGAGCTTGTAGGCAAGTCTGATTATGACTTTTTCCCCAAGGAATTTGCCGATAAGGCAAGAGCAATCGAACTTGAGGTCATGAGAACGGGTAAGCCTGTTCTTAATGTCGAAGAAGAGCTCGTTGATGATGAGGAAAATGCCAGATACTATCTCGCATCCAAGTATCCTCTTTACGACGTAAACAACGAGATCGTCGGAACCTGGGGCATCAGCAGGGACATCACGGAGCAGAAAAAACTTGAGCTTGAACTTGAGCGTTCCTATCACAAGATGGAACTTCTTGCGCGCGTCGATGACCTTAGCGGACTTTATAACAGACGTTATTTCTATGAGACTCTCGAAAAATATGCGAGCCTCTACCAGAAGAGAACTGACGGCAGTACATTCGCTCTCCTCGTCGCTGACGTTGATGACATAACAACCGTTAACGATATGTTCGGCCAGCAGAACGGCGACATCGTTTTGAGAAGTATCGCTGAGCAGTGCATGGCTAATGTAAGAACTGAGGATACATGCTTCCGTACAGGCGGCGATGAGTTCGCTATCGTACTTCTTGATACTGATAAGGTATCTGCCGTAGGTATGGCTAAGAAGCTCGTTGAGGCAATCGCGAATGAGCCCATCATCATCGATGGCAAGAGAGAAAGAGTAACGATCTCAGCAGGACTTGCAATGTTCGATCCTGAAGATCCGGATATTTCTGATCTCTTATCCAAAGCGGAAAGAAAGCTCAATAAATCGAAGAGAGAAGGAAAGAACAAAGTATCCTTCTGATCTGTCAGATAATTCAGTAGTTAAACGGGGCCGGGAGATATCCCGGCCTTGCTATTTTGAGGTGTGTGGTATGCGGTTGGGAAAGCAAGGCCGGGTAGTCCCTAATACGGAGAAAAAATAAATGGAAAAAAGTGAGCGGTCGTTGGTCGGGACTTAAGCTGCACCCTTATCCTTCAATGGAGTTTGTCTTGCGATGGTTGTGTTACGTACTGCGGCAGCTGCGGGAGCATGTACACGCTTGATCGGAGTAACGCGGACTGCAGAAGGTCTGATTGTTCTGACAGTCCTGGAAGTTCTTACAACTGAAGGTGAAGGTCTTACTCTTCTTGACGCTGCACGCTCTGCTGCTTCGTCAATATCTCTCCAATGTTCGTAGCAGGATGTTGCTGCCTTGATGGTAACCAATATGAAAAACAAGAAGATAAGCATATCGAGTGGTGACATAAATAAAACCTCCAAAAAGATCGTATGTTCTTTGTTGGAGGTAATATATCACAGCGAAAGTGCTATTAAAGGGACTAAAAGCCTGTTTTAGTCAAAAACGAACAAAATTTTGTGCTTGGTCAATTGCCGAGTTTGGATGCTCCGATCCTTATGGCGCCGTTATCCAGCATCTCTTTTGCGGCTTCGACTGTTCTTATGCCGCCGGCAGCTTTTATCCTTACATCAGGACTTATGTTCTTTTTCATGAGAACGATATCTTCAACCTTGGCGCCCGCGCTGCCAAAGCCTGTTGATGTCTTTATGAAATCGGCCTTTGCCTCGCTTACGATCTTGCAGAGGCGTACCTTCTCGTCTTCGGTAAGATCGCATGTCTCAATGATTACTTTGAGAAGCGCGCCCTTGGCGTGAACTGCTTCTGCGATGAGTTTGATCTCCTCATATACTTCATCGTATCTTCCTGACTTAACGAAGTTGATATTGATTACCATATCGATCTCTGAAGCGCCGTTGTCACAGGCATCTTTTGCCTCAAATACCTTGGTCGCCGTAGTTGAATAACCGTTAGGGAATCCGATGACTGTGCAGACAGCGACTCTGCCTTTGGAGAATCTGACCGCATCCTTAACAAAGCAGGGCTGTACACAAACAGATGCAGTGCCTAAAGAAGCAGCGCGTTCTATCAATTCTTTGATATCTGAATCGGTAGCAACAGTCTTGAGGTTTGTCAGATCAACATAGCTCATGATGTTCTCAGGATCAGGCTTGTTTGCGTCCGTGGCAGGGCAGAAGTCCTTTTTATATGTTCTTCCCATAATTGCCGTAAGAACTATTCCCGCGATGTTATTGAAGCCGGTAAGCTCGCCCATGTTGCAAGGAGTTCTGTATCCGTCACCGTAGATCAGGAGAGGGATGCACTCTCTTGAGTGGTCAGTCGAAGCTGTCGAAGGATCGCATCCGTGATCAGCCGTAATCATGAGCAGATCATCTTCTCTGAGTTTGCTTAAAATCACACCCAATGCATCGTCCAGCTCATGCATGGCGGTAGCGTAGCCTTCAATATCGTTCCTGTGACCGTACTTCATATCGAAGTCGACCAGGTTAACAAAACACAGACCATTGAAGTCACGATCCATGAATTCGATCGTCTTGTTGATGCCGTCAGTGTTGCCCTTGGTGGGATTGGATTCGGTAAGTCCTCTTCCTGCAAAGAGGTCGAAAATCTTGCCGACGGAAATGACATCAAAGCCTTCAGATTTAAGCAGATCGAGCATTGTCGAAGACGGTGCGGCAAGTGAGAAATCGTGACGGTTTGCTGTTCTTGTGAAGTTGCCCGGTTCACCTACGAAAGGCCTTGCGATGACTCTTCCGACGGCATGTTCACCTGTCATGATGTCTCTGGCTTTCTGGCAGATACCGTAGAGTTCTTCAAGCGGTACGACTTCCTCGTGAGCAGCTATCTGGAGAACGCTGTCTGCTGATGTATAGATGATGAGATTACCGGTCTTCATGTGCTCTTCGCCGTAATCTCTGATGACGTCGGTTCCGCTGTAAGGCTTGTTGCAAAGGAATCCTCTGCCCGTAGCCTTCTCAAGTTTGGTAATGATCTCATCAGGGAAGCCGTCCGGATAAGTCGGTTGAGCCTTGTCGGAAATGATTCCCGCGATTTCCCAATGGCCGATCGTTGAGTCTTTTCCTGCTGAAATCTCTCTTACCCTTGCGTAAGATCCGATGGGTGAGGGGATGGATTCCTGGGCATTTTTGTAGTCAGTGATCCTCGGGTCATCTTCACCGTCTATTGCAAGAAGTCCCATTTTCGCGAGGTTCGGGAAGGGCTCTTTGGAGTATGAAAGAACGGCTGCCAAAGTGTTGCTGCCTTCATCGCCAAAAGCCGCTGCGTCAGGTGCGCCGCCGATACCGAAACTGTCTGCAACTATGAGAAATACGCGCTTTGCCATACGAAAGGACTCCTTATCACGGTTAATTCATCTGACCTTATTATAAATCAGTTCGCGGCAATTAAAGGGGCAAATGAGAGGGAGAAGCGTGACGGTAAAAGAGAAAAATGTCACAAATATTTAATGTGACAAGAACGTTCAACTTCTTTATTTATTTTTAATGTTATGGGAAAATACATTTATCATGGATAAAAAGGTCTAAGGATAACTATGTCTATTCGTAGGCCGCCGGCAAATAGAAAAGCTGTTATCTCTGCGCTCAGCTGAATAAGGGATTCTTTGGGCAACAGACTGATAGGAAAGGTTAGTTTTATGAGTAACAAACTGAGATCGTTCTTGATTGTTGTTATTTCCATCGCAGTCGTTATGGCTGCGTTGCCGCTGAATGCTTTGCAAGTATATGCAGATGGTGAATGTCATTTGGAAGTTGAAACAAATGATTCTTCTAAGGGAACTGTTTGGATTGAAAACGATAATGGCGATACGAATATTACTTCCGGTGATTATCAGAAAAATGATGTGAAAACACTTCATGCAAAACCTAGCGAAGGTTGTATCTTGGTCCGATGGGTATTTGACGGGACAGACCAATCAACTTTATTGAAAACAAACGAAATAACATCAAATTTTACATTAACGGGTGCAAACCATACTGTAAAGGCCATTTTTGGTACTGCTTGCGATTTTTCTGCGGTATCGAATATTGATGGGGCGGGAACTATTGAATTTGATGGTGACTTCGCAGATGACAAATCTTATGTGAATGGTGAAGTTACACTTAAAGCCGTACCTAATACTGGTTATAAATTTGTTGGATGGAAGACAAGTGAATCCGATTCAACTGTCAGTACAGATAATCCATATGTTGTTACTGTTACTGGTAATAGCAGCTATATAGCTTGTTTTGAATCTAAAACTCACACTATATCATTCGATATTAATGTTCCTGAAGGTTCTAATGTAAGTGGTGAAATGGCAGATGAAGTAGTCGAAGAGGGGGCTTATACAATTACAAGGAATCAGTTTACTTACGCAGGACACTATTTCACAGGTTGGAAAATAGACGGGGATGACACCTTAATTCCCGACCATGGTAATATAACTGTTGGAGAATCAGATATAACGCTTCGTGCTCAATGGCATGAGGGCTGGAATATTTATTTCAATTCCAATGGTGGTGAAGGCATAATGTCTCCTGTTGGATATGATGAAAAACCTGCCGAATATCCCGCTCCTGATACTTCGACTTTTACTAGAACAGGATATGTTCTATACGGATGGAGACTTGATGATCCAAATACAGGATATATATTTACCCCTGGAGTTTCCGTAATTACTGTTAACGGAGACTGCACTTTATATGCAATCTGGGCAAGAGAAATAACCTTTCACGCAAATGGCGGAACGGAAAGTGATACTCATCAAACAATTACTGTTGGATCGAATTCGGTAGCTCTTGATGCAAATACTTTTGCTGCTCCAGAAGAAGGAAAAGTATTCCTTGGTTGGTCTAGAACAGCTGATGGCACAATACAGTACCAGGACAAATGTGTTGTTTCAATTACTGGTGTCGATAGCACAGACGTTAAGGATCTTTATGCACAGTGGGGAACAACCTGCACAGTTAAATTTGATGCAAATGACAGCGCTTATTATGGCACTGCAGGCGGTTCAATGTCAGATGCGGAAGTTGGAATTGGATTCACTACTGCTCTTCCCACATGCGGATTTACCAGAGCAGGTCACACCTTTGCCGGTTGGGAGGATCCTTCTGTCACCGGCGTAACTGTCAAAGCAGACAACTCCATTACTATAGATTCAACTTATAGTGGAGAACCTATAACGCTGAAGGCTAAATGGGCCCCTAGTACTCATACGGTTACATTTAAAGACGAGGATGGTAGCCTTATCGCGAGTACAACATATAATTATGGTGTAGTGCCTACACCAGCAGTTCCTACAAAGTCCCCGACCAAAGAGAGTGTATACACCTTCGATGGTTGGAAAGATACTTCAACAGAAAATACAGTATACAAAGATGGTCTTCCTGCTGTTACAAGTGCCGCAACATATCAGGCTACGTATGCTGCATCACCCAGGCCGTATACTGTCAGTGTTTCTGTTACGGATACTGCAGGCGGTTCAGTAGAAGCAAGCAGCACAAAAAATTACGGCGAAGAAGCTACTATAACAGTAGATCTTCAATACGGATATCATATAGAAAAGTGGAAGATTACTTCAGGAGACACTGTTGTCACAAAGGAAATCGGCGATGTTTCTTACACTTTTACTGTTGAAGGAACTACCGAAGTAATTGTTGAAATTGCGAAGAACCCGTATACCGTTACAGTAACATCTTCAGAAGGTGGCACTGCTTCTGCTCCGACGGGATTGGTGTACGGTGATGAAGCACAACTATCTGTTTCGCCCAGTAATGGATATCGTTTTGTCAATTGGACGGATTCAGCCGGCGATGAAGTCAGCACCGACCCCAACTACAAGTTTACGGTTATGAGTGATGTCACCTTAAATGCCAATTTTACTCTTTTAAGCTATGACATAAGTCTTTCTTCGGGTGAACATGGATCTGTCTCGGGAGGGGATACTTACAAGCACTCCGAAAGCATAACGGTAACTGCTACACCTGATAAAGGATATCATTTTGTCAATTGGACAGAGAACGGAACAGAGGTAAGCACAGATTCTGAATACACATTTACAGTTACAGGTGCGCGTAATCTGAAAGCTAACTTCGAGATCAACATGTACACAGTTACATATAAGAACGACGATGGTACAGTTCTCCAGGAGAGCGAGATGCCTTTTGGCAGCACTGCTTCCTATCAGCATATGGCAAATCCTACAAAGAAGCCTACTGCCCAGTACACATATACTTTCGCAGGCTGGGACAACGATACAACGCTGGTAACAAAGGATATTACTTACACAGCTGTTTACACATCCACAGTCAATAAGTACAAGATCACATTTACTAACGAAGACGGCACTGTTCTCCAGACCAGCGAAGTTGAGTATGGTAAGTTCCCAGTATATGAGAAGGACACTCCTACTAAATCAGCAACTGTAGATGAGACATTTACTTTCGCAGGTTGGGATAAGGAGATCTCCAAGGTAACAGGCGAGACAGTTTACAAGGCAACATATACTTCCAAGCCTATCGCAAAGGATAGTATTAATTACAAGTACTTCACGGTTGCGTTTGTAACAAATGGCGGCTCTGAAATCGTATCCCAGCTGGTTGCTGAAGGCGGAGTTGCTTTCAAGCCTGAAGAACCTCTAAGAGAAAGATATACTTTCGGTGGCTGGTATATCGATGCTGCTCTTACAAAGCCGTTCAGCTTTGCAACAGTTATCACATCTGATATCACTCTCTACGCTAAGTGGATCAAGGGCTCACCGGAAATTGAAGCTACATACGCTGTAGTTGGTATGGGAAGCACAACAGTAGACCTCAATAACGCTGAGGACATCACGGTAGAAATTGAGAGAAGCAAGGATAACGATTCAATCGGATCCCACTTCAAGGGAGTCCTCATCGATGGCGTTGAAGTTGATTACTACAACTATGAGCTCGCTGAAGATAACAGCTCAGTAATCATCAGAGCAGATGCATTTGACGGCCTCGAAGCAGGCGAACACACGATCACAATCGTTTATGACGATGGTACTGCTGAAGTCGAGCTGATCGTTGCTGACGGAGATGAGCCTGTTAAGATAACTGAAGAGGTAGTTGAGACAGAAACAGGTAATGAAACACCGGTCGAAGAACCGACTGTGAAGCCCAACAACACAGCTCTGTGGATCGCACTGGCTGCAGTTGCAGGTCTCGTTGTCATAGCGATTCCGATCTTCATCGTAATCAAGCGCCGCGGCGTAAAGTAAGCGATTAAACAGTAAATTGCACGAGGGACAGGAGATTAATCCTGTCCCTCATTATTATAATAACTACTACATATACTTAAGGGCATGTGGTATAGTTGGCGTCGAAAGAAATTAAGTGAGCATATTAAATGGATGAAATAACAACATTTGCAGACCTTGACCTGTCACCTGAGGTCATGGACGCCCTGAAGAAGATGGGCGTTAAGAGACCTACTACGATCCAGCAGAAAGCGATTCCGCTTCTGATGGATAATTTCAGCGTGATTGCAAAGGCGCCTACAGGAACAGGCAAGACGTTTGCTTTCGGTATTCCGATCCTTGAATATCTCAACATGGATTCGAAGTTCGTCCAGGCCCTGATCCTCTGTCCGACAAGAGAGCTCGCTTTACAGATCACGACTGAGCTTAAAGGCCTTGCCAAGTTTATTAAGGGCTTCAGGATTGCCGCTCTTATCGGAGGCCAGAGCATGCGTCTCCAGGCCGAGAAGGTGCAGAAGAAACCTCAGGTCATAGTTGCAACTCCGGGCCGTCTTATCGACATGTGCCAGCGTAAACTCGTAGACATCTCCAACATCTACACCCTCGTTCTTGATGAGGCTGATGAGATGCTCAAGATGGGTTTTATTAATGATATTAGAAAGATAATGGCATTGACTCCGAAGGATAAGCAGATCGCATTATTCTCCGCGACGATGCCCCGAGAGATCCAGAACATCACATGGGAATTCATGTCTGGCAGCGCCGAGATCGACGTCATGCCCAAGGCTGAAGACCACCCTGATATCGATGAATATATCGTTGAGTGTCCGGAGAAGGACAAACTCAAGAACATAGTAATGATCATGGCAAAAGAAGACTTAAGAAAAACGATAGTCTTCTGCAATACAAAGGTCCAGACAACCAAAGTCGGTGAGCAGCTGACGGCTGCCGGAGTATCTGCGAAAATCCTTCACGGCGACTGCAGCCAGAGGGAAAGAAACAGGGTAATGGACATGTACAGAGCCGATAAGTTTGATGTTCTCGTAGCTACTGACGTCGTTGCAAGAGGCATCGATGTCGATGACATTGAAGCAGTATTTAACTACGATATTCCCAAGGAGAATGAACTCTATCTGCACAGGATCGGACGTACCGCGCGTGCCGGCAAAGCGGGAAAGGCATTCTCATTTGTCGCTTATCTCGACCGTCCCAGAATGGAAGAGATAATCAGATACACGAAGATAGATCCCAAGCCGTACGAGATCTGATAAGTCCCTGTTTTCGAGATGTGAAGATCAGCCCTGATACGTCGGGGTCTTTTTGTATATTCCCTTATATGTGGAAGGGTTGAGGAATACGATGAGCGGTAAGAGTTCAAGTCTTCCTGCGAGCATGTCGAAAATGAATACCCACTTGGATATGTCAGAGAAGAATGCATAGTTGTGTGTAGGTCCTACGAGTGAGAGACCCGGACCGATGTTGTTGAGCGTTGCCGCAACGGAAGAGAAGACCGTAACGAGGTCGTGTCCTTCGAATGCGACGATGAACATCGACGATGCAAAAGTTACGAGATAAATGAAGAAGTAGATGGCAACTGAATGCTCGATGTCGCCGTCTACAGGCTTGCCGTCGATGTGTATCTTCTTGACCGTTCTGGGGTGAAGATATGTATTGATCTCTCTTTTGATCGACTTGAACATGATCTGGAATCTGGCGATCTTAACACCGCCACCGGTGGAACTTGCGCATGCGCCGATGATCATGAGGGAGAGGATCAGGAACCTGCAAATCGAAGGCCAGAGATCAAAGTCTGTAGTGGCAAAACCGGTTGTCGTGATGATGGTGGATACCTGGAAGAAAGCATGTCTTAATGTCTCTTCTGTTCCGCTGTACATACCTTTTAGTGAGAAGAATATGATCGCAGTTGCGACGGCAACTACGGCGAGATAAACCCTGACCTCGCTCATCTTGAATGCCTTGGAGATCTGCTTTGTCGTGATGTAATAGTAGAAATTGAAGTTCGCACCGAACATGATCATGAAGACGCCGACGATCCACTGGAGGATTGGAGCGTAAGATGCAAAGCTGTCGTTCTTTACGCCGAAACCACCCGTACCTGCAGTACCGAATGCGGAGCAGATACTATCGAACAGAGGCATTCCGCATACGAAGAGAAGAATGATCTCTGTTACGGTCATTACGAGGTAAATGAGATAGAGCATCTTGGCCGTTTGTCTGACCTTGGGCACGATCTTGCCGACTGTAGGTCCGGGGCTTTCTGCTCTCATGAGGTTCATATTGGAGCCGCCTGTCATGGGGACTACGGCAAGAAGGAAAACGAGAACGCCCATGCCGCCGATCCAGTGGGTGAGAGAACGCCACATAAGAGACGTGTGTGACATTGCCTCAACGTCTGTAAGTATGCTCGCACCGGTTGTGGTAAAGCCGGATGCCGTTTCAAACATTGCGTCAGTGAATGAGGGAATCTCTTTTGTGAGCATGAAAGGAATACATCCGCAGGTACTTAATACGAGCCATGAAAGAGCCGTCGCAACACAGCCGTCTTTGATGAAGATGGTCATGTTCTTTGGCTTTTTCATTGAGATCAGGAAGCCGGCACCGATATAGATCGCCGCCAGGCCGATGTAGTAGAAAACTTCGACCTCACCATAGAAAAGTCCGCAGATGACAGGCAAAAGCATAAGCGCGCCTTCAATGAGCAGGACTTTGCCCAGGATGTAAACCAGCATTCTTATGTTCATCTTACGATATCAGTTAAGGTGGTAAATCCCTTATTCTTTGTGACGATCATTACGCTGTCGCCGACTTCGATGGAGTCGTTACCCTTAGGAATAATGATCTTGCCTGAACGGTTGATGAACGATACGAGCGTGTTGGGCTTGAGCTTCATGTCCTTGAGCTGCTTGCCCGTAGCACTTGAAGGCTCTTTTACCTTGAACTCGATTGCTTCTGCACGCTCGTCGAAAAGATGATACATAACTTCGACGTTGCTTCCGATGGAAGCCTGTCTTGCACGTGCATATGTGATGATGGCCTCGGAAGTTATCAGCTTAGGGTAGATAACGCTGCCGAGATCCAAACGGTTGATAACGTCTGTAAAGCTTATCTTGTTGATCTTTGTAACGGACTTGATGTCCTTGGAGATCTGTCTTGCAAAGAGGGTAAGCATGATGTTCTCTTCGTCGATACCCGTGAGGGCAACAACTGAATCAACATCTCTGATGCCTGACTCTTCGAGGAGTGATTCGTTGATACCGTCGCCGTTAATGATGGTGGCCTTCGGGAGAAGGTCGCTCAGTTCTTCACAGCGCTCAGGGTCTTTCTCGATGAGCTTAACGTCGATGCCTGTCTTGATAAGCTGGTCGGCAAGATAGTAAGCGGACTTACCGCCGCCGATGATTATCGTGCTCCTTACGGAGTTTGTCTTAAATCCGATGGACTTAAGGAATGAGTGACATACTTTTCGGGTTGCTACAAATGAGATGATGTCGCCTGCGGAGAGCTCGAAAGAACCGTTAGGAATGGTTACTTCGTCGCCGCGCTCAACACCTACGATGACAAGGTCATTTGTGTAGTTGCTGCCGAGATAAGCGATAGTCTTACCGTCAAGAACGTTTCCTTCAGGAATCTTGATCTTAACGAGCTCCGCACTTCCGTGTGCGAAGGAGTTGATGGAGATGGCAGCAGGGAGGAAGAGGATACGTGCCGCTTCGACAGCTGCCTCATATTCAGGATTTATGATCATCTCAAGGCTGAGCTTTGACCTTAAGTAAGGGATCTCCTTACCGTAGTCAGGATTTCTTACACGCGCGATCGTTGCAAGGTTCTTGTTGAACTGCTTTGCAATCGTGCAGCACAAGAGGTTGAGCTCATCTGATTCGGTAACGGAGATGAAGAGATCGGCAGTTGCTATGCCTGCTTCTTCAAGCACTTCGTGGCTTGCGCCGTTACCGATGATGCCCATACAGTCGCAAAGGTTTGCGAGTTCTGTAAGGCGGTCAACGTTCTTGTCGATGATGACCAGATCGTGGCCCTCTTCTGCGAGTCTGTTAACGAGCGTATCGCCGACTTTGCCGGCACCTACTACGATGATCTTAAGTCCTTTTTTACCCATAAGCATTAAATCCCGAATAACTCTTTGACTGCGTCTTTCTTAACGCCTGAACCGATGACTACGATCTTGCCAGTAACATCGGAAGCGCCTGTTCTCACTTCGGATTCTTCAGGTACGAAGTCGAAGTGGATCCAAGTACCGTCTTCGCCTGCGACGATACCCTTTGAACGGAGGATCATGCCGTATTTTTCGCTGTCGTCCAATGCCTTCAAAGCATTCTCGATCTCAGCCTTTGTGAAACGCTTGGAAGTCTCGAATCCGATGGAATCGAAAACTTCGTCAGCATGATGGTGATGATGATGCTCATGCTCGTGGTCATGATCGTGATGATGGTGTTCATGCTCATCGTCGTCATCGTCGTCATCATCGTGGTCGTGATGGTGATGATGTTCGTGTTCATCATGATCATCGTCATCGTGATCATGGTGGTGATGGTGCTCGTGCTCGTCATCATCATCATCGTCATCGTCATGGTCGTGATGGTGATGTCCCTTGCACTCTTCGCACTCACAATCCTCACCGTGCTCATGATGATGGTGATGCTCATGCTCGTGCTGTTCGGCCTCAAGAAGTGCAGCAGCCATGTCAGCAGCTGTAAGAGGCTCTTCGATCGCCTTGAGGATCTGTACTCCGGAGAGCTCGTCCCAAGGGGTTGTGATGATCTGTGAGTGATCGTTGATCTCACGGATAAGAGCGATAGCCTGATCGAGCTTATCCTGGGCGATGTTGCCTGTACGGCTCAAAATGATCGTGCCTGCATACTTGATCTGGTTCTCATAGAACTCCTTGAAGTTCTTAAGGTAGATGCGGCACTTGGATGCGTCGATAACTGTAACCGTTCCGCAGATCTCTGTGCCTTCAACGCGCTTAACGGCAGCAACTACGTCAGAGAGCTTGCCTACGCCGGAAGGTTCGATGAGGATTCTGTCGGGTGCGAACTGGTCGATAACGTCCTTCAATGCTGTGCCGAAGTCGCCAACGAGGCTGCAGCAGATGCATCCGGAATTCATCTCTGTGATGTTGATGCCGGACTCCTTAAGGAACCCGCCGTCGATGCCGATCTGGCCGAACTCGTTTTCGATAAGTACGAGCTTAGCGCCGTTGTAACCGTCAGCGATAAGCTTCTTGATCAATGTTGTTTTGCCTGCTCCCAGAAATCCTGAGAAGATGTCTACTTTAGTCATTTGATGACGCCTCTTTTCTATTGTCAATTAAAATATATAACTTCGTTGTCGGGCTTGCTTGTTACGGCATAGTCCTCGACTGTGAGGCAGGGAACGTTGATCTTGCCGCCCTGTCCGTCGTCGTCTTCGAAATATCTTACCTGTCCTGTTACCTTGAGCCACTGGCCTGCAGGGAAGTTGGACCTCATTTCATAAAAACAGAGAACGCCCATCATCTGGATGTCAGCGGCGCAGCATGTGTATGCCTGTCTCTGAAGCACGAAAGCACGGCCGTTGAATTCTCTCAAGATAACGGCCTGGCCGATGAGGCTGATCCTCTTGCCGTTGTAGCGCTCCATGTTGTCCATGGCGTCCGTATAGAAAAGGCCGAAGTCTTCAGCTGCGATGTTGCAGGGACTCTGCTTGAGGTCGAAGGGAAGATGGTCTTCGATCCTGATGATCTTATTGTCTTCGCCAAGGAAGTTGATGCTCATGCCCGGATTTACCGCCTTAACGGAACCTCTGAGCTTCGGGATATTGTCGTTCTCTTCGTCAACGCGGTTGAAGATGACGGTATCGCCGTATCTGAAATAATCAGCAAAGAACGTCTGCATGTTCTTGAAGTATTCGCCGTATGTGGAAGCGTCGATGACTACGACAGCTGCTGCAAGAGCCCAGCGCTCAGGCACGTCGACCTTCTCGAAAAATTCTGCAGGGGAGACCGAGCCGTTCCACTCAATGAAAACAACACCCGGCTTATGCTTTGCCTCGATATCGAAAGTCAGCTCTTTGTTGACGTCATCGGTATCGCAGTTGATTATCACGGGGTTAGCGCCCTCGTAATTCTCGGGGAGATATTCCTCTTCACCTTCTTCGGTGTTGATTACCACAACTTTGCGGTTCTTGAAGTTATCACCGCCAATCCAGGAACAGATAACAGAAGTCTTTCCGCTGTCCAGGAAGCCGGTAAAAAAGTAAACCAGACAATCATCCATAAATAGTGCACCTCTTTTAACAAGAATATTTTGTCCCTGAATTGTTATTATTTCAAGCAAGAAAAAGTATAAAATCAATTATCGGTACTTTTGAAATTTAGGAGAATTATGAAATCGGTAAAGATCGGTGACATAAATATAAAAAATCCGATAGTCCTGTCGCCCATGGCGGGAATCAGCAGCCTGCCTTTCAGGATCATATGCAATGAGATGGGCGCAGGCTACAGCCCGACTGAACTCGTGAGCGCCAGATCCATCAGATACAACGGCGTGGACAAGAGCCTGCGCTACATGAGGATCTCCCCTGAAGAAGAGGGAATCACGGCGATACAGCTTTTCGGAACCGAGCCTGAAGACTTCGAAGCTGCTATTGCAACCATCATGGAAACGCCCGTTTTAAAGGAAGTCTCGATAATTGACATAAACATGGGATGCCCCGTGCCCAAGGTTGTAAAGACCGGTGCCGGCAGCGCTCTGATGCAGGATCCTGCGAGGGCTGCTAGTATCGTAAAAGCCTGCAAAAAGGCGGTTTCAGGGATTGGCAGGAACATTCCGGTCACGGTTAAGACCAGGACGGGTTATAACGAAGGCGATAAGGGAAATCCTGATTTTGCGAAAGCATTGGCAGATGCCGGTTGTGATATGATCTGTGTTCACGGCAGGACCAGGCCGCAGATGTATCATGGTGAGAGCTCGAATGAGGCGATCGCGGTAATGAGGGAAGCCGTAAGAGGCTATGATATTCCGTTCTTTGCGAACGGCGATATCTGCGATGTCGCTTCTGCTAAAAAGATCATCGAAGATACGGACTGCGACGGCATTATGATCGGCCGCGCAGCAAGGGGAAACCCCTGGATCTTCAGCAGGGTCCTGGCAGGGCTTAACGGCACGGAAATGCCTGATTTTCCCGGCGTTCAGGACCGCAAGGACATGCTTATCCGTGAGCTCGAAGGAAGGTTGAAATATCTTCCCGAAGACGTGGCAGTAAGGGAATTTAGAAGCGTAATGCCATACTATGTTAAGGGGCTGCCGGGATCAGCCCAGATAAAGGTCAGACTCGTGAATGCAGTGAGCTTTGACGAAGTAAAGGAGATAATAGAACTTGCCTGATATTATTGTTTCAGTAATCGCGGTAATAGCCGGATGCCTTATGTGTTTTAACGGCTACAAGCTTTTCCGCTTAAGCCTTGGAATCGCCGGTGCAGTCGCCGGTTTTTGCCTTGGAAGATTTCTTATAAGCGTTACCGGAGACATGGGTATCGAATGGAGCGAACTTGCCAGGATGATCGTTCTGGCTGTCCTCACGATCGGCCTTGGTGTTCTGGCGTTCAAGCTTTACATGAAAGCCCTGATCGCAATAACCACGATAATCTGCGCCCTCTGGTTCTACGATGACTTCAATTTTATTTTCGAGAGGATCACAAACAGCGCTCTGCGTATAGTCCTGACAATGGCTTCGGGCCTTATCGCAGGCGTCCTCATCGGAATAATCGTTTACTACGCGCAGAAGTGGACAATCAGCTTATTTACGGCATTTGTGGGAGCAAGAGTGATATCCGGAGTGCTTACTCCAATCCTCTGGTCAGGCATCCTTCAGGGTGAATATGCCGGGATCATCGAACAGAAAGTTTTGGGACCTGATGTCGCACTCAACTATTCCCTGGTCAGAATCCTTATTTTAGTAGCATTCTGTGCAGCAGGTTTCGTAATACAGCTAAAAACATCAAAAAAATAGTCAAAAAAATAGTTTGACCAAAAACAATCTGCTTGTTAAAATTTGGCTGGATACATATTTTGAGGATTTGTGTCCGGAATAATTAATTTATGACAATTTTCTTAATCTATCCCTTATTCCATGTCGAGGGCATTCCGATTTACCGGGATGCCCTCGGCGTGTTATAGGGGATTTTTTGTTGGGTTTGAGGGGAGAGTGCTTTTTGGTGGCGTGTACCCACTACCTTGCTGTTTTTAGAGGTTTAGTGGGTGTTTTTTTGCTTAGTACACGCTCGAAAACGCTCTCTGATACCCACTAAACTGCTTATTTATTTGAGTTAGTGGGTAGTGACCGACTAAACTTCTATTTTTCGATGTTTAGTCGGTAATTTTTCGCTCTTGCAGCGTCATTTTGCCCGACGACAACCGACTAAAATGCTGTTTTTCATAATTTAGTCGGTTATTCCATCGAAAATGCAATCGGAAAGCGTCTCTATCAACCGACTAAACCCCTGATTTCTGTGATTTAGTCGGTTATTTTTCGAAGTTAGCCGCACTTTTGGATAGAAAAATACCGACTAACTTGCCGTTTTTCGCATTTTAGTCGGTATTTTCATTGAAAACTCAGTTGTAAAACACTCTCATCTACCGACTAAAACGTTGTTTCTGGAAGTTTAGTCGGTAATTTGCTCAGTTCACCTTATTGATCGGCTCGCCATCCATGAACGCCTTAAGGTTGGCGGCTGCCATGTCGATCAGTCTGATCCTTGTCTCTACAGGTGTCCAGGCGATGTGGGGAGTGATGATGCAGTTGGGAGCACCGAGCAGCGGATTAGACTCAAGCATCGGCTCAACGCAGACGACGTCGCAGCCGAAGCCGCCGAGAATGCCGCTGTCCAAAGCAGCACGGACGTCAGCTTCATTGATGACCGGACCTCTGGCTACATTGATAAGGAGAGTCCCTTTGTTGAACCAGGAAAGAGAATTCTTGTTGATGATTTCCCTTGTGTCATCGGTGAGAGGGCAGTGGAGAGATACGACATTGGCACCGCGGATTCCTTCTTCGAGAGCCAGGCACTTAACGGGTGTGCCGCTTATGTCAACGTTGGTTCCGATGAGGGATGTGTCGTGGGGAGTAGCGGTTACGGTCATGCCGAAAGCATAAGCCATCTGGGCAACACGCTTGCCGATCTTGCCAAGGCCGATTATGTGAAGTGTTTTGTCGGCAAGTTCTGTGAGAGAGCCCTTGAAATAGCAGAACTGGGGGCTTCTTACCCAGTCGCCGTCCATTACGGATGCGGAGTGAAGGCCTGCTAAGTTGGTGAGCTCAAGGAGCAGGGCCATTGTGTGCTGGGCTGTTGCGAAGGTCGCGTATTCGGGAACGTTGGTTACCGTGACGCCGTGTTCTCTTGCTGCCTGAAGATCAACGACGTTGTAACCTGTGGCGAGGACGCCGATATATTTGAGGTCAGGGAGCTGGTCGAAGACTTCTTTGTCGAAGACTGTCTTGTTGGTGATGGCAACTTCAGCGCCCTGCATTCTTTCGATCAGCTGGTCTTTTGAGGTTATGTCGTAAGCCGTGACTTCTCCCAGATTTTCCAGTGCTTTCCAGGTGATATCGCCCGGATTTGCAGCAGAGCCGTCAAGAATAACTATTTTCATGTGAATTGCCTCCGAATATGTTTGAAATAATTTTAGCAAAAGAGTGATATTGTTATATCAGAAAATCTAATAAGGCGGGCCTGTTTTATGTATGTAATCTGTTACGGCAAATCACCCAAGGCACTTGCAACAGGACAGAAGCTGATAAATGAGATCGGCGGAAGATATGTCACCGGAACCGAGCTTATGACCGGCAGTTTTGTCATGGCTGAAGGCGAGACGAACTGTGCGATCGTTATGGTGCTGCCTTTGGAAGCGGCAATCAAGTCGATGGAAGAGACCATCACTGATAAGACACGCGATCTTCCGGTAATCGCGGTATCTCCCGAAGGAAGATATGCCGCTGTTTTAAGAAGAGGCAACAGGCCTTACGAAAAGAGCGTGGACGATGTTTACGCAGCAATCGTAAAAGTGCTCGGACCTTTCTGTTTCTCGGGCTTTGAAGGAAAGTCAGAGATAACGGGCGACCTTACGGGCCTTGTATCCAAATACAACATGAAGGTCAGCAGCAAGAAGCTTTTCGAGAAGGTCAACGACTGGATTAATGAAGGCGGAAAGATCAATGTTTATACGGATCTTCCAATCGTTTTCGCTGACCCCGTACTTGACCCAATGACGTATTCGCTTCACAGCTATCCTTATGACATGAGGGATGATTTCATCAAGCAGTACAAGTCTGCAAAGGAAGGCAGGATCGAGCCTTCGGTATTCATTACGTGCACTCATCTGGGCGATGAGGAGGATGACTGGAATCTCATCCTTGTGCCTAGGATCATAAGCGTCGGAATCGAGATCAAGACAAAGACGAATCCGGATTACTGCAGGTCAATGATCAGAAAGTCTCTCGTAAACCATCTTTTGAATCCTGATGCAGTGGTAAAGGTCGCTTCCACTTATTCAGCAAAGGACAGCGAGATGATAAAGGGCCTTGCAGAAGAACTGGATGCCGAGATCGTAAGCTTTGATTCAGGCATGCGCGCAAAGGCGAAGATCCCCATGGAGATGACGTTCTCACCCGAAAAGAGGACTGATACGGCCACCGCGCTCGCATTCCTTGCAAGCGGCGAAGGTTCTCTTGCAATCAGGAGATCAGCTTCGGCGCAGGGCATCGTGTTCTCCGTTGGAATATCTAAGGAAAACATCATATTGCCTTAAAAAGAATAAAGTGGGATATAATGATTGTATGCGGTCTTTTACCGCCTGAAAATACAGATAACAAAACAGAAATAAAGGATCAGATTAAGCTTTGGAGGTAAATAAAATGAAGAAGCTTGAAGGTAACAAACTCGTAGCGTTATTGCTTTCAGCAGGCATGGCAACATCATTGCTTGCAGCATGTTCAGTAAATACCGATCAACTTGGTCAGGGAATAAGTGACCTTGGAAATGCTTTTACAACAACGGCAGCTACTGCTGCTCCGGCTCCTACAGAGACTTCTGCTACAGCAAGCAGCGATGAGACAGGTGTGACTGAGATTACAGAGGAGACAACTGCTGAGACAACACCTGCAGCTACTCCCACAGCAACTCCTTCTCCCACACCGCTTCCGCAGCGTGTTGATTTCTCTGACTACACAGATATCGACCTTACAGATACATTTACGGTAACTGTTGAGGCATTTGAAGAGAGTGCTCATTCTGACGACGATACAGTCGAATTTGCAGTTTTCACAGGCAACAGACTTGTCGTTACAGATGCTGACAACGAGACTGCAAGAGATGCCATCAACCTTGTTGTTGACGGATTCTATGCAGAAGCTGAAGGCGCTTACCAGAATGTCGTTGCACAGCTTAAGTCAGAGTACTTAGCAAACGGCGTTATCGAGAATTCCGGCAGCGTATTCGTAAACTTCGAGTATGTTTCAAACGGCCGTGCCCTTTCCGTATTGATGGTTTATGCGGTAAACATCGGCGATAAGACAGATCGAAAAGTTGATTTCGCTACTTTCGACATGCTTACAGGCCACTATGTCGCAATGAATTCAATCGTTACAGATACAGACGGTCTTGAGAGAGCAATGAAGACAGCTCTTGCAGAAGCAATCAAGGCTAAGGCGCTTGAGGCAGTCCAGCCCACAGTTACGGCTACTCCCACACCTACACCTGCAACGGTTACAACAACTACAGCTCCTACAACTGCTGAGACAACAACAGTTGAGACGATCAACGAAGACGATCTGCCCAAGGCAAGCGACTTTGACGTAATCTACATTGCTCCTACTGTTTCTGAGACAGAAGGCGTTCATATGGTTACAGTTATCGGAATCGCAAAGGACGGCATCATCTACGAGGCAGACGTTGAGATCGATTCTTACGCTGACCTTTTCAACCGTTACGGCGCATCTGTCTTCTTCTGCTGATACCGGACAAAATTTATTCGATTTGTATAAACTTCACGTTTGTATTTAGAACATTTGCATAGGACGCGATTGAAGTTCTATCTAATGTGTATTAAAATGCTCAATTGTATTTAACAATATACAAATGTGAGGATAATAAGATGAAAAGAAGAAAGCTGATTGCTTTGTTGCTGACTTCAGCAATGGTAATCGGTGCAGTTACGGCTTGTGACAATCCCACGGTGGATACGGCTCCTACAGAGTCATCTGCCACGTCAGAGTCTGAGACCGTAACTACAGAGACAACAGAGGTTACGATTGACCTTGAAGGTTACAAGGAACTTTCTGTTGCAGATGTTTCCGACGAAGGCGACGACAAGATCATGATCTACGGCCACAATTCCGAGTTCATCGGACTTGCCGAGAAGTATGCCGGAGTCACATCCAACGATTACGATTTCATTGAAGTCACTGACAGCGCCGAGTATCAGACAAAGCTCGATGCCGTTCTTTCCGACGGTAACGGTGCGCCTGATATTTTCACCTGTGATGCCGCTTACGCTAGAAAGTACCTGGCATCAGACAACACGATCGCCATCAACGATCTCGGTATCGATTACGCCGAGTGCACGGAGATGTTCGATTACACATTGAGATTCGCAAGTGATGAGAACAGCGTCGTTAAGGGTCTTGCATGGAATGCATACCCCGGCGCCGTTTTCTATGAGAGATCCCTTGCAGAAGAGTACCTCGGATCTTCTGATCCCCAGGTAGTCGCTGCGTCTTTCGCTACATGGGACAATGTCCTTGCTTCAGCGAAAACGGTAAACGAGGCATCCGAAGGTTCAGTTAAGCTTATCGCAGGCACTTCTGAGATCTACGATGCTTTCCTTACAGACCGTACCAACGGCTGGGTAATGGACGGCTCACTTAACATTGATCCCAACATCGAAGGCCTTTTCGACTTCGCAAAGCAGCTCTACACAGATGAACTTACTTTTAGAGATGAGAGATGGTCTGAAGGCTGGAGCGACAGAATGTCCGACAAGACAGTCGTCTCTTACTGGGGTTCTTATGATTTCGCCAAGTACCAGCTCGCTCTTAATCCGGGCGAAGGCACTGCAGTTAACCCGACTTCGGGTGACTGGGGCGTAACGACTGCACCTGTCAGCTATTACACAGGCGGTTCATGGGTAATGGCATCCAAGTACTGCGACCAGAAGGCTACTGCCGCAGACATCGTCAGAGCAGTATGCATCAATGAGGACAACCTCAAGGATATGGTTAACAGAGGCGAGTTCGTCAACAGCGTAAAGCTCATGACACAGGCAGCTGCAGACGATAAGTTCTGTTATGAATGGCTCGGCGGACAGAACCCTTATCCGGTACTTCTCGACTCCGCAATGAATGCCGACGCATCCCTCGTCGTCGAAAATGAGGACGATTACAGCAATGCGTTCAAGGCTGTCGTCGGAGCTTACAGCGAGGAGGCTTTCGAGACCATCGAAGAGGCTGAGATAGCCTTCAGGGACCAGCTGGTCGAAGACGGAATAATCGACCATTAAATCAAGTATCTTTAACAACATTCCAGGCTGCTTCGGAAATTCCGAAAGCAGCCTTTTTTATTTGCTTTGCGGGCTCAAGGGGACAAACGCGGAAATAGGTACAGAAATGTGACATAAGACATAGAATGTTTATATTTGCTTTAGTACAAAACGACATTCCGATAGTGTAGAATGATTAGGTCTTTATTAATAAAAATGCGGAGGCTATCAAACATGAAATTCGGGTATTTCGATGATTCAAGAAAAGAATACGTCATTAACACTCCCAAAACACCTTATCCCTGGATCAACTATCTGGGCAATCAGGGCTTTTTCTCCCTGATCTCTAACACAGCAGGCGGCTACAGTTTCTATATGGACGCCAGACTCAGAAGAATCACACGTTACCGTTACAATAACGTACCTTTGGATATGGGCGGACGTTATTTCTACATTAACGACAATGGCACAGTATGGAATCCGGGATGGTCTCCGGTCAAGACAGATCTTGACGAGTATGAGTGCCGCCACGGTATGGGTTATACCATCATTGAGGGTAAGAAGAACGGCCTCAAGGCTGAAGTTACATTCTTCGTTCCCCAGAACTACGACGGAGAAGTACAGCAGGTAGTACTTACAAACGAAGGCGGTTCCGCTAAGGACTTCTCAATTTTCTCTATGGCTGAATGGTGTCTCTGGGATGCTCAGGATGACTGCACAAACTTCCAGAGAAACTTCTCAACAGGCCGTGTTGAGATCGAAGGTTCAACAATCTATCACGTAACAGAATACAGAGACAGACGTAATCACTACGCTTTCTATACAGTAAACGATGAGATCGACGGCTACGATACAGACCGTGACGCTTTCCTCGGAAGCATCTACAACGGCTGGGACAACCCTGAGACAGTTAAGGCTGGCAAGGCTTCCAACTCATTCGCAGACGGCTGGTCACCCATCGCTTCACACTACAAGAAGATCACATTAGCTCCCGGTGAGAGCAAGACTTTGATCTACATCCTCGGCTACGCTGAGAACCCTCAGGACAAGAAGTTCGCTTCCGAGAAGCCTGCTAACCTCCTCACAAGAGAGGCTTGGGTACTCAACAAGGAGAAGGCTTATGCCATGATCGACAAGTACAACACACCTGAAAAGGTTGCAGCAGGACTTGAAGAACTCCGCACGACATGGGAGAACCTCCTCAGCATTTACAAGGTTGATACACCTGATGACAAGGTTAACCGTATGGTCAACATCTGGAACCAGTATCAGTGCATGGTTACATTCAACCTTTCACGTTCAGCTTCCTACTTCGAGTCCGGTATCGGCCGTGGTATGGGCTTCAGAGATTCCAACCAGGATATCCTCGGATTTGTTCACCAGATCCCTGAGCGTGCAAGAGAAAGACTCATCGACATCGCTTCAACACAGCTTTCAGACGGCGGATGCTATCACCAGTATCAGCCTCTTACAAAGAAGGGTAACGCTGACATCGGCGGCGACTTCTCAGATGACCCGCTCTGGATGATCCTTTCCGTTGCAGCTTACATCAAGGAGACAGGCGACTGGGGCATCCTCGATGCTAACGTTCCTTTCGATGACGATCCGGAAGGCAAGCACACAATGCTCGAGCACCTCAATGTTTCCTTCTATCACATCGTTAATAACCTCGGACCTCACGGACTGCCTCTCGCAATGCGTGCTGACTGGAACGACTGTATCAACCTGTCATGCTTCTCCGACACACCCGGTGAATCATTCCAGACATACACAAATCCCAAGTTCAAGGCAGAGGGCGGCTACTCCAAGATCGCTGAGTCTGTATTCGTTGCAGCTCTCTTCACATACACAGGTCCTGCTTACGTAGGTATCCTTGAGCATCTCGGAAAGGCTGATGAGGCTGCAAAGGCTCAGGCTGAGATCGACAAGATGAAGAAGAACACAATGGAATCCGCATTCGACGGCGAGTGGTTCTTCAGAGCTTACGACGCTAACGGCGAGAAGATGGGTTCACACGAGTGCGAAGAGGGTAAGATCTTCATCGAACCCCAGGGCTTCGCAGTTATGTCTGAGATCGGTAAGGAAGAGGGCGCTGACATCAAGACTCTCAACTCCATCGACAAGTATCTCAACTGCGAGTATGGTCTCGTTCTCAACAACCCTGCATTCACAAAGTACTATATCCAGTACGGTGAAATCTCCACATATCCGGGCGGATACAAGGAGAATGCAGGTATCTTCACACACAACAACGCATGGATCATCTGTGCTGAGGCTTATGCCGGCAGAGGCGAAAAGGCTTTCGAGTACTACTCAAAGATCGCTCCTGCTTTCACAGAAGAGACATCAGACATCCATAAGACAGAACCTTACGTTTACGGTCAGATGATCGGCGGTAAGGATGCCAAGAACTTCGGTCAGGGCAAGAACTCCTGGCTCACAGGTACTGCAGCTTGGAACATGGTTGCAATCTCACAGTACATCCTTGGTATCAAGCCTGAATTTGATGGCCTCAGAGTTGATCCTTCCATTCCTTCAGCTTGGGACGGATTCAAGGTAGAGCGTAAGTTCAGAGGCGACGTATACGAGATCGAGATCAAGAACCCTGATCACGTATGCAAGGGCGTCAAGAAGCTCACTGTAGACGGAAATGAGATCGAAGGCTGCATCGTACCTGTTTGCGGTGACGGCAAGACTCACAAGGTCGAGGTAGTTCTTGGCTGATCTAAGGTTTTAATAACCGGCAATTAAAGTCATTAACTAAAGCAAAACCCCGCAGTTACATTTTTTAACCGTGGGGTTACTTGCTGAAAACAGGCATATAAATTTTTTAATCCGCGGAGGATCATTATGGGTTACATCGGTGAAAAAGCAAGAGGCGAAAGATGTCCTGCAAAAGAGCTCCTTATCAAGAAATTCGGAGCTGATAACACAAAGGGCGGAATATCTGCACAGTATGTACGCTTTGGCAAAGAGCCTGTCGTTCTCGGTATCTCAGGTTTGGGATTCGACAGCATGGCAGTTAATATCCTTGCTTCAGACGACGCTGTTTTCGAGCAGTTCACAAAGACGATCAATGAAGGCGCAAGCATTCTTCTCGTAAAGAGTGAGAGCGGCCTTAAGGCATTGACAGAAAAGGGCGGAACTGTTGCCGATGCAGGTTTTGACGGTGCAGTTATCGCAAGATGCTACGATCTCATCAGCAGCACGGAGACATGGGGCGGAGAGCTCAACGACAAGGGCGAGCTTACATTCGATCCTTCAACCCCTTCACCCGGACCCCACTACTATACGAATATGCTCATCGGTAACCGTATTGGTTTTATCTATCCTCTGCAGTCAACACCTAAGAGTGCTGTAGACAGCCTGGGCGGCGGTTCTTTCAGATCACACGCTGATACACAGGTTCTCGCTACAAGATGGGACTATCTCCCTGAGGAGAACGGTTTCCCCGCAAACCGCCAGTTCTATCTCGTAGAGAACGGCAAGCAGATCTTCTGGTCCGGAAACGCAATCGCTGAAGGCCTTAAGAAGATTGAGACTGTTCACTCACAGAACAGAACCATCATCAGCTATGAGCTCGAGTGCGGCCTCAAGATCAAGAGAACGATCTTCATCGTTCCCCAGAGAGAAGGACTCCCCGTAGCTTGTGAAGCACAGCTCATCGACATCGAGAATACAACATCCGCTGACAGAGATTTGAGAGTTGTCTGCACAGGTATGTTCGGTACAAAGCAGACACACGCTCTTTCCGAAGACGTTATCTTCACAACTGTTGTTGGCGAGTCACAGGTATTCTTCAACGAGAATAACGAGATCCGTGCGGTAAGCGCTGATCCTAACCCCAACGGCACAAAGGGCGACATCAGATTCAACGAGACAGTAGTACACAGTGCTGACGGCGACGTTTTCGCTGACCAGTATGCTGTAAGATATGCTGATTTCGTAGGTTCCGGAAGCCTCGAAAAGCCTGAGTTCATATATCCGCTCGCTTCAAGACCTTCAAGAAAGGGCCCCGGATTCTTCGCTACATCCACACCTTTCACAGTCAAGGCAAACGGCTCAGTACGTGTTGATAACATCACATGCCTTTCTTCCGACTGCGTAAACGACAAGTTCGTAGTAGACCAGACACCTGCTGCAGAAGTTGAAGCAGTTGCAAACTACATCAAGGATCCTTCAAACCTTGCAAGAGACCTCCAGGATGTAATCGACTTCGCAGGCAAGTATTCCAACTACATGAAGATCTCCCACGACGACAAGAACTTCGAGGCTTATGTAAACAACAACCTCCCGTTCCAGGTCTTCTATCAGACATTCGTATCAAGATCTCTCGACTGGACACAGAAGGGATATCGTGAGATCGGATTCAGAGAAATCCAGGATATCTTCGCTTCCATGTACTATTTCGCTGGTATGGGAAGAACAGACTTCGTTAAGGAAATGCTCGCAGGCTGGATCGAGAACGTTTACGAAGACGGTTATACAAACCACAACTTCTACTGGATCGGAAAAGAACCCGGCTGGTGGTCAGATGACGGACTCTGGCTCCTCCAGGCTCTCGACAGATACCTTGGCCTCACAGACGATTATGCATTCCTCGAAGAGGAGTTCGTCATGGCAGGCACAAAGGTCAAGAAGACCGATGCAGGCGTTAAGCGTAAGCTCAAGGATACGATCAAGGCTATCCTTATGTACAGCGGCAGAATTTCTCTTGGAAAGCACGGCATCCCGCTTATCGACCGTGCTGACTGGAACGACTGCCTGAGAGTTGACCCTGATGCAATCTCCGGTAAGGATAAGGTTGCAGAGTATAAGAACCAACTCGCTGCAAACGGCAAGGCTTACGGCGAAGTTCCTTACGATTCAGAGTTCTCCGAGTCAGTAATGAACGGATTCCTTTTGAAGGTTGCTTTGGATGCAGCTGAGACAATGTTCAGAAAGATCGGCGATTCTGCTGCTGACGACATGAAGGCACTTTCTGACAAGCTCGCAGCTAATCTCCGTGAGCACTGCTGGAAGGGCGACTTCTACTGCAGAGTACTCTTCAACAGAAAAGACAGAACAGACATCGCTTATCTCGGTGCACAGGGCGATGGACTTGCAGTTGAAGCAGGACATCCCGGCACATACTTCCTCAACAGCTTCTCATGGTCACTCCTTGCAGGAGTTGCTTCAGAAGAAGAGATCAACACGATGCTCGATTCACTCGACAAGTATCTTAAGACTCCTTACGGATTCAGACTCTGCTCAACAGTTGACTATCCGAGGATCGCTCCTAAGATCGACGTTGCTTTGTATTATCCCGGTGACCGTGAGAACGGCGGCGTATTCAAGCATGCGAACATGATGGCATGCTCTGCTATGCTCGGCGCTGCCAAGACAGTTAAGGATGAGGCATTAGCTTCAAGACTTGCTGACACGGCTTACTGGATCATTGATAAGATCTTACCTTACAACACACTGAAGACACCTTTCGTTACATGCGGTAACCCGAGATGGTGCACACAGTACAACAACAGCCAGACAGGCGAGAATATCGGACCTACACTTTCCGGTACTTCCACATGGCTCCTTCTCTCACTCTTCCAGTGCTTCGGTATTGAGTTCACAAGTGAGGGCCTTAGAGTCGAGCCTATCCTCAGACAGTCTGATAAGAGACTTGATGTAAAGGTATCCGTATGCGGAACATCCTACGATATCCACATCACAAAGCCTGAGGGCTTCATCCGTGCGCAGGACGGCATCAAGGTTAAGCTTGACAGCGTTGATTGCGAAGGAACACTTCTGCCTGTTGCTACAGACGGCAAGGAACATAAGGTTGAGATCGAATTCTGATCAGGTTATTTGGAGGTCCTAAGTTAAAATGCCTTTTTCGAGCGTCTTTTTATCAGAGATCGTAAAAGCGTACAACCTTGAGGTTGTATACGATTCAGGTGATATCGAATCAAGAAGGATATGCGTAGCGGACGTTACGCGTCCCGGCCTGCAGCTTGCAGGATACTACGACCACTTCGGACCTGACCGAATCCAGATGATCGGTAACATGGAGCATGCATATTTGGACAACCTCTCCTCTGAGGAGAGGGCAAAGTCCGTATCTGCTCTTTTCGAAAAGAACATTCCTGCACTTATCGTCACCCGTGACCATAAGGTCCACAAGGAGATCTTAGATGCTGCAAGAAAGTATCAGACTCCCGTATTAAGGACATCACAGGCTACATCTGATTTCTCATCTGAGCTCGTTAAATACCTCAAGATGGAGCTAGCTCCCCGTGTATCGATGCACGGCGTTTTGGTCGAGGTAAACGGTGAAGGTATCCTTATCCTTGGTGAATCCGGCGTAGGTAAATCCGAGACCGCTTTGGAGATCGTTAAGAGAGGTCACAGACTTATCGCAGACGACCAGATCGAGATCAGAAAGGTATCTGAGACAACGCTTCTGGGAAGAGCTCCCGACGTTATCAAGCACCTTATCGAGATCCGTGGTATCGGTATCTTAGACGTTAAGGAACTCTACGGTGTATCTGCCGTAAAGCAGCAGGAAAACATCGACTTCGTAATCAATCTCGAACTTTGGGACGAGAAGAAGACATACGACAGACTGGGCCTTACTGAGGAGACTTATGACATCCTCGGCATCAAGGTTCCGTCAGTTACTATCCCTGTAGGACCCGGACGTAACCTCGCGATCATCGTTGAGGCTGCTGCGATCAACTACAGAGTCAAGAAGATGGGCTATAACGCAGCTCAGGATCTTGTATCCAGAGTCTTCCCCGGGAAGTCTTTGGATGGCTGATATCACCATACTTGAAAACGTCCCGCTTGCGGGATATTCAACATTCAGATGCGGCGGCCCGGCAAAGTTTTTCGCTGAGCCGGCGACAGGTGATGAAGTCGCAAAGCTGTTCAGGCTCGCAAACGAGGAGAACTGGGACGTATTCATCCTGGGCAACGGTTCCAACTGCCTTATCTCCGATGAAGGTTTTGACGGTCTTGTAATAAGGATCGGCAAGAACATGAGCGAGCTTAGATCCGAAGAACTTGAAGACGGCAGGGTAAAGATTTCTGCAGGCGCAGGCCTTTCATACGCAAGATTCGGAAACTACTGCACGGAACTCTCACTTACGGGTGCAGAGTTTGCATGCGGTATCCCCGGTTCATGCGGCGGCGCTATATTCATGAATGCCGGAGCTTACGGCGGAGAGACAAAAGACTTCGTAACTAATGTCAGCTACTGGAACGGATATGAGATCAAACACATAGACGGCGGTCAATGTGATTTCGGATACAGGACGAGCATTTTTGAAAAGCTCGACAGTAAAGGAGAGACAGCCGTTATCTTAGGTTTTGAGGCAGTCCTTTCCAAAGGAAATAAGGATGAGATAACCGCGAAGGTCGACGACTTAAGGAGCAGAAGGACTGCAAGCCAGCCTTTGGATGTTCCTTCCGCAGGTTCTACATTTAAAAGACCTGAAGGTTATTTTGCAGCAAAGCTGATAGAAGAGGCGGGGCTTAAGGGATTTGCTTTAGACGATTCAGGCGCGCAGGTATCTCCCAAGCATGCCGGATTTGTAGTAAATAACGGAGGCACGGCAAAGGCTTCCGATGTCATCAGACTTATAGATTATGTGGTGGAAAAAGTATATGAGAACTCAGGCGTAAGACTTGAAAAAGAAGTGCGTCTGGTCGGTAACTTCGGAGGCTGACAATGGAACTGTTGTTTCTTACCGGAATGAGCGGTGCTGGAAAGAGTGCGGCGGTCAGGTATTTGGAAGACTGCGGATATTTCTGCATGGATAATGTCCCGCCTTATGTTCTTCCGGACCTTGTAAAGAGCTTCTTCAGAGGCAGAAACGGTGAAGGATTCTCCACACCGAAGCTTGCCTTTGTAGTCGACATCAGATCACAGGAATACCTTGACGGTTTTGATGAGGCTTTGGCTCTCATCCACGATGAAGTGGGTGTTCCTTATAAAGTTATTTTCCTTGAAGCTTCAGATCAGGTTCTTATCAGCAGATACCAGCAGACAAGAAGAAAGCACCCTCTTGCAGGCAAGAAGGGATCTCTTACTAAGGCTCTTGCTGAAGAGAGAAAGATGCTCGAGAACATAAGAGAGATCGCAACTGTTGTTATCGACACGTCATTTCTCAAGGACAATGAACTCTGCAAGGCAATAGGCGACATCATTAAGAACCAGGACAGCCAGAGCATTCTCGTAGTTGTCGAATCTTTCGGATTCAAGTACGGACTTCCCGTAGACTGCGATTATGTATTTGACGTAAGATTCCTGCCTAACCCTTTCTATCTGCCGCAGCTTCGTAACTTCACCGGTAAAGATGAAGAGATTGCCAAGTATCTTGAAGGCTTCAGGGAGACCGATGAGTTCAACTACATGACATCCGAGATCTTATCTTATGTAATTCCTTTTTATGAGAAGGAAGGCAAGGGATCAGTCCATATCGGAATCGGCTGCACGGGCGGAAGACACAGATCCGTTTACTGCACTGAGACCATCGCAAGAAAGATGGCTGAGAACGGCATCAAGTGCATTGTCACGCACAGGGATATCGACAAAGAACCTCACAGATATACGAAGAAGGCAGACGAAGACTGATGGAAGACAGCTTCTCCGTAAGAGTTAAGCTTGAGACAGCCACCAAGGCCGTAAAGAAGCCCGTTCAGAGGCAGACGGCTTTGTGCGGACTGATATTAAGTCAGGTTACGGGAGATCTTTCCGAACCCGTAAAAGAGATAAAGATTCCTGAAAGATTATCTGAGCTTATTGTCCAGCTTTTCGAGATGGAGAAGGTAAAATGCCGCTATTCCAAGGGCAGGATCCTGATAGAAGACTCTGCGGATTCCAATCTTTGGCAGAAGTTATATGTCCTTTTGTCCGACATTGAGGGCGGAAATCTCACGGTAGAGGAAGCAAGGCGCTTTTTGAGAGGCGCGTTCTGGTCGGCAGGTTACTGCTCGGATCCCGTTAAGAGTTACAGGATCGAATTCCTGGTCTCAAATGAGAGATGCGCTTCGTGGATATCTGCCGCATTAAATACTCTATCTATAAAACATATAAAGGCGGAGCGCAAAAACGCTTTCGCCGTATACTTCAAGAACGGTGATGACGTATCCGACTTTTTAAGCTACATCGGAAGCCCTTCGGCGATGATGGAATTCGAGAACGTGCGTGCCGGAAAAGATGTCAACAGCAAGGTAATCAGGGCCGTTAACTGTGACGAGGGCAACACCAAGCGTCAGGCTGAAGCGGCCGCTGCCAGAAACGAACTTATCACCAAAGTCATGCAGTCGGGAATCGCGAGCAAGCTCTCTCCGGAGCTCCGCGAGGCTGCAAAAGCCCACATGGAAAATCCGGGTGCATCGCTTGCAGAACTCGGTGCCATGATGGACCCTCCGATCGGCAAATCAGGCATGAGACACCGCCTCGATAAGATCGCCGAATTTGCTAATTCTCTGCAGTAAATCCTCAAAAATCCCTTATTTTATGGTGCTTTCCGATGCTCAAAACCCTTAAAAATTTGAGTTAACAAAACAGCCGTGCTAAAATAAGCGTTAACTTTTTTGGAAAGGAACTATTAAGAGGGGTTATATGAAGCACGGTGACCAGTACATCGAGCCTGATAACAGCTACTACAGACCTTCTAGGGATCCGAATGAAGGAACCATGACGCTCGTCGTCGTGATCACTCTTCTCTTCGTATGCCTTACAGGTGTCCTTGCCGCAGTCTACTTCAAGAAGGCGACAACAAAGGAGACGCTCGCAAATATCGACTCCACTGACATCTCAGGTTACATCTCTGTAGCTTCCCCCACGCCTACTCCTATTCCGCCTATTACTGATTATCAGAATCCTATTCTTTACCCCGGTCTTGCGTCCGTAAACATCAATAAGGAACTCGCAATAGACAAGAACTGCGTTCCTTCTGCGCGCGGAATCAACGAGACAGTCATGGTAAACGGAAGTATCGTTGAACCTCCTTACAACAGGGACAACCCGATCTACATGAACGACCCTGTTTTCTACGGTTCTATCCCCGGTATCTTCACATACAGAGGAAACAATTTCAGAAACTGCGCATCCTACGGATACGTAACCATGTACAGAGGATCTCTTACCCAGAGATGGGAATTCAATGAGATCGGAACACTTCTTGCATCTACGCTCAACTTTGAGTGGTCAGGTGTAAGGTGGACAGGCCAGCCCCTCGTTGTTGAGTGGCCTGCGGCAGTCCGTCAGAACATGAATATGTACGATACCGCAAAGCAGCAGATGACTCTTACTGAAGTTATCGTTGCTGCATTGGACGGTAAGATCTATTTCTTCAATCTCCAGAACGGTGAACCCACAAGAGAACCTATCGACGTAGGTGCTTCAATCAAGGGTACTCCCGCGCTCGACCCCAGAGGCTATCCTCTCCTTTACGTAGGACAGACGGATAACAACGGCGGCAAGGTTTTCGGTATGTACATCTATTCGCTTCTGGACGGTTCGCTCCTTTACTGGTACGACGGTTCCGAAGACGGCGCATACAGAAGCAACTGGAACGCATTTGACTCATCACCAATCGTAAACGCTGAGACGGATACTCTTATCTGGCCCTGCGAAAACGGCATCATCTACACATTCGACCTTCACACGGCATATACGGGAAGCAACATTCTCGTATCACCCGTCGTAACCGGATATAAGTACATGTTCAACGACAATGTAGGTTCGCACATGGGTGTCGAGAGTTCCATTGCCGTATACGGTAACTACGGTTATTTCGTGGACAACACGATGAACCTCTGCTGCCTCGATCTCAACACGCTTGAGATGGTATGGACAAAGGTTTTGGGCGATGATTCAGACGTTACTCCGGTAATCGATGAAGAAGACGGCATACCGTATGTTTACATAGGAACCGAGGTAGATAACCAGGGCGAAGTAGGCGAATACTGCGGTGCTGCATACATCTACAAGATCAACGGTCTTACGGGTGAACAGGTATGGCAGAGTTCCGAAGCGTGCTACACATATAACGGCAACACTTCTGATTCCGACCAGAGCGGCGGATGCCTGGGCAATCCCATTATCGGAAAAGGTTCAATTTCAAACCTCGTTATTTTCTCATTTAGTATGACTAACGGCCTTGCGAGCGGCAATAAACTTGTTGCATATGACAAGGATTTAGGTACTGAAGTTTGGGAATATAATATGAACATCTATTCGTACAGTTCACCGGTAGATTTCTACGATGCTGACGGCAATGCATATATCGTTATCTGCGACTCAATTGGCCAGGTTCACATGATACATGCTGAGACGGGAATAGCTGACCCTAAGGACAGAAGAATTACGTACATCCAGACAAAGAGAAACCTCGGACTTGAGGATGAGACAGCGTCAGGCGTATGTATCGAAGCTTCTCCTGTAATCTATAAGGGCATGATGGTCGTAGGAACAACTTCCGGAAGCGTTTTCGGAATTGCGATTGAATAAGGAGCACTATGGACTTTGAGAAGGCATACGGATCTATAGCTGTTTTGGAGGTCGAGATAAGGACCTTTGCGAACGAGGGCTATGCGGTGAAGTATGACTTCGGCAGAAGAGTGATCTCCTGGCGCGATAATTACATGTGGAATAACAATTTCACAAGATCCCTCAGCGAAGATAACATTAAGCTCATTAAGGAAACACTTCCCGAGTCAGGCATGCTTGAGTGGATGAACGGATATAATCTCGGACTTACGGAAGAATACGGCGACAAGACAGTGGTCCCTGGTGAGTGGATGATCAAGGTCGAGTTTACTGACAAGACAAGCATGAAGTCAGGTGCCGAGCAGCATTTCCCCACAAAGTGGAAGAATCTCCAGCATTTGATCGAGCAGACTTCAGGCTGCAGTTTCATGTTAAGATAAGTCCGGATTTGGTCAGATAGTAGGTTTGTGCAGGCATGGGGCCTGCTTTTTTATTATTTTGAGTATTAAATATCCTTTGTAGTCGCATTTGCTCTAATGTGATAAAATTCATTAATATGCCCGAGAAGTGTTATCGGGAATATGTTTGAACGAGGAGTTATTAGTTTTGGATTATCTGGAAGGACTGTTACTTGGAAGGCTTTGGAGTGATACGGATTTCGAAAACCGTAAGCATTTCGGTTTGTTTGTTATATATGGCCTTCTTGTCGATGCGATAGTTCTCTACATCTATATCTCCGGTAAAGGCCTTTTGAATTTCGGCGTAATAGGCCCGATTCACATCGCAGTATTCACGCTGCTCTTTTTGGCCAATCCTTTTATCAGCTTCAGATATTACCGAATGCCCTGGTGGGGCAAGATTTTAGTTTTAGCAGTGAAGATATTCAAATCATATCTGATCGTCAGCTATACAGTAAGTCTTTTCCTTCCGAGACTGTCGGTACAGATTGATGATCTTCAGGATTTCCTCATGACATATCTCAACGGTACGCTTGAGAAATATACTGAGAAATTCCAGGCAAGCGCAGGTTCCTTCTCAACTGTATTGGGAGTTCTTTCAGGCGGCGTTCATGTCGTTGGAACCGTTTTGCTTTATATGTTGGCAGCAATGATTATTCCGGGCCTCATATATCTGGCAATCAGACTTGTTCAGTATGTATGGGACTGGGTCGTAAATACGCTTATCATCAAGAGGTTTTTCCCTCAGCGTAAATAATGGGTTTACAAAGGAGACCATATGGCAGAGCTTAGAGACAGAATCGACATCACGGTTGAAGAGCTCGAGGAATCCCTCGGCGCCGTTAGGCTTCCGCGTTTTATCGCAGAATCAGAGAAGAGTTTTGTCGGCAGGATAGATACCATCTGTGATGAGATCTGTTCTGACAGCAATAAAAGGGCCATTTTCGTATCAGGTCCTACTTCATCGGGAAAGACCACTTTCACTTTGAGATTATCGTCAACGATCAATAAGAGGGGCAGAAAAGCCATTCATCTCTCACTTGATGATTACTACAACATCAAGGACGTCAAATGCGACAGGGAGGGAAGACCTGACTTTGAGACTATCGATGCTCTCGATGTAGAAAGAATTCAGCGCGACATCAAGGCTCTCCTGGACGGTGAGACAGTAGTTCCCCCGTACTTTGATTTCAATACCAGAGAGCAGCACGAAGGCAATCCGGAAAATGCCATCTGCTTAGGTGACGACGGCGTTCTTGTTGTTGAAGGCCTTCACGGTCTGTCGCCCAGGATCTCCGGTGAATGTCCTTCCGAGAAGTGCTCCAAGGTATTCATCATGCCTTATGGTAACGTTTACTGCGATTCCAAACTCATGGACAGTAACGAGATAAGACTTCTTAGAAGAATCATCAGAGACTACCGCCACAGAAGCGCACATGCACTTGCCACGATCGACTACTGGCCCATGATCCAGAAGTCCGAAGAAAAATATTACGAAGAGTACCTTACATGTGCTGACTATCACGTCAACTCATTCCTCGCTTATGAGAGCCTTATCGTTGCTCCCATGGCCATGAATGATATCAAAGAGGCGCTCGCAAAGGTCGAGAAGGGTTCGATCGAGCCCAGCGTCTTCATGGAGAAGTCTCCGTCAGGTAAGTCCTTTGCGGATCTTTCTTCTGCACTTGTTAAGGCTAATAAGCTTATGGGCCACCTGGGCAAGATCCCGGTCATCAGCCCTGAACAGGTTCCTGCCGAATCGATACTGAACGAGTTCATCTCACAGTAACGGCAAACCTGCTGATCTAGATTAATAAAGGAGGCATATAATGCCTATCAGAATAGCAGACAATCTTCCGGCAAGGCACATCCTTGAGCAGGAAAGAATATTCGTTATGGAGGAAAACAGGGCCTTGTCCCAGGACATCCGTCCTATCAAGATCCTGATCCTCAACCTCATGCCCGATAAATCGACTACGGAGACACAGCTCTTAAGAGCCCTTTCCAATTCTCCGATCCAGGTCGACGTCGAGCTTCTTTTCACGAAAACACATAAGTCCAAGAACACTCCGGCTGAGCATCTTCTCAAGTTTTACAAGACTTTCGATGAGGTATCAGAAGAGTATTTCGACGGCATGATCATCACAGGCGCACCTATCGAAAAGCTTCCTTTCGAGGAAGTCGATTACTGGCCCGAACTCGTCGAGATAATGGAATGGAGCAAGACACACGTTTACTCCACACTCCATCTTTGCTGGGGCGCATTTGCAGGACTTTACTACCACTACGGTATTCCGAAGATCGTTTTGGATAAGAAGGTGTTCGGCGTTTTCGAGCACTCTATGACGTGGTCCAGACCCGTTAAGCTCTTCAGGGGCTTTGACGATATCTTCTATGTTCCTCATTCACGTTATACAGAGGTAAGACGTGAGGACGTTGAGAAGGTAAAGGAACTGAGAATCCTTTCCGAATCCGAGGAGTGCGGTATCTATGCGATATCAGACCTTCACGGAAGACAGTTCTTCATTACGGGCCACTCCGAGTACGACAGGGATACCCTGGACAGAGAGTACAGAAGAGACATGAATGCCGGCTTATCCGACGTCGACGTTCCGAAGAACTACTACATCGATGACGATCCTGACAAGGGACCGCTCTTAAGATGGAGATCTTCAGCTACATTGATGTATACCAACTGGCTCAACTACTACGTATATCAGGAAACTCCGTTCGACATCAACCTGATCAGGAGCATCAGGAACGAAGATCTTGAACCTAACAGGGACTTGGAGAAAAATGGCTGAGATCTTAAAACTCGACAGAGAACTTATATCGGGATTTGCTCCCAAAAGACCTGAAGACGGACACAAGAACACTTTCGGCACCGCGCTTATCTGCGCAGGTTCCGGATACATGACCGGCGCTGCCGTAATGGCGGCAGGTTCTGCTTTAAGGTCCGGAGCAGGTCTTGTAAAAGTATTCTCTGATGAGAAGACTCTTGATGCCATAAGGTTCAACGAACCCTGCGCAATGCTTGAGTTGAGGCCTGAGAAGACTGCTGAAGTCTTAAGAAAAGCTTCTTCGTTATGCAAGATCGCATCCTCAGTTCTTATCGGTTCAGGCATGCCCGCCGATTACAAGAACATGGAAGCCCTGACTGAGAGATTCCTTAAAGAAGCAAAGAACGTTGTTCTTGATGCTGGCGCTCTTTCGGGCAAGTACGACGTGATTGCAAGGATTAAAGAGAACCTCAAAGCAAGAGAAGTTCCTGCTGTACTGACTCCCCATATCGGCGAGTTTGCAAGGATTACAGGCCTTCCCAAGAGTGAAGTAGAAGAGAAGGCAGCTGACCTCGCGCTTGAGTTTGCGCGTGAGAATAACTGCGTTGTGATCCTTAAGAGCAGCAAGACCCTGATAGCTTCACCTGACGGTAAGATCTATATGAATGAACTTGCCAACAGCGGCATGGCAAAGGGCGGATCAGGAGACATTCTTGCAGGTCTCGTAACAGGATTTTTGGCACAGGGAATGGAGCCTTTTAAGGCTGCATGCTCTGCTGTTTTTATACATTCGAAGGCCGGAGAAGCCGCAAAAGAAGATATCGGCGTAAGAGCCATGATCCCGACTGACCTTTTGATCTATCTTGAGGACGGATACATTCAGGCGGGCTGGAGTGAAGATGATGAGTAACAATATTTTTGACCGTTCATGCGTAGAGATCGATCTTGATGCTTTAAAGCACAATTTCGAAGAGATAAAGAAGGCAGTAACTCCCGGCACGGATATCCTTGCCGTAGTTAAGGCTGACGCATACGGCCATGGCGCTCTTGAGACAGCGAAAACCCTGATCGACGGCGGTGCGGCAGGATTGTGCCTTGCCACGATCGATGAGGCGGTCGAGCTCAGAAAGCACGGAATAACCGTTCCCATGATGACGCTCGGCTTTACCGACCCTTCCAGATTTGAAGATGCTGTCAGATACGACGTTGAGCAGTCAGTATATTCACTTGATATCGCAAAGGCTTTGTCTGACGAGGCAGTTAAGCAGGGCAAGACCTGCAGGATCCACATCAAGCTCGACACGGGCATGGGAAGGATCGGCTTTAAAACAGATGGAACCGAGACTGAAGATATTGTAAAAGCATGCACTCTGCCGGGCATCGAACCCTACGGCGTTTTCTCACATTTCGCAGCAGCTGATACTGATGACGACGAATACACCAACCGGCAGTTCGGCCTGTTCATGAAGCAGATCGAAGAGCTTGGGCAGAAGGGCATTCACTTTACGAAGAGACATATATGCAACAGCGCCGGAATCCTGAGATTCCCCGGAATGCATCTTGATATGGTAAGGGCAGGAATAATCCTTTACGGCCTCATGCCGCCCGGATGCCCCGCGCCCGTTGTGGACATCGACCTTAAGCCTGTCATGAACTGGTATGCCAAGGTCATCCACGTTAAGACGGTTCCCGTTGGAGCTACGATCAGTTACGGCAGACACTTCACGGCAGAGCGCCCCACTGAGGTCACGACTGTCGGAATCGGTTATGCCGACGGCCTTTCCAGAAAGCTCTCAAACGGCTTCGAGCTGGTTATCGGAGGCAGGAAGTGCCCCATAATCGGCAATATCTGCATGGACATGTGCATGGTTGATACCACTGATCTTGAGACAAGACCGCAGGTAGGTGACAAGGTCACCGTGTTCGGCAGCGAGAGGTCTGCAGATGAGCTTGCAGAAGCCCTTGGAACGATCAATTACGAGATTACGTGTGACGTCGGCAAGAGAGTCAGAAGACTCTATGTCGGAGGCTGATTTAATACTTCTTTTATATTAAAAAATATTAAGTGAAAAAAGCGCAGAGATGCGCTATAATACATACGCTTTATTTATATACCAAGGAGAATGTCAGTTAATGAGCACTTTAAGAGATAGCGTAAACAGTACGGAGATAAGGAAGAAGCTTCTTTTTACCTGCCTTATAGTTACCGTACTTTGTGTGCTCACGCTTGTTCCCGTTCCGGGACTTAATCACGCAGTTGCAACATACATAGCAGCAGGCTGGGGTAGCGTAGGTTTCATCATCGATATCCTTTCAATGAAGGGATTTGAGAATATATCAATCGTCAGCCTTGGTATTTATCCTTTCCTCGTAGCATCAATCGTTATGCAGATAGTAACTTTGGCAGTTCCTAAGCTCAGAGCTCTTGCTCAGATGGGCGAGGAAGGCGCAAAGAAGGTCACAAAGCTTACAAGAATCGCATCCATCGTTTCTGCAGTTCTTTTCGCAGTTCTTTACTGTGTAGGCATGAGAAACGCAGTTACGACAAGAATCAACTACTGGGTAGCAATCGTACTCTGCGGCGTATCCATCGCAGTAGGTAACGCTTTCTGCGGATGGTGTGTTGAACTCCTCAACAACAAGGGAATCGGCGACGGCCTTACGATCATCATCGTAGCAGGCATTCTCCGTGACATTCCCCACGAGATCGCAAGATGCTTCGATGATGCCCACACTCTCGGCATCATTCCCGGACTTACATATGCGATCTTCGGAGCTCTCCTTTTCGCAGGCCTTATCTTCTTCGTAGTATTCATCAACCTGGGCGAAAAGAAGATCAGAATCATCTTTTCCAAGAGAACAGTAGGAATGAAGCAGTACGGAATGCAGAACCAGGTTGTTCCTCTCAAGGTTGCACAGGCAGGAATCACACCCATCATCTACACAATGACGATCACTCTGCTTCCTTCCGTAATCATTGCAATGGTAGTACCCGGCACAGAAGCTGCATGGGCAGAGTCATGGAAGAATCTTCCCACACACGTTGCATACATTCCGTTCTTCATCGTATTCCTTGTATTCTTCACATACATCTTTGCAATGCTGCAGTTCAATCCTTTCGATATGTCAAATCAGATCAAGCAGAACGGCGGTTACATCCAGGGTATCAAGCCCGGTAAGCCCACATCACAGTATCTGATGAATCTTTACAACAACCTGAACAGCGCAGACTGCTTCTATCTGATCCTTTTCTGCGTACTGCCGATGGCTTTGAGCTTCATCCCCGGATTCGACAGAATCGCATTCGGCGGAATCGCAGTAGTTCTCGTTGGCGGCGGACTCATCGAGATGAAGACTTTGCTCGACAATGCCCTCAAGACTGAAGAAGAGCAGCTCAAGGCAGCAGGCAAAGACAAGAGACGTAAGAATTACAACAAAAAGTAAGAGGAGGATTTATTCATGAATTTAATCATTCTCGGCGCACCCGGATCCGGTAAGGGTACATCAGCTACAGTATTAAGAGAGAAGTTTAATCTTGCTCACATTTCCACAGGAGATCTTTTCAGATACAACATCAAGGAGAACACTCCTCTCGGAATCGAAGCAAAGTCATATATCGACAAGGGAGCATTGGTTCCCGATGACGTTACCATCAGAATGGTAGAAGACCGTCTTAACAATCCCGACTGCGAGAAGGGTTACATCCTTGACGGATTCCCGAGAAACATTGCACAGGCTGAGGCTCTTGATAAGATGCTCGCAGCTAAGGGATCCAAGATCGATGCAGTCGTTTACGTAATCTGCGATGACGAAGTCATTATGGACAGAGTTACAACAAGACGTGTATGCGAGAAGTGCGGCGCAAGCTTTAACGTAAAGTACATGCCCACAAAGGTTGAGGGTGTCTGCGACGTATGCGGCGGCAAGGTCATCCAGAGATCAGACGATAATCCGGAGACAGTTGCTAAGAGACTTGAGACATACAGAGTAAACACTCAGCCTCTTATCGACTTCTACAATGAGAGAGGAATCATCGTTGAGGGTAACAACAATGTTGATTCCAATGCCTGCATCGCTTCCATCGAAGCAGGACTTAAGAACTTGGGACTCTAATTAGAAATCAGGTATATAAATGGTAGAAATCCTTACCAATGAA